>CAVQDJ010000021.1:0-153485 GCA_963711285.1 uncultured Gammaproteobacteria bacterium | reverse complement strand
ATGCAGGAACTGGTCGACGATCCGACGGCTACACCATCGGCGCAACTGCTCGAGGCACTCACGACGGAGCAGAGCAGCTTCTTCGACTTCGCGTTATCCGTCGCGAAAGGCCACCGGGACTATTTCGCATCCATCGAAGCGTTGCCTGAATCACGGCAACAGGAATTCGAGAAGGAAGCCGCGCGTTCCATCGGGGAACAAAACACCATCGAGGCAAGTGACCAAATCAGTTTCGACGAGTATCTCGCGAATTACTTTAGTTCGGATTGAATCAGAATGGCAACGGTGTGCCGCTTTCCAGGGCATATTCACGGTGCAGCCGTTGTAGCAACCTCGTCATTTCGCCTACGTTGCCGTCACCAATCTGACGGCCGTCGGCTTCGAGAATGGGCGTCAACTCGCCCATGGTGCCGCTCGTAAACACCTCGTTCGCCGTATATAACTCGGTCAGCGACAGGTTTCTCTCCTCTGCAGCAATATCGTGTCGACGGCAGATATCGAGAATCATCTTCCGCGTCAGGCCCGGCAAACAGCTGTCGGCATGAGGCGTGCAGACAAGGTTGTTTTTGACAAGAAACAGATTCGTGTCGTTCGTCTCGGAAATGAAGCCGTGTACGTCGAGCATTATTGCGCTGTCCACGCCAGCGACGTTCGCCTCGATAGACGCGAGGATGTTATTGAGCAGGTTGTTGTGATGAATTTTGGAGTCCAGGCATTGCGGTGTGTTGCGGCGCGTCGAGGCTGTAACGACGCGAATGCCATCATCGGAATAGACAGGAGGCTTCCACTCGGCAAGAACTATCAGTGTACATCCGGACTGATTGAATCGCGGGTTCATTCCTGAAGTTGTCTTCTCGCCGCGAGTCAGCGTAAGCCGTATGTGAGTTTCGTTCCGCATACCGTTTGCCTCCAGCGTGCAAAAAATTGCATCGCGGATTTCCTCGGACGACGGCACGCCTTCGAAGGCCAGGGCTTTGGCGGAGTCTTGCAGACGCTGCAGGTGTCCTTCGAGCGCGGCGATTCGACCTTCGTAGACGCGCAGTCCCTCCCAAACGGCATCCCCGCCCTGAACGGCGCTGTCAA
The DNA here is from genome assembly GCA_963711285.1 of uncultured Gammaproteobacteria bacterium. Lineage (GTDB taxonomy): Bacteria > Pseudomonadota > Gammaproteobacteria > Steroidobacterales > Woeseiaceae > UBA1847. The sequence continues at coordinate 152,402 of CAVQDJ010000021.1, read as the reverse complement.
ACACAGACACCTTGGCCGCGGTGCGCGGCAGCAGTTCGCCATTGACGAAGATCACGATATCGAGATTGCGCGAGTCGGGCAGGCTCATCTAATTGTCCTCACTGTTTCTTGCACGAATCGATTGTTCATACAGTCGCTCATACCACGGTTCGCACTCAGCCAACAGTGGCTCGAGGCGATCAGGAAAATCACGTTTCGGCTGGTAGGCAGCAAAACCCGTGCTCTGGTGCACGGCGTGATACCAGTGCGGTGCCCAAACGCCATCCTCTGGGCGCGGCCCGGCGGGCCAGCCGAGCATCGCATCAGAGAACTCCAGGCCGACGTGCTCGCACAGCTCGCACAATACACCGGATGGATCCAGTAGCAATTCACGCGAATCCAGAACCGCAGGCCTCTGACCGGAGGCCCGCAGGTCCGCAAACAGGCGCCATTGGCGGTCCAGTCCAGTATCGGCGAGTTGCGCGTTCGGCACCTGTACAGTCAAAGATGGCAGCATTTCGCGTGGGTCTCGTATCAGGAAGATGTTGCACGTCCGTTGTAGGAAACCGAGGTCGATGTCGACCAGATGATGTGCCATATGCTTGATGAAGAGACGTGTCCCCTGTCGCTTCGACTGCTGGCCCAGCAGCTCACGCATAGCCGCGTCGCCGTCACAGTTCATTGCAGCCAATATTTCGTCTCGAGCCGGATGGTCGGCGCCGGAAACACGCAGGTAGTGGCCGTACAGCGGCTCATCGACGACGCGGATGTCGTCGCGCTGCGCAAAGCTGTACATCAGCGCTGTTGACACGTTTCGCGGCCCTGACCATAGACAAATCGGCATCGTCATGATGTCGAAGTCTGCACTTATGTGCGTTCCGTCACAAATTGGTTGCGCAGAGTAGGACCGTAACGCCAATTTAACTAAACTTGGGTGATGTTCAGGACCTTCATTGCGGGAATTCTCCTCGGTTTGGCAATAGCCGGCGCCGCGCTGTATTACTTTCCGGTCGTCGATCAATTCCGGGAGCATTCGCTGATCGTTGTGCAACCGAATGGGGGTAATAGTGAGTCGTTTCACATCAACGTGCCGACGGACCGCATTCTGATCGGTGCGCCCGAACAGCAGAATCCGCTGCCCGCAGGTCTCGAGTGGCCGGGCGATGAGCAGTTTGCGAATCTGCGATCCGAGATTTTCAAGATACGTAACAGCAAAGATGCTGTTGTGGGCATCGCCAGCCGGCTCGCCGCCAGCAATGCAGACTCCGGCGACATCATTGAATGGGTGCTGCACCTGCCCGCGCGGGGTTCAATCTATTTCGCGATGCAGACCGCGCCGTCCGATGGAGGGCAGCGAATCGGCGAAACGCTCAGCGGTACGCGCGAGTTCGCCACGCTGCGCGGACTGGTAAGCGAGCGCTGGGTGGCTAACACGTCAGATTCCGAGAATGCATCGTCCGGTCGTATTGAACTTCTTACAACGCTTGTTTCGACGGAGTTCGAAGAAGAGGAGGTCGCCGAGTGAAGTACCTGCTCTCCCTGTTCGTGGGCATGCTCGCAGGCGTGGTCATCTTCTTCGCGTTTCTTTATTTTAATCCGTTCACCACGCGAAACAGCTTGTCTCCGTTGTCCGTGACGGACAACGATCTGATTAGTCTTAATTACTCGATTGTCGGCAGCGATGCGTTGCTGTACACGAATAACGGAGAGTCACAAATTGCACCGCATCCCGCAAAAGTTCTGCAGCTCTGGGAACCGCCGATTCGAAATACCGATGCAATGGCGACCGTACTCTTCGACAGTCGCAACCAGAGAGTCGGCATTGGCGTCAAATTCTCGTCGGACTCCGAGCGCACCAGCATCCTCAACGGCAAGATGATTGTCGATAGCGTCTGGCATATCTATTTGCCAGGCAGGGGAAGTCTGTTCGTTGAGCAGAGCGAAAACTACTGGGGCTACCTGCGCGACATCGTAATCCCGGCCCACTGGAATTCGGGTGACAACTGGCGTGGCATCTGGAATGGGAATATTACTGACGGCCCAGGCGCCCTGGGCACGGCCATTGTGGTTGGTGGCAGTGGTGATTACCTGGGCCTCGAGACCGAAGGCGTCGAATCGATTGCTGCGAAAGCCTACACGGTTTCAGCAGGACCGGTCGCGATGAGCGGCGCGCTGGTAATAGAATTGCCACGGCCCGATACGGCTATTGCATCTGATCTTTGAGCGCGACCGCTGTATCGGCAAGTTGCACGGGGTCGCAGACGGCATGGGCTGCGATCAGCGCTTTTGACTGCATGAAGTCGCGTGGTGCATTGATGGCGTCGACTGCTATGAGCGAGCCTTCCTTCAAATACAAGCATGCAAAGCTTTTGCTGGCGGGCTCGCCTCGAAGCACGACCTGGTCGTAGCCCGCTGACAATCCTGCAATCTGCAGTTTCAGGTCGTACTGATCGGACCAGAACCAGGGCACCTGGGAGTAATGTGTTTCCAGTCCGCAAATGTTGCTGGCCGCCGTTTTGGCCTGTTCTAGTGCGTTATGCACGGATTCCAGGCGCAGACGCCGGCCGTAAATGCTGTTCGGATGCGACGTGCAGTCGCCGACTGCGTATACGTCCGGGTCCGAAGTCCGGCACTGATCGTCGACAATAATTCCGTCAGCGACATCCAGCCCGGCTGCGGCGGCAATTTCGGTGTTAGGCACAATACCGACGCCGACGACAACGAAATTGGCTGCAATCATCTGCTCATCGTCGGTCGCAACCGACTTAACGCGATTCCTGCCATGGAAAGCGGCCAGCCCAGTCGACAGTAGAAGCTTCACCCCATGGTTTGCATGCTCCAGCTGATAGAAGTCCGATACATTCGGTGACACCACGCGACTCATTACCCGGTCTGACATCTCGATCACGGTCACCTCGAGACCCAGTTCGCGACACACGGCTGCGACTTCGAGGCCTATATAACCGGCGCCGATGACCACGAGACGCTTGCCCTTCGACAGGTTCGCCTGAATCTGCTCAACGTCGGCGATGCCCCGCAGGTAGTACACGCCGGCAAGTTCGCTGCCGGGTGCCGTTACTTTTCGGGCGCGCGAACCAAGCGCGAGAATCAGCTTGTCATAGCTGATGCAATCGCCTCCGGCCGTTGATACCTGCCTGGCCTTACGATCGATGCCGTCGACACGCGTATCCAGGCGCACATCGATTCGGTCATCGTTATAAAAAGAAGCGGGCTTGAAGTACAGCCGCTCCGCCTCCAGCTGGCCGGCAAGGAACTTCTTTGATAATGGCGGGCGCTGATAAGGGTAATAGGGTTCGTCACCGATAAGGATGATCCGGCCCGCGAACTTGTTTTGCTTTAGCGTGGCTACGACCTGGCCGGCGGCATGGCCCGCGCCGACGATGACGACTTTTTCGGGCATGTTTCTATGCCTCTACTGTACGGCCTGCAGCGGCCAGAGTATCGGCAGCAGCACCATCACGGTAATGAACACGACGATCGTCAGCGGCACGCCGACTTTGAGGTAGTCGATAAAACGATAACCGCCCGGGCCCATCACGAGGATGTTTGCAGGATGCGATATCGGACTCGTGAAGCTCGCCGAGGCGGCCATCGCGATTGCCATCATCGCTGTCTCCGGCTGCAGACCCATGTCGGACATCGCGGAAAGCACGATCGGCGACATAAGAACGACCAGGGCCGCCGTCGGAATGATCATTGTTGCCATCGCCGTCAACACGTACAAACCCATGATGACGGGCCAGGGACCGGCGTCGCCGAGGAAAACCATAACCTGCCCGGCGAGGTAAGTCGCGGCGCCGGTCTCCTGCATGGCCGTGCCGAGCGGCAGCATGCCGGCGATCAGGAATATCGCGCGCCAGTCGATCGCGCGGTACGCCTGTTCCATATTCAGACAGCCGGTCAGTACCATGATGCTTCCACCGACTACAGCAGCGACCGAAATCGGTGCCTTGCCCATCATCACTGATACAACGACAGCCAGCATGATGAAGGCGGCCAACGGAGCACGGCGAGTGTCGGGAGGCTCCTGCCCGAGCGGTGTCAGTATCAGGAAGTCCGAATCTGACGAAAGAAGTTGCAGGCGGTCACGTGGGCCAAGCAGCAACAACGCGTCGCCAACCTGCAGTCTTTCGTCGACCAACTCTGTGCCGACGGTCTCACCCTCACGCCAGATCCCGGCAAGTTCGATACCGTAGCGCTCGCGAAAATTGAGTTCGCCGACGCTACGGCCCGCGAGGCTGCTGCGGGGATCGAGCGTTGCGTCCATCAGGGTAAGCCGCTCGGACTCGAATGCCCCGAGATTCGCAGAGACACTGGTCTCTATTTCGAGTTCCTGAAGCCCGCGAAGAACGTCGAGGTCGCTGGGCTGGCCCTCGATCAATAGCAGGTCTCCACCAAACAGATCCTCATCGCCGCCTGGCATAACGGTCAGGTTGCCGTCACGAAAAATCGCAACGACTCGAAAATCAAATACGTCAGCAAGGCGGCTCTTGCGCAATGTCGAGCCAGCGAGGTCGCTCGATTTGGGCAGCCTCACGACAAACATCCGTTCGTCGGCATGATACTGCTCCTCGAGTCGCTCACCGCTCAGGATCTCGACATCCGTGAAGTCGGGAAATTTCTCGAGATCCGCAATGGCTTCTATCTCACCCTGCACAAGCACGCGTTCGCCCTTGCGCAACGGCACGTAAGCCAGATTTGTAAGTCGATATTGATTCTTGCGGCGCAGGCCCACGACGGCGACATTGAATCGGGTCCGGAATGCCGCGTGACGAACAAGCTCCGAGACGAGCGGCGAGGTATCGGCAACCGTCACCTGGGCATAGGCGATTTTGGCGGCAACCATGGACTTCAGCACGGGCGCCTCTCGCTCGATGACGAGATCGGACCAGCGGCGCAGTTCGCGAAACTGGTCGACACGGCCCTGCACGAGGATGCCATCACCACCACGCAGCACCGTCTGCCGGCCCGGCAGGGTTTCGCTTCGGCCCTGGCGGACGAGCGACAGAATAATCAGCCCGTTGGAACTGCCGATGCGGCTTTCGGCGAGCGTTTTGCCGACAAGGATCGAATCCGTCGGTACGCGCATCATGAACGTGCGCTCGTGCAACTTGTATTGGGAACGCAAGCTGCGTTGACTAACATGTTTGCCGTGCTCGGCGCGCTTCTTCGGTAACAGGAATCGGCCGAACAAGGCGACGAACATTACGCCGATGAACATGACCGCGCCGCCGAGGGGGGTGAAGTCGAACAGTTTGAACGGCGCATAGCCGAACCGCGCCAGCGATTCACTGACGAGCAGGTTCGGCGGTGTGCCGATCAGTGTCATCAGGCCGCCAAGCAATGTCGAATAGGCCAGTGGCATAAGCAGCCGGGACGCCGGAATGCGCGTACGGCGCGCCACCTGCACGACCACCGGCAACATGAGTGCCGCAACGCCGATATTGTTCATGAAAGCGGACAGCACGGCACCGGTAACCATGATGACCAGGATCATCGTGAATTCACGGCGCCCGCCGAGTTTCATGACCTGGCGGCCGATGATGTCGGCAATGCCGGTGCGGGTCAGGCCCTCGCTGAGAATGAACATGGCCCAGACCGTGATCACGGCGCCATTCGAGAACCCGTCGAATGCCTGTTCGGCCGTGACGAGTCCGGCGATGGCCAGGGTCCCGAGCACGAGCAGCGCGACGAGATCCATGCGTATGATTTCGCTGATGAACAGGATCAGCGAGACGGCAAGAATGCCGAGTACAAGTGCGATCTCGAACGTCATTCGGTCAATTCAACAGCTTGGAGGCCCCGGAAGTATGCGTGATTCCTTTTATACAGACTACACGGCGCGCGGAATAGGGCATCATTCAAACTCATGCAAAACGAAAGCCTGTATGCAGCAAAGCAATCGCGGCGGGCCGTAAAGCTCGCCATCCGTGGAGTCGACTATGCGGTGAGCGAGTGGGGCAGCCAGCAAGATCCCCTGCTCGTCTATTTGCACGGTTGGGGCGACACCGGGTCGACGTTTCAGTTTGTCGTGGACGAGTTGCAGCGGAACTGGTTCGTGATTGCGCCGGACTGGCGCGGTTTTGGCAGATCATCCGGTGGCGCAGCGGCGTACTGGTTCCCGGACTATCTCGCCGATCTCGATCAATTGCTCAGTCACTACAGCCCTGACGAGCCGGCGCGTCTGATCGGTCACAGCATGGGCGGGAACATTGCAGGCCTTTACGCGGGCGTAATGCCGGAGCGCGTCGCCGGCATCGTCGACCTGGAAGGCTTCGGCCTGCCGGACACGAGCGCGGCCGAAGCGCCCGCACGCTATCGTTCCTGGATCGAGCGCGGGCGCGAACAGCCGGAGTTCAGCGTGCGCGAGAGTTTTGATGCGCTAGCGAAGAAGATTCGCCGCAACGCGCCGCACATGAGCGCGGCCCAGGCCGAATTCGTTGCCCGCGAGTGGGCCGAGGAGCAAGCGGACGGGCGTATTCACCTGCGCGCAGACCCGGCGCACAAACTGCCGAATGCGGTTTTGTACCGGCGTGCCGAGGCTGAGGCCTGCTGGGCCGGCGTGACGGCGGAAGTGCTTCTGATCGTCGGGCGCCGCAGCCGCTTCGCTGCCGCGACAAGAATGCCATTCCCACGACAGACAACGGCGCACATCGACGAGGCGGGCCACATGCTGCACTTCGAGCAACCGGCCGAGGTGGCCAGCCTGATCGAAGAATTCTTTGCCAAACCAAGCACCTGAACTTGTAAATACATCCAGTACTGTATAAAAATACAGACTTTTCCATTGGGGAGAAGTGGTGCAGGCGGCTGAACGCATCGATGACTACCTGGAGTTGCTGAATCCGGCACAGCGCCAGGCAGCGGCCTTCGGAGAGAAGCCCGCCGGCGAGGCGTTTCAGGCGGGCCCGCTGCTGGTCATAGCGGGCGCGGGAACGGGCAAGACCATGACGCTTGCGCACCGCGTGGCGCATCTGATCGTCGAGGACGTCAGCCCCGAGCGGATCTTGTTGCTGACCTTCACGCGGCGCGCGGCGCAGGAGATGACGCGACGTGTTGACGCGATCGTCAGGCGATCTTTGACGACCAGCAACGCGAGCCCGTTACCGGCGGGCGTTCTGCCCTGGTCAGGCACGTTTCATTCGGTCGCTAACCGATTGCTCAGACGCTTCGCCCTAAATCTTGGCCTTGACCCGGGATTTTCAGTACTCGACAGGGGTGATTCTGCCGACCTTATCGACATTGCGCGGCATCAACTGGCCCTGTCGCGCAAATCCCGGCGTTTCCCGAAAAAAGATACCTGCCTCGCGATCTACTCGCGCTGTGTGAATGCGCAGAAACCACTGGTCGAAGTGCTCAACGACACTTACCCGTGGTGTGCCGATTGGGAGGCAGAACTGCGCGAGTTGTTCAAAAATTACGTCGCGCGCAAACAGCAATGCCAGGCACTCGACTACGATGACCTGCTGATTTACTGGCAGCACCTCGTTGCCGACGGGGAATTCGCCGCGGAAATCGGATCATGGTTCGATCATGTTCTCGTCGATGAATACCAGGACACGAATCTCGTGCAGGCAAAGATACTGCGTGCGCTCAAACCGAACGGAGCGGGCGTCACGGTGGTCGGCGACGACGCGCAGTCAATCTATTCATTTCGCGCAGCAGAGGTCGAGAACATTCTGAGTTTTCCCGATCAGTTCATGCCATCCGCCCAGGTCATATCGCTGGAACAGAACTATCGCTCCACGCAGGAGATTCTCGATTCGGCAAACTGCCTGATCGCCGCGAGCGCGCGGCAGTATCGCAAGAATTTGTTTACGGACAACAAGCATGGCGGCAGGCCAAGTTATGTGACCGTAGAAGACGGTGATGCCGAGGCTGACTACGTGGTCAATGCGATTCTGGAGAACCGCGAGATGGGCATGCAGCTCATGGATCAGGCGGTGCTGTTTCGCGGTTCACACCACAGCGACCGGCTGGAGCTGGAACTGGTACGGCGCAATATTCCATACGTGAAGTACGGCGGCCTGAAGTTTCTTGAGGCCGCGCATGTCAAGGATATGCTGTCGATTCTGAAGTGGGCCGAAAATCCGAAGAACGAGGTCGCTGCGTTTCGGGTGTTGAAGCTACTGCCCGGTATGGGGCCGGCCTACGCATCGCGATGCTTCGAACAACTGACGCGCGATGACTTTATGTTTTCGGCACTGCGGGGGTTCCGGCCGCCGTCGGCGGCGCTCAGCGAGTGGCCAGCGTTTTGCAAGCTGATGGAGTCTCTGGCGGCGGCCGAGGCGGACGATGCCGGCTGGCAGGCGCAGCTAACTCAGGTGCGCCGCTGGTATCAACCGCAACTCGAGCGCATATACGACGGCCTGGAAACCCGCGAAGCTGATCTGGAGCAGCTCGAGCAAATTTCCGGGCGATATCCGACACGCGAGCGATTCCTGACCGAATTGACGCTCGACCCGCCCAACGCGGCGGGTGATCTTGCGGGAGATCCGTTGCTCGACGAGGATTATCTGGTTTTGTCGACCGTGCATTCAGCCAAAGGTCAGGAATGGGACGCCGTCTTCGTACTGAACGTATCGGATGGCAACTTCCCGTCAGAGTTCGCGACGGGCAAGCCCGACATGATCGAAGAAGAGCGCCGGCTGCTGTACGTTGCAATGACCCGTGCGAAGCAATCGTTGTCGCTGGTCGCGCCTCTCAAATATCACGTTACGCAACAGCGCCGCGATGGCGACAAACACGTGTACGGCGCGCGCAGCCGTTTTCTGACGGATTCGCTGCTCGAAACGATGCAAAGCGGGTTTCATGGCCTTGCCGAGGCGAGCACAAGACGACGACAAGTGAAATCGGACAAGCGTCTGGATGTCGCGTCGCGAATGCGTGATATGTGGTAGAAAAAAGGCGGTGACAAAAAGCCACCGCCAAATCCAACGAAACAAACAGCATAAGGGGTTCTTAGTTTGTCACGTCAACCTTTTCTTTGATGACAACGATTTTGTGCTCTTTTGCAGAGTGCGAGACCGCGTCGTCCAGAGACCCATCTGCATCGACGATGATGACGTCTTCATCACTTTCTCCGACTTCGATCTTTTTAAGCTTTCGAATGACGCGTACACCACCTTCGGTGTCTTCATGCTCTTCGACCACGTCAACATCGTGCGCGGCCGAGATATCCGCCACATCAATTTTTTCGCCGTCGATATCGAACTCAAAACCGGCTTCGGTGCGCGTCACCAGAGCGGGTTTGCCAGAACTGTCGGTTATGGTCTGTGATTCGCCTACCTGCATCTTTTGCAAATCGAAACCGGCTGTTTCGCTATCAAAGTCAAAACTCGTGTTGTTCTCGTCACTGCTATCGACCGCGATTTTGAGCCGCATTTGTTTCTGTTCTTCTGCCTGGGCCGTCCAGCTCAAGAGCAAAGTCATCAGAAATAGAATAAAGCCTTGATGTTTCATGATTTCCCCCGAACGAATAGTTGCTACAGACATAAGATGCCCCGGCCGGAAAAAGGGTTGCACGCAAATGCAAAAAAATAAATTTATCTATGCCAAAAACTGAGCTGCAAGTGCGAATATACATCCATTACAGGAGGAGACAGAGATATGCCCCGGCATAAATCGGTCCGCGATCAGGTATCGGACGAGGAGTGGCAGCTGCGCATCGACCTGGCGGCTTGCTACAGGCTCATTGCGATGTACGGCTGGGATGATCTCGTGTTCACACACGTATCTGCGCGGGTACCCGGCCCGGACGAACACTTCCTGATTAACGCCTACGGCATGCTGTTCGAAGAGATGTCGGCGAGCAGCCTCGTCAAGGTCGACCTCGCCGGGGACAAGGTGCTCGACTCGCCGTACCCGGTCAATCCGGCCGGGTTCGTGATCCACAGTGCTGTCCACGCGGCCAGACATGACGTCGGCTGCGTCTTGCACACGCACTCGAAGGCAGGCGTCGCGGTTTCTGCGCAGGCAGATGGTCTGCTACCCATATCGCAGACATCACTGTTTCCCTACGCAACCCTTGCGTATCACGATTACGAGGGTGTTGCGCTCAATGATGACGAGAAACCGCGACTCGTGGCCGATCTTGGCAACAACAACGCGCTGATGTTGCGAAATCACGGTCTGCTGACCACCGGGACGACGATCGCTGATGCATTCCTGATGATGTATGTATTCGAAACGGCGTGTCAGATTCAGATCATGGCACAGTCGTCGGACGGCGAACTGATCCGGGTGCCGCAAGCAATCGTTGAGGGTATTCAGGCGCAGGCGGAGCAGGTCACAACGGGACTCGGTGGTGCGTTGATCTGGCCGGGTCTGCTGCGAAAACTGGACCGCACGGATTCGTCGTTTCGCGATTAGGGCTCAGGAAAGAAACATTGCGTACGCAGGATTGTCGCTTTCCTCCCAATGCGTGTAACCAAGTTCCTCGAGATGGGCCTCGAGTTTATCGGTTTCGTCTTCGGGCACATCGATTCCAGCCAGGATTCGTCCCCAGTCCGAGCCATGATTGCGGTAATGGAAGAGGCTGATATTCCAGTCGGTACCGATGGCATGCAGAAAGTCGAGCAGGGCGCCGGGCCGTTCGGGAAACTCGAAACGAAACAGGCGCTCGTTCAGAACGCCCGGCGAGCGCCCGCCGACCATGTGTCGCACATGCAGTTTCGCCATCTCGTTGTCGCTCAGATCCTCGACCGTGTAGCCGTAGTCGCGAAGCTGCGCAACAAGTTCCCGCTGTTCTTGCTGGCCCCGCCTCAGCTGCACGCCGACGAAGATATGCGCGTTGCTGGTGTCGCTGTAGCGATAATTGAATTCGGTTATGCCGCGGCGCCCCAGCTTCTCGCAGAAGCTCCTGAAGCTGCCCGGTTCTTCGGGAATTTCGACAGCCAGCAACATCTCCGTGTGCTCACCGACCGCAGCGCGCTCGGCGATGTGGCGCAAGCGGTCGAAGTTTACGTTAGCTCCGCAGTTGATCGTGACGAAGACACTGGTTCTCCAGTCTGATTGTCGCGCAATGTACTTCTTGGCGCCCGCAACACTGAGGCCACCGGCTGGTTCGACGATGGAGCGGGTATCCTCGAATATGTCGCGAATCGCCGCGCACACCTCGTCGGTGTCTACGGTGATGATGTCGTCAACGTACTGCTGGCAAAGCCGAAATGTCTCATCACCCACGCGCCTCACAGCAACACCGTCGGCGAATATTCCGACATGGTCCAGAACAACGGGCTCTCCGGCCGCGAGCGAGTCGCGCATTGCTGACGAATCGGCGGGTTCGACACCGATAATCCGGATCTCGGGTTGAACCGACTTGACGTAGGCGGCGATACCGGCAATCAGGCCACCGCCGCCGATCGGGACGAATATCGCATCGATGCGCTCCTTGGCCTGCTGCAGAATCTCGACGCCAATCGTGCCCTGACCCGCGATCACATCCGGATCGTCGAAGGGGTGTATGAACACGAGCCCGCGCTGCTCCTCGAGATCCCGAGCGTGGGAGTAGGCATCGTCATACGTGTCACCGTGCAGAAGCACCTCGGCGTCCAGCGCCCGGACGGCGTCTACCTTTATTGCCGGCGTCGTGACCGGCATTACGATGACAGCATGAGCGCCGCGCCGCTGTGCGGCCAGGGCGACACCCTGTGCATGATTACCGGCAGAGCTGCATATAACGCCATTGGCCAGCTCTGCATCAGACATGAGCGCCAGTTTGTTGTAGGCGCCGCGCAGCTTGAACGAGAAAACCGGTTGCAGGTCTTCGCGCTTGAGCCAGATCCGGTTATTCAGACGTGCAGACAGGTTGTGCGCAAAATCCAGGGGCGACTCGATGGCTACGTCATAAACTGACGCATTCCGAATTCTCCGCAGGTAGTCCGTGTCGCTCATTCGCCGCCCTGAATAGCAGTACCGGTTCGGTTATCGCATACCGAGACCCCGCTCGCAAAAAAATTAGCAGCCGCACGTACGCAGATTGCGTGGTATGGCCGACCCCGGCACCCTGGGCGCGGAACTCTCGATGGCTTTTACCGTGCGGGGCTTTCATAATCGCCGATATGAAGAAATTGCTTATTACCAACGCCCGCCTGATTAATGAGGGTGAGATCAGTGACGCCGACGTTCTGATCGAGGGTGAGCGCATCGCGAAAGTGGCGCCCGGCATCACTGCGAGTGACCGGGTAGAGATTATTGACGCCGGTGGCTGCTACCTGATTCCCGGGATGATCGACGACCAGGTGCACTTTCGCGAGCCGGGCCTGACCGCCAAGGGCGATCTCGCGACCGAGTCGGCGGCAGCCGCGGCCGGTGGTATTACGAGCTTCATGGATATGCCGAATGTGGATCCGCAGACGACGACGCGGGAGGCGCTTCGGGACAAGTACCGTATGGCCCAGAATCGCTGTTCTGCCAACTACGGTTTCTACCTTGGCGGGACGAATCGCAATATCGAGGAAATCCGCAAGCTCTCGGTCGGCGAGGCCTGCGGCATAAAGGTCTTCATGGGCGCCTCGACAGGTGACATGCTGGTCGACGACCCGGAAGTGCTGGAGCAGGTATTTGCGCACGCACCCGTGATCGTAGCCACGCACTGCGAACATTCACCGACGATTTGGGAAAACGAAGCCGAGGCAAAGCGGCAGTTTGGTGAAGATGTGCCGATGTCGGAGCATCCGAAAATACGCTCTGCCAACGCCTGCCTGAACTCATCGAGCATGGCGGTCGACCTGGCGCAGCGCCACGACGCCTTGCTGCACGTGCTGCACCTGACGACCGCGATCGAGATGGGTTTGTTCTCGCCCGCACACCGCTCCGAAAAACGCATCACAGCCGAAGTCTGCGTGCACCATTTGTGGTTTGATGAATCGGACTACAAGGATCACGGGACGCGGATCAAGTGTAACCCGGCGATCAAGTCAGCCGCGGACCGCGACGCCCTGATCACTGCGCTGAACGACAGCCGTATCGACATCGTCGCGACGGATCATGCACCGCATACGGCCAACGAAAAGGATGGCACGTATTTCAATGCACCGTCCGGGTTGCCCCTCGTACAGCACGCATTGCTGACACTGTTCGATCTGGCGGCGTCGCAGAAAATCAGCCTCGAGCTTCTCGTTGACCGGACGAGTCACGCGCCCGCGGACATTTTCGGCGTCAAGGATCGCGGCTACGTTCGCGAAGGTTACTTTGCGGATCTCGTCATCGTCGATGCGAATCGGCGGTACAAAGTCGATCAGTCCAATGTTCTGTATAAGTGCGGCTGGTCACCGTTTGAAGGCCACAAGTTTTCGGCAACGATCGATACGACGATCATCAATGGTCAGGTCGTTTATCGCGAGGGTGAACTGAATGGTGTAATTGCCGGACGAAAGCTCGAATTCACGCGCGCCCGATAATCCTAAAAGTGTTTACTTTCCGGTCGATCCCGTTATGCTAGCGCCAAATACGGCATCGGACTGCAAGCCGGGTGGAGGAATGTGTCCGGCACGAGCTTGGAATGAAACCGACGGATACCTCCAACCCCGATTACTTTCACAAAGTCGTCGATTGCCAGTGGGCGTGTCCCGCCCACACTGACGTTCCTGAGTACATTCGCCTGATCGCCCAGGGGCGTTTCAGCGATGCGTATATCGAAAACCGCAACTCCAATGTCTTTCCGGGAATTCTCGGCAGAGTCTGCGATCGCCCTTGTGAACCCGCGTGCCGTCGCCGTCGCGTCGAAGACACGCCGGTCGCGATATGCCGGCTCAAACGCGTTGCGGCCGATCACCGCGATGACATCACGGATCGCTTGCCCAGGGGCGCGCCGCAGAGCAACGGCAAGAAAGTCGCTCTGATCGGGGCCGGCTGCGCTTCGCTGACGGTCGCCAACGATCTGCGGCCGCTCGGCTATGAGATTACGATTTTCGAAGCGCTCGACGCGACCGGCGGCCTGATGCGAAGCAATATCCCCCGGTTCCGGCTGCCGCCGAAAGTCCTCGACGAGGAGATCGGTTACATCCTCGACATGGGCGTCGATCTGAAACTCAATCACCGTATCGACAGCATGCGCGAGCTTCTCGATGAGGGATTCGACGCTGTCTTCGTCGGTACGGGTGCGCCGCGAGGCAAGAATCTCGAAATCCCGGGCCGCTACGATTCGGACAACATCCACATCGGTATCGAGTGGCTGGAATCGGTAGCCTTCGATCACATCGATTCAATCGGCAAGAACGTTCTGATCATCGGCGTCGGTAACACGGCGATGGATTGCTGCCGCACCTCGCTGCGTATTGGTGCGAACGACGTCAAAGTGATGGCGCGCAAGCCGCGCGGATTCTTCAAGGCGTCGGACTGGGAACTCGAGGACGCCGAAGAGGAGAATGTCGAGATCCTCGTGAATCATTCGCCGAAAAATTTCCTGATCGAAGACGGCAAGCTCGTCGGTATGACGTTCGAACTCATGGAATACAAGATCGATGAGGGTGGCCGGATAGATCGCGGCACCGTTACGGGCGAGAAAGTCATTCCTTGCGACGACGTGATTCTTGCAATCGGACAGGACAATGCGTTCCCGTGGATCGAACGGGACATCGGCATCGAATTCAATGAGTGGGAGTGCCCGATCGTCGACGAGAAAACGATGATGTGCGGTCGCGACGGCGTATTCTTCGGTGGTGACTCGGCATTCGGTCCCAAGAATATTATCTGGGCTGTGGCGCATGGCCACGAAGCGGCGATTTCAATTCACAAGTACTGCCAGAATGAGAATCTGCAGGACCGGCTACCCATCGGTGTAAACCTGGCCAGCCAGAAAATGGGTATGCACGAGTGGAGCTATTCGAACGACTATGATCCTGCGGCTCGACGACTGATGCCACACGTCGACCTCAAAGAGCGATTCAAAAAGCTGGATATCGAGGTAGAGCTTGGTTTTACGGTCGAGCAGATGATTCAGGAAGTCGAACGATGTCTGAATTGCGACATACAAACGGTTTTTGCCGCCAAGCTCTGCATCGAGTGCGATGCCTGTATCGACATCTGTCCGGTCAATTGCCTGACAATTACCGAGAATGGTGACGAAGCGGATCTCCGCACGCGGTTGTCTGCACCGGCCGAAAATCACGATCAGGCGCTCTACGTGTCCGACGACCTGCCACATACAAGTCGCGTGATGGTCAAGGACGAAGACCTGTGTGTGCACTGTGGGCTGTGCGCCGAGCGTTGCCCGACCGGAGCGTGGGACATGCAGAAATCGACCGTGCTGATTCCGTATGCAACGGACGAGGCGGCTGGCGAAGAACTTCAGCCGGCTGCGCCAGCAGCCTAGAAGAGAAACAAACGTGGCCAAAGTCAACGACGTCGTCATCAAGATCGCTACGGTAAACGGCACCGGTTCGGCGAGCGCAAACGGCCTGTTGATGAAATCGATCTTTCGCATGGGCATTCCCGTCGTTGGCAAGAACTACTTCCCATCCAATATTCAGGGCCTGCCGACGTGGTATGAGATTCGCGTCACGGGGGCCGGTTACCACGCGCGCTCGGGCCGGGTCGACGTGATGGTCGCGATGAACGCACAGACGTACGCGCGTGACCTGGCCGAGCTGTCGTCCGGTGGCTGGTTTATTTACGATTCGACCTGGCCCCGCAACAGACTGCTACATCGCGACGATGTCACTGTGCTCGGCATTCCCTTGTCGAGGATGTGCAATGAGCACTTTGAGGGCGCACGTGCACGGATCCTGATGAAGAATATTGCGTATGTCGGTGCGCTCGCAGCGCTGCTGGAGATCGATCTCGAGACGATCACGGCATTGCTCGAGCAGACGTTCGCGGACAAGGAGCGCCTGATCAAGTCGAACATGGAAGCGATCCGGCTCGGATTCGACTATGCCAGTGAAAACTTCGTCTGTCCGCTGCCGAGAAAGGTCGCGCCCATGGACGGGACGAACAGACATGTTGTGATTGACGGTAATACTGCAGCAGGTCTCGGATGCCTGTATGCCGGCGCAACCGTCGGTGCCTGGTATCCGATCACGCCGTCGACCTCTTTGATGGATGCGTTTCGCGCATTTTGCCAAAAGTATCGGGTCGATCCGGAGACGGGCAAGCGAACCTATTGCATCATCCAGGCCGAAGATGAGCTTGCCGCCATCGGTATGGTTCTGGGCGCGAGCTGGAACGGTGCGCGATCGTTCACGCCGACGAGTGGCCCCGGCATTTCGTTGATGAGCGAGTTCCTCGGCTTCGCCTATTATGCGGAGTTGCCGGCGGTCATCTTCAACGTGCAGCGCGCCGGCCCGTCGACAGGGATGCCGACGCGGACACAGCAAGGCGATATCCTGAGCTGCGCATTCGCGTCACACGGGGACACCAAGCACGTTCTGTTGTTCCCAGCGAATCCGAACGAATGCTTTTACATGGCGCAGCAGGCCTTCGATCTCGCGGATCGGCTGCAAACGCCCGTCATGGTTTTATCGGACCTCGATATCGGCATGAACGACTGGATGGTGCCCGAATTCGAGTTTGACGAGGGCTACGTTCCGGATCGCGGCAAGGTATTGTCGGCAGAAGAACTCGAGGGCATGGAGAAGTTCTACCGCTACCTCGATGTGGACGGCGACGGTATTCCGTATCGCACACTGCCTGGCACGCATCCGAAAGGCTCTTATTTCACGCGCGGCTCAGGGCACACCAAATTTGGCGCCTACACCGAGGACTCTGCCGAGTATCAGGAGGTCCTCGACCGGCTGCTGGTCAAGTGGGAGACGGCAAGGACGATGGTGCCCGAGCCCGTAATTCGGTTGTCGAAGTTCAACAAAACAGCGATTCTGACGGTCGGCAGCGGGGCAGGTGCATGTAAAGAAGCGATCGATCGGCTTGCCGAGCAGAACGTTTCATTGAACTACTGCCGGGTCCGCGCGTTTCCATTCAGCGACGATGTGAAGGACTTCATCGGCAAACACGAAGTCGTATATGTCGTTGAGCAGAATCGCGACGCACAGCTCCGCACACTGTTGATGCTTGACAGCGACGCCGATCCATCCAAGCTGGTGTCGTTGCTGCACTACAACGGGATGCCCCTCAACGCGGACTTCGTGGTCGAGAGGGTACTCGCAGAGCACAGCAAAGGACGGGCTGCATGAGTTACATTAGTAAACCGGCGGTATCGCACCCAAAAATGGCGCGCAACAAGCTCGGCCTGACGGCACGCGACTACGAAGGCACGGTCTCTACCTTGTGTGCCGGTTGCGGACATGATTCGGTAACCGCTGCGATCATTCAGGCGGTGTTCGAGCTGAATATCAAGCCGCACATGCTGGCGAAGATGAGCGGCATTGGCTGCTCTTCCAAGACCCCCGCGTACTTTGTGAGCCAGTCCCATGGCTTCAATTCGGTCCACGGTCGCATGCCGTCGGTTACGACGGGAGCAAGTGCCGCCAACCGCACACTGACCTATATTGGGGTGTCCGGTGACGGCGATTCGCTGTCTATCGGTGCCGGGCAGTTTGTTCATGCCATCCGACGCAATCTGAACATGTGCTACATCATCGAGAACAACGGTGTCTATGGGCTGACAAAAGGCCAGTTCTCTGCGTCCGCTGATATCGGCAGCAAACCGAAGAAAGGACTGCCGAATCAGCAGGAACCGATCGACGCTGTAAGCACCGCGCTGTCGCTCGGCGCGACTTACATTGCGCGCGGTTTTTCGGGTGATAAAGAGCAGCTAATCCCGTTGATACAGGGCGCGCTAATGCACGACGGATTTGCGCTGGTTGACGTCATCAGTCCCTGCGTAACATTTAACGATCACGAGGGCTCGACCAAGAGTTATGCACACACGCGACAGTTCTACCATCATGTCGTTGATGCAGACTTCGTTCCTCCCGCTGAAGAGATCAGGGCCGCTTACAAAGAAGGATCGGCCATGCCGATCGAGTTGCACGATGGCAGCAAGATAATTCTCCGAAAAATCGATCAGAACTACGACCCGACGAGTCGTGCCAGATCATTCAAGTTCCTGCGCGATCATTTCAACGCCGGCGAGATCACCACGGGCCTGCTGTACATCAATGAAGAGCGTAAGGAGATGCATGACCTGATGGGCAATATCGACACACCACTGTCCGAGTATCCGCTCGAGAAACTGCATCCGGGCAACGGCGAACTCAAAAAGATTTTGAGCCGCTACCGCTAGGTCTGCGCGGCACTAATAAAGAACGCCCGATATAAAAAGCCCCGATGCGATGACCGGGGCCAGAGGAGGTGGCTCGTCCGGCGCTATTGCCAGAGACGTTTCCACCAGGGGTCTTTGTCGGGCCGCGGCGCTTCACCATCGATGTACGGTATCTTCGCGCGAATAGCGTCAATATCCCATCCGGTCAGGTTTGCCAGCATTTGCGCCTCGCGGTCCTGGCGCTCTTTTACAGCCGCCTGATACTGCGTCGTGTCACAGCTCGTCGCACCCCTGAAAGGATGCCGAATGACATAGCGTCCCTGATAGTTTTGCCGATCGCCTGTTTCCTGAAACATCAGGTCCTCGGGGAAATGGTCGCGGTCGTAGCGCAGGTGCAGTCGCGTCACGAAAACGTTCTGCGACTGCCCGGGTGCGATTCTTCCGTTCGGTGCATCGTTCGTCCAGAAGACGCCGAGCCGGCGCAGCTCGTCGGCGCTCAGCGGGTCCGCCGCGCACGGATCGCACCAGGCCATATCCCATGCGTACTCGAGAAATACAGCCCGCTCCTTCTCCTTGAGGGTCTGCTGCTCGAACATCGAACGATAAAAGTCGGCGAACTCGGCCTGTACGAATTCGGGCACCTCGTTGTTGCTCGGCAGCTTGATGGTCCGGTAGTTTGTCGTCTCGACGCGGCCAGTTTTTGTCAGGGCGTAAACGTAAAGTTCCTGCTTGTCTTTCGCATTGAGTGTGCCGAGCCGGATTGGCAACATGAACTTGTTGCTTTCATAGGCAACTTGCAGCGGGCGCAGGTACGAGTAGCCGAGTTTCGATTGCTCGGAGAGATTCACTTTCGCAACGAAAAAGCGCATATCCTGTTTGAGATAACTGTCGACGACGGCCTTTGCGCCTCGCGGGATCTTGTAGTCGTTCTCGTTGAGCCAGCTAATCAAGCCGCTGCTCTCCGCGGCCGAAAGAATCAGGATGTCGTACTCGCCGACCGTGTAGCTGGCTTCGATCGTAACGCCCCTGGACCGGCCTGCCGCGGCAAGTTCCTGCATCGCGGGCAGCGATGATGCATCGTTCATCGACTGCCGTTTCAGGTCGTAGCGTGCGCAAGGATCGGGGTCATGGTATTCGACAAGCCGCGGTGCCGTGTAAGCGTCGAGGTGTTCGACCAGTGCACGGTCAGCAACGTTGATCTGCTCGCGCTCGATGAACGTCGGCACCGGGATGACGACGGCGAAGTCCTGGACGTCACCCTGGAAATCGTTCGCCATGGTAATGACGGTCCGATCGCCGTCGCGAACGAGGACGACTTGTGATGCACGGTTGAACAGGCTGGTATCGGCCCGTGCAACGTAGAAGCCACAAAAGGCCTGCGCCGTCGTCGTGATCGCGATCGTGAATATCGCTACAGTCGCGGTAATAAAAAATCTCATTGGTACACTCCTTTGATTGGCCGGCTCTCATGTGCAGCCGGACGTTTCCACCGGTAATGCCTGCCACGGGATATCGCATCGATCAGCGGTACAAGCGGTGCTGACATGACTAACGCAAGAATCGGCCCGTTAGGTTCAAATAAAACGAATTGGATCGTGTAGGCGACGGTCGCCACCAGCGTGCCGAACACGATGCGGCCGGCTGGTGAATTCGGCGATGTCTTAGGATCCGAAATCATGAAGAAGGCGAAAATAAGCAGGGCGCCGTTCTGCAACTGATGCAGCGGTATGCTTAGCGGATCGCCGAGCCAGAGAGCCCGCCCTGTTATCAAGATCGCGAACGCGACAATGAACGCAACCGTCGTTTCGGCGCGTCTGGCGCGGGTCAGCACGAGGAACCCGAGGCACCCCAGCGCCAGGCTTCCAATAGCGGCGCTGCCCCACTGGCCCGAGGAAATCCATGCCTGGTCGCTGACCAACATGAGCAAAACCAGGGCGACGTTTGCCGGGTTGAAGACGTGCTTGTCGCGAACGCGGATAAGGAATTTGCTGCCGATCGCGACAGTCGCAGCGAGCATCGCGAGTGCTATTACATCCGTTCGCAGCAGTAAGGTCAGTGACAGCGAACTTATCAGCGCGCTAAGCGGATCGAACTTGTGCCGTCCGACAGCGCGTGTCGCGATGAACTGCACGAACTGTGCAGTTGCCATAATAGCGAGTGCGTTTTGCCAATGGATGCCGAAGTCCAGCGCAAAGATGCCGTAAGCAAGCAGCAGGCTGAGTACGACAATCTGATACCAGCGCGGATCCCGAATACGGGCGACAAGTCGGACAATGGCGTTCATGCCCGATACAAACGCGACCGACGGCCGGGTGGGGTTAAGGCACTGCCAGTTTCCCGGCGTCAGCCGCGGATCAGGTTCCTCATGGGGGCCGCTGCGCCGCTATCCGGAAATACCGTACGATTCAGGAACGAGTCCGCGACCGACAGGTGTTCCGCGAGCACGCCTTTGAACAGACTGCGAATATCGGCAGTCGGTTTGAGATCGCGGCCCTGATAAAGATCTGACTTATCAAGACCCGGCCAGTCCGCTACGACCCGGCCACCGTTGACTGCGCCGCCAAGGAGCAGCGCGGCCGACGCGGTGCCGTGATCCGTACCGCGCGTGCCGTTGACCGCTGCTGTGCGTCCGAATTCGGTGACGACGGCGACGACGGTTTGCGCCCAGGTGTCTCCGAGCGCGTCCCTGAGGGCCATCAAGCCCGTATCGAGGCCACTAAGCCTGTTCGCCAGCGCGCCGGTCGTTGCACCCTGGTTGGCATGCGTGTCCCAGCCGCCGGCTTCGAGCACCGCAATTCGTGGTCCGTCAGCTGCCGTCAGGAATCGTGCCGTTGCCTGCATCATCGTGCGCATTTGCTGTGCGTCATTGCCGCGGGACTTCATCTGCGCGAGACCTGTCTGTCCGTCCGCAATTTCCTGGGACTTGAGTGCTTGCGCCAGCCGCGCTGCAAAGAACTCGTCTTCTGCGTACATAGCCTCGAGGCGTCGCAGCGTACTGTCATCGGCGTCGGGTAGTTGAGACGGCGCCCAGCTCGTGACGGAATTGTCTCCGCGAAGCACCAGCGGCGTGTTTTGCGCCATCGCGATCGCCACTTCGCCTCCAAGGGAACCACCCAGTGGCGCGATTGCCCGGTTCAACCAGCCGTCGCGCAGTGTGCCGACGCTTGCGGCGCCGTTTTCCAGAACATCCTGGCCATCGAAATGCGAGCGTTTGCGGTAGGGACTGGCGACAGCATGAACGATCAGCGCGCGCTCCTTGCCATATTCTTCGAAAACGCCGGAGAGGCTCGGATGTAGCCCGAACATGCCGTCGAGCTTGAACAAGCCGCCGCTTGTCCCCGGAGATGGCAGCGCAAGTTCGCCACGCAGCTTGTTGTAGTTAGCATCGCCATAGGGTGCAGCGATTGCGAGGCCATCGGCCGCACCACGCAGAATCACGAGCACAAAGCGAGAGTTGGTGTTCGCTTTCGCGAGGGACACACCGGGAAGGTACGTTGCGATCGCGCCGATCCCAGCGGCTCTGAGTATGTCTCGTCTGCTTAACATGCCTATCTCCGCTGAAAATCGGGGGACGCCAATAACAGCGTCATGCCCTGCACGTTGCTTTCGGCACGTGCGATAGCCTTGCGGCATTCTGCGCTGAATGTCGGTCCAAGCACGGCGTCGCCGAGATCGACCGGATTGATGCGCGAACCGACCACTCTCGAGACCGTATTCGACCATTCGATGCGTTTGTACAAAGCATCCGCACCACCCCAATGGTCTGCTGTATCGGGCCAGCCGGCAGGGCTGCCGGGACGGAACGGCGTTTGACCCATCAGGTCAAGCGCACCGACGACGAACCTTGTGTTGTCCGGGACGTGGTCAAAAGCGCGAAATGTCGAGATAACAAAATCGTGCGGCGTTTTGTATTTGCTGAGCGGCACAGCCCAGGCGGCCTTCGCCCCGACAAGCGCCTCATAAACACTCGCGAGTTCGCCGCCGGATTCCAGGTAAGAAGCGGTCAGTTCGTCGATCAGCGCCTTCGGCGGCTCGTCCGCGACGAAATGGCGCGCCAGCTTTGTGGCAATGAAATGTGCCGTAGACGGATGCGCGGCCAGGTCCCGAAGCACAGCTTCGCCCTGAGCAATACCCTTTTGCGGGTAACGCTGGCCCAGTACCTCGTGCGCGCCAGGTTCATGTATCGCATCACGAAATTCGAAATGACCGGGCTCGCCTTCTGCGAAGCGGCCGTTCTCGCCAGCGCCGCCGATCGACCAGCCTGTAATCACTTTCGCAAACGTCGTGACGTCTTCCTGCGTGTAGCCACCATGCACGCCGAGCGTATGCAGTTCGAGTATCTCGCGAGCAAGATTTTCGTTGAGACCGATTTCTCGCTCCGGCCTCGCGCGATTCGCGCGGCGGCCCAAACGTGAGCCAGGTCCGACCGAGCGTTGATTGTCGAGGTACAGGATCATCGCCGGATGCTGTTCGCAGGCAATCAGCAAGTCAGCGAAGTTCGCCGTGATGTTCGGACGTATCGCCTCCGTCTCGTAAAGTCCCGCCAGCGCCGGCATCGGCTGCTTGTCGGCAGACACCGCGAAATGATTCGACCAGAAGTGAACGAGGCGCTCGAAAAACGGATAGTCGCTGCCGGCGGCGAGGCGATATCGCGCCTCGGTCTGATCCAGATAGTGCCGGCGAATCGTGCGCCCGTAAGCTTTGACGATATCGGGGGCCGGCGCGCCATCTGCCGCGTTGCGCGTGTCGCGACGCTCACGGCGCAGGTCCTGTACTTCGACCAACACGTCGGCCGTATCGGGCAGGCTCCGCAGTTCGCCGGGTTGCCTCGACGGCCCCTGCAGCTGATCGAGCAGCCAGGCCTGCGGATTCCGGTCGACTCTCTGCAGATCGCCCGGCCGCGCGCCCAGACCAAATCGATTGGCGGCGATAGCGGACGTCAGATTCTCATCAGACGATCTCCTCGTAGCCGGTCATCTGGTCGAAAACCCGTCTACACTCATGTCAGCAAGGGAACGTGGCCGTAGGTTAAGAACGTCGCGCTCAGGTATTGGTTGACCGGGCAGGCCGATCATATGACGCGCGCGAGTATCTTGCTTTGTTTGGGACTCGAATTTTGATCGAAAAATCCTTTAAAAACAATTACTTGTGAATTTGCATCCAATTCCGTTGCGACAGGCATCTACCCAGTGAGACCTGCTCGAAGAGCAGCAACACACGAATGGAGTAAACAAAGTGGCTGAAGGAATACTCGTACCGATCGCAATGTTTATAGGTTTGACGGTCATCATTAGCCTGTTTTTCTGGTTTCGCTACCGGACTCGCGGCGACATGCAGAAGACGTTTCGCACCGCAATCGACAAGGGTCAGGAACTGACCCCAGAGATCATCGATCGTCTCGGCAATCCACCGCCGCCCAAGCACAAGGACCTGCGGCTCGCATTGATCTGGCTGGCGCTGGCGATAGGTCTTGCGCTTTGCGGGCTTGCCGTACCGGACCCAAGCGGCCACGCATTGCAAGGTTGCCTGGCTGGTGCGGCGTTTCCGTTTGCCATAGGTGTTGCCTATCTGATCATGTGGCAATTTACGGGACGTGAGCAATAATCCAGGCAGCAACACTGTTGGAAAGCGAGGATCAGTACCTCGTCGCCCTGGCCGTCGGTCACAGGACACGGCGGCCTTCGGCGAGCTGATTCGTCGCCACCAGTCGCAGGTTCGCAACTTCCTGCGCAAGCTGACGGGTGGTTCTATTGACGAGCTGCCGACGATCTGGCACAGGAGTGTTTCTTGCATGCATGGGACAAGCTGCACACATTTTCGGGACGTGGGTCGTTTATCGGTTGGTTGCTGAAAGTTGCCTACACGACTTTCCTGCAATCGAAACGCAAGTCGAAGCGATACGCGGAGGTTCTGGATGAGGCAGGGCACGTCGCGGAAATGGAATCGAGGAGCTACACTCAGACAACGAACGAAGTCTCTGATCTGGATAAGCTCCTCGCGGTACTCACGCAGGAAGAGCGTGCGATCATGATCATGTCGTACGCGTGTGGGCTGTCACATCGCGAAATTGGCGAGGCGACCGGGTTGCCGGTAGGTACGGTCAAGTCGGTCATCTTTCGTGGCAAAGAAAAGATCAGGACTAGTTTTGACATCAAAGATCATCAACATGGCTGAGAAACTAAAAGACGCGGAAGATCGCATGCTGGAATCGATGTTCCAGTCGGAGCCGATCGAGGACGATGGGTTCAGTAAGCGAGTCGTTTTACGAATTCGTCGCCGGCTTTGGGTAAGGCGGCTTGCGCTTCCTGTTGCTACGGTGATTGGCGGCGCTGTTTCCCTCAAGCCGTTATCAGAGCTTGTGATTGCGGCGGCGAAGCTGTTAACCGTCATGCCGGAAAGATTGTTCGAAGTGCCGACAGCGTGGCTGCCACAAATGGAGTCGGTTGTTTTTGGCGCGTCGCTGACGCAAATGGTCGTTCTTGCAGCAATGTTGCTCGCTGCCGGCTTGCTCGGCACGCGCATGCTTATAGAATGAAACAGCTTTCTTGTACGCATTGTCACGGCTTGGGTGCTCGGTTACATTGCGTGCATGAATCTTCGCGAACAAGTCGAACTGCTGCTGCCCAACTGGGAGCGCTGGTACCCGAGCCTGTTCGACGCGGCGAGTGACCTGGGGCTGATCAGATCCGAAGTCTGCGATCCGAACTCGCTTTTATTGAGCCGGCGTCATGCCAAGGTAAGGCAGCGCGCCGAGGACGCTCATCGTGAGAAATGGGGTGGTAAAGAAAATGAATAAACCCCATCGCACCGCGCATGGATTTTGATCTCACGCGCATCCGCGCGCAGTTTCCCTCTCTCTCGAATACCGACGACGGTGTGCCGCGGCTGTACTTCGACAATCCGGCCGGAACGCAGGTGCCGCAATCGGTCGCCGACCGGATGGCCGACTGCGTGCTGTACAAGAACGCAAATATCGGTGGCTATTTCAGGACGTCGGAACTGGCTGGCGAAGTAGCAAGTCAGGCTCGCGCTGCAATGGCAGATTTTGTCAATGCGCCGTCGCCTGACGAGATCATTTTCGGCCAGAACATGACCACGATTACGTTCCAACTATCGCGTTCGATCGGACGGCATCTGCAGCCAGGCGACGAGATCATACTGTCGCAAATGGATCACGATGCGAACGTCGAGCCCTGGAAGCTGATGGCGCGCGACCACGGCTTCGAAATTCGCTGGTTACCGTTCGACACGGACACGTTCGAATTCGACTTGTCAGCGCTCGACGAGCTGCTGACGAGCAAAACGAAGCTGGTGTGCGTCGGTGGGGCCAGCAACCTGACCGGAACGATCAATGACGTAAAGACTATCTGCAGCAAAGCGCGTGACGCGGGTGCATGGTCGTTTATCGATGCAGTGCAATCGGCGCCACACGTCACGACAGACGTTCAAACCTTCGACTGCGATTTCTTTGTTTGCTCGGCGTACAAGTTCTTCGGCCCGCATCAGGGAATATTGTGGGGCCGCAGAGACGTGCTCGAGCAACTCGATGCCTACAAAGTTCGCCCGGCACCCGCTGACCTGCCGTGGTGTTTCGAAACCGGCACGCAAAGCCATGAAAGCATGGCCGGCACGGCGGCGGCCGTTGATTATTTCGCCTGGGTCGGCGCAACGATGGCTGAAACCGGAGCGCACCGGCGATCGCAGAGCCCAGCTCAAGGCCGGCATGGAGCTGTTGCTGGATCATGAGACACACGCTTGCAGCCAGGCTGGTTGCCGGACTGCAGGACATTGGGGGTGTCACGGTGCAGGGCATCACCGATCCGAAGGCGATGCATCGCAGAGTGTCGACTGTTGCATTCACGCACGAACGACATGCACCGCAGAACATCGCGAAGGCACTTGGTCAACGCAACATCTTCGCCTGGAGTGGACACAACTATGCAATCGAGGTTGCACGCGCCCTCGGTATCCTGGACGCGGGCGGCGCCGTGCGGATAGGTGCGGTGCATTACAACACGGCCGATGAGATCGACACCGTGCTCAACGCGCTCGACGACATTCTCGCTTGAATTACCGGCATTCGCCGGAGCATTCGCTTGATCTTGGGCTATACTCGAACTATCCGGTGCAACGCCGGCATTACCAACAACAAGTACAAGGGGATAACACGTGAAGAAAATACTGATGACAATTGCATCGGCGTCACTGTTGCTGTCGGCTGGTGCTGCGGTCGCCGATAGTCACGAGGCGGACAAAGCGACGTACAGGCCGATCGAGGCTTTTTCATGTAACTATAGAGACGGCAAGGGTCTGGCAGATCTGGAGAAGGTCAACGCGGCATGGAACAAGTGGATGGACGACGAAAAGCAGGGCGACTACTTCGCCGCGTTGCTCATGCCAAATTATTACGGCGAATTACCATTCGATGTGGCTTGGCTCGGTGTGTGGCGTGACGGCAATGCGATGGGCACCGGAACCGATTTGTGGATGAACGAAGGCGGTGAGCTTAGGGCAGCGTATAACGAAGTCGTGGACTGCTTCAGCCACTCGAATTTTGCATCGCAGCAAGTGCAGACAGCGCCTGACACGGGCGAAGAGTCCGATGGTGCGTTCGTCGTGAGCTTCTCGAACTGCTCGATCGAAGGAAGGCAGGACGTTCGACGAATACATGGCGGCGCAGAAGGAATGGAACGCCTATGCCGAAGAGCACGGGATTCGCGAATCAGCCTGGGTGTGGTGGCCGGTCTACGGCGAGTCGGACGACGACTACGACTTCAAAATTGCCGTCGGCATGCCTGACCATACGACGGCCGGGGCGAACTGGCAGCTCTACAGCGAAGGCCACTATGAAAAATCCAGCGAGCTATTCAGCGACTTGCTCGACTGCGACATCAGTCGCCTGTATGACGGCAGGGTCGTCAGGGAAATGGCGGACGACGGCTAGCTCGGCGAATCGATATGCAATAACGAAGCGCTGCCCTCGGGCAGCGGCTTCTCAACAAAGAAAGGCTGCCCGAGGGCAGCCTTTCGTGAGTATCGGATTGGAAAACCTGCTCAGGTGCCGTGTGAAGGATGCTCCATAATCCGCACAAGACCCAACGGTTTTCTCAATACCTTTGATATCTCACTAGACATGGATCACCTCCTTCTATGTTGTTTGCCCGGCGCCAGTATGTAAAAAAAAGTGCCTGATGCCAAGAAGAATATCGCGAAGAAACAACGGTATAAATGCGCCATTTGATGCGATATGATACATCGCTCGGCCGTCGAAGCTGCCTCGGCGAACACCTTCAAGAGCAGTCGGGCGGTCGTTTACGGAACCCGCGGTACCCCGCGACTAGTCTGTGGCATATCGGCGTGTATACTCCGATTACTGCCTCAGTAGCGGCAAGCGCGCTGAAAGAACGATAAATAAAAGAGAGAGCACCATGGCAATCGCAGATCTTAAGAGTGTCTTGAAAATCTTTGGCGGCTCGGACGTCAGTAAGGAAGAACAGGCAGGGCTGTACAAAGAAGTGCTGCTCATGACCCTCGCCAGGGCGGCAGATGCCGACATCAATATTCGGAATGTAGAAGTTGACCGGATTCGCGAGATTCTGAAGGATCACACCGGTGATGACTTCAGCGCCAGCGACATTCGCATCGCTGCTCGTTCCGAACTCTACGCCGAGGCGACACTGCGCAAGTATCTGTCGAGTGTGCGCGCCAAGATGGCCGACAAGGATCGCGTGAATACCGTGCACGCGCTGGCGGACGTATTCCGCAGCGACAAGAACGTTAGCGTACTCGAAGTCGATTTCTTCAACGGAGTCGTCGCGGCACTTAAGGTATCACCGGCAGAAGTTGCCGGCTTGTCGGCAGGCGACGTCGAATAGCCTGGACCGCGTTTCACGTTCAATGCCGTTCGCCAGGGCTGAGCTTTGCGGTTGAGCCCACGCTTTAGAGCAGCCGCACTGCCGGCCGTAAACGTGCGTAGATATTTGCCCGATATTGCCTCGCCTATTTCCCGGTACACAACAAACAGCCCAGCGACGCCATCCTGCGTGCTTGCCAGGCATCGGCACGGATAACGCGGTCACCATCAAGCGAACAGGTGGCAAGCAGACCCTTCGCACACAGATCCAGTCCAAGCCCGCCAATCACGCCGAACAAGACGAAACTGATAGCGCTCGCCGTCAAATTCTGACGACTTTCCTGAACGATGGGTGAATGCCAAGCGATAAAACTAAACGACAGCTGAACATAATCGCATGTCGTGTTCGGCATGCCTGTGGGTTCAGCAACGATTCAGTGACACAGGGTTTAAATAGTAATCACACTGCGGAAATCGAGGACAGGAAAATGAACGCTTACGTCACGCTACTTGCACGGTCACGACTGCTTGGAACGCTTCTACTGATCGTCGGGATGATCGTATTGTCGGCCAACAGCTACGCGGCTGATGCCAGCGCCGAGAAGCGCTTGTCCATAACGACGCAAAATACCAAGCAGCTGCGCGACAGCGGTGTCGCCGGAATCCTTAGTGAGGACGAGTTTGGCGCACTTGTAAAAACCGGGGAGCGCACAGGAAGCAAACGTGCAGCCGCGCATCTCAAGACCACGTCACCTGGCACACAGTCACTGAATATTGACTTCTGGTTTTACACTGCCGATGTCGTGCTCTTCAATGACCTGGATCGCGACGGGTATTACCATGGTATTGATCTGCTGTTCGACGCTGACACGTATTTCAATTCCGCAGAGGTCTATGCCGTCGTCTATCTGAGTTACGAGGGCGGGCCCTGGAACGAATATGCTGCAACCGAGAACTTCACGATCTTCGGCTCATCCAGCGACGACGACTATGTGCTGGTCACCGAGCTGCTCGAAGGCTACCCGGCAGGCAGCTACGACATTCTGATCGAGCTGTATGACGCTTACGACGACGCGTTCCTTGCCTGGATCGGGCCGGAGGACACGTCGGAACTTGCATTCCTGCCGATCGAAGACGCCAACCGAGATGTCGCAGTCATACCGGAAGTGATCGTCGTCAATCGTGGTGGCGGCGGCTCGCTGGGGTGGATGCTGATCCTGGGCCTGGGACTGACGGCTGCCGCACGGCGCCGGCTTTCGCGGTGCGCATGACCTTGCGGCCCCAAGCGGACAGGTTGTCGAAGTAGATATACAGTGCCGGCACGACGAGCAGGGAGACGACTGTCGAGAAAGCCAGCCCGCCGATAATGGCTCTGGCCATCGGGTAGTAAGGCGGGCCGTCTCCGCCAATCTGTGTCGTGCCGATGGCGAGCGGTGATAATCCGACGATCGTCGTCGCGACCGTCATCAGAATCGGCCGGAGCCGATCCCGCCCCGCAGTCACGATCGCCTCATTGCGCGGCAAGCCGCGTACGCGGAGATTGTTGACATGATCGACAAGCACGATGCCATTGTTCACAACGACACCGATAAGGATCATGATGCCTATCGAGGCCATAAACGAGAACGTCGTGCCGGTTGCAGCAAAAAACAGGAATACGCCGAAGACCGAGAAAACAATCGATCCTAGAATGATCGAAAACGGAAACAACAGTGACTCGAACAAAGCCGCCATGACGAGAAAGATACACGCGATCCCGAGCACAATATTGGTGGCCATCATTTGCTGCGTCTCGTCCTCGCGTTCGAAGCCGCGGCCGAACTTCCAGCTGTAACCCGGCGGCAGCTCGATCTGCTCCATCATGTTTTCGATGCTGGGCTTGATGTCCTCGAGGCTGGTGTCATCGTCCAGATTGCCTGAAAGTATGACCGAGGTCTGCCGGTCGGTACGGCGAATCGCGGCTGGGGACTGGCCCAGGCGCAGGTTCGCGACACTGCCCAGCGTGATTCGCTCGCCGTCAGGTTTGTACAAGGGAAGATTTGCCAGCTGCTCGACACTTTGTTTTTCACTCTCGCGAAATGCCAGGCGAACGTCTACTTCGCCATAGTCACCGCGGAATTCACGCAGGTTCTCCCCACGCATTGCAATGCTGATCGTCTGCGCGATTTCAGCTGCGGTCAGACCGGCCGCTGCGGCACGGTCCCGGTCGATGATAACGCGAACCTCTTTGTCACCACTCTCGGCATCGCTGCGAACGTCCTTCAGACCTGTTACTGACGACAATGCTCTCGCGATGTCCACACCTAGCTCGTTAAGAACAGTCGTCGAGTCACCCGAAATCTGCACGCTGAATCCTTCGCCTCCACCTTGCTGATCAAACTCAAAATTCGGTTTACCGATGATTATTTCAGGAAGGTCCGCCTCGATTCGTTCGATGATCTCTTTGGTCGAGAGTGTCGCGTCATCCTCGTCGGTCAATAGCAGCGTAGACCCTGTATTGTCGCGGTCGGTATCGAAATAGCTGTAGATCGTGCGGATGTTGAATTCTTCCTGGCGTGAGTACAGGTAATTTTCGATCTTGTTGACGGCGGCTTCGATAGTCTCAAGCGAGTGCTTACCCTCGATATGGTAGGGCATATACAGGCGCCGGCCCACGTCCTGCGGGAACGCATCAAACTTGACGAGGCTCAGCGCCAGCGGCAACACGCCAATGACACAGGTCAGAAGTATACCGAGCGCCGTCCACCACGGATGTGATACCACCCAGCCAAGACCGCGCTCGTAACGTCGCGTCAGGCGTGACATCAGTGCGCCGGATTTGGGTCGTGGCGGCACGGCGACCCGTGCGGCCAGCATCGGCACGAGCGTTTGTGCTATCAGCAACGACGCGAGCAACGCGACGATAATCGTGACGGCGACGTGCGTCAGGAACACCATAATGTCGGTTCTGACACCAAAGATCATCGGTGCGAATACGATGATGGTTGTTGCGGTGCCGGCAATGACCGCCAGGCCAACTTCCCTTACGCCTTTGATCGTCGCTTTGTGGGGACTGTTGCCGCTCTCTGCGCGCTCGCGAAAGATACTTTCCGTTACCACGACGGCATTATCGACAAGCATGCCGACAGCGAGCATCAATCCCATCATCGACAGGATATTCAAGGTCAGGCCGAAGAAATACAGCGCGCCGAGCGTGATCAGGATCGAGAAGGGTACAGACGCGGTGACGATGAGCGTCGTCGAGACCTGGCGCAGAAACAAATACAGCACAATGATCGCGAGCATGCCGCCGAACAGGCCCGCGCCAAGCAAATCCGACAGCGAGTCTTTTACGCTCTCGCCCTGGTTGTCGAGCGAAAAGATGTTGATACCCTGCATCTGCGGCAATTTGCCAATCTTCTCGACCTCGGCGATGACGCGGTCGGTCACGTCAACGAGATTGGAGCCGGTCGTTTTGCTGACAGCGACACCGATCGCATATTTCTGATCCAGGTGTCGGCCGTAGTTACGTTCCGGCGTGCGCAGTTCGACGTCGGCAATATCCCGCAGCCGGAGCCCGCTGTCGTTGATCGTGAGGTTTCGGATTTCCTCGACCGACGTGAACTCGCCGCGCGGCCGCACGCTTAGCCGCTGCTCACCGGCCGTGATCTTACCCGCACTTACCGCGAAGTTGCTGCTCAGCAGCAAGTCGCGTAGTTGAACGACATTAACGCCGTACGCGGCGAGACGATCCGACTGCAACAGTATACGAATTTCCCGCGGGTCGACGCCCTGAAGTTCGACACGCGATACGCCGTCGATCCTTTCTATGCGTCTTTTCAGCAGGCGGTCGAGGAGGTCGTAGCTGTCGGACAGGTCGCGATCGCTCGAGATGCGTAGTTGCAATACCGGTTGATCGCCGAGCGATCCGGTAAATATGAAAATGCGTCTGACGTCTTCGGGTAACAGGTGACGAATGCTGTCGACTTTGGCGCGGGCCTCGATGCCCTTCGCGCCCATGCTCTGGTCCCAGCCGAATTGCAGGAATATCTGCGACTGGCCCTCGTTGGAGGTCGAGAACATTTGCTCGACGCCCGAGAGAGTTGCAAGCGCTTCTTCAATCGGCCGAGTAATCAGGCGCTCAACCTCCTCGGGCGTCGATCCGGCGTACGGAATTTGGATAAAAATCCCGGGGAACTCTATATCCGGAAATTTTTCCAGTGGCAGCAGTCTTGACGCAATCAGCCCCACCAATGCAAGTGCGACAAACACGACGACCGTCGTGACTGGACGCCGCAATGCAAATTCGGTGTGCTTCACGGCGCCATCTGCTCAGCGGCAGCAACGCTGCCTGCAGCAGGCCAGCGCTTGCGGTCCATCAGCGAGTAGACAACGGGAATGACCAGGAGTGTCAGGAACGTCGAAACCAGCAGGCCGCCGATCACGGTAATGGCCATTGGTGCGCGAACCTCTGCGCCTTCGCCGAAGCCCACGGCCATCGGCACCAAGCCCAGCGCCGTTGTCAGTGAGGTCATCAGGATCGGACGAAGCCTGGCGCTGCCGGCCTCCATGATGGCGTCAAAGCGCTCTTTGCCCTGCGCACGCAGCTGATTGATCAGGTCGATCAGCACGATCGCATTATTCACGACGATTCCAGCGAGCATGATGACGCCGATCAGGGCAACAATATTTATGGTTGTGCCTGTCACGAACAGGGCCAGAACCGCACCGACCAGCGCCAGGGGAATCGTAAACAGGATCACAAACGGGTGTATCAACGACTCGAACTGTGATGCCATGACCAGATACACAAGAAATATTGCCAGCGCCAATGCAAACTGCATCGACTGGAACGACTCCTGCATATCCTCGCTCTGTCCGGACACGATCGCAGTAATGCCATCCGGCATCGGGATACGGCCGATAATCGCGCCAGCCTCCTCGGCAGCGACGCCGAGATCGCCGTACGCGAGATTTGTCGTGATGACCGCGACGCGCTCCTGGGCAATGCGCCGAATCTCTGCAGGTCCCTGCGATACGCTGATGTCCGCAACCGCATCGAGCGAGACAGGTCTGTCCGAAGCCGGATTGACTATCAGCCGACGAACTTCTTCGATGCTGGACTGC
Source organism: uncultured Gammaproteobacteria bacterium (assembly GCA_963711285.1). Taxonomy (GTDB): domain Bacteria; phylum Pseudomonadota; class Gammaproteobacteria; order Steroidobacterales; family Woeseiaceae; genus UBA1847. Next base: position 119,280 of record CAVQDJ010000021.1, on the reverse strand, counting down.
CGCGTGTCGACGCTGCGAACGACCACGTCGATTTTCCTGTCGCGCCAGGTATAACGGGTCGCAAGTTCTCCGCGGACATTTGCAACCACACGGTTTGCGATGTCGCGAACGGCAAGCCCGAGCTTCGCCGCACGCTCCTGATCGAAGACGATCTGGATCTCGGGATTACCGCGCTCGACGGTCGTCTTTATGTCGGTGAAACGATCGGAGGCAGACAATTCTCGAACGACAAGCTGGCTGACACGCGAGAGCCCGTCGAGGTCATAGCCGGAAATCTCGATCTGCAGCGGACTGGCAAAGCTCATCAGCGCTGGCCTGCTGAATTCGTATTGCACACCTGGAAGACGAGCGAGCTCTGTGCGCATCGCATCCATCGTCGCATTTTCCTCGTCCCTGCCTGAGCCCGGTGTCAAAGTCATGCTCAGCGTACCGGTATTGTCACCCGCATCCACAGGATTGGCGTCGAGTCGGTTTCCTGTGCCCGCGACCGAGTAGTCGAAGGCGACGGCCTCGATGCCCGCCGCTACGCGTTGCGCGGCTTGTATGGCCCGGTCCGTTTCCGTCAACGGTGCACCGGGGGCCAGCCGCAGGTCCACATTGAACTCTCCCTGCGCGAGCTGCGGAATCAGCTCGGTACCCAGACGCGGCAGCAGCGACATGGTTGCGACGAAGATAACGACGGCCCCGACAACAACGGCGAGTCGATGCTGCAATGACCACTTCAGCATGCCCGGGTATATGGCGGCCACGAAGCGATAAAGGCGCTGCAGGAGCCAGGTTGGAACCCACAAAAGGATCGAAAACAACCACCTCAAGCCGGCAAATGCCGCAGCAAACAGGCGCACGACGTATGCCACACCGCGCGTGAACCAGCCCGCCTGGTCCTGCTCGCGATCATTCTGATAGCGGTTGCCAGTGCCCAGCGACGCCAGCATCGGAATGAGCGTCAACGCGACGAGCAGTGAGAAAATCAACGCGAACGTTACGGTTAGTGCCTGGTCACGAAACAGCTGGCCCGCGATTCCGGATGATGAACACCATTGGGAAGAAAACCGCTATGGTCGTAAGTGTCGCCGCAACCACAGCCCCCGACACTTCCGATGTGCCGTTTCGCGCGGCCTCGAGAACTCCCTCTCCCTGCTCCCTTTTGCGCACTATGTTCTCGAGCACGACGATCGAATTGTCCACGAGCATGCCGACGGCCAGGGCGATGCCGCCGAGCGACATGATGTTGAGCGAGATGTCGTTCAGGTACATCAGCATGAACGTGCCGATCACCGATATGGGAATTGCGATTCCCGTAATCGTCGTCGCGCGTGAGTCACGCAGGAACCCGTACAGCACCATAATCGCAATGATGCCGCCGAAAATCGCTGCGTTTCTGACGTCGTCAACGGAGGACGAGATGAACTTCGATTGGTCGTAAATCGTTGTGAGCTCGATGTCGTCGGGCAACGACTCGTTGACGCGTTCAAGCCGGTCCGCGATGCGCCTGGCGACCTGCACAGTATTCGCATCACCCTCTTTGTAGATTGCGAGCTCTACGGATTCGCGCCCGCGCACGCGGGTTATCGCTTCGCGATCTTTGTAACCACGATTGACGGTCGCAACGTCCCGGAGGTAGACAGGCCGATCCGCGACGTAGGCAACAATCGCGTCACGCATCTCCTGGACAGACTGGAATTCGTTCAGAGTCCGTACGAGAAACCGCTGATCACCTTCTTCGAGTCGACCACCTGACAGATTGACGTTTTCGGCTCGGATGCGGGCTGCGATCTGGTCGATACTAATGCCGAGCTGGGATAGCTTTTGTTGATCTACGCGAATCTCAATTTCGTCTTCAAGGCCGCCGCTTACCTTGACTGCCGCGGTACCTTCTTCCGCTTCGAGATCGGTCTTGATTCGATCCTCAGCAAGCCGACGCAGCGCCTTCAGGCGCGCTTCGACGCTCTCCTGGTCGGTATTGCTGCCGTCCTTGTATAACAGCCCGAGCCGCATGATCGGTTCCGAGGATGGATCAAATCGCAGCAACAGCGGTCGGCTGGCCTCGAGCGGCAAGACGAGAATGTCGAGCTTTTCCCGGACATCGACGCCGGCGATATCCATGTCGGTGCCCCACAGGAACTCGAGAGTGACATCGGATTGCCCGGAGCGCGAAACGGAGCGCACCAGCCGCACATTGCGAATGACGCCGACGGTTTCCTCAATCGGTTTTGTCAGCAGGTTTTCGATCTCGACCGGCGCGGCGCCGGTCAATTCGGTCCGAACAGTTATGGTCGGGTAAGAAATGTCGGGCAGAAGATTGAGCTTCAGACGCGACAGCGAAACCAGGCCGAATAGCGCTATCGCGACCATCAGCATCACGATAGTGACGCGCCGCTCCGTCGCGATCTCAATCAGTCGGCGCATCGTCGCTTGCCTGTTCTGCATCAGCGCTGGTCGTCTCCGCAGACGGCTCCTCTGCGTTGATGATCGTTACAACGGAATCGTTCTTGAGGCCGATCTGCCCGACCGTGACCACGAGGTCATCGTCTGTAATGCCACTCGTTATTTCGACCATGCCGCTATTGCTGTAGCCGGTTTGCACGACTTTGCGTATCGCTTTGTCATCCTCGACGACGAAGACGCTGGTCTGTGTGCTTTCTTCAAGAATAGCGCTGCGCGGCACCTGCAATACGTTTTCGTGCTGGTCGTAGACGATGCTGATGCGACCGAACATACCGGGTTTTATCCGCCGCTGGTCGTCAGAAATCTCTATCGTAATCTTGAAAGTCCCGGTTTGCGGGTCGACAACAGGGCTCACGCGCGTCACGGTTGCCAGGAAGCGTTGCCCCTGCAGCGCATCGATATCGATGCCGACGAACTGATCTTTAGCGATATTGCGATATTCGCGTTCAGGGACAAACAGGTAAGCTACGAGCGGATCGAGACTCGTGACTTTGAAAACCGGTTCACCCGCGGAAATCGTGTTGCCACGGCGTACGTAGCGCTCGGAAACGATGCCGTCGATTGGCGCGCGAATCTGCGTGTAGTCGAGTTCGAGCTTCGCAAGATTGTAGGAAGCCTCCAGTGCCTCCAGGTCGTACTTGATCTTGTCGAAATCACCGCTGCTGATCAGGCCCTTTTCCTTGAGTTCCGTGTTCCTTTCATAGTCGCGCTGCAGTTTGCGAAGGTTGGCGGCAGACTGATTTAGTTCGAGCCTCAGGCGATCGCCGTCGAGCCTGGCCATTATCTGCCCCTGGCTAATGTCGTCGCCTTCCTCAACCAGAATCTCGCGAACTTCGCCCGCACACCTTTGCAACTACGTCCGCTTCGGCGAATGCCTCAATCGGCGCGGTACCGGAGTACACAGCGTAGATGTCGCCGCGTGTCGGTTTACCGACCTCTACGGGCACAGCCGCAGTTTCTTCTTCGTCTTCAGCCTTGTCGGAGTCTCCCCCAAACTGCCCGCACGCGCTTAGCAAGAGTGCATACGCGATTATGGCCGGACCAGGACGATGCAGCGGCATCTTTTTCTCCCCAATTCGTATCGCACCCGAAGCCACCGCTGTGCGGCCAGTGCGCGGCTTCGTCAGCCCGTAAAGCTTTCCGTTGCCTTGTTGCTGGCAAGCACTTTACTGCCATCGCGCAGGCCGGAATGACCAATGACGACGATCTCCTCATGCTCGGCGAGGCCATTCAGGACTTCTACCTGCCCGGCAGATACGATGCCCGTCTCGATAATCCTGCGAGCTACTTCTCCGCCCGCAACGACATACACAGTCATCTCGTCATCTTCCTCGACAAGGGCGGCAGCAGGAATAAGCAGGGCGTCTGCATGCCTCTCATACGCAATCGTGAACCGTGCGAACATTCCTGGAACAAGATAGCCGTCAGGGTTATCCATGACCGCGGTCGCGCGGAATGTGCCGTTGCGAACGTCGATTGTAGGGCTGATCCGCGCAATCGTCGCGTCAAATTGAGTACCTGGCATCGAGTCAACTTGCAGGCGTGCGCTGTGGCCAGCCGAAAACTTGGCGAGTTCCGCTTGCGGGATCTGCATGTAAGCTACGAGCTCACTGGTATCGGTGATGCGAAAAGCAACGCTGTTAACGTCGATATTCTGTCCAAGCTTGATCTCACGAGAAGAGACAACGCCACTAATCGTTGCGCGAATCGAGGAATAGTCGAAATTGAGCTTCGCCAACTCGTAAGTTGCCTGCAATGCGTCGACGTCGTATTGCAGGCCTTCGAACATCGCCTCGCTGACCAGACCACGCCCGGCCAGATCACGATAGCGTTCGAGTTCTTTCCGTGCCTGCTCACGATTCGCTTTCGCAGAAAGCATCTCGAGGCGCAGTCTTTCACCGTCGAGTCGCGCGAGGACCTGACCTTGTGCCACGCTGTCGCCTTCCTCGACAAGCAGCTCCACGACTTCGCCAGGCACACGCGCAAGCACCGGCGCATCTGCGTCGGACGTGATAGTTGTCGTCGCGTGATACGTGGCATAGATGTCCGCCCGAACTGGATACCCGACCTCGACAGGCACGGGCGTGGCTGCCCGAACCTCGTCTCCGGCGGCGTTGCGGGCCTCGCCGACATCGCAGCCGGGGAGAACTGCGATACCGGACAAGGCCACTACAGCTACTATCGGTGTGATTGCTTTCATGTGATGCACAGCATGCGGGGTTGCTTAGTGTTATAGTGAAGTATAACACTAGTCTGGTATAACGCAACACCTATATTCACGGATCTGCCTTTTTCCTATTCTTTTAATAACAATAACTTAGCGAACCAGAGTCCGAAACGCTGCGCCTTGTTCGTCGCGAGTTTCCCAGTTTCCCGGGGCAACGGCGTCGCGCAGTCCCGTCATCTACCTGTTAGATGCGCGAAACGGCCCTTTGGATTGAAATATTTGCGTCAGGAGATCGCATCGGCTGAGTGGCCAGTATGCCGGGCGCGGCGTTCCGCCATTCTCTTCGATACGTTGGCCTGGATCATGAGCAGGCTGGGCGTCAGGAACAGTGTCAGTACCGTCGCGAACGCGAGTCCCCCGGCAACCGACGACGCAAGTTGCGTCCACCATTGCGAACTGGGGGCGCCGATCGATATCTCCCGGGCAAGCAGGTTGATGTTGACACCAAGCACCATCGGCAAGAGCCCGATAATTGTGGTTACGGTTGTCAGCAGTACCGGCCGCAGGCGAACGGCGCAGGTTCGCAGGATGGCGTCGAATGCCGCTGTTCCACGACTTCTAAGAACGTTATACGTGTCGATAAAAACGATGTTGTTGTTGACAACGATGCCCGCGAGCGTGATGACGCCGACGCTGCTCATGATGACGCCGAACGGCGAGCCGATAATCAGGTGGGCGAGCAGCACACCGCCTGTCGAGAAAATGACGGCCGTCAGTATCAGAGCTGCCTGATAAATACTGTTGAACTGTGTTACGAGAATGATCGCCATGATCGCAATGGCCATCATCATGGCCTGAGCGAGAAACGTTTCGTCTTCTTCCTGGTCTTCGATCGTGCCCCGAAACTGCGCGTTCACACTCGGGTCGATATCGAGTGTCGGCAACAGATCGCGGAGTTCTGCGATTACATCGTTCACAAGGTAACCTGCGGAAACGTCAGCCTCGATCGTCATCGTGCGACGCATATCGGTGCGCGTTATGGCGCTGACTTGCTGGGCCGGAATGCGATCGACGAAGGTACTCATCGGCACCAGGCCATTCGGTGTCGGTATACGCAGCTCGTCGATCTGCGTCAGGCTGCGCCGATCCGACGGGTAGCGGACCCGAATATCGATCTCGTCGTCGCTGTCATCGGGTCGATATTCGCCAATCTTGATGCCGTTGGTAACAAGCTGCACCATCGCGCCAACCAGCGTGATATCGGCGCCGAAGCGGGCGGCTTCCGCGCGATCAACCTTGATCTGCCACTCGATTCCGGGCAGCGGGCGGCCGTCTTCGATATTCGTAACGCCCGGGTGCTGCTCGAGGACCGATCGAACCTGCACGATCGTATCGATGACCGCGTCCGCGTCGCGCGATGAGAACTCGACGAAAATGGGCTTGCCCTGCGGTGGCCCTGAATCGGGTTTGCGCGTCTCAATCATGATGCCCGCAAGATCGACGGTTTTGTCTCTGATTTCGGCAAGTATCACATCGGCTTTGCGACGTTCGTCCCAGTCGACAAAATTCAGCGTAATAGAGCCGATCTGATCCGGCGTCTCACGCACCTCACCGGTCTTCGCGTAGAGATACTCGATCTCCGGCATGCCGAGCAGTCGCTCCTCGACCTGCCGCACGAGCAGGTCTTTCTCATCGGTAGAAAGATCTCCGCGGGCGCGAATATCGATCATCGCGAACGGCGGCTCGACGTCTGGAAAATACTCGGTTCCACGGCCGAACGCGATGAATCCAACGTAGATGCTGAGCAACAGGGCTGTCACGATACCGACATTGCGCCAGGGATGATGCAATGACCTCTTGAGGAACTGTACGTAGCGCCCCGTGAATCCTTCCAGTGTGTCGAGGTCGCCGGTTTCGGCCGCGGCGAGATTGCGGCGGGCCGAATCGCTGACCGCCTCGGTCTTGCCGAATATCGAGCCCAGCGTCGGTACAATGACCAGCGCCATCAGCAGGGAAGCTGACAGCACTGCGATCAGCGTAAGCGGCAGGTACTTCATGAACTCGCCCGATATCCCGGGCCAGAACGCGAGAGGAACGAACGCCGCGAGTGTCGTACACGTCGAGGCGATGATCGGCCAGGACATGCGCGCTGCCGCACGCGAATAGGCATCGCGGCGCGATTCGCCTTCTGCCAGACGGCGGTCGGCCATTTCGGTGACAACAATGGCGCCATCGACCAGCATTCCCACTGCCATGATCAATGCGAACAAGACCATCATGTTGATCGTTATGCCGAATGCACCGATCAGCAATATTCCGAGCAGGAAACTGCCCGGTATCGAAACGCCGACCAGTGATGCCGAGCGGATGCCGAGTATGCCGACAATGACGATAAATACGAGCAGCACGGCAATCAACACGCTGTTCTGCAATTCCGTCAACATGTCGTTGACGTCTTTCGATTTGTCGCGGGAAACACTGATCTCGATATCGGACGGCCAATACTGCTTCTGCTCTTCGATGATTGCCATGACCTGATCAATAGCGTCGACCAGATTGGCGCCGCCACGCTGCACGACTTCGATCGCCAGCGCAGGCTTGCCGTTGAGTCGTGCGTAGCTTTCCGCGTCCTTGTAGGTCCGCCGGACTTCGGCGATATCCTTGAAATGCACGACGTGTTCGCCGACGGCCTTGATTGGCATATCGAGAACATCCTCCGCGCTCTCGAAAACACCAGGCACCTTGACCGGAAACCGACCCTCCGTGGATTGCAGGGAACCTGCAGCGACGAGCCGGTTGTTGCGGCTGATGAAGCTGACGATTTGCGCCTGGTCCAGCCCGTAACTTTCCATGGCCAGCGGATCCACAAGGACTTCCATCAGTTCTTCACGGACACCGACGAGATTCACTTCGAGAACACCGGCCAACGACTCGAAGTCCTCCTTCAGTTCCTTGGCAATTCGCGTCAGCGTGCGCTCCGGAACATCGCCTGCGAGATTAAGAACGAGCATCGGGTCGAAGCGAGTCATTTTCACTTCGTTGACGGTGGGTTCCTCTGTCTCGCTCGGCAGCTTTGCCTCGGCCATGTCCACTTTCTCGCGGACATCCTGCAGGGCTTTGTCGGTGTCGATGCCCGCTTCAAACTCGACCTGCACGCTGGCGCCGCCCTCGAATGCTTCGGCGATCATCTCCTTGATGCCTTCGATCGAGCGGATTTCCTGCTCCATCGGACGAACGAGCAGGCGCTCTGCGTCTTCCGGCGAAATCCCGTCATGCTGAATGTAGACGTAAACGATCGGAATCTCGACGTCCGGCTCCGCCTCTTTCGGGATCGTCACATAGGCCGTCAGGCCTGCGACGATCACGATGATCAGGCCGAGTATGACCGTCCGGCTTCGCGACATTGCAGCGTCAATCAAGCGCATGACTAGTTACCCGGCTTAGCTGCCTTGATTGCGACCGAGGTCTCGATATCACTTTCGGGTACGGCGTTTACGACAGAGCCGATATTCACGAAGCCCTGGCCGACCGTGATGATCGTCGCCGTCTCCGGCAGTCCCGCGACCCACACACCATCGCTGGTCGAAAGTGCGATATCGGCGACCACGAACTCGACCTTTTGATCGTCATTGACGATTTTGAGCCCGATGCTGCCGGCGTCGTCCAACGTCAGGAGCGACGGGGATATACGGTGCGCGGTAACGAGCTCAGCAGGAATATATAGCTCAGCTGTGCCACCAATGCGCAACGCGCCATCCCGGTTGTCGACTTCCAGCTCGACGGCGAATGTCCGCGTTGCTTCGTTAGCAACCGGAGCCACATAACGGATCTTGCCGCGAACTGTCTCGCCTGTTGCGAGTTGCGCCTGCGCTTCCTTGCCCACGTCGACGTATTGTGCGTCGAACTCGGATAAATCCGCCGAGACGATAATGGTGCGATTGTCGACGAAGCGGGCGATTGGGTCTCCGCGTTTGACGAAATCGCCGATCTCGACCATGCGTGCCTGCAGCGCGCCGTCAAAAGGCGCTCGCACAGTCATGTAATCGAGGTCGAGTTCGGCGCGGGTCAGTTCGGTCTTCGCCGCTTCGAGCTGCGCGATAGCCTCCTGCAACTGTGCTTCCGAGACATAGCTCTCGGATTTCAGTTTGAGCCGCCCTTCATATTCGACTTCTCGCTGCTTGACCGTGGCCCGGGCTTGAGAAAGACGAGCCTTACGATCTCGCTCATCAAGACGAATGATTACGCCGCCGCGGTCGACATTCGCGCCGCGGTTCGCGCCGATGAACTCGATACGCCCGTCAGTCTCTGCGGCGAGCTCGACAATGCGTGCGGGTGCCGTTTTGCCGTTCACCCTGATCGTGCGCATGATTTCTTCGGCCGACTGTGTTCGCACCCGAACGTTCCCGTGCGCCGTTACTGGCGTCGAAACCGTGGAGGCATCTTCTTCCAAGTCCTGATCGCTCTTGCCAGCCACGCCGGATAGCAGCCACAACCCTACAAGGACGGCAATACCGGCTGAGTAGAACCATGAGCGATGCTTTTCAAAAATGCCGGAGTTCATGTTGTGATACCTTTCTGCAATCCTGGTCGCCGGGCAGGAGCCGCTTAGCCGGCAGCCGCTTTGGGCGACTTGGTCGGGTTTTCCAGCAACACATGTCTGTTTTCTTCTATGTAAGTTTTCATCGCCTGCATCATTGCGCGGCCGAAGCCGAGCGTGAAGCGAACGCCCACCGGCCATTCGTCCGCGGATGAGGATTCGATGTTATCGAAAATGGCAAGGTAACGGTCGGCATCCTCAATGCGGCTGTCGAGCACGGTTTCGATCTGCTCGCGCGTCATCAGATGAGCGAAGCACATCGTGGCCAGGAATTCGGATCGTACTTTGTGACTGGGAGCCGGATTGTCCAGCTCAGTGAGGAGGTGCTGCCGTCCTGCATCGGTGATGCGGTAAAGCTTGCGGTCGGGCTTGCCCTGCTGCGGGATTTCCGTGCAGCTCACAAGGCCCTTTTCGGCGAGCGACGCGAGCGCCGGGTATATCGAACCGAATCCGGCGGCAAAGCAGTGGCCGAACGACGATTCGAATGCTTTCTTGAGGTCGTAGCCTGACGCCTCGCCATCGGTCAGCATGCCCAGACAAACTGTCTTTACATCCATCGTGCTTAATTCCGTCAGCCGGCGCTGACCATATATCAAGGCGATGCATAGTATCAGTCCGATATATGAAGTCCAGTAGGTATTTGTAACGGGTTGTTTCTACGAACTATCCAGGCGGCGCATCTGCCGGCTACTGACAGAACTGGGCCATGAACGGGCTCAGAAAGCGGTTCTCCGGGTCAAGCTGGCGGCGCATACGGCGGAAGAAATCGAGCCTGTTGCTGTAACTCTGAATGACATGATTGGCGCGCAGCGCGCGCGACTGGCTGATCAGCGGCAGGCCGCCCCACTTCTCCGCGAATTCAGCGAGATCGATGACGAAATCTTCCCAGCCGTCCGGCTGTGTCGATGCGGTCGTGATTGCGATCATGGATTCGTCAAATGACGGCGACAATAGCGACGATGTGTCGCGACAAAGGCGAAAACCGACCGCCGGCATGTCACATCGATAGCCTGATGCGGCATAGGTTGATTCACAAAAGTCTGTATACGCCTTGACGATCATCGAGAAATTCGCTGCCGGAAAACACCAGGTCGAGTAAAAGCACCCTCGCGCGCCGGCACGCTTGTGATTGTTAGGCTGCGCAGCCGCATTCGTTCCGGCCCTGACAAAGCGCGAATTGACGAGCCCCTGTGTTGCCTCGGAGAGGCTGTCGATCATCTTGTAGCGGACCGATTGAATCGGTACCACTTTGTTCAACGACTTGAAGACGTGGGGCAAGACAGTGCTCTCACCCCAGTCTTTGACCTTCCATGGTGTCTTGTATGCGTTGCCTGGGTCAGCTTCATAGCGGCGTAAATCGAGATAGACACGGTCGCGATACGGCATGAGATAGAACTTGAAGCCAACATCTCCGCTAGCGAGCGCATCAACAACCGACGCAAACTTGTCGATGCTGACACGACGGTGACTGGCTGTGAATGTGCGAATGGGTCGGACGCGCAGCGTTGCCTCGTAGAGGACCCCGAGCATTCCGAAGCTCGTGCGAAACGCGCCCAGCAGGTTCTTTTGTTCCGGCGCGATTCTGAGCAGCTCTCCATCCGCGCGAATAAATTTCATCGCGGCAACGTGGCTTGAAAAGTAGCCGCCGTCACTGCCAATGCACGGACCGTAGCAAGGTGCCGAAATCGCACCACCGACGGTGCGGCCCTGCAGGTCATAGCCGCCGATGAGTTCGAGGCCGTGTTCAGCTAATTCCCTCGTCAGGGTTTCGAGCCGCACGCCGGCCTGAGCGGTTACCGTATGATTATAGCTGTCGACACTGACTATCTGATCGAGCCCGCTCGTCTTCAGCGTCGTGCCGTTCTCGGAGGTGTTGCAATCGGTGGATGCGGTGCCGGCGCCCAGTGGTCTGATCGGTAATGGAGTCTGTGCGGCAGGATCCATTATTCGACGCAGCTCATTCAGATTGGCCGGCTCGAGCGTGACGGGGCCGACCGGAGCTTTGACGCGGTAGCGGCCCGTATCTTTCAGGCCCGGTGTCTTCTTGAGGTTTGTCGCGAACATCCATGTCTCCGCAAAAGTGCAGAAATTGCCAAAGACAAAGGTGCGAAAAGCCCATCGCAGGAACGGCGGCGGGAAGATCGTGCTGGCAACCCCGCTGTCATAGGATTTACCCTTAGACCGGAGGCTTTGCGACCTTGTCTTTCGACAAGTGTGCCTTTGTCATACGAAAAGACATCGTTGCATAGCCCGTCGACGGGTGTCAACGCGCCAGGCGGGACGATTTATATATTGTTAAATGAGGCCGCTCGGATATGCTCTACAGCTCGAGGAGAATGCTATGAAATGGCGTGGTGGCAGACGCAGCAGCAATATCGAAGATCGCCGTGGCGCCGCGCCGCGCGGCCTTCTTGGCGGCGGTATTGGCACGATCGTGATCATTCTTGCCGCACTGTATTTCGGTATCGATCCGTCATTCCTGATACAGGGCATGCAGTCCAGCAATGTGTCGTCGTCGTCGAGCGGCACGAGACCAAGCGCAGAGGATCTGAAGAACGACCCATTGGCGGACATGGTGTCTGTCGTCATTGCCGACACGGAGGATGTATGGCATGAGATTTTCAGAGGTATGGGCCGGCGCTACGAAGAGCCGACTCTGGTCATGTTTTCGGGCGCGACGCGTTCTGCCTGCGGCACCGGACAGGCAGCGATGGGGCCATTCTATTGTCCTGCAGATCGCAAAGCTTATATCGATCTCAGCTTTTACGATGACATGCGCACCCGGTTTCGTGCGCCCGGCGACTTCGCGCAGGCCTATGTCATTGCGCATGAGATCGGGCACCACGTGCAGAACCTCCTTGGAATCTCCACGGAAGTGAGACGCATGCAGTCGGCAATGAACAAGGCCGACGCCAACCAGTTGTCCGTTAAACTCGAACTGCAGGCCGACTGTCTCGCCGGCGTCTGGGCGAACCGGGCGGACAGAGCCAGAGGCATTCTCGAGTCTGGCGACATTGATGAGGCCCTCAATGCGGCCAGCGCAATTGGTGATGATCGGCTGCAAAGACAAAGTCGTGGCACGGTCGTGCCCGAGTCTTTCACTCACGGCACATCCGCGCAGCGCCAACGCTGGTTTCGGGCCGGCCTGTCGAACGGCGACCCGGACAGCTGCGACACATTTGCCGCCGACGCTCTTTAGATCATGCGAGTCGAAAGTGTTGCGCAAGCCGCCGAGCGTGCTGCTGCGCGAATCGCGGAAGTCGTTCACAGGACGCCGCTCGTACGATCGTCGGCGTTCAGCGAGGCGACGGACGCGGATGTGTACCTGAAGCTCGAGAATCAGCAGCACACCGGTTCGTTCAAGCTGCGCGGTGCGACGAACTGCCTGATGACGCTAAGCCCTGAGCAACGTGACAAGGGCTGCGTCACGGCCTCGAGCGGAAATCACGGTGCCGCCGTCGCCTATGCGATGCGCAGACTCGACGCGACGGGCGTGATATTCGTGCCCGAGCAAACTTCAAGCGCAAAGATCGACGCGATACGAGGCTACGGCGGAGAAGTCCGATTTTTCGGCACTGATGGCCTCGATACGGAGCAACACGCGAGGGACTTTGCGGCCAAGAACGGCATGTACTACCTGTCGCCCTACAACGATGCTGAAGTAATAGCAGGGCAAGGGACCTGCGGCATCGAAATTGCCGAGCAGTTACCCGATATCGACGCCGCGTTCATCGCGGTAGGTGGCGGCGGACTGATGAGCGGCGTCGGCAGTGTACTCAGGATCCATAGCCCCGGCGTGCGCCTGTTCGGCTGCCAGCCAGAAGCATCGGCTGTCATGGCGAAATCGGTGGAAGCCGGGCGGGTGCTCGATTTGCCGAGCGATCCGACCTTGTCGGACGGCACAGCAGGTGGTGTCGAGCCCGACTCGATGACATTTCCACTGTGTGGCGAGCTTGTCGACGAGTTCGTTCTTGTCAGCGAAGAAGAGATCGCGGCTGCGATGCGCGAATATATCGATGCCGAAGGGCACGAAATAGAGGGCGCCGCGGGCGTGGCAATCGCCGCTCTGATGAAACGGCGCAGGTCGGTGAGGGGTATGAAGGTTGTCGTAATCATATGTGGCGGAAATATCAGCGAAGCAACGCTCAAGTCCGTGCTCTGAAAAAGCAAAATCACACTGATCGTTGCTAAACGAGCGCGACGCCTGGCCTATTAAACGGTTTGCCAGACGCAGACCATGCGATTAGGCTTGCCGGCATGAGACGTCTCTTTCTTGTGTTCGTTGGCCTATACGCCACCGCCACGGTGGAAGCCGCAGCGACGGCTTTTGTCAATGTCAACGTGATTCCGATGACGACCGAGACCGTGGTCGAAGGCCAGACGGTTGTGGTCGAGAATGGTCTCATCGCGGCGATTGGCGACGTCGATTTCGTTCCGGTGCCCAAAGGTGCCAAGGTCGTCGATGGAACAGATCGCTTCCTGATACCCGGACTCGCAGAAATGCACGGCCATGTGCCGGATATTGGCACAGACTATCTCGATCGCGTGTTTTCTCTTTTCGTCGCAAATGGTGTTACGACCGTACGCGGCATGCTCGGCCGGCCATCGCACCTGGGGCTGCGCCAGCAGTTGCTCGACGGCGACGTGTTCGGCCCACGTTTATATACGTCCGGCCCTTCGATGAACGGCAACTCTGTCAAAGGCCCGGCCGACGCAGAGCGAAAAGTACGCGCGCAACATGCAGCGGGTTATGACTTTGTCAAAATTCACCCGGGGCTCAGCGCAGACGAGTACGCGGCGATCGCAACAACCGCAGCTGAACTCGGGATGCCCTTTGCCGGTCACGTACCCGCTGCCGTCGGCGTCGAGGGCGTTTTGTCGGCCGGGATGGCGACGATTGATCATCTTGACGGCTACATCGTGGCATTGATGCCGGCGGACACGGACCCTTCCGGCGGTTACGGCGGGTTCTTCGACGTGCTGCTGGCTGACCAGGCTGTCGAAGAGAAGATTGCCGCTGTTGCCAAGCGAACTGCAGAGGCCGGAACCTGGAATGTGCCGACAGAGTCGCTGATCGAACACCTTGTATCGGACATCAGTATTGCCGACTTACGGAATCGACCGGAAATGCGCTATATGCCGGAAGCCACGGTGGAGCAATGGGTTCAAGCAAAGGAACAGCAACTCAATGAACGCGGCTTCGATGCCCGCGTCGGGGCAAGCGCCATCGAACTGCGACGCAAGCTTATCCTTGCCCTGCACGAGGCAGGTGCCGGCCTGCTGCTGGGATCCGACGCGCCGCAGGTTTTCAACGTTCCCGGGTTCTCGCTGCATCACGAACTCGGGTTTCTCGTCTCTGCCGGACTCACGCCGTTCGAAGCGCTGCAGACCGGCACGACAGCCGTGGCAGAATTTCTCGGCACCAATACAGGGGCCGTGGTCGTCGGCCGTGACGCCGACCTGGTGCTCCTCGATGCGAATCCGCTGCTGGACATAAGCAATACCCGGCGTGTTCACGGCGTCATGCTGCGCGGCAACTGGCATTCGTCGACCGAGCTGGAAAATCGGCTTGCCGCATTTGCGACTCAGCACGACTAAACCGATTTGCAACCGGGCGACGCCACCGCGCACCTGAGTTAAGTGCATAATTTTGAACGTTTTTTCTTCCACACGGTGCACTGCCGTGCGCGCGTCCTTCGGCTGCTGCTAGAATCAATAGGACAGTCGCTGCAGATTGAGGATAGGGAGGAAGCATGAAACTCGTGAAACACCTGCTCGATTCCAAGGGACGGCACATCGAATCGATCGCGCCCGCGACATCGGTTTTCGACGCTATCAAAATCATGGCGGATAAAATGATCGGCTCGCTGGTAGTCATGGACGGCGAGAATCTGTGCGGCATCATTACGGAACGCGACTATGCGCGCAAGGTCATCCTCAAAGGACGTTCGTCGGAGAGCACGCAAGTCGCCGAAATCATGAGCACCAAGGTACTGACGACATGCAGTGATTGCACGGTCAACGATTGCATGGAACTAATGAGTGAAAAGCGCATTCGGCATCTGCCTGTCGTCGAAGACAACAAGGTGATAGGCATGATTTCCATCGGCGATCTCGTGCAGGCGATCATTTCGGATCAGCAGGCGGAAATCGAGCAGCTGGGGCAGTACATTAGTGGCGGATAACCCGGACTACGATCGCCGTGTACTCGAACTTTTTGACGGCTACGTTCATGGCAAACTGACGCGGCGCCAGTTCCTGGACAGTGCCGCCGGCTTCACCGCGACCGGCGTGACGGCAACCGCATTGCTTGCGAGCCTGAGTCCTGACTATGCGCTTGCAGTGCAGGTCGACCCGGAAGACGCGTCGATATCGACGAGCTATAAGAAGTACGCGTCGCCAAAAGGCGCCGGTGTCATGCAGGGCTATTACGCGCGCCCGGCGATCGTCGATCACAAGCTCCCCGGTGTCGTTGTCATTCACGAAAATCGCGGACTGAACCCGTACATCGAAGACGTCACGAGACGTCTCGCCGTTGCGGGCTTTATCGCGTTTGCTCCCGATGCACTAACACCGCTGGGCGGTTACCCGGGCAATGACGATGAAGGCAGAGCAATGCAGCGCCAGCGCGACCGCGGCGAGATGATGGAAGACTTTGTGGCCGCCGTGGACTTCCTGCGGCGGCATCCGGACTGCACCGGCACCGTCGGTTCGGTCGGCTTTTGCTTCGGGGGCGGAGTGTCTTTGCAGCTTGCCGTACGCTTACCCGAGTTGGCCGCTGCCGTTGCGTTTTATGGCAGTCATCCTCCGGCTGAAGATGTGGCCAGGATCCGTGCGCCATTGATGCTGCATCATGCCGGCCTGGACGAACGGATCAATGTGAGCTGGCCCGCGTTCGAAGCGGCTTTGCGAGACAATGAGCTCGACTACGTCAATTATGAGTATGTTGATGTGAATCACGGGTTTCACAACGATACGACGCCACGCTTCGACGCCGATGCAGCTGAACTCGCATGGCAACGGACGATCGAACATTTTTCACGCCATATGCTGTCGCCGGCGTAAGAAGGAAGCTTTTCTGCCCAAGCGAGGCCATGAGCATCCTGTCGACGCTGCGACCTTATTTTTTCCTTGCCTTCGCAGGTTTGTGCCTGGCCTTCGGTCACGCTGTCGCGCAGGAAAACAAAACCGTTATCGGGCCGAGGAACCCCGACCTTTATCATGGCGCAAACGCGCTTCTCGCTGGTGATGCCGAGGAGGGCGTGCGCTTGACTATGCGCGGCTTGCAAACCGAGACGAGCCGGCAGGATCGAATAACGGCCATGTCGAATCTGTGCGCCGGATACATCATGCTTGAAAAACTCGATATTGCTGTGTCCTACTGCGATCAGGTTATCGAGCAGAATGATCGTCACTGGCGTGCGTACAGCAACAGAGCTCTGGCCTACATCAAACTGGCGCGTTACGAGGAAGCGGAGCAGGACCTGCAGAAGGCCGAGGCACTGGCTGCCAACTCTCGCAAGGTGAAGACTGTCCGGGCGATGCTGCTCGATGCGACAGATCCGGTCGAGCCGGAAATCGTCATCGATGATCGGCGGCAAGCCGCGGATGACGGTGACAAATAGGCTGCGACTCGGCAGGGCGGCCATGCTGCTTTTGCCGGCAGTATCACTGGCCGATGAAATTACGGTAAGCGATATGTCGACCGACACGGGCGAGCGCGTGCCACTGCATACAGTCGTGCCCAGCTATCCGGAGTCTGCACGACGTGCGCGGGTCGAAGGCGAGGTCGAGGTTTGCTTTAACGTCGATCGTGAGGGCAACACTCGCAGAGTGTCAGTTCGTCGCAGCAGTAACCGAGCTTTCGAAAAACCGTCGAAACGGGCCGTACGCGCGTCGACCTACAAACCGCTGCCGGAGGGCAAGAAATTGTCCGGTATCAAGACCTGCAGAACGTTTCGTTTTTACCTGAATCCCGTCGCTATCGAGACGATCGAGTAGCTACTCGATGTCGCGCTGCATCTGCAGCGCGCGATTCGCCGCCTGCTCGAGACTGGCCCCGATGCAGACAATGCCTTCCTCGTGACCGGCCATGACCGCGATGCCTTGCGTGCAAAACTCTGTATCACGAAAGAGGCGCACAAACTCCCGCGCCATTTCCGGCGTACCGTAGGCGACGCTTTCCGCAGTTGTGGGTACGCGGTGCAGCAGCCTATTCCAAAGCGGGCGGCTGTGGACATGAACGACGGCGCCGATACTCGGGTCCAACTCATAAAGCACCGCGTGCGTCAGCGATTCCGATGACGCCTCAACCGGTCCGGTACACGCGACGCGGTTTGCTTCGATGTCGTAACTCGTAACGAGCGAGTAATGCGCACCGCTGGTTTCGGCGATCTGCCCGGTCTGCGTTCCGCTGATGATGAACTGTCCATCCTGCGCGCCACGAACGCTGATGTTACCGTAGCCGACACCCAGGTCGTCGTAATGACCAACAAGCCCGGCCGCAAATAGCGGCCGCCGCCACCGGCTCAGCACATCCGTGGCTGCCGGGTCGGGCGCTGGCCCGCGGGTCCAGTCGCTTGCATACTTGATATAGCCTTCGTCGATCGTCAAGCCGTCGCCTTTTCGGGAAACAGGCCGGCGAGACCGGGCTCGCTGGCGTCGCAGACGCCGCGTTCGGTGATGAGGCCGGTCACGAGCCGCGCCGGGGTTACATCGAACGCGTAGTTACTGACTGGCGTCCCGGGTGCTGTTGTCTTGATCGTAATTACCGACCCCTCCGAGATACCGTGCAGGTGCGACACTTCGTCGGGATCACGCTCTTCGATCGGAATCTCGGCAACGCCGTCGCGAATGCTCCAGTCGATCGTCGTTGACGGCAATGCGACGTAGAACGGGATACCGTTATCGAATGCTGCGAGCGCTTTCAGGTACGTCCCGATCTTGTTGGCCACGTCGCCACTTCGCGTGGTCCTGTCCGTCCCGGTGATAACGATATCGACATGACCATGCTGCATCAGGTGTCCGCCCGCGTTGTCGACAATGAGAGTATGCGGCACGCCGTTTCGGGCCAGTTCCCATGCGGTAAGCTGCGACCCCTGATTGCGTGGTCGCGTTTCGTCTACCCACACGTGGACGTCGAGACCAGCTTGATGCGCAAGGTAAATAGGTGCGGTAGCCGTACCCCAGTTTATCGTCGCAAGTGCACCGGCGTTGCAGTGCGTGAGCACATTGACCGTGTCGCCGCCCTTATCGCGCGATATCCTCTCGAGTAGCGGCAGTCCGTGACGCCCGATGCCGAGGCAGGTTTCGATATCCTCTTCGCAAATCGCTTCAGCGTCGGCACGAATGGTGCTGACAAGATCGGCGCCCTCAGCCGCGGCGTGTCGCATGACGCGATCGATGGCCCAGCGCAGGTTGACGGCAGTCGGACGGGATTCGAGCAGCGCTGCTGCCACTTGCTGAATATCATCGCCACGCAGTGCCGCCAGATAGAGACTCCATGCCGCCGTCGCGCCGATCAGTGGCGCCCCGCGCACGTACATGTCCTGGATTGCGACCAGGCCGTCCTGCCAGGTCGTGAGGTCGTGGACATGGTATTCGTGCGGTAGCCGGCGCTGGTCGATGATCTGTACGATCGAAGGATCGTCGGGTTTCAGCCAAATCGTGCGAAAGCCCTCGTCAGCCATCCAGTCCCACCGACAGCTTTGCCGCGCGCAAGGTGTTGGACATGAGCATGACAATCGTCATCGGGCCGACACCGCCCGGCACCGGAGTGATGGCCTTTGCAACTCCGCTCACCGCGTCGAAATCGATGTCCCCGGTAAGGCGCGATTTGGTCTCTCCGTCGACCGTGGTCTCGACCCGGTTGATACCTACGTCGATAACCACCGCGCCCGGCTTGACCCAGTCACCCTTGACCATGTTGGCTCGGCCGACCGCGGCAACAACGATATCGGCCTGGCGCACTACGCCGGCGAGATCTTTGGTGCGACTGTGGGTTACGGTTACGGTTGCGTTTGCTTGCAGCAGCAGGCTCGCCATTGGCTTGCCCACGATGTTGGAGCGCCCGAGAACCACGGCGCTCAGGCCTGACAGGTCCGCACCAAGATGATCCTCGATCATGAGCATGCAACCTGCAGGCGTGCAGGGCACGAAAGCATCGGCCGTGTTGCCGGACGTCAATTTTCCGATGTTCACGAAGTGAAATCCGTCAACATCCTTAGCCGGAGAGATCGCTTGCGTAACGAGCTGTTCGTCCAGGTGTTCTGGCAATGGCAGCTGCACGAGGATACCGTGAATTCTCGAGTCATTATTGAGCTTGTCTATCAGTCGCAGAACATCTTCCTGTGACGTGTCTTCGGCAATCGAGTGCTGTACCGAGTAAAAGCCGCAACTTTCCGCCCGCTTTTTTTTGTTTCGAACGTAAATCTGGCTCGCCGGATCCTCGCCGATGATGACGACGGCGAGTCCGGGCGTGAGACCATGCCCGGCTTTGAAAGCGGCGGTGTCTGCAGCGATTTTCTCAGACATTTCAGCGGCTTTCGCTTTGCCGTCAATGCGTATCGCGGTCGTCATGCGGTCCGATCCCTGTGTATTAGTGAACGCCGGCGAAAGGCTCGGCAAGCGCGCCGCATAGTAACGCTGCGGGTCGAACGGGTAAACTGCCTTTCTAATTCTGACACGACGGGCTGAACCGAAAAGGAGGGTCCCGGGTGCATGATATGTGGCTCGAACGCTGGCACGAAGGCCGAACAGGCTGGCACGAAGACGAGGGCAATGTCAGCTTGAAGAAGCATTGGCGCGCAAGCGGGCGCCGCGTGCTCGTCCCCCTTTGCGGCAAGACACCTGATATTAAATGGCTGGCGGACCAAGGTAACCAAGTGGTCGGCGTGGAGTTGTCCGAACTGGCGGTTAAGGCGTTTTTTGCCGAGCAGGCAATCAGCTACACGGTTCACGAGAACGAACTGCGCGCTTATCAGTCCGAGGACCAGAGCATCACGATCTATTGCGGCGATTACTTCAAACTAAAGTCGCTACGCTGCGGCGCGCACTACGATCGTGGCGCACTGATTGCGATGCCTGCCGAACAGCGACTTGCATATGCCCGGCAAACCAGCGCCCTGCTGGAACCGTCCGCCGAGCAGTTGATTATTACGCTCGAGTACGATCAGTCAGTTGCGAGTGGCCCGCCCTATTCCGTCCCAGCTGAGGAACTGCTTACGTACTGGCCCGATCTGGTCTGCATCGACTCGCGCGATGATATAGAAAATGGACCGCCCAAGTTTCTCGAGGCCGGGCTAACGGAGTTGACGCAAAAGGTGTGGCGCTCGTTCTAGCTGTGCCACCGTACAACTGTCACGGCCGCCCATCGTTCTCTGCGCCGAGCGAAATCTGATCGCTCCGCATTGGCACGCGCCTGGCGTGCAAGGCGTAGAGCATCGTCGCCGGAGTCATCGCCGCGAACAGATGTTTCAGCGTGTGACCGCTCAACAGCTCGCCGCTGGCAAAAATGTCGGCGTCAAAATACTCGAACAACTTTGCGAGCACATAAAACAGCAGCATGAGCCAATAGTACTTTTTCGAGCCGATTGTCGGGCTGTACGTTAGCAGGACGAGCAGAATTAGCAGCATTGGCAAAAACTGCACGATCGCATATGGCCGCAGGTCGCCGAATCCGTAGGATTCGCTGAACGCCCAGTAAGCGACGGAGGCGACCCCAATGATCAGCAACGGGGCAAGTACCCGGCGTCCGGCGCGCGCTGACACGAACTCGCCGATGACGATAGAGAACAGGCCGGCGAAGCTTACTGTCATTGGCAAGCGGTCCCAGACAAGCGGCCCGTTACCGGGATTCAGGTGGTAGTAGCCCGAACCGAATGCGGTGAGCATTACGCCCGCGAAGAAAACGACATAGGCCGATTGCAGCCCGGGCAAGCACACACGCTCGCTATGCCGGCGCACATAGACAAGACCCCACAGACCGACGATGAGAAATGGCAGGTTCGACACCACGTTCCAGAAGTTGCCGACCGCGAGCAGGCTACGGCCGTCGGCGAACCCGTGATAGGCAAGGTCCTGGGGAATCGGGGAAGTCAGTAGAAAGCTCGCGACAAGCGCGACTAGCAGAGCGACAAGCAGAGCTATGGAGCGGTTCGAGAAGCCGTGCCGGTTTTGCGAGCTGCGGATCAGATGCCCATCTTCGCAAGAATGTCAGCCAGTTCTCTGGCCATCCGTTCAGCGACGGGATGTTCCGCCGCAAATCGCGATTCCAGCGACCTCGCGCGATCGAGTGCGGACGATTCCGTATCTCCGGCCAGCCGGTCGATGTCGTCATTCAATTGTCTGAGGAGTTCGCGCGTCTCCTCGTCGAAGTCGCCCGCCTTGTTAAGTTCACGGTTTAGTTCGGTCAATAGTTTGTTGATGCGTTCTTTGGGCACAATCGATTCCGTTAATTTCGTCTGTTCATATCAGGCAACGTCAGTTTCGCGGTGATCCTGCTTGCTGAGGTCGTGAAGGCGAATCGGGAGTTCGCGGATGCGGATGCCCGTCGCGTTGTAAATCGCATTTGTTAGCGCCGGAGCGATCGGCGGTGTGCCGGGCTCGCCCGCGCCTCCCAGAGATTCGCCGCTATTAATAATGTGTGTTTCGACTGCGGGCGCCTTATCAATGCGCAGCATCGGGTAGTCGTGAAAGTTCGATTGCGCAACCGCGCCGCGACGAATCGAGATTTCGCCGTAAAGCGCAGCCGTCATGCCATAAGCGATGCCGCTTTCCATCTGTGCCGCCATGCCGTCCGGATGCATCGTAAATCCGGCATCGACGGCACATACGACGCGCTTGACAGAAACGTCGCCGTCAACGACTTCCACGTCGATAACCTCTGCCACGATCGTACCGAAAGAGCGGTGAATCGATATCCCGCGCCCGACGTTCTCGGGCAACGATTCGCCCCAGCCCGCTTTGTTCGCTGCAAGGTCGAGTACCGCAAGGAAGCGTGGCTCGTTTACTAGCAGCGCGCGCCGGTATTCGTAAGGATCACGACCTGCCGCGACCGCCAGCTCGTCGATGAACGACTCGGTAAAAAATGCATGCAGCGAATGATCGACGCTGCGCCAGAATCCCCAGGGCACATGGGTATTGCTTTCCGTATAAACGATGCGCTGGTTGTCGATCGCGTACGGAATGTGAGGGGCTTCTTCGGGATCGTATTTGTTGACGTAGTGGTTGTGCCACGCGAGCGCATTGCCATCTGCATCCAGACCACCCCGAAAGCGGCTGATGCTCGCCTGCCGATAATGGTCGTGCCGCGTGTCTTCCTCGCGCGACCACACGAGCTTGACAGGGTAGTGGACCTCCGCCGCCACGCGGGCAGCCTGCACCGCGATATCCGAGAAAGCGCGTCTGCCGAAGCCGCCACCGAGGTACTGGTTGTGGACCGTGACCTTGTCCGCGTCGAAATCAATCGCCTCAGCGGCGTCCTTTGCAAAGCCGAGCGGGTTCTGCGTTCCCAGCCAGAGCTCGCACTCATCGTCGTGCACCCACGCCGTACAGTTCATTGGCTCCATTGTGGCGTGGGCGAGGAAGGGTACGCGGTACTCGGCCTCCAGGACACGTTCGGCTGCGGCCAAAACCGCGGTGGTGTCGCCAGTCTCCAGGTCGGATTCTTCGTCTCCAGCGCTGGCCGAAGCGTCGAGGTCCTGTGCGAACTGCTTGAAGATGTCGCCCTGCTCCCAGCCGGCGTTGCCCGCGTCGTCGAAATCGATCTGCAACTGATCCAGGGCCTGCTTCGCTTGCCAGTAACCATCCGCGACGACTACCACGGCATCGTCGAGATCGATCACTTTACGCACGCCCGGCAGGTCCTGCACCGACGCCGCATCGTAGGACCTGACCGTGCCGCCGAATACAGGTGCTGCCTTGATGGCGGCGTATTTCATTCCGGGTAAGCTCGTATCGATGCCGAACATCGCGCTGCCGTCGACCTTGGCCGGAATGTCCCCGCGCTGCGGCGACGTGCCCATGATGCGAAAGTGCTCAGCGCTTTTTAAGCGGGGTTTTGCGGGCAGTCTTGTCTTCGCTGCGGCAGCAGCGAAGCTTGCATACGTGGCGGAGCGTTGGCTCGCTGCGTGGGAGACCATGCTGTCCCGCGCCGCAAGTTCCTCGACTGGCACTTGCCATTCGTCGGCGGCCGCCTGCAGAAGTGCGCTACGCGCGGCGGCGCCTGTAACTCGCATCGCGAACTGTCCGGTCGTTCTGACCGATGTGCTGCCGCCCGTGATCTGCAAGCCCATCGCCTGAGTCGCACGAAAAAAGAAGCCATCGACCGTATCGATCAGCCAGGCTGGAAAATCGACGTCGCCGGCCGCGTAGCCTTTGGCCAGCGCGTAGTTCGCGAATTCCTTGTCGCTCGGTGCCTCGAGGACCTCGACCTTCGCCCAGTCAGCATCCAGTTCGTCGGCCAACATCATGGCCAGCGTTGTGTGCACTCCCTGGCCCATCTCGGCGTGCGGCACGATTGCGGTCACGGTGTTGTCGGGCGAGATCTTCAGCCATATGTCAAAGATCGCATCACCCGGATCTGCGATGAGCTCCCTGACTTTGCCTGACCTGTCGCCACGACGAATAGCGACGCCAAATACGACCACACCGCCGGCAGCGATTCCGGTCGTTATGAACGCGCGCCGTGACCACTTACCCATTGGACTGCGGCTCGGTTTTCAGTGCGTTGATCGCGACAGCAGCGCGTTTTATGCCCTTGCGGATACGCGGATAGGTGCCACAGCGACAGACGATGCCGGCCATCGCGCGGTCGATGTCTGCGTCGCTCGGGGACGAGTTGGTTTCGAGCAGGGCGGCCGCCGACATTATCTGGCCCGACTGGCAGTAACCGCACTGCGGCACCTGCTCGTCAATCCAGGCCTGTTGCACCGGATGCAGTCCCTGCTCCTCACCTGCAAGGCCCTCGATCGTCGTGATTTCCTGTTCAACAGCAACCTGAACGGGTGTCACGCACGAGCGTATTGGCGAACCGTTGAGATGCACCGTGCACGCGCCGCACTGGGCAATTCCGCAGCCAAACTTCGTGCCGGTCAATCCGACATAGTCGCGTATCACCCACAGAAGCGGCGTCGTCGGATCAACGTCAACGGCGTATTCTTTGCCATTAATTTTCAAGGAGACCATCGTGTCTGTAAGTTACTCCAAGGCGGGAAGCCCGGCAAGCCGCGGATAGCGTGACGCTGGGACTGCGAATGGCGTAAACTGTTCATTACATCCTGCCGGGAAGCACTTTACATGTCTGATAGCCGTTTCTATGACACGGTCGCCTTCGATGTTCGCGACAACGCAACGATGTTGTTTTTTGCACGAACCACGACGGAAGGCGATATCGATGACTACTTGTTGTTGATGCGGACGATTGAGGACGACTTCGATTCGTCGACATACATTGAAATCAACGAGAAGCAGTTCGGCGGACACGACCTCATTCGCGCAGCTGAATTAATGGGTAACATGCTGACCCTGCACCTGCACGAACCCGCTGCAGAACTTGGCGGCGTTTCGCAAATTGTCCTGACCTTTGCCGACACACCGGAGAATGGCGCGAGTATGGAAGCTGGTGCATTTCGCGTGCTCGGAGACACGTTGTCGGGTGGTAACGCCTGACGCAGCCGCGTGGATAACGGCGGTTACAGCCTCTACATTGTTCGCTGCGCTGACGGCAGTTTGTACACGGGTATTTCGACTGACGTCGAGAGGCGGCTTCAGGAGCACGAGCGCGGATTGCGAGGCGCCAAGTATCTGCGCGGTAAGGGCCCGTTGCAGCTTGAATACCAACATCACATTGGTGATCGAAGCGTTGCGTCACAAGCCGAGTTTCACATCAAACGGCTCGACCGCCGCGACAAGGAAGAGCTCATAGCCGGTAACCGCTCGCTGAGCGAGTTGTTGCCCTGAGTCAGTGCAGGTGCTTTCAGACCTCTGGTGAACTCTGCGGATAAAGCACGACTGGCTTGCCGAACTCGGGCAGATGCAGCCGCGTATCCGAGTCCCAGGTGTCTCTGAACTCCTCCAGCCACCCGGCGGTGTCGATAAAACTTTCGAGTGCACGCGGATACGGAAATATCTCCCCGAATGGTTTCGAGAAATCGTCAAAGTGAACCGGGAATACGTGCGCCGCGCCAGTCGTGGTGACGAGTTCCTGCCAATACCGCTCCGCGTAGTCGTGCCCCAATCCCTCGAGCATGCCGACGCCGAGCATGACGACGTCGGCGCTGACCCCGGAAAGCGCGCCTTCGCGAAAGCCGGCGCTACCCTGTACGAGGACCGTGCCATGAGGATGAGCGATTACGATCGAGTAGCTTTTGCCTGCACGCCAGGCAGAAACCGGCGCCGGAGTCACAAGTGGCTCGTCGATGGTTCCGGCATACGGCACCGAGCCGCCCCAGCCGATCGGCGCATGGCTCGAATCGATCATCGTAACCGTAAATTTGCCGAACGAGTATTCATCGCCACTTGTCGCAACGATTATCTGATCTTCCGGCACACCGGCGCCACGGGCGATCTGCGCCGTGGTTTCTGAGCCCAGAATGGATGCGCTGCTGCGATTGGCAATCGCACCGACGTCCATGGCGTGATCATAGTGCGAGTGCACCGGTATCAGCGCCGCCAGGCGCCGCATGCGGTATTCGTCGAGCACATAGTTGATGGTTGCGGCATCGCTTTCCACGGCGCTGCCAAACAGCAGGTCGAAAATCGATGGCCGCGAGAAAAAGCCGTCAATCAGAATCTGCGTTTCGCCATCGTCGAACAGCAATGTCGTAACGCCCAGCCAGGTAAACGTCACCGCATCGAGGGTCGGCGCAATACTCGGATAGCGTGGCCAATCGATCATGTCCAGAGATTCGCGATCACGCCACAACAAGACCGCTGCCACCGCCGCGACAATCGCAAACGCCGCGATGGCAATCACGGTCCGTCGGACCGAGCGCTTTAGATCTGCTGCGGTAATGCCAGGCATTATTGTCCGGCGGCCATCCTGGCGAGGTGTCCGGTCAGCGGGGCAAGGTAATTGCCCAGTGCGTAGCCGAGCAGCGCCATCAGGATCGAGGCCGGCACAAGACTTGGGCGATGATGGGCAGCGACGATTGGCGCCGATGCGGCGGCGCCGATGTTCGCGGCGGACGCGATCGCCACGCTGTGTATGTCGACGCGAAACAACCATGCGCCGGCAACACAGAACAGTCCATGGATAATGATCCAGACGAATGCACCGGCGACGAACATGGGAGCTTCGGCCAGACCTGCGACCGAGGCGCGTGCGCCCATGCCCGCGACGAAGACATAGATAAGCGCTGTGCCCATCGCTGTCGAGTTCGGTAATTCGGATGCGCGCGTCGTGGAGAGCAGCAGCGCCAGCGTCGTGACGAGAAGGATGCGTGTCGTTGTGACCGAAAAGACTGTGCCGAGCCCGGAGCTGACTGACGCAATCCATTCGGCGATGCCGGGCGCTGCGGCTGTGCTCACCCAGGTGACGCCGATTACGATTGCTATCAGAAACAGGTACTGCGGCATTGTCGGCGCGTGATCGTCTTCGACATGAATTTCGGCAGCCGCGTCCATCGCTTCCAGCCGGTCTTTGGGTACCCGTGCCCAGGCGTTGAAGCGATCCGCAAAGTCGCGGGACATCAGTAGCAGGGGCAACCAGAAAACGTAGATGATGTTGTCAGCAATCACGGCGAGACCAAACTGTTCCTCGGAGGTTCCGAGCATCTCTGCTGTTGCGGCCATATTCGCGGTGCCGCCGATCCAGCTGCCAGCCAGAGCTCCGTAGCCTTTCCAGGCATCTTCAGACAAATACGAATGTACGAGCAGGTAAGCGACCACCCCGCCGACCATGACGCCGGCTGTGCCCATCAACATGACTAACACGCCCTTACCCATCACCTTGACGACTGCAGGCACATTGACCTTGATCAGCATCAGCACGATAAAGGCCGGCAGCAGGTAGGCACTCAAGCCCGCATATATCGGCGAGTCGCTCGGAATCACGTCGAAGTTATTCAGGAATACGGGTGTTGCGTAGATGAACAGCAGTGGCGGGACGTACTGGAACAGCTTTGCCCGCGTGGTCTGCTCGAGCATAAAGAAAAAAGCGGCTACGAAAGACAGTACGGCGAATACACCGATCGGTGACGCTATCAAGGCCTCGGAAATTTCCATACGCAACGGACTCTTCGGGTCACAATGCCGCGAGTATAAAGGAATGGTCAGCGAACGGCGCGCTGTGATAGCTCAGGCTATTTGCGCCTGCAAATCCTTGCGCGTTGCCTCGTCGGTCAGCGCAGCCGACTTGACGGTAAGCCAGACGGCATCCCAGTCCTTTACCTTGCTGGGGCCAAAGACGAACTTCGCGATGAAGCTTTCGAGATCGGCCACACGCATGACGTTCTTCGGCGGCGGTGTCGGAAACTCGACGCTGCCCGTGAAAATAACGACACTGGCGACCGGAACGTCCGGAACGACATTCTGCAGCGCGCGGGTGCGGCCCTCATTCTGGATCAGAGGATTCAGGAAACGGCGCCGCCGGGAGCCGTCCACGTTGGTCCACTGCGGCTCGTCTGCACCGCCGAATACGATGCCGCTGTAGTGCTTGGTCTGGATACACAGAATGCCGCCGGCCGTCAGTAAGGCGTGGTCGACCTTGGTGAGACCACCATAGGCGCCGGGCAGAATGAAGTCGTGCAATACGTCGGGGCTGCGAGCCTCCAACGCGCGACGAATCCTGGCGCTGCCGATGCGCGCCGTGATGATCCGCATGGCGTGACTTGCCGTCGAGCGGAATACGAGCGTTAGCAGCAGCGCTCCGGCGATTGTGAAGATGAAGGCGGCCGGGCCGACATTCGTGATTCCGGTCGCAATTTCGGCATCTGCCTCCAGCGCCGGGATGGCGATGAGGGGCATGCTGGTTGCGACTAGTCGGATGAGCACGAACATGGGCCTAGAGTAGAACTTTTCGCGGCCGAATTATCGTAACAGGTCACGTTTTGCGATGCGCCTGGCCCGGGTAGGCCAGAAAATATCCGTCGAGCTGTGCGACGCGAACATCGGTTTCGTAAACGGAGCTCAGGAACTCGCTCGTAAGGACCGCAGCTTTGTCGCCATCGGCTGCTACAGCCCCGTCCTTGAGAACTATGACGCGCTCGACCTCAGGTGGGATATCGTTGAGGTGGTGGGTGACGAGGACGATATTGTGGCCCGTTGCGGATAGTCTGCGGATGCGGCTCAGGTAGTCGAAGCTGGCGGCGAAATCGAGTCCGGAGGTAGGCTCGTCGAGAATCAGGGTCTGCGGTGCATGAACGAGAGCCCGGCCGAGAATACAGCGCCGCTGCTGGCCGGTGGACATGGACTTCAGCGGCGTTTGCTGCAGGGACTCCATCCCGAGCATTCTCAGCGTGTCGCGTGCTTTGGCGAGCTGCTCCTTGCTGACGCGTTCCGCGAGAATGCCGTGCACGCCGATACTCGAAAAGAAACCTGAGACCACCACCTCGAGCGCGGTTGTTACCGGCGTGTAGAGATCCTGCAAATCGTGCGATACAAGCCCGATCTGTTTGCGTAAGTCCCAGACATTCCAGTTTTCACGCCCCAGTATTCTGATCCAGGCGCCTTCCGCAACGACCGGGTATAGCTCGCGGTTGATGATTTTTAGCAGCGTCGTCTTGCCCGAGCCGTTCGGCCCGAGAATCGCGACGCGTTCGTGCTGTGCGATCGACAGGGTCAAATTTTCGAAGACCCGCGTCGAGCCGCGCCATATCGTGGCGTTGACTATGTCAATGAGCGGCGCAGTTTCCATTGATGCCGGTCTACATCTCGTTGGTCAGCCGCGTCGGTTTCCAGGACTTGAAGGCCTCGTAGGCAGGTAATTCATCGGGGTCAATGCATTCCTCGAACCTCCCGGCCAGCCACTGGAACCACTCGAAAGCCTCCTTGTTGTCGGCCTGCGTCCGCAAGTCGCCGACCCAGTGCTCCAGTTTTCCCCACAGCACGACCGTCGTGGTGCCGATCAGATTCCTCACGACGAGATAAGGCACGATGCGTTGAAACGTCATTACGCCGATGTTCTCCATCGTCGTGCTGATCAACATCGCATAGTGTCCGTATCCGGGGTATTGCGCCTCGAGCTCACTGGCGCTGAGGCCGTCGGGCAGGTTCAGGATGGCCGTGTAAGCTCGCGTGAAATGCGGGTTGCTGAATGAACGAAAAACCTCGATTGCAGCAAGCTCCCGGCGCTGCTGGCGAAAGTTGCGCATTTGAAGCACCGCAAATATCAGACCACCGACGACGATGAGTGCGCCGAGTATCTCGGCGATATTGGCCAGTTGGGTCAGGTCGGTCATGGGGCTTTCCTTTTTTCATCTATCCAGAGGAAATACTAATCAACCGGCGCCAGATATTCAGGCCCTTCTGCGCTTCCATTGTGGCCCGTCGTGTAATCTCTGTCGCTATCGCGCAGCGATTTGCGCACAAAACTGACGGCTCGCTGCCAGGGAGATCCCTGTTGGGTGCTAAGATTCATAGGGTCGAACAGTTACCGGTAAATCACCATGCCCGAAGGACTCTGGCCAATTCTTGTCATGATCTTCCTGATCGTCGTTTATACGATCGCCAAGGTG
The DNA here is from genome assembly GCA_963711285.1 of uncultured Gammaproteobacteria bacterium. Classification (GTDB taxonomy): domain Bacteria; phylum Pseudomonadota; class Gammaproteobacteria; order Steroidobacterales; family Woeseiaceae; genus UBA1847. The sequence goes on along the minus strand of CAVQDJ010000021.1, from coordinate 89,393 downwards.
ATTGAGCACATGCGCAAGAGCGAGGATCAGTGGCGGCAAGTCGACAAGAGCAAGCTTCGCGAATGGGACGACGACGACTGGCCCGACGACTGAAGGTTGTCGCCTGTCTGACCCAAAGTCCAGACGCTACGCGCCAATCCTTCGACCCGCGAGGCGTTTTTCGATTAAACTAGCCCGCTTCCGAGATGAAGCACGTTTGCCGTTCGTACTAATTGCAGGGCCGTCCTATGTTCGAGAATTCCCATCCGAAGCGCAGATTGTTGTTGGGTCTGGCGAGCCTGGCGCTTCTCGTGACGGCGTGCCAGCCGGATAGTGCCGGCGTGCCAGGGCCGGACAAAGAGGCCGGGCGTAAGAATGTCGAAGCGATGTCCAGAGAGCACGCCGGCGACACGTCCGAGCCCAGCGAGGGCGCGCAAATCGCCCCGCGACGTCCCGTGGTCGCGGAGCGGCTGCCCTACGCCGAGGTGAATGACGAACTGGTCTACGGGCATTTTGCGTTTCCTGCCGACATGATCGATCCGCTCCCAGCGGTCATCGTCATTCACGAATGGTGGGGTCTTAACGACAATATCCGTGCGGTAGCCGAACGGCTCGCGGGCGAAGGCTACATCGTGCTGGCCATCGATCTTTTCGCTGGCGAGACGGCGGACACGCCCGACCAGGCCAAGCGGCAAATGCAGGCCGTTGTGGAAAACCCCGAACCGGCTTACGAGAACATTCGCCAGGCGTATGATTTCGTCAATACCACGGCCGGCGCTCCGCGAATCGGCTCGCTGGGCTGGTGTTTCGGTGGCGGCTGGTCCCTGAATACGGCGATGTTGTTGCCGGACGAGCTGGATGCGGCTGTTATCTACTACGGCCAGGTAACCGAAGACGAGGGCAGGCTTCACGACATCGGCGCACCGATCCTGGGCCTTTTCGGTGGCAAGGACCGGGGCATCCCGGTTGAATCCGTAAAACGATTCGAATCAGCGCTGGAGCGCTTACGCAAGAAATACGAGATTCATATATATCCGGACGCAAAACATGCGTTCGCAAATCCCACCGGCAGGGCGTATGACAAAGAGGCGGCTGACGATGCCTGGAAGCGTACGCTCGAATTCCTTGGCACTCATCTCGGTACGGACGCAGGTGAAGCCACCTGATCGTTCGACGCGTCGGATTTGCTGTCGTTCATCCGGCACTGCAAATCGACATCCAGCGGCAGTGTCGCGTAGATGATTGATCTCGCATTGTCGCCGGCGCAGCGCAATGACAGCTGCGCCGTAAGGACGTCATTCAGGTACAAAACACTATCGCCATCCTGCTTGTTATCATCAGCCAGGCAGAATTCATGTATCGCGATCGGTGCAATTTGCTGTTGCGGTATCGTCAGACTGATCTCGATGCTTGCTTGCTGGCCTATGTCTTTGCCGCTAAAGGTTTTGCGGGTATCTGCGACGCTGACTGAGATTGCTTCGGCCCGCGTGTTCATTGCACACTGTGGCTCGATCGTCAGCACATACTCAAGCGACGGTAACGATATCAGCCGACGATCGCCGGACATCGGTTCAAGGACGACAACCGCCGCGTTCGCCTCGACAGAAACCAGGCCGACAGTCTCGGAGGAGTCTGCGGCGCTCGACACAAAAGCCAGCGCAGCGACCAGCAAAATAGTTTGGCCATGCATGCAACAAAGACTACGACAAGGCGGTCCTAAAACAAATGAAATTCGAGTGTGGCCACCCGGGAAAAAACCGTGATTGAGAAAACAATTCGCCTGACGTACAAGGTTGCCCGCCGAATAGCGATCGCGGTGCTGGGCACCACCGTACTGGCCATCGGCATCGTCATGATCATTGCGCCCGGTCCTGCGATCATCGTCATTCCGATCGGACTCGCCATTCTGGGCATTGAGTTTGCGTGGGCCCGGATCTGGCTAAAACACCTGCGCGAGACGATCAGCAACCATGTCAACAACCGTCGTGCGCGAAAAGCCGAGGCGCATCGCAATCGTGTGTCCCGTTAGCCGCAACCGATTGTCGTGCAGACGAAAAACAGAACCAGACAAAAAGAAAGGCGCCGGAGAGCTGTAATCGAGTGACGAAACAGCGGGCCGATCCGACACGGAGCGGTCTCCGGCGCCCAAGGTTTTACGGCAGGGGGATGCCGCCGGGCTACCCAAGCCCGTTCATACCGGCATTCCTGCCGGCGATTTCCGGGGCGGGGAACCAGGCACTCGGGGGAGAGATTCCCGGTTCGTTGTGCCGCCCAAGTGGACTCAAGCGCGGTTTGGCTATCGCCAACCGCGAGACTGTTAATCTGTGGCCGGGGCCTCGATTTTCAAGGTCGAGGTGAGTTCGCCTGCCTCGTCGGCGAGCGCCATATTGATGGCGGAAGAGACGCCGACCAGCACGATCAGTGCGCCAAGCATTACCAGCCCTTTTTCAATTATCTTCGTGTACATCATCATTCCTTTGGTTGTGCGGTCAGCATTTGCTGCGCGGTTATCTAGTTACTAGTCCTATTGCATAAGCCGTGCCAACTTGGAAAAGCTATTGATAACAATTACTTAGAATATATATGCAGATTACGAAATTCCGTAATTTACGAAAAATCGTTATCGGGATCACGGAATTTCGTATAAACTGCGGCGATGACCGACCTCGACGACTATCAATGGCTGTTTCGCAAGTCGCCCGCGATGGCGACCTCGATTGGCGAGGATGGCGCCTACCTCGACGTGAATGATGCATTCCTCGAGCGGCTTGGCTTTGCGCGTGATGAGATGATCGGGCGCAGGCCGAGCGAATTCGTTACAGCGGAATCGGCGCAGCGAATCGAAACGGAATTCCTGCCGGCTTTGCGCCGCACTGGAAAGCTCGAAGACAAGCCGATCGGCTTTGTGGGCAAGTCGGGTGAACTCGTCGAATGCATGACCAATTCGGTGGTCGAGTACGACCCGCAGGGCGCATTCCTGCGCACGATCGCAATACTCAACGAGATTACCGATGTTGCGCGAGCCGACTACAAGTACAGAGAGCTTTATCGCTTGACGCCGGCTATGCTGCACACGGTCGATGGCGACGGAAACATCGTCACGGTTACGGATCATTGGCTGCAAAAGCTCGGTTACCGGCGCGAAGAGGTCCTCGGCCGTCCGACAACAGACTTTTTTACTGAATCGGAGCAAGAGCGCTACGTTAACGGCCGCCTGCAGGAACTGATCTCACAAGGTGATTTCAACAATGAAGAGAGGCAGGTGCTGACGAAAGACGGTCGTGTCCTCGATCTCGTTGTTTCGGCGATATCGCATCGAGACGCGGCGGGCAAGGTGGATCGTATGCTCATCGCATCGAAAGACGTAACCGCACGCAATCGCGCAGAGCGTGATCTGCGCGTGACGCTCGCAGAAAACGCCAGGCTCCGCGAAGAACTCGAGCTTGAGCGCGATTACCTTCGTGAGGAGGTCAATGTTGCAATGAATTTCGGCCGCATGGTCGGCACGAGCAAAGCGCTGCAGCATATGCTCAAGCGCGTCGAGGCAGTCGCTGAAACACCAGCGAGCGTCCTGCTGTTGGGCGAGTCCGGCGTTGGCAAGGAACTGGTTGCGCACGCGATACATGCTCAAAGTCCCCGGGCCGAAGGTCCACTCGTCAAAGTGAACTGCGCCTCGATACCCAAAGAACTTTTCGAGAGCGAGTTCTTTGGGCACATAAAAGGGGCGTTCACCGGGGCGCACCGCGACCGGGTCGGCCGTTTTCAGCTTGCCGATGGCGGCACGTTATTCCTCGATGAAGTTGGCGAGATTCCGCTCGAGCTGCAGGGCAAGTTACTCCGGGTGTTACAGGAGAGCGAGTTCGAGCGCGTTGGTGACGACGTCACGAGGTCGGTAGACGTTCGCGTAATTGCCGCCACCAACAAGAATCTCGAGCAGCTAATCGTCGACGGACAGTTTCGCGAGGATTTATTTTATCGCTTGAGTGTCTTTCCGGTTGACGTGCCGCCACTGCGTGAGCGTGATGAAGATATTATGCAACTCGCACAGCATTTCCTCGAACTTGCTTGCAACGACTTCGGCCGACCCGTCATGACGCTGACGCGCGCGCAGGCCAACAAGCTGCGTGAGTACGACTGGCCAGGTAATATCCGCGAACTCAAGAACGTCATCGAGAGGGCGGTCATCCTGTCGCCGGGGAACGTATTGCGACTCGATCTGTCGATGCCCGATGCGGTGGGCGCGACGGACAATATCCTGGCGCATGAGCCAGACACCAGTAAGCGCGTTCTGACGGAGACAGAAGTGCGGGAATATCAGAAACAGAATTTAGTGGCTGCACTCGAGCAGACAAACTGGCGGGTTTCGGGTCCCGATGGTGCGGCAGAACTGCTCGGCCTCAGGCCGACGACGCTGGCCGATCGCATCCGGTCCTTTGGGCTCAAAAAGCCCGCTTAGCGATGATCCCAATGGACGTAATCAAGCGACTGGGCCTCAATCTGGCGGCGGCCATGCTGTTGCTGCCCGGCGTTGTGGCCTCGCAGGACGAACTGCCGATCCCGGTCCAGAGCGCACTGAATCACCGTCAATTGCCGCACGACACCCTGAGCATATACGTCGCGGACCTCGACAGCGGTGAGCCCGTGCTGCGTTGGCACGACTCGGTGCCGCGCAATCCGGGTTCTACCATCAAGCTGTTGACCACCCTCGTCGCGCTCGACGTTCTCGGCCCGACTTACATCTGGAAAACCGATGTTTATGCGCTCGGTCCCATCGATAAAGGCCGGCTGGATGGCGATCTGTTGATCAAAGGTCGCGGCGATCCGTTTCTTGTTACCGAACGCGTCTGGCAGCTGCAGCGCCGAATCCGGCAGGCCGGCATTCACGAGATTGCCGGCGATCTGCTGATCGACGACAGCTTCTTCGAAGTGGACGATCACGATCCTGCTGCATTCGACCGGCAGCCGCTGCGGGCCTATAACGTATCGCCCAATGCACTGTTGATGAATTTCAAAGTTGTTCGCTACTGGTTCGAACCGAACCAGGACGCGAACGGCGTACGCGTGTCGCTGGACCCACCGCTTGCGAACCTGCGTATCGACAATCGCCTTACGCTGAAACAGGGCCGCTGCCGTGGCTATCAGCGCGGCATCGCGATCTCGACGAATGATGCGGTCGACAAGGTTACGTTCAGCGGCGAGTTTCCGAATGGCTGCGAAAGCTATGCCATGGATCGGGCAGCCCTCGGGCACAACGAATTTGTGTACGGATTGTTCGCGGAAATGTGGCGGGAATCCGGCGGCGTGATTGAGGGCAGCTGGAAAAAAGCGCGGGCGCCGAACGACATCGATCCGGTCGTGACATTCAGCTCGCTGTCCCTTGCTGAAGTCATCAAACGCATCAACAAGTACAGCAATAACGTCATGGCACGCCAGGTTCTATACACGCTGTCCGCCGAGGTGCTCGGTGAACCCGGCACGGAAGCGGGCGGCCGCAAAGTTGTTGCTGATTGGCTGCAGCAAGAGGGGTTTGAATTTTCGGAGTTGGCGTTCGACAACGGCGCCGGGCTGTCGCGAGACGCGAGAATGACCGCGGCCGATTTTGGAGCCATGCTGAACTTCGCGTGGCAGCAGCCCTACATGCCCGAGTATCTTGCGTCGATGTCGCTGGCCGGATTGGACGGCACGCTGATCTACCGGCTCGACGACGGTCCTGTCGCTGGCAACGCGCATTTGAAGACCGGCTCGCTGGACCATGTAGCGGCGATCGCCGGTTATCTGCAATCAGCGTCGGGCCGGCGATTTCTGGTAGTCGTGCTGCAAAACCACAACGAGGTCCATCGCGGCCCGGGCGAGGAAGTGCAGGAGGCGCTATTGCGCTGGCTTTATGCGCAGTAGCACTAATGCCGGGCCGGTGACGGGCGGCTGTAGTAGACTCGCGGTCATCGACTTGGGAGATCGAGAATGCGAATAGCGATTGCGATTCTGGCGCTACTGCCTCTGGCCGTGGCGGCAGAGACGGCCTACGTGACCGACACACTTCAGCTGGGACTGCATCGGGCGGCTGACACGAGTGATCGGCCTTTTCGTAACCTCGATAGCGGTCAGGAAATGGACGTGCTTTCGCGAACGCGTTACTACGCGAATGTCCGGCTGCCCGATGGGACTGAGGGATACGTCAAAGCCGGGTTTCTCGTCGCAAACAAGCCGGCGAAGCTGATCGTTGCAGAAACGCAGGCCGAAGTGGATCGACTCTCCGCTGAACTCGAAGAAACAAAGCGGGCGTTCGCAGCTCCTGCCGCAACGATCGATGCACTAAAGCAGGAAACGGCAGACCTGCAGGCCAGGCTCGATACGAGTGAGGCAAACGCGAGCGAGCTAAGCGAGCAGAATGCTAGCCTTCGCGGTCGCCAGTCGCAGTATAAAAACAGCATGCCTTTGCAATGGGTTGCGGGTGCCGTCGTCATCTGTCTCGTCGGCGGATTCATGCTTGGCATGTGGTGGGTCGATCACCGCAGCCGCAAGCGGCACGGCGGGATTCGCATCTACTAGCTACGCAGCCGCAACGGTGTTGTCGGTGCACCCGCCGCGAACAGGCAGCTCTGCGTCGCCGAATAACTTGTCGAGATCTGCCTGCGATCGAACATGACGAGTCTGTTCGAGCTGTTCATTCGTAATATGAGGAGCGAACAGCTGCATAAATTCGAGCATATATCGACGTAGAACGACGTCTTTGCGAAATCCGATCCATGTGGTGCTGCGCGGAAACAGCCCCTCGGCATCGATGGCAGTCAGGTCTTTCTGGTCGTCACAGTCTTCGGCCATGCTTGCGACAATGCCCACGCCAAGCCCCATACGCACATAGGTTTTGATGACATCCGCATCGCGCGCAGTAAATACGACATCCGGTTCAAGGCCCTGATCGGTAAAAGCGCGCTTTAGAGACGATTGGCCACCGAAGCTGAATACATATGTGACGAGAGGATATTCGGCAAGATCTGCAAGAGTGAGCTTTCGATCGAGTGTGGCAAGCGCGTGTCCCTTTGGCACGATTATCTTTCGATACCAATGGTAACTTGGCACCAGAAACAGGTCGCCAAAAAGATCGTGGGAGCCCGTAGCGATCGCAAAGTGTATTTCATTGGCTGACATCATGTCAGCGATCTGTTCGGATGTGCCCTGATGCAGGTTCAGGCTAACCTGGGGATAGCGCTCTCGAAATTCGCGTATTACGCCGGGAAGGACATAACGGGCTTGCGTATGCGTCGTCGCGATCGACAGCGAACCCTCTTCTTCAAGATAGTAGTCGGCAGCAAGACTGCGTATGTTTTCGACTTCCTGCATGATGAGCCGTGCACGATCGATCACCTGCTGCCCGGCGGCTGTGATACTACCGAGGCTTTTTCCCCTGCGCGTAAACAGCTGTAGCCCGAGTTCTTCCTCGAGCAGCTTCAGCTGCTTGCTAACGCCAGGCTGAGACGTGAATAGTTTCTCTGCCGCAGCAGTGATGTTTAGCCCATTGTCGACGATCGCAAGCATGTATTTGAGTTGTTGGAGTTTCATTTCGGCGGCAGCGTCGCTTCGTCTTCATATGTGACCGCCATAAGGCACGATCGTTTCACGGGTCTGGGGCTTTCTGTAGGTATAGCACAGAGCCGATTCCACCGTGGACCTGAGAAATCTGCTATACAAGTATTGCGAGAATAACAAAAGGCAAAATAGATGATCTACGACAATATTCTGCAGACTATCGGTAATACGCCTGTCGTTCGGCTCAACCGCATGGGGCCTGAGCATGTTGAACTCTATGTAAAGGTCGAATCGTTCAATCCGCTCGCGTCAGTCAAGGACCGCCTTGCGTTTGCCATCATCAACGATGCCGAACAAAAAGGGGCGTTACAGCCGGGACAGACAGTCGTCGAGGCGACATCGGGCAACACCGGAATCGCCCTCGCAATGGTTTGCGCGGCGAAGGCGCATCCGTTCGTCGCGATCATGGCCGACTCGTTTTCGGTCGAGCGCCGCAAGATCATGCGCGGGCTCGGCGCGAAAGTGATACTGACGCCGGCTGCCGAGCGCGGCACGGGTATGGTCAGGAAAGCCGAAGAGCTTGCCGAGAAACATGGCTGGTTTCTGGCCCGCCAGTTCGAGAATCCCGCCAATCCGGAGTATCACGCGAATACGACGGGGCCGGAGATTCTTCGCGACTTCGCAGGTAAACGACTCGACTATTGGGTAACGGGATACGGTACCGGTGGCACGATGAGCGGTGCCGGCAAAGTGCTCAAGGCGGCACGGCCGGACCTGAAGATCGTCGCCACTGAACCGGCGGCTGCTGCGCTGCTCGCTGGTGCCGAGTGGGCGCCGCACAAAATTCAGGGTTGGACGCCGGACTTCATTCCAGGGGTACTCGATCGAGAAATCTACGATGAACTGCTCTCGGTCAGCGACGATCGCGCCATAGAGGTCTCGCGCGAGCTGTCTCATCGTGAAGGGATATTCACGGGAATATCCGCCGGCGCCACGCTAGCGTCAGCGCTCGATGTGGCCGAAAGCGCAGCCGAAGGTTCGGTTATCCTGGCAATGCTGCCGGACACCGGGGAACGCTACCTGTCGACGCCGCTTTTTGAAGGAGTCAACGAGGGTTCTGACGACGACTGGCTCGAGTCTTTGTAACGTCCTGACTCGTTCCAGTGCCAGACCAGGCCCGCGCCTGGTTGCGGGCGCTTGCTTGTAGAACTGCCGGCATTCGTTTCTGTGCGAATTTGGCCGTAATTTACTGAATCCCGGACGGAAATCACCGCCACTTGAGACCCAAGTCACAGCCGGATTTGCGGCTAGCTGGCATCTTGTGTGATCCGGGCGGGAGCCTTTCGACACGGAGCCAGCGTTGTCAGCCGATCTGCACAACCTGCAAACAAGGAAGAATATCGGCAAAGCGAAGGGCCTGCTGCACTCGCTCGTGCCCAGAGCCCAGTGTTTTTGTTTTTACGATGCCGAACGTCAATGCGTCTGGAGCTCGGACGGCGCCGATGATTACGAAATCGATAACTTCGTTGCCGATCTTCCCGAAGAAATGCTCAGCGGGCCGGAGTCCGAGACCGATGGCATAAGGCGCACGCTGACATCCGGCCGAACCTTGCTTACGTTGCCCGTAAGCACAGAGAATGAGTCGCGGCTGGGCATACTCGTCGTCGTCTTTTCCAGAAATGCCGGCAAGTCGTCATCCTTCAATCCCAAAATGGTTGCCAACATCCTGGCGCCCGCGCTGGATTTGATCGGTGAGGGTCTGATCACGAGTCAGCAACTGCTCGACAGCGCACGACTTGTCGAAGCGGTTGAGAAAGAACTGACACTGGTCTACGAGATCGATGAAAAAATTTATGGGTCCTCACGCAGCCACGCCGGGCTGGCGCAACTGGTTGGACAGAGCGGCCGTTTTTTGAGTATCGCGTACAGCGTATTATTGATTCCCGGAAAGCGTATTCGCGTCAGCGCGACCCACTCGAGCTGGAAAAACGTCAATCGCAAGATGGTCGACCGGTACCTCGTCGAACATATGCTCCCCAAGCTCGAAGGAAAACGCTGGCCGGCCGTCTTCGAGATACCGGGCATCGATGGCGCAGAGAATGCGCCGGAGCAGGGCTTTCAGACCTTGCTGTGCCCGTTGCTCGACAAGCACGGTAATCTCGAGGGCGTATTGGCGCAGCTCGGCCGGGTAAACGGCGAAGAATTCACGACGCAAGAACGCCGCTTTATGGCGCACATCGTACGCAAAGTCGAATACGTCATTGAGCAGTCGTTTGACTCCATGACAGGACTTATGAACCGATCGGGCTTCGAGGCGCAGCTGCACGAGTCAGCCAGGGCCCTGCAGGGCAAGGACAACACCCATCAGCTTATCTATTTCGACCTCGACAATCTGCAGCTCGTCAATGACACTTTCGATCGGGCTGCCGGCGATGAGGTCATTATCGGTTTTGCCCGGCTGCTGGAGCAGGAGCTGCCGCGAAATGCTGTCGTTTCCCGGCTGACTGGGGATGACTTCTGCGTCCTGTTGACACATGCGGATAGCGACGAAGCAATGAAGTTGGCACAGGAGGCTCGCGACAGAGGTCAGGCCTTGCGCTATCTTGATGGCGACAAGTCACTGCAGGTGACGATGAGTATCGGCATCTCTGAATTCAGCGCGCGAACGGACGATATCGGCAGAGCATTGACCACGGCGCGCATGGCCTGCGAGTCCGCGAAGAGTCATGGCCGTGATCGCATCGAAGTCTATGACGATCAGAATCTGAGCATCATTCGCCGCCATGACGACATGCAGCTCGTGTCGCAGATACAACAGGCTCTCGATGGTGACGAATTTGAACTGCTTGCGCAGCCAATCACGAGTCTCAAGAATGACGGCGCGCGGCCGCGCTTCGAAATTCTGCTGCGCATGAGGGACAGCGACGGGGAGAACATCCCGACCAGCGCATTTTTCTCGGCAGCGGAACGCTACCAGTTGATGCCGCAGATCGATCGCTGGGTTACCTCAACAACGATTGCTGCGATTAGTGCTAATGTGGACCTCGTCAGATCGCAGAAAGCAATTTTTTCTGTCAATCTTTCCGGCCAGTCACTGAGTGATGACGATATCCTCGAATTCATCGAGGAAGAGATCAAAGTGAGCGGGATCGATGCCGAGATGCTGTGCTTCGAAGTGACTGAGTCTGCGGCCGTCTCGAATTTGAATAAAGCCCAGGCGTTTATCGACGCACTGCGCGAACGAGGTTGCACGATCTCGCTCGACGACTTTGGCGCGGGACTGAGCTCCTTCGCCTACCTGAAAAACTTCAATGTCGACACGCTCAAGATCGACGGCGGCTTCATTCGCGACATCACGGACAATCGAATTTCGGAATCCATGGTCGCCGCAATTACTCAGGTCGCAAAGGTAATGAAACTCGAAACTGTCGCGGAATACGTCGAAAACAAGAAGACGCGCAAGCTGGTTACGGAACTGGGCGTCGACTACGCCCAGGGGCACGCGGTGGGCAAGCCTGTTCCGTTCGCGGAAGCGCTCCGGTCTTTGTCCGAGATGCCGAGGAAGTCGACGGCCTAGAACACGCCGGCTTCAAGCCCGGCCGCCATCGTAAGCCCGAGTTCTTCACACTCGGACAGTCGCGACTCATCGAAATCGCCAGCGATCAGCACCGGATCCTGCACCTCTTTTACTGCGAGGCCGGTCAGTATCCGTCGCATGCTGCTTATTGCACCGCTACCGTCATTGCCGGCACGTACAAAGAGCGCAAATGGCCGACCGTTAATCTTGTCGACGCACTCATAAAAAACCCGGTCAAGAAAATACTTCATCGCACCGCTCATGTAACCGAAGTTTTCCGGGCTGCCGAGGATGAATGCGTCGGCCCACAGCAGGTCGTCCGCATCTGCCTCTAATGCTGTCACGGCGCGTACTTCGACGCCGTCGACGTCGGAGCTCGACGCGCCGCGAATGACCGCGTCTGCCATCCGTGAAGTCGTGCCGGACTGAGTATGGAAAACAATGAGCAGGTGTTTGGACATAGCGGTACGGGCGTTCCTGAACAAGACCAGTTTACCGCGTGGCAGTCATCATTAGGTAACCGGACTGATAGACTTGATTTATGGGAGTCTCGCAAAACGATGCAATCGTAACCGCTACCCGCGCGCTGCCAGGCGAACTTCAGGCGGTGGCTGGCCGATGGTTCGATCGCCTCGAGAAAGAGCAGCACCACCACGGCCTGTCCGGCGACGTCATTCCGGCGCTGGCGAGACTCGTCGCATGCAGTGATTTCGCGGCAAATATTCTGCTTCGCGAGTGGACATGGTTTGTCGAGGCGCAAGGCTCGATCGGCGACGTACCGGACAGGGCCCTGCTGCGGCGGTTCGTGGATCAGGTCAGGCAAAGTGAAGAAGGCACTGAGGCGGTAAAGGAGCAGCTGCGCCGGTTTCGCCATCGATCCATGGTGCAGATCCTGTGGCGGGAAATCATGGGCATCGCAACACTTGAGGAGACCTTGCTGGCGCTGTCAGATCTCGCCGACGAATTGTTGGACGCGGCCGCAGGATTCGCCGAGCGCCAGCTTCGGGAGCGATTTGGAGTCATCCGCAACGAGGACGGTGAAGCCGTCTCGATTGTCATTCTCGGTATGGGCAAACTCGGCGGCAGCGAGCTGAATTTTTCGTCCGATATCGATCTTGTCTTTCTGTTTCCGCGGGGCGCCGACAGCGACGGCAGAAAAAGCGTGAGCCCCCAAGAGTATTTCACACGGCTTGCACAACAAATTGTCGTGCTCCTCGACGAAGTTACAGGCGACGGTTTCGCATTTCGGATCGATACCCGCTTGCGCCCGTTCGGTGACAGCGGTCCGCCAGTTGTCGGTTTTGCAGCGCTCGAGGCTTACCTGCTGCAGCACGGCCGCGACTGGGAGCGCTACGCCTACGTCAAAGCTCGCCTCGTCGGGCCGCAGCCGCCGCAAAGTGTGGCAGAGGAACTGCAACAGAGTCTGATCGTGCCGTTCGTTTACCGCCGCTATCTGGACTATGGTGTCTTCGAGTCGTTGCGGGACATGCAGCGATTGATCGCGACCGAAGTGAAGCAGCGGGACATGGCAGACAATATCAAGCTGGGTCCCGGCGGCATTCGTGAGATCGAATTCATCGTGCAGTCGCTGCAGCTCGTTCGCGGCGGCAGCCGACCCGAATTGCAGGAACGCAAATTGCTGCATGCTTTGTCGAAGCTGGTCGGCCGGCGCGGTTTGAGCCAGCAGGATGCGAAGCAGCTGCGCGAAGCTTACGAGTTCTTGCGGCGCCTGGAGAATTTCATTCAGGCGATACGCGATCAGCAGACCCACGACCTGCCAGTCAATGAGCTCGACCGCGCTCGATTGTGCCTTGCGATGCGATACGCGAACTGGGACGCGCTCTGTTCTGATCTTGAGAAGCATCGCAGCAAGGTAACGCGGCAGTTCGAGGCGATTACGTTTCGCGATGCCGCAGAAAGCGGACATCGGCTGAAACGCATTGCGGCGCTGTGGGATCAATACGCCAGCAACGAGGACTGGATCGAATTGCTCGACGACGAGGGCTTTGGCGACCCGGCAGCTCTGGCGGATCAACTGGTTGCGTTCGCTAACGCGACCGCAACGCGACAGGTCGACAAAACGGCGCGGCGGCGCCTGCGGCGGTTTATTCCCAATCTGCTGCTGCTGATCAAGCAAAGCGAGCAGCCGTCGGTCGCGCTGAGGCGAATTCTGGCCGTCGTCGCCAGGATACTGCGACGCAGCGCGTATATTGCACTACTGAACGAGAACGAGCAGGTGCTGGCGAGGCTCGTCAACCTGTGCGCGCGCAGCGCCTACATTGCCGGTCAGATAGAGCGATACCCGGTGCTGCTTGACGAGCTTCTCGACCCGCGCGTCTTCAGCGCACAGGTTTCACGCGACGATCTCGAGGCAGAGCTGCACGAGCGTCTGCGGTACAGCCTTGAGGCCGACAGCGAGGCGCAAATGACGCTGCTGGGCCAGTTCCAGCGGGCAAACCTGTTTCGCATCGCGGTTGCCGACCATACCGGCAACCTACCGATCATGAAGGTCAGTGACAGCCTGACCGAACTTGCCGAAACCGTTCTCAGTTACGCGCTGCACGTTGCCTGGCAGGACATGACGGTGAAACATGGCGTGCCACAATACGTCGTCAATGGTGAGCGAATTGACGCCGGCTTTGCGATTATCGCCTACGGCAAGCTCGGTGGACTCGAGTTGTCCTATGGTTCCGACCTTGACCTTGTTTACCTGCATGACTCGCACGGCACCCAAAAAAAGACGAGCGGCGACAAACCGCTGGAGAATTCGGTGTTCTTTATTCGCCTCGTGCGTCGTCTGGCGCATTTTCTGACGACGCAAACGGGGTCGGGCATGCTTTACGAAGTGGACATGCGGTTGCGGCCGGATGGTCAATCCGGCTTGCTGGTCAGCAGTGTCGATGCATTCGAGAAGTACCAGGAAGAGAATGCCTGGACCTGGGAACATCAGGCCCTGCTGCGGGCAAGGCCGGTCGCCGGCAGCGCGGTCATAGCAAAGGAGTTTACGCGCATTCGTGCCGACACCCTGTCAGGAAGAGTTCGCCGGGACAGTCTTCGTGACGACGTCGCGGCGATGCGCCAGCGCATGCGAGCACAACTCGACAAGAGTGATCCGCGGCATTTTGATCTGAAGCACGGTGTCGGTGGCATCGGCGACATCGAGTTTCTCGTGCAGTACCTGGTGCTTCTCAATGCCCACAAGCATCCAACGGTGTTTCACTATTCGGACAACATTCGTCAACTCGAGGCGCTGGCCGCGGCGGGCTGCGTCGGTGAGGAGATTTCTTTGCAACTCCAGGAAGTTTACAAGGCCTACCGCTTGCGTCTGCATCACCTGGTTCTCGACGAACAGAAGCCACTCGTCCCGCAGGGCGATTTCGAGTCCGAGCGGACGTATGTCAATGAGCTTTGGCAACAGACATTTGACACCGCCTCGTCATAGCCGCAGCTACGGCCATAGGCTTATACTTTGCGTTCCCGACACTACAGATCAGGACAGCTCGTGGCACCCAAAGCAGGCACCGTCGACCAGGACCTAATTCCCGCAAATTCACAGCATCGCTATCAAGTCAGGCGGCGTGACTTGCCGCTGTCCTGCCCGATGCCGGGCATGTACTTGTGGAATTCGCATCCGAAAGTATTCCTGCCCGTCGAGGAAACAGGTGAGGCGAAGTGCCCGTACTGCGGCGCCCAATACCTGCTCGGTGACGACTAGTTGAGAAATAAGGCTATTGTCGCTCAAAAAGCATTAAAAATAGGCTAACAGCGTTGATCGTCGCATAATCCGGCTGTCGAGTAATTTCTTCCCAAAGCTTGGCGAGAAACAGGAATGATCCGAAAGAGCAGCTAAAAATCGCAAAAAGTCATGAAATGTTTGTAAAATCGCGAAAAGCAGAATATCGACGTAGCCTCAGCAACGCTGCGCGAGCGGCGTGGGTGTGTCATTTGATTTTTCTGAGGAAAATTCTCTGCTGAATCTACTTAAAATCTGAAAAAATGCGATAAAAATTAGATAAATGTACATATTATCGGCAAAAAGACGACTTTATGTTGCATATGGACACCAGGGCTGTAACCGCGGAAAAAATAGAGGCGATATCTACGAAAATGCGCTTAAAATCTGTTAAAAAGGTCGTATCGGGCAGTAAATTACGCAATATGAGTTATTTTATTATATTTCTGCAAAGTCCCGGGCAGCGATATTGACCGAGACCGTCGAAAAAACCGCGACTGGCGCCATACTCTACGACAGACAGATCATCGCCGAGATCGATGACGCGCGCTTTCGTCCGGCAGGCTGGCTGCATGCGGAGCCTGTGCACGGCACGCTCGGGTCTGCCGGGCGCGGCAACACGCTGTATGTTGGCAATGTGCCGCGGCAGTTCGTATTGCGGCACTTCATGCGTGGTGGACTGGTCGGCAAGATGGTCCGTGATGCCTACGTTTGGCAGGGTGAGGACAAAACGCGTTCATTCGCCGAGTGGCGCATGCTGGCGAAAATGGCCGGCAAGGGTCTGCGGGTTCCGCGACCAGCGGCAGCGCGTTACCAGCGACGTGGTTTGTTCTATACGGCCGACATTATTACGGTTCGCATTCCCAACGTCGTGCCGCTGTCAGAGGCAATTGCGGGACAGCCGAAGTCCGCCGAGTTCTGGGAGTCATTGGGCAAGGCCGTGCATGAGTTTCATGCCGACGGCGTGCATCATGCGGATATGAATGCCTACAACCTGCAGATCGACGATGATGGTAATCTGTGGATGCTCGATTTCGATCGCGGCAGCTTCCTGCCCCCGGGGCCCTGGCAGCAGCGGACGCTAAGCCGGCTGCATCGATCGCTGCAAAAAATAATATCGCTGAACCCGAAGCTGCATTTTCGGGCTGAAAACTGGGAACAGTTTCTTAGCGGTTATTTCACCGCATCCAGGTCGGCATAGTAGTCGGGATAAGAATCCGGCAGGCCTTTAAACTTGCGATGCACCCAGAAATACTGCTCGGGACAGCGACGCACGTGATCTTCGAGCACATGAATGTACTTCATCGTATCGGCGATGACGTCGTCGCTCGGAAAATCCGTCAGCGGCGGCAATATCCGCAGATGGTAACGACCATTCGGCAGGCGCTCCGGAAAATACGGTAGCGTTACTGCCTTTCCCAGCCGCGCAAGTGTCGATGTGGCCGTCGTGTGCATTGAGGGCACGCCAAAAAACGGTATCAGTTCCGCTCCTTTCCGATTGTAGCTCTGATCCGGTGCGTACCAGACGATGCCGCCCTCGCGAAGTTTGCGCACCATCGATTTGATATCCCGCTTTTCAATCGTACTTGCGGCCGAACGCTCCCTGCCGCTGCGCAGAACTTCGGTTGCGAATGCACTGCGGCTCTTGCGATAGACGGCATCAAACGGCGGAATGTTGAGGCTCAACACGCGGCCGCTGATCTCCAACGTCGTGAAATGGGCGCTGAGCAGGATGACGCCTTTGCCGTCGTTGACGGCTTGCAGCACGTGATCGACACCCTCGACTGTCGTCAACGCTGTGAGATGTTCGTCTGGCGCCCAGCGTCCGAGCCCCATTTCGATCAGCGACATACCCAGCGCGGCGAAGTGTTGTTTTGCCAATTCATTTCGCTCGTCGACTGCGAGGTCGGGGAAACACAGTTCGATATTGCGCCGGACGATCGCGCGCCGGGTGCCGCCAAGCAGATGGCCGAATGCACCGACCCCCCGACCTATTGCAAGACTTAGCCGATGTGGCAGCCAACAGACGATTCGCAGCAGACCGAGTCCTATCCAGGTCGGCCAGGTTGCCGGAGCGAGGTAGCGGTACAGAGGTTTTCGGTTTGCGGCCATCGCCGCTGCAGCTTATGAACAGCGGCTGGCCGAGTCCAGCGTTTTGTCGATTCGTTTTTCGCTCTACTCGGACATGCCGTCGACGTAGTCGTCGCTGCTGCTCATCGAGTCGGCGGCCGCATCATTGTCAGTTTCATCTACCGGTGTTTCATCGGTCTGAATCCCGACGTGGAATGCGGCGAAGCCCGGCATTACGACCTGGTTTCGCGCCATGCCGATTATTCGACCGGAGTACGGCGAGCGCAGCTCGGTCCTCGCGTTATTCATCGGGTCAGTGATCGTGCCGAGCAGGTCGCCTATACGCACCGTGCTGCCGAGGCTCACGTTGCCGAGCAATATGCCGCCATTGTCGGCACGCACCCATGACGATCGATAGTAGACCGGTTCGGGTTCACCCCAGAGACGCATCTTTCTGACCATGCCCAGGGTGTTGACCAGCGTTTCGATGCCTTTGACGCCGAGTTTGACTTCGTTGAGCTCGAGCTGGGAAGGGCCGCCTGCTTCGAGCGTGACGGCCGGAATGCCGGCGCGTGTCGCAGCATAGCGCAGTGTCCCGACCGCGGGCGTGCTATGCAGAATAACCATCGACCCGAAACCCTGTGTCAATGTCATGACATCCGGGTTACGCAGATCGGCACGAATCTGCGGTAAATTCGCGCGCTCGAATGAACCCGTGTGCAGGTCTATGAGCGCATCACATTGCGCGATGACGTTGGTGAAAAAGGAATACGCGATTCGCGCCGCGGCGCTGCCATTCGGATTGCCCGGAAAATATCGATTCAGGTCACGACGGTCCGGAAGATATCTGGATCCACGCCGAAATCCTTGCACGTTGACAATCGGTATACCGATGACCGCGCCGGACACCCGGGACGGCTCGAGGTTGTGCATGACGCGACGGACCATTTCGATGCCATTGAGCTCGTCGCCGTGCACGGCAGCCGTCAGGCAAAGCGTCGGACCAGGCAAGGCGCCGTTGACCACGAGAACCGGCGTCGAAACCGGTACGCCCTCAAACAGCTCGGTAGCAGACCAGGACAAGCGATGCGAAGTGCCCGGCAGTACCTCGGTGCCGAGTACCTCGATGGACTCTTCGGGTCCGACGGCGGCGTTGACCGCGTCGGCGAGCGGCACTGCTGGTCTGTCGACGGCGGCCGGATCGGGCAGATCTTCTGCCGCGGCCGCGACCTCGCCGGAACGCGCGTCCGCGGCACCGGTCGTATCTTGCAGGAGCTCCGGGCCCATGTCGTCAGCATCGGCGGCGACCTCGCCGGCCATCACAGGGCTGGCGAGCGCCAGCAACATAGTCAGCAGCGCGCGGAACGGAAACATGGCCCAAATTAGATTAAATGCGTGCATTTTTCTGTGAACTAATCAAGAATTTACGATTGAAACTTGAAATGACCCGAATGACAAGAAAAAGTCGCTATTGTTTGCTCGTGTTGCTGCTCGTCGTGGCTGGTGCGCGGGCGGATCAGACCTTCCCGGCACCGGTGGAATTGCAGCCCGATATCGACTTCTGGGTAAGTATCTTCTCGCGCTATACAACCGATCAGGGAGTTCTCCACGACAACCGTGATCTCGCAGTCGTCTATGAGCGGGTCGACCTGCCACGCAGCATGGGTCGGCGCGATCGACAACGCCAGGTCGCAAAGCGCCGGGAGAGACTGCAGGCGATTCTCAGAAGCCTCGCCGCCGGCAAGCGCGACAATCTCAGTGCCGAGGAAGCGCGCGTGCTTGCTTTGTGGCCCGCGGATGTAAGTAATGCAACACTGGCCGCTGCGACGAAGCGCATCCGCTACCAGCAGGGGCTCAAGGATCGCTTCCGCGAGGGCCTGATTCGTGCCGGGCGCTGGCGCGATTTTATTCAGAGTGAATTCAGTGGCCTCGGTGTGCCCGTAGAACTGGCGGCGCTGCCGCACGTAGAGTCGTCATATGATCCCAGAGCACGCTCCCATGTCGGCGCATCCGGCATCTGGCAGTTCACGCGCAGCACGGGCCGGCGCTTCATGCGCGTCGATCACGTTGTTGACGAGCGCAACGATCCGTTTGCGGCGACTCGAGCGGCCGGCAAGCTGCTCGCCTACAATTATTCGATCACCGGCAACTGGCCGATGGCAATCACCGCTTACAACCACGGCCTGGCGGGCGTGCGTCGCGCGATGCGCCGCTACGGAGATAACGCCTATGTCGACATACTCAGGAAATACAACGGCAGAACATTCGGCTTTGCCTCGAGAAATTTCTATGTTGCGTTTCTCGCGGCAAAGCAGATTGATCAGAATGTCGAACGTTATTTTCCGGGTACGAAGATCGAATCTCCGACGGACTTCGCGCATATCAGTCTGCCGGCTTATATCCCGGTTACCGACCTAAGCCGTGCGCTCGGTGTTACTCCGGCAGAGCTGTCCGCGCACAACCTGGCGCTGCAGCCGACAATCTGGCAAGGCAGCAAGCACCTGCCCAAGGGCTTTGAGATTCGCCTGCCCACGAGTTTGCTCGATGCACCGATCGATGACCTCATGTCGAACATTTCGGGGGACGAATGGCAGTCTGCGCAACTGCCCGACCTGTTTCACACGATTGTTCGCGGCGACACTTTGTCGCAGATTGCGCAAGCCTACAGTACGCGCGTGTCGACACTGGTCGCCCTGAACAATCTCGGCAGCTCGCACCGTATTCGGGCCGGGCAGCGCCTGCGTCTGCCGGCGGCCGGGCCGGCGCCGCCCGTGACCGCTGCGGCGCCGACTAAACCGCCTGCAGTGGAGCCGTCGATCGATCCTGTCGTCGTGGCCAGCGCGGATGTCCCAGCCATCGAAGTACCCGACGTGGTTGCTGAGCAGACGCCAGCGGCAATGACGGACGATCTTGCGGCAAGCTTGCTCGGCACGCTGCAGACGGCGCTGCTATCCGATCCCAGCGACTACGGCGTGGCAGACGACAAGACCATCGAGGTGCAGCCGCTCGAGACTCTGGGTCATTACGCGGATTGGCTGGGCATTCGCACGCAACGCCTGCGCGACATCAACGGACTGGCATTTCGTACCCCGGTCGAGGTGGGCCAGGCGAATAAAACTGGATCTGGGCGCAGTCGACGTGAATATCTTCGAGGATCGGCGCATTGCATACCATCGCGCGCGGCAGGACGAGTTCTTTCGGGAGCACGTCATAACCGGCGTAACCGAGCATGTGATCGCCGAGGGCGAATCGATCTGGATTCTCGCGCTGCGTGAATACGATGTGCCCGTGTGGTTATTCCGCCAATACAATCCCGAGCTCGACCTGCACAAGGTCATACCAGGCACGGCCGTGCGCTTCCCGGTGCTGGTGACCAGTGGTCGGACCTGACGGTCTCATGATTCGAATGCTGCTCGTCCGACTGCTACCCCTCGCGCTGCTCGTTGCAGCCGCGGCATTCTGGATCAATGACGTGCAGAGTGGTGGTCCATATGTGCTGCGAAATCTCG
Organism: uncultured Gammaproteobacteria bacterium; assembly: GCA_963711285.1. Taxonomy (GTDB): domain Bacteria; phylum Pseudomonadota; class Gammaproteobacteria; order Steroidobacterales; family Woeseiaceae; genus UBA1847. The sequence continues at coordinate 68,998 of CAVQDJ010000021.1, read as the reverse complement.
TACCGCCATTCGTGATGCTCGTGCTGGCCGCGATCACGCTGCGCCGCGGCTCGGGCACCTGGACCGGGGCAGGCTGGCGATTGCCGCTCGGAACTCTGGGTTATGCCGTACCAGCTCTGGGCCTGTCGTTATATCTCCACTACGCCTTCGCCGTGAATCTAAATAATATGTTTGGCGAAACGAACGACCCGGGGCAGCTATTCCGGTTCTTGCCGGTCTACACGCTCGTCGCCGGAGGTATCGGCTTTGCAATAGGCTGGATCGCGGGCAGAAACGTGTGATCAGTGCCATTTGCCCATCGCCGCAGGTTTGCTAGTCTCAGAACATGCGAATTACGACTCTTGTGCTCGTCTCGATTGTGCTCTTGTCTCAGGGAGGTCTGCAGGCCAGCGGGTTTCCTGTCGCGGAGCTGGTCGTCGTCGAGAAAGCAAACCGGAAATTGCACCTGATCAAGGACGGCACACCAATTCGGACTTTCGATATTGCCTTGGGGATTCGTCCCACCGGCGACAAGCAACACGAGGGAGACTTCCGGACTCCCGAAGGCCGCTATCTTCTGGACACGCGAAATCCGCACAGCGAGTATTTTCTGTCTATTCATGTGTCCTATCCGAACGGTCAGGACATCCGTGAGGCGCGCTCGAACGGCGTCGATCCGGGCGGCGCGATCATGATTCATGGTCAGCCGAACGATCCCACCCGATCCGAGGCGTACTATCGTACGCAGGACTGGACAAACGGCTGCATCGCTGTCTCGAACTCCGACATGATCGATATCTGGCTCATGACGGGCGACAATACGCCTATCGTAATTCGGCCCTGACCGAGAATCCCTTGCCAATTCCAGAAACTGTCGACGCCGAAGTCCGGCCAGAAGGTAGCCTCGAGGTCCTGTCGCAGCTCGAGGTCGATCAACTGCGATCGAGCGGTGAGGGAGGCCTCTACGCGTTGCTGCGCCGCTGCATGCTTGCGGTCCTGAACTCGGGCAGTCAAAACGACAACGCCCGGGAGTTGCTCGAGAAGTACAAGGACTTCAGCATAGCCTTCATTCAACAGCCTCGCGGACTCAAAGTATCGCTGCAGAACGCACCGGGGGATGCATTCGTCGACGGCAAGATGATTCGTGGCATCCGTGAGCTGCTGTTCGCGGTATTGAGAGACATTAGTTATACCCGCAACGAGATCTTCGATGGCGTTCGATTCAATCTCGAATCCGGCGGCGGAAATACCGATGCCGTATTCCATATCGTACGCAATGCCGGCCTGCTAAATCTTCCCGCCAACGTCAATCTCGTTGTCTGTTGGGGCGGTCACGCAATCAGCCGCACCGAGTATGACTACACAAAGCTGGTCGGTTATCAGCTCGGCCTGCGGGGGCTCAATGTCTGCACCGGTTGCGGTCCGGGGGCGATGAAAGGACCGATGAAGGGCGCCACGATTGGCCATGCCAAACAGCGGATTCGCAATGGCCGCTACGTCGGTATTACCGAGCCGGGCATCATCGCGGCAGAGTCTCCAAACCCGATCGTCAATTCGCTCGTGATCATGCCCGATATGGAAAAGCGCCTCGAAGCGTTCGTGCGCGTCGGTCACGGCGTTATCGTCTTTCCAGGCGGTGTCGGCACGGCCGAGGAGATTCTCTATTTGCTCGGAGTGCTGCTGCATCCTGACAACCAGACGCAGCCCATGCCAATGATCATGACGGGCCCGGCATCGGCAGAGCCGTATTTCCGGCAGATCGACGAATTCGTCGGCGCAACGCTGGGCAAAGCGGCGCAGCAGCGCTACTCGATCATCATAGACGATCCACGAGAAGTCGCCCGCGCTATCAAATCGCGGCTCGAGGATGTTCGGGATTTTCGTAGTGAGCACGGCGATGCCTATTATTTTAATTGGCGCCTGGCGATCGACGAGGTCTTTCAGCATCCATTCCACGCGACGCACAAGGCGATGAGCGCGCTCGAGATTGATGAAAACCTGCCGACGCATGAACTTGCCGCAAATCTGCGCCGTGCGTTCTCCGGGATCGTCTCCGGAAACGTCCGTGAAGACACGGCAGCGATTATCGAGCGTGACGGACCGTTCGAGATAAAAGGATCAGCAAACACCATGAGCCTGCTTGATGACTTGCTTGCCGCTTTTGTCGAGCAAAAACGCATGAAGATTTCTGGCCGCGACTATTCACCTTGCTATCGCGTGTGTTGATGAACGCCTTCTCGCGCCGGTCCCGACCGGGGTGCTTATTGTAAAGTCGATGGGGACAAACCTGGCTCTGTCGCTTTGATTAAGTAAAACGGGATGATAAGCTACTGATAATTAAAGTAAAAAAGCACTTCTGCATTGTGATGCAGTTCCTGTGATTCACGCTGTCTGGCACTTAACATTTGTTCAAAGGATTGACTGAGCATAATCATGCCGGATAGCAAACACCTGAAATGGGTGGACGACTACAGCACGGACGCCGCGTCGCAAAGCGAAGAAGCCGAATCCTCTGCGCCGCCGAGCGAACCAGCCGCAAATGATGCGGACGGTTGGCAGCAATATCGTCAGTGGATTTCCAAGGCACCGGCGCCACGCGGGCGACGCGTCGGAATAGATCCGGCATTGTATACCTGGAAGGGATACCGCAACTGGTCGGAACAGATAAAGCGCAACTGGGAACCGGACGCAGGTGACGATTCTGAGTAGTTTTGACGACGAACATATTATGTTTCAAGAACGCCGGCATCATGCCGGCGTTTCTTTTTGCGGTGTCGAACAAGGCGCGATTGTGATCGCCGAAAGACTCCAAACGAGTCGCATCCAATATCGGTACTGCGTCTGATTTTTGGTGTTTAGAGCAACGATCCGGCGATTTCTAAATCAAGCTGTGATCTGCCTCACGGAGGCGCAACAACTTGCTATCTATAGTCGACCTTACTGGGCTTACATTAGCGACTTGAATAGTATGTCAAACAAGAGCACGGATGCTGAATCGCCAGTGGTTTCTCTCAAGGACGAATCCGCACGGCAACGTTGGGAGATGTTTCATCGGGCGATTGCCTATGCGAAACAGTCGAACGACGCTGCGCTCGACGAGGCCGATACCAGTTCGGGCGACGCGAAGAGCGCTGGTCCGCTGCTGTCGATCATTCGCTAAGCAGTAGCCATGGAACGATTGGCGCAACTACTTGACGATATCGATGATCTGATCGCAATGATCGGCCTGCTCGGCGAGAGGCTTCGCAAACTCGCTTTTTCCCTTGTACTAAGCTCCGTCGCCCTGGCGGTTCAGATCGGCGGTGTGCTCCTCGCGCTGGCCCATCCACCACTTGCGCTGGCAACAGCGCTGCTGCTGTTCGTCGCGCTGTTGTACCGTACGGTGACCTCGCCGCGACTTGAAATAGCCTGATAAGCCCCCACCCTGTTTGATCTGATGCGGCCGAGCTTTGTCGGCCTGCCATACTGCGCGTGCGACAAGTAGGAGACTATGGCGTGACTACCGCGACCGGCCGGGAGACACTCGGCTTTCAAACTGAAGTTCGTCAGCTTCTGAAGTTGATGATTCACTCTTTGTACAGCAACAAGGAAATCTTTCTTCGAGAGCTGATCTCCAACGCGTCGGATGCGGCCGACAAGCTTCGTTTCGAAGCGCTTGGCGCGCCGGATCTTCTCAGCGAGGATCCTGAATTGAGGATTCGGATCGAGTCTGACAAAGAGCAGAACACGATCACGATCATCGACAACGGCATTGGAATGTCGCGTGACGAACTCGTCGAGCATCTCGGCACCATTGCGCGCTCAGGTACGGCCGAGTTCCTGCAACAGATGACCGGCGATCAACAGAAAGACGCGCAGCTGATTGGCCAGTTCGGCGTGGGCTTTTACTCGGCTTTCATCGTTGCCGACAAGGTCGTAGTGGAATCGCGCCGCGCCGGGCTGACGGCCGATGATGGCGTTCACTGGGAGTCAGATGGCGCTGGCGAATTCACGGTCGAAAACACAGAGCGCAGCGAGCGTGGCACGGCAGTGACGCTGCATCTCAAGGATACCGAGACCGAATTTGCAGAACCGCTGCGAATCGAAGCCCTGATCCGCAAGTATTCCGATCATATTGCCTTTCCGGTCACGCTGGCTGCGACAGCCGATGCAAAGGAAGAGCCAAAGATCGTCAACACGGCAACCGCTTTGTGGACTCGCTCGCGCACGGAAATCACGGATGATGAGTACAAAGAGCTTTATAAACATCTGTCACACGACTTCGCGGATCCTCTGGCATGGAGCCACAACAGGGTCGAAGGAAAGCGCGAATACACGAGCCTCCTCTACATCCCGGAGAACGCGCCCTTCGATCTCTGGAATCGCGAAGCGCCGCGTGGACTCAAGTTGTACGTGCAACGCGTCTTTATCATGGATGATGCCGAGCAGTTCTTGCCGCTCTATTTGCGCTTTGTCAAAGGCGTCATCGATTCTTCAGACCTGCCGCTCAATGTTTCTCGAGAACTGCTGCAGCAGAACCCCGAACTAACCGCGATGCGCGGCGCGCTGACCCGCCGGGTGCTCGATATGCTCGGTAAAATGGCCGCGGGTGAACCGGAGAATTACGGCAGGTTCTGGACCGAGTTCGGCCAGGTGCTCAAAGAGGGTCTTGTCGAGGATCACGCGAATAAGGAAAAGCTGGCGAAACTGCTGCGCTTCGCGACAACGCACAGCGGCTCCAGCAGCCAGGATCAGTCTCTCGACGATTACGTCGGCCGCGCCGGCAAGGAGCAGGACAAGATCTATTATATTCTTGCCGAAAATCATGCGACAGCCGCGGCCAGCCCGCACATCGAAGGCCTGGTCGCAAAAAGCACCGAAGTGCTGCTGCTCACCGATCGGATCGACCCGTGGCTGGTTGACGGACTGACCGAGTACGAGGGCAAATCGCTTGTTGACGTGGCCCGCGAGGGCCTGGATCTGCCCGACGGCGAAGGTCAACTCGCGCAGGATGTGATGGATGGTGAGCAAAAGCCGCTACTCAAAAAGGTCAAGAGGGTGCTCAAGGACCGCATCGAGGCGGTGCACATCAGCAAGCGCCTCGTGTCATCGCCGGCCTGTGTCGTTGCCGGCCAGAGCGAACTGAACCCCCAGTTGCGGCGCATGCTCGAGGCGAGCGGCCAGACTCTGCCCGATTCGAAGCCGATACTCGAGATCAATATCGAGCATCCGCTCGTGCATCGTCTTTCGGCCGAGTCAGATGACAGCCGCTTCGACGCGCTGGCGAATATCGTTCTCGACCATGCACTGCTGGCCGAGGGCTCGCAGCTCGACAATCCGGCCGAATACGTCAAGCGGATGAATTCCTTGTTGCTGGAACTTGATTCGGATGCGAGCTCGGGCTAAAACGATGGATTCCTTTAACCGAAACCGGGCGTGACCGGCTATGGCAAGTTCAAAAATGTCAGACAAAGAGCTAAAGCAAAAGCTCACCGACGAGCAGTATTTAGTAACTCAGCAAAAAGGCACGGAACGGGCCTTTTCGGGAAAGTACGTCGATAATAAGCAGGATGGTACGTATCGATGTGTGTGCTGTGATGCGCACTTGTTTTCCTCGACCCACAAGTACGATTCCGGATCGGGTTGGCCGAGCTTCTGGCTGCCGCTTGCCGGCGACGCTGTGCGCACGGTTGCAGACAAGAGTCATGGCATGGTTCGTGAAGAAGTCGTTTGCAGTGCCTGTGGTGCGCATCTCGGTCACATATTCGAAGACGGACCTCAGCCGACGGGACTGCGTTACTGCATCAATTCGGCCTCGCTGGATTTTGAAGGTTCCGAATAAGTTTTCTTAGCTATCATCGAAAAGGCAACACACCATGAAAATCAGCCACATATTCGCGTTGATCATTCTCGCGGCGTGCATCAGCGCCTGCACACGACAGAACGACGAAGCGGAGACAACGGAGCCTTCTGAGGCTATTGAGGAGCAAACAGTGACCGAACAGAGTGCAGTTGAAGGCGAGGTCCTCGAGATCGCGCCTGGACTAAGCGCAATAATCGTAAAGAATGGCTACGGTCGCGTCGCCGAGGCCGGCGACTTCGTCGAGGTTCACTACACAGGGTGGCTGTATGATGATCAGGCCGCAGACAACCGCGGCGACAAGTTTGATAGCTCGGTTGACAGAGGCGAGAAGTTTAACTTCAAGCTCGGAGCGGGGCAGGTCATCAAAGGCTGGGATGAGGGGGTAGCCGGCATGCTGATTGGCGAGAAGCGCGTGCTCACTTTGTCTCCTGATATGGGATATGGCAGTCGCGGCGCCGGAAACGTAATCCCGCCGGACGCCACGCTCATTTTCGAGGTCGAGTTATTCGGACTAGAGGGCCCTGACGGCTGATACCGCTCTACTGCAGCGAAAACTCGATGCGGCGGTTTTGGCTGCGGCCATGCGCGGTGCCGTTGTCAGCCACAGGTTCCGCCGACCCCCGGCCCAATACGAGGAGTCGTCGGCGATCGATGCCGCGATCTGCGATGTAATCGGCTACGGCTTGCGCTCGCGCCAGACTCAAGCGCCGATTCCAGTTCTCATCACCCGATGCGTCGGTGTGTCCCGTCACGGCGATCATCGGTTGTGGGCAGTCATGCGCGAACTCGATGATGCGGTCGAGCGTACTGTAGGACGCCGTGCGAATCCCGGCGCCTGATTGTTTGAAAGACACGGTCTCGAGGAACAGTTGTGTGAAAGCGCGTTCGCACATCGCGTCGTGAGACGCTCGCGGCGCGACGGTCACAACGTCGGCAACAATTGCCGTATCGGCAAGCAAGCCTTGCCGAAGAAAGTTGATTCGGGCGGCGAACGTTCCGGCATCCGAAGTCACTCCGCGAATTTCGATCCTGTCATCCCGCATGACGGCCTGAGCGGAACGCGTCGCCGCCAGCGCATACAAGAGTCGACTACTGGCCGTTTCCCAATTGTCTGACACAATGACCCCGGGCCTGAAGTCCGTCCGGGTCTCGATCGCATTGAAGTGATTCGTAGCCAGCCGCAACAGACCCGCTTCATGCATGGCCGACGAAGTCGTTCCTTCCAGCAGCAAACGCCCGCGGCGCGACTCGACCCGGAAGACCGGATCATCGAGTGAGGAAATCGGGACAGACGTCATGCCCTGGTCGGCGACGCCGTTCCCGATTGTCGTTGAAAGCATGACCCCGCATGCGAGCAGGACAAACACGATTGGAGCCTGGAGCCTGCGCCGGTGCACGTTTATTCTTGACCGCTGGCCTGTTGGTCCTGCAGGTCCCTTGCCTGACCGATCCAGTCTTCGCGATAGATGCGGCTATGAAAGCCCTTTAACCGGCGGGCGACGCGGTCGATATCATACTCGCTCATCTCCGCGATCTGATTGAAACGAAAAATGCCCATTTCGTTCAGCGTCTTTTCAATCGCGGGCCCGACACCCTTGATCAGCTTGAGATTGTCGCCGGCGATGCCGATGTTGGTCGCGGCAACGCTCGCAGCCTCCGGCTCCGCATATTCCTCTTCGTTAGGTTCGTCAAGCGGATCGTTTGACGCGTCCATCCCGTCTGCCAGCGCCTCCCGATCGACCGGTTCTACGCGCGTGTGTTCGGACCCCATCATGCCGTCAAGCGCATCAATGCGGTCCTCTGCAGCGGCGAGCTTGGCTTCCAGTTCTTCAGCTTCGGCATTGCGTTGCCGGAAGCGCTCGATAAGGGGTGGTAACCGCTCCTGCCAGTTCTCGAGTTCCTGATTGAGCTTGTCGATCCTGGCGTTCTTTTCCTGTAACGCTGAAGCCGCGCTGTCCTTTCTCGAAGCCTGGCTCTGCAGTTCTTTCTGCAGTTGATCGCGTTGGTTGACGGCGTCCTCGAGACTGCTGCGAACATCCTTGAGCTGTCGCTGCAGCTCGTCGCGCCGCTCGAATGTCTCTTTGAGCGCATCCGACAATTCGCTGGCGCGCATCTTCGCGTCCTTACTGGACGCCTGAAACTGGCTGTTCTGCTCCATCAGGCTCTTGTTTTGCAAAAGCAGGCGCTCGTGTTCGCTGCGCTGCGCCTGCAGCTGTTCCTGCCAGCCTGCGTTGATGGCCGATTTTTCGCTCGTGGACCTACCGCCGCGCACGACCCATCCGAGCACCGTGCCGACAAGCAATGCGATAACCAGTGCTGCGATGTGTAGGGCGGTGATTTCCGGCATGTGGGCGGTTTCCTAAGAGGCCAGCCAAAGTCGGTCGAATCCGGCGCTGACCTCATGCATCGGCAGCCTGAGGTATCTCTTGCCGGAGTCGTCCCGGGTCAAAACCACGGGCAACGGGTGGCAATTGAATGCACAATAAGTTGCTTCAAGGTCGATACGCTCACGCATGCTGAAATTTTACAGCAATAACATCTACTTAAGCCAACCTATATCTTGCGAACTGTGAACCGGGTAACGCAATCTCAGAAGTTATGGCTCGAGGGCCCCGTTGGCCGTTTGCAAGCGATTCTCGACAGCCCGGACGACGGTGAAACGACAGGCTCCGCCGTTGTCTGTCACCCGCATCCGCAGCACGGCGGTACGATGCACAACAAAGTCGCGCATACGCTCGCGCGTTCATTTGTGCGTTCCGGGTTCGTCACGCTGCGCTTCAATTTTCGGGGTACCGAGGACAGCGATGGCCAATACGATGAAGGCATTGGTGAACTCGACGACGCGCTCACCGCTATAAGCTGGCTACGCGAGCGTAATCCTGACGGCCCGATATGGCTTGGCGGTTTTTCATTCGGTGCCGCGATCGCGGTGCGCGCAGCGGTGGCTACTGAGGTGAGCGGGTTGATAAGCGTCGCGCCGGCGATTCATCGCTTCGCCGGCAATCTAGAAGGCCAGCCGCGCTGCCCGTGGCTCGTCATACAGGGCGATCAGGATGAACTTGTCGATGTCGAAGAGACGATTGCCTGGGTTAACAGTCTCGAGCCCGGACCCGAACTTGTCGTCTTGTCCGGCGCCGAACACTTTTTTCACGGCAGATTGAACGATTTGCGAAACGCAACGATGGTGTTTGTCGACGAAAACCGATAAAAAAAGCCGGGGCAAGCCCCGGCTTTCGTATTCGGTTTGGCGTGCCGAATCAGACCATGTCTTTCAGGCCTTTGAGTGCGAGGGCCTTGACGCCCTTGGACGCCGGCTTGGCCTTGAACATCATTTCTTCGCCCGTAAAAGGATTGACTCCCTTACGCGCTTTCTTTGCCGGCTTCTTGACGACTCGCAGCTTGAGCAGGCCCGGAATGGTAAAGGTGCCGGGTCCGCCACGACCGCCCAGGTTCTTCTTGATCTGGCCGTTCAATGACTCGAAGACTGCCGCGACGTCCTTCCGGGTCAATCCCGTGTCGTCAACGATCTTTGCGTAAATTTCTGATTTGGTAGGTGGCTTCTTGGTGTTCGTTGCCATGAAAGACTGACTCCTAAAAAACAAAAGGCGGACTAGAGTCCGCGCCCAAAAAAAACGGGCAAAGCCCGCGTCAAAAGCAGCGCGACGATAGCATATGTCAGGCGGTCAAGTAAGCGCCGGAGCGGCTTTTTTCCGGTGTTTTTAGGCAGATTTAGCCGGGAATGATCTAGTCGGTGAAGAATTCCCGCTTGAAGCGTACATCCGAGGCCCTTTCGACCCCTTCGGGCGTGACGCTGATATCGAATATCAGGGTTTCGCGATTCGCCACTGCAACCTCACCGATGTAATAGATTGCCTCCTGCTCGTTGATCTGCCGCATCGTGACATTCTTGAGTTGGCCGGTCAGATTAACGGTTTTCACCGTTACCTTGGCAGTAACCGCGCTATTGTCTTCTTCCCGCAGCACCGAAACATTCAGCATCGCGCGATTCTTGCTGCGCACGATGTTGTATGCGCGCGCCACCTCTGGCGGCAACTGATCGGTGGACTGGGCACTGAAATGCACCACATGATCGCCGATATCTGCGCTCGTCGCCCCGGCGGGCTGCGCCTCCGGCACATCCGCTGACTCGCCCGATCCACCGCACGCGGATACGAGTCCGAGCAATGACAAAGCGATCAATATTTTTCTGCTTATCATGATACTTGCCCCCAATCCCGGAGCAGCCACTATAAACTATTTGGTGCTCGCGCTGCGACAGCCAGCCCCTTTGGTACGGTCACCGGGCCCTCAACGATAAGGCGCTTGTTCCGATGCCGTGCGCCGTGGGTCAGGCGGATCCTGGATGGCGGGACGTCCAGATAGTCTGCGAGCATACGAACAACTGCTTGATTGGCTTTGCCGTCTGCCGGCGCTGCCGTGGTGCGAATTCGCAGGTGTGAGTTGCTGACATCGAGTATTTCGTCGCAACTTGCGCGGGGCTGAACTCTGACGGTCAGGAGCAGATTGTCACCGTCCCAGCGGGCGGCAAAGCCACTGTCGCTGCTCAAATCGGAAACGGCCGCAGGGTGGCCGCGAAAATGGCGACGGCCTGTAAGCCGATGATCGCGAAAATGGGAGAGATATCCAGCCCGCCGATCGTTGGAATCAGGCTGCGGAATGGTCGCAGTACCGGTTTAACGAGCATGGCGATGAAAGCCGTTGCAGGGTTATAGGTTCCGGGTGCTATCCAGCTCAGAATGATGTGAATAAAAATCGCGAACGTAAATAGTCGCAGCGACAGCAACACCAGGTCGATCAGCGAGGTCAGAGCAATCGGCAGGATGCCGGCAGAGATTCCGTTGATAGTGAGAATGACAAGGACAGTCAGGTACTGCAGCGCGAACGCGACGATGACAGTCGCCGTGTCGAGGCGGCCTATCGGCGGAATGACGCGCCTGACCGGAATCACGAGCGGCGAGGTGAGCCGCAGTATCCCCTGTGCGATCGGATTGCGAAAATCCGCGCGCAACCAGGGCAGCCACAAGCGCAGCAGCATAACCAGCAGATAAAGCTGCGCGATCGTGTTGATGATGAATACGAGTGCAGGTTTCATTGGTTGGAGCTTTCGGCTAGTTCGACGGCCCTGTCCCTTGCAGCCGTAAACGCTCTGGCGAAGATTTCACGGACCTTTTCCTCGTCGAATATCTCAAAGGCTGCGGCAGTGGTGCCGCCAGGTGATCGAACATGCGCGATCATCGAGTCCATGGTTTCTCCGCTAACGGCGGCAAGCGCCGCAGAACCCTTGGCGGTATCCATGACCAACTTGTGTGCAGCCTGAGAATCAAGGCCGAAGTCCTCGGCCGACTGAATCAACATGTCGATCAGCAAATAAAAGTAGGCGGGCCCGGTTCCCGATATTGCGGTAACCGCGTCAATGCTGTCTTCGTCCGGCACATGTACGACGCTGCCGACGGCCGATATGATCTCGGTGGCCCTGTCGCGCTGCTCGCTCGTCGTTAGCTCGTTCGCATACAGGCCTGATGCGCCTTGCAGTAGCAGCGCTGGCTGATTGGGCATGACGCGGACTACCGCAAGCTCGGCGCCCAGCCAATCATCGATATCGCGACTGTGTGTACCGGCAGCGACCGAGATGATCAACGGCCTTTTGGCCTGTACCGTTTCGGCGAGACCAAGACAAACGTCGCGCATCAACTGCGGTTTGACGGCGAGCACGAGACAGTCGGCGCTCGACCCGACATCGTCATTGCTTCCGGAGACGGTGATGCCCGGAAGTTCGTTCGTCAGAATGGTGCGCCGCGCAACATCCGGATCGGCGATCAGGAGATTATCGGGGGGATAGCCACTCGAGATCAGACCGCCAACGAGCGCCCGGGCCATGTTGCCGCCACCGATGAAGCCTACTTTGTATGTACTCATGACTCGCTTCTTGGACCAAAGACTGCTGTACCCACCCGCACTATTGTAGCGCCTTCGAAAATCGCGGCGCGGTAATCGGCACTCATGCCCATTGACAGTGTATCGGTAGGGATACCGTTCGCCGCAAGCGCGGCTGCGAGTTCGCGCAGGCGTGCAAACGGTTGTCGCTGCGATTCGAAATCATGCCGAATGGCCGGCAGACACATCAGTCCTCGCAGTTTCAATCGCGGCAACTCTGCGACACTGCTGGCCAGACTTTGCAGGGCGTCGACACGCGCCCCTGACTTGCTTTGTTCATCGTCGACGTTGACCTGCAGGCAAATGTTCAGGTCACCGAGACTTTCGGGCCGTTGCCGACTGAGCCGCGCGGCCGTCTTGAGCCGGTCGACGGAGTGGACCCAGTCAAAATGCTCCGCAACGGACCTGGTCTTGTTGGTCTGCAGGTGACCGATGAAGTGCCAGACGAGTTCATCGCTGGCCACGGCCAGGATCTTTTCGAGCCCCTCCTGAACCTGGTTTTCTCCGAAATCCCGCTGGCCGGCGCCGGCCGCTTCGAGGATGCTGGAGACCGGCTGTTTTTTGCTGACCGCGAGCAATCGAACACTATCGGCAGCGCGGCCCGCATCGTCTGCAGCTTTCGCCAGCAAATCTCGGATTTTTCGCAAGTTTTCCGTGACTCTAATCACGTTTTACTCCGGGTGCTTCGCTATACTAGGCTTCATTCAGAGCCGGGTTATGGTAAGTCCGGCCGTCCATCGAGAGGGAAAAATATGGCCGTCGACGTTGCCCAGTTATTGTCGTTCACGGTAAAGAACAACGCATCCGACCTGCACCTGTCCGGCGGCGTACCTCCGATGATTCGCGTTGATGGTGACATCAAGCGAGTCAACATGCCTGCGCTCACCCACAAAGACGTCAATAGCATGGTGTACGACATCATGAATGACAAGCAGCGTAAGGATTATGAAGAATTTCTCGAGACCGACTTTTCCTTCGAGATTCCGAAGCTCGCCCGGTTTCGTGTCAACGCATTCAACCAAAACCGCGGTTCCGCTGCTGTATTTCGGACCATTCCCTCGGAAATTCTGAGCCTTGATGATCTGGGTGCGCCGGGTATTTTCAAGGATGTCTCAATGCATCCGAGAGGAATCGTATTGGTAACCGGACCTACAGGCTCAGGTAAATCGACCACGCTTGCCGCAATGGTCGACTACATCAACGATAACAAGCCTGACCACATCCTGACGATTGAGGATCCGATCGAGTTCGTGCACGAGTCGAAAAAGTCACTCATCAATCAGCGCGAAGTACATCGCGATACGCTTGGTTTTAACGAAGCCCTGCGCTCGGCCCTGCGCGAGGATCCCGACGTAATTCTCGTTGGTGAGCTGCGTGACCTCGAGACGATACGTCTGGCATTGACTGCCGCTGAAACCGGTCACCTCGTCTTTGGCACACTGCACACGAGTTCTGCAGCCAAGACTGTCGATCGTATCGTGGACGTTTTCCCGGCTGCAGAGAAGGAAATGGTGCGTGCGATGTTGTCCGAGTCACTGCGCGCTGTAATCTCACAGACGCTATTGAAGAAGATCGGTGGCGGACGAATCGCAGCGCACGAAATCATGATCGGTACGCCTGCGATCCGGAATCTGATTCGCGAAGGCAAGATCGCACAGATGTATTCGGCGATTCAAACAGGGCAGGCAACCGGCATGCATACGCTTGACCAGAACCTCACAGAACTAATGGCGAAGGGTCTGATCAACAAGGAAGAAGCACGCTTCCGTGCAGTTCAGAAAGAGAATTTTTAGGAACGCCAGCAGGCGTTTCTGACGGGAGAAAAGGAAGATGGAACGCGAACAAGCGGTACGACTAACGCAGAACTTGCTCAGAAAGATGGTAGAGCGCGAAGGGTCTGACCTGTTCCTGACCGCAGGATTTCCACCTGCGATAAAGGTTGATGGCACGATTCACAAAGCAACGGATAATCCGTTGAGTCCCGATCAGTCGGCGATCATGGTTCGCTCAATCATGAACGACAAACAGATCAAAGAGTTTGATTCGACCAAAGAGTGCAATTTTGCGATTGCTCCTCAGGGCATAGGGCGGTTTCGCGTTAGCGCATTCATTCAGCAGGGATATGTCGGCGCCGTACTGAGAACAATTACGACGGAGATCCCAACGCTGGAGGATCTCGATCTGCCGCCGATTCTCAAAGACATTGTCATGAACAAACGCGGCTTGTGTATCGTCGTTGGCGGCACGGGTTCCGGTAAGTCCACTACACTTGCAGCGATGATCGGTCACCGCAACGAAAATTCTCGCGGCCACATCGTTTCAATCGAGGATCCCGTCGAGTACGTGCACCCGCATAAAGGCTGTGTCATTACGCAGCGCGAGGTGGGCGTCGATACTGAGACGTGGCACGCAGCGCTAAAGAACACTCTTCGTCAGGCGCCGGACGTGATTCTTATCGGTGAGATTCGTGACAAAGAGACGATGGAGTACGGCATCCAGTTTGCCGAAACCGGCCACCTTTGCCTTGCCACACTGCACGCCAACAGCGCAAATCAGGCATTGGACCGTATCATCAACTTCTTTCCGGACGAGCGCCGCCAACAGCTGCTGATGGACGTCTCGTTGAACACAAAGGCGTTCATCTCGCAACGACTGGTTCCGCGCGAAGGCGGGGTAGGGCGTATCGCGGCGATGGAAATTATGCTGAATACGCCATTGGTTTCAGACCTGATCTTCAAAGGTGAAGTCGGCCAGATCAAGGAGATCATGGCGAAATCGACGCGTCTTGGCATGCAGACTTTCGACCAGGCCCTGTTCGATCTTTACGAGCAGGCCATCATTTCCTATGAAGAAGCCATGCGCAATGCGGATTCGAAGAACGAGCTGCGCTTGCGCGTCAAACTGGAAAGTAAACGCGACTCTGCGATTGCCGATCGGCAGGCGGAGAGCCTTAAGATTCTGGAAGAAGACACGGCTCAGACATTCTGAGTATCACGGAAGACCTCATAGATGAACGTTAAGCCTCTTTTCAAACTGATGGTCGAGAAAAAGGCATCGGACCTTTTCTTCGCGCCGTTCTCGCCAGCGAAGATCAAGATCGATGGCAAGATCATGCCTGTCAACAAGCTCGAGATGACACCAAAGATGGTCAAGCAAGCTGCCCTCGAGCTTATGAACGAGAATCAGCTTGAAATGTTTACGCGAGAGCTGGAGGTCGACTTTGCAATCTCGGAGCCCGGGCTCGGTCGTTTTCGGGTCAATGTCTTTCACCAGCGCAGTAACGTTGCGATGGTATTGCGATACATAACCTCCGAAATGCCGACGCTCGAAGAACTCGGTATGCCCGAGCAAATGAAAGACCTTGTCATGCTGCGGCGCGGACTGGTGCTGATGGTGGGTGCCACGGGCTGCGGCAAATCGACAACGCTCGCGGCGATGATCAATCATCGCAACGAAAAGACGTCGTCGCACATCATAACGATCGAGGACCCGATCGAATTCCTGCACTCAAACAAGAAGTCGATCGTCAATCAGCGCGAAGTCGGGCTGGATACGAAGTCGTATGGTCGCGCGCTGAAGAGTGCAATGCGCGCCGCTCCCGACGTAATCCAGATCGGCGAGATTCGTGATCGTGAGTCGATGCAGGCCGCGCTCGACATGGCCGGCACCGGCCACCTCGTGGTCGGCACATTGCACTCCAACAACGCCGCGGAAACGCTCGACCGCATCATCAACATGTTTCCGCAAGAGCAGCACGGTCAGATCTTCATGGACCTGGCGCACTACCTTCGTGCGATCCTTTCGCAGCGGCTGGTGCGTTCGCGCGGCGGTAAGCTGGTTGCGGCGGTCGAACTGATGCTCAATACGCCGCATATCAAGGACCTGATGCTCAAGGGCGACATCTCGGCCGTCAAGGACGCGCATAAGGATAGTGGCGAGCAAGGCATGCAGACGTTCGACGACGCGCTGCTCGATCTTTACAAAGCCGGCACGATTACGCTTGATGAGGCGATGTCACACGCCGATTCGCGGTCCAACCTCGAAGCGAAGATCAACTTCGGCGGCTAGGCTCCCGCCCACAGGCTATTGCCAGACCACCGCACTTGAATCGAATACGGGGCCGTCGACGCAGACGCGTTTCATGGCGGGTCCCTCGGGCGTGGTGACTTCGACGGTGCAGCCGGCGCAGCCGCCGACCGCGCAGGCCATAAACTCTTCCAGCGACACCTGACACGGCAGATCGTAGGTCGTCGCGAGTGCGGCGACAGCCTTGAGCATTGGCGTCGGGCCACAGGCGAATAATTGCGTTTTTTTCCGCTCGGATTCGTCGAGACTCTGCAGCCACTGCTCCGCCAGGTCCGTTACGTAGCCGCGAAAACAGCCCGGGAAGCCAGCAAGACTCGTCAAGCGCGTGGTGATACCCCAGCTTTCCAGTAACGGCATCGTGCTCGAGACATCGTCAGCCAGCCACGGTGTCGACATGCCGGAATCTCTGCGTTCGAACGGGAACGGAATCTCGGATCCCAGAATGGCCAGTGAATTCCACGCATCGCCCTGCAATGTTTCGGCGAGGAACACCATCGGCGGAATGCCGACGCCACCACCAATCAGCAGACAGTTCGGTCGCTCACGTGTCGGGTGGAATGGCTGGCCAATCGGGCCAAGCAGACTGATCCGGTCGCCAATCCGTTTGTTGGTCAGGAGGTGCAGACCCTCGCCGACGACTTTGTACAGCACCTCGATCCAGCCGTCGCCGACACGCATGATCGACAGGGGTCTGCGCATCGGCAGGGCATCGTCGCAGCTGACATGTACAAATGTTCCCGGCTTCGCAGCCGCAGCGCACTTCGGCGCGCAAATGCGCATGACGAACTGATTTCCGGGAAACGTTTTGGTCGCGAGCAGTTCGCCATCTTCGACGTACAGGGTCCCGCGATTTCGCTGCGCTTGCTTCTGTGCGGCCGTTATCAACGCCGCTCCATCGACTTGCTGACTCGCTCGAGCACGGCCATGCGAACCGCGACGCCATTGGCGACTTGCTGCGTGATTGCCGACGCCGGACTGTCTGCGAGAGTCGACTCGATCTCGATGCCACGGTTCATCGGGCCCGGGTGCATGACGATGGCGCCGGCTGCGGCAAGTTGCATACGCTCCGTACTAATGCCGTAGTTTGCATAGTATTCGTCGATTCCCGGGATCCCATCGAGACTGCGGATACGTTCACGCTGGATGCGCAGCGCCATGACCACGTCTGCATTGCGCAGGCCTTCGTCGAGAGTGTCGACAATCGAGGCAAAGGGCATCTCGTTCGGATCCGGCGCCAGTGCCGGTGGGGAAATAAGCCGCAGCTCACCAACCCCGAGTGTATTGAGCCCGTGTGCGGCAGATCTCGCTACACGCGAATGCATAATGTCGCCGACAATCGCCACGGTCAGGTCTTCAAACCGACCTTTACGCTGGCGAATGGTCAGCAGGTCGAGCAAACCCTGAGTCGGATGAGACACATCGGCCTCGCCGGCATTGAGTATGCTGACATGTTCGTCAACGTGTCGTGCAATGTAGGACGGTACGCCCGCACTCGCATCACGAACCACCATGATGTCGACTTGCATCGCTTGCAGGGTGTAAATCGTGTCGAGGATGCTCTCACCTTTCTTGCGCGATGAAGTATTGACATCGAGGTTAAGCACATCGGCGCCGAGTCGTTTGCCCGCGAGATCAAATGACGCCCGAGTGCGCGTACTGGGCTCGAAAAACAGGTTCGCGATCGTGCGGCCGGCCAGCGATCGATTGCGCACTGCTCTGCCACCAGGGGGGGGTACGAATCGCTCCGCATCGTCGAGCATATCCACGAGCAGAGTCTTGCTCAGACCTTTGAGGCTTAACAGATGCCGCAGGCTACCGTCTGCATTGAACTGCAGATCTGCCTCACTGTCGCTACCCGGAAATACTTCAATCGCTTGCATGGCGGGGCAATGCTACACGTTCCTCCGGCCAGTGAGAAATCGCTCGGCGATGATCACTGCTGCCGCGCTGTCGATCATCTCCCTGGAGATTCGTCCACGACTGCCTGCGGCCCGGGCGTTCTTCAGCGCGGTTTCGGCTTCGAGCGATGTGTAACGCTCGTCGACCGTATCGACTGGCAGCTGGTAACGGCAGAGCTCTGTGACAAAGCGCTGGACGTGCGACTGCAGATCACCGGGCGAACCGTCCACCTGTAGCGGTAAACCAACGACGAGGCGCGATGGCCGCCATTCCTTGACGAGCGCCGCAATCGAATCGAAATCCGGCCCTTCGTCGCCGCTGGCGATAACGCCCAGCGGGCTCGCCGATCCGGTAACGGTCTGGCCGACGGCAACGCCGATACGCCGCAAGCCGAAATCAAAAGCGAGAACTGTCTCGGGGGGGCGCGTGTCGCGCTCAGGCGTGGCCGGCATCGGGCGAAATCTTGCTGATGTCGATACCGAGTGTTTGCGCAGCAGACATCCAGCGGTCGTTGAACGGGGTGTCGAATACGATATCCGGTGTCGCGGGAACGTTGAGCCAGGAGTTTGCGAGCATTTCGATTTCGAGCTGGCCTGGCTCCCAGCCAGCGTAGCCCAGTGCGACCAGAGACTGTTGCGGTCCTGCACCTGTTGCCATCGCATCAATGACGTCCCGTGACAGTGTCAGATAAATGTCACTGGATACCTCGATAGAATTCTCGTACGAGCTGCCCGGATCATGCAGCACGAAACCGCGCTCGGGTCCCACGGGTCCGCCCAACAAAACCGGCTTCGCGGAGGCTTGTGGGTCCGGATTCACGACGTCGAGTTGCTCGAACAGTCCGGCTAACGTGAGATCAAGCGGCCGGTTGATGACAATACCAAGTGCGCCATCGTCGTTATGTTCACAAATCAGAGTGACCGTTGTGCTGAAATTGGGGTCGGCCATCCCCGGCATTGCGATAAGTAACTGATTTGTGAGAGAAGCATCGAAACCCATGGTTACAGTATCGGCCCTCACGCGTGCGGGCACAACCGCGCGTCTGTGCGGCCGTTAGTTGACGCTCGCTGTGGCGGATTCCAGCTGATCACTGAACAGCCATTTGTAAGCGAAGCGCAGCCGATCATAATCGGCGCGGATTTCCTCGGGGAACGGGTCGAAAGGCGACGCCCGCCGGAGAATATCGAGCGCAGCTTTGTCGAGAACTGGCGAACCGCTTGATTTGCGAATGACGACCTCCGCGAGCTGGCCGGACGCTTCAATACTGACTTCGAGAGTCGGGCTGCCTGTCACGCCATTCAGCTCGCCGAGCTCCGGAAAATACTCGTCGCCGACAGCTTCGATGCGCCGTTTCCAGCTATCGAGATAGGCCGCAACTACCGACTCGCGCGTATCGGCGCTGATGATGAGTTGTCGCGGATCGTCGTCATGGATCAACAACGAGGAATTGTCGTCCTGCGGCAGCGGCAGCGTTTGCTCGCTTCCGGACTCCAGCGCGATGGCCGTCGCATCCTCCGGCCGCGGCTCGTCTCGCAGATCGTCGGCGACACGCAGATCCTGTTCGCTCTGCGTGGCTACGAGCTGATCGGCAGTCTTTTCATGGGATGTCGAGTCGAGCAATGACTGAGCATCTTCCTCGCCCATATTGTCGATTGGCGATGCGCTCTCCAGCGGTGCCGAGGGCCGTACCTCGTTCAGGGTATTGCCGCCACCCTGCTGCGACGCCTGAGCCAGATACTCGGCTTTGTCCGGCCGGTCGATACGCTGATCCGGATCAGCCACGATCGTCACCTCGAGCGAGATCGCATCGGCGAAGTTATCGAATAACTCCGCATTGAATGTGATCCCAATAATCAGGATGCCGTGAATCAGCGCGGCGAGAAACAGCATCGCCGGCAGCCGGTCGGGTATCTCCGGGGCGACGAGCGCGAGGTCGTCCATTGATTCGGTTTTGATGGCAGTGTTGACCATAGCGGTTACAGTTTACTTAATTCCTCGCCATTTCGCTTGAAAGATCCAGCAAAATCAATTCGTTGAATGGATTGAGTTAAAGCCCCTCTGGACTTGAAAACAAGGGCTCAGGTCTCGTTTGGAAAAAAATCGCGCCTGACAAAGATGCAAACCGCGTCTTAGGCAATCTCTGCCTCGACTGCGTCAAACAACAGGCCGGCAATGTTGAGGTCAAACTGCTTGTCGAGTTCGCGGATGCCCGTCGGGCTCGTGACGTTGACTTCGGTCAAAAAGTCACCAATCACATCGATTCCGGCGAACAACACGCCGTGATCACGCAATACGGGCCCGACCCGGTCGCAAATCGCGCGGTCCGCGTCAGATAATTCCTGTCCGACACCCTTGGCGCCCATGACCAGATTGCCTCGATAGTCGTCATCGGAGGGAATACGCGCCAGTGCATACGGGACCGCTTCCCCATTGATCAGCAATATGCGTTTGTCGCCGGCGCTGATTTCCGGGATAAAGACCTGCGCCATTGCGAATCGCTGACCGTAGTCAGTCAGCGTCTCGAAGATCACATTGGCGTTGTTGTCATTCTTATTTACGACAAAAATCGAGCGACCGCCCATGCCGTCCAGCGGTTTGACGACAATACGCTCGTTGTCGAGGAGAAAGGCTTTCATCTCCGCCATCGATCGTGTGATCAGCGTCAGGGGTGTGCACTCGGGAAACCAGGCGATATAGGCCTTCTCATTCATGTCCCGCAGTGCCTGCGGGTGGTTGACGATGAGTGCACCGGCTTCCCGCGCGCGGTCCAGGATGTAGGTCGTGTAGACGTATTCCATGTCGAACGGCGGGTCTTTGCGCATCAGGATCACGTCGAGCGAACCAAGCTCGACTTCTTCCGTCGCCCCTTTGTCAAACCATGCCTCGTTGTCGTCACGGACTCGCAGCCGCTGCGATTGCCCGAACGCCGTGCCGCCGACAATCTTGAGGTCGTGCTGCTGAAAATAGTGAATTTCAGCGGCACGTCGCTCGGCTTCGAGCAGCATCGCCAGAGAACTGTCTTTGTATGGCGTAATGGACTCGATTGGGTCCATCACGATTCCGATTTTGAGCAAGCCCTTGGGCATGAGCGGGATTCTGCACCCAGTCCGATTCGTGCGAGCAACTATACCTTGGAATCAAAAGCTAAGCGCCGAAAATTCTTGAGATTTTGCACTGTGCAGCGCGCGTCGTAGCGGGACTTATGTCAATATGGTACAAGTCGGTTTTCCCAGGTGTTATGGCTGCCCACCGCCGGCGTGCAGGGGAAAGCGATAAACAGAATGAATCCTTCGGGATTCCACTCAAGCGTGAGGAAATCCGGTGTCAAATAATGCATCTCGAAGTCTGAATGGGCTCAAGATCCTCGTTGTGGATGACAGCAAGACGATACGTCGTACCGCAGAAACGCTGCTGACCAAAGAAGGTTGTCACGTATTCACAGCAATCGATGGATTCGACGCGCTGTCGAAGATAGCCGACCATCAGCCCGATCTGATTTTTGTTGACATTATGATGCCGCGGCTGGACGGGTATGAGACGTGTTCGCTGATCAAGCACAACAAGATTGTTCAAGGAGACGCCGGTCATCATGCTTTCGAGCAAGGACGGGCTATTCGACCGGGCGCGCGGCCGTATTGTCGGCTCGGAACAGTACCTCACCAAGCCGTTCACCAAGGACGAGTTGCTTGGTGCGATTTCGAACCAGGTTAACTAGTCACTACGTACTGGATACGTTGCAAAGGGAACACTGATGGCAGTAATCCTCATCATCGATGACTCGCCGACTGAGCTGCATCTGTTTCAGAACATGCTGGAAAAGAACGGCTTTGAGACGCTGGTAGCCGACAGCGGCGAAGAAGGCCTGAAGCAGGCCAGGTTGTCGCGGCCGGATTGCATCCTGATGGATGTCGTCATGCCGGGAATGAACGGTTTTCAGGCGACGCGCAAATTGACGCAGGATGCGCAGACGGCCGGCATTCCGGTCATCATGATCACGACGAAGGATCAGGAAACGGACAAGATCTGGGGCATGCGCCAGGGAGCTGTCGAATATCTTGTCAAGCCGATCGACGCGAAGCAGCTCGTGACGAAGATCAACGCGGTGATGGCTGCCTGAATGAGCGAATCTGCGGACCTCGCGGCCCTGGTCGAGCAACCGTTCGAGTTGCTGGCCGAGATGGAGCGCCGCAGTCGCCAGGCGCATTCAGGGCAATTCAGCGGCACGGCGCCCGCGGAGTGGGTCGGCGTTGGTTTTAGAATTGGCGAAGAACATTTTGTCGCGGGTCGCGATCATGTTCGGGAGGTACTCATGTTGCCGGACGGGATGACCCGGGTTCCGGGGAGCAAACGCTGGATGCTCGGCATCGCAAATTTGCGCGGCCATCTCCTGCCGCTCATTGATGTCAAATTGCTGCTCGGAAGTGGCCGCACGACGTTGCGACGAACGACTCGTGTCATTTCAGTCAACCATCGCGAGGTCCCTGCTGGCCTCGTCGTTGACGAAGTGCTCGGCTTTCGGCGTTTTATGGACCACGAATATACAGATAGCTGGCCGGAGACTTCGGTCCGATGTGATCGTTTTCTGACGGGCGCGTATCAGCGGGGTGAAGACACGTGGCCCATCTTCAATCTGTTCGACTTTGTTGAAAGCAATTTTTTCCTGCAGGCGGCAGCCGAATGACCGCCGCAACCAGTAGTGCCGACACGATGCCGGGCTACGCATAAATCAGAGTTTCAATAGCTATGGCCAATAAAGCAGACACAACATCAATTTTCAGGATAGTTGCAATAACGACGGCGGTCTTGCTGGTCGCTGCTGCGGCGCTTACCTACCTGCAAGGGGCAGGTGCAAGTCCCCAGGCGGCTGAACTTGCCGCGCTGTCGCAGGCAATACCCACCCAGGCGAAGGCCGCGCTCGACGGCGAAGACGGCGGGTTTGACAATCTTGGAGCGAGTTTGCGGCAACTCGCGCAGCAGCGGCGCAGCGCAGGTCCGGCAGTTCCTGGAGCTGCATCCGACTGGCAGCAGCTGGAGTCGCGCGCGGCCGCAATTCTTGCACGACGCGACGATGTTGAGGCATTGAATCGTGCTGCGACGAGCGTCACCTCGAGCGTGGCAGCGATACTCGAGTTATCCAACGAACTGCTGGATCGTTCCAGCGCAACCGCGATCATTCAGGAATTCCAGCAGCGTGTAGCACGTATTGGACAATCGGCCCCCGGCCTTGCGGTCAACTCCGATGCTGCCGAGGCTGCTGCAGCAATTGCCGAAGACGCAGCGTTTGTGCGCACCGTATGGAACGCACTATCCGGTCAGGATACCGAACTGGATATTCGCCCACTGGACAGTGAGGGACGGGAGGCTGCGCTCGTGCCGCTGGCCAGCCACGTGACGGATCTCGAGGCTCAGGTCGACATCATCACTGCCAGCGTCGGCCAGGTTTCCGGTATCACCGAGATTCAGGCCGAGCTGAATGCGAGCGCAACGAATCTGGGCAGCGAATTCTCCGCGGTCGGCGGCGCATTGCCTGGTTTTCTGCAGATTATCTGGATACCGCTCGGTCTGACCGCGATGGCACTGATCCTTGTTGTGGTGTTGATGGTTCTTAACGCGCGCTCCTCGAAATTCGAGAAGGCCGCGAAAGTTCAGGCAGAACAAAACGAGCGTAACCAGCAGGCGATATTGCGACTTCTCGACGAGATGGGCAGTCTCGCCGACGGTGATCTGACAGTAGAGGCAACCGTTACCGAGGACATCACGGGGACGATTGCCGACTCGTTCAATTTTGCGATTGAAGAACTCAGAAAGCTTGTCGCGACGGTCAATGAGACCGCGATCATGGTCGATTCGGCGGCCAAGCAGACCGAAAGCACTGCGGCACACCTGGCCAAAGCTGCTGACAATCAGGGCCGTGAAATCAACGCTGCAACGGAG
This sequence comes from uncultured Gammaproteobacteria bacterium, assembly GCA_963711285.1. GTDB lineage: Bacteria > Pseudomonadota > Gammaproteobacteria > Steroidobacterales > Woeseiaceae > UBA1847. The sequence goes on along the minus strand of CAVQDJ010000021.1, from coordinate 45,303 downwards.
TCGATCGTCTCCATGGCCGCGTCGATCGAAGAAGTTTCGGGTAACGCCGAACGGTCATCGGATGTCGCGCGGCACTCGGTCGAGGTCGCACACAAGGGCGGCGAGGCGGTGCGGCGCACAATTGATGGCATGAATGCGATTCGCGAGACAATTCAGGAAACGTCGAAACGCATCAAGCGTCTCGGCGAAAGCTCGCAGGAAATTGGCAATATCATCGAGCTGATCAACGACATTGCCGAGCAGACAAACATCCTCGCGCTCAATGCATCGATTCAGGCATCGATGGCCGGCGAGGCTGGCCGCGGGTTTGCAGTCGTTGCCGACGAAGTGCAGCGGCTGGCTGAACGATCCACGAACGCCACGAAGCAAATCGAGGTCCTGGTGCGCACGATTCAGGCTGATACAAACGAGGCAGTCGTGTCGATGGAACGCAGCACGACGGACGTTGTGGGCGGCGCGTTGCTTGCCGAGAATGCGGGCGCGGCACTGGATGAAATCGAACAGGTTTCGAACCAGATCGCGAGCCTCGTACAAAACATCTCGAGTTCAGCGCGGCAGCAGGCAGGCTCAGCGGCGGATGTGACGCGACGAACGACCCGGCTGCGCGAGATTGGCGAACAAACAGGCAAAGCGACGACGGCGACAGCGATGGCAATCTCGAAGCTCTCCGAGCTTGCTTCACAGCTAAGAAAAACCGTTGCCGGATTCACATTGCCGAATTCAGCATTGCAGGCACGGACGTTATCCAGCACGTCATCGGATGTCCTTGCCAGCAAGGCGGGCGAACAGGCAAAGGTGGGCTAGCAGGAAGCGGGCTCCTTAATGACAGGCGACACTGGCATTCAAGAAAAGATCATCGCCGATCACGGTGGCGGCGCTACTGTGAACGCGCTCGCGATCATCGGCGATGAACTCATGGAGACGATCCGTAACGCGCACCTCGCGCTGGAGGATTGTGTCGACGGGCGCGGTGGATCAGCTGCTCTCGTTCGCGCCGGCGAGTTATTGCATCAGGCGCGCGGTGCATTACAGCTTGCTGAGACTTACGGTGCCGCGCTGCTTACCGAGGAGATGGAACTCGGCTGTAAATACCTGGCTGCTCTTCGCGCGGGCAAAGGTCGCGAGGATGGCCTCGACGCATTGACCCGGTCGATGGTGCAGTTGCCTGCATATATCGAGCGGCTGCTTGGCGGCGGTCGGGACATCGCGCTCGTGCTGTTGCCGATGCTCAATGACCTTCGCGCTGCTCGCGGGGAGCCGCTGCTGTCCGAAGGCACCCTGCTGCTCCTGAACCTGTCGCCAAGTCAGGCAAAACGGACAAGCGAAAAGCGTGCTGGTACTGGCGAAGACCCCGTTGCCGTCGCGACGAGATTACGGCCCAAGTTCCAGCTCGCGCTACTCGGCTGGATCAAAGGCGGCGACACTACGCGCCATCTCGAAACATTGAGCAGCGTCACGCGCAAGCTCGAGCTCGCCGCGACGCGCGATGATATGTATCAGCTGTGGTGGGTCGTTGGCGGCGTGCTGGAGTCGCTGCGAAATGGCGGTCTTGAAACTTCAGTTGCGCTGAAGCGGCTGCTCGGTCAGACCGACCGACAGATCAAGCGAGTCATCGACGATGGTGTCGAGGCGTTCGATAGTAATCCGATCGATGATCTGCTGAATAATCTTCTCTACTACGTCGCCAGATCGAGTACCGCAGCCGAACGAATCGCCGAGATTCGGGCGGCGTTCAATCTGTCGGAACTCCTTCCCGGCGACGAACAGGTCGAGCAGGCACGAGAAGCGCTGTCTGCGCCGAGCGTAAAACTCATGGAAACCGTCGCGTCGGCGATCAAGGAAGATCTCGCCCGGGTCAAGGACGTGCTCGATATCTTCGTTCGCACGGGTATGAACAAGTCGTCAGATCTGTTGCCACAGCTCGAACTACTGAAAAAAATCAGCGACACGCTCGGGGTTCTGGGCCTCGGGGAACTGCGTGGCGACATCGAAGGGGAGATCGACCGCCTGAAGTCTGTCGTCGAACGCGGCGGGACCGCATCGGATCAGATTATTCTCGACATTGCGTCAACCCTGCTGCGCGTCGAGGACCGGCTCGACCAGCAGTTGGTACGGCTGATCGTCCCAGCCGGCGATGGTTCGGATCAGGCCGCGTCAGACCTGCCCCCGCAGGAGGCTGCGGACTATCAGCAGGTTGCAGAATCCGTAATGCGCGAATGCATCATCAACCTCGCACGCATCAAGGAAACCGTAGGGCAGAGCCTCGCATCCCAGGCGCCATCGCAGGGCATTGACAGCGTGCCGTCGCTGGTGCGCGGCATCAAGGCGGGGCTGATGATGCTGAACAAGACGCGGGCAATGGAAGTTGTCGATCGCGTTGGCAACCTGATCGCGCTGACACTGGCCGGCGACGGCGCTGCGCGGCTTTCGCAAAAGGAAACCGATCGGCTTGCCGATGCAATCGTCAGCATCGAGTACTACATGGAGACCGTAAAGGCGGGCCGCAGCGAGCCGTGGTACATGCTCGACAATGCTGAGGCGTGTCTGGCCGTATTGCGCGATGTCGAACACCGAATGGCGCAGGCCGCAAAAGAAGAGCCGAAGGTCGCGCAGACAATGAAGCTCGATAGCGCCGAAATTGCAAAGCAGGCTGCCGAAGCAGCAGCAGCTGCAGAGCAGGCGCGCATGCAGGCAACCGAAGTAATGCCGCTGCCTGTCGTCGCGGCCGACGCCGAGCACCTGGATCCGGAGCTGCTGGAGCTGTTTATCGAGGAAGCCAAGGAAGAGGTTGCATCGGTCAAGCGCCGGCTGCCCGCGTGGCAGGAAGACCCTGACGACATGGAGACGCTGATCACGGTCAGACGCTCGTTCCATACTCTCAAGGGCAGCGGCCGCATGGTCGGTGCCGAACGCATCGGCGAGTATTGCTGGAGCATCGAGAACCTGTTGAACCGGCTGATTAACCGTACGCTTGTGCGCACGCCGCCAATGGTCGATTTCATCATTGCCGCAGCCGCGGCGGTACCGGAACTTATCGAACAAATCGAAGTGGGTGCCGAACCTGCCACAGACATCAGTCTTTTGATGGCGCGCGCGAATGCCTTTGCCGAGGGCGATCCCAACGCAGCGGTTTTGACGATTGCGAGGCCCGCGGCCGAGGTCGAAGACGCGGAATCGGCTCTCGAAATGGATCCTGTGCTGCACGACATCTTCTCGAAGGAGACGGCGGGACATCTCGAGGTCATCACAAATTATCTCGGCGCATGCGAGGGTCATCAGCCGCCATTCGACGTCACGGACAAACTTTATCGCGCCTGCCATACGCTGCACGGCAGCGCCAACATGGCTAATGTCGAGCGCGGCGTTGCAGTTGCGGGAGCGCTAAATCGATTCGTGCGCCGCGTGTACGAATATAAAGTCGGCTTCCAGCAATCCGGACTCGATGCGCTGCGCGCCGCGTCGAAGGCGATTGCCACAATCGTCGGCGATATCAATCAGCCTGAACGCAAGCGAGCAGATTACACGGCACTGATCGAGCACATCAGCAAGCTGACGAATGCCGTGCAGCCCGAACATACTCTTGTGCAGGAAGAGGAGGCCGGACCTGAGCTCGAGGTCGCGCCGGAACCCATGGTCGAGGCGGTCTCTGAAGAGCCCGAATACGATGCCGAAATCGCGGCGATTTTCACCGAAGAATCGGCGGAGCTTCTGGAAGCTACCGACAAGGCTCTTCTCGCATGGAGCAGCAACAAAGAATCCAGGCAGTCGATGGAGGAACTCAAGCGTCACCTGCACACCCTCAAGGGTGGCGCGCGAATGGCCGGTATCACGGCCATGGGCAATCTGAGCCACGAGCTCGAAACGCTGCTGATCTCGCTGGATGCCGGGACAGTAAAGGCCACACCGGCCATCGATGATCTGCTGCAGCATAGCGTGGACGAGCTCCATCGCATGCGCGACGCAGTCATTGCGGGCAAAGGCGTGGTTGCGGCGAGCGATCTCGAGAAACGAATTCAGCAAGCCAATGCAGGCTTCGAGGTAGCTGACGATTCGGCTGTCGAAACAGCACCGGCAGAGAAAGATGTCGAAGCGGCCGAACCAGCCGCGTTTACGATCGAGCCGGACGATACGGTCAGCATGATCATCGTCGACACGCCGCTGGCCGACGAACTGGCGCAAATCGGCCAGCCGTCCGCCGCCGATGAGGCCGCCAAGGCGGCGCCGGAAGTGCCGGCCGAACCTGAGCTCGAACCCGAACCCGAACCCGAACCCGAACCTGAGCCCGAACCCGAACTCGAGCCCCAGGCCGAACCCGAACCCGAAGCTGGGCTCGAGCCCGAAGCGGAGCCGCGGAAGATAGTTACGGCAAGGCCCCGGCCAGATGCTGAAGCGCCAGCGCCAGCGCCTGCGGCAGTGCAGGGATTGCGCTCGGAGCAGCGCCAGGAATTCGCGCGCATCGATGCCGACTTGCTCGAGGATCTCCTGAACGCGGCCGGCGAAATCAGCATCTATCATTCACGACTAACGCAGCAAGTGAGTTCGTTCGAGTTTCACGTGGTTGAGCTCGAGCAGACGATAAGCCGGCTCCGCGAGCAGCTGCGCAAGCTCGAGATCGAGACCGAAGCGCAGATCATGCACGGTCATCAGGACACACTTGTCGCACGAGACTTCGACCCGCTCGAGCTTGATCGTTATTCGAATATTCAGCAGCTGTCGCGGGCGCTCGCGGAGTCTGCCAGCGATCTTGGTAGCCTCAAGGACCTGTTGCAATCGTTGACAACCGAAGCCGAAGGTCTGCTCGTGCAGCAGTCGCGCGTTACGGCGGAATTGCAGGACGGCCTGATGCGCACGCGTATGGTGCCGTTCGAACGTCATGTACCACGGCTGACGAGACTCGTACGGCAGATCGCCAAGGAAGCGGGCAAACGTGCTGAGCTGGCCGTTGAAGGTGCATCAGGAGAGCTCGACCGGCAGGTCCTTGAGAAAATGTTGCCGCCCTTCGAGCACATGCTCAGAAACGCGGTCGTGCACGGCATCGAATCGTCGGATGAGCGACAGGAATCCGGCAAGTCCGCGACGGGACGGATAACGATCCGGCTACACCGCGAGGGCTCGGAAATGGTGATTGACGTCGCGGACGACGGCAGAGGCCTCGATGTCGATGCGATCCGGCGCAAAGCTTTCGAGCAGGACATGTTGCAGCCCGAGAGCAAGGTTACCGACGAAGAGATCATGGAGTTGATTCTGACGCCGGGCTTTACGACCGCGGGCAAAGTCACGCAGGCGGCCGGTCGCGGCGTTGGTATGGACGTCGTTGCCAACGAAGTCAAAAAGCTGGGCGGGTCGCTGCGTATTTCCTCGGTGACGGGGCAGGGCACGAACTTCACGGTACGGCTGCCGTTTACGCTGGCTATCACGCAGGCGCTCATCGTTCGGACTGGCGAAGAAGTGTACGCGTTGCCTTTGCCGTCGGTCGAGGGCGTCGCGCGAATACCGCGCGGTGAGCTCGAGAACCTGCTGAGCCAGAGCGAGCCGAGTTATGACTACGGCGAACAGACGTACAAGTTTCGACACCTCGGGATGTATCTTGGCGGTCAGGCCGCCAAATTGCCCGCAGAAGAGCCGTTTATTCCGGTGATTCTTGTAAGAGCCGGCGAATTTTCAGCGGCATTGCTGACTGACGAGATGATCGCGAGCAGGGAAATTGTCGTCAAGTCGATCGGCCCGCAGCTCGCGAGTATTCGCGGCATCTCGGGCGCAACGATTCTGGGTGACGGTCGTATCGTGCTGATACTGGATATCGCTGCGCTGGTGCGCACCGGCGCTCCCGTGGTAGAGCTCAAGAAAGCCGCGCCGACACCGGCGGACGATCGTCCGGTGGCTCTTGTCGTTGACGACTCGATCACTGTTCGGCGCGTCACGGAGCGTTTTCTGCAGCGCAATGGCATGCGCGTCGTGACGGCCAAAGACGGGCTCGATGCCATTAGTGTGATGGCAGAAACCAAGCCTGACATCATACTGCTCGACATAGAAATGCCGCGTATGGACGGCTATGAGTTTGCGTCACACGTTCGCAACGATGAGCGTGTTGCCGATGTGCCCATTATCATGGTGACTTCGCGCGTTGGCGACAAGCATCGTGCCCGTGCAATCGAGCTTGGTGTCAATGATTACCTGGGTAAGCCTTACCAGGATTCGCAACTGCTCGAGGCCATGGCTCGCCTGCTCGAAGAAAAAGGAATCTCCCTGTCGTGAGTGTCGAAGCCGAGGAACTTTATAGCCTGCTGGTGCCGCTTGCCGATGATCGCCTGATCGTGCCGCGAGCCTGCGTGGTCGAAGTTGTGCGTTTTACCAATCCTGATCACGAGGCCGGAGCCCATAACTGGATGCTCGGCACCGTGAACTGGAACGGCCGAGAACTGCCGGTCGTGTCCTTCGAGGGCATGCTCGGTAATGAGGTACCGGTCGCAACCGGGCGCGCACGAGTCGTGGTCTTTTACGCCAGCACGGCACAACTGAAGACGGGTTATTTCGGTGTTCTGACGCAGGGATTCCCGCAGTTGGTTCGTGTCAACAAAGACGTACTGAAACTGGATACGACCGAAGGGTGGCCCGAAGATGCGCCGGTACTTTGCCGCGTCAAGATGATTAACGAATTCCCACTGATTCCCGATCTGGAAAAACTAGAGTCCATGCTCGCTCAGGAGTCTATTCAGGCCTGAGTGAGGTACCTCAGCGTGGCGTGACAGAACTTATGAAAATGCTGACCGTGCTTGCAGCTAGGTACATTCCAGCGTTGACTGTAACTGGATTCATGACAGAATTCCGTAAGGATGTCTTGGATTTATTTTTGTGAAATCGATGCGGAGGAGTTCTGTGATGAAAAAACTACTTAATCTGTTGCATGCCGGCCTTGTACTCGCGATTGCCACAGGCTGCGTTAATACCGAGTTGATGGCAGACGTCGATCCGTCGGCCGACCTGGTCGGTCTGGAGACATTTCTATGTCGCAAAGTTCGGGCCCGATGAACAGAGGCATCGAAGCGATGATCGCCGCCGAGCTGAATGCCATGGGCAAGACCGCGACATCCGGCGCCGCCGCCAAACCAGTTTCACCCGTGGACGCTGTGGTTACTTATCAAGACAAATGGATGTGGGATATAACCATGTACATGCTCGAACTCACTATTGATCTTCGCAGTCCGGAGACCAATTACAAGTTCGCGACGGGCCGGTCATTCAGAACGTCCCTGGCCAGAAAAAGTCCTGAAGAAATGGTTGCAGAAGTGCTCGGCGAGATATTTAGTACTGAATCATCCGGAGAAGCAGAATGAAATTACGCAAAGTTCTGGGTCTGTCATTTCTCCTCCTGGCAGTAACAGGTTGCGCGGTTGGGAATCAATATGACTATCAATCTGCAAGCGTCTCGTTACCGCTAGCCGGCTCAGGAGAGGTAGGCGTTGGTGTTATTGACAACAGAAGCTACGTTCTTAGCGGAGACAAGGAGCCGAACTTCATCGGTTTACAGCGGGGCGGGTATGGCAATCCGTTCAACGTAACGACTACGAGCGGCAATTCTCTGACCCAAGACATGTCCGTGTCTTTGGAAAACGCTCTGCGCAGCAGTGGCTACACTGTGACTGGCTTGCAAATTGCGTCTGCGGACCCGTCGACGATCAGCTCGGCAATCGCTCAAAGTGGAGTAGCAAAGAACATCGTGCTGACCGTGACGGAGTGGAAAACCGATATCTACATGAGCATGACTTTGCATTTTGATCTGCTGTTGGAAGTCATTACGAAGCAGGGTGACACGATTGCTTCCAATCAAATGCAGGGCGAAGAAAAAGTCGGCGGTGGAGCATTTGAAGGCCAGAATTCGAGAACGGCCACAGCGGCTTTCGAAACGAAGATCGGCAGGCTATTCAACGACCCGGAAATTCTCGGAGCGCTGGCGAACTGAGCTTACGCAAGAAAGATCAAGCGCTATCGGCAGGCAGCGGGCAGGTGTTTGGGCTGTATGGCGCCGCCACCCCCGCACGTCCAGGTCAGGCTGCCGACGTTGTCTGCTGCGGTCAAGGTGAGTGTTTCGCCGACTATCTTCGTGCTGGCTTCGGGGCCGAAGACGATCGAGATAACGTCATCGGTGACGGATACTGAGCCCACGTAATTGCCCTGGATTTCTCCGGCAGGCACCAGGGCGGCCTCGTCGTTATCGGCTGGGTATTCGCCGTGCTCCTGATAATACTCGGAGACCGCAGCCTTGGCGCCAGCTGCAACATTGATACCTTCGGCGATTTGACTGCGGATGGTGTAGTCCAGATACATGGGCACCGCGATCGCTGCCAGAATACCGATTATAGCGACGACGATCATCAATTCGATCAGCGTAAAGCCTTGCTGGCCCGACCTTATGTTCTTTTTCATGAGGAGTTCATCGGGATCATGTTTTTTTCAATTCTTACAGAAACTATCCGGCAAGTCGCTTGACTGCGTCACGGCGCTGTCGCGGAACTGCGTCACATTCTATGTCACGTCGCCGAGGTCGCCCCAGAGTGTTTGCGCGATAGTGAGGGCGGTCAATGCTGCTGTTTCTGTGCGGAGTATTCGCGGGCCGAGTGAGACAGTGGCAAAACCGGCGGCCTCCGCGTCGTCGTATTCCTTGTCGCTGAATCCGCCTTCGGGCCCGATCAACAAACAGACCTTGGTTGCCGGAGCCGTCACGGAGGCCAGTGCAGTATTAGCGCGTGGACGCAATAACAAATCCGTATCTGTCTCTTTGGCAGCGCGCGCCGAACCAGTCATTGATATCCGTGATCGGATCAATAAGGGGCGGGCGCGTACGACCGGATTGTTCGCAGGCGCTTTCGGCGATGCTCTGCCAATGATCGCGGCGTTTGGCGGCGCGCGTGGCGTCCAGTCTCACGACACCGTGCTGGGTCAGCACACCGGAGATTCGCTTCACTCCGAGTTCCGTCGCTTTCTGTACGACAAAATCCATGCGCTCGCCGCGGGAGACACCCTGCACGAGATGGAGTTTGAGGGGCGACTCGGTGACGGTATCGAGTCGTTCACCAACCAACAGCACAGCCGCATTCCTCTTGATGGATGCTGTCGTCGCGCCGAACTCGCCATCCCGACCGTTGAACACCGCCACGGAATCGCCAACACGCAGGCGCAGAACGCGGCCGATGTAGCGCGCTTTCTCGCTGCCAAGCTGTAATTCCTGACCGGAGCGAAGTTCGTCGTTGATGAATAGTCGCGTGTAAGTCATGGGCATTGACGGTTATCATCCGCAGACCTGACTATCGTCCTTCCAGGCAGCTGGGGCAACCGTTGACGAAGACTTCGTACCGCATCAACATCGACACCGGGCTGATCGAGCCGGCAAGGCAGTGTGCCAGCCCCAATCAGGACGAGCGTCCAGATGGCGCTGCGCCCGAGCTGCTGGTTTTGCACGGTATCAGCCTGCCGCCCGGCGAATTCGGTGGGCCGGAAATCGAACAGTTGTTCACCAACTCTCTGAACTGGGATCGCCACCCATACTTCGATGAGATCCGTGGCATCGAAGTCTCGTCGCATTTGTTGATTCGCCGCGACGGGGAGCTCATTCAGTTCGTACCGTTTAATCGTCGCGCCTGGCATGCCGGCGAGTCGTGTTTCAAGGCGCGAAGCTGCTGTAATGACTTCTCGATTGGCATCGAGCTCGAAGGCGAAGACGAGCGGCCATACTCAGGCCCGCAGTATAAGGTGCTGATAGCCGTCACAAATACGCTGCTGGCGGCCTATCCTGCGCTCTCGGCTCGTGAGATTGCGGCTCATTCGGACATTTCGCCCGGCCGAAAGACCGACCCAGGCCCTGCTTTCGACTGGCTACGCTTGTATGATGGCCTGAGCAAACCCCTCGCGACATAGCCGCAAGAGTTGAGAAAAGATGCATCTGATTGCCCTGCTTATTGGTCTGGTCGTCGAACGACTCGCGACACGGCTTTTTCATTTGCGCAGGCTACGTTGGCTCGATCGCATCATCGACGCCGGGTTTAGGCAGGCCGCCCGGCTCGCGAACTGGCCCGCACTCATTCCGGTCATTCTGATCGGCGTCGTCCTCGTTTTGCCCGTATTTGCTGTGACGTTCAGTCTTGGTGATGCGCTCCTCGGCTTTCCGTATCTGCTGCTAGCTATTGTCGTATTGTTTTTCTCGTTGGGTCCGCAGGACATTGGCGAAGATGTGGACGAGTACTGCAGGGCAATAGAAGCAGGAGACGGCGAACGCATCCAGCAGACCGCGAAGGCAATCATAGAGAGTGAGGTACCGGCCGATGAGCTCGAACGTATTCACAGAGTCGAAGAAGGCGTCTGCGTTCAGGCGAATAATCGATTGTTCGCGGTGGTTTTCTGGTTTGTCCTGCTCGGTCCGCTCGGCGCATGGACATACCGTGTCACCGATCTGATCCGGCGTCGCGCGGTCTTTGCGGCAGGTCGCGACGAGGAATCGAACGGCACGTCCGAACGTCTTCGCGACGCGGCGACAATGTTGCACGGTTGGCTGGCATGGATCCCCGCGCGGCTGACTGCAATCGGCTATGCCACGGCCGGTAATTTCGATGCCGCGATCGGCGCGTGGCGCGCACCAACCGAACAAAAGACCGATTCGCCATCGGAATACAGTGAAAATCTGCTAGCCAGAGTCGGCGTTGCTGCGCTGTCACTCGTCGATGAGAGCGGCGAGGATGTCACAGCGCGCGGCGCGCGCGGCGCGACTGCCGCCAACCAACTCGTATTTCGCCTCCTGCTGATCTGGGCCGTGGTCATTGCAGCGATGACGTTATACGGCTGGACGCGGTGAAGGCATGGTTACCCGTTCTCGTAAGCAGCGTAATAATTTGTCTCTGCGCGTGTACTGAGACCCCGGAACCGCCCACCTCCACGACAAATCACCGGCGGGTTGTGACGCTGGCACCCAATCTTACCGAACTGGTTTTCGCGGCTGGGGCCGGCGATACGCTCGTTGGTGTCAGCGCTTATTCCGACTATCCCGGCGAGGCGAAACAACTGCCGGTCATCGGCGACGCGTTTGCCGTCGATCATGAACAGTTGGCAGTATTGCAGCCTGACCTATTGCTCGTCTGGCAGAGCGGCACGCCCGAACACGTCGTCGATGATCTGCGCGGAGTTGGCTATAACGTCGAGGTCATTCGGACACGGGCGCTGGCCGACGTCGCGGCCGCGTTACGACGCATCGGTGGTCTTACCGGTTACTCGAGGCAGGCAGATCATGCAGCGCAAAGCTACACCGACGAGCTGCAAAACATCGCTGCGCGCTACTCGGATGCTGAAGATTTGCGGGTGTTCTATCAGGTGGATCGGCGACCCCTTTACACGATCAATGGCGAACATTATGTGAGTGAGCTGATCAATCTATGTGGCGGCAGTAACGTGTTTGCTGATCTCAACGAGCTGGCGCCTGCCGTTGATGTCGAGGCTGTGGTGGAACGCAACCCGGAAGTCATGCTTGCGAGCAGCGATGCCGGCGCGAACGCGTTCGAAGAATGGCAACGCTGGCCGCACGTCGCAGCGAATCAGTATCAGAACCGCTTCTTGATGCCGGCAGACGAGATCGGACGTGCGACTCCACGTCTCGTAATGGCTGCACAAGCGGTCTGCGAAGCGCTGCAGGAAGCGCGCCTGCGGCGCTCGCTCGCGCTAGCGAATGGGGAATGAGTTCTGGTATCACCATACGTACGGCCGCGGTTTCGGATCTCTCCGCGGCGCAGTCCTGGTTGTCGAACGCAGGCTTGCCGAGCGGCGACCTGACACCTGCTCACATGCAGAATTTTTTGCTTGCACTGGGCGGCGACGGCCCGGTTGGTGCGATCGGTCTCGAGCAGTTCGACAACATCGGCCTGCTGCGTTCACTCGTGGTCGAGCAATCGGCGCGAAGCACTGGAATCGGCAAACAGCTGGTTGACGCACTCGAAAGCCGGGCAGCCCAATTGGGCATCAGCGAATTGTGGTTACTGACTATCGACGCCGACGCATACTTTGCACGGTTGGGCTATGTCGTCGTCAATCGAGACGATGCACCCGAATCGATCCGCGGAACCGCGGAGTTCTCGACTCTCTGTCCGGGAGATGCGGTGCTGATGCGCAAAATGCTATGACGTACACCCTGCGGCCTAACGCTGTCGGTTCCAGAGCACCTCTTGTCCCGACTCCGCTCGCGCCAATACGCGAGCGATAACGAACAGCAGATCCGACAGTCGGTTCAGATACTTCAGAACCTCCGGGCGTACGGTCTCGACGCCGGCCAGCGTTGTCGTAATGCGCTCCGCCCGGCGGACGATCGTGCGGGCCAGATGGCATGCAGCGGCGGCTTCGCCGCCGCCAGGCAGGATGAATTCCTTGAGCGCCGGCAGGTCAGCGTTCAGGGCATCGAGTTCCTTCTCGAGGCGTTCGATGAAATCCTCGTGGATCGCGCTGTAGCCGGGAATGCAGAGTTCACCACCGAGTTCGAAAAGGTCATGCTGTACGTCCGTCAGTGCAACGCGGACGTCTTGTGGTACGGACGCAGTTGCGAGCACCATGCCGATCGCGCTGTTCGCCTCATCGACTGTACCGTAAGCATCGACACGCAAGCTGTCTTTGGCGACGCGCGTACCGTCACCGAGGCCCGTGGTGCCGTCATCTCCGGTACGCGTATAGATCTTGCTCAGTCGTTTGCCCATGTGTCCGTGCCTGTTAGTTCCAACGATATTTTAGTTCCACGAGTCCGCTGCGCTCCTGCATACGGAAGTTCGCGGCGGTCTCGTACTCGGTGTCGAGCACATTCTCGATGCGCGCGTGGACAGTCCAGCGCTTGCCGAGGCTGATCTGGCCCGAGAGGTTCGCGAGAACATAGCCGTCCAGCTTGATGCCGCCGAAGTCCTCGCGCTCTCCGCTTGCGACAAGCGACACACCGACACGGTGGGAGCCAATATCCTGTGTGTACGAGAGCGTCGCGGTTTCTTCGGCACGGCGCAACAGGCGCTCGCCTGTCGCCGCATTATCGGCCCTCTGCTTCGAGACTTCGGTCCGAATCACGAAGCGATCACCGCGATACTCATATCCGACTTGCGCGCCGCGTATCTCCGCCCTGGCGATATTCTGCAGTTCAAAAGCCTGCAGATCGAATTCGATCAGGTCATCGATGTCATTGCTATAAAGCTCGATATCGACGCTGTGCCCGTTGCCCGGTGAATAGCGAAGTCCGAACTGTGCTTCGTCGGCCAGTTCGGGTTTCAATTCGAGATTGCCGCCGAAGCCGAAACGATCCGTAGCATCCGGTGCCCTGAATGCGTGGCCCAGCCCGGCGTTGAGTGTCCAGGCAGCACCGATTTCATAGGCATACTCGGCGTTCCACGTCGTGTGGTTGCCAAAGGCTTCATGATCGGTCAGTCGGATAGCGATAAACGTCTTATGGCTTTTTCGTGACCACTGGTCTTGCAGGAAGGCCGCGCGTACGGCGGTTTTCTCATCAAAACCAGCACCGAACGACAGCGTCGATGCGCTTTCGTCCATTGCAAACAGTCCACCCGTGACCGTATGGCCCGCAAAGGCCTGACTGTATTGCCAGTCGATACTGATACGATCTGACTCGACGAAATCGTCTACCTGGTTCTGCGCGATCTCGTCCTGCACAAAAGCCGCGATGAGTGTGCTCGTTGCCTTGTCGGAGATTTTGGAACTAAGCTCGACAGCCGTCGTCGAGTTTTTGAAGTCCTGATCCACAGGGTTCAGAAAGAAGTCCAGGTATTCCGCGGTACCGTCCGTTTGCCAGTGGCGAATACTAATTTCGCTCCCGCCGAAGCGCCGCGCAGCGTAGAGATTGGCCGAGAGGTTATCGTAGCCGCGCCTGATGTCGGAGTCCGTGCGTGGCGCATAGCCTTCAGTCGACTGCCAGTCCAATGTAATGCCGAACTCGCCGTTCGGGCCATGATTACCGCCCGATACGATAGCCCGAGCGGGTATCGAAGCTACCCGCGCCAACGCTGCTTTCGAGGTAAGCGTCTTTGGCCCGGCGCGTAATGATGTTGATCACGCCGCCGATCGCATCGGTGCCGAACAGTGCCGAGCGTGCGCCCTTTACGATTTCGACACGCTCGATGATCTCGGGCGAGATGTGTTGAATCGCTGCGCCGCCGAGAGTGCCGGGATTTATGCGGACACCGTCAATCAGGACGAGCGTGTGATTGCTTTCGGTGCCGCGCAAAAATATGGATGACGCCTGACCTGGCCCACCGTTACGACCGATGTCGATACCTGCCTCGAAACGCAGTAGCTCTGCAAGATCAGCGGCGAGCGACAGCTCGATATCTTCACGTGTAATCACAGTGACCGGCACGATCGCATCGCCTAGCGGAATCTCCGTTCGGGTCGCGGTAACAATGAGCAGGTCGCCAGGGGCCGCGTCGGCCGCGGCAGCAACGTCGGCGATTGCCAACGACAGCATCATGGCCGCAACTGCAGCTCGGATAGGCATGTGTCTCTCCAGTGCGTGCCGCCCGCACGCGAATTCGATCGTGAGTATCACGGTGCGAAGAGACTGCAGGGACGGCTTCGTTGCGCGTCCGAACCTGCGCCCGCCGCGCCGCTCGTGGTTCACGAGGCCGGTCTCCGGGCTGACGAGCGGATTGACTCCTTGCCGTAGCGCCTTCCCGCAAAGCTTGCTACTCGCTTCGCAGTGGCTCCGATCCGAATGTTTCGAACCAGGGGCTACGGTTTAACTCGATCACCGTTGCGGGGGCAGCGTCGGATTCAGCATGATTTTCATGCCACACCAACTTCCCGTTCACCCGATTGTGCCTAACCGGGTTCACCTAGTGAGCGTCGTACGATAGGCAGGCGATGCGGCACTGTCAAGTGAGGCACCGCACGCTTGTTTCTTTGCCATCGAGCGGCCATAGTTGCGCCGATCGCATGCAGTGATCTGCAAGGACTGATGTGGAAGCCTACGACGACAACAACTCGTCAGATTATCTTCGTACTGCGCTGGAGGCAGCGCGTGCCGCGGCCGGGATTAGCCGCCAGTACTATGCCGGCAACTTCACGGTAACGACGAAAGCCGACATGACGCCTGTGACGCAAGCCGATATAGAATGCGAGCAGGCAATACGCGAAATCATTCTCAGGCGCTTTCCCGAGCATGGTTTTTATGGCGAAGAGCTGGGCCGCACGCGTGACGACGCTGAATATCTCTGGCTCGTCGATCCGATTGACGGCACCAAGAGCTTCGTCCGGCAGTACCCGTTTTTCTCGACGCAGATCGCGCTGATGCACCGGGGCAAAATCATCCTCGGCGTATCGAGCGGTACGATGATGGACGAGCTCGCCTGGGCGGAAAATGGCCAGGGGGCCTGGCTCAACGGGCAGCGAATATCCGTAAGCGATATCGACGATGTCGATCGCGCTGCCGTGTCGACCGGTAACCTCAGGTCACTGGCTATGAGCGAGGGCTGGGCAAAGCTGGCCGAAATCATCTCACGTGCAGACCGGACACGAGGTTACGGCGACTTCTATCACTATCATCTTCTTGCTTCGGGCAAGATCGAGGCCGTGATCGAATCCGACGTCAATATCCTCGACATTGCGGCTTTGTCCGTGATCGTTGCCGAGGCCGGAGGGGCGTTCACCGACCTGAACGGCAACGCCATCGGGCTCGAGACCCGGTCTGTGCTTGCGACCAACAAGGCGCTGCACGACGACTATCTTGCGCGTTTAAAAAATTGGGTTGCCTGACGCTGCGACAAACAGTTTGTGCGAGCGCCAGTTAACGGTCTCCATAGGCGTCGCAAACAGCTCACTGAGCCGGGACTCGGTCATGACGTCTTCGCTCGCGCCGAGTTCCCACCGGCCATCGCCAAAAAGCAGCAGACAGCGATCCGCGAACCGGACCGCCAGATTTACGTCGTGCAGGCAGGCTATTACACCGGCGCCCGAATCGGCCAGGTGCCGGAAGACCTGCAGCGCTTCGAGTTGGTGGGCCGGGTCGAGGTGATTGGTCGGCTCGTCGAGCAAAAACACGTCAGGGTCCTGCGTCAACACCTGTGCAATTGCGAGCCGGCGGCGCTCGCCGCCCGATAAGGTCAATACATCGCGCGCCGCCAGCTGATCGAGGCCCACAGTTTGCAGCGCGTCATTGGCAACGGCGTGGTCTTGCGCCGACTCCCAGCGAAACCGGCCAATGTGCGGATGGCGGCCGATAAGGACGGTGTCCAGCACGGTCGCCGGAAAGATATCGTCAATCACCTGCGGCAACAGCGCCAGGTGTTGCGCAATGGCCTGTCGTTGCTTTTGGCGTATGTCCTCGTCGAGGAGCAACACCTGTCCGCCAGCAGGTGCCCGGAGTCCCGCAAGCGTCATCAGCGTAAGTGATTTCCCGGCGCCATTTTGTCCGAGGACCGCGACGAGTTCACCTTTGCGCAGCGAGAGATTCAGGTCGTCGACGAGCACGCGGCCCGGCACGCTGACGCGAATGTCGTTGCAGGAGAGCAGTGAATGATCGTGCGCTGCCATCCGCTCAGCCTAGCCCAAGCTAATCGATAAGACGAATCTCGCTAGCTGTCTGCGGACCGATCACAGTGTACTTGAGGCTCTTTGGAATGACGGCGTCGTTTGCCGCGAGTGCGATTCGTCCGCCCATTATTTCGGCGTAACGCTGCGGGTAAAGCGGATTACGATCCGGTTCGGCCAGACCGTCGGGCGGCAAGGGCTGACCGTCCGCCGGGTTGTACTTGTCTGTCGCGCCGAGCGTGTGCAGAAACTCGTGGGCGATGATGACATTGTTGCTGCCCTTATGGCGGCGACTGGCGTATGCGTTCACGATACCGATCATGCCCTTTTGCATTCCAACCGAGTTCTCGAGCATCAGCGGGTGGTCCGGGCCGTGGTACCGAACGAATATTCGCACGTCCGGTTCGATCGAATCCTGCTCACCGGCCGTGCTCGACGCCCACCAGCGCAATTTCAGAGACCACAGCACGATATCGAGGGTTCCTGAACCTGGCTCGACAGCCGGGGGCTGTTCATTGATCGGCCGCCCGAGTTCCATGCGTAATGGACGACTCAGCGACTTGCCGTAGCGCTCGGTTTCGCGCGCGATAAACTTCTCGATTCCCGTGAAGTCGTCGCTTTCGAGGCCGCTGATGTATTCGGTACTCGCCTCACTGCCGTCGGCGTTAATCGGGTAAATCTTTACCCAGAGGCTGTTATTCCAGTCAGTGCTGCGCGCCTGGCTCAACCACGTGCTGAGAGCCACGAAGACTAGAATGAACAAAAGCACGGTGATTCGGATAACTTTGAACATGGCGATATGTAGCGTTGGTCCTGGCCGGAAGACCGATTAAGCCATTTTTGAGGTCGCGTGGCCCCGGTTCAGTTCGCAGAATCTGCGATGCGCCCGGATCATGGGCGCACAGTGTGAACCTCATCATTCAAGCCTGGCCGAGCTATGTGGGGGGACAGCCTGCGCAAACAAAAGCCCCGCGGCGTGAGCGGCGGGGCTAATTTCTCTTTCTTTTTATCAAAAGAGGTAACTGCTAAATCGGTAACCGGATACAGAGATATTATTATTATGGGATCTGGATCTTGTTGTTTTTGTAGTTATTGTTCTTCTGGCGTCTAAATCCTGTATGTAGCCGTTTGTGATACCAACTGCAGTTACACTTCGCTTGGGCAGAGTATTAAAAGCAAGAGCTGTGCCAACACCACCATACAGGTCGGGAATTCAGGTATTTAGCAACTGGTACAGGTCATTCATGTCGCGGATGGCATCATTTTTGTAAAGATATCCGACATAATTGTTGCGCTGCACATCACGTGATTCCGAAACAACACGGCACAAGCCCTCGAAAAGACAGATAAATTGGCTCCAAGCAGCGCAGCAGAGACCGGATATGGTCTTATTCCGGGATTTGCTCGGCATGAACTACCTGCCTGAAGAGCAACTGGCTCGTTCGCGGTGATAAATTGTCAAATTATTCGACGGGTTGTTGCCCTTTGACACGCTCGATCAGGCCAATCGTACTGAAAAACCTGCCATTTCGGACTACGCCAACGATTTTCAGAGCATCATCGATGTTCTGTAGCGGATCGCCATCAACCAAAACGAGATCTGCGCTGCTGCCCGGCGCAATTCGGCCGGCCTGCAGGCCGAGTCCTAATGCGCTCGCCGCGTTAATGCCGGTACTGCGCAGCACATATTCTTCTTCCAGTCCTGCCTCGGACAGCGCTCGCAGTTCGGCGTGCAGCGCGACACCTGGCGCAAAGCCATTCGGACCGCTGCCGACAACAATTGCTGAAGATTGCGCCGCGAGACGCGGCTTGTCGATGAAGCGGCGAATCGCAGTCGGGTAGTTTCTGAGCAGCGCCGCCTGCCGCGATGCGAGCAGCGCAGTCAAGCCGCGAGTTCGGGAGTCGGCAAGTCCTGAGAGTATCGTTCTGGTGTCGGCACCGTTGGCAATTTGTGCATCCTCGTAGCGAATACCGCGCGGAGACGTCGGCAGTGAATCAGCGCCCAGCGTCTCGGTTGGCAACGAGTGGCGATTCAATTGCCAATCACCTCCCAGCACACGTGGCCCGGGCATGTTCTTGCCGGACCATAGCTTGTTGAGTTCGGCTGCCCTGGCGTGATCGGTAACGATCGTGGTCACGCCAAATGACAACAGCACGGGCCCGAGCGACTCATCCAGGTCAGCCGGCAACGACGCGCTGCTATCAATGAAGCCGGGCAGAGCGGTCAGGTCGCCCATGTCGACGATTATCGCTCCGGGCCGGTCGCGGGGCGCTTCGACCGCACTGATCCGGCTGCCGTCGATAACGATATCCAGTCCTTCGCGATAGCCACCGCCGACGCCGTCGAACAGACGCGCGGCGCGAATCACGAGTTGGCCGGAGGGCGCGCCGACTAAGGGCAGCTTGCGCTGCCGGGCAGCCACACGTCGCGGCGCTTTCTTGCGATACACCGTCGCCCGAAATGGAACCGAAGATGATGTCCAGGAGTTGAACAGCCGGGTGCGGATGAGTCCGTTGGCCGAGTAAAGCAACGGCTGGCGATCCATCCACGACACGGGCGCAACGAAGAAATCCTCGCCCTCAATCAGCGGTCGTATGAGCAGAGGGTCGGACAGAATGACCATGTGGATCGCAAGGCCCTCGTCATCCTGGCGCAGAAACGTAATCAGACTTCCGTCGGGTCGCCACGAAGGCGCCATCAGTGGGGTCGACGAGGTTTCGAGAACCCGATCGGGCTGACCGTGGCGGCGCAGCATCAAGGACCAATTGTTCTCATTACGATGGACATAAACGAGATCGCGACCGTCTGCGGACCACGCTGGCTCGGTTTCGTCTCCACCAAGATTACTGATTGCCCAGGTCAGGCCCGTGGCAATATCGAGTTCCCAAAGATCGAACCCGGTCGCCCTGCGGTCGGATGAGTACACAATGCGGTCACCGTCCGGATGCCAGGACGGTTGGTGGTCGAAGAACTGACCGTCACTGATGTTTTGTGCCGCCGCGTCGGCAAACCGGTAAAGCCAGAGTTGCCACTGATTACCCTCGCGCGCCTGGTAAACGACGGCGCTCGAATCGGGCGCCCATTTCGGGCGCCGCGCCAGCAACGTACCGTCGGTAATCGCGTGCGCCTCGCCTCCCGAAGGCGGCAGCACCCAGATTCTTCCAAGCAAATCGAACGCCAGCCGGCTATCGCTTGCGACGTCGACGGAGAAATTCGTGCCTTTGGTGAGCGTGACCTGCGCGTCTGCTGCGCTGGCAACTACTGACACTGCGACGAGGAGACAGGCTCTTAGCACTTAGCGATCCACGTGTAAGGATAGAAGCTCGCCGTCTGCTGCCTCGACAATGACCTGCATGGGTTGGCAGCACACCTGGCAATCTTCGATGTAGGACTGCGAGCCGGCCGAGGTGTCGACGACGATTGTGATCGGCTCACCGCAAAATGGGCAGTGAATGCGCCGTTCGGGCAGGCAGTTCGTCATCGGTCTGGGTGCTTCCTCAGGGCTGCAGCCGCGTGCCCGTCCACTCACCGACCGCGAAAGTGTCATCGTCGCGGCGTTCGAGCGTGCGTTCCCAGCGCGCGCGATCGTGAATTCGGTCAGCCCCCTCGATCCATAACTCGATCCGCCGTGGCCAGACGCGGAATCCGCCCCAGTGTGGCGGCCGCGGTATGACCGGTCGGTCAGCCACGGCAATGGATTTCAGGTTCTTGGCCGCGCCGACGCCAAGCTTCATCGCTCGCCGGCCGACCTGTGCGATCAATGCGGCCCGGGATTCGAGCGGTGAGCTCTGGTCCGAACCCCAAGCGCCAAGCTGACTGGTCCAGTCGCGGGTCGCAAAATACGAGTCGCTTTCTTCGGCCGGCGATCGGACGGCCTGGCCCTCGAGACGCACCTGTCGCCCGGAAGAGTCCCAGTGAAAGACGAGAGCAATTCTATTGTTGTTATCCAAATGCCGTGCTTTGTCTGACTTGTAGTTCGTGTAAAAAACCAGATAGCCGGGATCAACGACGAATTCCTTGCAGAGAACCATGCGCCCGGCCGGCTGGCCGTTTTCGTCAACGGTGACTGCGGTCATTGCATGCGGATTACGCAGCACGTCCTTCTCGAATGCCTCGTCGAGCCAGGCCTTCGCCCAATGCATCGGGTTTGCAGGCAGCTCCGTCGGGAGCCTGGTCGCTGAGCAAGGATCGATCACGCTAACCTCCGTTCATGACACACGTTTCAGCGCCCGCTGATGACGCTGCCGCCCTCGCGTCGTGGGTCGGACGCAACTTGAAATCCACTTTCTCGGTCGACCAGTGTCGCACCAATTCCACCGAAGTACATATTGAGTTCTGGAAACACCTTGACGGGCAAGTCGACTTCCGGGAGATCCAGTCCAGGTTCTGCCATCAGGCGTTTCGCTGCGCCGCTCGTATCGATGTGCAAACGTGGGTGGGCGACCGCCTGGCCAAGAGGCATTTCCATTTGCAGCAGGTTGACCAGGAACTGGTGTAGTGCCGTGGTAATCCGATCGGCGCCCGGCGAGCCGGCGGCCAGCACCCTGCCTTTGCGTCGGGCGATGCTCGGCGCCATGTTTGATGGCAGTCGCACGCCGGGCGGGCCTGCCGCGAGTCCGCGCCGGTTTAGTTCGAGTTCACCGAGGCAGTTGTTGAGCCACAGTCCCGTGCCGGCTGGCATTTCGCCGGACCCATAGCCTGACGACGCCGTAACTGCGCACGCGATGCCATTATCATCCACGGCGGATGTGTGCACGGTGGACGCAGACGACCATTCATTGAGCAGCTGTCCGCTGCGCGCAGCCTCGAGCAGAGTGGCCGATTCGACACCGACGTCGTCGGCGAGGTCGAGCCGACTCTTGCGGTAGTCCAAAGCGGCATTTTGCACCTGGATGAGTCGTGACAGCGCGTCGCTGGTCCAGCCACGGTGCGGCAGGTCGGCGCACGCGAGTAGCATTGCCGCCAGCACGGTTCCGCCAACCGCCGGGGGTGGAGTGCTCGCGATCGTCCAGCCCGCGACATCAACCGTCAAAGATGGCCGTTCAATGGCCTCGAAATCCTTCAGGTCCTGCATCGTCAGGGCGCCACCACCGTCCAGAACGTGATCTGTCACTATCTTCGCGAGTTCGCCCTCGTAAAACAGCCGGGCGCCCTCTTCTGCAATCGCGGACAAGGTGTCGGCCAGGTGCGGCACGACAATCGGGCAGCGTGGGTCGCGCAGCGACCGGTCTTCTTGGTGCAATGCGAAAAAACCGTC
This sequence comes from uncultured Gammaproteobacteria bacterium, assembly GCA_963711285.1. Taxonomy (GTDB): domain Bacteria; phylum Pseudomonadota; class Gammaproteobacteria; order Steroidobacterales; family Woeseiaceae; genus UBA1847. The sequence continues at coordinate 23,500 of CAVQDJ010000021.1, read as the reverse complement.
GTCGCTGCGACTGAAAATATGTTCACCCGAGATACCGAGGTAAAAGTGACACGCCGCAGACAAAGGGAAGCCGTCACGCGTTGCTCTGATGACGGGGGCGAACAGTTCTTGCCATCGCGCATTGCCGAACAGTTGCCATGCCCGCTCAATTGCTGCAAGCGACCCGGGTACGGCAACCGATCCCGGGCCGGCAAGAGTCGTAATGCCGCCGCCGTAATCCAGCGTCACGTTGCTGACGGCATGGTGGCGATCAGGCTCGGACTGGCCACGTCCGGGCACGGCGACATTACCGTCGATTGTCACCGGATCGTTGCCCGCGACCCACACTGTGATGAACGCGCTGCCGGCAAGCGCGCAGACACCGGGTTCCGTATTCATCGTGAACAGGGCGGCCGCGAGGGCGCAATCGACTGCGTTGCCGCCAAGCTCGGCAACCTCGGCCGCAGCATCGGCGGCAAGCTGCGATGTCGTTGCGACGGCAACTTTAGTCACGACCAGGACCTGCGGCGTTAAAGGGGCTATCAGTAATGGATCACCGAGCGAATGCTCTTGCCTTCGTGCATGAGATCGAACGCTTTGTTGATATCCTCGAGCGGCATCGTATAGCTGATGAATTCGTCGATTTTGATATCACCATCCATGTACTGGTCAACCATACCCGGCAACTGCGATCGGCCCTTGCAGCCGCCAAACGCCGTGCCTCGCCAGACGCGACCCGTTACGAGCTGGAACGGCCGCGTCGAGATTTCCTGACCTGCGCCGGCGACGCCGACGATGGTCGACTCGCCCCATCCTTTGTGGCAACACTCGAGCGCGGCTCTCATGAGTTCGACATTGCCGACGCATTCGAACGAATAGTCCACGCCTCCGTCGGTGAGGTCGACGATGACTTCCTGTATGGGCGCGCTGTGATCCTTCGGATTGACGGTGTCGGTTGCACCCAACTGGGTTGCGAGTTCGAATTTGTCGGTGTTGATGTCCACGGCGATGATGCGGCTCGCTTTCGCCATCGTCGCGCCCTGGATCGCGCTAAGCCCAACGCCACCGAGTCCGAAGATGGCGACCGTTGCGCCGGGTTCGACTTTGGCTGTGTTGAGGACGGCGCCGATGCCGGTCGTGATGCCACAGCCAAGCAGGCACACTTTTTCGAGCGGCGCTTCTTCGCGGATTTTGGCAAGCGCGATCTCCGGCAGAACCGTGTACTCGCTGAACGTTGACGTGCCCATGTAGTGATATACGGTCTTGCCGTTCGCCGAGAATCGCGACGTGCCGTCGGGCATCAGGCCCTGACCCTGGGTCACGCGTATAGCCTGACAAAGATTGGTCTTGCCCGACGTACAGAAGCTGCACACGCCGCATTCGGGCGTATACAGTGGAATGACATGGTCGCCGACCTTGACCGATGTCACACCTTCGCCGATCTCCTCGACGATAGCTCCGCCTTCGTGGCCGAGCACCGACGGGAAAATGCCCTCTGGGTCTTCGCCTGACAATGTGAACGCGTCCGTGTGGCATACGCCGGTCGCGACATTGCGCAGCAAAACTTCGCCGGCTTTCGGCCCATCGAGATCAAGCGTTTCGATTTCGAGTGGTTTGCCTGCTTCCCAGGCGACTGCAGCGCGCGTCTTCATCTCTTTATGCTCCGCTAATCGATGTCATTGTGCCGGAGGGCGATATTCGCACGGATGCCTGTCCACGGACAACGTGGCGCGGCTTGCTCCGCCGCGCGGGTCTCCTGTAAAACAGCAGTAACCATGCTTTCGGGCGACGCCAGACCAAACCAATGAACCTAGATGACCTGCGCAATGATCTATCCGCCGTCGACCGGCAGCTTGTCGACCTGATTGCCGAACGACATCGAATCGTCAGCGAAATCGGGCGCAACAAGCTTTCGACCGGCACGGGTACCCGTGACTACGCGCGCGAAAAAGAAGTCCTCGATATGGGCCGCAAGCAGGCGATGGAACTCGGCATCGATCCGGACCTTGCTGAAACTGTACTGGGCACCCTCATCCGCTCGTCGCTGGCCAGCCAGGAGCGTGACCGCGTCATCGCCGAGGGCAAGGGCGACGGTCGGCGGGTGCTGGTCATCGGCGGCGCCGGCAAGATGGGCGGATGGTTCGCCGACTTCTTCGCCTCCCAGGGCTTCGCAACGACCGTCGCCGATCGAGCCGTCGAAGACGGACCCGGACGATTCAGAAACTGGACGGATGCCGGGGTCGATTACGATGTCATCGTCGTTGCCGCTCCGCTGGCCGTTTCCGGCCGAATACTGGCACAGCTCGCGGTGCTCAAGCCGCCAGGCCTGATTTTCGACATTGGCTCGTTGAAGACTCCGCTCATCGATGGGTTGCGGGAACTGCACGATGCAGGATGCCGCGTCGCGTCGCTGCATCCAATGTTCGGTCCCGATACACGCCTCTTGTCAGGGCATCACCTGATCGTTTGCGATGTGGGATCGAAGCAGGCAAACGACGACGCCAAAGCACTGTTCAGCTCGACGATGGTCGAGCAACTGGATATGGGCCTGGACGATCATGATCGTCTGATCGCTTACGTGCTTGGCCTGTCGCACGCGCTCAACATCGCGTTTTTCACGGCGCTCGCGGAGAGTGGCGAGGCGGCGCCGAAACTTGCCAAGATGTCGTCCACGACGTTCGACGCTCAGCTGCTCGTATCCGCGGCGGTTGCGCAGGACAATCCGCATCTGTATTTCGAAATTCAGAATCTCAACAAGTTCGGACTCGGCCCCCTCGACGCACTATGCGAGGCTTCGCGCCGAATTCGAGAGGTTGTGGCCAGCGGTGACGAGATCGGCTTCGTCGAGCTCATGAAAAAGGGCAGGGCATACATGGCGTTACGCGGCTAGCCGGAACAGGCGACCGTTCGAGCGACGCGAGCGATCGTTTCTGGTAAAAGATGTTGCAACCGACGGAGGGATCGAGACGAATGCAAACCGCAGATGACCTCAACGCCCGGCTGGAAGCGTCGGAGCGGCAGCTCGAAGAGCTGACGGCAGAGGTCGCGCATAACGAAGAGAAGATGCGCCGCACCCAGCAACGTGAGCTGCGATTGTTGCAGGCAGAGGACCTCGAAGCGTTGCTCCGCGAACTGCTCGAGGGGTTGCGGAAGAGTTACAAGCTCGAGCACGTCAGCGTCGTGCTTTGCGACCCCGACCACGATATTCGTCATCTGCTGTTGGCGGCGGGCACCCCGGCAGAAAGCTTCGATAACCTGTTGATGGTTGAGTCGCTGACCGGGCTGGCGCCGCAGTACGTTGCATTGCGGCGACCCTGGCTGGGCGCCTATGCAGCATGCGATCACCAGTTGGTATTCCCACATGCCAGGGGCCTCGCCAGCGTCACGATGATTCCGCTGACACACCGTTACAGGCTGGTCGGCAGCATCAATCTCGGAAGTGGGGATGCCTCGCGATTTACCCGGCACCACGCTGCCGATTTCCTTGGGCACCTCGGCGTAATTGCGTCCTTCTGCATTGAAAATGCCGTCAATCGCGCACGCCTCTTGCGCAGTGGCTTCACCGATGTGCTGACGGGCTGGCACAATCGTCGCTACCTGCAGGTACGGCTCAAAGAGGAGCTGGCAAGAGCGCGTCGCGACAGCAGTCAGCTCGTGTGCCTGATATTCGATGTCGATCATTTCAAACGCGTCAACGATTCCTGGGGTCATGCCGCCGGCGACACGGTGCTGCAGGAGTTGGCACAGCGCATCGATGCGCAGGTTCGCGCCAGTGATGTTGCTGCACGATACGGGGGCGAAGAATTCGTGATCCTGCTCCCGGACACCGATATCGAGTCGGGCGTTCGCATTGCCGAACGTATTCGTCAGGCAGTTTCGGCTGCACCCTATGAATTTCCTGGCAATAAAGCCGGGACGATCACCGCATCGATCGGCATCGCCGGCGTGACACCGGAACCGAATGACGAAGATCTGAAAACACTTGGCGATTCGCTGCTTGCCCGCGCGGATGTCGCGCTATATCAGGCGAAATCCGGCGGCAGAGATCAGGTCGCCGTCGACGAGAACTGACAATGCGCAGCCTCACTGCTACAGCTTTGATCATTGCGGCGTCGATACTTTGCGCCGCCTGTGACCCGGTGCCGGAAAAGCCCGAGGATGACTCCCGAAAGGAACCGGTCGTTGTGTACGCGGCGTTCGAAGACGATGCAGAGCTGCGGGAACTTTTTGCTGCCTATACTGAACAGACCGGTGTGATGGTCATCGTTCGTCGCGGCAAGGCAAAGAGCATCGTCAACGATGTGATCGAGAACCGGATCTCTCCACCGGCAGACGTACTGATGACGCGGTCCGTGACTGACGTCTGGCGTGCTGCGGAAGAGGGGGCGCTACGCCCGATATTCTCGGTATCGGGGCGCGAGCAGTTGCCTGCCTGGTCGCGTGATCCGGACGATTTGTGGTTGGCCACAGGCTATCGAACGGCGGTCGTCGTCCATGCTATGGAAGATCTCGGCAGCGCGGATTTGCCGGACTTCGCGTCGCTCGCGGAACCAAGGTTTCGCAAGTCCTTATGTCTGTCGTCGTCGGCGAACAAAGTGAACAGCGCGGTTATTGCGATGATGATCGACACGATGGGCGTGCGCCCGGCCGAGATTGCGGTGCGTGGCTGGATCGCCAACCTTGCATTACCGGTGTTCGACACCGAGGCGCAACTCATTGACGCGATTCGGTCGGGTTCGTGCCGCATCGGCATCGCCTCGAGCTCTGCGATTGCGCGAGCGCAGACAGATGACTCCATGCCCAACGTTTCGCTTATAACCCCGATCACGACTTATGCGGATGTCGACGGCATCGGGGTCGCGCGGCACGCACGTAACCCGGAGGGTGCAATCGCTCTGGTCGATTGGCTGTTCTCGAAGGACGTGCAGGAGACAATCGCGTTACAAAATCGGACGTACCCGGCAGATGGGTCTGCTGAACATGATCGAGCCCTCGACGCGGCTGGTCCGGACAACGTTAGTCCGAAAAACGTTGGCCTGGTTGCGTGGCATGAGGTCGCAGCGGCGAAGCTCGCCGAACGCGCTCGCTACCGGTAACTGAATCTGGTCTGATAGTTCGATTACCTGACCGAACTCCTGGAGCCTGATCATGCTGGTCTACCTGCTCGCTTTGACAGTGCCTGTTACCGCGGTCGCTCTGATTTACGCGCGTTACGAGTATCGCAAATACGGCAAGTTGACTTTCGTTGGAATTCTGCTTCTGTGCACGATGATTTTCGTGCCGAACCTGATTCTGGAATACGCCACGACATACGAAATGCCGAGCACGTTGCTTGACTACATCGGCGTGTTCGTGGGTGTTACCGGGATTGCGCTGTGCGTGATCGGCATCGTAGCTTTTCAATCAATTTCGAAAGTATTCTGTATTGACACGAGTGCACTGACAAACACAGGGCCGTATCGTTGGAGCAGGAATCCACAGTACGTGGGCTTATTCCTGTTCTTGCTGGGTTTCGCGCTCAACGACTGGTCACTTTGGTGCCTGGCGGCGCTGGTTGTCGTCATCATCTACGTGCACTTGCTGGTTCTTGTGGAAGAGGAGCATCTCCGTCGCGTATTCGGCGAGCAATACATCAAGTTCTGTCGCGATACCCCCCGCTATGCAGGCTGGGGGCCGCTGCGCTTTTAGCCTGGCAGCCGGCGAGTGCGACTCGACCGCAGGCTCCCGGCTATTTTGGACTGGTCAAAGATCGTCTGATCCCGTTTCGGAAACTCAAGCGTCACGCGATTCGGTTTCTGCAACATTCTTGGTCTGCATAACCGCGTCCTTAACGATATCCGCCCAGGGCGCGCTCTCGGCGGGATGGCCGGCTTCCTTAGCTTGCCAGTGCATGGTGATGTCGAGTTCCAAGCCGTCGCGATCGTCCATTACCGTGTTCGTGACGAAACCGCTCCATACGGGATTGTCGATTATCTTGAACACAATGCTGCGCGTGTGGATATCACTTGTGATGATCTCACGCAGCGGTTTCTCGCCAGTACCGTCATCCAGATACATCAGCCGGTCAACGGTATTCGGCCCCGGCCGTCCGAGAATCTCCGAGCGCGTCACGGCGGGAATGAATTTCTCAGGTGTTTCGACTTTTTCCAACAGGTGTTTCCAGAGCACGTCGGCCGGTGCATTCACGCGCGTGCGGTAGCTGACAAGAGCCATTTGATTCCCTTTTGTTTTGAGGCGTCGCTGATTTGAGAATACAATAATCGATTACGTTGACTCAATGGCAGCTTCTGGCCGTTAGCTGCCGATCATTTCACTGGATATCGCTCAGCTTGAACGACCGCTTTCGATGAGAGCAGACATGCAGCATCGGGCTGGCAAACTCGGCTTGTCGAATGGCCGGTTGCCGCCCGAAAGCAGACTTCCAGCTAATATTGGTAAAATGGTCTGCTAATGGCCCAAAGCAGACACTCAGATTGTCTAGGCCAACCAGCGTTTTATTGAGCTATTTGTGACTCAACCAGAGAAATCGACACCAGATGCAGAGCAGCGGCCGACTCGTGAAGTACCACGGTTGCTGGCATATCCTCTGTTGTTCGCGGTTCCAATCGCTTGTATCTACCTCGGAATAAGATTAGGCAGAGATGGTGTCGGAGCTCATCTTATGCTGTCTTCTCAAAACGGCACGCCAGTCGAGAATTGGACGCTAAGCCTCATTGCAGCCTCCATCGCAATATTCATGTACTTGTCTTGGGCGTATGGCAATAGAACATTTCGCGCTCGTCCAGCGACGTTTCTTCTAGTACTTTTCTATATCGCTGCGATTTTTCTTTTTGGCGTATGGGGGTTGTATGCAACAGCAATACCATCCGTTTTGTGCCTGTTCGTCTGGATAAGGTATAAGCGTAAACTGGCGAAAGGGACTGCTTCAACTGACCAGTAACTGTGATTTGGCGACCGTCCGCTGTTGGCCGTTAGCAGCCGATCAGGTGATAAACTAATGAACGACTGCTACTGACCAAAGGCAGACGGCCAAGAAGATTTTTTGCGGTCTCGCTCGGCCTACGAGACTTCACGGAGTACTTACCTAATGACCAAAAGGGCTGGCATTGGGCTAACAACCGAGATGGTTGTGGCTGTTTCCGCGGTGATAGTCGGCGTTTGTGCGCTGGGCGTGTCGCTTTATGAAACCAGCCTTATGCGCGAGGAACAGCGAGCTGCGGTAATTCCAATGCTCGAGCTCAGTCGATCGGTTAATATCAATCCAGACGGAACGGACGACGCTAGTACACGATTGCATCTACAAGTTGAGAACGTCGGCATCGGGCCTGCGCGTGTGCAGGATTTTCGTGTTTATGTCGACGGCGAACCGCAGCTGACATGGCGCGCAACGATGCAAGCACTCCTAGGGCGGCAGGCGAACATTCGGTTAGGCCAATCAACGATTAACGGCCGAACGATTCCACCCGAACGGCTGGTTACAATTTTCGAGCTTGATAGTTTGGAACTTGCGGTCGAGCTTGCGGATTCCTTCTCAAGACTGGAATTTGAGGCCTGTTTTTGTTCTATATTCGACGAATGCTGGACCACGCAGTACCGATCGATCGGGACAGCAGAATCAGTTGAGGCATGCGACCGATCAGAATCGTCATTTCAGCAGTAGTGTCTGTTATTGATCAGTGAGCACATTATCTGTGTGTATCGAGTTTTTGCGGCTGAACAATCGTTTTGAATGAATTGGCACAGCTAGCTAAACTAACCTCATACGTCCGCTTCTGGCCGTTAGTGGCCAGCCAGGTTCTGAACTGTTGACAGGTTGCTACTGACCTAAAGCAGACATTCTGGGTTCGGCAACATTCTTACAGGCGATGATTCGGCCCGACCTACTTTTTCGCGTTTCTACGCCGATCCAGAAACGAAGGAATTGGCATTAACGCAAACAATGCAAAATACACATATCCGGCAACCGATACCCAAGCATCCGGAACGACGAGCGCCAACAGAATTGACAATAACGCAATACTCGCGACGAGAGCCCATACCTGCATGTTGATTCTGGTCACCCGCAACTCAAATTGATTTAATGCCAGTGAGGTCGATCCCCGCAGAGTGGCGCGGTATAACTGGTTGAAGAGTAGCGATAAGGCGAGAACCCCACCGGAATAGAAAACGAGAATTCCGCGCGCCTCATCGTAAGTCTCGATCTCGAAGCTAGTAGCCAGGTAACCGCCACTGATAGCGGAGAACATTAACTCGAATATCACTCTTAGGGGGTAAACGTAGACCAATACCACTAATATAAGTGCAACGCTGAGCAGAATTGTTTCAGAGTTCTCCAGACCGTAGCGTCGGCTCCAGCGTCGGTGTCGCAGCCAAAACACCATTAACATTGCAAAACTGGCGGCAAATGCCGGAATTCGTTTTGCGGCCACCGCCATATCGGCATAGTTCGAGGGAATTTCGTCGAAAGATATAACAAGCAACGTAAGTACGAATGCAAATGCGGCGTCGACGAATGTGTCCAGACGCGTTACTTCCAACCCTCTCAGGCGGAATTGATCCTCAACTATGAGGCGGTCTATCTCCGTCTTTGTCCACTGCCTGCCGGAAGACGCGTGAGTACTCATATACGAGCTTTCCCAGAAACGATTGATCATTCATTGTGTCGGGACAAGATATCAGAACCGACGCGAACATCCTGCAGGAACGTCGAATAGCCACAGGCTCTTTCACGCGAATGGTCGCTATTGGCCGAAAGCAGACGGTCGAGTGTTAAACTAGCGAACGACTGCTTGCGACTCAAAGCGGACAGTCTAGGTCGATCCCAGAATTGACACGATTCTCCAATCGGCACATAAAACTCGGTTACAACCGATAAAGGCAAACCTGACCAAAGTCAGTGACGCAAATCTACAATAAAGGGGAACAACATTATGCATCACGTGAAACGCATTATTTTGCCGGGCCTGGCTGCATTGATTCTCGGCCTTTTGTCGGTGGCTCAGGCTGCTCCGCAGGACTGGGATCAAATCTACCTGGACGGAGCCATAGAGACGCAACTGCCTGACGGTAGTTCCCGCATTTTGCATCCATCGTGCTCGGGCGGGCCTGAATTGACCGATGGAGGAGTGGTTGTCGCCAACACGGATTATTATTTCTTCGTTCAGAAAGGTAATCCCAACAAGCTGCTCATCGGTCTGGATGGCGGCGGCGCCTGCTGGGATGCCGATACCTGCGTCGGCTCACCATTAATCGGCCAGTCCACGTATACCGTGTCTCTCGATGAGACCCCTGATCGCCTTGCCGATTCCGAAGGCCTGTTTGACAGTCGCAATCCGGAGAACCCATTCCACAATTACACCAAGGTCTTTATCCCGTACTGCAGTGGCGACGTGCATTGGGGTTCGAAGGACAAGATCTATGTGCTGAACTTGGCACCCGGTGTCCAACTCCCCTGGATGATTCACCACCGTGGTACCGACAATGTTCTGGCGGTGCTGGATTGGCTCCAGGAGAACGGGCGCAAACAATACGGAATCGATTTCAGTCGCGCGCGCGATGTAACCGTCACTGGCGCAAGTGCGGGTGGCTACGGCGCCAATGTGGCGTTCGGTTACGTGGCAGAATTGACACCAAAGGCAAGACTGAACCTGATCTCCGATGCTGCCATTGGTGTGCTCACCGAGAGTTTCTATCGAACGGCGATTTTCGATCCCGCTAATCCGGGTAACGAAAGTTGGGGTGTACGACAAAATCTGCCGCCGTGGGTGCCCGGCTTCGACGATGCATTGCTTTACCAGGGAGCGGCGTTTCCCAATAGCTTCGTTCCATTGGTCTTTGCTGCGCTGTCTGATTACCGCCCTGACGCTCACATCGCCTCGCTCACCACTAATCTCGACGGCGTGCAGGTCTTTTTCTACGGATTGATGAAGGGCATAGTCCCGCCGGATGTCCCGACCGCCTTGGAGTGGTACTTGTCGATGGCTCAGATGACGGCAATGACTGCTGCGTTACCGAACTACCGCTTCTTCATAGAAGCGGGCACGTTCCACACGTTTATCGGCGACAACGACGCTGTTTACGGCGTAGGTGCTAACGGCGTTTCGCTCGCGGAGTGGATACGCGAAATGGTCAAGCCCGGCAATCGAACCTGGGAGAACCTCGACGCAGGGCCACCGTTCTAGGTCAAGCTCGCTACGAAGTAATAGAGACTGCAGGGCGCATCCGGTTAACGCCGGGTGCGGTTCTGTTTCGACTCGTGCTACGTCCGCTTCTGGCCGAAAGCCGCCGGTCAAAACCTAGGAATATTAGCCATTGGAATGACCGCTCTTGGCGAAAGCGGACATTTAGCCTGGGGATTCTGAATTCGGATTGGCGAGTGTCCGTTATTGGCCAAAATTGCTCACTATCTCGACATTTCCAACCTAAGTTAAAAAAGAAAAGCCCCGGCTATTCCGGGGCTCGTCAACTTCAGAACTGCCGCTGCGGGGCCTGGTTATTTCAACTCCACGTACCGGCAATCAGCAATTTCGATCATTAATCTACCGCAGTCTGGCTGGTTCCCGAACCGCCCGCAATCGGCGACCAATGTGCGGCTCGCACTTTCCACTTGCCATTTTCTTTGACGAACACTTGCGTTGCTCGCGTCCGGTAATTGCTCACGGCTGCGCTGCCTTTCGGGGCCATCGAACCCTCTGAATAGTATTGGGCGACAGCAATTTGACCAGGCACCAAAGTGATAACGTGAATATGTTTGGCGTCAATATTGACCGACTCATATTCATCGGGCTTGGTATCGGCTTTAACGTCCTGCAGGAACCCGCCACTCGACCAAAACTCCAACGACCCATCCTTCGACACTGTGTCGTCCTGGTCCTTGAGATTCTTTTGGGCATACGCATTGCTGTCAAGAATCGCTTTCTTGACCTCCTTCTCTGTCGCCGGGTCCGCTTGCGCAAGCGCGCCAGCGAAAGCCAAGGCGCCAATAACGATAAAGACTAGCTTCTTCATTCTTGTTCTCCAGTGTAGTTAGTCGGGCCATTTGTAAAAACCTGTTGCGTGATGAACTTGATTGGCCCGTCGACCGATTGTCGCACTTTGCAATGTGAGTTAGGGAGAATAGATGTCTGCCATTGGCCGTTAGCGGCCTCTCCAAACATCGTTCTCGCAGACATTTGAATGTCCGCTTGTGTTTTCAGGCAGAGCCTAGCTGATTGACCTCGAGATCGCGACTGCGGCTCATCAGGACCAGAAACAATGGCACGCCGATTGCGGCTGTTAGCGCACCGACAGGCAACTGCCGTGGCGCCATGACCGTTCGTGCAAGCGTGTCGGCAATGACGAGCAAGCTGCCGCCCGCGAGCGCGGCGGCCGGCACAACAATGCGATGGTCGCTTCCGGACACCAGCCGCACGAGGTGTGGCACGACGAGGCCGATAAAGCCGATGACGCCGACCGTTGTAACCGATATCGCTGTCGCGAGCGAGGCGGCCGCAAACACGAGGTAGCGAAATCCTGCAACCGGCATGCCAACGATGGCTGCTTGCAGTTCACCGCGTGATAGGACATTGAGATGTCTGGCGGTAAGAGTTCCGGTGACTACCAGGGCGATAAGGAGCCACAGCGTCTGCCAAGGCTCGAAGGCGAAACTCAGATCGCCCATGAGCCAGAACAGCATGCCGCGCAAATTGTGTTCCGGGCTCAGCGCGAGAAGCATTGTCGTTACGGCGCTGAATCCTGCCGCCAGAACCACGCCCGTCAGCAACAATCGTGCTGGCGCCCAGCTGCCGGTGCCGTGCGCGATGGAGAACACGAGCAGGGTCGCCGCCATCGCCCCGCCAAAAGCCGCCAGATCGATCATGATACTGCCCAGTCCGAGCATCATCGCCAGCAAGGCGGCGACAGCAGCTCCGCCGGACGTACCAAGAATATAAGGTTCAGCGAGCGGGTTGCGGAGCAATACCTGCATCAGCACGCCGGCAACCGCAAGCAGCCCGCCAACCGAGAAAGCCGTTAGTGCGCGCGGCAGTCGCAGGTCCATGATCAATGATCGAGTGCTTTCGGGCGCCTTGCCAAGCAACGCGTTGACCGTTTCGCTCAGGCTGATGTCCGCGCTGCCGGAAGCAAGCGCGACTGCCAATGCGGCGGCGGCAATGACAATCAGTCCGGCAAACAGCACTGCGGGGCGCTTGTTAAACAACGCGACTCTCTATGTGAACGGAGTCGCCGACAATGCCCGTATTTGGTGTAAAGTTAAAGGCAGTTAGAGTTTTTGTATCGGTTGCAATGGGCAACGATTGGATTGACGCAGAGGGCTTTCGCGCCAACGTCGGTATCATTCTGGCGGATTGCGGCGGCAAGCTGATGCTGGCCGGCCGTGTAGGCAGCAAGGGCTGGCAGTTTCCGCAGGGCGGAGTGCTTGTTGACGAGGAACCCGAACAGGCGATGTACCGCGAACTCCGCGAAGAGGTCGGCCTCGATCGTGCGGATGTCGAAATGCTGGGCGCAACGGCCGACTGGCTGCGCTATCGGCTTCCTGACAAGTTCATCCGGCGCAACAGCAAGCCGCTTTGCATCGGCCAGAAGCAGCGCTGGTTTATGCTGCGGCTCGTATCTCCGGCCGAAAACGTGCGCTTTGATCTCTGCGATAAGCCCGAATTCGACCGTATCCGCTGGGTGGATTACTGGCGACCCGTCAACGAGGTTATCTACTTCAAGCGCCGTGTTTATGCGCACGCACTGCACGAACTCGGCTCTACGGCCTATCCGCACGAGTTGCCGCCACGCCCGCGCTGGTGGCCGAAACGCTGGAGAGCCGTATTCGACAAGGACATCGCCACTGCCAAATCGTGACTTGGAACACTTCTAAGTCGCCGGGCCACCGCGTAACATAACGTCTTTATGCTTACAGGCTAATTCTGTGGCCCGACATTCGCCGTTACAGCTCCACAGCCCGGGGCGCGTCCTGATGACGCGCATCGTGCTGGCTGTCGTGATCGCCGGGGTCGGTTATCTCGTCTTCGAGTTTGGGCGTATTCAGGCCAATTACAACATTGTCGATGCCGCCAGGGAGCGCCAGGCTTACGAGGATCGTGTTCGGGTACTCGAAGACGACATCGTCGACCTCAAAGAGCAAGTGGCGTTGGTGGAGACGCATCGTGACATTGATCGTGAAGCTTACAAGGATGTCGAGGCAAGCCTGAAGGCGTTGCAGGCGAAGATTCAGGAGCAGCGGGAAGCCATCGCTTTTTATCGTGGCATCGTTTCACCCGCAGATGGCACGGCGGGCCTGCGCGTGCAGGATCTCAAGCTGACTCGCGGCCAGTCGGAGCGAGCGTTCAATTTGCGACTAGTGCTGGTGCAATCACTAAAACACGATCGCAAGGTCTCGGGGGACGTTAACCTTAGTATCGAAGGTGAACAGAGCGGCGCTGCTGCGACCTTGAGCCTCTCGCAACTATTGCCAGATGAGGCAAGTGCAAAATGGCCGTTCTCATTTCGCTATTTTCAGGATTTTGACAAAGAAATTGTTCTTCCTGACGGATTCACGCCGAACAAGATAACAATAGAAGTGCGCTCGAGGACACGTTCGATCGAGAGTATCGAGGAAAGCTTTTCCTGGACGACGAGTCTGGGCTAAAGGATTAGTCGCCTGATCAGGCGCTCTGGAGGATTTGATGTTTGGCCGAAAACAACGCAGACACACGGTGGTCGATACGCTGGTTGGCTCCAACTCGAGGGTCAATGGCGACCTGGCGTTTGAAGGCGGCTGCCACGTTGATGGCACAGTCAAAGGCAATGTCAGCGCCGATCCCGAGAGCCACTCGGCGCTGAGCATTAGCGAGGACGGCACTGTCGAAGGCGGCGTAACCGTGCCTTATGTCGTATTGCACGGTATCGTTCGCGGTGACGTGTGTGCGAGTCAGCGCGTGGAACTTGGACCGACCGCTCGGGTCATTGGTAATGTGTATTACAATTTGATCGAAATGGCGATCGGGGCCGAGATCAACGGCAAGCTCGTGCATCAGCCCGAAGGTCAGGTACCATTGCTCGAGCAAACAAATCTTATTGATGAGTCGGCGGCAGTTGCCGCAGAGTCGTAGTACGCTCAAAACAGGATTCAGGACATGCAGTCGGAAACATCGCCAGGCAAAGCTCCCGCGCCCCCGCCGCCGGTCATCTTCACGGATGCCGCGGCCAGCAAAGTCGGTGAGCTCATTGAAGAAGAGCAGAACCCGGACCTGAAGCTCAGGGTATTTATTTCGGGTGGAGGCTGTTCCGGCTTCCAGTATGGTTTCACGTTCGACGAGAACACCGAGGACGGCGACAGCGAGGTCGTCAATCAGGGCGTCACCCTTGTTATCGATCCGATGAGCGTCCAGTATCTGATGGGCGCGGAAATCGACTACAAGGAAGACCTGCAGGGTGCGCAATTCATCATCCGCAACCCGAACGCAACGACAACCTGCGGTTGTGGACAGTCCTTTACGGCCTGACTCCTCTCCCGAGGTCATCGCAGCCGTTGACCTCGGTTCAAACAGTTTTCACATGATTGTCGGTGAGCTGCGCCACGGTCAGCTCATCATCATCGATCGCATTCGGGAAACCGTGCGCCTCGCCGAAGGCCTGTCGAGTGCCGGAGACCTGTCTGCAAATGCGCGGGCGCGCGCGATCGACTGTTTGTCCCGGTTTGGCGAGCGCCTGCGTGATATGCATGCCGCAGACGTGCGCGCGGCCGGAACGAGCACCATTCGGCGCGCGCGCGAAGATACCGGATTCATGACTGAGGCTGAAGCCGCGCTCGGGCATCCGATCGAGGTCATCTCCGGCATCGAGGAAGCGCGCCTCATATACAAAGGAGTCACGCATAGCCTGCCGCCGCACGACGGCCTGCGGCTCGTGCTCGACATTGGTGGTGGTAGTACGGAACTGATTCTCGGCCACGGCGCTGAGCCGCGGGCCCTCGAGAGCGTGCATCTCGGCTGCGTGGCAATGACTGAGCGCTTCTTTGGCGATGGTCGAATCACGCGCACGGCTTTCGAACGAGCGCGGCTTGCGGCGCGACTCGAACTGAGACCGGTCAAGGCTTTTTTCAGAGGCTCTGCAGAAATCGAAGCGATCGGCACATCGGGAACGATTCGTTCTGCTGAATTCGTCGCCAGTGAGTTGGGCATCATCGACTCCGAAGGACTGACGCCGGACGTACTCGAGCAGTTGATCGAGCGGATGCTGCAGTTCGAGACGATCGGAGACCTGTCGCTACGCGGGCTTTCCGAAAGACGTGCACAGGTCTGGCCGGGCGGGCTCTCGATCCTGGCCGAGCTGCTTGGCGTGCTGCGAGTGACGTCGCTGAAGATCTCTGACGGTGCGCTGCGTGAAGGGCTGCTATATGACTTGCTCGGTCGATTACAGCATGAAGACGCACGCGAGCGCAGCGTGCACGCAATGGCGACGCGGTATCACGTCGACGAGGCGCAATCCAAACGCGTTGCCGCAACCGCCGCAATGCTTCTTGATCAATGCGCGGGGGCGTGGCAGCCCGATGCCGTGCTGAGCAGCCGCATGCTCGAATGGGCGGCGCGGCTGCATGAAATCGGCCTGGACATATCTCACGATGGTTTCCAGCGACATGGTGCATACATCGCGGAGCATGCGGATCTGCCAGGCTTCCCGCGCGCGGAGCAACGATTCCTCGCCTTTTTGATCGGCAGCCAACGGCATGACATCGACACGCGTATCAAGGACCAATTACCACGCGCATGGCGGGAGACCGCTCTGCAACTGGCTATGCTGCTCCGGCTCGCAGTTCTGCTCAATCGCAGCCGATCTCAGGTTGATATTCCGCCTATCGAGTTGGCCGTGGGCGTCAACTCTCTCGAGCTGACTTTCGACGCTGCGTGGCTACAGGCGAACCCGTTGACGGTGGCCGATCTCGAGCGGGAGCAGGGCTATCTTCGCGCGGTTGGTTACGAGCTGAGTTTCAAGTAAGAACGGCCAGCTTTTCCACGAAAATTTTCTGCGCTGAGATACGTTTCTCGCCTTTTGCCGGCGCCAGCCGTTCGTAGCTTCCGTCACCGTGCAGTACCCAGGCCTGACAATTGTCGGCGAGGAACAGTTCCAGGTCGCCGCGTATCTGGTCCTTCAAAGCTTTCTGGCGAATTTCGAAACAGGACTCGTTACGGCGCAGCAAGTTTCTTTCCATCCAGTCCGCGCTCGCACAGTAGAATTCCTCTGCGCCGTCATTGAGGAAATAGTAGACGCGCGAGTGTTCGAGAAAACGGCCAACGATCGAGCGGACGTGGATGTTATCAGAAAGGCCCGGCACCCCGGGGCGAAGCGAACAAATGCCGCGGACGATCAGGTCGATCTTTACGCCAGCCTGCGAGGCCTCGTAAAGTGCATCGATGATGCCGGGTGCGTTCAGCGAATTGATCTTGGCGATGATGCGCGCGTCCTTGCCGGCGCGCGCGTTGTCCGCCTCACGAGCGATTTTCTCGAGCAGCGACGGGTAGAGATTGAACGGCGCTGCCAGCATGCGTGTCATCACGTTGGATGTGGTCAGGCTCGTCAGCTGCATGAACAACTCATGCACATCCTGCCCGAGGGGCTGGCCACCGCTCATATATCCGTAGTCGGTGTAGAGGCGTGTCGTCGCATGATGGTAGTTACCGGTCCCGAGGTGCACATAGCGTACGAGCTTGCCGGACTCGCGCCGCACGACAAGCGTCATCTTCGCATGCGTTTTGTAGCCGACGAGTCCATAGACGACATGCGCGCCGGCCTCCTGCAAGCGGTTGGCGAGCGAGATATTCGCAGCCTCGTCAAAGCGGGCCATCAGTTCGATGATGACCGTGACCTCTTTGCCGGATTGTGCGGCGTTGACCAGAAGGTCAACGATCGGTGAGTCTGCGCCAGTGCGGTACAGGGTGATCTTGATCGCTAGAACGTCCGGGTCCGACGAAGCGCTGCTGATGAAGTCTATCGTCGGCGCGAAGGACTGATATGGATGATGCAGCAGCACGTTCTTTGTCGACAGCAGATCGAAAATATTCTCGTTGCCTCGCAGCTCCTCCGGCAGGCCCTGCGTAAACGGCGGATACAGCAGTTCCGGCTTGTCCTCGATGTCGCAGACCGTGGACAGGCGATTCAGATTTACCGGGCCGTCGACGAGATACATGTCGTGCTCGTCCAGACTGAAATGGTCGAGCAGGAATTCTTGCAGATCCGGCGGGCATTGATGGCCTACTTCGATTCGCACAGACGCGCCATGACGGCTGGCCTGCAGCTGACCCTCGAGTGCATGCACGAGATCGCCGATCTCCTCCTCGTCGACATACAGATTGCTGTTGCGCGTAACCCGGAACTGATAGCAGCCGTCTACGTCCAGTCCGGGGAAGAGTTCGCTGACATGCATGCGAATAACCGACGACAGAAAAACGTAATCGTGGCAACCCGGGGTGCTCAGGTGCTCCGGCAATCGAATAATGCGCGGCAGTGAGCGCGGCGCCTGCACCATGCCACGATGGCGGCGGCGACCGAACGCGTCTTTGCCCTTCAGGCGCACGATAAAATTCAGGCTCTTGTTGAGAATTCGGGGAAATGGGCGCGACGGATCGAAGGTCAGCGGCGTCAATACCGGTACGACCTGCTCGCGGAAATACTCGGTAAGCCACTCCTGCTGCTCGGCACTCCAGTCCTCGCTCTGCACGAAGCGGACGCCGGCTTTGGCGAGTTGCGGAA
The DNA here is from genome assembly GCA_963711285.1 of uncultured Gammaproteobacteria bacterium. Classification (GTDB taxonomy): domain Bacteria; phylum Pseudomonadota; class Gammaproteobacteria; order Steroidobacterales; family Woeseiaceae; genus UBA1847. The sequence goes on along the minus strand of CAVQDJ010000021.1, from coordinate 5,785 downwards.
ACAGCACGTTGTTCAGTAACTCGTACTGCTGCTGGACGACGCCGAGCATGGCGTGGCGCAGGGCGTCGAAAATCTGCTGTGACGAGAGTTTCTCGGGACCGGGCGCCGGCGCGCCGAGCTCGATGCGCTGTTTGAGCGCGGCAACCCGAATCTCGAAGAACTCATCGAGGTTGGTGCAGGTGATGCATAGAAACCGCAGCCGCTCCAGGAGCGGTACGGTCGGGTCCAGGGCCTGGGCCAATACGCGCTTGTTGAACTCGAGCTGGCTGAGTTCACGATTGATATACAGATCAGCTGGCGGCAGTGCAGGCGCGTCCACAGCGGTCTCTCAAATTCCGGGCCGACCAGTATAGCAACGACAGTATTGCCTGTTCTTTACGTAGTGCTCACTTCAGCCTGCAGGGTATATGGCGCCGAGCACCGTGGCGTGCGCTGCCCCGGTTACGGCGGGAAGGTTGCCTGGAAGGTTTTCGGTCGTGCGCTTTGCGAGCCAGGCAAATGCCGCGGCTTCAACCCAGTCGGGATCGAGGCCCGCTGCCGCGGTTGAGGCGATGTTCGCATGGGGGAGTTGCGTGGCGATTCTGTGCATCAGGCCGGAATTGTGCACCCCGCCACCGCACACGAATACGTCCGTGTCCGCAGTGGCATGCTGATGAACAGCCGCTGCGATGCTGTCGGCACTCAGGGCGCTTAAGGTCGCCTGAACATCTTGCGCTTCCAGTTGATCGATTCCCATTGCGTCGAGCCACTGTAAATTGAAGTACTCGAAGCCAGTGCTCTTGGGAGGGCTGGCCGCAAAATACGGATCAGCGAGCAGCCGCCCAAGCAGGTCTTCATCGACCGTGCCATCTGCAGCCCAGCGGCCATCCGCGTCATATCGGTCACCGCGGTGTCTGCTGACCCATGCATCCAGGAGTGTGTTGCCGGGGCCCGTATCAAAACCCGTCGTGTCGGTCGCGTCGCCGTGCAACACCGTGATGTTGGCGATGCCACCGATATTTACGACAGCCCGGGTCGAATCTGAGCGGCGAAACAGCCACTCGTGAAACGCTGGCGTCAATGGAGCGCCATGACCGCCCAGTGCCAGGTCGGCACGACGGAAATCTGCCACGGTCGTAATTCCCGTCCCTTTGGCGATAACGGCCGGGTCACCAAGCTGCAGCGTGAACGGATGCGGTGATTCTGGTTGATGTCGAATCGTCTGGCCATGACTGCCAATGGCAACAATCGCCCCCGCATCGATAGCGGCGGCCGCGAGCAATGCTTTCGCGGCGTCACGAAAACATTCGCCAATCCAACGATCGAGCTGGCCAACATCATCGACTACACAGTGCTTGGGATCGCGAACGGCCTTGATCAGCCGCGCACGGAGCTGGTCCGGATAGCTGTGGTCGTGTGTGTGGAGAACGCTGGCGGAGGATTCACCGATGTCAACGAGCGCAGCGTCGATACCATCCATGCTCGTGCCGGAGATCAGGCCAATGTAGTAGTCACCCATTAGCGTGTTCTTTGGCCGCTAGTTGTCGAGGTAGGCAACGGAAGCTAACTGGGTGCTCTTGAATCGTTCCAATTCCTCGAGTATCGGCTCGGCTGTCGTGAAAAACTGCTCGCGATACTTCTCGGCGATCGGGTCAGCTTGTGGCAGCTTGACGGTACGCGGGTTACGGTGCACACCGTTTAGCCGATACTCATAGTGCAGATGATTGGCGGTTGCGAGTCCCGTCGCCCCAACGTAGCCGATCGTCTGACCTTGTCTGACCCGGCGGCCCACCCGTGCTTTGGCGGCGAACTTGGACATGTGCCCATAGAGCGTCGTGATATTACCGCCGTGTTGCAGGATGACCGCGTTGCCATAGCCCCCTTTGACGCCGCGAAAGATCACCTTGCCGTCGCCGGCCGCCTTGATCGGCGTGCCGCGCGGTGCGGCATAGTCGACACCCCGATGGGCGCGAATCTTGTTCAGGATCGGATGGCGCCGGTTCGGGTTGAAGTTGGAACTGATGCGCGTGAAATCGACGGGCGCTCGAATAAAGGCTTTGCGGACACTGTGCCCGTCCGGCGTAAAGTAGTCCGTGCGTCCGGTGTCATCTATGAATCGAATCGCGCGATGTGTGCGGCCGTTATTGTTGAACTCGGCAGCGATGATTTCACCGTCGGTAACGAACTCACCGTCCTGCCAGACTTCTTCCCACTGCACGTAGTAATTATCACCGGACCGGATATCCAGGACGAAATCGACATCCCAGGCGAATATGCCGGCGATATTCATTATCAGTTTGTCTGACAGTCCGGCGCCGGCAGCGCTTTCGAACAATGACGACTCAATGATCCCGTAAGCGAGTCTCTTGCGCACTTCGATGGGACGTTCGACGATAGCGGCCGTGAACCCGGATTCCTCCCGATCGATTTTCAGTGCGCTGGTCAGAGTCAGCGCTGAGTACATGCTTACGAGCTTGCCTTCGTCGTGAGTAATTTCAAAAACATCACCCGGTTTTATTCTGCGGAATAGTTTGCCGGCCGCGTCAAGTCGCGCGATCGTTGCGAGGTGACCGATGTCCAGCTGGTGTTTGCGAAACAGCTGGTCAAGTGTGTCGCCCGAGCGAATCGTCAGCGTCAGTGTCGCGTACTCGGGCTCGGGCGCCCATACGAGTGGTTCGCCCAAATACACGGCAGGCTCTTCAACCAGCTCGTCGTTGCTTACTTCAGCGCCAGCGCTGGCGGTCATGGCAGGTGTCGCGGGCGTCGGTGGCTGACTGCTTGTCGAATCGACCATCGAGATCATGGCGAGGCCGATCAGCGGAATGCCCAGACCGACAGCAAACCATTGCAGTGCCCTGGATTTCTGCGGCGACGTGGCCGCCGGTGGCTTGTAATCGTGCAGTAGTGGACTGACTGGGCGATGCAAGTCGGCGTCCCCGCGATTCGTGATGCCGCTACTCTACCGTGACGATTACGGCAGGTCAAAGAAAAGTGTTATAAGTCATGGTGTTAACCAAGATTGCTTGGAACGGCTACATATGGGCTTTCATCAAAGCCTGAGAATGCTACAGTTCCGCAGCAGATCTAGCCCCCCGACCGGATGTCATGACGAATATTAAGGAACAACTACGCGAACTCGTTCGCGGCAGCGACGAAGTTTTGCCGGAGAATGGCCTTGAAGCGAAGCTGAAGCTCAAACGGCCACTGGTCATCAAAGCAGGTTTCGATCCGACCGCGCCGGATCTGCACATCGGGCACACGGTTCTGATTAACAAGATGCGCCAGTTTCAGGATTTTGGCCACGAGGTCGTTTTTTTGATTGGCGACTTCACGGGCATGATCGGCGACCCGTCAGGCAAGAATGCGACTCGCCCGGCGTTGTCACCGGAAGAGATACAGGAGAACGCCAAAACCTACGAGACGCAGATCTTCAAGATTCTCGACCAGGAACTCACACGCATCGACTTCAACTCGCGTTGGATGGGCACTATGGATGCGGCAGGGCTCGTCAAGCTGGCATCGCACCACACCGTGGCACGAATGCTGGAGCGCGACGACTTCAACAAGCGATATTCGGCCGGCCAGCCGATTTCCATTCACGAGTTCCTGTACCCGATCGTACAAGGCTACGACTCTGTTGAACTGAAAGCGGATGTCGAACTCGGGGGAACCGATCAAAAATTCAACTTGCTCGTAGGCCGGCAACTGCAGCAAGACTACGGGCAGGATCCGCAGATTGTCATGACGATGCCCCTGCTCGAAGGGCTCGACGGGGTGCAGAAAATGTCGAAGTCGCTCGGCAATTACATCGGTATCACGGACGTGCCCGGCGAGATGTTCGGCAAACTCATGTCGGTGTCGGATGAATTGATGTGGCGCTACTTCGAACTATTGAGTTTTCGCTCACTCGAAGAAATTGCCGGTTTGAAAAAACGCGTTAACGAAGGCATGAATCCCCGCGATGTGAAATTTGAACTGGCGCATGAGATTGTCGAACGTTTTCATGATGTTGGCGCCGCAATCGCGGCGAAAGAAGAGTTTGTTGCCCGCTTTCAACAGGGCGCCATGCCGGAGGAAATGCCGGAGCTAAGCTTGCAGAGCAAAGATGGCCGGCTCGGTATTGCACACTTGTTGAAGGAAGCCGGGCTCGTTAGCAGCACGTCCGAAGCGTTTCGCATGATCAAGCAAGGCGCCGTCCGTATCGACGGCGTCAGAGTTGAAGACCGCGCACTTGAGATCGATGCGGGTAGTACCTGCATCTATCAGGTTGGTAAGCGCAAGTTCTCGCGAGTCAGCCTGAACTGATTCGGATTGAGGTCACTGCAATGAAGACGCAAAGTCTGGTTTTGTACCTGATCGTTTTCGCGGCCGCTTTTTGTTCGGTTACCGGTGCCGATGAGCTGGAGGATGCCGAAACGGCCGAGCTGACCAGGCAGGAAGCTTTTCGCTCAGGCTTCGAGAAAATCGTCAACGATATGAACAACGGCTCGTTTGACAGCTTCGTCAAGGCGACTGACAGGCGAGACATGGTGGATCGAATCTTCGGTCTGCGCCTGATCGATCAGAAAATAAAAAAGCAATTTAATGAGAGGCTCGAATACTCCTACGATGACGTGATCACGTCAGCGTTCGCGGTTCCCGAAGGCGGGATCAAGGCAACCTTGCTCGGTATCGAGTCTCGCGGTGACCGCGGCAGAGCCGTCGTTCGCTTCGATGAGCCGAAATTCAAGTTCAGATATCACGAATACGATTTGCGTCTGGATAACAAGACTCGAGTGGTTATTGTCGATTGGACGGATTTCCTGAGCGGCATGCGATTCTCGGAGCGCATGGGTAGATCGATGGTGATGGCCGCGCCAAGCGCACCTAACATGCGCAAGCTGCTCGACTTCCAGAACGTCAAGGACAGCGAACTCTTCATGTTCGGCGAGTTGCTCAAGGCGGCTCGAGATCGCCGGCTGGATCGCTATCTCGAAGTACGCGACGGCCTCCAGGAGCGGTTCCAGCGCCAGCGCGTCGTGATCGAATCGTCTGTGCAGATTGCGAGACAGGTACGCAAGCGCCGGCAAATGGTTGCGGCGTTGAAGATCATGGCCGAGCATTTTCCGGATGAGCCGCTGTATTCGCTGATGCTGCTCGATTACTACTTTCCATCACGAATGTACGAGGACGCGTTTCTTGCGTTGCGGAGGCTCGCGGACAGACTGGAAGTCGAAGATGCGGCCATGGAGGCACGGCTGTCAGCCGCCGCGCTCGTCATGGGCAATGCGCAGGATGCCGCGGCTTACGCCGACGAGGCGCTGCGGCTCGAGCCCGCCCTCGAGCTGGGCTGGTGGTCGGCGCTGAATGCTCGCGCAGCGGCGTCCGATTACTCAAGATCTGTCGAGGCGCTAGAGAAGCTCCAGGGCGATTTCGGTTACGAACTGGGTCCGGAGGCACTGCAAAAGAATCCAGCCTACGCGCAGTTGCTGCAGTCGGCCGAGTACAAAGCGTGGCGAGCAGGTGTGAAGTAGGATATTCGCTCAATCGAAGTGATTGAAAAGCCTGGGAAAACAGCCTGAAGGCGCGGGCCGGGCCAGTATATTTCACAAATAGCCGGATTAAATGTTGACCGGCGCCTGTTCACGGCTATAATGCCCGTCCGCTGAAGGTACGGTGTCCTTCAGCAGACCCCAAAATCGACGCACTACAGCAGGCCCGGCTGTCATTTGAACCCGCTTGGCCTGTATAATTGTGGGTCCCCCCTGAAGAACCGGGACAGACCCGATTTTTCAGGATTGGACTCCGACCAGGGGTCGAGAAAAAC
>CAVQDJ010000020.1:0-194889 GCA_963711285.1 uncultured Gammaproteobacteria bacterium | reverse complement strand
CCACACCGTGGGGCTCGAGCCTGCTTCGATTGATGCTGTGCTGCGATACAAGGACCTCGACCACCGCAGCGGCCCTTCTCCGGGAAAGGTCGAGGTTGTAGTCGAAATCCCCGACGGAGTCGGTGTGTCCGACAACGAAAATCCTCATATCGGAGTTTTTCTCGAGGAGCTTCTCAACCTCAATCAGCGCCGGGCCGGACTCGGCTTTGACCGCCGCTTTGCCCGTGTCGAAGTAGATGCCGTGCACGGTCGCCTTTCCGGTCAGGCTGATTTCCTGCAGCAGGGCGTCGGCATCGGCAACGATGAACTGCTCCATCGGCTTTTCTTCGACGATATAGAGAGTCACACCTTGCCCTCGATTCCACGTGCTGACCCGTACCCAGGTGACCTGGCCGCCCTTGTCCAGACTCATGTGCACATTGTATCCGTCCTCGTACTGGACAACACCGCCGATCCTTTTGAACGCCTCGCTGTAGTTTCTCTTGATAGCCGCCTCGCTCAGATATTGCGTGCCTTTTACGACGTAGTAGCTGAAGTAATACATACGGCCCTCTACGGTCTTGTAGCTGCCGTCACTGGCTACGAATTCGTCATACACAGTCGAACTCGCTCTCCCTATACTGTTGGATTTCGTAGTTGGGCAGGCGGTTGAACAGCGGGTGGTCTTTTGCGCCTTCCACGTCCTCCGCTCCTGTCCCGATGGGCAGCATGGTAAGGAGTACGAGCGCCAGGGCAGATGTAAGAAATCGCCGGGACAGACTTCCGCCCGGCCTGTATTGACGACTGAAATCTACATGGTCATTCATGGTCAACTTCCGAGAGTTTGATTTACCAAGTAAATCTTGAATGCCGTCTAGCCGTCAATTCGTACTTGCCGAGTCTGCATTCGGAACCGTTGAGCATCCGAGAGCCATATGAATGCTCAACCCCTGCTAAAGTAACCGCCGTATGCTGCTGCGACTTCTGCTTATGTTTTGCCTGCTGGCCGTCTGTACTTCGCCTGCCAGCGGCGCCTGTGTGCAATGCCACGGCGACAAGCAAACCGGATTCAGCGCGTCGCACGTCTTTGCGGCCGACAACTGCGTGATTTGTCATGCAGGCAATGACACGACGCCACTCAAGGACGATGCGCATAATGGACTGATCGCGTTTCCCGGCGACCTTGCAAACGCGGAGCGTACCTGCGGCGCCTGTCATGCCGACAGAGTCTCCTCGGTGCGCAATAACTTAATGCACACGGGACGCGGAATGGTCCGCACGACTCGACAACTCGTCGACGGGTCAACAGGACCGGACGCGACCATCAACCTTCAATCACTCGGCCACAGCGTTGCGGACTCGATGTTGCGCAAGCAGTGCGCGAGCTGCCACATGGGCCAACCGAGGACAGCGCACGGTCACGACGTAACGCGCGATCGTGGCGGCGGTTGCCTTGCATGTCATATCAATGAATACCCGCAAGACGCACACACGGCACTCACGACAAAGGTGTCGGACGCACGCTGTTTTGGCTGCCACTCCCGCTCCGGCAGGATTTCGCTGAGCATTTCAGGCCTGGCCGAGATCGATGTTGCCGCCGCAGAAGATGCGGCAGCGTCACTGCGCCTCGCGGATGGCCGGCACGTCGAACGAATGCCCGCCGACGTTCACTACCTCGCCGGGATGAGCTGTATCGACTGTCACACGAGTGTCGGGCTGATGGGTGATGCCGGCAGTGCGCCAGGTCAGCGCGAAGCCGTCGATATTGCCTGCGAGGACTGCCACGGCAATCGTAACCACCAGATCGGCCTGTCCGGCTGGCCCGCCGCGATGGCGGGTCTGGAAAAGCACGTTCCGTTTGCGGTCGGCGCCGACACCGGGTTCCTGACAACGCGGAAGAACGGCACGCCGCTGTGGCATGTTGAACTGCGTGACGATGGCGCCTGGCTGCACACGAAGATTGCTGGCAAGGTGCTCAGGATCCCGCCGCCGGAGCCGCGACATCACGCACTCGACGAGGACCATCAGCGTCTGACCTGCGCCACCTGTCACAGCCAGTGGGCACCGCAGTGTCTTGGTTGCCACATGGGGTACGACGCCGACGGTGAGCAGTGGGATCACGTCGACCGAGAAGTCACGGCCGGTCGCTGGCAAGACAAACGCTGGGGAGTGAACAACACACTGCCGGCATTGGGCGTGAACGAGTCCGGCCGCATCGAGTTATTCGTGCCCGGGATGATCATGACGGTCGCACATCCGGCATGGGACCGGGACAGGTTTATCCGCGCATTTGCGCCGTTGTCTCCGCACACGACCGGAAAATCGAGATCCTGCGCGTCATGCCATCGCTCAAGCGAAGCCCTCGGGCTGGGCACTGGCAGGATAGAAGACAATGACGATGATCTGGAATTCGTACCGGCCGGACCGCGGCTTCATGATGGCTTGCCCGCCGACGCCTGGACGAACATCGGGACCTCACTCGGCGGCCGCACATCTTCTAAAGGACGGCCTTTCAACAAAGAAGAAATGCAGGCGATATGGAACGCCGACATCGCTGAGCCGGATTGACCAAGCGGCTGCGCCTTAGCTAGCAGGACTCCTCGCCGGCTGGCGGCAGCGGCACTTCTTTCTCTTCCTCCCCGGAAAAGACCGGCGGGACAAACGGTGCGTCATCTGCGCTCCGCCTCGCTTCACCATTCGCGGAACGCTCGCCAACGAAGTAACAGCTGTACGCGCGTTGTGCCGAGACCTGCAAGCTCTCTCCGTCGATTTCTTCGGCTGATATGTCAGGGTTGAGTATGCGCCGATGCCAGGCGTTATAGCCGCCCGCCAACAGGTGCGCATCTATCCCCGAGAGCCGCAACATCACGGTCGCTTTGGCCGCATTCTCGGAACCGTTGGAATACACGATCACCATACGATCGGTCGGCAAACGCTGCACCACGTCCTGATTGATGATCTGCGCAATCGGGATATTTTCGGCATCACCAATCCTGCCGCTTTCGAAATCCCCGGGCATGCGCACATCAACGAGTTTGAAATCGCCGCGCCCCTCGATCAGCCAGTCGGCCAGAACCTCGACACTCACGCGGTCATCCTGCCGTGCTGCGGCCTGCGCCACGTCGAGCAGTGCGACGTCGGACTCGTCTGAAGGACCGCAAGCGGCGATGAATGCAGCTGAGAGTGAAAGCAGTGTCGCCTTCGAAAAACTGTGTGCCAAGTTTCTGACCTCCACGTGTGTTGCCGTACCGAATGTTAATCTGATTTCGGCAAGCGTTGCAGCAAATCGGAATCGTACTGAGTCGAGTAGCTTGTCCACGTGCTCTCCTGGCCTGCATCCAGGACGACCTGCCGCAGCGCGTAGCCGCCGACGAGAACCAGGACCGGGGCGAGCATCGCCAGGGACTTGCTGATGCCGGATATCTCCAGGATCTCCAGCAGCAAAGGTATCAGCAAGCCGATACCTACGAACAGGACCCAGAATGCGAGCGTATAGGAGCCGCCCATGATGATTTGCAGCGCTTCAATGTGTTGCGCCGATCCTGAGGCCAGGCTGATCAGGGTCAGCGCGACCAGGCCGATCTCCGCGAAGATCAGCACGAGGTCCAGGCGCGTAAACAGGTCTTTCTCGCTCTGCTGTCGTGCCATGAGCACGACGAGTGCTGCGGCAGTGGACATGCCCGAGACCAGGAACAGCAGCCCGAGCACTCCGGAATTCCAGAACGGCCGGGCGCTGAACGCGCTCAGAAGAATGCCTGTGTAGATGCCGAGGGCGACGGCAAATGGAATGACCGCAAACGCGATCTGCATCCGGTAGCGCTCACACCAGTCGATGATCAGCCGTCCAATCGTCAGTCTGTCGGCAAACGACGCAAGAGACGGATACCCGCCGCGCACGGTGGACAATATCTGCAGGATCGATATCGGATAGACAACGATAAGAATCCAGGCACCCCACGACATCGGTGACGTGATCTGGAAGGACGTGTAAAACCGGTACACATAAAGTTTGTGCTCGAGATCGAGGAACAGCGTTGTCATACCCAGGGACAATACGATCGGCGCAAGCAGCGCCAGGCGCGCAGTGGCAAACGGAGCCACCCGATCCTTGTTGCGCACGGTCATCAATGCGGCGAATACCATGATGCCTGCCGTCATGCCGCCCAGGAACAGGTACATCGCGACTTCCCAGGTCCAGATGTGCAGGCCGGGATCGATCAGCGCATTGTCTCTCGCGGTAATGAGGAGTTCTTCGGACATTTCTTCCTGGCCTTAGGTCAGATAATAGACTCTGGGCTCATTGCCTGTTTCCGGTTTGAGCACTTTGTGCTCGCGTGTTTTTAATAAATGGTTCACTTCGCTGTGCGGGTCATTGAGTGACCCGAAATACATGCAGCGGGTCGGACAGTGGGCGACGCACGCCGGATCCAGCCCTTTCTCCACACGGTGATGACAGAACGTGCATTTGTCGATGTAGCCCTCCGGATGCATGACAAGACGTGCATCGTAAGGACAGGCGGCGATGCAGGCTTTGCACCCTGTGCACTTGTTAGCGTCGACCAGCACGATATTCGTGTCGTTCCAATGATGACTTGCACCGGTCGGGCACAGCGTTACGCACGTTGCGTTCGAACAGTGATTGCAGCGTTCGGAGCGAAATTCGGTTTTCAGATCAGGGTAGGTGCCACTGGTCGCCTCGACCACCCAGTCCCGGTTGAGCCCCTCAGGAACCTTGTTCTCGGTCTTGCAGGCAATCACGCAGTCACCACAGCCGATACAGGTACGCGTATCGATGACCATCACGAAGCAGGTCATGATTCAGCTCCGGCGCTCGTGTCCCTGACAAAGGTCACGAAACTTGCGCGCATTCCGGTGCCACCCATGATCGGATCGACCTTGATGTTACTCATCAACTCCCCGTCGTCGGCGCCAACGCCAAACGCAAGCCGCAAACGCTTCGATTTATGGCCAAAGCCGTGCGCCATGAAGACCGAGTCGGTTCCGATCCTCTCGGTAACGCGCACGCGTATCTTGTTGCTGATCACGCCTGTCGTGCTTGCGAGTCTCACGTAACTGCCATTTTTTATTTGTCGCTCACTTGCAACCAGCGGGTTTACCCACAGCTGGTTCTCCGGCGCAAGCTGGAACAGCAAAGGGTTGTTGGTGGTCTTGCCGAACGTGTGCGCCGGCATGCGGCCGTAGTTGAGTCGATAGTAGCCGTTCGGTACCGGGTCGGGCGGTGTGTAGACCGGCATCGGGTCGAAACCCTTGTCCGCAAGCTGCTGCGAATACAATTCAATCTTGCGGCTCGGCGTGCGGAACTGCACGCGCTGTCCGTCAGGGAAATACAGTGGATATTTTCGCGGGAAATTCCTGACGCCGATCTCCTGCATTTCCTCGAGCGAGCTGCCAACCTGATTTAACTGCCAGTCGAGCTTGTCGGCGTAGTCGTCCCACGGAAAATATTCGTCCAGTCCGAGACGTGTGCCGAGCTGCTTCGCAATCCACCAACCGGGTTTGCTGTCGTATTTCGGCTCGAAAGCCGGCATGCGCAGCGCCAGCGACGGATGTCGCTCACCGGAATTGCGCAGGTCGTCGTAGCGTTCGAGATAGGTGCACTCGGGCAGAATGACATCCGCGTAGCCTGTCATCTCGGACGGCATCGTTTCGACGACAACGACCAGGTCGAGTGATTCGGCTGCCGCTTTCAACCGGGCCTCGACGCCCGGTACCGTCTGCGGGAGATTCGTGCCGTACACCAGCCAGCCTTTGAAAAAGGCGTCTTCGCCTATCGACGCGTCGATGACGCCGTTGGTTACGCCCTGATTGGCGAAGGGCCACTTTCCGGGGTAGGCGTCGGCTGTGCTGAATTTCGGTTTCGGATAGTCGGGCAACGGATACTCGGGCAGATCGACTTTCTCCGGTATGTAAAAGCCGCCTTTGCGATTCCACGATCCGAGCAGAGCATTCAGTATCGCGATAGCGCGGCTTCGCTGCGTGTCGTCGCCGTACCAGGTCGCGTGGCGGCCCGGATGAACGATCGTTGCAGGCGCGGCTATTGCCATCTCGCGCGCGGTTTCGCGAATCACATCTGGTCGTATGCCCGTTTCCAGGTAGACCCACTCGGGCGTGTAATCACGCACGTGATTTGCGAGCTGTTCGAAACCGACCGCGTAGCGATCGAGATACTCGGTATCGCACAGGCCTTCGCTGATCAGCACATGCATCCATGAAAGTAACAGCGCGATGTCGGTCCCTGGTTTGATGGGTAACCAGTGCTGGGACTTGCTGGCCGGCACCGAGAACCGCGGATCGACCGTAATCAGCGTGACATCCTTGTTGATTGCCTCGGCCAGCGTCTGCACCTGACCGTTGTGCAGGTTCTCGCCGATGTGTGAGCCCAGCAGGACGATACACCGTGCGTTGGCCATGTCGGTGCGCTCCGGGGAGCTCGCCGATTCGCCAAACGTCAGGCTAAAGCCGACATCACGCGGACCGCGACACTGTGCGAATGCGGGCTCGGCATGACTGTTGGAACCGTATGCCCGAAGCAAGTGCAGAAAATGACTGCCGCCCGCGCCATGATGCAGATACGCGAGGCGTTCGGGGCCCACGGTTTCTGCGATCGACCGCATTCTTTCGCTGATGAAGTCGAGCGCTTCGTCCCAGGAGACTTCTTTAAAGGTCTGTCGCCCGTTCACCGTCACGCGCATGAGCGGTTTTTTCAGCCGGTCCGGGTCGAGATAGGCGCCTTGCCCGCCAGTGCCTCGCGTGCAAAGCCGACCGCCGCTGTGCAGATCGTCGGGATTGCCATCGATCTTCCACAGCTTGCCGTCTTCTTTGCAGACACGGCCCGCGCACTTCCAGAAACAGATGTCGCAAATGGTAGGTGTCGTCGTAACGACTCCTTCACCGGGGAGTGGTCTGGCCGCGCACCCGCTCAGCAGCAGCGAAGGCGAAATAGCCACACCCGTGCCGAACAGGCTGGAGACCTTGATGAACTCCCGTCGTCTCATGTGTCGGTCCCGATCGGTACCTCAAACGAAGAAGGAACCAGGAAAGAAGGGTTTGCTAAAGAACCGTCCTCGCCGACACTCGCCCTCGGCACGATGTAGTAAGGCGTTTCGACGCTGTCATCGATAAAAGACTCGGTCGGGAAAAACGCAAACGTGAAGCCAATCACTATCGCAATTGCGATCAGGACGGCTTGCAGCCTGACGATCTGCCCGTGCTGCGGGTCGGCCTCGGGCGTCGGCCAGAAGCGGTATTGCACATAGCGCATAGCCAGTGTGCCGCCTACCGCAATCAGGATGATGATCAGGACCATGGGACCCAGCCCGATGCCGAGCCACTGGTCGAGGCGATACACACCGAGGTAGTCGCTGTTGTAGAAGTCGCCCCACACCGGGAAGTAGTCACCGAAGACCAGGCTGCCGATAAGAAACCCGACGACGAATATCAGCGCATCGATCTTGCCAGTCGCGATGGCTGCTGCGGCCGTGCCGGGACAGTAGCCGCCGATCACCATACCCAGGCCGAAGATCAAGCCGCCAACCGCCATCGGTAGAAGAAAAGTCGGCAGCATGTACACCTTCGATATGTCGAGTACGCCGATCAGGCTCAGCCCCCACAGGCCTAACATGCCGGTCGCAATCGCCGAGAACATCACGACCGGAACACCGACGTCCTTGAAATAGAAAGCCCACGCGATTCGGCGGCTGTCGGTGAAACCGGCATGAAACAGCGCGAAGCCGAAAACGAATCCGATGGGTAAGGCCAACCACAGGTTGACTGCAGACGAGATGACGCCGGTCTTGACGAAGGGTGCGATCAAATCCATTGCTTTCTCACAAACCAGGCAGCCATCCAGCCGCCGGCGAAAATGCACATCAGGAAGACCCAGGCGCCGACCGATAACTCGGCGCCGCCGACCAGGCCCTGACCGCTCGTGCAGCCGCGCGCAAGACGTGCGGCAAAGCCGGCCAGGACTCCGCCACCCATGGCCAGCGCGAGGCGATAGGCAATCGAGGCGCGCGGACCCCGCAGCACCTCAACGCGAAGTTCGCCGCTGAGCCAGGCAGCCACGAAACTGCCGATCAGCAGTCCGACCATGAGAAACACGACGTAGTCGTTGAGCGGATGCGCGCCATCCGCGAAATAGTTGCCGAAATAGGCGCTCTGTTCCGTGGCGGCGGGAAAGAGTCCGTGCTGGACCCAGGCGACGAAGCGGGTCATCGCCCCGCTGGCGCCAATGCCACGGCCTGAGACGACGAAGGCCAGCAACATGCTGATACCAATGAGAATTCCTGCCGGAACCGGGGGCCAGCGGGTGCCGAATCTCATGGTTACCTCCTGCTCAGTTCTGCAATACGATTGGCGTCATCCATATATTAGATTTATCTAATTTACTCAACTTGCGCCATAGGTATTAATACGGGCATTCATCAACTTTGATCTCGGCGCGAATTTCGATACGCGGTTGCGGCTGCTAATCTCGCGCATGCAGCTATTCATGAGGAACTCTGCCCCTTGAAATCGGCTCAAAAGGACGCAGAAATGAGTCTGATTATCATCTGGAGAACCGACAATGCTTAAGCGCGTAGCGCTGTTCCTGGCGACCAACCTTGCCGTCATCCTGGTGCTCAGCATCGTGCTGCGACTGCTCGGGGTCGACAGTATCCTCGACGAGCGCAATGTAGGCATCAATTACGAGGCCTTGCTGATCTTGTCCCTGGTCATCGGTTTCGGTGGCTCGTTCATCTCGCTCGCCATATCCAAGTGGATGGCCAAGCGCAGCACGGGCGCGCGCGTAATTACGCAGCCGGCGAGCCCGGCGGAGTCCTGGCTGACCTCAACGGTCGAGCGTCAGGCACGTCAGGCCGGCATCGAGACGCCCGAAGTTGCGATCTACGATTCTCCGGACATGAACGCGTTTGCGACGGGCGCCCGCAGGAACGCGGCATTAGTCGCCGTTAGCACGGGCCTGCTGCAGAGCATGCCCAAAGAAGAAATCGAAGCGGTGCTTGCCCATGAGATCTCCCACGTCGCCAACGGCGACATGGTCACGATGACCCTGATTCAGGGCGTCGTGAACACCTTCGTCATCTTCCTCTCGCGCCTCGTCGGTCACTTCGTCGATCGCGTTCTGCTGCGCAACGAAAGTGGTTACGGCATCGGCTACTTCGGCGCCGTTATCGCGGCACAAATCGTACTCGGCATTCTCGCGAGCGTGATCGTGATGTGGGTATCGCGCCTGCGCGAGTTTCGCGCGGATGCGGGGTCGGCACAGCTCAACGGTCGCGAGCCGATGATCAAAGCTCTGTCGCGACTCGAGCGTGGCCGACCCGGCGAATTGCCGCAGGCACTGCAGGCGTTCGGCATTTCGGGCGGCGGCAAGCGCAAGATGATGCGCCTGTTCATGAGCCATCCGCCGATTCCCGAGCGTATCGAAGCGCTGCGTCGAATCTGACGGCAGTCAAATCAACCTGAACTTACCGATGCTGGCGGGCGCGCCACCGTATTGAAATCCTGGCTCCGCCCAGCTCCTCGGACTCATCCACGGTGGCGGAACCGCCATGTAGTGTCGCGATGCGGGCGACGATAGCGAGGCCGAGTCCGTAACCACCCGTCTCGCGATTGCGGCTGTCGTCGATCCGCGTGAATGCCTTGAATACCGTTTCGCGGTCCGATTCGGGGATGCCTTTGCCGTCGTCTTCGACCGAGAGCAGGTAATCGTCGGCGTGCTGCGTCACCGCGCATCTGACGGCCTCATTGCCGTAGCGACAGGCGTTCACTAGCAGGTTGCTCAGCGCGAGTTCCATAAGCCGAGGATCCATCTGAATCGTATCGAGGCCGTCATCCGTGTGGATCGAGATAACGACCGACTCTGTACGAGTCTTTTCGACGATGCGATGCAGCCAGGCTTCGAGGGGAACCGCCTGCCAATGCATGCGGATATCGGGATGGTCGAGCCGTGCATAACTCAGCATCGACGCGATCAGGTCGTCGATCTCCTGCACATCGTCATTAAGAGCATCGATTTGCTGACTGAGTTTGTCATCGTTCTTGTTGCCGATAACGGCCAACGCAAAGCGAATCCGCGCAAGCGGCGTACGCATCTCGTGAGACAACGCAGCGATCAGTTCTTTTTGGCTGCGAATCAAGCCGCTGAGCCGCGACGACATGTCGTCGAGGTTCTGCGCGAGCCCTGTGAGCTCCGTCGCTTTATCGGCGGTCTTCAGCGGCTCGCGATAGTCGGCGGCGAAACGCTGCGCGCCATCGGCGATCAGATGAACATCCCTGAGCAAGGGCCGCAACCAGACACCGACCACGACGAAGATGGATAGATAAAAGAGCGGCGGCAACATGCGCAGGAGCAGGCTTTGCTGCGGCGCGATAACAGGCCCGAGCCGAATAATCGCGTTGATCGAGGCGGCATCGTACAGATAGGAGCTATTGCCATCCGCATCGATGAGCGCCGGCATGCGGTGCTCTGACGTGCCGCTCATGTGAACCTCGTCGCGCTGCAGCAGCCGCACGCCGATGCCAATTTCGTCGCCGAGCGAAGCTGCCACCACGTCGCGCCGTTCGTCCGTCACTGAGAACAGTTCGTTTTCGATCAGCTGGAAAGTGGTCTCGAGCCAGCGATCGTGTTCCGATTCCTGCGACGACTGCACATGGCCGAAACCGAAATCGAGAACGATCGCAACGATAAACAGCCCGGCCGCCAGGAACAGGTAGGTGCGGAACAGCGACAGTCTATTGTGGCCGCCGAACAGGCGGTTCACTTTGGGCCACCCCAGGCATCGGGCACGAGCAGGTAGCCTTTGCCCCAAACCGTTTTGATACGTGTCGGCTTGGTCGCGCTGTCCCGGAGCTTGCGGCGCAATTTGGAGATTCGACCGTCGATCGACCGGTCGAGCCCGTCGTAATCGATGCCTCGCAGGTGGTGAAAAATGTCGTCCCGGCTCAATACTCTGCCGGCGTGATTTGCGAGCAGTAGCAGCAATTCGAATTCATGCGTGGTGAGCTGCACTTTATTGCCGTCGAGCCAGACCTCCTGCGCAGATTGGCTGATGCGCAGTCCGCCGAGAACGATATCGGAGCCCGAGCTTGCGGGCTTGCCATCGGTTTCGGCGCGGCGTAACAGCGCGCGTGTTCGTGCAAGCAGCACCATCGGATCGACGGGCTTCGTAACGTAATCGTCAGCGCCAGCCTCGAGGCCAATTACCTGGTCGATGTCAGAGTCTCGCGCTGTAAATATCAGGATAGGGCCGTCGAAGGTTTCGCGAAGTTCCCGACAGATCGTCAGTCCATCAACCCCGGGCAACATCAGGTCGAGCAGTACGACGCGCGGCTTTTCTTTGGCGAATCGTGACAACGCCAAGTCCCCGCGCGATTCGATGGCGACGCTGAGGCCATTCTGCCGGAAGTACTCCGCCGTCAGATCGGCGAGGCGTCGATCGTCTTCTACAAGCAGAATGTCTACCGCGGTTTCGCTCAATTAATGTCCCAGACATGACGCGTGCGGCGTCTGCGCCGCCGGTCATCGCTGTCCAAACGCAGGACCTCGATGTTCACCTGAGCCAGGCGAAAGCCATGGTCGTCGCCCGTCATCCAGTAGCTGAAGTTGCTTTGCACCGTGCGATCGTCATCCAGTTGACCCGCACGGTCTTCGTTCCAACAGCGTACCGGTGCGTCATCAAAGTCGCTGAAAAGACAATAATAACCGCTAATGCCGCTCTGCCATACGACGAGGAATGACATATCACAACTCGGTGTCCTGTCGTCGGTGACGCACAGGACAGGCTTCACGGACAGGCGCATGTCGGCGTCATTCTCAGCTGTGGCGAGTCCAGGGCACAGCAGCAGCGCGATAATCAACAGGCGCCGCATCATCGGAACCTGAAGGCTACGCCGGCAAAGTAACCAAGAACGTTACGGTGCGCGACGATTGGGCTCATGGCAGCTTCGTCATTGATGCGTTCGTATTCTGCAATCATTGACAGCGACCAGTGCCGGGACAGCTGGTAGCCCAACATGAAACGTGCATGCAGGTTGACCCCGTCGCCTGCCTCGTAGGGCAGCACGACAACACCGGCCTCGTCTTCACTAACGCCCCAGTAATAGTTATTGAGTGCGTCACTCTTGTAGCTCGCACCTATGGATGGTTCGACATACCAGCGTTGCTCGCGCCAGCCGTAGCTGTAATCGACATAGACCTCGTACCCGTCATGGGTGCTGCTGACATCATGGAACGCACTCATTTGCAAGCGGCCCCAGGAACCATCGGCGAGCATTTCCAGGCCGAGCTCCACGGCATAGTCTCTGTCAGGCACCTTGAAGTCGACGGCTTCGGACAGCGGCATGCCGGTAAAGTCGAAGGAAACGAAGCGCGTGTCGGTCTTGCCGAAGAAGACCCGGTCACTGTTCACCCGGGCGACCAGGCTGGCAGTGAGGCGGTCATTGTCGGCGAACGTCAGGCCGAGATCGCCATTGTCGAAGAACCAGTGATCGCCGAACCAGGCGATGTCGAGGTCGACAATGATCGGGATGTCATCCGACTGCACGAGCGGGTTGCTGCGCACGCCATAGCCAAAAGCCGCGCCGAGCCGCCAGCGCGAGGCTTCGGTATCTTCGCTTTCTTCGTCGGCGGCAGAGGGGCCCGCCTGCAATGCGAGCGACAATAATGCGAGCTGGACAATCCGTGTGAACATCTGTGCTGCCTCCAGCCTGAGTGAGACACCTTATAAGTGTGGCGTGCCGGACGTCACAGGCCGATAGTAAAGGTGTATGGAAATTGTCGAATAATGTAAAGGCCGGCGATTACAATTTTTTACATTCTTGCGCAACAACTCAACAGACACCCCGGATAACGGAGCATAGGCTCTAATTATGGATCATTGGGGAGAAGCGCGATGAGACGGCTGCCTGGATTTCTTTTCGGACTCATTTCTTTTGCACTGGTGGGTTGTGGTTCGAGCTCGTCAACGAGCGACACGCCGGACGAGCCCGCCGTCGGTCTCCTGAGTCAGGTTGCCGACACGGCGGCGTTCGAAGCGTCGATCAAGTCGGGTTTGACGGCAATGAGCACGGAGGACCAGCTCGCGATGGCTGGCGCCGCGGCCGACAGCAACTTCACTGGTACCTATACGCAGGAGACCAACGTTGACGAATTCGACGCCGTTCGCTACGACGGCTCGCACCTGTTCGTCGCGCCGCGTCGCTACTTCGACTGCTGCTACCTTCTTGCCGGGGCGCAGGATGAGGCCACCGATCTGCGCACGGAACCCGAGCGCTCAATCCGTATTCTCGCGACCGATCCCGCCGGTGGGTCGGCCGAGCTGGCCAGTGAGATTCCACTCGATGATGACATCTCTGTACAGGGCATGTACGTGGACAGCGGACGGCTATTCGCGCTGACGGGGCGGTCAATCTACGGAACTTACGGCGAGCTTTGGGCGGACGTCGCTATCTGGGCGCCGGAGAAGCTGGGTTTTAGCGTCTACGACGTCAGCGACACAGGCGATCCGACGCTCGAGTTCGACGCCGAAATCGACGGCATATTCGTCGAGAGCCGGCGCATCGGCAACACGGTTTATATCGTGAGCCGCTATACGCCGTATATCGCAGGCCTGCATTACTACGTGGATACGGCCGAGCAGCAGGCCCAGAACGAGCAACTCCTCGCCAACACCACGCTCGATGACCTTTTGCCCAAGATCACGATCAACGGCGAGACCAAGCCGCTTGTCGCGCCCGAGCGCTGTTACGTGCCCACCGACGTAGCCGAGAGAGGCTACGCCGTGATCACGAGCGTAACCGCCGTGCCGATCGACAATCCGAAAGCGTTCTCGACGACCTGCTACAACAAGGATGCTTACGGCGTGTACGTGTCGGAGAACGCGCTCTACTTCACCGAGCTGCGCCCGGACACACCGGCCGCGCGTTACATCACGCGGATACACAAATTCGCGCTACAGGGCACGCAGGTTCGCTATCGGGGCTCGGGCGATATCCAGGGCACCGTCTGGCGAGGCGGACAAGCGGATTTCCGGATGAGTGAGCACAACGGCGACTTGCGGCTGCTCGCGTCGCAGTTCGACTGGACCAACGAGGACTTCGTGGATCACGCGTTGTACATCCTGCGTGAGTCGAACACGGCGGCACGCCTGCATCTCGATATTGTATCGACCTTACCCAACGATGCCAGGCCGCAGGAGATCGGCAAGCCTAACGAGCAGCTATTCGGCGTGCGTTTCCTCGGCGACAAAGCTTATGCCGTCACCTTCCTGCGGATCGATCCTCTGTACGCGCTCGATCTGTCCGACCCGAGCGACCCATTCATTGCCGGCGAGCTCGAAATCACGGGATTCTCCGACTTCCTGCATCCGGTCAGCGACGACCTCCTGCTCGGGCTCGGAACCGGAGCCAACGGCGGTGTGAAACTCGAGTTGTTCGATGTTTCGGATATCGCGCAGCCGCTATCGCGCGGCAGTGCAACGCTCGGCGGACTCGGCTCTTACAGTGAGGCGGTTCACGACCGTCATGCATTCACCTACCAGGCGAATATCAACGGCGTCGACCGGTTCACGATTCCCGCGAATATCTATAGTGCCGATGGCAGCTACAACTTCCTCGGGTCGGCGCTGTATCTGTTCGAGATCCGTGACAAAAATACGCCACCCGTCGCGTCACTCAATAGCGTTGGATCGATCGATCCGCCGGCGATCAGCACAACCCCGCCTTACTACTGGGCGAGTCGCAATCGGGCATTTATTCATGACGACACGGTGTACTACATTCGCGACGAGGCCGTGTGGGCTGCGTTCTGGCACACGCCGTCTATCGTGAACGGGCCGTTCTGACAGCCGCACCCGGCGGCGACACAATATGTTAAACACGGGCGCCACCCGGCGTGGCCCCGTCCTGCTTTGTTCAAGCACATCCAGTTGCCGCGATCAAACGCGTATTGGCGCCTGAAGCCCTGGTGGACAAGGGCTTCAGGCGCCTGGCGGTGATTGGCGCTGTCAATTAGAAGTCGATCATCGAATTCTATTATTGAGACATATTGACTCACATATGGTTTTTCAGTAAGGTCAGATCTCAGATGGCCGTTTCCTGGCGTTAACGGTCTATCTGCGGCGCCGCCGCTGGTGGCTATTGAGATTTATTGAAAAGAGGACAAAACGATGAAAATCACGACACAAAGCGGACCAATCTTGGGCCTGGTCGCAATGCTCAGCCTTGCGGCCTGCGGCGGCGGTTCGTCAGGCAATAACACCAACCAGCCCGGTCCCGCACCGACCGGCCCCACCGCTGTCACGGTTGTCGGGTCGATCACCGGTTTCGGCAGTGTCTTTGTCAACGGCGGGAAGTTTGAAGTGGCCGGGAACACGATCATCTCGATTGAGGACGAAGCGGAGACGATGGGCGACGACAGCCGCCTTCGTCTCGGCATGAAAGTGCGGGTGTCAGGGGTCGATGACAACGGCGTTCGCACCGCGACGAGAATTGAGTTCGACGAAGACCTGAAAGGGCCGATCGAAAGCATCACGCCGGACGGCAATGATCCGACGGTTGGTACTTTCTCGGTAATGAGTCAGACCGTGACGGTCAACGGCAGCACTATCTTCGACGATGACATTGGCAACAATGATGGCGTACCGGGCATCGACTTTCGCGATTTACTAATTGGCATGGTCGTCGAGGTCAGCGCATTTCCGACCGAAGACGGGTTCCTTGCGACGCGTGTTGATCGAGAACTCGACGGCGCAGGCGGCGACCCCGATTTAGGTGATCCTGCGGTTGATGGTGACGAGCTTGAGATCAAGGGCTTTGTCGAGAATGTAGCGAGCGACAATGCGTCCATCACCGTTGGCGGAGTTGTGTTCACGGTAAGTGACGGCACGATGTTCGAAGATGGTCTGATCCTGGGCGCGGACCTTGTTGGTGCATTCGTAGAGGTCAAAGCAGACATCGTGGCCGGCGAATACATCCTGGTGCGTCTGCAGAGCGAGGACGACTTCGATGACGATGACCGTAATGGTGAGTTCGAGGTGGAAGGTGTTCTGCAGTCAGTCGATACGGGTTCGACACCAAATACGTTCACGATTAACGGTACCACGTTGCCGGTAACGAACGCAGCCTCACTCGAAGCGCTCGTCGGTATGCGCGTCGAAATCAAAGGCAGCTTCAATGCGGACGGTGTGCTCGTATTGCGTGAGGCGGAGCAGGACATCGAAGACAATGTTCGCACCGAGGATCTGGTTGCGTCGGTCGATCCCGGCGTAAGTTTCACGACACGGCTCGGCCTCGTCATCACCCCGACCGGCGGCAGCCGTGTCGAGGACGACGCAAGCGAAGGCGATCACCTGACGCCCGCGCAGTTCATTGGCCGTTTGCAGATGGGTGACCGTATCGAGTCTCGAGGTCATGAGGATTCGTCGGGTGGCGTCGTCTGGACACGGGTCAAACGAGACGAACTGGCCGCAGAGAACAATGATTTCGAATGTGAACTGCGCGGACCGGTCGTCTCTATCAACGGCGACGCAAGCGGCTTCAGTTTCGTTATTCAAGGCGTAATCATAGAAACCGGTCGCGTAGAAGAAAACAACTTCGAGGACGAGAACGACGAGCCAATCGGCCGGGCAGAGTTCTTCAACCGCCTGCAGGTTGGCACCCTCGTTGAAGCCGAAAGCTTCGAAGGCGATGCGTTCTGCATGACCGGATTGCTCGATGCAAGAGAGGTGGCGTTTGAGTCGGCAGATGGCAGTTAAGCCGGCTTCGCCTGGGCTGCGCCGTCTTCGCGACGGGCTGGGGCAGGGCTCGCATATGCGAGCCCGCCCTTTTTGCCCGGCGTCTGGCTTGACTGACTGACGTATATGGGATAATGAGTCTCATTTATGAGAGATGCCAAAGGAACTGCGACCGCCGCCCTGCGGCTTTTGTTTCGCCCGATCGCGCGCGTCATGCTGCGCGCCGGCGTGAACTGGCAGGAACTGGCGGACATCTGCAAGGCGACCTACGTCGAAGTCGCAACCGAAGATTTCGGTATTCGTGGACGGCCGACCAACGTTTCGCGTGTCGCAATCCTGACCGGACTGTCACGGCGCGACGTGCGGCGTCTCCGGAACCTTTTGCAGGAAGAAAGCGTCGCAGTGTTTACTCGCATGAACTATGCGACCCGGGTTCTTGCCGGTTGGCATCAGGACGAAGAGTTTCTCGGCGCCGATGGCAAACCCGTGCCACTGCCGCCAACCGGCGAAACCGGCTCATTCGAGTCGTTGTGCGACAAGTACAGCGGCGACGTCGCGGCGACGACAATGCTCAAAGAATTGAAACATGTTGGCGCCGTTGCAGAGGACGAGGATGGAACACTCACCGTGCAGATGCGCACATACATGCCGACGCTAATGGATCCGGAACGCATGCTGAGTTCAGGCAGTGTCCTGGAGGACATGGGTTATACCATTGCTTACAACCTGCATCGCTCGGACGAAGACCCCGGTCGTTTTGAACGTCGCGCGACAAATACCAGGATACCGGCAAAAGAATTGCCAGAGTTCCGCAAGTTTATTGAAACGGAAGGTCAGGAGTTTCTCGAAAGAGTCGATGCCTGGCTAAGCGAACACGAGATCAAAGACGGCGACAAGAGCAAAACGATTCGGCTTGGCATGGGCGCTTACTGGATCGAAGGCCGCAAACGAGAGGAATGACAATGAAGCCTTATGGAGTTTTAGCATTGAGCGGCGTGCTGGCGATTGCAGCCTGCGGTGGTGGTGGCGAAAAGGTCGCCGGTATCGATGGGCGCGGCAGCCCGACACCAGTCGGCGTTGTGTCGAAAGGCACGATAACGGGATTTGGCAGCATCATTGTCAACGGCGTGACATTTGACACGAGCAATGCGCTTTTCGGCATTGACGGCAGAGGCGGCGCTCAGTCGGATCTGGCAGTCGGTGACGTAGTTGTTGTCGTGGGCACGATCAACGATGACGGCACCTCTCCGGTCGCAGACACCGTCACATTCGACGATGTTGTCGAAGGTCCGATCACTGATATCGATGCGGCGGCTCAAACGCTGATTGTTCTCGGGCAGCTCGTGCGCGTCGATGCTGACACCTCGTTCGACGACAGCATCATTCCGGCTGCACTCGATGGTCTGAGCGTGACGGACGTCATCGAGGTCAGCGGTTTCGTTCTGGCCGATGGCAGCATCAGCGCGACTCGAATTGAACTCAAGCCCGCCGGCGGCGAGCTGGAGATCACCGGCAACGTCAGCAACGTGGTCGGCACCACATTTGAAATCAACGGTTTTGTCATCGATTTCAGTGCTGCGATGCTGGAGAATTTCCCGACCGGCGCACCCGAAGGTGGCCAGAGAGTCGAAGCGAAAGGCGATAATCTCGGTGGAGCAGGTCAGCTCATCGCAACGCGCGTGGAATTCAAAGGGAATAATCTGGGCGATGACGGTGATCTTGCCGAACTCGAGGGGTTTATCACGCGTTTCGCGTCTGCAAGCGATTTTGATGTCGAAGGCGTCCCGGTGACCACAAGTGCGCAGACAGCGTTCGAAAACGGCACGAGTGCCGATCTCGCCCTGAACCGCAAAGTCGAAGTTGAAGGTGAGATAAATGCTGCCGGTGTGCTGGTCGCTGCGAAAGTCGAGATCAAGGCAGCTGGCTTTGTGCGCATCGAATCACTGGTCGAGGACGTGCAGGCGAGTCAATTGACTGTGCTCGGGATCGTCATTCGAGTCGATGCGTCGACCCGATATGAGGACAAGAGTGTCGAAGATCGCGAACCGTTCAATCTGTCGCACATCGTTGTCGGCAATTACGTCGAGATCCGCGGCTACGAGGATGCCGGCGGCGTGGTCGCAACACTGCTGGAACGCGAGGACTTTCAGGGCGACGTAGCGCTGCGCGGTTTTGTTCAAACCGTAAACGATCCGGAATTCACAATTCTGGGCGTCAATATTTCAACCGGTATCGCCACCGATTTTGTCGATGTCGATGGAGCAGATCTCGACGCAGCGGCGTTCTTCTCGCAGGCGCTTGGACGACTTGTCGAAGCGTCCGGCACGCTCAATGGTGCCTCAATCGATGCCGGCGAGGTCGAGTTCGAAAATTAAGTAACACGCATCGTATTTCCGACGCTAAGCACCCAGGCCCCTCATCGAGGGGCCTTTTAGCTCATAAATCTTGAGGATTGGAGATAGTTACTGCATCTTTATCCTACTCTCGACGTATTTTACGATGACGTGACCGCCGATGGACCGTTGTCGTTTCGGCGCAGTGCGAAGGATTCCGGCCATGGCCCTATTCAACAAGCGTTATCATCCTGCGGGCACCTCCCCGGGCACACTGACGAAATCGCGGCCTGCAGATGCGCCGCAGCTGCGAATCAGGCTCGTTGACTACGACGTCAACGAGATAGCGGTTCGCGACGACGTAACGGCAAAGGAATGTGAGCCCTACCTGCAGCGCGATACCGTTACCTGGGTGCACCTTGAGGGCCAGCCAACGGAAGCCGCGTTGCGGGGACTCGGGGCGTCTTTTGGTTTGCATTCGCTGGCGCTGGAAGACGTACTGAATACGGGCCAGCGGCCGAAAGTCGAGCCGTTTGCTGACCACCTCTTTATTGTCATGAGTCTGCCTATGATGGTGGATGATCTCGTTGAGGTGCATCAGGTCAGTCTGTTTGTTGGCGAAAATTTTCTCATCAGTTTTTGCGAAGCCGACTTCACTCCATTCGAACCGATCGTCAGGCGGCTACAGGTAGCGGGGGGTCGAATGCGCACCCTGGGCGCGGATTACCTGATGTACGGCCTTCTGGATGCCGTTATCGACCATGCCTTCCCGCTGCTCGAAAACTTTGGGCTGCAGATTGAAGAGCTGGAGGAACAGATACTGGATGCCGCGGATCACGAATCATTGGCGCAAATTCATTTGATCAGGCGTGAGCTAATTCTTTTACGGCGCAAGGTGTGGCCGCAACGAGAAGTGATCAATCAATTGCTTCGGGACGACAGTGCATTGGTCAGCAAAGACACGCATCTCTATTTGCGTGACTGCTATGATCACACCATCCAGGTCATGGACCTGCTCGAAACCTACCGCGACACGGTTGGCAGCATGTTCGAGATTTATATGTCGAGCGTCAGCAACCGCATGAATAATGTCATGCGGGTGTTGACAGTGATCGCGACGATCTTCATTCCGCTCACTTTTATTGCCGGCGTCTACGGCATGAACTTCGATCGGAGTGCGGGGCCCTTAAGCATGCCCGAGCTTGGCCAGCCTTTGGGCTATGCGTTCGTCTGGTTAGTAATGATAGTAATCGCCATTGGCATGATCGTGTTCTTTCGTAGCCGAAAATGGTTTTGAAGACAGTAATCGTTCCAAGTCCTGACACGAGGTAGAGCCTGGCGTGGATGACATTCTGAGCTATGTAAACAGCCTGAGCATGCCATTGAGGCTCACGGCCTTCGCCGGTCTCGCTATTGCGATACACGTGATCGTGATCCTGGTGCGGCAGTTCGCGGGGCGGGCGTTTCTGGGTCAACACGTGAAGCGTCACCAGAAATTGAGGTCGATCGCGACACTTACAACCAGCGCGCTGGTGTTTACTTTGTATTTCTTCGCGATAGGGCTGATCCTGCGCGAGTTCGGCGTCTCGCTGACGGCTTATCTTGCCAGCGCGTCGGTCGTCGGCCTGGCGATAGGTTTCGGTTCACAAGGCATCGTGCAGGATGTGGTTACAGGACTGACGTTTATCTTCTCTGATCTGATAGACGTTGGTGACCTCGTTGAAGTCTCTGGTCAGACAGGTAATGTCAAAGCAATCACGATGCGATTCGTCGAACTCGAGAACGCCATGGGCGCGTCGGTTTTCATACCGAATCGTACGATTAATAACGTCATTAATTATCCTCGTGGCTATATTCGCTGCATCGTCGATGTCACGCTGCGCGGCGATGAGCCAAAGCGCGCTGCGATTGAAGCCGCGGCTTTGCGGCTCATGGGCCTCGTGCAGCAGCAGTTTCCGGGCATATTCATGACCGAGCCGTCTAGTGAAGGTCGGATCAAGTTTGACGGCGGAAAGGAGATACTCAGAATCAAATTTCGCATCTGGCCAAATCGGGGACAACCTATCGAGACGACGTATTTTCAGGAACTGATTGCCGAAATAGCGCAGATAGATCCCGACTATAAGCCGTGGATGGTTGCGATCAGCTATGAAGTCGAGCGGCGCGTGGCGCGAGCAGCGCAAAGCTGGCCCTGGCGGGCGCAACCGAGGAAATAGCCGAAAGCGTTGTCGCGAACATCTAAGGGCGATCGCTATGATCGCACGCGCCTACTTGCCGGTGCCGCTTTGCTCCGCAATCTCTGCGGCCTTGCGTTCTTCTTCTGCCGCCTTGAGTTGCTCGATCAGGCGTGATTTTTTTGTCTTTAGTTGATCTTTGGAGATGACAATTTCGTCACCTTCTTCTTTTTCCAACACAAGCAACTCCGCGTCGATAATTTCGATGGCTTTGCGAATTTCCTCTACCGATGCGGCTTCCTCGGCTTTGTCGAAAATCACGTCTTCGGCCTGCGTTTGCTCTTCCTTGGCTACCTTGGGAACAGGCTTGGGAATAAAAAGCTTATTGTCAGCAACGGCGCGCGTGTTCATAAAGTTGGGTGATACGATTTCGATACCCGCTGCGTGCAGGTCATCCAGCACCGCTTCCCGGAGTCTGGAGCGCGCAGATATCAGGCTCTTGACGTCTTCTAACAGTCCGGCGATCCGGTAGGTCACCGAGAAATCGCCAAGCTGCCGCACGTGCACGAAACCATCTTTCAGACCAGCATGTGAGGCCGCCTCGCCCAGAATTCTCGAGACGTCGACATGGGACACGTCGTAACCCAGCGAGACCTCGGCCGATATAATGGTGCCGGAGGCGCGGACAACCTGCATGGGCTGCGTCACCATATACAAATTCGGAACGGTCACAAGATCACGAAGCTCCGTCTGTACCTCCGTGTGCAACAGACCCATCTCGGTTATGCGTCCAGTCAGTTCGGCAACCGTTATGAAGTCACCCGGGCGGGCACTCTTCACGGCTTTAAGCATGATTCCGGCCATGATGTTGCCGATGAAGGTCGTTGAGGAGAGGGCGATCGCGGCACTTAGCAAGATGCCGATGAGGCTGAGTAACTGACCACGCGTATCGTCGTTTACAGGCAGGGCAACGATCACCGCGAGGCCGCCAGCAAAGGTCAAAGCCAACATGATGAGTTGAAAACGGAATTGCGCGTCCGGGTTGTCTTTCCATCGACGCTTGAGAACCCAATCTACGAGAAAAAGACCCACGACAACCAGGACAATAGTTCCGAGCGCCGGTGCAAATTTTGCCGCTGTGGCGATCGTGCTGTTAATCAGATCCATGGTATTGATAGAACCCACATCCAAACAACGGCCATTCTATCGCGTCGGCACGGCAGGAGTTACATAACAATCGGCAACGGCGCCGTCACCTAACGGTGCGCAACGACTAATTTTGTGCAACCAACGCCAGACTTTTTTCAATGAGACTGCTCCGCGGCGACCGGACCGGATATGTCGCATAGGCCTGTCGTTCAAAAACGGGGGCTCCATCGACTGCATGCAGCAATCCGAACTCCACGTCCTTCTGCACCAGGCGTTTTGGCAGGTAGGCGCTCCCGCCGACCGAGCTGATGTACTCGAGGGCCATCTTGCCCTGCGATACGCGGGTCATGGCCTCGGGCGCATCAGGAAATGCCCGTCGATGATCGAGGCCGAACGTCAGGCCCCAATCGACGAATACATAATCGCGAGCAAGCGCCTGCTCGATGTCGAGGCCCTCCTCACTGGAGACGCAGACCAGCTCGAGCGTGGCAATCTGCCGTACCTGCATGATGTCGAGCTGCGCCGGTTCCAGCATGATCGCGACATCGAGCGTACCGTCGATGAGCCGGCGAGTCAGAAAATCAGGGGTCTGTGATTCGGCGATGATGGCCAGGTCCGGATAGGTTCGGCGCAAATCATGCAGCCAGCGCTGCAACAACACGTCCCAAAGCCGAAGACTGCCGCCAATAACGAGCTGATCGGTCGCATGCGCAAGCGATACGTCCTGACGCGCCGCACGCCAGGCGGCAATCTGTCGCTCGGCGTGGCGAATCAGGCGCGTACCTTCCGGCGTGAGACGCATTTCGCGACGACTGCGTTGAAACAGGGTTACCCCCAGCTGAGTCTCGAGCGACTTGAGGCGGCTGCTTATTGCTGCCTGCGTCAGATGCAGCGCCTCGGCGGCGCGACCAAAGTGCCGGGTTCGGTTGAGCTCCAGAAAGGTTCTGAGTAGTTCGAGGTCCATGGTTTACTTATAAAAGAATTTTGTCGAAACAACAATGAAAACTAGTTAGATTTGTTAGTCAGCGATCTCTATAGTCGCTCGCTAAGCACCGCTAAAGACTTGCGGATGCACTTCAATTTCCGTTGCCAAACTGGAACCCTAGATGAATTCTATAATTTTCAACAAGTTCGCGCTTACAGTCGCGGTTGCTCTTTTGGGCATTTGTGCGCCTGCCACCTCGACGGCGCAAGAGAATCTGCGAGAAACCCTGTTTTCGCAGACTGATGAAGCCTTGAAGGCAGCCAACGAGGCGCGTGCCAATATCCTGGCACCGAAGAACTATGCCGACGCTGCAAAACACTATCGTGCCGCAGAGAACAATCTGCAGCGCGGGCGAAGCATCGACAGCATCAAGAAGGACCTCGAGGAAGCCGCCAAATCGCTGCGCCTCGCGGTCGAGGCGACCCGGATAGCTGGCGTGACGCTCACCACGGCAATCCAGGCCCGGAATGATGCCTTTGAGGCCGACGCCGCCAAATTCGCCGCAGAGTTATGGCGTGACGCCGAGGAAAAATTCGCCTCGGCTGCGATGCGGCTCGAAGCCGGCAACGTCAATGCGGCGCGCACACGTGCATCCGATGCCGAGAAGCTGTACCGCAATGCCGAGCTTGCCGCAATCAAGAGCAATTATCTGGATGAAACCCGACGCCTGATCGCGCAGGCCAAAGACGAGCGAATCGATCGCTATGCCCCAAAGACCCTGGCCAGA
Organism: uncultured Gammaproteobacteria bacterium; assembly: GCA_963711285.1. Classification (GTDB taxonomy): domain Bacteria; phylum Pseudomonadota; class Gammaproteobacteria; order Steroidobacterales; family Woeseiaceae; genus UBA1847. The sequence continues at coordinate 170,785 of CAVQDJ010000020.1, read as the reverse complement.
GCTGAGGCCTTGTTGGGGCAGGCGGAAAAAGCGCTGACTGAGAACCGCTACGACACCGATGAACCCCGCAGCCTGGCGCGTCAGGCCAAGTACGAGGCGAAGCATGCGATATATCTCGGGGGAGTCCTGAAACCCTTACGAGATCGGGATGCCAGTCTTGAGGACTTCGCGCTGGCGAACGAGAAACCTGTCAAGGGGATTGCCGCAAGACTCGACCTGGTGGCCGAGTTTGATCGGGGCTACGAGGGCCCCACGCGGGAAATCTCCGCGAAAATCGACGCGCTGCAGAAAAACTCCTACGAGCTTAATGAGCGCCGTGCCCAGATTATGGATCTTGAAACCGAGATTCAGAGCCTCGAGCGCCAGCTGGGCACGCAATCGCAACGTCTTGCCGCGCAGGAACAACAGCGACAGAAATTCCGCAAGATCGAAGGCACTTTCGGCCCTGAGGAAGCGCAGATCTTTACGCAAGGCCAAAATGTCCTGATCCGTCCGATAGGGCTGGTCTTTGCGAGCGGCAGCGCACAAATCGAAACACAGTTCTTTGCCCTTCTTCGCAAGGTTCAGGACGCGATTCGCGTGTTCCCGAACACGGTGGTAGTAATCGAGGGGCATACCGATTCTTTCGGTGGCGACGAAATCAACCTGAAGCTTTCGCAGGATCGTGCGGAGTCAGTGCGAGCATATCTGCTTGCGAACATGCGCGATCTCTCCCCGGCTGACGTACAGGCAGTTGGTTTTGGCGAGTCACGACCCGTCGCAAACAACGAAACCGTAGAGGGTCGGGCGAAGAATCGCCGTATCGATCTCGTGATCCGACCCAGGGAACTGATGAGCGACGCGCTCAAGTAGAGGTTTGTGTTGCGCCGGCTTCGTATTGCACGCGAGTACAAGCGGCGTCGACAGACGGTACGACTCTCTTAACGTCAGAGCACAGTCACATGTCGGATATTGAAAGAAATGCCGAGGAGGCAGCGAATAAGTCCCGCTATGCACGTGAGGCTGATGCGAAATTCCTTGAAACGGCTGCAAAACTCGCGGGGCTGACCGCCAAAATAAAATTGGCCGTCGCGGATGAAAGCCTGGAATTGAGCGCGCAGCTGACGAATGTCCAGAATCAGGCCGAAACCCATCTTGCCGCCGTTAAGCGAAGGCTAAAGCGACTCAAGGATGCCGAAGATGATTCATGGCAGGGCGAAAAAAGGAGCCTCGAAGACGGCTGGGAAGAATTGTCGCGATCGATAAAAAATATCGTCGCAAGGATTTCATAAACAATGTCTGTAAGAACACATTCTATCTCGCGTTGGTTTGAGACCGCGCTTTGGCTGTTCGGTCTAGCTTGTCTGGGCGCCTACGGTACGGCCAAAGTGCAGTCTGCGCGCGCGCAGTCCGCCGCGATGTCAGATTTGGAAACAGAGTGGCGCCTGGAAGTCACGGCCGCACCCGATCGCTCGCTTTGGTCACAGGCGCGGATCGAGCGATACGAGCGCAACCGCTCTGACAGCGAGAATCTTTCACCTCTCGGGCTACTGACAATTCCGTCGGTCGGTATACGCGTGGCGATGTTCGAGGGCACATCGGATCGAGTCCTCAACCTTGGCGTAGGCCGGGTAGAGGGTACAAGCCGGGTCGGCGCTGAAGGCAATCTCGCGCTTGCGGGGCATCGTGATGGATTCTTTCGAGGACTCAAGGACGTCAAAGTCGGTACTGAAATTGCAATTCGACACGAGGCCGGCATCGACTACTACGCGGTGACGGAGCTTTCGATTGTCGAGCCGGACGATGTTTCCGTCCTGGCGCCGACAGAAGGTTCTGTAGTGACGCTGATTACGTGCTACCCGTTCTATTTCGTGGGCAGCGCACCACAACGGTTTATTGTCCGGGCCGAACGTGAATCGGGCGAGAATGATTTTAAAAGTAAATTTAACGGAGAATGAAATGAAAAATACCTTAGCATCTTTGACCATAGCGATACTCGCTATACCGATGTTCGCGCTGGCACAGCAAGATGACAGTATCCTGGTCGACGAATACATCGTTTCGCAGGAGTTTATCGAAGCCGAAGTTCTGAAAGTCGATTCGCAGAAACGAACATTGACGATTCGCGGCGCCAACCGCGGCCAGACTCGTGAATTCTCCGTTCCGGAAGGTACGCGAGTGTCCGTAAACGGACGCGACGCCAGACTTCGTGACATACGCCGCGGTGACAACGTATTGCTCGTTATGGCACCTCGAGCCGAGGAAGTTGTTATATCGCGCGTTCGAGTTCCGGAGTCGCCAACGAGTGTCGAAGAACGTCGAGCCGATCCGGTCGTTGCGCAAGCTACGCCTGATGTGCTGCCAAAAACAGCAAGCCACTGGCCTGCTGTGCTTGTGATCGGGCTGATGGCATTTTTTGGCGCGGGAATTTTACGCGCTCGGCGTCGCTCTTAGAAAAAGTCATTCGCAACATAAGGCCTGTGACCGGCTTGTCGTAGCGGTCACAGGCAGTGTGGTGGCGGGAGTCGACTATGAAAATCAAACTGACGATTACGCTCGTTCTCTTCTTGCTCGTCATGATTTTTGCAGTACAAAACGCAGCAATGGTCGAGATCAGGCTACTATTCTGGCAAGTGACGTTTCCGCGCTCTTTGCTGATCTTCATGATGTTGCTGACCGGAATTATCATCGGGTGGTTCGGGCGATCGTTGTATAGAATTGCCAGAAGGGACGGTTAGGTTTGATTCCTGCGTCGCGAGCAAGCCAGCAGCTTATTCAAAGACGATTAATCCAATGGGTATTTGGGGTGAAAAATGTTTACTAAGAACAATCCGCATGTAGGGGCTCGGCCCGGCACACTGGCCATACCTGAGAATTCGCCCGAGCCAAAAATTCGTGTCACGCAGTACTCCGCGGATGACGTCGAAGTCTTCGATATCGAGGACGTTTCGAAGCTGCCGGCGTTGGTGAAAGCGGACCATGTCACCTGGGTCGACATTCAGGGCTTTGGCAATGAAGCCAAACTCAGGGGCGTGGCTGCAGCATTCGAGCTGCACCCGATTGCGCTCGAGAACGCGGTCAACGTGCCGCAACGCGCCAAGGCAGAGTCATACGCAGACCACAATCTCATAATCGCGAGATCCCCGGTGATGGGGGACGATGGGGCCATCTCTGTTCCGCAAGTGTGCTTTATCGTCGGCGACGGATTTCTGATCACGTTTCAGGAACGCTACCTGGGCTTTTTCGATGCCGTGCGCGAGCGTATTCAAGTTGGGGGAGGTCCAATGCGAATACATGGACCGGACTATCTGGCTTACGCGCTTATCGACGCAATGGTCGACCGGTACTATCCTGTAGCGCAGCAGCTTTCAGACGCCATCGAGGACCTCGAAGACTGGGTCGTTGAAAATCCGCACCCGGAGGTTCTGGCACGCATTCATACGATCCGCAGACAACTGGTCGTTCTGAGGCGCGTGGGGCATCCCCAGCGCGAGGCCATCAACATGATGCTGCGGCCGCAATCGCCGTTCTTCTCCGAGCCGGTTCAGGTCTTCGTTCGCGACACGCGGGATCATATCGCGCAAATCGTCGAGCTCATTGATTCTTCACGTGAGATGGCCTCCGACCTCGCTGATGCCTATTTGTCGAACGTCAGTCACCGATCCAACGAAGTCATGAAAGTGTTGACGCTCATGGCAAGCATCTTTATTCCGCTGACTTTTATTGCCGGGGTATACGGGATGAACTTTGAGTACATACCCGAGCTTACAAGCCGCATTGGTTACTTTGTCGTGTGGGGCATCATGATCGCGATAACCGTTTTCATGGTGTTTTTCTTCCGGAGCCGCGGCTGGATCGGTACATCAAAACCACCGCCAACGGATTCCTAGCGTTTCAATTTCTTTTTGATGTACTGCGCTATGAGTTCTTAGGTGTCCTGGCTCTGTAACCCCAGGCTCGTGGAATCGATGCCGCGCAATAGCCGGCCAAGCAAATCGGCGCCGGTGATGACCCGTTTGTCATCCGGCGTCCACAACAGGACGATGTCTTTGTCGATTGCCGAATCGCTCCTTGAGTCCATGCCCTCCTTGAGCGCGCTAATAATATGTCCGAGTGGGCTCGCCGGATCCGTAACAACTATGGGACGATGGCAATGCTCGTAGGCATCGACGCCATTGGCGTCCGGCACCAGCGATCGAATATACGAATCTGCATCGAGCAATAGCTGCGGATGCCCCGCCAGATCCGTGATAATGACCCATTTCCTGGAAGACTCGTTGACGTTCCTGACGAATTCATCTTTCAACGAATGCACTTCCGGCAACATGGGCAAATCGATTCTTGTCGGCAATTCAATGATGCTGGCCGGGTCGACTGTCTCGCCTTCATCGGATATCGGAACATCGTCGATATCCAGAAAATTCAGCGCACCACGCCCTTCTATAAAATCAATCTCCGCATCATCGGAAATAATGTGCTGTTCGATGACACCCTTCAGCTGGCGCTCCAGCAAATACTCGGTTGCTTCCGCGCCGAGGAGCTTGTCCAGCATCCAGGCACTCGGCCTGGCAACGGGATACAGGACGTACTGATAAAAGCGCAGGAACGGGCTGAGCAATGATGCCATCTTCATCGCACTGCGCGAAAAATACGCCTGCGGGATAATCTCGCCCAGGAACGTAATGACGACCGTCGAAAAAGCGAACGCAGCGACGCCGGCCATGACCGAGTTGGAAAGCAGGGTTAGCAGCACATTAATGCCGACGTTTCCCCAGAGAATGGTGGTGAGCAGGAAGTTGGCGTCGCGGCGCAGGAAAAGGATCTTGGCCGCGGAGCGATTACCTGCTGCGGATTCGGCCTCAAGACGAATCCTGCTGAGGCTGAAAAAGGCGAGATTCAGCCCGGAAAACATCGCAGAGTGCATCAGGCATACTGCGATTCCGATCCAGATCAGGTTTTCCATTTTTTAATCCCGATTAAAACGTAATTGAGCTCGTAAGAAAGCTTCGAACACGGGACAATTTGGTGACCGGGTACGCGGTCTTGCCCAGGAACTGACGGAGCCATGGCCGCATGGATCTTACTGCAAATCGGGTCAGCGTTGCTGCAATTGTTTTGTTCGTGGTGGCACGAATAAAAGCTATTATGGTCAAAGTTTCGAGATGGTTGATGTGAGGAATGTCATGCGCTGCCTAAAGATCATTATTGCGGTCAGCCTGGCGCTAACGAGCCCCTTGTCGATGGCACAGTCAGGCGAACCGTCGTTTGTGGCGGTCGACGAGAATCTGTGGGTCACGTTTTACGACGTCCCGTCGCACCGCTTCCGGGCTATTCGCGACGCCTTTGTCCGGCGCAATTTCGAGTCCGCGAGCCGCGATCTCGTCACGAGCGCCAGTTACCTAACGATCGAATCCGGGCGTGCGCTGCCTGCGATCGCCACGCGGCTTGAAGAAGTCGCGGCCCAAATGACGTCGATTTCACAGAATATCGGTGATAGAAATGTAACGGGAACTACTCTGGACCAGCTGTTCGGCCGTGCTCACTGGCTGCTTGCGCAGCACTACCTTCACTTTGCGAGCGATTCACGCAACGCGAATAACAATCGAATGGCCGGACGTTACCTGTGGGCGGCCGCTCACCACCTGGAGCGTGCGGTATTGTGGAGCAACGCCCGAATCGACAAGAACGTGGTGACTACGCTGGAAGAACTGCGCGACCTCGCGAGCCGCCTGCAGGACAGTGAGAAAGCGACTGCGGCACGCAAAGAAAAGCCCATCGCGCGGGCTGAAAAACTCCTGGTCAAGTTGGGCGCCGAGATCGATCGACCGGTCGTTCTGAATATTCAGTAGTCGAACGCCACAAACCTGCAGGAGCGTATCCGATGGAATCCGAAAATTCATGGTTTGGCTCGTTCGTCGATGCAGTGTCGAATCAATTAGGGGTCGGAGCTAATTACCTGCCGAGCGTTCTTGCAGCGATTCTTATACTTGTGCTCGGCTGGGCGGTCGCACGCCTCGCGCGTGGCGCGGTGCGCAGAGTCGCACAGGCGTCCAATCGTTTCCTCGAGCGGGCGTTCCCCGACGGCATGCTGGCGGGAGCGCGCGTTTCGTCACTGACCGGAACGCTTCTGGGCGAGGTCGTATTCTGGGTCATTGTCCTGATGAGCGTTACGATCGCTGCGGAAGTTGCCGGGCTGAGCGCGATATCCGACTGGCTGGACCGGATCACAGAGTATCTGCCGCAATTGATTGCGGGTATCACGATCGTCGTCGTGGGGTTTTTCCTCAGCGTTTATGTTCGCGAACAGGTCGCCTCGCAGACATCGCCCGACGATTCGGGCCGGCGTATGCTTCTCGGCAAAGTTGTTCAGGGGCTGGTTATGACCGCGGTGCTGATCGTTGGCCTCGATCAGATCGGTATCGAGGTCGCCCTGCTTATCGCGCTGTTTGTCGTGTGCGTCGCGGCACTCCTGATTGGACTCGCAGTAGCCTTTGCATTGGGCGCGCGCAGCCACGTCAGCAATCTGATAGGCGTACGCTCGGCCCGCAGACACTTGAGTACCGGAGTGAAAATTCGCATCGGCGATATCGAAGGTGAAATTCTCGAAATCACGTCGGCCCAGATCGCACTTGACACAGATCAGGGCAAGACCATTGTGCCGGGCAAGTTTGTTGATGAGCACGTGACCATCATCGTGGCGCCGGAAGCCGGTCAGGATGCGAAAGGTGTTTAGCCCGCCCGACCTGACCATCGCGTATATCAGGAAGCGGCCGGAGTCAGCTGGACGCGTGCTGGCCAGAATGCGGCCGACAGACGCCGCAGCGTTCCTGCAGGAGATTCCGACGAGATTCGCGGTTCAGGCTGTTGCCAGCATGAATCCCCGGCCCGCGTTGCTGGTCATTCAGCAAATGGGGGTCACCTCCGGTGGCGCGCTGCTTCGCGATCTCGACTCCGCGGCAGCCTCGACGATCTTGCGTCAGGTTAACCCCGCCGAGCGAGAAGAATTTCTTAACGAATTGCCGCGCCGCCTCAGACGAAATATCGAAATGTCTCTGACCTTCCCGACAAGCGCTGTCGGTGCGCACATGACGACGGCAATCGCAGTATTGCGGGAAACCGATAAAACATCAGATGCACTCGGTCTAGTCAAGAGGGCCGGGCGTGACTTTGCTGACCTTATCTTCGTCGTCGATGACAACCGGAAACTCGTTGGTGTGGTATCCGTCCCGACACTCCTGCGTCGCGGGACGCACACCGTGCTCTCTGAACTGGTCGATAAGACGTGTGCTGCGGTGTCGCCGCACGCCCGGCTGGAAGCGATCGCGAGCCTGGACGCCTGGCACGACTACAGTTGTTTACCCGTCGTCACCAGACACGGCGAAGTCATCGGAATGATTTCGCGAAAGGCGTTGCGGCGTGCGGGACAATCCGAAATTGCTGACACCGACGCCGTCAGCCCGTCTATGGCCGAGTCGATAGTGGAGTCCCTGGGGGCCAGCGTCGTTGGCCTGGTCGATTTGTGGACTTCTTCTGCCAGAGATTCGGAAGGCCAGGGGAAGCAGAATGGTCGCTGATCCGAACCGCGTGATTGACGCGCTGAACCGGCAATTCTTCATCGATTATCCGCTTGATGTCGCACGCGAAATCGAGTCGCTGAGCGTCAGCGCCGTTGCAGAAGCATCCGCCCGGCAGCCTGCAAAAGTTCTGGCTCCGGTCTGGCAACGCCTGCTACCCGACAGGGCAGCGTTGCTGCTGCAGGAAATGCCTGACGAGCTTGCAGACCGACTGCTAGAAGAGCTGCCGCCACCCCGAGCTGTGCGCATTCTGGGCTGCATGTCGGCAGACGAACGCAGCGAGCGGACGGCGCGTCTGGAGCCAGTTGTGCGCGAGGATCTCGAGCTGATGATGTCGTTCCCGCCGAACACGGCAGGCAGGCTGATGGATGTCAGTATCAATACGTACCGCCAGAAAATGACGGCCGACCAGGCCCTCAAACAACTGCGCAAGGGAAAGATGAAGACCGCTCGCAGTCTGTTTCTCGTCGACGACGAGCACAGATTGACAGGAAAGGTCGCGCTTCAAACGCTCGCTCTGGCGCTGCCAAATGTGACGCTCGGTGAACTCGAAGAACCGATAAGCATTGCCTTGCGTCCCGTGGATCCGCTTGAGGAAGTGACGGCTGCGTTCGAGACATACAGAGTACTCGATATTCCCGTTGTCGATCTCGATGGCGTGTTTCTCGGCGCCGTGACGCATGACACCATCGCGAAAACGGTACACCAGCAAGCGTCCATCGACATGCAGACGATGGTAGGTGCGAGCAAAAACGAACGGGCCTTGTCCAGCCCGTTTTTCACGGTTCGCATGCGCATGCCATGGCTACAGATCAATCTGCTGACCGCATTTCTGGCCGCGGCGGTCGTCGGCATTTTCGAGAACACGATCGCCCAGGTGACGGCACTTGCCGTGCTGTTGCCGGTGGTTGCAGGGCAATCCGGCAACGCCGGTGCGCAGGCTCTGGCCGTGACCATGCGCGGGCTCGCACTGCGGGAGATCACGGTCAGACAGTGGTTTAAAGTCATGCGCAAAGAGGTATTGGCCGGGCTCATGAACGGCGTGGCAATTGCCCTGACGTGCGGGCTCGGCGTCTATTTCTGGAGCGGATCGCTGCCGCTGGTCGGCGTTATTTGCGCATCAATGGTTCTCGCGATGATCGCGGCCGGTTTTGCCGGCGCCGTCATTCCTATCGCACTGACACGCCTCGGTCAGGATCCAGCCACATCGTCATCGATCCTGCTGACAACCGTGACCGATGTCGCCGGGTTCTTTTCGTTCCTGGGCATTGCAACGATATTCATGCGCTTTCTCTGAAAGCTGTTCTTTTCAGAGGATCGCGGCCTGCGGCTTGACCCGCGGCACTGATCAGTTCTCGCGCAGATAACCCCAGGAGTGCAACTTGTCATGGTCCTCGAACCAGCGGTCGCCAATGTCCGTGCGGTAATACATGTTCGGGATGAGAATGTTTTTGATGCGCAGGTAAGCCTGCGCCTGAGCCTGTTTCACTGAGATGCCGAAACCGGTGACGATCAGGATGACACCGGACTTTCCGGTTATCAGCCACTCGCCGTTCACGAGCTTCACATCTTCGATATGAATGCCGTCAAGGTTGGGCTTGCGGAAGATAATGACCCGGTCTTTGGAGTTGGCGCCGAAGGTCTTCGGGTCGTCGTAAGGAAAGGGTGGCACAACAACGCGAACGCCGATCTGGAAGCCGCGTTTGGCTTTGAAGTTCGTTAGCGAGCCCTCGGCCATGCCGTGCAGAAAGTCGCTCACGCGCATCTGCAGCCCGTCCGCCTGAATGCTGATTGTGGGATAGCCGAATCTTGCCGTAAATTCGAGAGGGTATATGCCGTGCCCGTTCACGATGCAATTGACATCGATGTAGCCAACATATTTTTCCTCTGCCAGCCGATCGCGTAGTTTGGCCAGTGTCGCGGTGAATATGCGATTTGGCCCGCTCCAGTACATCAAGGTTCCCATCTCGCCGGTCGCCGGGCCGATGTTGCCCGGAAAGAGCGGCTTGTGCTCGAAGTTGACGTTGATGGGCAACATGAAGTCCGAGCCGTTAAAGAACGCGCCGACAGCAACCTCGACACCGCGCACGCGCCGTTGCAGCTGAAAGACCTTGACCGTATCCGCATAGGCCGCCTTGTAGGACTGGAGGACGTGAATGACATCTCTGCCATCGTCTTCCTGCCCGACGAATAACAGACGCTTGATATTCTGCGCTTCGCCGCTGGGCTTGATCACGTAGGGAGCCGGGTGCTGGCTGACGTAGTCAATGGCGCTATCGAAATCACTGAATTCCTGGAATGGAATTATCGACACTCCGTGGCGTTTCAGTTCCTCCTGGCCGAAGCTGCGGTCGTCCTCGAGCCTGTCGGTGTAGGGTGTGCCACCAACGACGTTCTTGCCGGCGTCCCTTAGCGCTTTTGCTTTTTCTCCTTGCCCGAGAACGTCGTCGAATACGATGACATCTGCCCAGTCGACATGACTTTCCCAGTCATCGATTTTTTGAACGAAGCCGTCGCCTATCGAACGTTCCGACTCCGTCTCGATGAAATAGCGAACATCGTTGCCTTCTTTCTCGACCTGCCAGGCGATGTCGCTAATCAAAGCGTCGATGGATACAAACAGAAAATTCCTGGTAACGTCGGGCATAGTGTATTCCGCAGCGATTCTTAGTCTAAGGCTCGTTCAGTCAGCGCTCGACACGCATCCTACTCCATTTCGAGGTAGCGATCAGACATCGGATCAACCCTCCCGGGGTCGTTCGCTGCCGTGCATTCATCGAGAGTTTTTACCGCCTCCGCGAAGAGTCGGCTGGCCTCTTCCGGGCTGTTGCCGATGCAGGTCATGCCGAGCTTGCCGTACTGCGACAACGCACCAATCATATAAAAAAGCACGCCCGTTCCGGTCGCATGCCGAAAGCCGATTCCGCGATGCCAGACCATGTCGAAAAGGTCTTCGGGTAACAACCCGCGGTACGCGGGAGACTTCAGATTGTCGGTTGCACTGTAAAACTTCGCCTGACCGCCCGGGGCGAGAAACTTGCCGCTGCCAGCATCCAACTCGCCGCCGGTCAGAAATTCCAGTGCATGAAATGGCGGTGTCGTTCCGCCCATGCGCAGATTGATTTCGATGGCATGCGTGGTCCAGCTCCCGTTGTCGCGCGAGGCCAGGAAGTCAATGGCGAAGCGGCCGATGATGCCGTGCCGGCTCAATACCTCGCCGATCTGTTGAGCCTCGTCCTGCAGCGACGTCCGGTAGTCGTCATCAGCCGGAAATCGGCAGCCCAGATACGCCTGGCCCGTGGATCCACCGAGAACCTGCTCGTGACTCGACACGAGATGCGCCTCGCCGTCCGGCAGTATGCGCATCTGTACGCTCGGCGATCGTGTTTCCTGCGCGGCGATGAGTTCCTCGACAATTCCACCCATCGCAGCAAACTTGCGCATGAAGTTTTCGTAGGTCTCGTTACCTGACAGCCAGGACAACCCGTGCAGCTGCTCGCGGAGTTCATTCTCGCTCGCTGCGGCCGACGGGTAGGTAAAAACAGCGTTGCCCTCGCCGCCGAAACCCTCGTTGATTTTTACGACCGCCCGTTCGATCTGCGGGCGCTGCCCGCGCAGCTCCAGCAAAGCGCGCACGATGTCGTCCTCGCTGTGCAGGTCCTCGAACCCCGCAGGATGATTGACGCCAGCTTCGGCAAAGACTTTGCGGTTGCCCGATTTGGTGCCGAAGTGAAGCAGATCCGGGTCGAGCCCGTTCAGCGGGATACCCAGAGTGATCGCGAGGCGCCGCTCGAGTATCGTGGAGTTGTAACAGGTCAGGTACGCCCTGTTCGTGTCGCCGATGAACTTGCGCAATCGCGCCAGCAGGAAGGGCCGCTCGAGAATTTTCTCGGAAAGCGGCCGCGGGCTCGAGTCGAGGACGGATACCATGTGCAGGCGCCTGCGGGCGTGACTGGCCGATACATTGTCGAGCAGCTGCAGGTAGTAGTCGACGACGTCGGGGTGGACCGGCTGGCTCGTCAGGTAGATCAGGCGGGCGTTCGGGTTACGCAGCCGGATCAGGGCGAACATGAGCCTTTCTTCGTAGAAGGCCGCGCCCGTAACTTTGGCCAGTTCTTCCTGATTGACGCTCAACGATGGCACGATGACCGATGTGTGCTCGTAAGAAGAATCCTGCTGCAGTTCCTGCCACACGGTCTTGAGCCGTTGCTGCAGATCTTTGAACCGCACAAGCTCTTCCTGAGACGTGCTCACGCAGCATGCACCTTGAGTGTCTGACCGATGTCATCGAGGATGCCACGCAGCTGGTCGTAGTCGGGGTGGCGCACTCTGAGCCAGGCATTCGCCATGTAGCCGGCCTCGACCGGCTGTGTCGGCGTACCCGGATCGGGCAGGTGCGCCGCCGCGATGCAGTCGCCGTATTTCCCGTGAACGTAGTCGACGCCCGAATAGCCACTGATGCGGCCGTCTCGATCCGGCCGCAATGCGATCATCCCGGCGGCATATCGGCGCGATGGCGGCGTGTGCGTGTGGCCGCGCGTCAAGGCAGAGGCCCATTCGAAATACAGATCGAATTCGTTCGCGGCGTTGTAAACATCCCACTGGCCTACGCCGGGAGGGCGACAGCCGATCTCGGAGAATTTGAGGCCCTTCGGCCCGAAGAACCACTCCATGTGCGTCGCCGACGTGCCGATGTCGAGGATCTTGATTACCTTGCGCGTCATCTCGCGCACTTCCTCGTACCCGGGCGCATCAATACGGTTCGTGGTCACCATCTGCGGCGAAATCCAGCGTTCGCGCATCGCTTCGAGGACGTTCGGATAGTAGTGTGTGATGAACTCGTGCGTAACGTCTCCGCCGATTGTCAGCGTATCGATGTAACCTTCGTGTCCTTCGATGAACTCCTCGATGGCGACTGCATTGCCATCCGCCAGCCCACACTCGTTGATTACGCTTTCCAGGCTTTTCGCATCGCGCACTTTGTAAGTGCCGGACGCACCCGCGCCGGCCGGCGGTTTGATGATCAACGGAAAGCCGACGGTCGCTGCAAAATCACGCGCATCCTGCGGCGTTTCGGCGCGCGTCGATTGCGCGCAAGGAATACCGGCCTGACGCAGGACTTCTTTCATCGCCGGTTTGTCGCGACACAGGAATGCGGTCCTGGTCGACGTGCCCGGGATACCGGTGGCCTCGCGCACTGCGGCCACCGGCATGATGTGGGCTTCGATCGTCGCTTCGACGCGATCGACCCAAACCTGTCCCTGAATCAGCTGCACGGCTTTGAGCAGCGACGGTTCATGAACGACCGAGCGAACCTGGACGTAGTCGTGCAGCCAGCCCTTGACCTCACTGTCCAGGTAGTCGAGCGGACGCTCGCCGATGCCGATTACGTTCGCGCCGGCAGCGTGCAGCGCGCGAACGAATTCGCGCTGATTGTGCGGAAACGAAGGTTCGATAAAGATGATGTTCATGAGCCCGATAAGCGGCGGAATAGGTTCACGTACTGCTCCCCCTGGCGTTGCCAGGAAAAATCCATTGCCATGCCGTTTCGCATGATCTTTTGCCAGAGCGTCTGGTCTTCGAAAAGATCGAGCGCCCTGAGTATCGCCCAGGCAAGACCCGCTTCGTCATAGTCGCGAAACAGAATTCCCGTGCCGGTGCCGGCAGCGGGATTGACGAGCTGCACCGAGTCGGCGAGGCCGCCGGTTTCACGAACGATCGGTATCGTGCCGTATCTGAGACTGTACATCTGATTGAGGCCGCACGGCTCATAAATTGACGGCATCAGGAACATGTCGCTGCCGGCTTCGATCCAGTGTGCGAGCCTTTCGTTGTAGCCGCGATAAAAGCTTACGCGACCGCGTGCCGCACGCTGCAAGGATTCAAAGAACAGCTCGAAGCGTGACTCGCCGCTGCCCAGCAAAGCAAGTGAGAATTCGTATCGTGCCAGAAGCGCGGGCAGGACGCGCTCCATCAGGTCGATGCCTTTCTGGCTGACGAGCCGGCTGACGAAGCCGATCAGCGGCTGATCCACACCACCGGCGAGGCCGAGTTCGCGCATCAGCTCCTGCTTGCAGACGGCCTTGCCGCGAAGGTCCTTGCTCGAAAATGTCTGCGGTATCAGCGCATCCGTTTCGGGGTTCCACTCGTCGTAGTCCACACCGTTAAGAATGCCGAGCAGCACGTCGCTGCGCGACCTGAGAATATCGTCGAGCCCCATGCCGTACTCGCCGCCCTGTATTTCGCGCGCATAGGTCGGGCTCACGGTTGTCAGCACGTGAGCGAACAGGAGCCCGGTCTTCATGAAGTTGATTCGCCCCTGTGAAAGGTCGTCCTGATGCAGGCGATGCTCGTCGTTACCGAGATTCAGGTCGCCGATGATGTCGGCGCTGAAGATGCCCTGATAGCCGATGTTGTGAATTGTCAGCACCGAGCGCGTCGCGGCAAACAGCCTGTCCCACGAGTAGATCGTGCGCAGGTAAAGCGGAATCAGCGCCGTATGCCAGTCGTGACAGTGAAAGATGTCCGGCGCGAAGCGCATGTGCTGACACATCTCGATCGCGGCCCGAGACAACAGCAGGAATCTCAGGTGCTCGTCCGCTGCTGATGTATACAGCGTCGGGCGGTCATAAAGCACCGGGCAGCGGAGCAGAAAAACCGGTAAACCGCTGGCGGGCAAAGTCGCCTGGTCGATGGAGTACTCGATGTCCCACGGACCGATCCTGACCGTCAGGTTCTGCAGATTCAGAACAGGCTCGATTTCGAGACCCTCGCGTCTGATGCTCGAGTAGAAGGGCATCAGCACACGAATATCGTGGCCTTCACGATAGAGATATGCCGATAGCGCGGCACTGACATCGGCCAGCCCCCCCGACTTCGCGAGTGGCGCGAGTTCGGACGTCGCGAGGCAAATCTTCAGTTTGTCGGTGGTCGCCAATTCTGGCCCGTCGTTAAGCATGCCGGAGTGATATTCTACTTCGACAAGCGCATGCTCTGCTAAAACATGTCTCATCCAGGAACCCCGCGATGAACGTACTGCTGATTTCTCCCGGTTACCCGGCCGACATGCCCGAATTCACTCGGGGGCTCGCCGAATGTGGCGCGCGCGTCTACGGCGTCGGCGACCAGCACGTCGGGAGCCTGCCGGACCTGGTACGTCGGTCTTTGTCCGAATACGTGCAGGTGTCCTCCCTGTGGGACAGCGGCCGCGTCATCGGCGAATTGCAGGAGCGACTGCGGGGCCATCAACTCGATCGTATCGAGTGTCTCTGGGAGCCCGGCGTCATACTTGCGGCCGAACTGCGGGACCACTTTGGCGTGCCCGGACTCAGCGTCGAGCATGCGCAGCTGTTCCGTGACAAGGAAGCCATGAAAGTCGCGCTCGATGAAGCCGGAATAAGGACGCCGCGCCACGTCGCGGTCGACAGCGTTGCGGGTTGCTGGGCTGCGGCCGAAGAGATCGGGTTCCCGATCATCCTGAAACCGATTGACGGCGCGGGCTCGGCGGATACCTACCGCATCGGGACGAGAGAAGAGCTGCGCGCCGTGCTGCCGCGGCTGCGCCATGTGCCGAGGATCAGCGTCGAGGAATTTGTCGATGGCGAGGAATACACTTTCGACACGATCACTATCAATGGCGAGATCGCCTACTACAACATCGCCTGGTACCGACCGCGGCCGCTGATCGCACGAAGCAACGAATGGATCAGCCCGCAGGTGATTGCACTCAGGGATGTCGATGAAAAGGACCTGGCCGGCGGCGTGCAGATGGGCTTCGATGTCATCAAGGCGCTGCAATTCGACAGCGGCTTCACGCACATGGAGTGGTACCGAAAAGCCGACGGCGAAGTCGTTTTCGGCGAGATCGGTGGGCGCCCTCCGGGCGCGCACCAGGTCGATCAGATGAAATACGCGTGCGACTTCGACGTCTTCAAGGCCTGGGGCCAGGCAATTACCCAGGGCCGTGTCGAAGAGCGCTTCGAACGCCGTTACAACGTGGCGACCATCTTCAAACGGGCGCGCGGTGTCGGCCGCATTACGCGCATAGAAGGTACCGAAGCGCTGCAAGCGCGCTTTGGCGAGCACGTGGTCTGGAATACGCTGCTGCCGCCTGGCACGCCGCGCCGGGACTGGCTCAAGACGCTGGTTTCGGACGGCTTCATCATGCTGCGGCATCCGGATCTCGACGAGACGCTCGCAATGGCCGATGCCGTCGGCTCGGACCTGGAGATGTACGCCGAATAGTGCGGTTCAGGCGAATTCGGCCAGATACTTCGGCAACATCTCGCGCCAGGTTTGCCAGTCGTGATGATAGTGCGGCCCCCAGGGGTCGACGCGATTCGGTATGCCCTTCGCGCCGAGCACGCGCGCGATGCGCCACGACTCGCCGATGTCTTCGTAGTTCCCTTCACCGCAGGGCAGCAGGACGAGTCGATGCTGCAGCATCTCGAGCTGCGGACCTTCGAGGCGCGGCAAATAGTGCAGCGGCGACGAAAAATAGAAATCGTCGTTGAAGCGCCCCTCGAGATACTTGGAAAGATCGAAAGTCCCGCTCATCGCGATGGCCAGTTTGTAAGCATCGGGGTGGCGGCATAATGTGGCGACGGCATTGAATGCGCCGATCGAGGCGCCGGCCGCAATAATTTCGATGTCGTTCGACGCGCAGTCATTGCGTATTGCCGGCGTTACTTCTGAATAGATAAAAGAATCGAAGCAATTTTGTAGTTTCGAACAGTATTCAGCGGAATGATGGCCTGCAAACCACGCCCTGCCTGCAACGCTGTCGGTCGAGTACACTTTGATGCGGCCGGCATCCAGCAGCGGCTGCAATGCGCCGATCAGATGAAAGCGCTCGATCTCCTCGGCGTCGCCTCCCGCTGTCGGATACAGCAGAACCGGCGTACCGAATTGCCCCCAGCGCACAAGCTGCACTTCCTGTTCCACATTACGGGAATACCAGCGAGTTATATCTTTCATTGCTGGGAACCAGCGCCGCCTTCAATTTGTCGCCAGTGCTGGATGCGATTCCAGAACAGCTCGGTAAATTCGTCATGCTCGTGTTCCGGATACAGCGCTTCTACTTTTTCCCGAATCGCATCCCGAACGGGTTCCGTCGCAAAATAATGCAGCGCCACTTCGTCGAGATGGCCGAGATGCCGGTCACAGAATTCTTCAAATCGGTCGACATCGAAACGCTGACGCGCAATGCGCACGTAGTCCGCGAGCTTGTCCTCGAACGGCTTGTCCTGGTCCGCAATGTCATAGTACTGGCGCCAGTTCAGGTTCGTGCTCAGGTTCCGCTTGGTCGCCGCACAGAATAAGGACCAGCGTACATTCGCCTTGATCATCCACGGAAAGTGAAAATGCAGCGAGGTCACCTGGGAATCGGGGCAAGCGTTGGCGAAATCGATCGGGTGCCACACGCCATTGCTGAGCAACGACTCACAGGAATTGAAATCCCAGCCAAAAAACGCATTGATCACCAGCGTCATGTCGGTCAGGCGCTTCCTGTCCTCTGCCGACAGGAAATCGACATCCATGCGATAACGGTCGTGCAGTGGCGCATCCGGATCATAGTTGACACAGCGTAACTGCGGCCCGAGGCCTACGCAGCGTACGAAGCCTTCGAACGGGACGACGCCCTTCTGCAGATGCATGACTTTCGTGCCGCTTACATTGTAGGCGGCAAGCAGCGCATCCCGATCCTTGATCGCGGAGACGCCCACCCATCCGCCGCCATCGTAAGGCTTCATGAACAGCGGGTAGCCGACCTTATCGCCAATGTCGCCAAGGTCGAACAGCTTCGCGTAGCGTTGCAGCGTTAACTGCAGGTCGGGCGACTCCGTGTATGATTTG
Source organism: uncultured Gammaproteobacteria bacterium (assembly GCA_963711285.1). GTDB lineage: Bacteria > Pseudomonadota > Gammaproteobacteria > Steroidobacterales > Woeseiaceae > UBA1847. The sequence continues at coordinate 153,377 of CAVQDJ010000020.1, read as the reverse complement.
GGTGGAATAAGCCAGGTATTCGGTATCGGCATTCCAAGCCGCATCATTGCGCAGTAGGTCGTCAACTTCTCCATCGACTGCAACGTCCACGGATTGTTGAACACATACAAGTCGTCCATGAGGATCGATTTCTTAATCCATTCTCGCGAGGTGTGATACCAGTGCGTCAGACGGTCGATGACCACGTCGTATTGGCACGGTTGCTGCAGATCGAAGGGCTCGATGTGCACGCGCTCGACTTCGAACGTCAGCGTGTCATCCCCGTCCGGTATGGCCAGGTCCAGCTCTTTGATCAGCCCCTCGTAGCAAATGGGCCAGCAGATGTCGGCGCCCAGGGACAGGCCGATGCGTCGTGTTTTTTGTGCCACCGTCTGATTATCCTTATTGGTTTGCGGCTCTGACCATAAGTATAGGCGAACACGCGAGGTTATCGGGGGTCCTTGCTATCACTCGTACACCATCCATGCCGGCCCGGGCATGAGCCAGGAAAGGCCGATGCGCAGGCGATCACGCCAGTTTTCCCAATTGTGCGCATCGCGCGCTTCTTCGAAGCGCAGCTCCACCCCTTTCGCCTGCAGATGGGGCACGAGGGAGCGGTTCTCATAAATCAGCGACTCATATACGCCGCAGCTCATGAAAATACGGTCCGCCGGAATGCCGGGTTGCTCGCGAAACTCGTTCATAAACCGTACGACCGGATCGAAAACCGGCCCGCGGCTATGGCGGCCGATATCGCTGAATGCGAAGGAGCCGGACTGCAGCAGCAGCGAACCGAAATGCTCGGGGAATCGCCAGGCCGCATGCAGTGCGGCTACGCCCCCGAAGCTGGCGCCCATGAGGCAGCGCGCATTGGCCGCATCGAGCAGCGGGTAGGCGTTGCTCATAAATGGCAGCAGATCTTCGACGAGGAAGCTGGCATGGCGATCATCGCCACCGTACTCCTTGAGCCGGTCGGGTGACTGGATCAATGCGGCGATGACGGAGGGTATTTCCAATCTATGTGTCAGATTGTCGAGCACCGCCTTGAGTTCGGCATAGCGCAAATAATCGACGCCGTCGTGGACAATCAGCAACGGGTAGCGGCGGTTGCTGCGAAATGTCGCCGGCAAGTACACCTGTATCTCCCGGGACCCTTTAAATATGCTGCTGTCGACCTGGTGACTCTGTAACGAGCCCGCGCGCGCTTGTGGATCGTGCAGGGACCACTCCGGCCGAACGTAGCCATAGCCCTGGCAGACAGAGTTCGCGCCAAACGGATCGTGCGCAATCACATCGTTGAGCGGGTCGAGAACAAGCTCCCTCGAGCCGTTTTTAATGACCTCGAACTTGTATTCGATTCGCGATCCTTTCGGCAGCTCGATGGTTGTCGCCCACAGGTCGGTGCCGGGTATTGCCTGGAATGGCTGTGCGGTATTCAGGCCGGAAATCCAGCAGCGCAGCTTCACTTCGTCGGCAGCACCGCGGAAGACGAACGTGACGTCCGGACCGTCCACGAGAGGAAAGTCCAGCTCCGCGATCAGGGCGTCGATGTCGGCGGGCGCCGGCGTGCCTTTGCGGATCAGTTTGCGCAGCGCCGGGTTCACGCCGCTCGCACTCGCCTGAATCGTCCCTCTCGCGTGATGCGCGTGGCCGCTTCGCTGTTACGCAGCGTTTCGCTTTCGAATAACAGCAGCGAGCCGTTGTCCAGGGTCATGCAGGACGCCGGCGCGAAACGCCGGCTAAAGAGCTTGATGCGCACGAGGTCCTTCGCGCGCAATCTTCCCTTTGCGTCCGGCAACAGCACGATTCCCGGCAGCAAGCCCATGCCCTGGCCGACGATCTCCGGATCGCGGCGGCCCTGCGGCATGCGATCGTGGAAAAGCACGATGCGGTCACAGAGCACCATCGTCCCGGCGGACCAGGCGATGATGTTTTTTTTCTGTAACAGCCGATCGAGCCCGAACAGGCGCAATCGATTCATCAGCACGATGACATTGCCGCCCGTGACAAGAACAGTTTCGCAATGCGACAGCTCATCTTCGACCGCAGCAGTATGTTCGGCAAGTACCGCATGTGTGTCGGCGTTAAATACGCTGTCGAAGCGCGTGTGTACCTGCTTAACCCGGCCAAGGTGATGCCGATCGAGCGCGCGCAACTGCGAAATCGCATGACGGCGCTCGGCTGCCACGACGGCTGGTTCACCGTCGGTGCGTAAAGTCTGTCTGGCTGCGACCATCAGGTGCTTGAGGCGCATACGGTATAGCCGTTGCTGCTCCTTGAGCCGATCCTGTCGACGTCGATAAGCTTCGTGCAGGCGTTTGTCCGCAGCAAAAATCTCTTCCGTTCTTTGATAAAGGCGCAGGTCGGAAACGGGGTTCGGTAACAGGCGCCGGATATCGTCGATGTCACCCTCAGCTTCCTGCCACGCCGCCGATATGACGCCGATCGGAGTGTCGCCAATACCCGATTGGGCCACGGCGCTGTTGAGGTTGACGACCGGTCGCTGCGGTCCGAGGAGCAGCCGGAGCGGCGCTTCCGTAATCATTGCAGCTCCACGCGAATAGTGCTGACGATCTCTTGAAGCGCATGCTGCACGACGTCGGTATCGGGGTGTCGCACAATGATGTAGCCGTCGCCTTCGTAGCTGTCGCTCGGCGGCTGCCCTTCAAGCGGGAGCTTCGCCTCGACAACAATCGAGCCAAAACGCCGCTGGACTTCGTCGACCCCGGCGATGTTGCGAACGTGGCCGCGACCCTGTCCCCGAATGTAAGCGGCACCGGCGGCGTACTCGCGCCGCGGCGGTTCAAATTCTCCGAATACCATCAAACGCGGCCACGCTGCATAAAAATCAATGTCGTGAGCATACGACAACAAGGTTGAAAACTGTGCGCCGGGAGGGCGTGCGCCGACCTCGGAGATGGCGATACTGCCGTCCGCGAGCCGAAACCATTCCATATGACTGAGCCCGGTCTGCAGCCCGAGCGCCTCGATAGCCGCAAACCCTGCCTCACGAATCGGGTCGAACTCGGCGCCCTCGATGTCGCGGGGCAGCAGGACACACCACTGAATCCAGTCATTCTCGAGAACTTCCAGCGGCGACGGCATGTACCGCGAAATCGAATGCCAGACGGGCCGTCCATTGACGCAGACGCTGTCGAATGAGTGTTCGGTGCCACGCACGAATTCCTCGAACAGTGTCGGGCGCCCCGGATTTGGCGGATAGCGCTGCAGCCAGACAGCGAGATCCTGCGGTCGATCGAGTCTGAAGGTGGCTTTGCCGCCGGCGCCGTCGGGAGGCTTCACAACGACCGGGAAGCCAACGCGCTGCGTGAACGCCTGCGCCGATTCAGGGTCGCCGACAAGTGCGTGCCGCGCACACGGAACCCCGGCTGCCCGAAGCACGTCTTTCATGCGTGACTTGTCGCGAAAGTTTCTTGCCGCGGCCGACGACAGGCCATCGATGCCAAGCGCTTCCCTGGCCACCGCGAGCGGTACTTGCAGCTGCTCCAGCGCCGCAATGTAGGCCGATGCGCGGCCGAACCGGGCCTCCAGTTGCCGCGCGGCATCGACGAGCTGCTGGGGATCGAGTGCGTCGGCGACGCGCCAGTGTCCGGCCAGTCGGGAGCGCAGCTCAGCCGGCAAGCGGTCCTCGGGATCCTGACTGACAACGGTCAGTGCAACACCCGGCAAGCCCGCAGCGCCACGGAGGAAGCGCAAGGTCGCATCCATGAAAAAGGGCGCTGCGAAAATTACGTGTCGTGCCATTGTTTGTGGGCCGCATCCGTGCGCGGCCTCTGATTATCCTGCTCGAGTCGCGCCATCGCCCTGGCGCGTTTGCTAACACCCGCTATGTCATTTTTGTTCGCGTGTGCGGAGATAATGATTAGGTTACGCTACGCAATTCCCGGCCACAACATGGATGTTGGATCCATAAACACTGCTGTAAACGAAAATACTGTGACCACCGAATACTTTGACGTTGTCATCGTCGGCGCGGGACTTTCCGGCGTCGGCGCGGCGTGCCACCTGCAGAATAATTGCCCGGGAAAGAGCTACGTGATTCTCGAAGGTCGTGAGGCGATCGGCGGCACCTGGGATCTGTTTCGCTACCCGGGCGTCCGCTCAGACAGCGACATGCACACTCTCGGTTACAACTTCAAGCCATGGCTCGATTCGAAAGCCATCGCCGATGGGCCTGCCATCCTCAAGTACGTTCGGGAAACCGCGGCCGAGCACAGCGTCGAACCGCACATTCGCTATCGGCATCGCGTGGTTCGAGCGACATGGTCGACTGACGCAGCCGCCTGGACAATTGAGGTGCATCGTGAGGATACGGGCGAGACTGAGCTGATCCGCTGTAATCTCATGCTGGTGTGTGCCGGCTACTATCGCTACGAGCAAGGCCATACGCCCGAATTCACCGGTCGCGACAACTTCTCGGGCGACATCGTCCATCCGCAGCACTGGCCGGAGGATCTCGATTATCGCGGCAAGAAAGTGGTCGTCATCGGCTCGGGCGCAACGGCAGTGACGCTCGTGCCAGCGATGGCACGAGACGTCGAGCACATCGTTATGCTGCAGCGTTCGCCCACCTATATTTTTTCGCAGCCCGACACCGACATCATCGCCAACGTTCTGCGCAAGATCCTGCCGCAGAAGACAGCCTATGCGATTACGCGCTGGAAAAATGTCACCATCCAGCAATTCATGTACGGGCAGACGCGAAAACGGCCCGACCGGATCAAACGGTTTCTTCTGCGAAGGGTTCGCAAGGAACTTGGCAAAGACTACGACGTCGCGAAACACTTCACACCGACCTACAACCCCTGGGATCAGCGTCTGTGTCTCGTGCCGAACAGTGATCTGTTTGCCGCGATTCGATCCGGCAAAGCGTCAGTGGTGACCGATGAGATCGAAACCTTCACCAGGGAAGGCATCCTGCTGAAGTCCGGCCAGGAACTGGAGGCCGACATCATCGTCACGGCGACCGGGCTCGATTTGCTCGTGCTCGGCGGCGTGGATTTTGTCGTCGACGGGCAGCCCGTCGATTTTGCAGACACGTTTACCTACAAAGGCGTCATGAGTTCCGATGTGCCGAACCTGGTCTCGACCTTCGGCTACATCAACGCGTCCTGGACCCTGCGCGCCGACCTCATCGCGGAGTTTTTCTGCCGCGTGGTTAACCATATGGACGCTGGCGGTTATCGGCAGTGCACGCCGCGCCTGCGCGACCAGGATCAGGACATGCCAAAGCGGCCGTGGATCATCGGCTTTTCGTCGGGCTACATACAGCGCGTGCTGGGTCAGCTGCCGAAGCAGGGAGACAACGCGCCGTGGACGAACCCGCAAAATTACGTCCGCGACAAAAAAATGTTTCGCGCGGCGCCGATAGAAGACGGGGTGCTAGTGTTCAGCAATCCTGCCGCGAGCAAAAAATGCGCCTGAACGCCCTCGACGAGAGTGCGCTGATCTATGTCAAAGTCAGGCATCTGCCGTAGCGGCTGAGACTATTTCCTGACCCAGCGACCGTCCTGGTCCTGATAATAGTTCCCTGGACTGGTTCTCTGCACCGCGAGTTCGTAAAAACGATAACTTACCTGAAGGAGCGTTGTATTCGTCTTGTTCGCTGTCTTTTCGAATTCCGCTTTGCGCTTGGCATTGACGCTCGCAATCAGCGCTTTGACCTCGCTGCTGGCGGGTTGCTGCACGGCTTCCAGGTAACCGGATCTGGCTTCACCAACGAGGCCCTGGGCCTTGGCGTCGTCCAGGTCGATAGCCCAGGCTGTCTGCATGGAGAGCACAAGTACTATAGCTGTAAGAATCTTTTTCATGACAATAGCCTCAGAACAAATCGCTGTCTTCGTCGAAAAGGCTTTCAAGCTCTTTATCGACCTGCACACGAATGTTGTGTTCGATCTTGACGTTCAGGTTGATCTCGATTGGCTCTTTCGGTGCCTCGAGTTTTACCGTTGGTGAGCAGCCGCCAATCACGCTAAATGCCAGCAAGTATAAAAGTAGTGTCTTCATGGGCTTTAGTGGGCCTTTTTTGCCGCCTGTCTTTCCAGTATATCCTCAATTGAGCGGGTTGCCTGCAAGCTTCGCAGCAGTTGTGGAATGTTATTTTCGACCGACAGATTGAGAATGATCGGCTGCGTGGCATCCATGTCCGGGTTGATGCCCGCCAGGCGCATTTTCAGCGTCAGGTCGCCGGCGTCGTCGTAGTCAACGCCTGATGTCAACGAGTCGAATCGGAAGTTGCCGAGCGCCCGGGTGACAAAGCTTAATCGACCGTCCGGAACTGCTGCCTTCAGCGTGCCGTCATCGCCTTTATAGCGGATCACGCCGCCCGGCGGGTCGCTTCGCAGCCGGCCCTCTTTGATCGTAATGTTCGTTTCACCAATTGTCACAGGCAGTTCTCCGGAAATCGCACCGCTCATCTCAATGCGTTCTGATCCTAAGAGATTGACCATTAACTGCAGCTGAACAGACTGTGCCTGCAGCGGGATGACGTTGGTTTCCGCGCTGGCTGAGTACTCGAATGGCGCTGCGACAAACCTGCCGCCGAGAGCGGCGAAGGACAGATCCTCTGCCAGCACCGTTTGCTTGCCGGAATCTATTGTGTAGTTGACGGCGATGTTTTCGAGCGGCAGTCCAATGTCCACCAGGCGGACAGCGAGTGACGAAGGTGAAATGTCGATACCGCCGGCTGGATTCATTTTCGCAGAAACGTTTGTGCTCAGGCCGACGAAAGCAATGTCGTTGTACCTGCCAGCCAGCCCGTCCATTGCAAACTGCAGGGTGCCGGTGTAACGGGTGACGGCGTTGCCGGTTTGCCACTTGATGTTGACGTCAGCGCCCCAGCTGCCGGCCACGATGTCGAGAGGATAGGGCCACCACGGCGCCAACCCCGACAGGCTCGCGTTTTTGAACGATACCCGCGCGTCATTCATCCTGATCGAACCCGCATCGTTTGCAAGGTCAAACATCAGGTTAGCGCTCGCGGTTACTGCGCTGTTCTTGTCTTTCAGTTTCAGAGACGAAGTGAGCTGCTCACCACGAATCGACGCGGTTCCCTCTGCACCCGGCAGCAAGATCGCCGTGCCGCCCCAGGCCGCATCGACGATCGGCGGGGCCGAGAGCCGGGTATCGACAGTTTGCGCGCTATCCCGTATGTCGAGATCGCTGAACGTGATCGGAAACGAGGCAACGAGGTCCTCGCCGCTCTCGAAACGTTTGACGGCAAGTTTCAGTTTAGCGATGCGGCAGTGCCAGAAATCGTCTTCGACAATCAGCTCTGTGCCGGAGAAAGAGACGGTGCTAACGCTTTCTGCTGAGAGATCCGATGTGCGCACGCCGGTGAATTTTCCTGTCGCTCCCGCGGCGATATTGATGCGGGTTACTTCATCGACATCGACCGTTAGCGGCAGCGAGAGTTTGACTGTGCGGAAATCATAGCCGGCCCATCGGACGCGCTGTGCATCGACGACGGCCTGCATCGTGCAGCGAGTGCCGGGACGGCACTCAAGGTCATTAAGAAGAGTCGGGATACCGACAAGGTCGTCGGTTGTGAGAACGGTCTTCATCGCACCGGCCCGCGCGACCCAATCAAAAGACGGGTAGTCGATGGAAATACCGAACTCGTCTACGGCGGCAACCTGAATTTCCGACATCGAACCGTCCGCCGAACGGTACGTTGCCGTTAGCGCATCGACCAGGCCGAGCTGCGCTTCGAATACCGCGTTGCCGACTTCATTTTGATCGAACAGTATCCCGATCGGCCCCTGCATCTCCGCGTCGAGGCTTTCGAGCCCGGCCGGAAGCAGGTCGAGCGACCTCATGAGCGGAAGCCATGCGCCAATGCTGATTCTCGCCGGGCCGGCTGCGCTGTAATGCTCGTCATTCCGCATTAGCGAGATGTCGGCAGACAGCACAGTTTTGCCATCGTTGCCGGTCGCACCGATCGATACCAGGTGTTTCACTTCGGTCTGGCGCCGAACGCCGACGTCGACCGATATCGTATCGACCGTGAAAGACAATTTCTGTCCTGTTTCTGACGTTGCCCAGCTAACGTTGATCAGTTCAGGAAGGTTTGGCAGGAACACCCTCGCAAGCGATGCGTCCAGGCCGGGACGGCTGAGCGGCAAATCGAGCACTGTCTGCAACGACGTGCTGAGCATGGATGGCGCATCCTGCGCGCGCACGTACGTTACGATGAGGCTCTCGGCCGAAAATCGCCTGATCCGGGTCCCGCTTTTTCCCAGTGGCAGCGTCAGTCCCCGTATTTCGTACCGTGTGCCGTCGCTTTCGACCACGAGTCTGGACAGTACCAGTCGGTTGGGTGTCAGGCTCTCGACCGAAAGATCGGTGACCACGATGCCTTGCTCGTTGAGAATGGAGTTCGCGATGCCCCGCGCGATGGCGTCACGGCGCAACTGAACGACGGCCGCAATGACTGCGACAACAATCACGATCAGCGCTGCCCATTTCAGAAATTTCACGTCAGATTACCGTTTGAACTACGTATGTAAGGATTGAATGCACCGTTGTAACATTTGACCGATTATCATGCTTGCAAGCAATAGAAAGTGGTATCGAGCGCATCGCAAGCCACAGAACACCTGGAGTCACGAATGAAGATTACGGTATTAGGAGCAGGGGCTGGCGGCACGGCGATGGCGTTCGATTGTGCCTCGCACGGACATGAAGTCAGGCTGTTCGACTTTGCACAGTTTCCCGACAACATCGCGACAGTCGCGGATCAGGGCGGCATCAATGCCGAAGGCGATATTTCGGGTTTTGGTGAAATCGCCTGTGCCGGGCATGACATAGACGAAGCGCTGCAGGGCGCCGAACTTATTTACGTAGTTGGCCCTGCCTACAGCACCGAGCCCTTCGGCGAGGCGGTGGCCGGCAAACTCAGTTCGGGCCAGACCGTCATCGTGACCCCGAGCTCCTGCGGCGGCGCGCTGGCGTTCAAGCGCGCCGCGGGCCTGGCTGTCGAGGACGAATCCATTCGCGTTGCGGAGACCTCGACGCTGCACTACGCGGTGCGCCTGACCGAGCCCGGCCGCGTTCATGTCTTTCTGAAACTCAAGGCCGGCAATTTGCTGGCGGCCCTGCCGGGCAGCCACACCGGTGACATATTGAAACTCATTGCTGACGTGTATCCGAGCATGGAGCCGGCGCGCAGTGTCATGCAGACCAGCCTGCAGAATGCGAACCCGATTATTCACCCCGCCGTTACGCTGGCCAACGCGGCGCGCATCGATACGGCAGGGGTCGACTTCCTGTTCTATGAAGAAGGCGTCAGCGACGCTACGGGACGCCTGATCGAGGCACTTGATAATGAGCGGATCGCTATCGGCAGGAAACTGGGCATCACGATTCTTCCCGATCCCGAAATGGGCATGCGCCAGGGGTACATGTTGGCCGCCAACTATGGTGCCGGTTATCGCGAAGCGCCGGGCTTCCTGGGCATCGGTGCACAGCCGAAACTCGATCACCGTTATCTCAACGAAGACGTCGGCTACGGCCTGGTTTTCATGTCCAATCTTGCAAAACAGGTCGGTGTCGCGACGCCAACCATGAATGCCATCATTCAGGTCACCTCGGTGCTCATGAGCCGAGATTATTCCGGCGAGGCGCTGCGCACGCCGGAGTCGTTGGGCATTTCAGACAGGTCAGCTGCAGAACTCGGTAAACTCTGAGCGCGACCGCGAATGGCTGAAAACGTAATCAGAATCGGCCTGCTTGGCGCCTCCAAGATCGCCGTGCCGGCCATCATCAAGCCGGCAGCGGATATTGACGGCGTCGATGTAAGCGCCGTCGCCGCCAGGGATGCCGAACGTGCTGCGGCTTATGCGGCAGAACATGGCATCGCGAACGTTGTGACTGATTACGCGACCCTGGTCGCCAGCGATGACGTCGATCTCGTTTACAACGGACTTCCACCCAGTCAGCACATGGAATGGTCGATTGCGGCGATGGCGCAGGGCAAAGACGTGCTCTGTGAAAAACCGTTCGCGCTCAATGCCGAACAGGCAGGGCGAATGGTCGCAACAGCGGCCGAATACGGCCGAACGCTGATCGAGGCATTTCATTACCGTTTTCATCCGCTGTTCGACCGCGTTATGCAGATCATTACGTCTGATGAAATCGGTGACGTGCAGCATCTGACCGCTAACTTCAACATCCGGATTCCGTATCGTCCCGGAGAGCTGCGGCACGAGGTCGAACTCGGCGGCGGAGCGCTGATGGATCTCGGCTGCTATCCGGTTCATTGGGTCCGTACCGTGATGCAGTCCGAGCCAACCGTGATTTCGGCCAGCGCGAGACAGGAACGTGCCGGTGTCGACGTTGCGATGGATGCCGTACTCGAGTTTGCGGGCGGCGTACAGGCGGAGGTGGGCTGCTCGATGGCCGAGGATCTGCCGCCAGGATTGAAAGCACAGCTTGTCGTTACGGCGACCAAGGGCACGTTGACCGTTATCAACCCGCTGTCGCCGCACGGCGGCCACGAACTTATTGTGGAGTCTTCGAGCGGCAAACGCAGTGAGGAGATAGCCGGCGAGACGACCTATCACCATCAGCTCGAGCACGTCCTTAGCGTGCTGGCCGGCGAGGCACGGCCGTTGACTGGCGGTGCCGACGCCATAGCCAATATGACGATTATCGACGCCGCGTATCGGGCAGCCGGTATGTTGCCGCGCGGCATGCTGGCCTGATCCGCGACCTCTGCACTTGACGCGTAGGTGCTGTTGGCAATAGCCTCGGTATCAGGATAGTGCTACATTGCGAAATCCTAGTGGAGACAAGCACTTGAGCCACCTCGCCAACATCAGAACGCATCAGCAGAGCTGGGGCCGGCGCGCCCTGGGCCTGTTTGTTGCTGTGTGGCTGAATCTGGCGATGCAGCCCTGCGCGATGGCGTATGAAGCCGATGACCACGACTGTCCGCACTGCCCTCCTGCCGAAACGCATGAACACGGTGACATGCATGGCAGCATGGACCAAAAAATGCCGTGTGCCGACGGCGCATCCGACTGCAGCATCGACGAAGACTGGAATCACGATTCGCGTGCCGGCAAATCGAAACTCAATGATGCGCCGACCGATTCACTCGTCGCGATCGCTCCACACGTATTTGCAGCGCCACATCGTCACGCAGGCGACGCGCCACTGCGGCCACGCCACACGTCGCTGCAAGCCGGCGCTCCGCCACCTCTCTACGTTCTCAACTGCGCCTATCTGAAATAGCGATCTCTTTGTTGTAAACCGTTCCTGACCGGTTCCTGACAAAGGAGATTGTTCGATGACGTTTTTCCGTGGGCGAATGCCCTCATTTACATTCGTGCTCGCGCTGCTGTTTGTTTCTGTAGCCGACGCGCAGCACAACGTACCGCTGACACTGGCTGAGGCCGAAGACAGGGCGCTCGAGAGCGAACCCGGTCATGCCGCATTGCTGGCACGTGCCGCAGCGCTCGAAGAAAACGCGGTCGTCGCGGGCGAATTACCCGACCCGACGATGCGCGTTGGCCTCGCCAACTATCCAATCAGCTCCGGCAGCTTTTCCACCGAAGGCATGACGCAGGCGCAGCTGGGTTTTCGCCAGAGCTTTCCGTCCGGTAAGTCACGCGCGTTCAGCACGCGACAGTATGCGTCGCTTGCGCTCGAGATGAATGAAGGCGCGGCGGCACGCTCGAGAGACGTGCTGACCAGCGTTCGCAGCGCGTGGCTCGAGACGTACTACTGGCAGAAAACTCGTGACATCGTTACCGAGTCGAGACCGTTCTTCATCGACCTCGCGGAGATATCGCGATCGCTGTACTCGGTGGGTCGCAAGACGCAACAGGATGTGCTCCGGGCCGAACTCGAACTGGGCCGCCTGGATGATCGCCTGATCGAAATCGATCGGCGGCACGCTCAGGCCATCGCCGTGCTGTCCGAATGGATCGGCGCGGATGCCAAGCGCCCGGTCGCAGCGAAGCTTCCCGTTTGGGATACGGTTCCGCCGCGCGAGTCGCTGCACGAGAATCTCGCATCGCATCCGGCAGCACTTGCCGCCGATGCGCACATCGCGGCGCGCCAGGCCGGTGTCAACGTCGCAGAAGAACGCAAGAAGCCTGGCTGGGCGCTGGAATTGGGTTACGGCTTCCGCAACGGTGAGCTGCCGACCGGCGAGCCGCGTTCCGATTTTGTCAGTCTCTCGGTGACGATGGACATGCCGTTCTTTCGGAAGAACCGGCAGGATCGATCCCTGGCGGCCGCGCTGAGCGAACGCAGCGCGGCGGAGTACGACAAGAATGTGCTGCTGCGGCAACTGTCGAGCCGGCTCGACGCCGAATTCGCGCACTGGCACGACATCAGTCGACGTGTGGCGCTCTACGAAACGTCGATTCTCGCATTGTCCAAAGATCAGGCGAACGCGGCACTGCTTGCTTATCAAAGTGATGCAGGCGACTTCGCCGATGTCATGCGCGCGTATATCGATGACCTGAATACCCGCCTGGACCATGTACGGTTGCAAGTCGAGCGCGCGCAAAGTTATGCCGCGCTTGCAAACCTCGGAGGGCTGTCCCGATGAAGAAACAAATCATCGTTGCCGCTGTACTTTTTGCGGCGTTGTGTATTGGTGTGGTGCTCGGCCGCTGGTCATACACCGGTGGTGATCCGGCGCCGGGTACAACCGCCCCGATGGAGCGCGACATCTTGTATTGGGTTGCGCCAATGGATCCAAACTACCGCCGGGACGAGCCCGGCAAGTCGCCAATGGGGATGGATCTTGTCGCTGTTTACGCCGACGAAGTCGATGCCGTTCCCGGCACCGTCAGGATCAACCCCGCAATCGTCAACAATCTCGGCGTGCGCACGACGCTTGCCGAGATGGGAGCCTTGTCGCGGCGTATCGAGACGGTTGGCTACATAGGGTATGACGAGGATACGCTGCAGCACGTGCACACGCGCGTCGAGGGGTGGATCGAGAAGCTGGCAACGACGGCAACGGGTGATCCGGTCAAAAAAGGCCAGCTGCTCTTCGAACTCTACTCGCCCACGCTAGTGAACGCACAGCAGGAATACCTCGCGGCACTGCGCAGCAGCAACTCCGCACTGCGCAACGCATCGCGTGATCGGCTTGCCGCACTCGGCGTACCCGCAGGCGAGATTGCACGCATCGAAAAAGAGCTCACTGTAAACCAGCGCGTGCGCGTCTATGCCGAGGCGGACGGAGTGATCGCACACCTCGGCGTTCGCGAGGGTATCTTTGTCACGCCCGCAACCGAAGTCATGTCGGTCGCCAGGCTCGACCGTGTCTGGGTCATCGCAGAAGTCTACGAACGTCAGGCCGCCTGGGTCGAGCCCGGGCAGCGTGCTGAAGTCGAACTGGACTACGTTCCAGGCAGGCGCTGGCAGGGCACCGTCGATTACGTCTATCCGGAGCTCGACGCCGTGACGCGTACGCTGAAAGTCCGCATCCGCTTTGACAACGAAAGCGAAATTCTGCGACCCAACATGTTCGCGCGTGTGACCTTGTTTGGTACCGAGACCGAGCCGGTCGTGCACGTGCCGCGCGAAGCGCTTATTCGGGGCGGCAGTGTCGATCGCGTCGTGTTGTCGCTTGGCGACGGCCGCTTCAGGTCGCAAGTCGTCGAAACGGGTATCGAATCGGGCACGCGCGTCGCGATCCGCAACGGTCTTGCAGCCGGCGATCGCATAGTGACGTCGGGCCAGTTCCTGATCGACTCCGAATCCGATATCGAGGCGGCACTCTCGAGAATGAATAATCCGGGTCAAGCGCAATGATCAATGCACTGATTGGCTGGTCGATTGCGAACCGGCAGCTCGTTCTGATCTTGACGCTGTTTGTCGTGGCACTGGGCATCTACTCGGTACGTCAGACTCCGGTCGACGCGCTGCCCGACCTTTCGGACGTGCAGGTCATCATAAAGACCTCGTTTCCTGGCCAGGCGCCACAGGTCGTTGAAGACCAGGTGACGTATCCGCTGACCACGGCCATGCTGGCCGTGCCCCACGCTGTCAACGTTCGCGGCTATTCGTTCTTCGGTGATTCATACGTCTACATCATCTTCGAGGACGGCACGGACCTCTACTGGGCGCGCTCGCGCGTACTCGAATACCTGAATCAGGTGTCAGGCCAGCTGCCCGACAATGCGAAGCCGGCATTGGGTCCCGATGCCACAGGCGTTGGCTGGATCTTCGAGTATGCGCTCGTTGACCGCAGTGGACAGCATGACCTTGCCGAGCTGCGCAGCCTGCAGGACTGGTTTCTGAAGTACGAACTGCAAACCGTACCCGGCGTGGCCGAGGTTGCCGCTGTCGGCGGCATGGTGAAGCAGTACCAGGTCGTTGTCGATCCAGACAAACTGCGTGCTTTCGGTATCCCGCTGTCGAAACTGAAGTCGGCAATACGACAGGGTAACCAGGAAACAGGTGGCTCGGTCATCGAGATGGGTGAGGCGGAGTACATGGTGCGCGCCACCGGATACATAAAGAACCTCGGCGATCTCGCGCAAATTCCGCTCGGTGTAAACGATCAGGGCACGCCGTTATTGCTATCGGACGTTGCAGACATACGTGTTGGGCCGCAAATGCGCCGAGGCGTCGCGGATCTCAACGGCGAGGGCGAAGTTGTCGGCGGCATAATCGTGATGCGCTCCGGCGAGAACGCGTCCGAAACGATCAAGGCCGTCAAAGAACGCCTCGCTGAGCTGCAGCGCGGCCTGCCCGACGGAGTGGAAATCGTAACGACCTACGATCGTTCAGGCCTGATCGACCGCGCCGTGAGCACCCTAAAAGAAAGGCTCGTCGAAGAATTCGTCATCGTCGCGCTGGTTTGCGCGCTTTTCCTGTTCCATCTGCGTTCCTCACTCGTTGTTCTGATCAGTCTGCCGGTCGGAATCCTCGTGGCGTTCATCGTGATGCGCTGGCAAGGCATCAACGCGAACATCATGTCACTCGGCGGCATCGCGATCGCGATCGGGGCAATGGTCGACGCGGCAATCGTCATGATCGAAAACGTGCACAAACGGATCGAACGCGAACCGCTCACGGACGAGAATCGCTGGCGAATCGTCGGCGAGGCAGCGAGCGAAGTTGGCCGACCGATATTTTTCTCACTCATCATTATTACGCTGAGCTTTCTTCCGGTGTTCACACTGGAAGCACAGGAAGGGCGCCTGTTTGCGCCGCTTGCTTTTACGAAGACCTATGCAATGGCTGCCGCCGCGGGCTTGTCGATCACGCTGGTACCGGTGCTAATGGGCTACTTCATCCGCGGCAAGATCATCCCGGAACGCAGGAACCCGATCAATCGTGCGCTGATCGCGGTCTATCAGCCCGTCATTGACACTGTCATACGATTTCCAAAGCAGACGCTGCTGCTCGCGGGCATTCTGCTCGTTGTCGGTCTCTGGCCCGCCACGCGCCTCGGGTCCGAGTTCATGCCGCCGCTCGATGAGGGCGACCTGATGTACATGCCGTCGACGTATCCCGGGGTGTCAATCGACAAAGCCCGCGAGATCCTGCAGCAAACAGACAGGTTGATCATGACCGTTCCTGAAGTTGCGCGCGTGTTCGGCAAGATCGGCCGTGCGGAAACGGCGACGGACCCGGCTCCACTGACGATGATCGAGTCGGTCATACAGCTAAAACCTCGCGACGAATGGCGCGAGGGCACGACGCCGGAGAGCATTCGTGCCGAACTGGATCGGACCACGCAATACACTGGCCTGACCAACGCCTGGGTCATGCCGATCAAAGGGCGTATCGACATGCTGGCAACCGGCATCAAGACACCCGTCGGCATCAAGGTTGCGGGCCCGGATTTTAACGTCATAGAAAAGGTCGGTAAGGATCTCGAACGTGTGCTCGCAGGTGTCGACGGCACCGCCTCGGTTTATTCCGAGCGCGTCGCGGGCGGGCGTTACATCGATGTGGATATCGACCGTGAGCGCGCCTCGCGATTCGGACTCAACATCAGCGACGTACAGGACATCGTGAGCTCTGCGGTTGGCGGCACGAACGTCACGCAAACCGTCGAAGGTCTCGAGCGTTATCCCGTTAACGTTCGCTACCCGCAGCGCGTGCGCGATTCAGTCGAGCAGCTCAAACTGTTGCCCATCGTCACGCCCCAGGGTGCGCGTATCGCGCTGGCAGATGTGGCGGACGTCCAGGTCATCGACGGACCGCCGGTCATCAAGAGTGAGAATGCGCGTTTGAATGGCTGGACGTATGTTGACATCGCCGGTCGCGACATAGGCTCGTACGTGGCCGAGGCGCAGCAAGTCGTTGCGGACTCTGTCGATCTGCCAACCGGTTATTCGCTGGCCTGGTCCGGTCAATACGAATATATGGTGCGTGCCAAGGAGCGCTTGTCCGTCGTCGGCCCCGTGACGCTCGCGATCATTGTTCTGCTGCTGTATCTGATCTTTCGCCGCTTTGCTGAAGTAGCGATCATTCTCGTAACCCTGCCGATGTCGCTGATCGGCGGGCTCTGGTTGCTGTATTTGCTTGGCTACGATTTGTCGGTTGCCGTTGGTGTCGGCTTTATCGCTCTCGCCGGCGTCGCAGTCGAGATCGGCGTCGTCATGCTCGTGTACCTGAACCGGTCTTTTCGTGAGCGCGTTGCGATCGCCGAGTCGGAGCGTCGAGCGATCTCCATCGCCGATGTGCGTCAATCGGTGCTCGACGGTGCCGTGCTGAGAGTACGGCCGATTATCATGACCGTGGCGACAATCTTTGCAGCGCTATTACCGATCATGCTCGGCAGCGGCACGGGCTCCGAGGTCATGCGGCGCATCGCAGCGCCGATGGTCGGTGGAGTGATTAGCGCTACTATACTGACACTGATTGTCATACCAGCACTCTTCCTGCTTTGGCGCACAGCGGGGATACTCACGAGCGAGAGCAACACACCATGAACACGGACCACTCACACGATCATCCATGCTGCCACGCTGAACACGAGTCGTCGTCAATTGCTGAAAGCGGACAATACGATGTAGTGCCATCGGGCTATGACGGCGTCGTCTATACCTGCCCAATGCATCCACAGGTCAGGGATGTCCGCAACTCGGGTTGCCCGATCTGCGGCATGGCGCTGGAACCCGAGGGTGTCGTGGCTGGCGAGGAAGACACCAGCGAACTCGACGACATGACGCGGCGGTTTTGGGTCAGCCTGATTTTCACAGTGCCGTTATTCGTCTACGCGATGGGCGAAATGATCCCCGGTCAGCCACTCGCAGATATTGTAGCCCTCGCCTGGTCGCAGTGGCTGCAGCTGCTGCTGGCGGCGCCGGTCGTGCTTTGGGGAGGATGGCCGTTTCTTGTTCGCGCCGTGCAATCGGTTCGGACAATGAACCTGAACATGTTCACGCTGATCGGGCTGGGCGTGACGGTTGCCTTCGTCTACTCGCTGGTTGCGACGATCGTGCCCGGCATATTTCCGGGTACCTTTCGCAATGCGGCCGGCGAGGTGGCCGTCTATTATGAAGCGGCGGCCGTCATAACGACACTGGTGCTGCTCGGCCAGGTACTCGAACTCAAGGCGCGCAGTCAGACTTCAGGCGCCATCCGTGCGTTGCTTGAACTTGCTCCGCCGACTGCGCGCCGGATCGGCGCCGACGGCAGCGATGTCGAGGTGTCACTGGATGATCTGGCCGTCGGTGACCGACTCAGAGTAAGGCCGGGCGAGAAAGTGCCAGTCGATGGTTCGGTTCTCGAGGGCAACAGTTCGGTTGATGAGTCGATGATCAGTGGAGAATCGATTCCGGTCGAAAAAGCCGAGGGTGACAATGTTATTGGTGGCACGGTGAACGGTACCGGTGGCTTTATCATGACTGTCACGCAGGTCGGCGACGACACCTTGTTGTCGCAGATCGTTCACATGGTGGCCGAAGCACAGAGAAGTCGGGCGCCGATACAGCGTCTCGCGGATCTTGTTGCGTCGTGGTTCGTCCCGGTTGTGGTGGGTGTAGCGATTGTGACGTTC
Source organism: uncultured Gammaproteobacteria bacterium (assembly GCA_963711285.1). Taxonomy (GTDB): domain Bacteria; phylum Pseudomonadota; class Gammaproteobacteria; order Steroidobacterales; family Woeseiaceae; genus UBA1847. The sequence continues at coordinate 135,391 of CAVQDJ010000020.1, read as the reverse complement.
ATAGTGTGGGCGTGGCTCGGACCGCAGCCGGCGATGGCCTACGCCACGGTAAATGCGGTTGCCGTACTAATCATCGCCTGTCCCTGTGCATTGGGCCTGGCGACGCCGATGTCGATCATGGTTGCTACCGGTAAAGGCGCACAGAACGGTATTCTGATAAAAAATGCCGAAGCGCTCGAAACCCTCGAGAAAGTCGATACAGTCGTAGTGGACAAAACCGGCACTCTGACCGAGGGCCGACCGGAACTGGTCATGGTCAAGCCGGCAGACGGCTTCACCGAAGATCAGCTGTTATCGCTGGCTGCTTCTGTCGAGCTTGCCAGCGAGCACCCGCTCGCAAATGCGATTGTTGCCGGAGCAAAAGCCCGATCAGTCGAAATACCATCACACGATGATTTTGAGTCGATAACGGGCCAGGGCGCACAGGCGACTGTGTCCGGACGTCGTGTTGCCGTTGGCAACGCGAAACTGATGCACGGTCTGGGCGCCTTTGAGCAAGTGCTTGCCGACGAAGCGGACCGCTTACGAAGCAACGGACAGACAGTGATGTTCATAGCGGTGAATGGCAAGTCGGCCGGATTACTAGGGGTTGCGGATCCCGTCAAGGAAACGACGCTTCCGGCAATCGAGGCACTGCATGGTGCCGGCCTCAAGATTGTCATGCTGACTGGCGATAACCCGATCACGGCACACGCCGTGGCTCGGCGTGTTGGCATCGACGAGGTGCACGCGGATGTCTCGCCCGAAGATAAGAACAGGGTGATTCGCGAATTACAGGCGAGAGGTGCAGTCGTGGCGATGGCCGGTGACGGAATCAACGACGCGCCGGCGCTTGCGCAGGCCGATGTCGGTATAGCGATGGGTAACGGCACTGACGTTGCGATGGAAAGTGCCGGCGTTACGCTCGTTCGAGGTGACCTGATGGGTGTCGTCAAGGCGCGAGCACTCAGTCAGGCAACGATGCGCAACATCCGCCAGAATCTGTTTTTCGCCTTTGCGTACAACACGGTGGGCATACCCATCGCGGCCGGTGTTCTCTATCCGTTTTTCGGACTGTTGCTGAGCCCGATGATCGCCGCGGCCGCGATGAGCCTGAGCTCTGTGTCGGTAATCGGCAATGCGCTCAGGCTGCGAGGGATCAAGCTGTAAAAAAAGTCCCCGCACAGGGCGGGGACAGAGGGGGAACGCATAGTATGAATTGATGCGCTTTGGTACTCGGTAGGAACTCAGGTGTCTTCGCCTAAAATGTCTTCCAGGACAATTAGACCGAATTCCATCGAGCCCGGCACGGGGTCGCGAGCAATCGCCGTGTAGACGCCGCCGTTAGCAATCGAGATTCCTGCCGGTCCAATCGCCGGATCCTTCGATCCTGTGAGAGTAACAATCACGTTGTAATCACCTTCGGGAAGCGCCAGATAGCCGGTGTTTGCCCGGAACGGTACGGCGGTCAGCGTCGGGTCTTCATTTGTCACGTCCACAACGTTCGGACCCACAACGTAGATATCAACGTCCTGCGCGGTCGGGGAAGCGTGGATGATGCGTACCTTGGCGTTCGTTGCCACCGGGCGCGGATCATCCGTCAGAATCAAGGGATCGCCGATGTTGTTGAAGAAGTCGACCGCGAGGACCGAATACCAGGTGCCGGCTTCGAGCGTCAGGTCGACCGGACCGATAACGGACATAGGCATATCCTCCGGATTCACGGCCACGGTGTACGTGTCGGCAGGCAGCGGATCGAAACCTGTTACAGCCGGGTATGGCACACTGTCGAGATAGACGCCGCCGTTAACAAGTACATCCACGGGGCCGGTGTCAGGCGACAAGTGTCCAACGCGAAGCGCCGTCGGCGTTCTGACGTCGAGGAAATTCACGGGGCCTCCGCTCGTCATACCAACGAGGGCCAGGGCGCCGGCGCCTCCTCTCGTATTCGGCACGGCCGCGACGCGATAGTCGTCGCCGTCGTTCAGCGTGAGCGTGCCCGAATCGTATACGAGGTCTGCAGGATCAACACTGCCGGCAAGGTAGACACGAATCTGGTAGTCACCGGCCGCCACGTCCAGAGGACCAATCGTCTCTCTGAAGTCGAAAGTCGCAGGGTTATCGAGTGCACCGCCTGGCACCGTCACGTAAACATCAACGGGCAGTGAAAAGTCCGGACCCGCCGGGCCTGGCGTGGCGTGCAGGACAAACAGTCTTGCACTGCCCGGGGCGGTAACCACTGACGGCTGCGTAATGACTGACGCCTCTATATTTGCGACGTTACCAATAGCGGAAATTGTGTTGACCGTGTCCGGTGCAAAAGTCAGATCAACCGGACCCAGGACCGTGACATTGCCGCCCGGAAGAATCCCGTCGACACGGATCTCATAGGTGCCTGCCTCAACGCCGATAAATGCCGAGCTTTGAAGATAATCGACACCACTGAGAGCTTCGACGCCGTCAATGAAGACGTTGACTGCCGGAGCGTCAGACGAACCGTGGAATACCTGCACGGTTGCGAACTCGGGGACGGGACCGCCGGCACGGTTGTTGTTGTCGGAATCGCATGCTGCAAGTACGAAGAAGCTGCAGGCGAGAAGAAACTTGCTAAAAGTATTCATTTTGAGGCCCTTTTGAAAAGCTGAAGAAAGTTTACGAAGCGAAGTTTCCCAGAGGCATGACGACAAAGGGTTTCGGGTCCGTTTCAGGATGTTTCCAGATGTAACCAGAGGCGAACAAAGTCCAACGCCGTCGATTACAAGGGTTATTATTGAACCATGACAAAAGTACTTCTGATCGATGACGACCGAAAACACTCGGAGCTGCTGCAGGCGTATTTCAAACGCTTCGGCATCAATCTGCTGTGCGCGATGAATGCCGAGGAAGGCTTCAAGAAGATGAGCCGGGAGGATCCGGACCTGCTGCTGCTGGACATCATGCTGCCGGGGAAGGACGGCTTCGAGATCTGTCGCGAAATCCGCAAGACCAGCAACATGCCGATCATCATGCTGACCGCGCGTGGCGACGTTATCGACCGCGTGTCAGGCCTCGAGCTGGGCGCCGACGACTATATTGGCAAGCCTTTCGAGCCGCGAGAGCTCGTTGCCCGGGTACAAGCCACCCTGCGACGCGCGGAGCAGAGCGGCCCATCGGTCGGCAGCCTGGAGTTCGACGGACTGTCGATCGACACCGAAACACGGTCTGTCATGGTCGACGATAAAGCGGTCGATCTGACCTCGATGGAATACGAGCTGCTGCTGATTCTGGCGCGCCGTCACGGGCGCAAACTATCGCGTGACGATATTCTGAGCGAGTTACGCGGTATCGATGCGGCCATCCTGACGCGATCGGTGGACATCATGATCAGTCGGCTGCGACAAAAACTGGGCGACTCCGTAAAACCACCGCGTTTCATTCAAACAGTCTGGGGTCGCGGTTACTCGTTTGTTGGCGTTCCGGTAACGCATGCCTAGCTATCTTGCCCGCTCGCTCGGGATTCGCCTGCTGGTTATCTTCCTGGTCCTTGGCGGACTGTTTGTCTTCGGCACGTTCAAAGCTATTCAGATCGTTTACAACAGCGACAGTATCCGTGGACTGATCAGCGGGCACCTGTCGCTGCATGTGAACTACGTACGCGAGGACATCGGTGATCCACCGCGTATCGATCGTGCAGTTGCGATCACCGAGCGGGTGCCCGTCGACATCCGGATACTCGGGCCGGATGTGGACTGGGCGTCAAACCCCGCATTTCCGCGGCTCGACCAGCTCGAATTCGCGCCAAGTCCGCGTTTCAGTAACGACCCCGACGCCTGGGTTGACGAGCTGAAAGGGGTCGAATTTGCGGAACTGGACGATCACGAATTCCTCAAGATGCGGCAGGGCGCATACGACATCGTCGTCTCGACACCGAGAATTGCGGATACGCCGGAAGGTCCCGACCTCGTCACGATGATTCTGGGCATGGGACTCACGTCAATATTGCTTGGTTACATGGCCGTGCGCTGGCTGTTCAAACCGATCCGGTCGATTCGCCGGGGGGCGGCGCACATCGGACGCGGCAATTTCGACTACCGCATCTCCAACATTCGCCAGGATCAACTCGGTGATCTGGCTGCCGACATCAACGAGCTGGCCGGCGATGTCGAGAGCATGCTGGATGCCAAACGAGCCCTGCTACTCGGCATCAGCCACGAATTACGTACGCCGCTGTCGCGCATGCGACTGACGCTCGAGTTTCTCGAAGACGAGAAGAACAAGGAAAGTCTTCGCGAAGAGATCGTCGAAATGGAGAAAATCGTTGCGTCGCTGCTCGAGGCCGAGCGGCTGACCAGTCGTCATGTAAAGCTGTCGCGAACAAGCGTTATTGTCAGCGACCTGATCGCCGAACTGCTCGACGATTTCTTCTCGCGAGATCTTAGTCGGATAAAAGTCAGTCAGCCCGCTGAAGCCATTCGCGCAAACATCGATGAAGCGCGCATTACCTTGTTGCTGAAGAATCTCCTGAGCAATTCGCTACGCTACTCGCAGCCTGCGGACGGCCCGGTCGAGCTGTCGGTGACTGTCGACGACAATGAACTGGTCTTCACGGTTCGGGATCACGGTCCGGGCATCAGCAAAGAACAGGCGGAGCATATCGGCGAGCCGTTCTATCGTGGCGACCCGTCGCGGACCCGGGACTCCGGCGGCACTGGTTTGGGTCTGTACCTGGCATCGCTGGTTGCCAAAGCTCACGGCGGGTCGCTGCGCTTGTTGGAAACGGACGTCGGCGCGTGTTTTGAGGCGCGAATCCCCTTAATTCAGGCCGCAGAGTCCATTTAGGCCGTAGAATCCGCGCTCATCGCGCTGCGCGTCATCTGATACGCGGCGAGTGCATCCTGCCGGGCTTTGCCATGATCGACAATCGGCTGCGGGTAATCGTCTCCAATAACTACACCGCATGATGTTTGAGTTTCAATACTCGCGCCCCACGGGTCGTGAATATGCTTATCCGGCATTTCCGCGAGCTCCGGTACCCAGCGGCGCACGTAGTCACCGGCAGGGTCGAATTTCTTGCCCTGCAATACGGGATTGAAAATTCGAAAGTAAGGTGCTGCGTCCGTGCCGCAACCTGCCACCCACTGCCAGCTTGCCGAGTTGTTCGCCATATCTGCATCGACGAGCGTATCGAGAAACCAGTCAGCTCCCTGCTGCCAGGGAATGAGCAGATCCTTTACAAGGAACGACGCAACGATCATGCGAACGCGGTTGTGCATCCAGCCGGTCGCCCAAAGTTGCCGCATGCCCGCGTCCACGAACGGGTATCCGGTCATGCCTTTTTGCCAGGCACGCAGGCCGTCTTTATCGCTCGACCACGGGAAATACTCGAACTCGCTGCGTAGCGGTTTTTCCGGCAGCGTTGGGAAGTGGAACAGCAGGTAGGCGCTGAAGTCCCGCCAGTAAAGCTGCCGGCGCAGGGCCTCTGCGCCTGCCGAGGAGGCCGCGTAAGCAGCCTGATCGTGTAGTGCATGCCACACCTGCCGCGCACTGATTTCGCCGAAATGCAGGTGCGGCGACAACCGGGATGTAGTGTCGAGGTCCGGCCGGTCGCGCTGTTCGGCGTAGTCACTTGCGGCGGCATCAAGCTCATCGAGGCGCCGCAACGCACCGGCCTCGCCTGGCGCCCAGTCATCGTGAAAACCCTGCGCCCAGTCGGGATTTGAGGGCAGAAGGTCCAGGTCTGCGAGCCGCAGGGATTCGAGGTTGTGCTCGGCAAAACGGAGCGCGTTCGGGACCGGCTTTGCCCGCGGCGGTTCCGGCAGCGTGCTCGCTGCGCGCCAGTATGGCGTAAACACCCGAAACGGTGTCTGGCTCTTCGTTAGTGGCCTGACCGGATGGTTCAAATAGCCGTCGTCGCACGTGTGGATCACGACCTGAGAGTCAAGCGCGGTGCCAATGGCTTCTTCCTGCCGGCGCGCCTGCGGTTCGTAGCGCCGCGAGAAAAAGAGCCGATCCGCGCCAGTTTGCTCCGCAGCCCGGGCCAGTGCCGTTTCGGGCGGACCCGAGAGCAGCAACAGCGAGCCTCCCAATTCTCGAAGGTCCTTGTCCAGGCTCGCCAGACTGTGATGCAACCACCAGCGACTTGCGCCGCCTGTGTCCAGTTCATCGAGAACGTAGACCGGAACGATGGGTTGCCCGCACTCCGCGGCAGCGATGAGTGCGGCGTTGTCAGTGAGGCGCAAATTGCGTCGGAACCAAAGTAGAGCTGGGGCCATGGAATCGCTCCGTAAAAGTAACAGTGCCGCTATTGTAAGGCGTTGTTCTGTGGTGATTTGTAAGCGAATGTAACAATACCGCGACAGCCGTTGTCGGCCAGAAGCCCCATTTGTATAGTCTGCCGCACTAATCACAGGGGTTCGCTATGAGTGGCGTAACTGCAAAAGCTGTCAGCTGGACTGAATCGGGACTCGTCCCCGATACCGTCATTCGTGCGGGCATTCGCCGCCTGCTCGAGAGCAAGCGCAAAGAGATCCGCTCGGGCAACGTCGAGGTTGCTGCCAACTCGGTAAATCGCTTCGTCGCGATGATGAACGCGTCGCCGATCGCGCTCGTGCCGCATCTTGCAAACGAACAGCACTACGAAGTACCGCCCGATTTCTTTGAGCGCGTAATGGGCGACCACCTCAAGTACAGCTGCTGCTTCTGGCCGAACGACGTTTGCTCATTGAGCGAAGCCGAGGCCGCAGCGTTGGATCTGACCGTCAAGCGCGCCGGAATCGAGGACGGCATGAAGGTGCTCGATCTCGGATGTGGCTGGGGCTCACTGTCCCTCTGGATTGCCGAGCACTTTCCGCATGCAACGGTCCATTCGGTTTCAAATTCGAAAGCACAGCGCGACTTCATCCTGAACCAGGCCAAAGGCCGCGAAATCGAGAACATCGATGTGACGACCTGCGACATGAACGATTTCGCGACGACGGAAAAATTTGATCGAGTCGTTTCCGTCGAAATGTTCGAGCATATGCGTAACTACGGCGAGCTTTTTCGCCGTATTGACGACTGGATGAATCCGGACGGTCGCTTCTTCATGCATATTTTCTGTCACCGGACCACGCCTTATGAGTACATCGACAAGGGCCCGGGTGACTGGATGAGCCGCCACTTCTTCTCCGGCGGAATCATGCCGAGCGCCGGCCTGCCGCTGCGATTCGCAGATCATCTGGTCGTTGATAAGCGCTGGCACTGGAATGGTCAGCACTACGAGCGCACCTGCAATGCCTGGCTCGAAAAGATGGACGCGAACAAAGCAGCGATCATGCCGATACTTGCGGAATGTTATGGCGATGCTCACGCAAGCCTTTGGTGGCAGCGGTGGCGCATCTTTTTTATGGCCTGTGCGGAGCTATTCGCATGGGATGAGGGTGCAGAGTGGTATGTCGGGCACTACCTGTTCCGGAAAGGAGTCCGTTGACATGTTTCTGATCATCAATTTTGCTGCGTTTCAAATAGGCTGGTTGTCATCCGTCATTGGCGGCGCCCAGCAGATGCCCTGGTTAGGGCCATTGGCAGCCGTCGTTGCGTTAACCATTCACTTCAAAGCAGCGCGACGTCCGATCGAGGAGTTTCTGCTCGTGCTGAGCTGCGGGCTGATCGGCGCTGCATTTGACAGTTTTTTGGTTGCCAACGGCTGGGTTGGCTACTCGTCCGGCCAGATAAGCAGCGTGCTGGCACCGTATTGGATCGTCACAATGTGGATGCTGTTTGCCACGACACTCAATGTCTCGATGCGCTGGCTCAGAGGCAAGCCTGCACTCGCAGCAATCTTCGGCCTTATTGGCGGACCGATGGCCTACATCGCCGGCCAGAAGCTCGGCGGCATCGAACTCAGTAATCCGGTCGCGGCTTTGCTCGTACTGGGTATCGGCTGGGCGGTAATGATGCCGGTCCTGATGCGCCTGTCTGAGATGTTTGACGGTATGTCGGTTGAGCCCTCGCTGAGCAAGCGCTGGGTGCCAGAAAGGCAGGAATGGTGATGCAAACACATCTGACAGTGCTCGATATACAGCGCACCAACGCGTTTTTCCCCGGGTCAAAACGCAACTTGCCGGAAATTAAGGAAGCTAAGACATGAAACAGACATTCGTTAACTTTTTCCTGATCGGGATCTTCAGCCTGTTGACTGTGGCGCCCCTTCTCGCGAACGAGGACGCCGCCGCAGTAGAGAGCTGGGACTTTGATGTCTATCTGAATGACAAGAGGGTTGGAAAACACTACTACGAGCTCATCGAAGAGGATGGGGTCCAGCGCGTGCGCAGCGAAGCGAAGTTCAAGTACACAATCCTGTTCATCCCGGCATACCGCTACGAGCACACCAACTCAGAGCGGTGGGCCGACAACTGTCTCGTCAGGTTCGACGCTAAAACGAATGCGAACGGCGAGCGTATCAAGGTCTCGGGCGAGCAGACTGAATCGCGATTCACGGTCGATAACGGCGAAACCCCGATCGATCTGCCTGAGTGCGTGATGAGTTTTGCGTACTGGAACCCGGAGTTCCTGCAGGAGCAGCGGCTCCTGAACCCGCAGACGGGCGAGTATGTTGACGTCAGCGTCGAACAGGTGGCGGAAGAGGTTCTGCAGGTTCGCGGCCAACCGGTACCGGCCAAGCGCTACAAGCTCACGGCTTATGAAGTCGACCTGACGCTCTGGTATTCGCAAGACAACGAGTGGCTTGCGCTGGAATCGGTCGCAGAGGGCGGCCACATCATCCGCTACGAGCTGTCCTGAGATGAAGACTATCCGGACAGCCCTTTTCGCTGCACTAGCGGCCTGCACCCTCGCCGGCTGTGCTTCCAGGGAGCCCAACATGCAAACCGTTGACTACGTAGATATCGATCGTTTCATGGGTCCCTGGTATGTCATCGCGAACATACCGACCTTTCTCGAAAAAGGCGCACACAATGCCGTGGAAACCTATCGGCTAAACGAGGACGGCACCATCGCAACGACGTTCACCTTTCGCAAGGGCAGTTTCGACGGCAAGGCAAAAGAGTACAACCCGAAAGGATTCATCACGGATGCCGAGTCGAACGCGATATGGGGAATGCGCTTCGTCTGGCCGATCAAGGCCGACTACCGCATCATCTATCTCGACGATGACTACACCCAAACGGTCATCGGCCGGCAGAACAGGGATTTCGTGTGGATCATGGCGCGAACGCCGACGATACCCGAAGAGGATTACAAGAAGCTCCTCGACTTCGTCGCCACGTTCGGCTACGACATGTCCAAAGTGCAGCGCGTCCCGCAGCGCTGGTAGGCACATGAAGATAGCGATCATCGGCACCGGGATAGCCGGCAATGTCGCCGCGTACAGGCTGCGGCGCGAGTTCGATATCACGGTATTTGAAGCAGCCGGATATATAGGCGGCCACACAAATACCGTCGACGTCTTCGAGAACGGCCGGCAGATTCCTATCGACACCGGGTTCATCGTCTTCAACGACAGGACCTACCCGAATTTCATTTCCTTACTCGATGAGATCGGTCAGCCATCTCAAGCAAGCGAAATGAGTTTCAGCGTGCAGTCGGAGAATGGTGGCTTCGAGTACAGCGGCTCGTCGCTCAACGCGCTTTTTGCACAACGCAGCAACCTGTTCAAGCCGTCGTTCCATCGGATGATCCGCGACATACTGCGATTCAACGATGAGGCCCTGAAAGACGCCGATCAAATCGACGCAACGCAGACGCTTGGCGACTACCTCTTCGACAACGGCTACAGCCACGAATTTGTCGGCCACTATCTCGTGCCGATGGCCGCTGCAATATGGTCGGCAGAACCGGTTTCGGTTCTGGACATGCCCGTGAAGTTCCTGGTCCGATTTTTCGCGAACCACGGTCTGCTGCAGCTTCGCGACCGGCCGGTCTGGCGCGTCATCAAAGGCGGTTCACGCGAGTACGTACGCAAACTGGTGGCCGGCCATCGCGATCGAATCCGTCTCAACAGCCCGGTTCGAGCCGTGCGGCGCATCGATGACCGCGTCGAGATAGACTCGGACGCCGGCGGACGCGAGCTCTTCGACTACGTCTTCTTCGCCTGTCACAGTGACCAGGCGCTGCGCTTACTCGAGGATCCGACGCAGGATGAGCGCGATGTGCTTGGGGCGATCAGTTATCAGCCGAACGAAGCGATATTGCATACGGACGATTCGCTGATGCCCAAACGCAAGCGGGCGTGGGCGGCGTGGAACTATCACATCCCTCGAGACCCGACGCGTCACGTTGCCGTGACTTACAGCATGAATATTCTGCAGAGCCTGGATGCGAGCAAACAATATTGCGTGACACTGAACAGTGATGAGCACATCGATCCGGGCAAGATCATTCAGCGCATTCAGTACGAACATCCGATCTACTCGCGGGACGCCGTGGCCGCACAGCAGCGTCAGGCGGATCTAAATGTCGATCGCAGTTTCTACTGCGGCGCCTATTGGCGTAACGGTTTTCACGAAGATGGTGTCGTCAGCGCGCTGAATGCTGTCGAACACTTTGAAAAAAGGCTGGACGATGCAGAGCTGCATTTACGAAGGGCGAGTTAGGCACACGCGAACGCAGCCGGCTGAGCATCGTTTTAGCTACCGGCTTTTCATGATGTACCTCGATCTCGACGAGCTGCCGACGCTGTTTCAGAAGCGCTGGTTCTGGTCAACGACTCGTTCGGCCCTGGCTCGTTTCAGGCGCGGCGATCACCTCGGGCCGGAAGATCGGCCGCTTGCCGACGCCGTTCGTGACCTTGTTGCAAAAGAAACGGGTACGCGGCCTGAAGGCGCGATTCGCTTGCTGACGAACCTGTCCTACTTCGGTTACTGCTTCAACCCGGTGAGTTTCTATTACTGCTTTGGCGAAGATGGCGCGACTGTCGAGTTCATCGTCGCCGAGGTGAACAACACGCCCTGGGGCGAACGCGATTGCTACGTGATGCGCTGCTCGGATCAGAGCAGGAGAGGATCTGCATGGCGCTTTAGTCCAACGAAGAAGATGCACGTATCGCCTTTCATGCCGATGGAAGTCGAGTACGACTGGGCGCTGGCCGAACCAACCGGGCGCCTGTCCGTGTATATGGCGAATGCTCGCGATGGCATGCGGTTCTTCGATGCGTCCATGATGCTCGAGCGCAAGGAAATCAGCGGTTGGTCCCTGGCCAGCGTGCTTATCCGGTTCCCGTTGCAGACAGCCAAAATTATTCTGGCCATACACTGGGAGGCGCTGCGGCTGTGGCTCAAACGCGTTCCCGTGCATGCGCATCCAAAGACCAAAAAACAAACAACGGTGCGACAAACATGAGACCTGTATCCATTGACTCCCCGGAATTCATGCGGCGGTCCGCAAAGCCCGCGGGCCTCGACAAACTGGCACGCAACCTCGTCCATTCGCGTCTGAAAAAGATCCAGACCGGGCAAATCGTCATTACCGAGAGCGGTCAGCACACGATTTATGGCCAGGTGACTGATGAGGTTCCGTTGACGGCGCACCTCACCGTCGAGAATCCGCGCTTCTATCGTGATGTGGCATTCGGTGGCGAGATCGGCGCCGGCGAAGCCTATATCCATGGCTATTGGACATGCGGTGATCTGAGCAACCTGCTGCGAATCCTGTTGCGGAACCGCGATGTCCTCGAAGCGGTCGATTCGGGTGCGGCGCTCCTGAACAAACCGCTGCAGAAACTGCTGCACTTCTTCAACAGGAATACGCAGGAAGGCAGTCGGCGAAATATCGCGGCCCACTACGATCTCGGCAACGACTTCTATCGTTTGTGGCTGGACGAGAAGATGATGTACTCGTGCGCCTATTTTGATTCGGCCGATACGAGCCTCGAGGATGCGTCGACGGAAAAGCTCGATCGTATCTGCAGGAAACTCGACCTGTCGCCAGAAGATTCCGTGATCGAAATCGGCACCGGCTGGGGCGGTTTCGCGATACACGCCGCCAGGAACTATGGCTGCCACGTCACGACGACGACGATTTCGAAGCAGCAGTTCGATTCCGCTAGCGAAGCAGTGCGAAATGCCGGTCTCGAGGACCGCATTACGCTGTTATTCGATGATTATCGGGACCTCACCGGGACTTACGACAAGCTGGTATCGATCGAGATGGTCGAGGCGGTGGGCCACGACTTTCACGATACGTTTTTCAGGAAATGCTGCGAGTTGCTGAAGCCGGACGGGCAGATGCTGCTGCAGTCGATAACGATTGCCGATCAGAAATACGATCAATACAAAACCGACGTCGATTTTATCAAGCGTTACATCTTTCCGGGAGGCTGCCTGACGTCCGTCACCGACATGTCCAGAACGATGACCGCGCACACCGACATGCGTGTGATTCATCTCGAAGACATTGGGCCACACTACGCGACCACGCTGCGCCGCTGGCATGACCGCTTCTTCGTGCAACTAGACAAAATCAAACAGCTTGGCTACTCGAATGAGTTCATTCGCATGTGGCAGTTCTATTTGTGCTACTGCGAGAGCGCGTTCATCGAGCGGGCTATCGGCACCGTGCAGATGGTGATCATGCGCCCCGGCGCACGCCGCGACAGTATCAGCTACTAGAACCTGTCCGCCCTGAGGGCAACGCGGTAAACTGGAAGACCTCGCCAGTGCCGGAGAATGGCCATTACATCCAATCTGTATGCATTTGCTGCGCACGGCGGCGCGGGCGCCATCGCGGGCCGCGACTATGCGGTCGTCGAGAAGCATCTGCGCGAACTGACCGCAGACTGCGAATCCAGGCTTAAAGCTGGCGCCGCTGCACTCGACGTCGTCGAGCATACCGTGGCGGAGATGGAGAGCAGCGGCCTGTATGTCGCCGGCCGCGGCTCGGCGCCGAATACCGCCGGCTACGTCGAACTCGACGCGTCGATTATGGATGGCGCAACGCGCGCAGCGGGCGCTGTCGCGGCCATCACCGGCGTCGTCAATCCGGTCAGTGTTGCCAGACGCGTGATGCAGGAAACGCCGCACGTCATGTTGGCGGGCAAAGGCGCTTTCGCTTTCGCTCGGGAACAGGGCCTCGCACTGGTCGATGATCCGGATTCGTACTACGTGCTGCCGGTTGGCGTGTACGAAGACGAAATCCACGAAACCAAACACGGCACGGTCGGCGCAGTCGCTCTCGATCAATCGGGCTGCATGGCCGCGGCAACTTCGACAGGCGGAATCTTCGGCAAGCTCGAAGGACGCATCGGCGACACACCGTTGATCGGCGCCGGCACCTGGGCCGACGACGATATTGCGATTTCCTGTACAGGTATGGGTGAAGACATTATCCGCGCCGGCGGTGTGGTAACAATTGCCTGCATGATCAGGGCGGGCGCAACGCCAGCGGCCGCGATCGACGACATGCTCGCCGAAGTGAAGAGACTCGGTGGTGACGGCGGCGTCATTGCCGTGACGAAAAACGGCGAGATCGTGATGCACTACAACTCCCAGGGCATGAAGCGCGCGTCGGTAAGCAGTGGCGCGCCTGTTGCCGTCGCGACATTCAGCGACTGACTGCAGGTGACAGCTCTCGTGAAATCCTTATTCGAAAAAGCGCCCGTAGTGCCCGTCGTCGTGATCGACGATGCCGACAAGGCCGTACCGGTTGCCGAGGCACTTGTCGCCGGCGGGCTGCCGATCATCGAAGTCACGATGCGCACGGCAGCGGCGGCGGATGCCATTGCGGCGATCGCGGATCGCGTTCCGGACGCGTTCGTTGGCGCGGGCACAGTGCTGAGCGCAGATCACGCACACGCGATCGTCGCCGCCGGTGCGAAGTTCATCGTGTCTCCGGGCTTGCACGAGGACGTAGTTTCCGCGGCCCGGGAACTGTCGGTGCCGATTATTCCCGGCGTTGCGACGGCGACCGAGGCACAGCAGGCGTGGAACATGGGCCTGCGGATGCTGAAATTCTTTCCGGCCGAGCAGGCCGGTGGAGTGCCGATGATTAAAGCACTGGCTTCGGTGTTTCGCGATGTCGTTTTCATGCCCACGGGAGGCGTGTCGACCGCCAATCTGAAGGATTACCTGGAGTTGCCTGCCGTGCTGGCGTGCGGCGGCAGCTGGTTGACGCCAGCCAGGGCGATCGCGGACGGTGACTTCGATCGGATTACCACGCTCGCCAGTGAGGCGCTGGCGATTGCAAAAGAAGTACGCGGCTGAGAACCGCGGACTCTACGTAATCAAACCGTTCTTTTTATCCGCTGCGATAGCGGCCCGATCGCGTTCGGACGGCTCGCCTCTGCCGCCACCGCCGGCGGTTTCGAGCATCATCGATTCGCCGGCCGGAATGATCTCGCGGCCCATGCCCCTGAGCGTCGCGCCACTCTTTATATAGACACGCGCCGGAGCGCCCGCCTCGCCGCCGTCGCGGCCACGCGGAGGATGATCGATGCGATCGAACATCTTCGACACGGCGAAGGCCTCGCCATTCGCATGGGCGAATTCCATGATCTGACCGAGACCGCCGCGGCAACGGCCGTCGCCGCCCGAGCCTGGGCGGTATTCCTTTTGCCACATGATCAGCGGCGCGGTGTTCTCGGTTATCTCGACCGGCGTGCTGCGGACGCCGGATGGAAACGCGGTGCAGGACAGGCCGTCTTTGCCGGGTCGTGCGCCCGTGCCGCCCGCATAAAACGCATTCATGACAAAGCTCTCGCTGTCGCTGCCGGGAATGACGCCACGGCCGCCGAGGAACACGGGCCCGAACAGGCAGGCAGCGCCTTCGACCGGGACCTGACCGTCGAGCGGCTCTTCGAGACAACCGAGCACGACGTCCGGCAGCATTTGACCGATCGCGTGCCGAGCGGACACAGCGGCCGGCCGTTTAGCGTTGAGTATGGAACCTTCGGGCGCAGTGACGCGGACGACATCGAGCGAGCCCGCGTTGTTCGGAATGTCATTGCCGATGACGCAACGGACGCCGAATGACGCATAGGCCTGCGTATAGGTTACCGGTACGTTGATGCCGTGACTGCACACAGAGGAGGTGCCGTCGAAACTGACATCGATACCGTCCTCGCCGATCGTCAGCGCGCACACGAGATCGACCGGCTCGTCGTAGCCGTCGATCTGCATCGTGTAGTGCCACTGGCCCTTGGGAAGTTTGCGGATCTCGTCGAGCATGGCCTGGCGCGAGTTATCGATGATCATTCGACGCGACGTCGTCGAGACTGTCGAGTCTGAACTCCTCGAGCATGTCGAGCAACGCATCGGCGCCCGCCCTGTTGCACGCTGTCAGCGAATACAAATCGCCTTGCGCTGCAACCGGATCGCGCACGTTTGCACGCAGAATCTCGAGCAGCATCGGTGTTCGGTGCGCCGGCGCGGAACAAATAGCCGATCGGCAGGTTGATGCCTTCCTCGTATACCTGGCGGCCGTCGGGCCCGAAGCCGAGCCCGCCGACATCGGCGATGTGGGAAGTCGCGGCAAACAGCGCGACGGCGTCGTCTTTGTGAAAAACCGGCGTAACTACCGTGAAGTCGTTGAGATGTCCCGTGCCGTGCCAGGGATCGTTCGTGACCAGCACGTCTCCGGGCTCGAGCGTGTCCAGCGGGTGCTTATTGAGGAAGAAGCCGACACTCGCGGCCATTGCATTGACGTGTCCCGGTGTGCCGGTTATCGCCTGGGCAAGCATGCGCCCCTCAGTATCGAAGACGCCGGACGACAGGTCGCCGGCCTCGCGCACGGTCGTCGAGAATGCGGTTCGAATCAGGGTTTGCGCCTGCTCCTCGACAATCGCGAGCAAACGATCCCACATGATCTGCGCGCGAATTTTTTTCAGAGCCCTTGTTTCAGTCATTGTCGCTGCTCCGTTTCTGCGTCAGTACGATGTAGCCGCGGGCGTCGATCTCAGCAGCGTAGCTCGAAGTGACAACCGTCGTTGTCTGGTCTTCGGTAATCAGGGCCGGACCGTCGAGACGATCACCGGGCGACAGCTGCTCACGCATGTAGACAGGAACGTCGACGCGGTCGGTCGTTACGGGATCGAACATCGACTGGGTCTTTTCCGGATTTACTGCCGTCGTGCTGTTTCGCTGTCGCGACTCAAATGACCTGCCCGCATTCGATTGGCGTGGCGCACTGATCGTCAGCGTCCAGCTCAGCGCTTCGATCTCGATGCCGTCGATCGTGCGGCCATAAAGTTTCGCGTAGGCCTCTTCAAATGCCTGTTTGAAAACGGCGGCATGGCTGTCGTCGTAATCTCCGACGGGCAGATTCACGGCAATCTCATGGCCCTGGCCGACGTAGCGCATGTAGGCCTGGCGAGTCTCGGCAAGATCGGGTGCGCTGCTGCCCTGCCGCACGACCGCGACGGCCTCGTCGAACATGTCGTGCATCAGACTATTAATAAGGTCAGGTTGCAGCGAAGAAAGTCTTTGTCGGCGACTGCGCACGACTTCGTAAGCGATGGGCGCGAGCAGGAAGCCGACCGCCGAGCCGACGCCGGCCTCGGTTGGCACGATGATGCGGCGGACGCCGAGTTTTTCGCCAAGCCTTGCAGCATGTAGTGGCGCGGCGCCGCCGAATGCGATCATGTCGCGTTGCCCGAGATCCATGCCGAACTCGGCCGCGTGCGCGCGGGCGGCGGCGGCCATGTTCTCGTCGACAACCTCGCTGATGCCGAATGCCCCGATGTCGGCGTCGAGCTTCAGCGCTTTGCAGATGCCGCGTTCGATCGCCCGGGAGGATGCTGCAGCATCCAGTTGCAGCGCGCCACCGGCAAACGTCGCGGCGTGGATCCGGCCGAGATGCACGTCAGCATCGGTAACGGTCGGGCGTTGGCCGCCGCGTCCGTATGCCGCCGGGCCCGGCTCCGATCCGGCGCTCCCGGGTCCGACCTGGATGCGTTCGAGTTTGTCGACGCTTGCTATCGAGCCGCCGCCGGCACCGATCTCGACCATTTCGATGACCGGAATGCGCACCGGCAGGCCACTGCCTTTTTTGAAACGATAGACGCGATCCACCTCGAAGCTCCGTGACATGAGCGGCTCGTAGTCATCGATCAGGCAGAGCTTTGCAGTCGTGCCGCCCATATCGAACGACAGCAGGCGCTTTAGCCCGGTTTCGCGCGCGACGTGTTGCGAGAGTATCGCGCCACCGGCCGGTCCCGATTCGACGAGTCGAATCGGAAAGCGTGTCGCGGTATCGAGCGTCGTCAGTCCGCCGCCCGACGTCATGAGCAGGAACGGGCAGGCGTAGCCGAGTTCGGTCAACTCGGCAGCGAGGCGCTGCAGGTAGCGCGTCATCAACGGTTGTATGTACGCGTTGGCGCAGGCGGTCGACAGACGCTCGAACTCGCGGATTTCGGGGCACACCTCCGACGCGAGCGTGATCAAAAGATCCGGTCGGGCTGCCCGCAGCAAATCCGCCGTGCGCTGCTCATGGTCGGCGTTAACGAATGCGTGCAAATAACCGATCGCGACGCTCTCGACCTCGTGTTTGTCGAGTATCGGCAGCGTCGCCGTGACAGAGTCTTCATCGAGCGCACGCAGCACCTTGCCGTTGCAGTCCATGCGCTCGTCTATCGGCAGCCGGAGATAACGCGGCACGAGCGGCCGCGGGCGATCGATGTTGATGTCGTATTGCTCGAAGCGATCTTCATGCGCCATCTCGAGCGCGTCGCGATGACCTTTGGTGGTTAGCAGCGCCGTCGTCGCACCGCTGCGCTCGATCATCGCGTTCGTTGCGAGCGTCGTGCCGTGGATAATCAGGCCGATATCTTTCGGCAAGGCATTGGCCCGCTGCATGACATCATCGATACCCGCGAGCACAGCCTCGCCCGGATACGCCTGGGTCGTCAGCAGTTTGGTCGTTACGCGCGAACCGTCGGCCGACTCGAGCACGACGTCGGTGAACGTGCCGCCGATATCGACCGCAAGTCGCGCAGATTGGGTTTGGCCAGCCATCAGGTAATCAATTCTAATCGAGCGCCGCGCGTGGCACACTGCCTGACGATCCTCTACAGAGCACGAACAGGATAAAAGTGAGCGACATCGTCACTGAAATCGCCGCTATCGTTGGCGACGCTCGCCTGCTGAGCGGGAGCAGGGTAGCCGAGCGCGTAACGAGTTTCTGGAACGATGCGCCGATGCAGGCCAAAGCGATGGCACTGCCCCGCAACACCGAAGAAGTCTCGGCCATACTTCGCCGCTGCCATGCGCTCGATCAGACCGTGATTACGCACGGCGGCCTGACCAATTGCGTCGCGGCGGCCGAACCGGAGTCGGGCGACATCGTACTCTCGCTCGAGAAGATGAATCGCATCGTCGAGATCGATCCGGTGGGTGGCACCGTCATCGTCGAAGCCGGCGCGATACTGCAAAACGTGCAGGAGGCGGTTGCGGAACAAGGATTGCGCTTTCCACTTGATCTGGGCGCGCGCGGCAGCTGCACGATCGGCGGCAATATCGCGACGAACGCTGGCGGCATCAACGTACTGCGCTACGGCATGATGCGCAATCTCGTGCTCGGGCTCGAGGCGGTGCTTGCGGATGGCACGGTGATCTCCTCTATGAACCGCATGATGAAGAACAATGCCGGTTATGACGTCAAGCAGTTGTTCATCGGCACCGAAGGCACGCTGGGCGTCGTCACACAGGCCGTGTTGCGACTGTTCCCGCAGCCGGCGAGCCAGAACAGTGCACTCGTGGCGATGCGGGACTTTGCCAGCGTCTCCGAATTCCTGTTGCGATTGCAGCAGCAGCTCGCCGATTCCCTGAGCGCGTTCGAAATCATGTGGGGCGACTATTACCACGCGGTCACGCGTGAAGGCGGGCATCGTGCGCCGCTGCCGCGCGACTATGCCTTCTATGTCGTATTCGAGGCCGAAGGTACTGACCCCGATGCCGATGCGGCGCGCTTCGAGAGCGTGCTCGAAAAAGCGCTGACCGACGAACTGGTCGTCGATGCCGTCATACCCAAGTCGAAAGCCGAGAACAGGGACATCTGGAATATTCGCGAAGAGTTCGATGCCATACTCGAGCCCGAGCCTGTCTACCTCTATGACGTGAGCCTGCCGATACGCGAAATGGAGGCTTACGTGGCGAAGGTAAAGGCGAACGTAACGAAACGCTGGTCCGACGGACAGTGCTACACGATCGGTCACGTCGCAGACGGCAACCTGCATTTCTTCGTTGCGCCCAACGAGCGTGGCGAGTTTCATCAGGCCAGTGACGAGTGCGTCTACGCACCGCTTGCCGCCATCGGGGGCTCCGTCTCCGCAGAACACGGCATCGGCACGGAAAAGACGAAGTGGTTATCGCACAGCCGATCCGCGGCGGAGATCGATCTGATGCGGGTCCTGAAAAAGAACCTGGACCCGAAAAACCTGCTCAACCCTGGCCGTGTCGTGCAAATCTGATCGCAGGCATGCCGCTGCCTCAGTGCTTGTAGACCTTGCCGCTGCGCATGACGAAGTCCACGTCGAGCAGCTCGGCAATATCGTCGAGCGGTGATCCGTCAACGGCGATGATGTCCGCGAACTTGCCGGCCTCGATCGTGCCGAGCGAGTCCGACATGTCGATGAGGTCGGCCGCATTGACCGTTGCGCGATGTGATCACATCCATTTCCGCCATGCCCGCCTCGACCATGAGCACGGCTTCCTCGTGCATTCGTGCCGTGCTTCGAGACGCCGCTGTCGGTGCCGATACGCGATCTTGACGCCGGCCTTGTGTGCTTTCGCGAAATTGCCCTTCATATCGCCACCGACGCGAATGGCCTTGGCCCTGACCGTGTCGGCCATGTAGTCGGATTCCTGCGCGGCCTGCACGACGGTGTCACCCGCGAGCAGCGTCGGCACGAGATACGCGCCGGTCCTCTTGAAGACCTTGATGGCTTCGGGCCCGGTGTAAGAGCCATGTTCGATGCTCGCGACGCCGGCCTCGAGCGCGGCAATGATGCCGTCTTCCCCGTGGGCGTGTGCGGCGACCTTGCGGCCCATGCGCGCCGCGGCACGCACGATCTCCTCAAGTTCGTCCGCTTCCATCTGCTGCTCCGTCCCGGTTGCGCGCTGCGTCATGACGCCGCCCGTCGACGTGATCTTGATCAGGTCGGCGCCGTATTTGATGACATTGCGCGCGGCGCGCCGGCAGTCGTAGGGCCCGTCACACACGTTATCCGAGGTAAACATCTCCATGAGCTCGGGCTTCACACCGCTGATGTCGGCGTGGCCGCCTGTGATACCGACGCCACCTGCCGCGATGATTCGCGGCCCGTCGATCCAGCCGTTGTTGATGCTGTCACGCAGCGCGTACATTTCCTGCGGTGACGAGCCCGTGTCGCGCACAGTCGTAAAGCCGGCCTCAAGCGTGCGCATCGCAAACATCAGGCTGCGCATCTGCATCAGCTCGGGCGACATCTTGAGCTCGTCCTTGTCGTTGTCCGGTCCCATCTCGCCCTGCAGATGCACGTGCATGTCCATGAGTCCGGGCAGGACGAAGTGATCCCTGAGATCGATCACGGCGACCTCCCCATCGAATTCTGCTGCGTCGGCAAAGCCGTCCCGGACCTCGACGATGCGCTCGCCGTCGACAACGATGGTCTGATTCGACGTGACTGCGCCACCCGGCACGGCCAGCAGCTGACCGGCATGAATGATCCGCACATCGGCGAAGGAGTTCGTCGCCGACGCCAGCAGAAGCGCGGCCAGGAACAGGCATTTCGAGCGAAAGATCATGGGCGGCTCCTTTGTTTTCCCGAGCATGCCCCAAGGCGATCGCAATGTCACATGAAGCCCGAATTGCATACGTGCCGTAGTAAGATGGCACTCGCGGTTCAAATAACCAAGTAGCGCACGCGATGCCGTTCGCGATGCGCAGAGAGGGGAAATCCGTGAAATATTCAATCGTCGCAATTGCGATAGCTGCACTGCTAACCGGTGCTTGCGATGCAGGCAAGCAGGACGATGCAACAGAAGCCTATGCGAGCCGCTACGAACCGTTGTCGAGCGAAACGACGCTGCTGACGGGCGCGACCGTTCTGACGGGCACCGGCACGCGACTCGATAACGCCGATGTACTGCTGAGCGACGGCAAGATCGTCGCGGTGGGGGAAGGCTTGAGCAGCGAGGGTGCGACGGTCGTCGATGCCAGCGGTCGCTGGATCACGCCCGGAATCATCGATTTACACTCGCATCTCGGCGTATACGCGTCGCCGGGCACGGCATCACATTCGGACGGCAACGAAGCGACCGCACCCGTGACGGCCGAAGTCTGGGCCGAACACAGCGTCTGGCCGCACGATCCCGGCTTCGTGACGGCGCTCGCCGGCGGCGTCACGGTGATGCAGGTACTGCCCGGCTCCGCGAATTTGATCGGCGGTCGCAGCGTCACGCTCAAGAACATGCCGGGGCGTAACGTACAGGACATGAAGTTTCCGGGAGCACCTCACGGGCTCAAGATGGCATGCGGCGAGAATCCGAAACGGGTCTACGGTGGCCGGTACATGGCACCGTCCACGCGCATGGGCAATGTTGCAGGCTACCGCAGCGCCTGGATCAAAGCGGCCGACTATCGCGACAAGATGGCGGCTGCGGAGAAAGGCCAGGGCGAGGCGCCGATGCGTGACTTGCAGCTCGAGACCCTGGTTGGCGTACTCGATGGTGAGATACTCGTTCACAATCATTGCTATCGCGGTGATGAGATGTCGATCATGCTCGATATTGCCAAAGAGTTCGGCTACAAGATCACGTCGTTCCATCATGCGGTCGAGGCGTACAAGGTCGCCGACCTGCTCGCGGAGAATGACACCTGCGCGGCTATGTGGGCCGACTGGTGGGGCTTCAAGATGGAGGCCTACGACAGCATTCGCGAAAACGCGGCGCTGGTCGACAAAGCTGGCGCCTGCGCGATCATCCACTCGGATTCCGCGATAGGCATTCAGCGCCTCAACCAGGAGACGGCCAAAGTCATCGGCGCGGCGGCGCGGGTCGGGCTCGTTATCGCGCCGGAACGGGCCATTCGCTGGATTACGAGCAATCCGGCGAAGGCGCTCGGCGTCGAATCGCTTACAGGTTCACTCGAGCCCGGCAAGATGGCCGATCTCGTCGTCTGGAGCGGCGACCCGTTCAGCGTCTATACCCGGGCCGATCAGGTCTACATCGACGGTGCACTGGCCTATGACCGCCACAATGATGTCGACCAATCCGGTGACTGATTTCACATTGGGAACGGCGGCAACGGCAGGAGGTGCGCAATGAATCGCATGCAAACAACTCTGAGCCTGCTCGCAGTATTGGTCGCAACCAGCGCCGTCGCCGAAACGACAGCGATTGTCGGCGGCACCGTGCACACGATGGGTCCGCAGGGCACGATCGAGAATGCGACGATCGTGATCGAAGACGGTGTCGTCGTAATGGTCAGCGCCGGCGCAAAAGCGCCCGACGGGGCAACGACGATCGATGCTGCCGGAAAAGTCGTCACGCCGGGTCTGTTCAGTCCAATAGGTAACCTCGGACTCGTCGAAGTCGGTCTGTCCGCCGGTCCGCTCGATGGGGCACAGATGGGCGACGCATTCACTGCCGGATTCGATGTAGCCGATGCGTTCAATCGTCGTTCGACACTGATCGCGATCAGCCGTGTCGAAGGAATAACGCGGGCGGCAATCACGCCACGACCGGGTCGTCCCGACGAGCTGGGCAACACGGGCCATGTGCTCTCGGGATTGGCCGCGATCGTCAACCTGGGCGACAGTGACAGCAGCCTGGACAAGCGCTCTGCGGCCATGGTGGTCAACCTGGGCGAGACCGGCAGCGCGCTGGCTGGCGGTTCCCGCGCCGGAGCATTATTGACCTTGCGTAACGCACTCGATGAGGCGATTGATTACCGCGATAACAAGGATGACTTCGAGCGTGGCGCGCGGCGTGCCTATCGTCACCATGTTGCGGATCTCGAGTCACTGCAAGGCGTGCTGAGTGGCGCGATACCGCTTTATGCAAACGTACATCGGGCCAGCGACATAGAGGTGCTCATACAACTCGTCGCCGATTACGGTCTTCGAGCCATCATCAATGGTGGTGCTGAAGCCTGGATGCTGGCGGATCAACTGGCCGCGGCCGACATACCCGTAGTGCTCGCGCCGCAGGACATCCTGCCGGGCAATTTCGATCGTATCAATGCGCGACGTGAATCTGCTGCGATACTCGCAGCTGCCGGGGTGACGATCACGTTCGCCGACGACCAAAGCCAGACACACAACGCGCGCAATATTACGCAATCGGCTGGCAATGCCGTGGCCTACGGACTTCCGTGGGACGATGCGCTTCGGGCAATCACGCTGGCGCCCGCCGAGATCTTCGGCGTCGCGAGCAAGGTCGGCAGCATCGAGGCGGGCAAGGAGGCCGATATCGTAATCTGGCCCGGTGATCCGCTGGAGCTCACGAATTTTCCGGAGCAGGTGCTGATCAAAGGCGAGTCGATATCGATGACGAGCCGGCAGACTTTATTACGCGATCGTTATCTGCAAACCGATTCCGACAAGCCGCCCGCATTTCGTAAGTAGGCTGTCGTGGATCTCAAGAATCGTACCTGGTCGTCGGGCATAACATTTATCCTCGCCGCGGTTGGCGCGGCCGTTGGCCTCGGCAACATCTGGAAGTTCCCGTACGTCGCCGGCGTGAGTGGCGGCGGAGCGTTTGTTCTTGTTTACGTCATCTGCGTCATTTTCGTGGCGATACCGATTCTGATCTGCCGAGCTGCTCATCGGTCGATGCGGCACAGGCAGTCCGCCCGTCGCAATGCGAAAGGTCGCCGAGGATTCAGGCAGATCGGGCAACTGGTCGCTGGTCGGCTTACATGGGCATGATCGTCGGCTATCTGATCGCGACTTATTACAGCGTGATAGCGGGCTGGACGCTGATCTACATATTCAAAGCGGCAAACGGCTTCGGCGGTGCGGCCGCCCTCGATGTCGCGCAGCAGTTCGAGGACATCAAAGCGAGCCCGGGCACGATGGCGCTCTGGCACACCGTGTTCATCAGCATGGCGCTCGTGATCGTGGGCCGCGGCCTGCGCGGCGGTATTGAACGCGTCGTCAAAGTGCTGATGCCTGCGCTGTTCATCATGCTGCTCGTGATGATCGGCTACGCAGCGGTCGCCGGCGATTTCAAAGCCGGCACTCGAGTTCCTGTTCAGTGTCGACTTCAGCAAGATAACGGGCGAAGTGGTTCTGGCGGCGATCGGTCAGGCCTTCTTTTCGATCAGCGTCGCGATGGGACTCATGATGGTGTACGGCGCGTACGTGCCCAGGGACGTTTCGCTGACGCGCTCGGCCGTCATCATCGCCGGCGCCGACACGCTGATTGCACTGCTCGCCGGGCTCATGATCTTCCCGATCGTGTTCGCAAACGGCCTCGACCCGGCTGAAGGCCCTGGCCTGATCTTCGTGACATTGCCCACCGCATTTGCGGGCATGCCCGGCGGTGCGGTTTTCGGCACTTTTTTCTTTGTCCTGCTGGGCTTTGCTGCGATTACGTCGATTATTGCGATCATCGAGCCGATCGTTGCGTATGCCGAGGATCGCTGGCAGATGCAGCGCAAAACCGGCTGCATCGTGTTCGGTTTTCTCGCATGGCTGATCGGTATTGGCAGCGTCCTGTCGTTCAACGTCTGGAAAGACGTAACCCCACTCGGCATGTTCGACGTGTTCGCCGGCAAGACCGTGTTCGATCTGATCGACTACTTCACGGCCAACGTGATGATGCCGCTGGGCGCCATCCTGATCGCTTTGTTCGTGGGCTGGCGCATGAAGCCCGAGGTGCTCGAAACCGAGCTGAACTTCGGCAGCCCGTGGCTGTTCAGAACCTGGGTCTGGCTGATACGCGTGGTTGCGCCGCTCGCGATACTCGGCATTCTGATCAGCGGCCTGACTTAGTGGCCGGCGCACGGCGCTGATGGACTTCACGCTCTACTGGTTCATGTTTCCGGTGGCGATGTGCGTCGCAACACTGGCAATGCTGAGCGGCATTGGCGGCGCGGCGCTGTTCACGCCGATTTTCGTGCTGATCTTTCCGCTGCTCGGGCCGGAGTACGCGCTGCAGGGCACGGTTGTGGCTATCGGCACTGCGCTGTTGACCGAGACGTTCGGCTTTACATCGGGATTCATCGGCTACTATCGTAAACGACTGATCGACTTTGCGATCGTCTTCAAATACCTGCGGATCGCCGCCCCGGTTGCCATTGTCGGGGCGTTTCTCGCGCACCTGGTGCCTGGCGGCCTGCTGATCATCGGCTACGCGGTGCTCGTGCTGATTCTGGCGATCATTCACATCGTCGTACAACACGAAGAAGACGTAGCGTCTGCGACGACACCGGATGCCGAAAGCGACGCGAATATGCGCCGCAAAGTGGACAGCGCCGGCCGCGAGTATGTTTACAAGATTCCCGAGCCTGGCATCACGGGCAGCCTGTACACGGGAGTGGGCGCGTTCCTGACCGGCATGGTCTCGGTCGGAATCGGTGAAGTCATCGTGCCGCAGCTGACCAAGCGCGGCGTACCGCTGCCGATCGCCGTCGCGGCGTCGGTGAAAATCGTTATCGTGACGGCCGCGTGTGCGTCCTTCACGTTGATCGGGCAGCTGATCAGTGAAGGTGGCTTCGATGCGATACCGTGGAATCTCGTCGCGTACACGATCCCGGGCGTTTTGATCGGCGGACAGATCGGGCCGCGCCTGCAGAGCCACGTGTCGCACCGCGTTATGGAGTACTCGATCAGCGCGCTGTTCATCGTGCTGGCTGCGGCCATGGCCCTGGTTGGCTTGCGCAAGCTCGGCATCACCTGAGCCCGGGTAGCGCCACAGGCGCAGGGCGGCCCAAATCCTCGCCGAAATTGTAAGCGCTTTCATTTCTTCCTGGCAGGGTGCAGGCTTTTTCGTCGCGGTGTAACCACATTACTCATATGGGTAAAAGTCCTTTAAATCAGTAGATTAGCCGATTGCGGCACCTGTAAGTGCGCCAGTTGTTGAAAGCTCGCCACAAACCTTTGTTACAAAATACGGGTTGACGACCACGGGGAGCCTGAGGTACTTTTAGGAAAGTAAGCGCTTACATTTCTATCAAAAAACGCATCAATTCAAGAAATCCGATCGGGGGATCTCGCATGAAAGACCAGAATTTCACCAAGACTCCATTAGCTGCGGGAGTAGCATTGGCGCTCGGCGCGACTGCGTACACGCCGGCACAGGCGCAGGAAGCCATAGAGGAAATCGTCACTGTCGGCATCCGTGGCAGTCTCCAGTCTTCAATGATCCAGAAGCGCGACTCACAAGGCGTGTCGGACGGCATCATCTCGGAAGATATCGGTAAATTCCCCGACACCAATCTCGCCGAGTCGCTGCAGCGAATCACCGGCGTGTCGATCGATCGCACAGAGATCGGCGAGGGCTCGCGGGTAACGGTTCGTGGTGTCGGCCCCAATTTCAATCTGGTCACGCTGAATGGCCGGCAGATGCCGGGCACCACGATTGAAGGAGGATCCGCGTCTTCCTCCCGGTCTTTCGACTTTGCCAATCTCGCTTCCGAGTCGGTTGCTGCGATAAACATCTACAAAACCAGTCAGGCTCGCCTCCCGTCCGGCGGCCTGGGCGCGACGGTCGATATCAAGACGGCGCGGCCGTTAGACAACGCGGACATGGTACTGAGTGTTGGTGCGAAGGCCGTGTTGGATAGCTCTGTCGAGAACGGTGACAGCGCTACGCCGGAACTCTCCGGCATTTTCAGCAATACCTTTGCAGACGGCAAGATTGGCGTCGGTATCACGGCGAGCTACCAGGACCGGAACCTCGGCTATAATCAGGCCGGCGCATCAAGCGGTTTCCGGACAAATATCGGCGACGGCTCCTGCTGTGGCTGGGGCAACCTGCCGGATGAA
Source organism: uncultured Gammaproteobacteria bacterium (assembly GCA_963711285.1). Classification (GTDB taxonomy): domain Bacteria; phylum Pseudomonadota; class Gammaproteobacteria; order Steroidobacterales; family Woeseiaceae; genus UBA1847. Next base: position 108,534 of record CAVQDJ010000020.1, on the reverse strand, counting down.
GGCAGTAACGGCACGACGACCACCAATCGGCCAAGCGGCCCCTACCAGGTACCGCAGAACCTGGCCTACACGTTCAACGATATTCAGCGCGAGAGAACGAACGGTCAGCTGGTACTGCAGTTCGCGCCAACGGATACCGTGACCGCGACGCTGGATTACACGTACTCGGAAAACGAGATTCTGACGCAGCGCGCAGAACTTTCAGCATGGAATGGTTTTAGTCCGACGACGATTTCGAGCTGGACCGATGGTCCGGTCGCAGGACCCATCTCTTACTCGGAAGTTCGTGACCCGCTCGATCCAAATAACCCCGATCCCAATGGCGACTTCGGCGGCAATACCGGCAACTATGGCGTTAACCATGAGCTGAATTCCATTGGCCTCAACCTCGAGTGGGACCCAAGTGACAACCTCAGCTTTGCGCTGGACTACCACACGTCTGAGTCGGAGTCCCAGCAGGCAAGTCAGTATGGTACCGGGAACGCCGTTGGTTTCTTCGGCTTCTATCGCGGCACCACGACCACCCACTGGGACAAGGATTTTCCGGTCTTTGAAGTGGAGCTTGCGCCGGGCACAACAGGCATCGATCCCTCGCAGACGTTTACGACCGGATCCGCGTTCCGCAATGGCTACTCTGTGAACGAAGTCGATCAGATACATTTGAGCGGCAGCTATTTCTTCGATGACGAAGCGTACAGCCTCGACTTCGGCGTGATGCTCACGGAAGTCGACAATCAGTCGGCGTTTTCAACAGTGCAGGCCGATACCTGGGGCGGTGCCGGCTCTCCGGCCGATTACGACGATTCCCTCTTCACGGTGGATAACGTCAGAAAATATTTCAACAATATTCCGGGCTCCAGTGATAACCGCTTGTTCAACGAGTTCATCCGGGTGGACTTCGACAATGCGATAGACGCAGCAAGAGCGGCGGTAGCACCCTTGAGTCGCTGGGGATCAACCCGTGATTTTGACACCGACTTGCGCACCAAAGAAGAGTCCACGGCGGCCTACTTGCAGTTCAACGCGAGTTTCGATATCGGTGACAAGCCCGCCAATCTGGCGGCAGGCGTACGTTATGAGAAAACCGATGTCACATCCCAGGCTCTGGTGCCGGTCCCGCAATACATTGAGTGGGCGGCCGCAAACGAGTTTAGCGTCATAACCACGGGCAACGACTTTACGAAGCTCAAAGGTGACTATGACTACGTGCTGCCAAGCCTGGATTTCAATGTCGAAGTTGTTGAAGATGTGATTCTCCGGCTTGGCTACAGCGAGACGATTGGGCGCCCGGGCTGGAGTGACATCCAGGGTGGACAGACACTTGCTAATCTGGTGCGAATAGATTTCGGTAGCGGCAACCAGGGCGATCCGGGTTTGCTGCCGCTTGAGTCAACCAATATCGATCTTTCGTTCGAGTGGTACTACGGTTCGGGAAGCTACGCGTCCATCAGTTACTTTACCAAGGACATCGACAACTATGTTTCCATCGGCACCGTGACGGGAACCCCGTTCGATCTGCCGCACCCGGGTGCGGGTGCCAGATACGATGAGGCGAATGCCGCAACAGGCGGCGTCGGCGATAACGATGCGATTCGACAGTACATATTCGACAATTACGGCGGTACGCCCGAAGTCGATGAGGCGGCAGGCACTATCCGGGGCATCGCCGGGGAAGATCCGCCGTTCGAGTTCACTATCTCGGTGCCCGTGAACGCGGGGACAGAAGGTGTCGACGGCTGGGAGCTCGCGGTTCAGCATCTTTTCGGCGACACTGGATTTGGCGTTAGTGCCAACTACACGCTTGTCGATGCCGATAATGAATACGACATTACGAACCCGAACCAGCAGTTTGTCCTCGAGGGCATCAGCGATTCCGCGAACCTGGTCGTGTTCTTCGAGAACGATGATTGGTCGACGCGACTTGCCTATAACTGGCGTGATGAGTATCTGATCGGAAGGTTTGACGGCGCAGGCGCGGCGAATCCACACTTCGTGGAAAAGTATGGGCAGTTGGACGGGAACGTAAGTTACAACGTGAATGACCAGCTGACTGTCTTTGTTGAGGGCATCAACCTGACGGACGAATATACTCGCTCGTTCTACCGCATACCGAATGCCGCTGCATTTGTCACGCAGACGGGCCCCCGTTACATGATCGGCGCGCGGTACGATTTCCAATAGAGATGTCCGGAGTGTATTGACACATTCATAACAGCTGTTATGAGAAAAAGCCGCTGATACCAGCGGCTTTTTTCTATCTTAGATGCCGAGCTTGCTGCTAGACTCATTGACGCCGCCAATTTCAATCACTCGTGAAGGCCGAGCATGACAAACCATGTCTTATTGAATAACGTCGATCACAAGGATCTCAAAGTGATCACGGCAAGGTCGGCAGAGTACGGGGATAACATACAATCCGCGATCACGTTTTCCTGGGAATTCCGCAGCATCCAGGCCCACTATCCGATTTTTTTCAGAAAAGGCGCAGAGCCCGGAGAATTTGTTGCTGTCGCCTTGTTCGGTTTTGAAGACAAAGAAAACCTCTTTCTGAGCGATGCGGGGTGGGATGCGAATTATATTCCCCTGACTGTGGAGCGCGAGCCGTTCCTGATTGGGTTTCAGCAGTCTGCGGGAAGCGGCAGTTCCGAAAATGAGCCGGTCATACACGTGGATCTGGACAGTCCACGAATCAGCGACAGTGAGGGAGAAGCCGTATTTCTGGCGCACGGCGGTATCAGCGGGTACCTTGAACGGATCAACTCCATCCTGAATACGATCAACGAGGGCCACGGCGTCCACCAGCTGTTTGTGAAGGAGCTGGTGGAGCGCGATTTGCTGGAGCCGGTTGCGTTGGACATCGAACTCAATGACGGTTCGCAGAATCGGCTCATGGGTTTTCATACGATCGATGAAGATGCGCTGGGAGAGCTCGATGGCAGTGCGCTCGCGAATCTCAATGAGAAAGGCTTTTTGTCGCCTGTTTACATGGTGATCGCATCGCTCTCGAATATTCGCACGCTCATTGACAAGAAGAACGCGCTGGTCGAGCAGTAAGCGCACACGGATATGCTCGAGGTCGACCAGACAGTCAAAGAGGTGCGGGGTGTGCGGGCCGATGCAGTCCCCTCCGAGATCCTGACCTCGACAAAGCCGCTGCTGCTTAAGGGCGTGGTTGCCGACTGGCCGTTCGTCAGGGCGGGCAGAGAGTCAGTGTCCGCAGCCGCGCAGTATCTCCTCGAGTTCTATTCAAATGCGACAGTCGGTGTCTGCTGTGCGCCACCAGAGAAGGGGGGTCGACTGTTCTACAACGATGACGTCTCGGGATTCGACTATGACCAGGGCACGGCTAAACTCGACCAGGTGCTCACCGAGATACTTCGCTACGAACTTGTGGACAAGGCACCGTCGTATTACGTCGGTTCGACGACAATAGACACGTGTCTGCCGGGCTTTCGGGCGGAAAATGACGTCGAATTCGGTGACATCAAGCCGCTGGCCAGTATCTGGCTGGGTAACCGATCTCGCATTGCCGCGCACTGGGACCTGCCCGACAACCTGGCGTGTTGTGCCGTTGGACAGCGGCGCTTTACCTTGTTCCCCCCCGAACAACTGAAGAACCTGTACGTTGGCCCGCTGCATCTCACGCCGGCCGGGCGGGAGATAAGCCTGGTGGACTTGCACCATCCTGACGATGAAAAATTCCCGAGATTTCGCGAGGCGCTAAAGAGCGCACAGGTAGCGGAGATGGAAGCAGGCGACGCACTGTTCATTCCGAGCATGTGGTGGCACCACATCGAGGGTCTGGATAGTTTCAATGTACTGGTAAACTACTGGTGGCGGCAGTCTCCGGACTACATGGGCACGCCCGTCAATGCCCTGAATCACGCGATCCTGACCATTCGCGATCTGCCACCGGAACAACGCAAGGTATGGCATGACATCTTCCAGCATTACGTGTTCAGCGCTGATGACAGCACGTTCGAGCATATTCCGGAACAGGCCCGCGGTCAGTTGGCGCCGATTGACGAGCACATCGCGAGAATGCTGCGGGCAGATCTGCTGAACAAGCTGAATCGCTGATAACTACGAACAGAACAACACAGGACTAACATGAGTAGCGAAGGAATAAGGAAAGTCGTTATCGCCGGAGGCGGTACGGCCGGCTGGATGGTCGCAGCACTATTGTCGAAGACCATGGGTAAGGTCATCGATATCAGCCTTATCGAATCCGACGAAATCGGTACGGTAGGCGTTGGCGAGGCAACCATCCCGCCGCTCGTAAGGTATAACCAGCTGTGTGATATCGGCGAGCCGGAGTTCATGGCCGCGGTCCAGGCGACGTTCAAGCTCGGCATATCGTTCGAAAACTGGCGCGACGTAAACGAAGACTATATCCATTCATTTGGCAACACCGGCAAAGACCACTGGAGTGCCGGATTCCAGCACATCTGGTTGAGTGGTCAGCAGAAAGGACTGGCCAAGGAGTACGGTGACTATTGCCTGGAGTTACGGGCTGCGCAGGAAAACAAGTTTGCCCATCTTCCAAAAAACGGACTGAACTATGCATTTCATATCGACGCCACGCGATATGCGCAGTTCCTGAGAAAACTCAGCGAGGAAAACGGCACGGTACGCACCGAAGGCAAGATCGTAAAGGTAAACACAAATCCGGATTCAGGGTTCATAAGGTCGCTTACGCTGGACTCCGGCAAGGAAATTGACGGCGATCTGTTTATCGATTGCACGGGTTTCCGCGGCTTGCTCATCGAGCAGACACTGCATTCCGGTTACGAAGACTGGTCACATTGGCTGCCGTGCGACAGCGCTGTTGCGGTGCAGACTGAATCGACGGGTCCGGCTATTCCGTATACGCGGGCGATCGCACGAGAAGCCGGCTGGCAATGGCGTATTCCATTGCAGCATCGCGTCGGCAACGGCATGGTCTACTGCAGCCGTTACATCAGCGATGAAAATGCGCGCGAGACCTTGCTGGCCAACATCGAAGGCGAACTGCTTACGGAGCCGCGAATTATCAAGTTTCGTCCCGGTCAACGCCTGAAACAGTGGAGCAAGAATTGCGTAGCGATCGGACTATCAAGCGGATTCCTGGAGCCACTGGAATCGACCAGTATTCACCTGATTCAAAGAAGTGCGATTCGTCTCATGCAAATGTTCCCGCAGGGCAGAATCGAACAGACGGATATCGACGAATTCAATAAGCAAGCGCGTTTCGAGATCGAGACCATTCGTGACTTCATCATCCTGCACTATTGCGTAACAAACCGTCAGGATACGCCGTTCTGGCGCTACTGCCGCAATATGGAAATTCCCGAGTCACTGGCGCATCGGATCGAGCTTTTCAAGCGAACCGGCAGAGTGTTCAGATTAGCGAATGAGCTATTCGCAGAAAATTCCTGGCTGCAGGTCATGCTGGGACAGGGCATCGTGCCCGAGCACTATCATCCGGTCGTCGATGTTATGGATAATGAGGAACTGGACAGGTTCCTGAAACAGATCAAAACACACGTCGACGCCACGGTCTCGCAATTGCCCGATCACTCGGCCTACGTCAAGGAATACTGCAAGGCAGCGACGTAGACGCCCGGCCCCGCTATCAAGGGCAAGTTTGACTGTAACTGCCTGTCGTAACAGGCAATTCCACTTTGATTCGGTGAGCGATAAGCGCTAAGATGTAAGCGCTTACAAAATAATAATCAGTATCAGCTGCCAGGGCATCTATGGCGACCATCTACGAAGTATCCAAACTGGCGGGCGTTTCGCTCGCGACGGTCTCCCGCGTGATGAATGACAGCGGCCGGGTCAGCGACAAGACCCGGGAAAAAGTCCTGGCCGCGATGCGTGAACTGGACTACCGGCCCAACACGATCGCGCAATCCCTGGCTTCGAATCGGTCGAACTGCGTTGGTGTTCTGGTCTCAGAAGTGTACGGACCATTCTTCGGCGCGATGCTGAGCGGCATAGAATCGGAACTGCGCAATGCCGGCAAGCTTGCAATGTTTGCGACCGGACACAGTGATGAGGCCCAGGAGCTGGAAGCCATCAAGTTTCTGCTCGATCGTAACTGCGACGCGCTGATCCTGCACGTGGAAGCCCTGTCAGACGAATATCTGCTCGAGCAGAAGGAAGGCGCAATGCCGTTCGTCGTCATGAACCGGGCCGTCTCGGGGCTGGAAGACAACTGCATTAGCGTGAACAACGAACAAGGCGGTTATCTCGCAACGAATGTGTTGCTCGAGATGGGTCACAGGGATATCGCGTATATTTCCGGGCCGCTGACGTGGGGCGATGCGAGCGCGCGGCTTGCTGGCCACAAGCGCGCGCTGCGGCAGCACGGTCAGCAATTCGATGAACGCCTGTTGGTCGAGGGCGACTATCATGAGATTTCCGGCGGTAATGGAATGACGCAGCTGTTGCAACAGGGGCTTCCGTTCACGGCGGTAGTCTGTGCGAACGACGAGATGGCTGCCGGGGCGTTGGAGATGATTCGCGCGAGGGGGATGTCCATGCCGGAGGACATGTCGATTGTCGGTTTCGACAACTCCCCCGTTAGCCGCTACCTGCATCCGAAGCTCACCACGGTAGATTTTCCAGTTGCAGACATGGGCCGCATGGCCGCGCACTGGGTGCTGCAGAATGTCTATCGTGAAAACGGCGTGGACATCAGGAACGTCTTCGAGCCAAAGCTTGTCATGCGGGCGTCGGCACGAGCTCGTTCAAACTAAGCATGCCGCCATCGACGACGGCGACGATCAGGACAGCTTGATGAAACAAAGCACTCTCTACACGATTCGGGTCGCGCTCACTGTTGCGCTTGGCGGCTTCCTGATGGGCTTCGACGCGTCGGTCATATCCGGCGTCGTGACTTTCATCGAGCCCGAGTTCAATCTGAGCAAGATAGAGCTGGGCTGGTCGGTCGCGTCGCTAACACTAACGGCCACGCTGGCAATGATGGTCTCGGGACCGCTAAGCGACAAAATGGGCAGGCGCCCGGTACTGAAGATCGCCGCAGTCTTGTTTGCAATATCGGCCGTCGCATCGGCTGTCGCGCCAAATTTCATCACGCTTGTGCTGGCCCGCATGCTGGGCGGATTGGGCGTTGGCGCGGCGCTGATTATTGCGCCGATGTACATTGCCGAGATTGCGCCTGCTGCGATGCGCGGCCGCATGGTGTCGTTCAATCAGCTCAATATCGTGATCGGCATTTCGGTAGCGTTCTTCACCAACTACCTGATTCTTCGCTTCGGCCAGTCTGACCTTGCATGGGCGGAGGCACTTCGTCTCGGCGAGTGGAACTGGCGCTGGATGCTCGGCGTCGAGTCGCTGCCGGCAATTTTCTATTTCTTCGCGCTGCATGCGGTGCCAGAGAGCCCGCGGTGGCTGCTGATGCATGGCAAAGTAGATGACGCGCGAACGGTGCTCGAAAAAGTCAGTGACAGCGCTCAGGCCGAGACCGACATCAAGGCAGTGCAGGCGTCGCTTCACGCCGAGCAAAATACAGAGCGAGCGGCGCTGCGCGAGCTGTTTCGACCTGCGATGAGGTTGGTGCTTATCATCGGCATTTCCGTCGCGATATTGCAGCAGATTACGGGCATAAACTCCGTGTTTTTCTATGCGCCGATGATATTCGAGCAGTCCGGCATCGGCACCGATGCGTCCTTTATGCAGGCCGTGCTCGTGGGCCTCGTGAATCTCGTGTTCACGGTGCTCGCTATCGTGTTCATCGACCGCCTCGGCCGGCGTCCATTGCTCGGCTTCGGCCTGACGGGTATCGCGGTGTGCATGTTACTGCTGTCCTACGGTTTCGGCTCCGCGACGTACACGCTCACGAGCGACTCGATTGCCGCGCTGCCGCCGGAGATCAGCAGGGAGTGCGTTACAGCCTGTCCTCGATCAGACCTACGACAGCGACGTCGCGTTCAGGCAGGCCGTTGTCGCGGCCGTCGGTGGTGACGTCTTTCAGAACAATCAGTCGGCCCTGGTCAGCGCCGCGATCGACATGGATCCGAAGATCATCCTCGCCGGTATTCTTGGTTTCGTAGCAAGTTTCGCAATCTCACTGGGCCCGGTGATGTGGGTTCTGTTTTCCGAGCTCTTCCCGAACCAGGTTCGTGGTCTTGCGATATCGTTCGTTGGGCTCATCAACTCCGGGGTCAGTTTCAGTGTGCAGCTTATCTTTCCCTGGGAGCTACAGAACTTCGGCAACAGCGTCACGTTCCTGATCTACGGCCTGTTCGCGATCGTCGGTCTCGTCATCGTCATGCGCGTGCTCCCGGAGACCAAAGGCAAGAGCCTCGAAGAGCTCGAAGCCGAACTCGTGCGCCATTGAGGCATGCATGAACCAAAGACGCGCAACCGGTTTCAGCACTTTAGGAATTGCGCTGTTGCTTTGTGTATCGTGTGACGACGGCGCAGCCGTCACGGTCAGTCATCAGGGCGATAAATACGTTCTGATGCGTAACGGAGAGCCGTACCGTATCAACGGTGCCGGCATCGATTCTGCTGACCTCGAGAGCTTCGCGGCGCATGGCGGAACGTCGTTCCGGACCTGGCGAACCAATAACGGGCAGCAGGTTCTCGATGAAGCGCACAGGCTCGGCCTGACCGTCGTGATGTGCATAGAGATCGGTCGCGAGCGTCACGGTTTCGACTACGACGACGAGATTGCCGTCGCGGCACAACTGGAGTTCGCGCGCCAGGAAGTACTCAAATACAAGGACCACCCGGCACTTCTCGTGTGGATGATCGGCAACGAGCCGAACCTGCATTACAAGAATCCGAAGGTGTTTGATGCGGTCAACGATATCTCGGAGATGATCCACGAAGTCGACGGCAATCATCCGACAACCGCGTCACTGGCCGGCTTCAATGCGGAGCTGGCCGAGGTCATTGATCGACGCGCGCCGGACCTGGATTTCATCAGCATTCAGCTGTACGGAGGCATATTCGGCCTGCCGCAGCTCCTCGCGGACATCGGTTTCAAGCGGCCGTACCTTGTCACCGAGTGGGGGACGATCGGTCATTGGGAGGTGGACAAGACGGCGTGGGACGTGCCGATCGAGCAGCACAGCAGTGAGAAAGCCGACACCTATCTCGCCGCTCACGAGAAAGCGATTCGTTCGGATCCCTCGCGGATACTCGGTTCCTACGTCTTCTTGTGGGGTCAAAAGCAGGAGCGCACGCCGACCTGGTACGGCATGTTTCTGGCTGACGGGGCTGAGACCGAAACGATCGACGTCATGCATTACATCTGGAACGGCGAGTGGCCCGAAAACCGATCGCCACGAGTCGAGGCATTCACGCTCGACGACCGGACCGCACATCAGAATGTGACTCTCGAGCCTGGCGAACAATACCGTGCAGTTCTCTCCGCCAGTGATCCCGATGGCGACGCGCTAACGTACCGATGGGAGGTCATGCGCGAGAGCGAAGCGACGCAGACAGGTGGCGACCCCGAAGAAGTGCCGGAAATACTGCCAGGCCTGATTGACGACTCGGCCGGATATGAGGTGCTCGTTACTGCTCCGGCAGAGTCCGGCGCCTACCGGCTGTTTGTCTATGTTTACGACGGGCAGGGCCATGCAGGGCATGCCAATATACCGTTCTACGTCAATTGAGCAGCAGCATGAATACGGGTGAGATACTGGCGAGATTCGAGCGCGACGGCTACATCGTCATCGACGACTTCTTCGATTCCGATCTGATGGACGGCCTCGATCAGCTCATCCGAGATCATTTTGGCGATAACCCGGACTTTCTGCACAGCGACGAATTCCTAGATAAAGCGCAGACTGACGTGATTCCCTGGTTTCCGCAAAATGAAGGCGTAAAGGCGTTCGATGTGATCGATGCAGATCGGCGACTCGATGAACTGAGCCAGGCTATCCTCGGCGATCACTGGACCAGTCAGTACTGCATGGTCATGTTTTCGAAAAAGGGTACATCGGGGCAGGCCTGGCATCAGGATTGCCAGCCTGACGATCCGAAGGTGTTCAATCTCAACCGCCTCGTTTACACGAGCGACATCACGGACGAGATTGGCGGCCAGACCGTTGTCGTGCCCGGCTCATACCGGCGCGGACTGATACCGGCTGGTGATCCAACCGGCGAATTCGACGGGCAGGTCGTGCTGCGGCCGAAGAAAGGCACTCTGATTCTGCTGCATGGACACACCTGGCATCGCGTGCTGCCAATCAAGGGTGCTTACCGATTCTCGACGAACTACCGCGCCGCGCCCGCAGGCACGCCAGATGATGTCACCGACGTCTGCGTTTACCGTAACATGCGCTATCAGTTTTCCACGTCGCAGGTTATCGAGGAAAGGACTGTCGAACGGACGCTGTAGCAGTCAGCTTAGTGGCGACGCCGCGGAAAGTTCTGATCAATCACTACATCGTAAAGGCATGCTAATCGAATGAACGAGCAACCCGCAGCAGCGACGGACAACGGCAGCACTCTGTACATCATTGTCATCAGTTGCATTGCAACGATTGGCGGATTTCTGTTCGGCTTCGATAGCGGTGTCATCAACGGTACCGTCGACGGTCTGCAGGGCGCTTTCAATTCCGACAGCATCGGCACGGGTTTCAACGTCGCTTCGATGCTGCTCGGTTGTGCGGTCGGTGCGTATTTTGCGGGCCGACTGGCGGATCGCTTCGGGCGCCGTGCAATCATGCGCGTCGCTGCTGTTTGCTTTGTCGTCAGCGCCTGGGGCTCAGGCGTCGCGGATGCATCGCTCGAGTTTGTCATTTACAGGGTGCTCGGCGGACTGGCCGTTGGCGCCGCAAGCGTACTCGCACCAGCCTATATCAGCGAAGTGGCGCCGGCGCGTTACCGCGGCTCGCTCGCGACCGTGCAGCAGATCGCGATCATCTCGGGCCTGTTCATCGCATTTATCAGCAACTATCTGCTGGCCGGTGCTGCGGGATCGTCTACCGAAGAGTTCTGGCTGGGCTTCGAGGCCTGGCGCTGGATGTTCTGGGTCGAGATGCTGCCCGCAACGATTTTCTTTATCGCGCTCCTGATGATTCCGGAGAGCCCCCGCTACCTCGTGCTGAGCCGGCAGCGCGACAAAGCGCTGCAGGTCCTGACCAAACTCGGCGGTGCCGAAGCGGCAAGGAAGAAGGTCGAGGAAATCGATGCATCGCTCGCGGCCGACCATCACAAGCCGCAGCTGCGTGACCTGATTGACCCGAAGACTAAACGGATTCGGCGGCTCGTCTGGGTCGGCATCGGGCTGGCGACCTTGCAGCAGCTTGTCGGCATCAACGTGGTGTTCTACTACGGCGCGGTGTTGTGGCAGGCCGTAGGCTTCACCGAGAGTGACGCATTGCTGATCAATGTCATCAGCGGGGGGCTCAGTATCGCGGCCGTGACTGTGACGGTATTGCTCATCGACAAGATCGGCCGCAAGCCGATCCTGCTGATCGGCTCGGTGGGAATGTCGGTCGCGTTAGCCACGGTTGTCGTAGCGTTTCTCAATGCGACAACCGGTGCGGACGGATCGCTGACCCTCGAGGGCATTTACGGCCCGCTCGCGCTGGTCGCTGCAAATGTCTACGTCGTGTTCTTCAATTTTTCGTGGGGCCCGGTCATGTGGGTGATGCTCGGCGAAATGTTTCCGAATCAGATTCGCGGCACGGGCCTGGCCGTCAGCGGCCTGGCTCAGTGGGGCTCGAACTTCGCCATCACGATGACGTTTCCGATCATGCTTGCCGGCATCGGCCTCGGGGGCGCATACGGGTTCTATACAATCTGCGCTGTGCTCTCGGTCATATTCGTCATCAGGATGGTGCACGAGACGCGCGGCATCGAGCTCGAGGACATGCGCGGCTAAGCACGCCGGACCTCCGTCGGGACCCGGGTGGTATATTCGGGGTGTCCGTAGGCTGATCTCGCCCGTCGATGTCAGCAGGCAGCGGGAGATAAGAGCATGAAAAACAGGCACTTGTTGGTTCTTGCAGTACTGGCATTGCCGCTTTGGGCGCAAGCGGACGCACTGTTCGGTAACGATATAGCAGGAGACCGCAGGCTGCCGCGCACCTGGGGCATTGGTATCGACTACTTCGACATGAGTCAGCCGTATGCACTCGACAGCCTGAGCCTCGATCTGCCGCAGTTGTTGGCCCTCATCCCGGACCCCAGCATCCTGCCGATCAACAACGATATCCGGCACGCTGACATCAAGTTCGATGTCTGGGTTACGCCATTCCTGAATGTGTTCGCTATCTACGGGCAGATCGACGGCGACACAAGGATCGATCTGGGCGTGCTCGGCCTGCCGCTACCACCTGCGACGAATAACCTGAGCATTGATTACGATGGCAGCGTTTATGGCGGCGGCATTGTGCTTGCAGTTGGCGGTGACCACTGGTTCGCATCGGTAACCGGCACCGTCACTGACACGAGCCTGAGCGGGGATCTCAAGTCATCGGTCAGCGCGACGACGATCCAGCCTCGGGTCGGGTTGCGTTTTGGCGATCACACCGAATTCTGGGTCGGAGGCTATATTCTCGAAGCCGAAGAAAAACACAGCGGCGAGATCAGCCTGGATCTGGGCCCGCTGGTTCCGATACCGGCAGATAATGTCGATTTCGCTGTCGATCTGTCGCAGAAAAAGGACTTCAACCTGAGCTTCGGTACGCACATGATGATGTCCGATGCCTGGGAAGCAACGGTCGAAGTCGGCGGCGGCGATCGGCGAACAGTACTTGCCAATTTTACCTACCGGTTTGAATGAGACAGCGCGAAAACTCTTTCTGCAACTTACGGCGGCCGCACTCGCGTCAAGCCTGCCGGTAGCCGCGATCGCGTACGAAACGGATCAGTTCTCGAACCGAAACGAGCCGCTCGCTGACTCGACCGAAGTACTCAATCGCAAGGTTAACGATACGCTCGAGGAGATCGTCGCCGAGTGGCACGAAGGCCAGGACAAGATGGCCTTTGTCGACGCGATCTACCGGAAGATCGGTGGCCTGCACTGGGTAGACAGGCTCGAACGCTGGGCCATGAAATCCCCTGAAGTCGAGAAGCTCGAGACACGCCGATACGATAGCGTTTTTGCGGATCATCCACTCTGGGCCGTGCGCGTGATCTCGATATTCGGCGTCGGCAAGACGATCCGCCTCAATGAGCAGTTGATCGGTTCCGATAAGATCGGCCATTTTATTTCGCAGGGCCGCAAGTTCTATCGGCGTTACCTGCGGTACGGCTCGGAGGCGCAGGCAGCAAAGCAATCGGCCTATACGGAGCGTGCACTTTTCGGCAGCCTGACGACAGGCGCTTACTCCAACGCCGACCTCGTTGCCAATTACGAGGGCCACCGCTTCTACCGCAGCCTGTTCGAGGACGACATCGTCCCCGGCAAGCCTGCCATTCTCCGCTGGCAGGGCGACCATTGGCTAATACAGCGCGAATTCGACTGGGCAGATCACGTCAATGAATACTGGGACGAGGCGCTGAACGTCAATCACTTCGATGCCGCGCTGTACAAGCATATGCACGCGGCATTTGTGGCAATGTGTCCGCAATACTGGGAAGCGCCGGAGCTTTACATGATTGCTGACGAAGGTGTTCTTAAGGAGCGTTACGCGCACCTCGGTTTGAATGATGCATCCGAGCTGCGGCTCGATTCGCTGTGTCCGGTACAGGCATACCTCGACAAAAAATCGGCCAGCGACGCGGTTACGGCAGAAAGATAGTTGCCGGGTGTTCCAGCATCTCCCTTATGCGCTGAATCATCGCGGCCGCATCGTAGCCATCGACAAAGCGATGATCGAACGATGACGACAGGTTCATCATCAGGCGTACGGCAACCTGACCATCTATTACGGCGGGACGTTCCACGGCCCGATTGACGCCGATAATGCCAACCTCAGGCATATTGATAACCGGTGTGGAAACGATGCCGCCGAGTTTGCCCAGACTTGTGATCGTGATTGTCGAGCCAGAGAGTTCGCTCTTCTTGATGCGGTTGCTGCGCGCAGCTTCTGAGACGCGACGAATTTCACGACCCAGTGCGTCGATCGAAAGAGACTCGGCGTTATGCACGACGGGGACCTTGAGACCGTCCGGCGTCTGCGTCGCGATACCCAGGTGCACGGACCCATGCTGCAGCAAAACGTTACGGTCCTTGTCGTAGGTCGCATTGCACTGCGGGAAATCACGCAGCGCGCGAATCAGGGCGAGACCCAGGAACGGCAGCAGCGTCAGGCGTTCGGAATTGTCAGGATTCTTGTTGTTCAGATGCTTGCGAAGTGACTCGAGTTCGGTTACATCGATCTCTTCGACGTAGGTGAAGTGAGGAATCTCGCGAGTTGCCGTTGCCATGCGCTCGGCGATGATGCGACGCAGGCCGATAACCTTGATCTCTTTTGTTTCCCCAAGCGTCGCTCGCAACGGGCGTTGCTTCTGTGGCTACAGCCGCTACGCCACTCGCTTCGGCGAACGCGTCGAAGTCCTTGCGCGTCACGCGGCCACCGGGGCCAGTGCCGGGCACGGCCGCGAGGTCGATGCCCGCTTCCTTCGCCCGGCGGCGAATCGCAGGCGACGCCATGACGCGGGAACGATCGGGCGCCTGCTTGCTTGCCGGTGCCGCCACCTTCGCCTTTGCCGGGCCGCCGCTGCCATTGCCGCCGGCGGGCGTCGACGGTGCTTCGGTCACGGACGCGTCGTTCGTATCGGTTTCATAAACGACGAGCGCCGCACCTACCGCAACGATGTCGCCAGGTTCACCAGCCAGCTTTACGACCGTCCCGGAAACGGGCGACGACAGCTCGACTGCCGCTTTGTCGGTCATCATGGTACCGACGACGTCTTCTTCCGCAACGTGGTCGCCGACTTTGATAAACCACTCAGCAATTTCGGATTCGACGGTTCCCTCGCCGAGGTCCGGCAGCTTGAAGACGTACTCGCTCATTCAACCTCCATCATGCGCCTGATGCCTGCGATCATGCGCTTCTTGCCCGGAAAGTACTGCCACTCGAATGCGTGCGGGTACGGCGTGTCCCAACCGGCGATACGGGCAATCGGCGCCTCGAGGTTATAGAAGCACTCTTTCTGGATTCGTGCTGCAAGCTCGGCGCCGAAGCCGCCGAAGCGCGTTGCTTCATGCGCGATCATGCAGCGTCCGGTCTTGTTGACAGACGTCGCCAGCGTCTCGACGTCGAGCGGGGAAATCGAACGCACGTCGATTACCTCGGCGTCTACCTCCGACGCTTTGGCTGCAGCCTGGGCAACATGTACGAGCGTGCCATAGGTAACGATGGTCAGCTCTTCGCCGCTTTGCACCACCTCGGCCTGGCCGATCGGAACCGTGTAATGCCCTTCGGGCACTTCGCCTTTCGGGTGCGACGCCCACGACACGGCCGGCTTCTCGGGATCGCCGTCAAAGGGCCCGTTGTAGATCCGCTTGGGTTCGAAAAAGATTATCGGATCGTCGCTTTCGATCGAACTGATCAGCAGGCCTTTGGCATCGTAGGGGTTCGACGGCATGACGGTCTTGATGCCGCTGACGTGCGCGAATATCGCCTCGGGACTCTGCGAGTGCGTCTGGCCACCGCGAATGCCACCGCCGCAAGGTGTGCGTATCGTCACGGGTGAAAAGAAGTCACCGCAGGACCGATAACGCAGGCGGGCGAGCTCGCTGACAATCTGGTCGAAGCCCGGGTAGATGTAGTCGGCGAACTGAATCTCGGGCACCGGGCGCAGCCCGTTGACGCCCATGCCGATCGCGGCGCCGATGATGCCGCCTTCGGAAATCGGTGCATCGATGACGCGATGTTCGCCATACTTGCGCTGCAGGCCGTCGGTGCAGCGAAACACGCCGCCAAAATAGCCGATGTCCTGGCCCAGCAATACGACGTTCGGGTCTTTGTCCATCATGACATCGAGGGCCGAGCGGATCGCCTCGATCATGTTCATCTGCGCCACTACGAGGTACCTCCCTCGTTGACGTCTTCCACCTCCATCATGCGGCGTCGCTGCGACTCGAGATGGGCAGGAGTCTCGGCGTAAATATCGTCGAACATCGTCGACGGATCGAGGAACGGGCCTTCGGTCATCGTGCCGTACTGTTGCGCTTCTTTCCAGGCGCCGAGTACTTCGGCCTTGAGTTCCTCCTCGAGCGCTTCGTGCTTTTCGTCCGACCAGCGACCGACCTTGATCAGATGCTGCCTGAGTCTTTCGACAGGGTCGCCAAGCGGAAATGCGGACCATTCGTCCTTTGGCCGGTACTTCAACGGATCATCGCTGGTCGAGTGCGCGCCGCCGCGATACGTCACGTGCTCGATCATTGTAGGCCCGCCCCCGCGGCGCGCCCGGTCTGCCGCCCAGAGCGTCGTCGCATAGACCGCGAGCAGGTCGTTGCCATCGACGCGAATGCCCGGAATGCCGAGGCCGAGGCCGCGCGCGGCGAACGGCCGCCGCTCGCCGCCGGCAAAGCCCTGGAATGTCGAGATGGCCCACTGATTGTTCACGATATTGAGGATGACCGGCGCCTGATAAATTGCCGCGAAGGTCATCGCATGATGGAAATCGGCTTCCGCTGTTGCACCGTCGCCCACCCACGACGCGGCGATATGATCTTCGCCCTTGATCGCCGACGCCATGGCCCAACCGACGGCATGCGGGTACTGCGTGCCGAGGTTTCCCGATATCGAAAACATGTTTGCCTTGGCGCTGTGATACATGACGGGCAACTGGCGTCCCTTGCACATATCGCGTGTGTTCGACAGGCACTGGCACATCATATCGACGAGCTTCATGCCCCGGTACATGTAAAGGCCCTGATTTCGGTACGAAGGGAAACACATATCGCCGGGCCGCAGCGCCATGCCCTGACCGATCGAAACGGCTTCTTCGCCCGAGGCCTCCATATAGAAGGAGATCCGGCCCTGCCGCTGGATTTGCCACATCCGCGCGTCGAATGCGCGATTGAGTAACATCCAGCGCAGCGCGATCTGCAGCTTTTCGACATCCAGGTCAGGGTTCCACGGGCCCTTTGCCGTGTGATCGTCGTCGAGCACACGAACCAGGTCATTACTCAGGTATTCGATATCGCGCGTTCGCGAATCGATCGGCGGCTTGTCAACGGCACCGGCCGGGGAGAGATTCAGATAACTGAAATCGGGCTTGTCGCCGGGTCTCGCGGACGGCCTGGGTATGTGGAGTCGTGACTTATTTGCCATTCGTTGTCCTTTGCTGCTCAAGCAGCGACGCACGCCTCGCTGCCGCCACTGGCAACGATGCGACGCGCCCACTCGTCGGCGACGATATTGGTTGGCTGGCCGGTCGCATCCGCCTTCGCAAAAATCGCGTCGAGCCGATCCGGAATACGCATGACGTCGGCGCGCACCTTTTCTTCTGAGCTGTTGCCGTAATATTCGTGCGCGACGTTGATTATACCGCCGGCATTGATGACATAGTCCGGCGCATACAGGATGCCGTGCTCCATCAGTCGTGCACCGTCTTCCTGTGTCGCCAGCTGATTGTTGGCCGCGCCTGCGATTACCTTGGTGCGCAACTTCGGAATCGTGACCGAGGTCAGAATATTGCCCAAAGCGCAGGGTGCGAGCACGTCAACTGCGCTGTAGAGCAGTTCGGTCGGCGCAACCTCGGTAACCGGCAATTCGTCGCGTGCCTGCTGCAGGTGGTCGCGATTAACATCAGCGACGATGAGCTTCGCTCCTGCCTCGTGCAGCAGGCGGCAAAGATTCAAACCAACGTGACCCACACCCTGAACGGCAACGGTCAGGCCTTTTAACGAGTCCGCGCCAAGCCGCGCCTTCGCCGCGGCCTGGATACCGTGAAACACGCCCAACGCCGTCATTGGAGACGGGTCGCCGCCCGCGCTTCGACCACTCCGGGGTAATCCGGACACATAGCTGGTCTCTTCCCTGACGTAGCGCATGTCATCGACGCTGCAGCCGACATCTTCGGCCGTCACGTAACGCCCGCCCAGACCTTCGACCGCGCGGCCAAATGCGCGAAACAGTTCGGGAGATTTCGGCGCCGCATCATCCGCGAGGATCACGGACTTGCCGCCGCCGAATTTCAGTCCGGCAATCGCGTTCTTATAGGTCATGCCGCGCGACAGCCGCAGCGCGTCGGTCAACGCATCGGCGTCGCTTGCGTATTGCCATCGGCGGCAGCCTCCGGCCGAGGGGCCGAGAGCGGTGGAGTGAATCGCGATGATCGCTTTGAGCCCGGAGTCCGGTTCGTGTATGAACTGCAGCGACTCATGCTGATCGAATTCGGGGTGGTCGAAAACGGCCATGAACTTGGCTCCGCGCGCATTAATCGGGGAATACAATATATACCGCTGAAACCGCACAGACATTGCGATTTCATTTGTCAGGCAATCAAATTAAGCATAAATTATGCGATTAGCAAATGAAAAGAGCATAATTTATGCAAGCCATTGATCTTGACAGTACGGACCGCCGGATTCTCGAATGGCTGCAGCAGGCGCCGGGCATCAACGCCGCCGAACTCGGCGAGAAAATCGGTCTGTCGCAGTCAGCCTGTTGGCGCCGCATGCAGCGGCTGCGAGACGAAGGCGTCATCAAGGAACAGCCCGTCAAGATTGATCGCGAAAAGGTCGGGCTCAACACGATGGTGTTTGCGCACGTCAAGCTGACCTCTCACGGGCGCAGCAACCTGGCCGAATTCTCCGAGGCCGTGAGTCAGTACCCGGAGGTCCTGGACTGCTACGTGCTGCTGGGCAATGTCGACTACCTGCTGCGTATCGTGACCAAAGACATCAAAGCGTATGAGCGATTCTTTTTCGAGAAGCTTTCGCAGCTGCCCGGCATCCAGGAAGTGAACTCATCGATCGTGTTATCGGACATCAAGCACACGACGGTGCTACCCATCTAGTATCAAAGCACCCGCAGCCGGGACATTTGTCTCCTTCATGGCTCGCTGCGCTGCGCTTTACTTCAGTCGACAAACGTCCCACCCACAGCTGCTACTGCTGCTTCATTCGGCACGAAGCTGCTCGAGTAGCTTCTTGAATTCGGACGGTCGGTATCGTTCGTCGTTATCAAGCGAGTTGGCGAGGGCGTCGAGTTCAGCCTCCAGGCCCGGATCATCCAGTTCGATGACGAGCATTTGCACGGCCATGAACGCCTGCTCCGCGCTGACGTAGTCGAGGTAGTTGCCCTCAGCGCCTGTCTCCAGAATCGCTTCGAGAATCGGCCGCTCCTGAGCGCGCAATTTGGCGGCTGTGAGCCGGGATTCGACGCGTCCGAGAATACGGTCGAGTTCGGCTGCAGCATCGCGCACGGCACCGACGTTACGGCTGCCTGCAATATGCATGCGCCGCAGTGCAAGCCCGAGTGCTTCGGTCTCACCCGGTTCGATCGCCCGGGACAATGCCAGCGCCATGACAAACGTGCCGTCGCTGATGAACGGCACGCCGGGACCCGCGCCCCCGTGCCTCGGCAGTGACTGCCATTGCACCGACTTCATCGAGCGATGGCAGGCGTGGCAGTCGTAAAACGCCAGCTCGGGGAACATGCCTGGCGCATCAAAATGACCGCTTCGAATCAGCTCGAGTCGGCGGCGACCCTCGGCCAGCAGACCGGCTGCCCAGGTATAAACATGACCGTCGATGTTTTTGCGTTCGCGATAATCTGCGTCGACTCGATAGTGTGGCTGGCGGCCGGCGGTGCGCCACAGCTCGGTAAACGTGTCGAGTTCGAACACGAGCCGCGGATGGCCTGCGGCCATGATGCGGTGCGTAGCAAATTTGTCGCGCGTGCCCAGATGGCAGGACAGACACAAATCCGCCCGATCATCGGCGTCCTCGTTCGGATACAGACCGGCTGAAATGTTGTTCGCGTGAGTTACTGCGGGCGCATTGTAGTGTGTCGACAACCAGTTCTCGGCGCCGCCATGGCACGCTTCGCAACCGACACCGTCGGAAATCTGAAACTTTTCGCCGCGCTTCGCGGCAGGCACGTTATCGGCATGGCAGTCCAGACAGATTGCGGCTTCGCGTGCACGCCCGATGCCAAGTCGTGCCGCGATCAGCCGCGACTGTTCGTTGCTCAATACTTCGTAAGCCCTGGAGTGGGTGTCCGACTGAGTCCAGGTGACGTATTCGTTCTGGAAGACGCCGGTCGCGTCACGCGGAATGGCCGAGCCGTGACATTGTGACGCAGCACAGCTTGCGACGCCCATGTGCTTCGCAGCGCTGTCTTCAGGCAGCACAGCGGCACGCGCAATCGCGATCGCAAGAATCGGCGTCGCCAGCAACATGAACAGCAGGTGCCACGGATTCACGTTTCGTCTATTCATCGTCGACATACCATGGGTTTCCCTGTTCGTCGAGATACAGTCTCTGCATCTCTTCGAGATTGAGCGGCCGCGAACCCTTGCGGCCGAAGACAGCAATTTGCTCGCCGGTCTCATCGACACCCCGATCGCGATCAAGGCCTTTCGACAGTGACAGCGCGGGGCTGGACGTCGCAAAGGTCGAAATGAGTTCCGGGTTTGGTGCCGGACTAAAGCCGTAGAAATTCGGCTGCAGGACGGGAGAGGTTAGCTGCACCACCTTGAGGCCGGCCTCGCCATCAGCCAGATACGCAAACAACGAGGCGTTGGTCGTCGCGACCACGACGTCCCTTGTGTCGCTGATTTTCCCACCCGCATTGAAGAACTGTACGAGTTTCGGCTGTTCGGCGCGCCAGACATCGACAATCGCAAGGCCCTGATCGCTGGCAGCAACGTAAGCATAGGTCCGCGCGACATAAATTCGCTGCGCGTCTTTCATTGGCACATGTGCGTCGGGCAACAGCTCGGGGGACTCCGGATGGGTGACGTTGATAACGCGAAGGCCGCTGCTGTCGGTGACGAACAGGTAGCGGAACTGCAGTGCCGAAGCGCGTGCGTCAGTCAGTGGCACGATCGCCGCGAGCTGCGGCGATTCGGGAGTGTCGAGGTTTACGATTATGAGGCCGCGAGCCGCTGCGATGTAAGCATAATGGCCGCCGATCACGATGTGACGCGCGCCAGCCAGCACGTCACCCGGATTCCACCTTGCGCTGCTGCGAAGGTGGTTGTTGTTCAGATCGCCATCAGCAAATGTCATGACATCGGTCACGACCAGTCCTTCGACACGATCGGTCGTAAACGCGTAGTTGTAAATCGGATGAAACGGTTGCTCCTGATTCGTAACGCGCATCAGGTCGCCTGTATTGCGTGGCGGATGCACGGGCTGGTTGGTCGGCAGCGCGACGCAGGTTGCATACTTGGTGTTAACGACCGAATCGTGCCCCAGCTTGCCAAACGGAGCCGTAACGATTCGCTGACTGAAACCCTTGTTTGCCACGTTGGCGACGTCGTAAACGACGAGACCTTTCTTGCCGGCCGCGGCATACAGATATTCGCCGCGCAGCTGCAGACAGCCCGTCGACTTGTCGTCATAGTTGTGTGCGATCTGCAGTTCACGCCCATTGTCGAGATGCTGTGCAAAGTTGTCCGGGTAGGCGTAGCGATGCAGGTAGCTGCCGATGACCGCCTGCGGCTCATTCCACTCGGTA
This sequence comes from uncultured Gammaproteobacteria bacterium, assembly GCA_963711285.1. GTDB lineage: Bacteria > Pseudomonadota > Gammaproteobacteria > Steroidobacterales > Woeseiaceae > UBA1847. The sequence goes on along the minus strand of CAVQDJ010000020.1, from coordinate 86,971 downwards.
ACCTGGGCCGCGACGAGGCCGTTCTCGAGCCCGACGTAGGCGTGGAAGCCGACGAAGTTCACGAAGTTTGTGCCCTGCAGCAGCAGTTGCGCCATCCAGGCGTTGTTGCCGCCGTCGCTGGTCAGGTGACAGTTGCTGCAGGTCTTGGTCTCGGTCTTGCGCGTCGTGTGCGGAAAGTGCGGATTCATCGCCTGCGAGCTGAATCCGCTTGCCGCCACCGGCGGTTGCTGCACATAGATGCGCTCGCGATTCGCATTGGTCGATGACAGCACTAGCGCCGATGACGATCTGACCGGCGCAATCTTGCTGTCGTTCGCGGGGCCACGCTTGCCGAGCATGAACATCTGATCGCGCACGACCTGGGGGTTGTACGTCGCGTAGTTGCGAGTCTCACCGCCCTCGTAATGATGACGCTCGGTCTTCGAGTTGGCCTCGATGGGCAAATGGCAACCGGCACAGCTCGTGATCCATGACGTGTGGCAGGTGTAGCACTCGATCTCTTCGTCCTTGTGTGCGAGGTCCTCGAGGGCGACGCCGGGTCCCCACGACTGCGCCATTACGTCGTTGCCCATTAGCTTGGCCCGCGCCGCTTTCGCGTTGTACTCCGGATGCTGCGGATCGACACTGTCTTTGACGAGACTGAGTTCCCATTCCAAATCGGGATTCAGCGCCGAGCGCTGGATCAGCTTGCCATCGCGCCACTCGAAGCGACGTTTGCCGTCCACGTTGCGGTACAGCCGCATGTCGGTGCCGCCAGGCGGCGCGGCCGGCCCTGAGGTGCGGAGGTCCGGGTACGACTGTGCGCTGCCGTGGCAGTCCTTGCACTCGATCTCGATCGCGCTGGCAACTTCGCCATACAGATGCCCGTTGCCGTGATTGTCCTGCGTGAAATGACAATCGACGCAGTGCATGCCTTTGTCCACATGGATCGATGACAGGTGCACGGCTTTCTTGAACTTGTCCGGATCGTCGTTTGCAACGACGTTGCCGTCGGCGTCGAGCAGATTGCCCTGCAGGTCGCGCTTCTGCACGGCGCGAAAGTTCCAGCCATGGCCGTGGTAGTCGGCAAACTGCGTGTCGTTGAGTTGCGGGTTGAGTTCCGACACTTTCTTGAGAAACTCGATGTCAGCCCAACGTCCTCGTATCGCAGCGCCCTCAGGATTTCTGTCAAGTACTTCGCGAATCCGCTCTGTGCTCAGCTCCTGCTGTTGTTCGGGCCACATGAATGGCGCATCCGACTCGTAATCCCACATCGTGTAGCCAAGGTAGGAATTGACGAACATGTTCGGCTGGTGCATGTGGCATACCATGCACTGGCTTGTCGGGATCGCCCGCGAGAATTTGTGTTCGAGCGGGTGACCCGACTTCCCCTCCGGGATCATCGGATCTGCGGAAATCGATTCTCCGTCGTGGCCATGCGCCGCATAGGGCCCGGAGTGCCGCGGATCGCGATCGTTGGCGTACACGACGTGACAGGACGCGCAGCCCGAAGAGCGATAGTCGCCCGGCTGATCGTTGGTGCCGAGGAACCAGGTAAACGGATCGTTGAGCCGCGTCTTGTGAATGTTGATCAACGGCACCGAGATGCGCGCGCCAGTGCCGGGTCCGCGGTTCGATTGGCGAATATCGGGCCGGCCCGGCTCTTCGAGTCGCTGGATCTGGCCGAGTACGTTCGGCACGCCGGTCTCGGGGAACAGGTTCAGAATGTTGCGGCCGCCTTTCTCGAACACGCGAAACACGTCGCCGGGCCTGACGGTCTCCCAGGAGGGCAGCGGATAGAGTGCCGGCAGGATGCCGTGCTGCGCCGCCAGTTCCGGCGAGACAGGTGCGCCAGTGATCTTTGCGGCTTGGCCATCCGGCGTGTAGCTCTCGCCGACGATGTAATTCTTGTAAGGCAGGATGCCGTTGTTGTAAGCGGCGCCACCCCACAACATCGCGCCCGTGGCCATCAGGCTACGAATGTTGGCGTCGATAATCGGCTGATGGCACGCCCCGCAGGCCTCATGCGCGACGCGATAATCCGACGGGTTGACGAAGCGGATGAATTCCGCACTTTCGCGATTTAGCAGCGTGTAAGACTGTCTGGGGTTCGCGCTCGACGGATAGTGCCAGGTCTCGGGATACAGCGGCTGCACGTGAGCTCGATCGCGAGCGTCGTCGAGCACGCCTTGCGCTGGCGCACCCGCGGGTTTGAAAACCGTGGCCGAACCGCCGTGACAGTCCGTGCACCCGAGTGCGACAGATTGACTAACGTGCATCGTCGCGGCATCGGTGGACGTATGGCAGCTTGTGCAACCCGCGCTTTTCTCGTCAGCCGCTTTCTGCTCCTGCCTGACCGGTGCCGGCGGATAATCCGGATACGAAATCGAACGCGGCCTCTCGCCCTCGGTGGCGAATGCGGCGACGAATGGCAGCAACGTCGCGGCAAGAATCAGTCTGTTGATTGCCTTCGTCATCAGTACGCCAGAATCAGATTGGCGAATACCGAGTAGGGAATATCGTCGGAGCCATACAGGTCCTGGTAGCCCTGCTGTGGTACCAGCATCGAACCGTTGAGTCGTAACACGACGTTTTGCGAGGTAAACGGCCGGTAGGTAATCGATAACGACAAGTCCGCGCCAATGCGGCGGCGAATCTCATCCTGATTGCGTGCGGCCTCGAGCACGGCCGTGTTTGCGAAAAACAGTTGACTGGCATTGAGTGACACCCGGATTTGCGGCGTAATGTCGAAATCGGCGCCGAGACCCAGCAGCGCCACCCCCGGGTTAGTGAAATTCGACTGTCCCTGCAGCTTGTTCGGGCGCAGCGAATTGAGCAAGCCATTCTGGCCCGAGAGTGCAACGCGACCGCCGCCGATCAGCGGAATTGCCTGGCGGATCCAGAAACTCGTATCGGCGCCCGCGATCAGCGGATTCTCGAAAATTGCATCGAAGCCCGTCGACTTGTCGTCGTAGGGGTCGTTGTCGCCACTGCCGTAAACCCCTGATGCCCTGACGCGGATCCAGTCGAAGTCGCGCGAGACCTCAGCCGCCGCAAATGCAGCGCTGATATCGCTTTTTTGATCGACAAACGTTGCCGGCGTTTCGTCACCGAAAGCATAGTAGGCCGACACGCTCAAATTCCATCGTCCGATATGGCCGTCGCCGTTGTAACCGACATAGGTGACGTCGTACTGGCGCTTCTTCTGGATGCCGAATGCCGCCGGCCGCACCTGAAAGCCGTTGTCGTCGACAAAGTCCGTTTCGTTCTCCCGGTTGCGGTTGTGCACGAGCGCAACTTGCGACGTAAAGCCGAGAAACGGAAAGTCCTGGCGGTACAGATTGAAAAGCAGCACGTCGTCATTGCGGATTGCGTCTGAGAGAGCATTCTCGGTAATGTCATTGAGGCCGCTGTTAGTGTCTTTTTCCATGCGCCGGAACCAGCCGATGTTGTATTGCCAGCGATTGTTGTCGCGCGTGCCGAAAAGGCGCACGCCAATCGGGCTGTCCTGGAACAGAAAGCCGCGAAAGTCTGCCGTGATCGGCTGGATACCGATGCGAATGCTGTCGAAATCGTAGCGCTCGGACACGTTGCGCAGGTGTTTGTCGACGAACAGTCCCTGAATGCCGACGAAGCCGTCGGTGCGCGAATCGCCGCTGGTCGGATCGACTTTGACGACGCCGAGTTCGTTGACGCCTAAACGCGTCAGATTGAATACGGGCAGGAAGCGAAACTCGTAGTCGGGCGGCCTGAAGACCGTATCGCCTTTGTAAAGAACAAACTCGGTGATCAGATTTTGCGTGAACTGCGCCTGCCCCGGATCACCGAGAACATCGAGTTGGCCCCGGTCCGGCGATGTGGCGATCGCAATCGGCACAGGAATGCTGCGCCCCTCGAACGTGGAGTCGGAAATTGCGGCCAGGGAAATGAACCAGTCTTCGCCAAACGCCGGTCGATCGCCTTTGAGTACGTTATTGCCGTTGTAGGGGTCCCAGAGTCGTTCGGGATAGCCGAGCGTCGAGACGATGCGCCAGCGGTCGGGAATGGCAGCGAACTCGGGCAGCGGCCGCCATATCGCAGGTTGCAATCCCTGGCCGTCACAGACGTTCTGCTCTGGAGCAGGCTCACCGGGGCGCCGCCGTACGCGTTCCGCGGCGAATTCGCAGTCGGGGCGAACACCGAGCGACGGCGATCCGGTTTCTGCCGCCGCACCCGTTAGCGACAGGCCCAGAAGCGCGCCAACCAGTCCGGCTTTATTTGCCTTCGCAAACATTTTGCTCATCGCTGTCAATGAAAGGGGTAACGGGACAATTGACGTAGCGCAGGCGCGTGCCCTGCGGTGTCAGCGTATCCGCTCGCATCGGTCTGTCCGCATTGCCGAAACCGCCGAGCAGCTTGCCAGCCTCGTGCACGCTGAGGAATGCGATCATGTCATCCTGATCGACGCCGTCGCCCGATACGCCGACCGCGCCGACGAGTTGAGAGCCACGGTATATCGGCACGCTGCCCGGGAAAATTTGCGTGCCGTTTGCCAGCTGCGGGATGACGCCGGCTTGCGCAAAACCGTTGTCGAAACCATCGATGCCCGTACAGTTCGCGGGCACATCCGGAGCCAGTGTCAGGACGAAGCCAATGTGTTGCACGATCGCGTTATGGACGAGGTCGAGTTGCAGGCCGGTCGAGAACGGGCTCCACTGCCCGGCCTGCTTGCTGAAGGGTCCGGGCGGATTACCCGTCACGCCATCAGGGAAATAGGGTCGTGACAGGTTGCCGCCGGCACGATCAGAGAAAGCGACCATGCCGTCCGTCAGTGCGGTCGGCACGCCGAGGAAGGTCTGCGCCGCGGTGACGTATTGCGACAGCGGTTCCTTGCGTAACACGACCAGCCCACCGTCGAGGTAGGTTGCCGGCGGTACAGCGTTTAACGCCGCGCCAGCAGACGCCGATGAAAAAAACGCCGCAGTCCGGGCTTTTTGCAGCGACACGTCAATACCGAAAACCGGTGCGTCACGACTCCGGACGATGCCCAGGATGACGCCATTGGAGTCAACGACCGAAATCGTGACCCGTGCGGGTGTGCCGGCGGGCTGGCGAATCTGTGCACGCGACTTGTTGGCAACTGTCAGAGCTTCGCTGAGTACCGCCTGCACCTCGGCCGAAGTCAATGCCATCGCGCCGTCGGTACCCGCGATTGGCCGGTAACGTTCAGCGTCGACAGAGTCGACGAGGACGAACGCGTCGAGACCGGGGAAGTCGAGCACATCCGGGCGGATTCCCGACGCCGCGTGAGCAAACGGTACACCGCCGCTGATCGTGGCAGCGGCGTAGCCAGGCACGGCGACCAGACTGCCTGCGATGTTATCGATGCTGGAAAACGTTGCTGCAGTGCTCGGATCGCTCAGCAAGTCGCCAGCCGAGCCGTCTGCGAAACGCAGCACGCGGCCGTCGACGGCAATCTGGTTTGCGCGGCGGTTGCCTGGCGCAGCAAGCGACGATGTTGCTGCAAGCGCAATCAGTTCGTCATTGTCGATGTCGGTATCGGAAATGTCAGGATCCAGAGAATAGGTCGCATCGCTGATGATGCCGACAGCGCCAACGGGCGTTCCGGACCTATATAAGGGCAGTCCCCCAGGGTCGGCCGCAAGTCCCAGCGGCGAACGATGCGGTCCGGCATCGGGCGCGCCACCTGCGTACCGTGTCATCAGGTCCGAGCATGGGAGTTGGCTGAACTGCACGCCGAACAATGGCCCGGCCGGTTGCTGGTTATCCTGCGGATTGAAATGGTCCTGCACAATCTGACTGGCTGTGCGCGTCGAAAACGCGTTGCCCTCGGTGGACAGGTAGGCGGCCGTTACGGCCTTGGCGATTGCGGCGAGCGTGTCCGGAACGATGTTGACGCCCTCGAGACCGCCGCTGATTGCAGCACCTGGCGATGCGACCGTGATCGACGTTGCGGCGGCGTTCATGCGGAAGACCGCGAGCACGTTGCCGACACGATCGACGACGGCGATCGTTGCATCGACGCCCCGCGCCTGCGCCTCGGAGACCGCTTGTGCAATCACGTTTTCGACGTCGGTAACCGAGAGGCTCACCGCCGTGTCGGCGCAGCTGCCGGTGCAGCCCTGGGTCGGGGTCGCCGGATCGACACCGGCAACCTGTTTTTGCGAGCCGCCGCCGCAGGCAGCCAGGAGCCACATTGTGACAAAAAGGCTGCCGGTGCGGAGGTTCATTCGTGCCGGCCCTTACTTTCGACGTGGAAGCTGTGACACATGATGCACGTGCTCGGCATCTGTGCCGCATCATTGCGACGCGCGACCCCGCTGCCATGACAATCGCGGCATCGATCGATATCGGGGATCAGTACGTCAGTGGCGGACGCTGATTCGCTCGCCTTGTGGCATCCATCACAGCTCGTGACTTCGGTCCGATGGGCCGCGTGGTTGAAGTTCGCGTGCACGAAGAACGTTTTGGTCAGTTTTACGGGCAACACTTGCCATGGAATATCCATCGAGTCATCGCGGCGCGTAACGGTGTGGCAATTGGTGCAAGCGCGACGTTCGAACAGGTCTTCGGCGACGGCCAGCGCCTTGACGCGCGCTTCGGCGGCCGCGCGATCGCGATCTGCGCGCGACAAGGCCCGGCCCGGGCGTCGCACGCGCTGCTCCACCGCATCCGGATCGGCGCCCAGCAGGCGCGCACTGTAATACTCGATGAGCGACTGCAGCACGGCTTCGGCATCACCGTGCGGTACGCTGCGCGACGGGTCATCCGGATCGAAACTCAATGCATGACAGGCGCTGCAATGGTCGTCCATCGAAATGGCTTGCATGCTGGCGCCGCCGGGCTCGGGCTCATGGCATTGGACGCACTCGATGACGCGGCGACCGTCCGGCGTCACGATGCCCGCTGCATCGAGGTGTGCGGCATGGTCGAAAATCAGGTTGGACCGATCCGCGCCCTGCGCCTCGCTCAGCAGCATATGCTCTGCATGCCACTCGGTACTGTCGTCGGGCCCGCCCGAGGCCAGCAACAGGCTGACTTTAAATGCCGGGTGCGCATCGAGAAAGTCCGCCGGCTGCCTCGAGTGCGACGTCGGCGGGCAGATCCTGGTGACAATCGGCACAAAGCCCCTGATGCTGCTTGACGAGTTCAGGCGGCTGCTTGTGTTCGAGATGACAGCTCGCACAGCGCACTCTGTCGAGCACCGGTGTCGTGGACTGCGCTACATGACGAGCGACGGTATGGCACTCCATACAGGCCTGGTCCGGCACGCGTTGAAACGGCGTCACATGGCAGACTTCGCATGCCGCCGCTATAGACGAATGTGCGCTGTGCACGGGACCAGACAGCCACAGGCTGTCGTCCGGGAGCACAGTTTCGCGCGTGATCGAAGTCAGGGACGGCAACAGGCTTAGCCCGGGAAGAAACAAGGTGAACAGCAAAACGATTGCAGCCAGCGCCCATGACAAACGGCGTTTGCTCCAGCCGCCGAAGCCCGTCACGGGCGCACTCCAGTTCGCGACGAAGATGATCACGGCTTGCTTCGGCGCTGAGTTCGAAAGAGATCGCAAAGTCGACGCCGGCGGGCGCGTCGATGACACGCAGAATGTTCGAGCCGACCTCGATCACATCACCTGCAGCAAGTCGTGCGTCGCGTTGCGACCGCCCATTGACGCTGACTCCGGACAATGCGCTTGTCGTAATGTGTACGCCGTCGCTGTGCTGTTCGATCGTTGCGTGCTGCAGTCTGGTGCGGCGGTCTTTCAGATGCAGCACCTGATCCGTGGCGCGGCCGATGGTGATGACAGGCGCGTCGACGATCCTGTCGTTGTGTTCCACACCGCCGGCCGCGTTCTTGCTGATGAACCGGATCAGATACTTCACGACATCACCAGTAGAGGAAGACGGTAAGTATGTGCACAGCGACGGCCACCAGCAGGCCGGCCGTCAACGGTACGTGCAGGTACAACCAGATTTCCATCGTCGCCTGCAGCCGCAGGTCCTCGCCAAGTTGGCGCAGCAGTCGGCGCTTATTGCGCAACAGGCCCGACAGTTCACCGATCGTCGCCGCGGAATCCGCATCGTTTGCGCGCGATTGCTGCTCTGCGAGCCAATCGAGCGCCGCTTCCTGGCCCGCATTCGCTACGATCTTCATCTCCCCGGCCTCGCGCAATACGACTTTCGAATTGTCCTGACCGCGCAGCCGTGACCACAACGTGCTACCGAGCTGCGTTCTGCTGACGCCACTCGAAACAAGTCTCGCGATAGTCCTCGGATAGATTGGCGGCCACGCGCTGGCTGCGCCGGTCGATTTCATCGAGCTGATCGAGCAGTTCGGACCGGCCCGCGCCGCCACGGTTTTCGCTCATGCGTTCGGGGTACTTCATATAGATGAAGACGCCATACAAACCGCTTGCGATCACGAGCACCATCAGGACGAATGCGAGCGTGTGCACATTCGGTCCGAACTGGAAGCCGGCATGCAGCAGTACGATAACGAGCAGGGCAACGCCCAGATAGACGTGCGCAGACAGCCATCCCTGCACCGTGCCGAGTGTCGATGCGTAACGGCGTTTGCGAACGCCGAACCAGGTCAGCCAGACAATGAGCAGGGCGCCAATCGTGCCGAGCGTGTAACCCAGAACGGTACCGCCGTTGGCGGGCTCCTGCGGATCGTCGATCCAGTAAGCAAGAATCGCGAGGCCCGTAATGATCAGCGCCAGCCAGAAGTAGCGGCGCTTGTTAAAGGCGAGGAACGACTCGTGCATATCAGTGTCCTGCTGCCTTGGCGAGATTGACGAACTCGGACGGGCTCATGCGCAGGGCCGCACCGGTCGGACAGGCGCGCACGCAGGCAGGACCGCCGGAGAGGTCTTTACACATGTCGCACTTGACGGCCTTCTTGGCGGCACTCGCCGCGTCCAGCGGTTGGCGTTGCCCGGGCGCCGGACCGCGGCCTGTCAGTAACCATGAAATCAGCCCGGGCGCTTTCTCTTTTTCGCCTGCCATCTGGATGACACCATACGGACAGTTGCGTTCGCAGTTGCCGCAGCCGATACAGCTGTCTTCTATGAACACCTCGCCGTTCGGTGCGCGGCGGATAGCATCGGGCGGACAGTCTTTCATGCAGTGAGGATCTTCACAATGCCGGCACGATGTCGGGACGTGGACCTGTGCATAGGACGGGCCAGCCGAGCGGTCGAGTCGAGACGTTCCGCCATGCGTCTCGGCGCAGGCTTTTTCGCAATTGTCGCAACCGATGCAGAGCGATTCGTCAATGAGCAAGACGTCGGTTGCTTCGCCGAGTCCCTGCTGCATCAGGAATGAAATCAGATCACCCGCTTCGGGCGCCGATTCCATGCGCAGGTTTTCGCTCAAACGCTCCTTCACGGTGTTCTGCATACGCTCGCGCAGCCCCGTTTGCCCGAGCAGCATTTCCTGAAACACATCGGCGCCCAGAAAGATCGACTCCGTCGCAACGGTAGCGCGAACCGTCGCCGATCGCCGCGACTGTCCGAGCAGGCCCATTTCGCCGACGTAATTTCCGGCCGCCACGTAGGACGTAACGATGTCTCTTCCGCCGATGCGGCGTGATACAGAGACTGAACCGCTACGGATAACATGCAACCCTGCGGCCTCATCGCCTTCGTTGAACAGCACTTCGTCAGGCTTGTATCTCTGCAGCTCGGCCCGGCGGGCGACGGCGAGAACGTCTTCGAAAGGCGTATCCGGCACGAGTCCTGCGCGCAGGGTGCGAATGATAAAGAACTGATCGATTATTCGCCGTATGCGATCGTAAGTGTTCATCAGGCGAACGATGTCGCGACGCGGTGACTCGAGCAGCACGCAGTTTTCTCTGGCCCGTGCGGTCGCGGAACGCCGCCGGCCCGACAGCAGGCTCATTTCGCCGAAGAATTGTCCCTGCTCCAATCGAATCGCTTTGCCTTTGTCGGTCTCGATATTGACTTCGCCCTGCAGAATCGTAATGAACGAATTCGTATAGTCATTTTTCTGAAAGATGACCTCGCCGGCCCGGGGCGTCAGCAGTTCGCTGGAGAGCACGAGTTCGCGCAACACGAGGCCGTTGATATCCGCGAACAGGGGAATGCGCTGACGGATCATTGCAAGCGTCGCGTTAACGTCGGTGTCGAACGGCAGTCCCGAAAACTTCTGCTCCAGGATGCCGTGATCGGCCGGCAGGATGTCGTTACCCGCAATGAATTCGGCGACCTCGTAGCCCTGGTTCATTGCCTGTTTGATCAGTGGATAGCCGCCAAGCGCACCAATCACGTAGAGGCCGGCAACGTTCGATTCGTACCGGTTTGTGAGTTCAGGCAGCGTCGTGGGGTCATCGCCCGGAAACTCGATACCACAGGACTCGACGAAGCGACGCGGCGGAATCGCGCCGAGACGCGCGATGATACAAGTGCACTCGACTCGGGTCTGACCGGTCTCGGTATTGAGCACTATCGCCTCACCCGGTTCGACGGCCGCAACGTTGGTATTGTAGAAACATGCGATCGAACCGTCCTCGATCGCGCGTGTAATCAGATTCAGGTTGCCTTCTTTCGCGCGTGCAAACTCATCGCGCCGGTTGACGATGACTACGGAGTTGCTGCGAGCAAGAGCTACTGCGTTTTCAATCGCGGCATCGCCGGCGCCGACAATGACGATTGTTTCGCCCTGAAACTCGTCGGGGTCGTCGAGCGTGTACTGCACAAACGAATCATTCTCACCGGGAACACCGAGTTTACGCGGATTGCCCTGCAGTCCGATCGCGAGCACGACCGACTTCGACTGCAGCGTTTCGCCGTTTGCAAGCGACAGGTCGAAAACCGGCCGCGAGCCTTTAATCGCCGTGACTTCGGCGCCGTATTGCACGTTGATGCCAAAGGCTTCGATGCCATGCTGCCAGCGGTCGAGTATGGCCTCGCGTGAACCGGCCGAAAAATCGAGGTCACTCCTGAGCGGCACGACGCCGGGTTCGGCCATGACGTGCTTGCCTTTCTGGTAGCGTTGGATCGTGTTGGCGGGCGCGCTTGTCGCTTCGAGCAGCAGGTAAGACAGGTTGAGCTTTGCGGCCCTGGCGGCCGCACTGAGCCCGGCCGGGCCGCCGCCGACTATGACAACGTCACGGCTCACGGATTGCCGAATGCTGCGGCACCTGACACCGTCGTTGTACCTCCGTCCTGCAAGCTGTACGTAAGGCCGACGCCGCCCGGAAATGCCGGGTCGGATGTTGAGCCGGGCTGACTGAAAAACCCCGCAAAGGCGCCGAAGCCGCTCGTCGTATTGCCGTCAATGACGATGGCGTTATAGCTGCCGTTGAACAAGTGCGCCGGCACGACGGGATCTGCCGCGACACCAATACCGCCATTGCCCGTTGCCTGCCAAAGGGATCCATTGATCAGGATCTCCAGAAAGCTGCTGACGCTCATATTGGTGAAGTCGGCCGAAAAACTGGCTGCGCCCAGTACGCCGGCGTTACCCGAATTGTCGGTCGGCGATGTCCCACCCAACAAGGTGTAATCGGCGACGCCCATGATCGGCATGACCGGTGGTGTGACCCACTCCGGGCTGCTGACCCAGTGAATGCTTTGAGCGCCGAGGTTCTGGCTCGCATCGCTGCCGTCGCTCAGCGTGATGCCCGCCGTGCCGCCGGCCCAGCGGCCCCAGCGCAGCACGGTCATCGAATCGAAGCCTGTATCGGTGTTGTTGGCCGTGCCGATGTCGAAGGTCGCGATATCGGGGCCGGTCGCCGACGGATAGATGTTGCTGAAGCCGGACAGGTTGTTTCCCGGGTCGAGTTGGTATTGCCCTGGCGGGTTGTCCAGCGTGGCGCTCCAGATCGTATCGAACCTGCCGAGCGGCCCGGTCGAGTAACTGATGCTGCGGTTTTGCGGATCCGGCGCGCCGCCCGGCGTCAGGTCGACGGGCGAGCCGTCACGATCGATGCCTTGAATCGATTGTTTCGGTGTTTCGGATTCCCTGTCGTCGCCCTCTCCTGTGCCTTGTGTTTGCGGCGCACTCGAATCCGGCACACGTCGGGTGCCGAGTTTTGCATCGAATCCCATGGGGGCAGCGTCGACTGCCGCAGAGCCGCCGTCATCGGGCCGGCCTTTCTGCGTGTCGATTTCGGGAGCGAAGCGCAGGTCGCTGTCGTCGATGAATACGGGTGGCGTCGTATCGAGCTGCGTCGGCTGACGGGTGTCGAACGGGATGTACGCGAACTCGCCAGCGCTGATTTCGATCGTCATTACCTCGTTACTGAATACGATGATGCCCGCGGTGACACCGAGATACAGGCCGTCCGGTATCGGCGCGCCCGTCGTTGCGCCAGGCGCCCAGTCGCAGTCGCTCCTGCACATCTGCGCTGCGTAGTCAGTGCCGCGAATTCCCAGCACGCCGACCGCGGTTCTGACCTCGTAATCGGCAGGATCGTCTCTGCCGATCGCGCCCGTGATGGTACGGAATCCGCCTTTGACGAGGCTGATGACGCTGCTGTTGTCCTCGCTCGTGCTAACGGCCGGCGTACCCGCGCCGGTCCGGCCTGCGTCGTAAACATACTCTTCTATGACAAGGCGGCTGTTAGGGCGAACAGCGATCTTCGCGCCGTCGATCATAAGCAACTGAGCACGCGCGGCATCGGCCGTGTTGACAGTGTCTGCGACAAGCACGGTGTCGCCTTTCGCCAGCGTCGCGGCTGGCTGGCGTTCCGCGGTGACCGAGCCGGTCGCAAAGGTCACGGAGCCGGCATCCGCCGCAAGAATCGGATTGGCAAAAGCGAGCGCAAGCGTCGCGGTCACTATCAATTGCGTTTGTCGTATCGTCATCTTGGCATCCATCGAATCAGTACGCCTATTTCGGTTCGGGCGTAATCGTAAAGCGCAACATCGGAATCGTTGTCGATATAACGCACACGCGGCGCAACCGTCAGTCCCGCCGTCAACACGTCACGGAACTCGAATTGCAGTATCGAAGTCAACTGCGTGTCTTCCCGCGGTGCGCCGAAGAACAGCCCGTCGTAATCGCTTGTGAGGCTGCCGACCGACGCAAACACGAACGCCGACTCACCGATCGGTGCGTTGACGCTGGCGCGACCACCAGACTTCGAGTTGCCATACGGCGACCCGTTTTGCCTTTCGCTGTCACTGCCGCCAATCACTTCGATGCTGAATCGCCCGCGCGACTGAAATCGATAACCCGCTCCCACGGTGTAGAGTGTGCGGTTGACATTGAGTATCTCGATGGCGTTGTCGTAACGCAATGCGCCACCTCTGATCGAGAGGCGCAGGTCCCAACGATCGTTGAGGTAGCGCCCAAGCTGGAAACCGGCGCCGCTGTAAGACTCGTTGGATTTGCCATCGCGCGTTGCCGCGTAGGCGTCCACGTTCGCGCGCCCGAAAACCGAACCGTTGCGCCAGACCATGCCGCCGGTACCACTCAGAATTCCGGCATCGACAAACTCGGCGTCCGGGTTTTTGCGATACCCGGCGTGCGCGCCGAGCTCCCAGGCGAAGCTGGCGCTGCGCGGCACAGACCAGCTGAATCCCGCGCCGGCTTCACCAAAGGACGAATCGGTCTCGAGGTTCTCCGGGCTCAGCGTGAAGCCGAGGAACTGCTGATTATCGGTGGAGCCGTTGGCGTTGCTGTCATAGCCGAGCGTCAGCTCGGCGTATGGGTCGAACCGGCTTGGCGGAGTCGCCGGCCGTGCATCGATCGCGGCGAGATACTGATTCAGCACGTTGCGGACACCCGGTGGCGGATCCTCGTCAAGCAGTGCGATGAACAATGGCCGGGCCAGGGTCGTCTCACCCGCCTCGAAATGAGCTCTGGCAAGCTCCATACGGGCGCCGGAAAATTGCGGTGCGGTGGCAACGGATCGGCGCAGGCTCAGGATTGCGTCGCCGGTGCGTCCCGAATCGAGTGCTGCAACGCCAAGCAAATAATCGAAATACGCGTGCCCGGCCATTGCGGATTCTCTGGTCTTAAGCAGGTCGTAAGCGTCCTCACTGGCATTGGCCGCGAGCAGCGACTCGGCTTGTGTGAGGAGTGCACGTAGCTCGGTGCTTGCAGCAAGCTGCATGGTTTGCTGTGCGACTGCGCCAGTCGCAGCTGCAATGAAAAAGATAACAATGCACACGCGGAGTAGGGTTTTCGCTGCGGCCGTCAATATTTTTCGCCTTGTTGTTTGATCGTCAGCATGGGCACTGGTGCATGTCTGTGCGGTTACTTGCTCAGATGCTCGAAGACTCCGTCCCAGTCTTCGGGCGGCGGCTCCTCCCTGAACCGTGCGATCCGATCGAGGTACACATTATATAGGAGCTCGTCGTTGCGTTCCCTGAGCATCTGGAATGAGTCTGAAGCCAGCGCCCAGCTTTTCTGCCGGTAAGCGCCAAGCGCCTGCGCGTATTGCGCCAGCTCTGCCGCGGTCCCGGCGTCGATTCCGGCACTCGGCCCGAGCGGTTCGAAAATGGCGACGGGCTCGTATTTGCCCTTGACGCGCACGAGGTCGAGCTCGCGAAATGTAAAATCGGTGACGAGGCTCGCTGTCTTGTCGTTAACAATAATGTCGACACCGTATTGCTTGGTGAGGCCTTCAAGCCGTGAGCCGAGATTTACGGTGTCGCCCATCACGGTGTAAGCGATACGAAACTCGGAACCCATATTGCCAACATTCATCTCGCCGCTGGCAATGCCCACGCCGACCCGAATGGCCGGCCACCCCTTCTGCGCGAACGGCTCGTCGAGCGTCTCGACCGCCGTAATCATATCGAATGCAGCGAGCAGCGCATGTCTTGCGTGTTCGTCATCCGCAAGTGGCGCGCCCCAGAACGCCATGACGCAGTCGCCCATGTACTTGTCGATCGTGCCACGGTGCGACTGCACTGCACGCGTGAACGGCGTCAGGAATTCGTTGATCATGCGCGTCAGTTCCGTTGCATCGAGTCCTTCGGAAATCGTCGTAAAGCCACGCACATCGGAGAACAGCACCGACATCTCGCGGGTTTCGCCTTCGAGCGAGATCTCTTCGCCGCTCTCGTCCATCTCTTCGACGAGCTCCGGCGGAATGTATTGGCCGAAGATGTCGGAGAGGTGGCGTTTGTTGCGCTGCTCGACGAAAAAGCGATAGGTGATCTGCAACATCGAGGCAGCGAGCGCGTAAACGAGTAGCGATGCAACCGGTATGACGAGCCCCAGCGATGACCACATCCACAAATTGCCGGCCAGCGTCGCCAGCAGAATGGCGAACACGAATGCGAGGGCCGATATCGGGGCGAGCCGCGGCAACAGAATTGCGGTTAGCACCGCGATAACAAAGAGCAGAAACAGTTCCAGACCGTCGGAGTACGAGGGCTGTCGTCGAATGTTGTTGTCGAGCAAGCCGGCCACGAGGTTTGCATGCGCCTCCACGCCGATATAGCGCTGGCCGACCGGGGTGGAACGCAGATCCAGAAGTCCGGCGGCGCTGGCTCCCAGCAGGACGATTTTGTTATTAAGCACCTCGCCGGGCACGGACCCGTCCAGCACGTCCTTCGCCGAGACGAAGCGAAAACTCTCCTGCGGGCCGCGAAAGGGAATGAACACGGCGACCCGCTGGTCGACGGGAATCGACGCGTCGCCGAGCTGGAAGTGCTCGAGTTCGATACCGCCAAGCCGCCTTTTGGCGCTAGCGGCGAAACGCAGGGCAACCGCAGGCGAGCCAAGGACTACGCGTGCGACGGCCAGCGCCAGAGACGGATACAAGTCGCCGCGATACTGCTGCACGAGCGGCGCGCGGCGAAATACGCCATCGGCATCGATCAGCGGTGAATCGAAGAAACCGCCCGCAACGGCGTTTTCCTGCAGTTCCGGGAGGTTGCCGGCAAAGCCGGCCGCGGTGACGAATGGCACCGACACATCATCGAGGTCAGTATGGCGAATCAGGGCCGCGGGCAGGACACCCGTCGTCTCCGGCTCATTGTCACCGAGGGAATCCTTGAAGACGAAGCCCGTTACGACGTCGCGTGCGATGAACGACTCGGCAAATCGATAATTGCTGTCGACGGTTTTGCGAAGCCGATCGAGTTCTTCGCGCACAGCCGGGTCATTGGCAATGTTGTTTGCAGCAAGCTCGGCCAGGACGCGCTCTGCGGAGGTCTCTTCGGCCTCGGCAAACAGCACATCGAGTCCGAGCACGCTGACGCCATAATCATCGAACAGCCTGTCGACCATCGCCGCGAGCGTGTTTCTCGGCCATGGCCATTGACCGAGTTCGGCCTGGCTGGCCTCGTCGATATCGACGATGACGATACGCTCATCCACCGTGCCCGGCATCGTGAGCCGGATTCGCACGTCGTACAGGTAATTCTCGATGCGATCGATTACTTCGAAGCGCGGACTGCCGGCGATATGCATCGCGAAGAGCAAGAGCACAATACCGCTGATCGCCACGCGTACCAGAAGACGTACCATGCGAGTGCGAGCCGCGGATGACATCGCGACAATGTACACGAAACGACTCGACAGCAACCACACAAAGTGAACAGGAGGTCTGTGAGCATCATGTTTCGATCCCGCCTGACGGGAGCTCGCTGCGCTGCGCTTTACTTCTGCTCACAGTCCTCCTGTTCACTTTCTTGTAGCTGTACTCAGCCGCGATTTTGGTAGGATGCCCCGATGGCAGATACTTCCGAGCGGATTCATGCACTCAAGATCGATCGTGCGGCGGCAACGCCGGATGGCTCCGGGCGGCTCTGGCTGCTCGTGCCGGCGATCATCATCGTCCTGCTTGCAGCCTGGTGGTTCCTGCTGCGGCCTGCAGCGGGCAGCGTGCTTGTAGAGATCGATACGGCGCGCCAGCCACCGAGCATCGCGGCCGCGAGCAGCGTACTCGATGCATCGGGTTATGTCGTCGCACGTCGAGAGGCGACCGTGTCCTCGAAGCTGACCGGAAAAGTCGAGGAGATCCTCGTCGAGGAGGGCATGCGTGTCGAGAAAGACCAGATCGTCGCCCGGCTCGACGCCGCAACGCAGCAGGCGCAGCTTAATCTCGCAGACGCGCAGGTGATGGCCGCGCGGGCTGCGCTGGTCGAAATCGAGGCGCAGCTGCGCGCCGCACGCCTCGAACGTGATCGCGCCCGCGACCTCGCGGCGCGTCAGCTGACGAGCGTGTCCAGCCTCGACGCCGCGGAGGCGGACTTCGATTCACTGGCGGCGCGCCTGGAAACGGGCCGCGAGAACGTCAAGGTTGCGCAGAGCAATCGTGCGCTTGCGCAGGACGCCCTCGATAACATGACGATCCGGGCGCCATTCGGTGGCATGGTCGTGTCGAAGAACGCGCAGCCCGGCGAGATGATCTCGCCGGTCTCCGCCGGGGGCGGCTTCACGCGCACTGGTATCTGCACGATCGTCGATATGGACTCGCTCGAGATCGAGGTCGATGTAAATGAAGCTTATATCCAGCGAGTGGCCGCAGGCCAGCGGGTCAGCGCGACTCTCGACGCGTATCCGGACTGGCAGATTCCGGCCGAGGTGATTGCGATCGTGCCAACGGCCGATCGGCAGAAAGCGACGGTCCGCGTACGCATCGGTTTTCTCGAGCGTGACGAACGCGTGCTGCGTGACATGGGGACAAAAGTGGCATTCCTCGGCGCAGATGCGCCGGCGCAGACCGAGCAGCAGATGCAGGGCGTCATGATTGCGCAAGAAGCGCTGCAGAGGGATGCAGACGGCGATTTTGTCTGGCGTGTGAAGAACAACCTGGTCGAACGGCGCGGCGTGACTGTCGGCGGCTCCCGCGACCGCGAGCGCGTACTCGTTACAATTGGTCTCGCGGCAGGTGATACAGTAGTACGATCGTCGGAGGCCGCACTCCGTGCCGGTCAAAAAGTCAGCACAGAATAAGAAGAGACAACATCATGAGCGAAGCACTGGCAGAACTAAAAGGTGTCAGCCGCGTTTATCAGAAGGGCAAAGAGCGCGTCGAGGTATTGCACGAACTCGATCTGACGATTCCCGATGGTGACTTTCTCGCCATCATGGGGCCATCGGGGTCGGGCAAGACGACGCTGTTGAATCTTCTCGGGGGGCTGGACAAGCCCAGTGGCGGTACGGTAACGGTTGGCGGCGCCGAGCTGTCATCGATGTCAAATAATCAATTGTCCAAATGGCGCTCGACCCACGTCGGCTTCGTGTTCCAGTTCTACAATCTGCTGCCCGTGCTGACGGCACAAAAGAATGTCGAGCTGCCGCTCCTGCTGACGAACTTCAGTGGCAAAGAGCGCGCGGAGCGCGCGGCAATTGCACTCGATATCGTCGGACTGAGTGATCGTGCCAAGCATCGGCCGCGCGAGCTGTCCGGCGGTGAGGAACAGCGCGTCGCGATCGCACGCGCGGTCGTTTCAGACCCGACGCTGCTGCTCTGCGACGAGCCGACCGGCGACCTCGATCGTGAGACGGCCGAGGAAATTCTAAAACTGCTGCAGATTTTGAATCGCGAGCACGGCAAGACGATTGTCATGGTGACGCACGACGCCGCAGGCTGCCGACTACGCGACGCGAACCTTGCACGTCGACAAAGGCAAGCTCGAGTCGAGGGCCGCGGCGTGAAATATTTCGGGCTGATCTGGAAGAACGTCTGGCGCAAGAAGATACGAACGTCGCTGACGATCCTGTCCGTGCTCGTCGCCTTTCTGCTGTTCGCGCTCCTGAATGCTGTCGGCCAGGCGTTCAACACGGGCGGCGCCATGACCGGGCGCCGAGAGGCTGGTCGTTCATCGACAAGGTCTCGATGATCAATTTCCTGCCGCTCAGCTACAAAAATCGCATTGCGGCAATACCCGGCGTCGCCGTCGTCTCGCAGCTGTCGTGGTTTGGCGGCTACTATCAGGACCCGAAAAAGCAGTTTCCACAGTTTCCGGTCGTGCCCGACGAGTACTTCGCGATGTACCCGGAGCTGGTGCTGCCCGACGAGCAGCTCGAGGCCTGGAAGAAGAACCGTACCGGCGCCGTTATCGGCAAGGAACTGGCCGAGCTCTATGGCCTCGAGATCGGTGACCGGATGCCGATCCAGTCGACGATCTTCACGACCAAGGAGGGCAGCCGCACCTGGGAGTTCGACATCGAAGGCATATTCGACACGACCGATCCGAAAGGTGGCACGGCGGTACTGCTGTTACGGCACGACTATTTCGCCGAGGCCAACTCCTTCGGCGACGGCTTCGTCGGCTGGTACACGTTGAAGCTGGAGGATGGTGCGGATCCCGTCGCAGTGGCGAACGCGATCGATATGGAATTCGCGAACTCGCCCAACGAAACCGAGACGAGCACCGAGGCCGCCTTCGCCGCATCGTTCGCAAAACAGTTCGGTAACATTGCGCTCATCGTCATGCTGATTCTCGGGGCCGTGTTTTTCACGCTGCTGCTCGTGGCCGGCAACACGATGTCGCAGTCCGTTCGCGAACGTATCGCCGAACTGGCCGTTCTGAAGACGCGTGGGCTTCAGGGACGCTACCGTGCTCGGCATCGTCCTGACCGAATCGATCACTGATCATGCTGATCGGCGGCGTGCTGGGCCTGGCGCTCGGCTGGGTGTTTACTCAGGGCGTTGCCGCATGCGCTCGCTGCCTTCATACCGGGCATCTCGGTTTCGCCACAGATTGTCGCTCGTGGCTTCGCGTTCATGATCTTTGCCGGCATGGTTGCAGGCGTATTTCCGGCACTCAAGGCCATGCGCCTGACGATCGTCGACGCACTGGCGAGGGGCTAGAGTCCGATCTTGGCTTTTGCACCGGCACAGGACAGGAGGTTCGATGCGTAATCTAAATCAGATATTCGCTGTGACTTGGCTCAACATTCTGCACCTGTCGCATCGCATGGCGACGTCGTCGGTGGCCATTGTCGGCGTTGCCGCGGTCGTGCTGGTATTCGCGGCGGTCATGTCAATGGCCAAAGGCTTCGAACGCACCATGACATTGGCAGGCGCGGAGGACACGGCAATCGTAATTCGCTCCGGATCGACGTCTGAACTTGCGAGCGGCCTTTCGAACGAACAGGTCTTGATCATCGAAGCTGCACCCGGCGTGCTCCGCGATGGTGACAGGCCGGTCGTGTCAGCGGAATTGTTTGTGCTCGTCGATGTACCTTTGCGCTCGGCGGACACCGATGCAAACGCGCCGTTTCGCGGCGTCGGGGACGGCGCGTTCGAGGTGCGCGATTCGACGCAACTCGTCGAGGGCCGCATGTTCGAGCCCGGCAAGAACGAACTGATTGTCGGGCGCGCGGCGCAATCGGAGTTCGAAGGCCTGGATCTCGGCGGAACGATCAAATTCGGACGTACCGAGTGGACCATCGTTGGTGTCTTCGAGGCTGACGGCGGAGTTGCCGAATCCGAACTCTGGACTGACATCCGGGTGTTGCAGGGAGCGTACCGGCGTGGCAACAGCTTTCAGACCGTGCGCGTACGGCTGGAGAATCGGGACAGTCTCGAGGTGCTCGAGGAGGCGCTGAAGAACGATCCGCGCCTCGACGTCGATGTCTACACTGAACGCGCAGTTTTATTCGACCCAGGCCGAGGGCACCGCGCACGTTCATACGCGTGCTCGGCTACCCGATTACATTCCTGATGGCGATCGGCGCTGTCTTCGGCGCGCTGAATTCGATGTACTCATCGGTGTCGGCGCGCGGCAAGGAGATCGCGACCCTGCGCGCCCTCGGATTCGGGCCGATATCGGTCCTTGTTTCGACGATGATCGAGTCGACGCTGCTGGCGCTCGATCGGTGGCCTACTCGGTGGCGCGATTGCTTTTCTCGCCTTCAACGGCTTCACGGTATCGACACTGAGCAACGCCAGCTTCAGCCAGGTTGTGTTCGATTTTGCCGTAACCGGCGACTTGCTCGTGCAAGGCATAGTTACCGCGCTGATCATCGGCCTGATTGGCGGACTATTACCCGCGATCCGCGCTGCGCGGTTGCCCGTCGCGCAGGCGCTCAGAGAGCTCTGACTCCAGTATTTACAAGGTCAGTTCTGAAACGTCTCTGTAATTGCCCAGCTTGCCTTTGATAAAGGTATTGAATGCGATCGAGTGCCTTGGCTCTGGAGCAGTGTTGGTCTCGACCATATGCTGCAGACCGGAAGAAAACAAAACGACTTCATTCTTTTTGGGCGTAACGACATTGATTGGCGTGTTATAGATGTTTTGTTTGCTTCCTCTCGGGAATCATTTCCAGCTGTTGATAGGTTCTGCGTTTATCAAAAATCATGTCCGCCACAGGAGTGGGCAGATCGCAGTAATACAAAGACCCGGAAATTACCGAGTTGGAATGAGAGTGGCCATGCATTCCGACGTTCGTATGGTTGACGAGAGACCATGATTGCGTGACGTAGAGCTTTTGTTTGATGCCCATTACTTCCAGTGCATAAATATCCAGTGCATCCTGAACCGCATCTTTGATGCTCTTCAGCTCCGGCTCTTCGAAGATATAGAGGTTTTCAGAGATCAAATTGCCCCTGTTCTGCACCATTTTCAGGCCTTGTATGTACTCGATCTGCTCGTTGCTTATCGCGTGGCCGATGTCCGCCCTGAAAATGGGTTCGGCAAATAGTGGTTGTAATTCGTAGTTTTCAATAGCCATTTTCAATCAAGTCCAACTGTTCGTTTCGCATGCGCGCAAGACGCTCAATAGTAGTCATAAAATAGTCAATTACAAGGTTGGGGAAAGAATGTCAGTGCTCGAGGCTGCGTCTTCATTCCATCGAGCGCGGGCCGAAAATGTCGCCGTGACAGCATTCTGCTCGTCTTCGGTCAGGTCCGGGTGCCAGGCTTCGAACAGCAGGTTGACGCGGGGCAGTTCACTGTCGTTCCAGCTTTCGTGCCGAAATGCGTCGTCAAAAGCAAAGACCTTGCCGCGTTGCCACGCATACACCTCATCCACGACCCGAATCGCTGAATCGTCGGGAACTATGATGGGCAGGTGCACGGTCATGTCGGTGTTCGCAACGCCGAAGTGCGGAGGTATGCGCTGCTTGCCCTGTAATACGGAAAAAAGAATCTCGCTCGGCCCCTTTGGGGTTCGCACCAACGGAACTTCGCCAAGTGCCCTGAGCGTATCGGGAAACAACTCGATGAGCCGGGAATTGGGTTCGCCCTTCTTGTAAAGATGTAACGAACCCCAGTTCAAAGAGTCGGCCAGTGGTTGCCAGTCTGTACCGAGGTTTGCGGCACTCGCGTCGAGATACGGGGTCTGCTCCGCAACGGCCGATTCCCGCGCCGCCTGGTACTCGTCTCTGATTCGCGGCCAGAAGGACTCGAGTGCGTCGAACCATGGTGCAAGAGCAGCAGTGTAAACGGGTATCGGCGGAAGGTCCGGCACATAGAAAAGGTGCGGCTGCTGGTCGGGATGCTGATACTCGAACGCCGAGTCGTGCGTCTGGCACCAGATGGCGGCGGCTATCCTGCCGATAGCGGCACCAGGATGTGCGTCCTGAAAATCGGCCATGGATTGTCGATGCAGCTCCGTGAAGTGCCTGCGGATCTCATCGTTGGCCGATTTCGAGCGCAATCTGACGTCTTCGTCCGCGCCTTCGGTTCGCCAAACGTTGACGACTCGTGTGTCGAGATCAGTTCCCAGCGACCAAACCTGTGCGGCGGGGTCGTCATTGCCGAGCAGTTTCAGGGCATAGCCGAAGAAGAGATAGGGCGTCGCGTTGCCCGGGTCACAGTCAATTGCCTGGCGGTACAGGGTTGCGGCTTTTTCCAGCATGCCGGAGCGCTCCGCATCCAGAGCGGCGGTACACAGTCGGTTTTGCGTCAGCGTTTTGTCGTGCACAGGGATGGTCTCATTGGTGGCCGAGGTGCTTTGCTGTCCTCAGTTCGGATGGCTATAATGCCGCCCCGTTTTGCCAGATCGATAAATATAATGACTGAATCAAATACGGCTGCATCTCCGCGGAAGTTCGAGGGCAGCATGCTCTTGTATGATAAGCCGGCTCTGCTTACCAAGGAAGTTCACGGCGGCATGGGTCTGTCGAAATCGGACCGGCCTTTCGACTTTGTCAAGTCCGTAAAAGGCCTGCCGCTATGCGCCAGCGAAGTTCAGACGGCGCAGAAACACTATCCGGTTGTTTTCTCCGATTTCGAGAATCCCGTTCTGATTGCGGTTGTCGGCATCATTGATGAAAAGAACCTCTTTGTGAGCGATAGCGGGGAATGGGACAAGCGCAGCTACATACCATCGTACGTCCGCTGCCATCCATTTGCGCTCGCGCAGCATGGAGACGATGAGTTTGCGGTGATTATTGATGAGTCGTCGGCATCGATATCAGACACGCCGGATATCCCGTTTTTTGACGGCGACGATCTCTCCGAAGTCACAAGATCCCGTGTCGACTTCTGCGGGCAATTCAAAGCTGAACAGAACCGGACTCGGGATTTCTGCAGGAAAGTGATGGACCTTGGGCTGCTGAACGGGCAGCGAGTCAGTCAAACAATGCCGGACGGTTCCGAAGAGAAGATTTCGGATTATGTGTCCATCGATCCGAGCAAGCTGAACGACCTCGACAAAGACACGCTGCAGGAGCTACATCAGGATGGCTCTTTGGCAGCGATATTCGCACAGCTTTTCTCGCTGGAGAACTGGAACCGGCTGATCGCGCGGCGCAACGAGCTGCTCGACAAAGGCTGAAAGCATGCAGTGAATCAGCCGCTGTCGTTGGCCATTACGCCAATCTCGAGGCCATACGGAGTCGGTTTTTCACGCACCCACTTGCTGAGCAGCCACTTCTGACCGATTTTCACAGGCTTTCCCTCGTGCAATGAGCTGCGCAACGGATGCCCGTCCTTGTCCGTGTTATTGAAGCGCAGCAATTCGCCGGTTGCGACCTTCGCTCCCGCGTTCAGCTGCGGAAAGAAAGTCTCGCCGCCTGTGAAGTCATCGTTGCCCATCGCCAGCAGTATTGTCAGCGTTCGCTGGCCACCCTGGGCCAGCCCCTCGGCCGATTCGGCTTGTTTGCTGCTGATGCAGTCGAGATGCGCCTTGTAACGCTGTCCGGGCCCGTAGTGAAGCAAGCTCGGCACCTCGCCATGCATAAGCTCAAAACCAGCGGCGGCGGCGAGCCGGCTCTCGAACAGCTTGCCCGTCCAGCCCAGGTGTTCCGGTAGCCACTGTGCGCTCTGATTGATACGAACCGGGTGCGCAATGGCTCGCCCGCTATCCGGATCGATCACGGCTGACGGCCGCAATTGCGGACCCAGCAGGGAGCGCAGGTAAGCGACCACGGCCCGCGGCGCGAATTCGGTGCTGCGCTCGACAAGCAAACCTCGCCCCGAGATGACCGGTGCCCATTCCGGACCGCTCCATTTCCACCAGCCCTCGACGGAGCAATCGTCGCGTGCATCGTCGAGCGGCAGCATGCCCGATCCCCGTGCCCACGCGTGGTAGACCGAGACAACAAGCTTTGCCTCACCATGGCCTGCTGCGGCGCTCTGGCGCAGCAGGTCCTGCCAGGGCTCATCGCCCGGCCAGCCATGAAAACAGCGCAGTTCCGCTTCGAGGAAGCGTCGGTGATCTCCATCGTTGCAGCGACCCAGCAGGGCCCCGATTGCATCGAGGTCCCTGGCGGCGAGCAAGTCGAGCAACAGCAGGCGTTCGGCGATGCGGTTGCCGGCATCGGCATCGGCGCGCAAGCGTTCGCGATAATCTGTGTCCACGATCTAACTATTCAAGCGTCCACGCACACCGCATCGAATGCCACGGACATCCGCGGTTCGTCGCCAGTGATCGGCGTGGTTCCATGCCACATATAAGATGGGAATAACACCAGCGAACCGGCCTGTGGCTGCACAAATTTCCCGGCCGTAGCGCCGGGCACCGGATAGCGCGGTTCACCAAATTTGATCCAACCGCTCCTGCGCTCAACGTCACCGACTTCCGGTGGTACCTCGGCATAATACGCGGAGCTGATCCAGCCCTCGGGATGCACGTGATTGACGTGATAGCCATCCTTGTGCAGGCGCGCCGACCAGCAGCCCGTCATTGTGAGGTTGCCACGGTTGCGTGCCGTCATCGGATGCGTGGAGCGATTGCCGATATGGTGCCGATACTGCTCGATCGGCTCCTGCAGTGCGTGCAGGAAGGCGACGATGGCGGGGTGCGGGTCTCCCAGCAATCCGCGAGGAGTCTGCGTGCCGTTGCGCAGACTCTGGTCCAGCGGCTGTGCATGGAACTTGTGGCGTTCCACGAGCGCCGCATTCAGATCCCGACGAAACCCGTCGGTCGATGACCAGCCGGCGGGTGCCTCGATAGGGTACGACTGCACGAATCGCTCGTAGTCATAAAGCTCTTCGTAGCGCGGATCACCGAGCAGCCGTGCAGCGGTCGCCTCCATGGCGATGTACCACTGATTGAGCGGCAGTTCCTCGCGTCCCATCTCGATATACGGCATTGCCTCATCGGCGCGGCCGAGCGACATCAGCGCATCAATGATCAGGTCGACGTGAGTGCCAAATTTCTCCGAGCCCGCAGCCAACGTCTGCGCACATGCGAGCGCCTCGCCGTAACGCCCCGCTTCCTGGTGGATCGCAGCGAGTTCAGCCTGCACGGCCTGGTCATGCACGCCGGTATCGCCGAGACCTTCGAGCACTTCGTAGGCCCCGTCGAGATCGCCCGCAGCAAGCAACAACTGCGAGTGAACAATGCGCAGCGGCACATGGTCGGGCGCAACGTTGACTGCGCGGCGGATCGCACCGTCGAAGTCGCGATCGCCGCGCATATACTTGAGCCGCGCCAGCAGGCGATGCAGCTCGATCGCGTACGGTAGTGCCTGGACGGCATCAAGCAACAACGCCTCGGACTCGTCGAATCGGCTTAGCCCTGCCAGCGAGCTGGCGAGGTTGTAGACGATCTCTGGTCCGGTAACGCCGGCTTCCGCGGCGA
This sequence comes from uncultured Gammaproteobacteria bacterium, assembly GCA_963711285.1. Taxonomy (GTDB): domain Bacteria; phylum Pseudomonadota; class Gammaproteobacteria; order Steroidobacterales; family Woeseiaceae; genus UBA1847. The sequence continues at coordinate 61,078 of CAVQDJ010000020.1, read as the reverse complement.
GTACGAGCTGCTCGAGCGCTTCTTCATGACGGCTCTCCTTGACTCAGAAGCGCACCGAGGTCATGGTGTGCTGTGCCATAGTTCGGATTGATGTCGATCGCCTTTCGATACGCAACCTCGGCTTCGACCGGATCCTCGATCCCCCGGCGGGCCGACCCGTAGGCGGCCCACGCCTCGGCGTCGTCTTTATCGCGAGAGAGCAGCGTCTCGCATTCAGCAAGGGCGTCCGAGTATTCTCCAGCCAGATTCAATGCGCGGGCAAGCGCAATTCTGGCCGGTCGAAAATCATCGTCAATCGCGAGGGCACGGCGATACTCGGCGATTGCCTCGCTCGTTCTGCCCTGGCCCCGCAAAAGGTTGCCGTGGTTGGCGTGAATGTCAGCCCGGTCTGGCGCATTCTCGAGGCAGGTCACGAACAGGGACTCGGCCGCATCAAAGTTGCCTTGCTGTCGCTTGATCAAGGCCAGCAAATGCAGTGCATCGATTTGGCCGGGTTGGCCGCTGACCACGGCCTGGCAAACCGTTTCTGCCGCATCGAGCCGGCCGGCGTGCATATGGGTTGCGGCGGTCTGCAGTTCCTTCGTGGTCTGGGTCGTCATGTTCATCACTGCTTGGGTGCAAAAAGTGGGTGCAAAAAAACGTAGCGCGGATAACGACTAATTATCTCGCAATTGCGCTCCGTGCGCGATGCATGCGTCGATAAACGGCACCAGGGCTTGCGCGCACTCACGGTGTTACGCGCCGAACCAGCCCGCCAGTGAAAAACGCGGTTCCTTCGCGAACGGTGTGACGTAGGAAACCGAATGGACATGGCGTACGTCAAACAACGTCAAAGTGTTGAAGGCAGGGATCAAAAAGTCCCTTGGCGAGCCATCATCGTCGAAGAATTGCAGCAGTCCACCCCAGTCCGGATGCCAGCGCTCGCTGAGCCCCAGCACATAGGCAATGCGCCGCCCCTCCCGCGTAATGTCGTCTTTATGGCGCGTCAGAAATTGTCCCGACGTGTAGCGCGTGTAATGAGCATCGGCGAATTTCAGATCTGATTGACCCGTGATTGCCTTGACGAACGACAGCATCTCGTCACTGTTAACAAAGTCGAACATCTGATGCAGGAATGCCAGCTTCGGATCATCGGTCTCCGCCGGCGCGCGCCGCATCTGATAGCCACAATAAAAGAATCCCACACCTTCCGATGCAGCCGAGATGATTTTTTCCTGCAGATCGTGCTGTTGCTTCTGACTCAGCCCGCTGAGTTCGGCGGCCGGCATAGCAAGATTCTGACCATCGACATGGTACAGATACTCATAGGGCACATCGTCCCGGCAGGCAGCGCTCAGCCGCGCGGCAAAATCGGGCAGCAGCAGGTCGTGAATTCGCAGCCGATCGTCGGCCGAATATTGGCCTGCAAGCGATTTGGTATCGAGGTTCGGGTTCAGCATGTTAGTCGACCATGTAATTTTGAAACGCTCGGCAGTATACAAAAATGCGGACGGTGTGCTCGTCGCCCAGGATCCGGCACGGCGGAATCAGGTGTCGAGCGGGGCCAATTTTGCCGGATCCCGACCAGGGCAGCTTCAATATAAGAAATTGGCATAACTCAGATTCGGTCCTGAGCGGCGCCTTGAATGTAAGTTCATGAATATAAAACAAAAAATGAGAAACCATGCCGAGGGCAGCCGGTGAATTTCGTGAAATGCACCGCCATTAAAGAGCGTATATGCAAAAAAACAACAGTCTCGACCGGCTCAGATCAATGTTGTTTTATGGCAACGAAAGCTCGTTTTCCGTGATTGCCCCGCATCAGGAGACTATTTTTGATAGCGCCGGATGTGCCAGAAACACTATCAAGCTACTGATTTTACTAAACTTTTAGTGCAGGCGTGCGAGCGGCGCCCGGCTGCGCTCGGCAGACGTTGTGAATAAACACGTCAGCCACGGTCGCACAGGCCGGTTTATGCTCGCGTACCAAAATAGCAACAATAATTTTGACATTCCAAAATCGTGCAGATACAGTTACGCCCCTGCTTCATAGCCGCAAACGACATAGAAGAGCGCCGGCTACGTGCAACGACAGAATACTGCAATCCAAATCAGCATACCCAACGGGGGTTTCATATGAATAGTTCAACATTGTCGCAGGCGGTGAAGCTGGCGATACTTTCTGCAGGTGCGACGGCGATCTCAACACCGGCCGCAGCGCAGGAAGAACCGGAGCAAATCGAAGAGATTATCACTACCGGTTCCCGACTCGTTCGCACCGACCTCGAGGCTGTCAGCCCGTTACAGGTCGTCGATAGTGAAGAGTTCACAATTTCCGGCATCGTAAACGTCGAGATGAAGCTCAATGAGCTTCCGGCTACGCTGCCTTCATTCGGGCCGAGCTCGAACAACCCCGGTGATGGAACGGCGCGCGTCGACTTGCGTGGTCTTGGCACCTCGCGGACCCTCGTACTCATGAACGGCCGCCGCTACATTCCGTCAACACAGTTCGGTGTTGTCGACCTCAACACGATTCCTGGAACGCTGATCAAGCAGGTTGACGTCGTCACCGGCGGTGCTTCCGCGGTATACGGCTCCGACGCAATCGCGGGCGTCGTCAATTTCCAGATGATGGACGATTACGAAGGTGTAGAAGTTACAGCCTTGTACGACACGACGACCGAAGGCGATGCCGAACGCTACAATATTGACCTGACCATGGGCGGCAACTTCGACAGCGGCAAGGGTAATGCGGTTGTCTATGCTTCTTATTCGACGCGTAAGCCGCTCTTCCAGGGCGAGCGTGATTTCTCGACGTTTGCGCTCGGTGACTCTGCTCCGGCAGGTACGCCGGGACAGAACAAGAAGACCGGTGTTGGCGGACCGCTGGCAGCCAGTGGCTCGTCAGGCGTTCCGGGTACACGCGTATTCGGTGGGCCGACGATCGATCCGGATGGCACGCCAGGTAACGGCGACGAGTTCACGCTTGGGACATTTGACTCCAGCGGTAACGGACTGCCGTGGGTAGAGCCGGATTCGCGCTTCAACTACGCGCCGGACAACTATCTGCAGCTGCCTCAGGATCGTTTCCTCGTGCACAGTGCAGCGCATTACGATGCGAGCGACAAGGTCACGGTTTACACTGAGTTGACTTTTGCGAGCAACGAGGTTCCGCAGGAGTTGGCGCCGACACCGGCGTTTATCACTTTGGTAGTCAACCCGGACAGCCCGTTCTTCTGGACCTGCAGTTCAGGATGCGCTTGACGCCGTCCGCTTCGACGCGGACGGTGACGGCGACATCGACGGTGATGACAATGCGCACCTGCCGTACATCGGCCGTCGTATGGTCGAGAACGGTCCTCGCCAGGCGTTGAACAACCGCAACGCATTCCGCATCCTTGTCGGCGCCAAGGGCGACTTCAACGATAACTGGGGCTGGGATGCTTACTATTCCAAGTCTCGCCTGGTGTCATGACGAACTGCTGAATAACGACGTGTCCGCGGTCACGCTTTCGACGCAGGCTGTCACTGGTTACCGACGACGGTCTGGCGTGTCAGGATCCGAGCGGCGGCTGTGTGCCGATGAACATCTTCGGTCCGGGCAATATTTCCCAGGCTGCGGTTGACTTCGTCAACGTCGGCGCCTCAAACGTTACGAATATCAATTACCGGGTCATGACCGCTGCGATCACCGGCCAGTTCGGTGGCATCGGCGATGCTGGTCCGATCGGACTCGCCATCGGCTGGGAGCGCCGCGACGACGAATCCGCGTACCGACCGGACTCGTTCCTGTCCGCAGGCGACGTGCTTGGCTTCAACGCTGGGGACGAAACGATTGGTGGTTACAACGTGTCGGAGTTCTTTGCCGAGATCGAGATTCCGCTGTTGGAAGGCAAGCCTGGCGCGGAGTCCCTGAGTCTCTGGGCGGCAGCGCGTTCTTCCGACTACTCGAACATCTCGAGCACAATCAATACGTACGCTGCCGCGCTCAACTGGGCGCCGATCGAACAGCTGCGGCTGCGTGCCGGCTTCCAGGCGGCCACGCGCGCGCCGAACGTCGGCGAGCTCTTCCAGGGTCAGGCCAATGGCTTCCCCGGGGCAACCGATCCGTGTTCAGTTGATGGCGATGCCGCGGGCACAAGTGCTGGTGACACGATCTTTGATCTCTGTGTCGCAACTGGCGTAGCACCTGCAAACGTCGGCGTCTTCACGCAGGCGAATACGCAGATCGAAGGCCTGTTCGGCGGTAACCCGAACCTGACGGAAGAGGAATCGGATACGTTCACCTTCGGCGCAGTCATTCAGCCGATCGACGGTCTCGATATCACGATTGACTACTTCGATATCGAAATCACCGATTCGATCAGCGTTCTCGGTGGCGGCGTGAATAACGTTCTGGACATCTGTTACTCTCAGGTACAGGATCTCAATTCAGCATTCTGCCAGGCCATATCGCGACGTCCCGACGGCAACGTTGACCAGGTAAGCGTTCTGAATGAGAACATCGGCTTTATCGAAACCTCAGGTATTGACGTGGCGATCAACTGGGTCCAGGACCTCGACGCCGGAATCCGGCGGTGACGGTTCGACGCTTGCGGTGAGCTTCCGCAGCACCTTCCTGGACAAGACCAACGTCCAGCCAGTTGCCGCCCTGCCAGAGATCAACGAGTGTGCAGGAGCCGGCGGTGACATCTGCGGCGAACCGCAGCCCGATGCTCTCTACAACACTCGCGTAACCTGGAGCAGCGGTCCGCTGACCCTGTCGATGCTGTGGCGCCACATGGACGAAGTCACGTGGGATGAGATCGCCAACGGGAATGTCGATCGTGCGACGGCCTCGGTACCGACAATGGATGCACAGGATTATGTGGATCTGTCGGCCGCCTGGCAGTTCAACGACTCGTTCCGCATGAACATCGGCGTCAAGAACGTTTTCGATGAGCAGCCGAACTTCCTGGGTGATTATCAGGAACAGGGCAATACGTTCCCGTCGTCTTACGACATCATCGGACCGCGTGTCTTCGTAAGCGGAAGCTACGCGTTCGAATAAGTCGTATCCACGATACGTTAGTGAAAAAGAGGTGGCGAGCCATTCAGGCTCGCCACTTTTTTTTGTGGGTCAGAAATACCGCCCGTGAATGCAGAGCGGCTTGCCGGGCCGGCAGATCTCCAATGACGAGAGGCGCTCGGAAAAGATCACGCTACAATGGAACCGGGGCTTTTGCGTATTGTCCAAAACATGTATGTATGCAAAGCTATTAATGCCGGTGATCCTGCTCGTTGTGCTAACGGCGTGTACCTCGGCGGGGGCCCCGGCGCCCGGGGAGAGAGCCGAGCAGATTTTCTGCGGGGCGGGCACGCTGAAAGTCTGTATGGGCTTCGTCGGCTCCAGGATCTTGGAAGAACAGCCTACCTGCGGCTGCTATTAGCGGTTCCGGGACGCCCTGTTTGAAATGACCGGGCCTTGTCGGGCCCGGCATGCCAGCGGTTTTTTTCTGGGGCAGAATCTGCATGAGGTCAATACTAATCGTCATGTCCCTGCTTGGTGTTTGCTCGACCGGCTGTACGACTGCCGGCGCGCCGGTGCCCGGTGAGCTGACAAGACCAGTGGAGTGCGAGGTTGGTGAAAGCTGGGTGTGTACCGGCGGTACCAGTTCGAGAATCAAGAGAGAAAACGGGGCATGCAGCTGCCAGGTCATGGACACCATCCCGCAATTCTGAACGGACGCGCCTGATACGATGCAGGATCCCTGGACGTTATACTGGCAATCAGGCTGCCCGGACAGCTGCGTTGCGACTCAATCCTCACAGGATGCCGTCGCTATCGAAGCATTCTGGCAGGGCCTTGCGACCCAACTCGAATCCGGCTCGCGGATACTCGATCTTGCGACCGGCAATGGCGCGGTTCCGGCCGCGTTGCTCAGGGTCGATAATACGTTGAGAGTCACGGGCGTCGACAGAGCCGAAATTGAACCGTTGCGATTCCTGTCAGAGCCCGGAGTGCTCGCCTCGGCCGACTTCCAGGGCAATGTCGATGTCAGTTCCCTGCCTTTTGACGATGCGGAATTCGATGCTGTTACGAGTCAGTTCGGCATCGAGTACGCCTCCTTGCCCAAGGCCGTCCCTGAAGCCGCGCGCGTTGTGAGGCGTGGTGGCAAACTTCAGCTGCTGGTGCATCATGCCGACAGCGAGGTTGTCAAACCCGCCAGGGCCAAACGTCGGGAAATGGGATCCTTGCTGGCAGAGGGAGGTGTGCTGCAAAAGCTCAAGGCGTACGTCGCCGGCCAGCTGACCGAAGACGAGCTGGAATCGGCCGGGCAGGCACACTTCGCGTCAGGTGGGCGTTCATCGCAGATCACCGGGCAGATATTCGAGGGCGTATACCGCATCATCAGCAGCGTCAACAGCGGTGATATACGAGCAGCGCGGGAACTCTGCGATGTCATGCTGCTGCGCCTGAGCGCGGATCGGGACCGGCTTGGGCAGCTCGAAGACGCGGCCCTTTCTCAAAGTCAAATGGACTCCCTGGTCGGTCTCCTCGAGACCGCAGGTATCCGGACAGTCAAGACGCGTGCTCTATGTGCCAACGAGGGCACCGAGGACGAATTCATTATCGGCTGGCAATACCGCGGCGAGAAAGACTGAGGAAAACGTCCGGGCTCAGCATTCGTCCGGCGTGAGCCCGTAACGAGCGAGCGCAGTAAACAAGGGTTCAAGCTGCTCTTCATATCGACGCCATGCGCCAACGCCTTTGTCATTGAGCGGTTCACGCACCTGCATTTCGCTGAACGTGTAACTCGCTTCGACGCGCTCATGAAAATTGAGGCATGCGGAATTCCACTCGAGGCCGCAATGTTTTGCGATCCTTTGCGTCTGATCATCCGGTTCGGCAACCAGGTCCTCATACGAAACGCCCAAAACTGCGTGACGGATAGAGGTTTTTCCAGTGTTCCATCAATTGCACCGAGACACCGAAATAATGCGCCAACGAGTTCAGATCCGTCGCGTATCGATGAGCGTCGGAGAACATTCGCGAATAGATCGACAAACAGACGTCCCGTGGATCGCGCCGCATATAAATAACAGGGGCTGCCGGAAACATCGCGCAAATGTAACCCACGTGCCAGTAATTTTGCGGCATCTTGTCCGTCCGGCGGCAAGGCGAGCACGCAATACGTCGCCAGTATTCGCTGGCGAGCCTGTCCCAGTCGGTGTCGCTCAGTTCGCGAGGCGGCGCGACTTTGCCTCGCGCAAGATCCCAGTAGTGCTGCGCCGCGACGAACTCCAGCGCGTCAGTTTCGCCGCCGGTAACGACTCCGTCCAGACCGCCCAGGATTCGTTCGACCAATGTCGTTCCGGATCGAGGCATTCCCAGAATGAATATTGGTTGTTTGATCGGCTCACGTTGTGATGCGCCATCGAATGCGGCGTCGAATTCCGCTTTCACACGCGCCGCGTAGCGCTCCGTTTCTGCGCTGTCGTAGCGTATTCCCCTGTCCTCCTGATCGCTTCTCTGCAGCTCGTTGCCGACGCTGAATTGCTCAAATGCTCGTGGATACTCTGCAAGACGCTCAAACGCGCGTCCCGCCGTCATCGACAGCATTATGCGGTCTCTGGTTTGCGCGGCCTCATCAGCCGCAAGACGTGCGCACTCCGCTGCAAACCGGGGCAACGATTCCTGCGGCTCTGTTTCGAGCAGGATTTGCCAGGCATCGCCGAATGCCGGCCTCTTCTGAATCGCTCTCTTCAGATGCTCACGCGTCTTTTCATGGTCGCCATCGAGCCTGGCGCAATTCGCGGCAAGCAAGTGTGCTGCCGACAAATCGGCACCGGCTTCCATGGCTCTGCCGACAGCTTCCTTTGCCGCTTCGGGCTGCCTGGCCAAGAGCAATAAGTCCGCGTGTGCGAGCAGGTCAATGGCATCCGGCGTCTTGAGTTGCATGTAAGTCTCATACGCCTCAATGGCCGCCGGATAATCACGCCGACGGCCGCAGGCGTCAGCAAGGCTGCGCCACACGGCAATATTGTCGGGCTCCAGTTCGGTCGCACGCTTTAGCGTTTGAGCCGCGCCGCCGAAGTCATCGTTGGCAGACTGCGCTCTTGCGCGAGCGACCAGGGCCGATGTACCAGGAGCAGGAATCGCAGACAGAAAATGCAGCGCCACGCCTGCCAGCCCGTTATCGATCAGCTTGTTGCAGACCATGGGCAACATCACTTCGTCAGTTGCCGTAAGTTCCGCCGCGCGAAGAAAGCCCTCGGTGGCTTCCTCGTTGCGGCCAAGCTGCTCCAGCGCGCAGGCATGGTTGAATACGAATTCGGCCGCGTTCGGCTCAAGTTTCACCGCGTCTTCGAGTAGCTCGACCGCTTCGGAATACTTCCGTTGCTGCAACAACACGGTGCCCAGCCCATAGCAGGCATCGGCATCATTGCGATTGTCCTGATGAACACGGCGATAGATCTCCGCCGCCGCATCCAGTCGACCCGCGCGATGCAATTTTAGTGCGGCGGTCAGCTCATCCTTCATCTTGCCGGAATGCTCGCGTCAGCATGGATCATTCGCCGCCCGGGATGTCCTCGCCCAGTATCAGTGCACGGATGAACTTGACCGGCGGGGAACCGTAGGAGAGCGCCTGGTCGTGGTAGCGGCGCAGCGTGAATTCGTCGCCCCACGCCTCTTCGACCGCCTTGCGCATTTCGATGTGTTCCTGGTAGCCGACGAAATAGGTCGACAATTGTGCGGACGATAATTGCGCGCGTACCCACTTGCCGGCCGCCTCGCGTTCTTCCTGGAAACCGCCTTCGATCATGAGCTTCATCGCTGCGTCGCGCGTCATGCCGTCGACGTGAATCGCCGAGTCGATGATCGCATTGGTGATGCCGCGTAAATACCACTTGAGCGTGATCAGTCGCTGCAGTGGATCGTGGTCCTGGTAACCTTCCGCGATCATCATTTGCTCGGCGTACACGGCCCAGCCTTCGATCATGGGACCGGAACCGAGTATCGCCCTCAGTGTTGACGGATAACGGTTGCTGAGCGCGAGCTGCAGGTAATGGCCCGGCACTCCCTCGTGAATGGTCAGGTCCTGAAGCGAGTACAGGTTGTACTCGCGCAGAAACGACTTAACTTGTTCGTCAGTCCAGTCGTCCGGCAGTGGCGCAACTGCGTAAAAAGACTTTTCACCCTTGTCGAGAGCACCGGGCGAATCGAGGTACGCGACTGAAACGCCTCGCTGGAACTCGGGCATGATGATGATCTCGACCGGATCGTCGGGCATCGTGACGAGGTTCTTCTCGATGACAAAGTCGGTCGCTTGCTGCAATTGCTGTCTTGCAACCTCGACGATGCCGTCGCGCGGCGGCAGCATCCGGTACGCTTCCTCGAGCGCCGCACGAATGATCGCCTGCTTGTAAGCCTCGTCCGGGCTGTCAGGGAACGCTGTATACGGATGGGTCCCCGCATACACTTCTTTCGCAATTTCATACATCTGGTTGCGCACCGATTCGTACTCCGCTTCGGCGCGCGCTTTGACCTCCTTGCGGCCAAGCGGTGAGTTGAGCGCGAACGCGAGCTTCGTGTCATACAGCTCAGCGCCGATGCGGAAGTCACCCGCCGCCCGCGGCAGCAGGTCTTCCTCGAGCCAGGTCTGATGCTCGGCCAGGGCATCTTTGGCCGTCTCGATTGCAGCTGTGAGCCGCTCGCGCGTTGCAGGACTTAAGGTCTCCATTTCGGGCACGATCATGTGCTCGATGATAGATACGACGCCGAGGTTCTGTTTTATCGCCGTCTCGGCATGAATCTTCGGCACACGTTCCGGCTCGATCGAACTCCGGGCCTGCTCGAGAAATCGGGGAAATTGCTCGAGTCGAGAGGCCGCGGCAGCCAGTCGATCTTCAACAGGCGCAAACTCCCGCGCGACAAGACCGTAGATCGAGCTACCGGAAATTCTCACGTAAAGAAGCGGATTCCAGGCCCATTCCTGGAGCGTATCGAGTCGCCAAAGATCGGACTCGATTTCAGTTCGTAACAACTCGGCGTCGACCTGGTTCGCGAGCGACAGCTCGTCGCGATCAATTTTCGAAATCGCGTCCAGGTATTCGGAGTACATGGAGCGCAGTTTTGTGCGCGCGTTCGCGTCGACTTCATCGAGCATATTGTCGGCGCTGTGGTCGCCGGTCAGCGTCGCGCCAACCGGTGAAAAACGGGGCAAATCGACGATGTACCGATCGGCGATTGCCTCGAATGCGTCGTCCGCGTCCGACGCAGCCAACGCACTCCCGAAAGCCGTGGCGATGAACAGCAAGCTTATGATTTTCTTCACAATTAGTCCCTGGGAACTCGAATCGATAAAGAGAAACATATCATGGTGATGCCTTTCGGGCAGCTGTAATATCGATGCATGATCAGATCGCTGGCATTGGCGCTGTTTTTCATGCCCGGAATACTCGGCGCTCAGCACGCGGGGCAAGAACCGGCCTACGTGCTGCAGGTGCCGGCGACGGTCGCTACGATTTTCATCGCAGAAACCGATGCGTCGACGCTGCATCGCTTCGACAGTGTCAGCAATGAATCTGAACAGAGCTACATGTCGATTGGCCAGAACGGTGTCGGCAAGCAGCGCCCCTGGGATCGACGGACGCCGCTCGGTATCTATTTCGTTACCGAGCAGCTCGATACGCAGGCACTGCACGAACGCTATGGCCTCGCGGCTTTTTCCCTCGATTACCCGAACATCTGGGACAGAACGAATCGGCGCGGCGGCGACGGGATCTGGATACACGGCGTCACTCCGCAAGGTGGTCGCAGACCGCCGCTCGATACGGACGGCTGCATCGCATTACCCAACGACGACTTGCTCGCAATCGAAGATCAACTTGTGGCGCTGGTCACGCCAGTCATCGTCACGCGAAAAATACGCTGGGCAAGTCCCGAGCAAATCGCCGCAAGGCGTGTGGAGCTTGGGTCGGCACTCGAAACCTGGGCCAACAGTTTCCGTGCGGGTAATTTGCACCGCTATCTTTCGCTGTACGCCAATGACTTCCGGTATCGCGGCATGAGCAGAGAGGACTGGGCTGCTTACCGCCTGCAGACCTTCAGCAAGGTGCCGGTAAAGGAGTTCGAACTGCAGGACGTCCTGCTGCTTGCCGACCCTGAGGACGACGATCTATACCTGAGCAGATTTCGGCAGCGCATTGTCGACGACAAACGCACTGTCACAACGATAAAGCGACTATATTGGCGTCGCTCCGAAAACGGTGAGCTAAAGATCATCGCGGAGGACAATGGCTAGGGCGGCGGGCGCGACGTTTGTTAGAGGAGGTAAAGCGCAGCGCAGCGAGCCATGACGATAATAAATGTCGCGCCCGCTGCCACAAACAATTTACACTGCCAGCAGTATTATCGGAGGCTTTCTCTGACGATCAGTTCGTCGATTAGCTCGAGCAGCTTTTCGTTGCTGCCGGCTTCCTTCCCGCCTGTGCGGTATTTGCCGTTGACCACGATCGTTGGTGTGTTGGCTACGCTGTAGCGTCGCCCAAGGTCTTGCGCGACGCGAAGTTTCTGATCGACCTCGAATGAATTCCAGGTGCGCCCGAATTGCTCGGCGCTAACGCCGAAACGATCGAACAGTTTTTGTATCGCGGCTTCCGAAGTCAGCCGATTATTTCGACGGTGAACCTCCTGAAACACGGCATCGTGAAATCCGGCGCCGTCCCTGAGAACGCCGTTCCTGGCCAGGACCTCTTTCGTGTAATACATGCGCGCGTGCAGGACATTGATCTTGTTCCACATTACTGGAACCTGGACGAAGCGCACGTTTGCCGGCTTGTTTTCAGCCCAGCCTTTGATGATCGGTTCGAACGTGTAGCAGTGCGGGCACAGGTAGAAGAAGAACTCTGCCACTTCGACCTTGTCGGCGCCACCAACGGTCGGTTGCGTCGGCACGAGCCGGACGTAATGCTGCCCTTCTTTGAACTGCCAGTTCTGCGGCGGTGTTGGTACATCAGCCTGCGCTAAAACGATAGCCTGTTCGTCGGCTTCGGGCTCTGCAGCGGACTCTTCTACAACTTCGAGCGCCTCTTCGGCTGAGTCGGCTTCGGTTGCATCCTGTTCGCTAACAGCATCTTCGACGAGCGATTCCTCGATTGCCGGCTGCTCATCAACGGTCGGCTGCGCGGGTTCCTCTTTGCCGCAGGCAACGACAAACATGATTAGTAAAGAAAGTAGAAGTGCGTTTTTCATTACCTCAAACCCTGTACGTATGAAGCCAGCGCGACAATGTCGTCTTCGCTAAGGCGGGTCGCGATGTCTCGCATAATGCGTGTAACGCCATCGGAGGTGCGCGCTCCCGACGCATAGTCACGCAACTGCTTGGCCGTATACTCGGCATGCTGCCCCTGAAGCGCCGGGTACTCTGCAGCAGGGTTGCCGCGACCGCCAGGACCATGACACGCAAGGCATGCCGCCACGCCCTTGCTACTGTCGCCGCCTCGATAGAGAGCTTCGCCCTTGTCTAATTTGCTCGGATCGGCGACCGAATTCACAGCCGCGGGCAGACTTTCGAAATAGACAGCGAGGTCGCGCATGTCGTCGTCCGCAAGCAGCATCGCCTGCGAGCTCATCAGTGGATTCTGGCGCGAGCCTTTCTTGAACGCCTGCAGCTGGCTAAGCGAGTAACCAGCGTGCTGCCCTGCGATATTGGGCCACAGCGGATTAACGCTGTTTCCCTGGGCGCCATGACACGCGGCGCAGGTAAGCGATTTGGATTTGCCGGCGTCTCCCGAGCCGTCGACAAGACTCTCGGCCTGTGCCTGGAGTGCTGCCAGCGAAAACACAAGCGGCAGCAATAGGGTCGCAATCCTCGTATTCATCTTCTTTTAACCGTTAGTTCCTCGCGGTGGCCGCGGCCATCGCCTTTATTGTGTCCGATTTTTCGCGCCTGTTCCTGCGCCTGTTGATGAGCTGCCGCCGGGCTGCAAAGCCTTTGATTGCCTTGCCGCGTGACCCTGAAGCCGTCAGACTGTGGGCCCAAATTATACACAGAATCCCCGGGGCATACCCCCATGTCGCACTATCCCGAAGCCCATTTCATGACGAGCGCGAATGCTCGCAAACAGTTCGTCGCCGATACCGGCGTTGAGGTGGCTGTGGCCGGTCGTTCGAATGCGGGCAAATCGAGTGCGATCAACGTTATCGTCAACCGGCGACAGTTTGCGCGAACCAGCAAGACGCCCGGGCGGACACGGCTCATCAACTTTTTCAGCCTGCGCGATGGCCAGCGTCTGGTCGATCTGCCGGGGTACGGTTTTGCCCGCGTCGCAGATTCGATGCGCACGCACTGGGGTGAGCTGCTGGCAGAATATTTCAGATCACGGCAGAGTCTGAGCGGCCTGCTCCTGATTGTGGACATCCGGCGCCAGCTCAAAGACTACGACCGGCAGATGATGGCCTTCGCCGAGGACGTCGACCTGCCAATACACATTTTGTTAACGAAGGCGGACAAACTCAAGAAAGGGCAGGCCGCACGCGCGTTGCTCGAGGTGCGAAAAGAGGCCGGTGGGCGCGCAACTGTGCAGCTGTTCTCGGCGCTTACCAGGCAGGGTCAGGACGAGGCGCGCGAGCTGCTGCAGCGGTTGCTCGCATCCCGCACATAAAAAAACCCCGAGGCACAACGTGCCCCGGGGAATCAAAAAGCAACCGGCTTGGGGTTACCAGGTTGCACGCCTGCTTAGGGAGGTAAACAGGCGAGTGACTATTGCACTCACAGAATTTGAGTCGGCAACGGGCCCATAGTTCCGCAGTTATTTGTAACTAACTGAAAAAAATAGATAAATACCTTAGACTGAGTCTTGTTGCCCGCTGGGCGCGCTTGCACTAGTGGGCTTCGTCCCAGTTCTTACCGGTGCCGACATCGACTTTTAGCGGGACAGAGAGCTCGGCCGCAGCGCACATGATGTCGGTGACTTTGTCGCGGAATGGTTCGACTTTGCCGGTCGCAACTTCGAAAACGAGCTCGTCATGGACCTGCATGATCATGCGGCCGGGCGCGCCGCTGTTCTGCAGCCATTCGTTTACCTGGATCATCGCCCGCTTGATGATGTCGGCGGCGGTGCCTTGCATCGGCGCATTGATCGCACTGCGCTCGGCATACTGGCGACGTTGTGCATTGCGCGCATTGATCTCGGGCAGGTACAAGCGCCGACCGAAGACGGTTTCGACAAAGCCTTGCTCGCTGGCCTGCTCGCGTATGCCGTCCATGTACGCTTTGACGCCCGGATAGCGGTCGAAGTACAGGTCGACATACTCCTGTGCCTGACCGCGCGAAATGCCGAGCTGCTTGGCGAGGCCGAACGCCGACATGCCGTACATCAGGCCGAAATTGATTGCCTTGGCAGATCGCCGCTGGTCCGCGGTCACTGCATCGAGATTTGTCTCGAAGACCTCGGCAGCCGTGGCGCTGTGAATGTCTTTCTCGTCGGCAAACGCCTGGAGCAGGCCCTTGTCGGCCGACAGGTGCGCCATGATGCGCAATTCGATCTGCGAGTAGTCGGCCGCAAGCAGCACATGATCGGGAGGGGCGATAAACGCCTGGCGGATACGGCGGCCTTCCGGCGTTCGTATCGGAATGTTCTGCAAATTCGGGTCGGTCGACGACAGGCGGCCCGTGGCAGCTACGGCCTGGTGATAGGAGGTGTGAACCCGTCCCGTGCTGTCGGTAATTTGCAACGGCAGCTTGTCGGTGTACGTGCTTTTGAGTTTGCTGACACTGCGGTAATCGAGGATGACGCGCGGCAGGTCGTAGTCTTGCGCCAGCTCGACAAGTACGTCTTCTGCTGTTGATGGCTGTCCTTTCGGCGTTTTGCGAATGACGGGCAGCTCGAGTTGTTCAAAAAGGATCTCCTGCAGCTGCTTTGGGGATCCGAGATTGAAAGGGCTGCCGGCAAGCTTGTGCGCCTCTTTCTCGAGGTCCGCCATCTTGTTTGCGAGCTCGCCGCTTTGCGTCGCGAGCATCTTGCGATCGATCAGGACCCCTGTTTCTTCCATGTCGAGAAGAACCGGCACCAGCGGTTGTTCGATCTCCGTGTAGACGTCGCACAATGACTCGATTTCACCGAGCTTCCCCCACAACGTGTCATGCAGCTGCAGCGTGATGTCTGCATCTTCGGCGGCATACGGTGCGGCCGTATCGAGATCGACCTGATTGAACGTCAGCTGTTTCGCGCCTTTGCCGGCAACGTCTTCGTAATGAATCGTCTCCCGGCCAAGATAGTGTCGCGCAACCGAGTCCATGTCGTGCCGCGTCGCCACGCTGTTCAGGACGTAAGATTCGAGCATCGAGTCGAAAGCCATGCCGCGTAGCTGAATTCCGTGTCGCAGAAGCACGTGGGCGTCGTACTTGAGATGATGGCCGACCTTCTTGTGGTCCGGACTCTCGAGAAATTCCCTGAGCTTTGCAAAGACCTCGTCGCGCGGTAACTGATCCGGTGCTCCAGGATAGTCGTGTGCAACCGGTATATAGGCTGCTTCGCCCGCGGCGACGGACACGGACATACCGACGACCTCGGCGGCCATGTAGTCGAGGCTCGTCGTTTCGGTGTCGAACGCAACGAGATCTGCCTTGTTGAGCTTCTTGAGCCAGGCATCGAATGCCGACCAACTCAATATCGTCTCGTAATTGCGATCGGATGTCGCTGGAATATCAGGTTCCGGGGCGCCGGCCTGTTCGTCGAGTTGCCGCAGCAATGTGCGGAGCTCGAATCGTCCATACAGCGCCCGCAGCTTATCGATGTCGGCCTCGGCCGACCGCAGATCGGATACGGTAACCGGCAACTCGATATCCAGTCGTATCGTCGCCAGCTGCTTCGACAGCCTGAGTTGCTCGATGTTGTCGCGCAGGCTCTCGCCGACCTTGCCTTTGATGTCGTCGGCGTTCTCGATGATGCTGTCGGCGCTGCCGTATTGATTCAGCCATTTCGCGGCCGTTTTAGCACCAACCTTGGGTACGCCCGGGATATTGTCGGAACTGTCACCGACGAGTGCAAGGTAGTCGATGATCTGTTCGGGATAGACGTCGAATTTCGCTTTGACACCGTCACGATCGAGCACGCTGTCGTTCATCGTGTTGACCAGGGTGACCTTGTCATTAACGAGCTGCGCAAGGTCTTTATCTCCCGTCGACACGAGCACATTGAGGCCCTTCGCGTGGGCCGCGCGGCATAGCGTGCCGATCACGTCATCCGCTTCGACACCCTCGACCTGAAGTAACGGCAGCCCCATCGATTTGACGGCTTCGAGCAACGGGGCGATCTGATCTCGCAGTTCGTCGGGCATCGGCGGACGCGTGGCCTTGTAGTCAGCGAACAGCTCGTCGCGAAACGTCTTGCCGGGCGCGTCGAATACAACGCCGACCTGCGCGGCCGGCTGCTCGCGCACGAGCTTGTTGATCATCGCCAGCACGCCGTGCAGCGCACCCGTCGGTTCGCCGGCAGAATTGGTGAGACTGGGTAAGGCGTGAAACGCCCTGTACAAATAGGACGAACCGTCGATGAGTACGAGGTCGGTACCGGACATCAGGACTGCTCCGGCTTATTGACTGTCCGTGTCCTCGCCGTTTTCGTCGTCTTCCTCGTCACCGGTGGCCGCCTCGGGTGGCGCTTTGATCGAGCTCGGGTCACCTGGAACGTAGAGAGGTCCGCTTTGGCCACAGCCGGCCAGGGTCAGGGTCAGAAGCAATGCGGCTAGCGTGCAGATAATAGATTTCATGAGTATCGACCGGTTTGGGGGATCGCCCGATTATAGAGGTCTGACGCTTACTTTGAATAGCGTTCAGCGACGCGCTTGTAGGCGACGCGAAACGGTATGCCCTCATCCGTGACAAGGCGATAGGCCTCTTCGGTCGCGAAAATGCCCTGATCGAGCGTTATGTTTTCCGGCAGGAAACGTACACCGTCGAGCAGATAGGCCATGATGTCGACGCTGTCGATGGCCAGATCGATGGCGCGAAACAGAGGGGCTTTCAGGCGCTGCAGGTCGCGCTGATAACCCGACTGCAGTTTTGCCGTGATCATCAACGACTCGTCGAGACAGGCATGCGCCGTCGCCGAGGCGGCGCGCAGCAATTCGAGCACATCGGGGTTGCGCTTTTGCGGCATGATCGATGAGCCGGTCGTGACATCGGGTGCGAGGCTGACGTAGGCAAATTCCTGGGTGTAGAAGAGCAGCAGGTCACTGGCCATGCGGCCGAGGTCCTGCGTCAGCAGCGTGATCTCGAACAACAGCGCGCTCTCGGCTTTACCGCGGGACAGCTGCACCGATGTCACTGGCGCCTGTGTCGCATCGAACCCGAGTTTCTTCGTCGTCACGTTACGATCGATCGGCAGGCCGGGCGTGCCGTATCCCGCGGCGCTGCCGAGCGGGTTCTTGTTGATGCGTCGCCGGGTCGCCCCGAGTCCCTCGATCGCATCACCGAAAGCTTCGGCAAAGCCGCCGCACCAGAGCTCGACCGACGAGGGCATTGCGTGCTGCATGTGCGTGTAACCCGGCAGGGCAACGTCGCCCTGGCGCCGACCCAGTGCCGCGATCGAGTCGCGCAGCTTGTCGACGCGCCCGGCAAGGTCTTCCGCCGCGTCGCGCATGTAAAGGCGCAGTGCGGTTAACACCTGATCGTTGCGGGAGCGTCCGAGATGCAGGCGGGCACCGGCATCGCCGATCGAATTCGTCAGCCGCGATTCAAGCGCGGTATGCACATCTTCGTCGTCGAGGCTGATTTGCCATTTGCCGTCGTTGAAAGTCGGCCTCGAGCGCTTCGAGTCCGCTGCGTATCGCGTCGCAATCCTTCTCGCTGATGAGACCCGTTGCCGCCAGCATTTCGGCGTGCGCGATCGAACCCCTGACGTCATAGGCCACGAGGCGCGCGTCGAGAAGGTGATCCTCGCCGGCCGTGTAACGCAGTACACGTTCGGCCAACGGCAGTCCCTTTTCCCAGAGCCGCGTCATGACGTCTCGTCGCCTTGCTCGGCCGGCGTCAAACCGCCGATGTCGTTCACGACCAGCGTGCCGGTGCCCTCGTTCGTGAAGACTTCGAGCAACAGGCTGTCCGCGACCTTGTAAGTAATCACGTGCACGCGCTGGACCCCGTTTGCGAGCGCAGAATCGATCGCTGCGGCTTTGGGCAACATGCCGTCGGCGAGCTTTCCGTAATCTCTGAGCTTGTCGAGTTCTGCACGATCGATGTAGCTGATCAGCGATTGCGGATCAGCTACATTTTCGAGGATGCCCGGTGCCCCGGTCAGCAGGATCAGCTTCTCGGCATCGAGCTCTGCCGCGATCGCGGCAGCAACCGTGTCGGCGTTGATGTTCAGTATCGTGCCGGCCTCGTCGCAGGACAGCGGGCTGACGACGGGCATCAGGCCGTTGTCGAGTTGCTTAACGAGAATATCCGCATCGACGGCATCGATGTCGCCGACGAAGCCGTAATCCACCGATGAATCGCCTTTGCGCTCCACGGGCGGGCGGCGATGCGCGCGAATGAGTCCGGCGTCGACGCCACTGATGCCAACGGCAGGGATCTGTAAATCCCGGCACGCCGCCAGGATGCGCGTGTTGATCTGCCCGTTAAGCACCATTGTTGCGACATCGAGTGAGGGGCCGTCGGTAACGCGGCGCCCATCGACAAAGGTCGTGTCGAGGCCGAGTGCGGTTGCAAGTTCCGTCGACTGTGGACCACCGCCATGAACCAGGACAATGCGGATGCCGACCTGATGCAGGATGCCGACCTGCTCCATGAGTGCGCTTGTCTTCGCAGCATCGGTGAATATTTCGCCACCCGCCTTGAGCACAAAGACCTTGCCCTTGAACAGGCGGATATACGGCGCCGCGTGCTTGAGTGCGGACACGACGATCGCCCGGTCTTTCTTTGCGATCATGACGGCCCTCCGAGCATCTGATGCAGAACTGCCATCTGTGCAAGCATGCGATTGCGTGCTTCGTGAATGACGACGCTGCGTGGACCGTCGAGCACGGCTTCGCTCACGACGACACCACGTCGAACGGGCAGACAGTGCATAAAGCGGCAGTCGTCTCTCGCATTATCGAACCACGGATCGTCGACACACCAGTCGATCAGTTCGTTACGCAGGTCTTCATCCGCAAGCTTGTCGCCGTAGTGCTTTGTCGACGACCATGACTTGGCGTAGATGATGTGTGCGTCCTGCATCGCTTCGATTCTGTCATCTGTCTCAGTAACGGAGCCGCCACTCGCTTGTGCCGCGGCGCGAGCTTTTTGCATCAGCGGCTGCGGCAGCTCGAAGCCTTCCGGGCGCAAGACCGTGACGTCCATGCCGCGCTTCGCGGCCATGTGCAAGGTCGACGATGGCACTGCCAGCGGCAGCGCTTTTGGATGATAGGCCCAGCTAAGGACGAATTTTCCACCGTTGGCAGGCACGCCCAGGTCGTCGAGCGTCTTCCAGTCGGCAAGGTTCTGACAGGGGTGGTTCATCGCCGACTCCATATTGATGCAAGGCGTGTGAATCAGGCCGGTCAGCGCCGTGTACTCGATCTCGTTCATATCATGCTCGATATTCCTGCGCTGAGCGAAGGCGCGAATGCCGATTGCGTCGCCATACGATGCGATAACGGGCACGGCCTCGCGAATGTGTTCGGCGGCCACGCCATCCATAACGATGCCGGGCCGTGTTTCCAGACCGTGAATCGACATCTCCGGAGAGATAACGAACGAACCGCCCCCGAGACGGATCATTGCCGCCTGAAAGGATGCGAGTGTCCTGAGTGACGGGCTCAGGAACAGCAGTGACAGCACCTTGCCGCGCAGTGCCTCCGGCTCCGGGTGCGCGTCGAGGCGGCTCGCGAGTTCGAGCAGTGCGGCGATTTCCTCGTTCGAAAAGTCGGCAAGATCGTTAAACGCTTTCATTGAGTTCTCTCTTTTTAATTCGCGCGCGGTGCCATCGACTCGAGGGCGTGTGCGAGGTGTTCGACATGTCCGGGTTCAAGAACGAGCGGGGCGAGTATACGCAAAACATCTGGATCCGCACTCGTGCCAGCAAGCACATCTTGCTCGCTTCGCGCGCTCGCGGATCAGCTGCTGCCAATTGCTGTACTGCTGCAGCCATCTCTCAGGTCCACCCCGGTGCGGCGGCGGTCAGGCCGGTTTCCTGCGGCAGGTCCCACAGGCGATTCATCCACTGCATGGCGCCGCCCGCTGCGCCTTTGACGAGGTTGTCGATGACGCTCATGACGACGACCGTGCCATCGTCAACGGCTACGCCGATCTGGCAGTGGTTACTCGCAACGACGCTCTTGAGGCGCGGCGTGCCGCTCAGGACCTCAACGAAAGGCGAATCCGCGTAAGCCTTTGCAAACACATTGCGCAAAATCTCGGTCGACACGCGCTTTGCGGCCTTGGCCTGCACGGTTGCATGGATACCGCGGGCGAAGGGCCCGGAGTGCGGCACGAAGTGCACCTCTGTCTCGCGGCCTGACGCGGCCTCGGTCAATGCGGCGATTTCGGGCGCATGCCGGTGCGCAAGCGGTTTATAAGCGTAGAGGTTGCTGTGACGCTCGGGATGGTGCG
Source organism: uncultured Gammaproteobacteria bacterium (assembly GCA_963711285.1). Classification (GTDB taxonomy): domain Bacteria; phylum Pseudomonadota; class Gammaproteobacteria; order Steroidobacterales; family Woeseiaceae; genus UBA1847. The sequence goes on along the minus strand of CAVQDJ010000020.1, from coordinate 40,514 downwards.
TGCCGGGCTGCGGACTGCGTCCCGAACCCGTGCTGCCCGTAATTCCCGTAACGAAGATCTCGGCATCGGTCAGCTGCGACTGGATCAACGGTACGGATGCAAGCAACACGGCCGTCGCGAAGCAGCCAGGATGACCGATATGCGGTGCGTGTATCTCTGCGATGTGCTCGGGCACGCCGGACTGAAATTCACCGAGGAGATCGGGCGCACCATGCTCAGTGCCATAGACCACTTCATAGTCCAGCTGGTTGGCGTAACGAAAATCGGCAGATGAATCGACGACGTGCACGCTGATGTCTTTTTTCGCCGCGGTTCGTAATGCGCCCGCAATCAGCGCTGCAGACGCTCCGTGCGGTGCGGCTGAGAAGAGTGCGAGCCTGCCGCCCGTATCGAGTTCATCGATCCAGCTGTCGTGGCCGACAAAACACTGATCACCATACACGGCGGAGAGGTTCGCGAACGTACCCGCGATTTTTTCGCCGCTGCGACTTTCAGAAACGGCGGCAGCAAATTTCAGATCCGGGTGCACCGAGATCAGGCGCAGCAGTTCGCCGCCGACATATCCGGTTGCGCCGAGAACGACAGCCTGAATTATTCCGCTCATGCTACCTCCTTGTCCTTGAGCAGTGCGGCAACGAGATCGCCGAGAGCGACCCCGTTCGACAGAGCGTTGATCGCGGGCAGTGACAGTCTTTCGGAGATCTGGTCGACACCGACCGCATTGTCGGTTGCGGGACCGGTTACCACGGCGGGTTCGATGTCGAAACTATCGCGCAGGATTTTCGCCCCGCCCCATGCTGATACGGGATCGTTCGCGCAGAGGATGACAGCCGTCAACGCGTCGCGAATCGACTTGTCCGACAGAATCGCCTCGACGCCATACGCACCGAGCAGGCCATCACCGAGTTCGAGCACGATCACATCAGGATTGTGCTCTGCCAGCGCCCGTCAACAGCGCCCGGGTCAGTGCCGGGCCGTTTTCGGCCGTCGTCGTCACAATGCCGAGATCGGAGAAGATCATCGTTTCGGCGGCGCCGGCGTCCTCCATCGTCAGTATGTCGCGCCGCAGTGAAACGCCAGTGGCTTTGCAGGCCGCAACGTGCAGACCCAAATGCCGCAGCCGGCTCACGATGGCGCAGGCCGCAGCGGTCTTACCCGAGTCCATGCAGGTGCCGGCGAGGGCGACGACGGACACGCCACGGGTATCGAATGGTGCATCGGGCTCGAGAGGCTTCTCGCCGGCTCGCGCGGGCACGCCAATGCGTTCGCCGAGATAGGGAAAGTGCAGCACGGTGCCGAGTACTTCGCAGTCGAAGGGCGGGCCGACATCGGGATTCGCCGAGTCGCAGATACCCAGCACGCCACCGATGTTGAGGAGCTGAATCGTATCGCCGGCTTCGAGTTCGCCCGGCAGGTGGCCCGAGTAGCCACGCAACGCCTTGCGGTGGCCCAGCGCGCCGACGACGATATCGCCCTGATTGACGGTTGCCATTCGTCCGGACGTGAGCTCAAGCTGGTTATAGCGCGCCTTGTTATTGAGCACGCGCACCGCAACGAGCACGCCCTCCTCGCATGGAATGTCTCCCGAGAGCCGCAGCTCGTGCCCGAGTTGGCTGTGCTGCGCAACGGATGCGACTTTGTCGACAATGACGCTTTTCATTGTCCGTCTCCTGCGGCGCGGGTTTGCAGCGATCCCGGCAGCGACAGGATGCGTGCGTAGCCGAGGGCATCCGCCGCGGTCCATTCGCCGGCGGCTTCACCGTAAACCCCTTTCGTCGCCGCGAGCAGCGAGTGCCTGGATTCGACGCCCTGAATAAACAGACTTCCCGGCCGCAGCGAAAATTTCACGCTTCCTGTCACGCGCTGTTGCGATGAACGCAGCAACGCCTCGATGTCCGCGCAAACGAGGTCCAGCTGCTTGCCTTCGTGCACGAGGTCGCCGTAAACAGCGGCGACGCTGTCTTTCACGCGCATCTGCTGCGCGCTGAGAACGAGTTTCTCGAGTTCGCGGTGCGCCGTAATCAGCGTAACGGCCGCCGGAGCTTCGAAAGCAACACGACCTTTCGTACCGAGCACCGTATCGCCCAGGTGTATGCCGCGGCCGATGCCGTAACGTCCGGCCAGTGCTTCCAGAGTTTCGATGAGTTCAACGGGCTTCATTCGGGTTCCGTCCAGCGCGACAGGAACACCGGTGTCGAATTCGAGCGAATGTTGTGATGGCGGTTGCGGGTCCGAAAACGCGTTTGCTGACAGAACCCAGGCCTCTTCGGGAATCGCGTTCTCGGAGCTCAGTGTTTCCTGGCCGCCAATCGTAATTCCCCAGAGCCCGCGGTTAATCGAGTACGCGGAACCCTGCGCCGGCGGAGGCATGCCGTGGTCCTCGAGATACTGGAGCTGCTCCTCGCGAACCCAGCTGTTGTCGCGCACCGGGGCGAGAATCGTTAGCCCGGGATTCAGCGTGCGCAGCGCAACTTCGAAGCGCACCTGGTCGTTGCCGGCCGCTGTGCAGCCGTGGGCTACCGTTGTCGCGTTGCGATCTTTGGCCAACTGCGCCAGACGTGCGGCCTGCAAACCGCGTTCGGCGCCGACACACAGCGGATAGGCCTGGCCGCGCAGGACGTTGCCCGCGATCAGGTGGGTGATAACCGTATCGAAGAACGCCTGCTTGCAGTCTATAAGGACGTGTTCGATCGCGCCGAGCGCCATTGCCCGCTGCTTCAGCGCAGCGGCCGCCTGAGCGTCGATGCCGCCGGTGTCGACAGTCGCCGTGATCACGTCGCGCCCGCAGGTCTCTTTAAGCCAGGGGACACAGAATGACGTATCGAGGCCGCCGGAGAACGCAAGAATAATGGGTGAAGAGTCTTTGCTCACGATGGTTTCCTGAAGTCTGCTGATTACGCGTGACGCGCTCTCTCGATCTTTGCGATAAGAATTTTCTGGCTCGCCGCCGAGTCGGAAGCGACAAACACGGTATCGTCGCCGCCGATGTTGCCAATCATTTCCGGCCAATCGCTGCGATCGAGCGCAAGTGCGACTCGCTGTGCAGCGCCGATCGCCGTCTTGATGACCGTCAGGTTTGGCCCGGCAGGCGTAACGCTGCGCAGGAACTCCGCGGCGGCGGCGAGTTCCTCGTGGTTCGCCGAAGCGGGCCCAGGTAGTTCATAACCCCGATTCGTCTTTATCGCACCGATCTCTTTGAGGTCGCGGCTTACGCTGGACTGCGTGGCCACGAGGCCGCGTGAGGTCAGCTCGTCCACAAGCGCTTGCTGCGTGTCCGCCGGGGCGCGCAGCAACAGTTGCCGGATCGTGTCCCGGCGCTGCGCTTGTTCTGATGTTGAGTTCGGCATCGACCATCTCGCATAAATATGCACATATTTTTATCAAAATGCGCATACTCAGTCAAGCCTGCATTTCGCATTTCCCGGCAGTTTTTTCGTTACACTGCGCGCCTTCGAGACCCGGGACAGAGTTGATGGCCACAGCCGATACGGTAGAGATAGAGACAGGAACAAATGCCGCAGGCAGCGTGATCTGGCTGCACGGTCTGGGCGCGGATGGCCACGATTTCGAGCCGATCGTGCCGGAGCTGCGGCTCCCCGGCAATCTGCCTTTGCGTTTCATCTTTCCGCATGCGCCGGTTCGGCCAGTGACGATCAACGGCGGCATGTCCATGCGCGCCTGGTACGACATCGTGAGCCTGGACCGTGATGGCCCGGTCGATGAAGCCGGCATTCGCGCCAGTGCGTCAATACTCGAGGCCCTGATCGCTCGTGAAGTGGAGCGCGGCATCGATGTCCGCAATATCGTCGTTGCGGGCTTCTCTCAAGGCGGCGCGATCGCGCTGCATACGGCGCTGCGTCACCCGCAGCGTTTTGCGGGCCTGATGGCGTTGTCGACCTGGCTGCCGCTCCAAAGCTACTTCGACGCGGAGGTCGTCAATAATCCCGATGCCGGCAATCGCGATGTGCCGATCTTCATGGCACATGGAAGCTTCGATCCGATGTTGCCGATACAGATGGGTCGCTCGGCGGCGGAGCTGCTCACGAAGTCGGGGTTCCAGGTCGAGTGGCATGACTATCCAATGGCGCACGCGGTATGTGCCGAAGAGATCGACGATATCAGCGCGTGGTTAGTCGGAGTTTTCGCCAGCTCTGAATGAGTATTGCGACTCGCCGACATTATTGCCCGACGCGTCGAAACGTCTTTCATGGAAACGCCACTGGCCGCCGCTGTCCGCGCGCACGATCGTCGAACAGCGGGTGCCGTATTCGGTGGTGATTATGAATGGCGCCGTAATCGCGTGCGCAACCGCAAACGGCAGGCGATCGCTCTTGACCTCGTGTACGGGGCTTTTGTCGCGATCGCCAAGCAGCCGCAGCAACTGTGTCTCGTTGATTCGTCCATCGGCAAACATCCTGCCAAGTCGCTCTTTGCTGCGTTCGACTTTTTCCCAGGGCGCGTCCAACGTGGCATTGCTCAGGCCGTAAATCCCGGCCGGCAATTCCTGCAGGCCGCCGCCACGATTCGACAGGTACGCGAGAGTCGTACGATCGGCGACAAAAAGATTGAACCCGGCATAGTCATCCCGTCGAATCGTTTGCAGATACTCGAGCGGCGACAGGCCGCTCTGCAGAAAACCGGTCACCAGATGGCCGCGCGAGCGTAACCCGGCGCTTTTCTCCCTGCGCGCCCGAGTAGTTCGTGACGGTTGCAAAGCGCCCGTCGCGGTGGACGCCGAGCCAGGTCCCTCCGGCCTGCAGGTCACGGCCGCCGACGATGCCGGGCGCGTCCGGCCACCAGTTGGCGCTCTGTGTCGGGCGCGCATGAAACTCGTCCCGGTTGGCGGCGACAACCAGCGGCTGATCCTGATCGACACCGAATGCCAGTACGACGAGGCACACTTTAGCTGGCGTTTTCCGGTTCGAGCCAGTGATCGACAAGCCGCCGCGCGATCGAGATCCTCGACGGCAGCCTGGGGAAGCCGGATCGCAGCTCTTTGCGGGAAAACCAGCGCGCGTCTTCGAGTTCCTGATCGTTGAGGACGATCTCGGAAGACGTTGCCTCGGCCATGAAACCCAGCATCAGTGAAGAAGGAAACGGCCAGGGTTGTGAACTGTGATAGGAAACTCTGTCGACGCGGACGTTCGTCTCTTCGTAGACTTCGCGCCGCACGGCGTCTTCGAGACTTTCCCCGGGTTCGGCAAATCCGGCGATCGTCGAGTAGCGGCCCTCGGGCCAGGTAGCTTGTCGTCCGAGCAAACAGCGCTCGCCATCGGTAACCAGAACGATGATGGCCGGATCGACTCGCGGATAGATTTCGCGGCCGCAATCGGGGTTCACGCAAATGCGCGAGTTGCCCGCTGCCTCGGGTCTGGCAGATGAACCGCAGACGCCGCAAAAAACCTGCGAGGCATGCCACAGCACCAACGCTCTTGCGTGCGCAACGAGGTTGGCCTCGTCGGGCCCCAGCGCCGAGCCGAGGAAACGCAAATCCTGAAATTCACCCAGTTCCGGAAACGGCGCGCCACCGGCCGCAGCAAACGGCACGGCGAAAGCGGGATGGTCCCTGAAGATGCCGAGAAAAATCAGATCCTGATCGTCGACAAAGCTCTCAATCTGCCTGCGTTGCAGCAGTATCGCTGCGAGAGGATCGCCGCCGACCAGGCAGCGATCGCCCCACACAGGGACGAAGCGACTCTTCGGACTCCTGGCGGCGCTCGCCAGCCACTCAGGGTCCTTGCGTCGTTCACCGCTTCTGTCTACAAACGCTCCGGCAAATACATTGTGGTTTTCCATAAAGACGGGTGACAGTTTAGCTGCTCGTATGGACGACAGTTTACCCGTCCCGCGCCGGCAAATAACCAGACTGTCACCTAATAATCGGACGCCCCGGCACGGCGGTGACGATGAGTCTCGATTTCACAGGAAGGACAGGTCTTATGATCCAGAGCATAGGCATCCTGGACGTAGCGAGACGGACAGCTCTTGCAGCTCGCAAGATACAGTTCGTCGTTGTAAGAGATGCTGTGCAGCAAATTCCAGGCCCATTCGAAGCTGAGTTCGGCTTCGCTGTGCAGCAGCAGATAGGTTTCGTACGCGCGGCAAACGCGGTGGCCGAACTCGACGTCGGGTCGTGGCCAGCAAGGTGAGACCTTGTTGCGGCTATCGACGCGCAGCAGCAGCCCGCTGCAAAACAGCGCAACGAGAGTGGTCGCCTGCAGCTGATTTTGCGGGTTCTTGACGAAGCGTGTGATCTGCCGCGGCGATTTGCCACGCCGTCGCCGGACGCTCGTAGCGCCGGTGTTGCGGAAATAAGTGGTGTAGAGCTTGCGGATACGATCGTCCGACAGACCTGTGCACTCGCGAATCGTGCGCGTGCGCGCCTCGTGTCTGATCATGCGCAGCGCCAGTTCGAACTGGCTGCGCTCGCTCGCGTAGCGGTCGTCGGTCAGTCGCATTTGATGCCCTTTATGATAGAAATAGACCATATATAGTGTTAAGAGAGGCTATATTATCCATAAATGGTCTCACAAACAAAAATACAGTAATTCAAAAAGGGCACGAGAAATGTGCCAGGAGGGAGATCACATGGACTTCTCAGGGCCGGAACCGGCGGACTTTCGCAATGTTCAATCGATGAACCGGGCGTTCCTCAGGCAGATGCGCGGATCGTCATCGGGGCACGATTTGCGGCAACAGATGGCGCAGGAGGTGCGCCCGATGATCCGCGGCCTCACCGAACTGCAGATCGAGCGTCTGGCAACAACACCGTTCCTGCTGTTGTCGCTGCGCGAGCGTGACCCGGACTACTGGAGTTTCCTTGGCAGCGATGCGCCGTCGGCTGACCTGCTCGGCACCAAACGCCGGGCAGGCGAGTGCGGTCAGCTGGTGGCCGCATCCCTCGGCTTTCTGTGGCAGCTTGCGCGCCGTAACCCGTATGCCGCACGCCTGGTCTCCGGGGCGACACTCAACTGGTGCGAGCAACTTGCGGACTGCACTTTGTTTCGCATCCTGCAGCGCACGGCCGGACGCAGCGACATGTTGCGGCCACGCCGCGCCGCGGATGTCGAATTCTGGGGCAAGCTGCTCGGGCCCGGGCTATGTTCCGACCAGCAGGTGCGCGGTGCCGCACAGCTCTGCTGCACTGCAGTCGATACTCACCGAGGATCCGGCGGCCCGGCATCGTTCGCTGCGTGCAGCCGCGTGCCGCACTCCGATGCCGTCCCGGTTCGTCGCCGGGAAATCCGAGCGCGCGATGACCTCGCCGATCGGTGTAACGCTGCGAGAACAGCGCGGGTACAATACCGGGCCTGATGCAAGCCCTGTCCATAAAGAATCTCACGAAGACCTATGCCAATGGCAACCAGGCACTCAAGGGGATCAATTTCTCGGTTGAGGCGGGTGACTTTTACGCGCTCCTGGGGCCGAATGGTGCCGGTAAGACAACGGCGATTGGCATCATCAGCTCGCTCGTCAACAAGTCAGGGGGGCAGGTCGAGATCTTTGGCCACAGCATCGATAAAGAGATCGCGGTGGCAAAGTCCTGTATCGGACTCGTTCCCCAGGAGATCAATCTCAATCTCTGGGAGGGCGTGCATAACATCGTTCTGAATCAGGCCGGCTACTATGGGCTCGGCCGCTCGCTCGCGCGGGCGCGAGCCGAAAAGTACCTGCGAGCCCTGCGCCTCTGGGACCGCCGCAACGACAATGCGCGAAGCCTGTCGGGCGGCATGAAGCGGCGACTGATGATTGCGCGGGCGCTGGTACATGAACCCAGGCTGCTGATCCTCGACGAGCCAACAGCCGGCGTCGATATCGAAATTCGACGCTCGATGTGGGATTTCCTGCGCGACATCAACGAGGCTGGAACGACCATCATACTGACAACGCATTACCTCGAAGAAGCCGAATCGCTGTGCCGCCACGTAGCAATCATCGACGAGGGCAGGATCATCGAAGATGCGCGTATGAGCACGGTCCTGCGAAAACTGCAGCGCGAGGTATTCGTGTTGAGCCTGGAAGATCCGCTAGGCGAGGCGCCGGTACTCGCCGGCTTTGAAACGCTGTTGCGCGACGAGCGCGAACTCGAGGTCGACAAGGGACCGGCGGTCGACCTGAACGACCTGTTCACGCAACTGGACGAACGTAATATCAGAGTCGTCAGCTTGCGTAACAAGGCCAATCGTCTCGAAGAACTGTTCATGCGACTTGTCGAAAACAAGCAGGACGGTTTCAAAGAGGTCGCGGGACAATGAATCTGGCACTGAACGTCATCGCTCTGAGGACGATCGTGCGTAAGGAAATCGTGCGCGTGTTGCGTATCTGGGTGCAGACTATCGTGCCGCCAGCGATCACGATGACGTTGTACTTCATCATTTTCGGCAATCTGATTGGCCGCCGAATCGGCACCATGGACGGTTTCGACTACATGCAATACATTGCGCCGGGCCTGATCATGATGTCGGTTATCACGAACTCCTACGGAAACGTCGTGTCGTCGTTTTTTGGTGCGAAGTTCGGTCGCCACATCGAAGAGATGCTCGTAGCTCCGATGTCCAACGCCACGATCATCCTGGGTCATGTCGCAGGCGGCGTGCTGCGTGGCGTACTTGTCGGCCTGCTGGTTACGATCATCGCGCTGTTCTTTACCAAGCTCGAGGTGCGTCATCCGTTCATCACGGTTTCAATTGTGCTGCTGTCGTCAATCGTTTTTGCTTTGGCGGGGTTCATTAATGCCGTGTTTGCGAAGAAATTTGACGACATCTCGATCGTGCCGACTTTCGTGCTGACACCACTTACCTACCTCGGCGGTGTTTTCTACTCGATCTCCCTTTTACCGGAGTTCTGGCAAACCGTGTCGCTCGCCAATCCGATACTGTATATGGTCAACGCGTTTCGATACGGCATTCTGGGGACATCGGACATCGGCATTGGCACGGCTTACGCGATCCTGCTCGTGTTTGTCGTCGGGCTGTTTGCAGCCTGTTACGAGTTGATGCGCCGGGGTGTGGGGATCCGTGAATAGTCATGTGCGGCCGATTCGCTTTCTATTCACCGAGTGAAGCGACGGCCGCGCTGTTCGGCGCGAGCGGTTCGCTGGAAATGAAACCGCGCTACAATATCGCGCCGACGCAAGACGTCGCGGCGATTCGCAATGACGCGGAGGGCGGCCGCGAACTAACGGCTCTCCGCTGGGGCCTGATTCCATTCTGGGCGAAAGACCCGTCGATCGGCAATCGCATGATTAATGCGCGGGCCGAGACCGTCGCCGAGAAACCCGCTTTTCGCGCGGCCTACCGCCGCCGCCGCTGTCTGGTGCTGGCCGATGGTTTCTATGAGTGGCATAAAGAAGGATCTGAGAAAACGCCCTATTTCATTGCCCTTGATAGCGGCAAACCGTTTGCTTTCGCAGGCCTGTGGGAAAACTGGCAGAGCAAGGAAAGCGATGAATCCGTTCAGAGCGCCACGCTGCTTACTGCGGCCGCGAATGACTTCATGAGCTCCCTGCATCATCGCATGCCCGTGATTCTCGCGGCAGAGACGGCAGATCGCTGGCTTGCGGGCGACGAAGACGTCATTGAATATGCTCTGGAACACGGGCCAAAGCTCAAAGCATGGCCTGTCGATCGCCGCGTGAACAACCCGCGCAATGAGGGTGTAAACCTCCTCGACGCCGCGGGCGCCGTTATCAGGTCTTGACAGCGGGAACCGGCGTGTGTGGTTGCGCCGAGACGAGCAGGGTGCCGGGCCCACCGTGCACTCCAAGACCAGAGCCCAGCTGGGTTACGGACAAGCGCCCGATTCCCGGAATCATGTCGCGCAGCAGGCGCTCGACGGCAGTCGCGTCATCCGGACAAACGGCGTGGGCGATCGCGATATTTACGGCTGGATACTTGCGACAGCCGCGAGCGACAAAACGCGCAAATTTTTTGATCCGGTTTCGTTTGCCTAAAAAGAAGTGGCCCGTCGCGATGCGACCATCGGTTCGTGTGCGAAGAACCGGAGTAAGGCGCAAGAATTCCGCAACCGTCTTGACCCACGCAGGAAGACGGCCACCACGAACCGCGTAGCGCAGATCATTGAGCAAAGCGTAGGTATACGTTTTTGGTACCAGCTCTTCGACCGCCGCTATCGTCGCGTCGACGTCCAACCCGGCCTCTGCACATTCGGCTGCGAACACGACCAGTTGTCCTTGCCCCAGCGACGCGTTGCAAGAGTTGATAACGTGAATCCTGCCTGGCGCGTTGGTTCGCTCGGCGGCAGAACGCGCTGCTTCATATGTACCGCTGGCCGCGGCAGTAAGATTGATCGAAATGACGTCAGCGAAATGACTTGCGAGAAACTGGAACTGGCGTCGAAAATCTCCAGGAGCTGGCTGCGAGGTCGTCGGATGATTGGGATTCGTTGCGAGTTCCGAGAAAAACTCCTCCGCTGTGATGCTGACCTTGTCGAGATAGCCGCGGTCGCCGAACTGAATACGGCAGGGCACCATGTGAATGTCGAATCGTTCCAGGTCTTCGTCGGCAATGTCGGCTGCCGAATCCGTGATAACTGCAAACCTCTTTTCCTCGGCGTGATGACTGCTGTGAGTCTGCCGGTGCATGTCGTCTGCTTTTTCGGCGCTTACGTTTCCATAGCGGCGGCCAATGTCGAAAACGAGCTCGGGATCATTCGCGTGAACATGGATTCTGGCTTTGCGCTTGGTACCCGCCAGCACCAGCGAATCGCCAAGCTCCGCCAGCGCTTCGCGGAGTTTGCGACGGTCGATGTCGGTTCCCGTTACGATACATTCCGTGCAGTAGCGAAATTCGGAGTCATCAGCAGGCCCGACGGTCGTCAGGAAAGCTGATGTCACCACGCAAGACAGAAAGGTCGGGTTCCGCAGCGATGCGACCGTGCTGGATATACTCGCTCATGCCGTCGACAAGTGCGACGAACCCCTTGGCACCAGCATCGACGACACCAGCCTTGCGTAATACATCGAGTTGCTCAGTCGTTTTCGCAAGAGCCTTATTGGCGCTTTGCACTGCCACATCGATCAGTGACGGGAATTCATCATCGCGCGCGTCGCCAACTTGCTGCGCGACGGTTTCCGCAAAGGCCGCGATCACGGACAGGATCGTTCCTTCACGGGGTTTTGACATCGCGTCGTGTGCGTACTCACTGCCTTGACTGATCGCCTTGCTGAATGTGTATGCCGTGAACCGTGAGCGCTCACCTGCCGAGTCGCTGACGCCCTGGAAAAACTGCGCGACGATTGCGCCCGAGTTGCCTCTCGCTCCGTCAAGCAGGGCATCCGCAATCGAGGCCAACATCGTTCCAAGGTGCTTTTTATCCGGGCTTTTCAGCACCGCGAGTGCAGAACCCAGGGACAGACTCAGGTTTGTGCCCGTATCACCGTCTGCGACAGGAAATACATTGATGCGATTCAGGAAGTCCTGTTCGTCAATGACAGCGTGAATGCCTGACACAAGCGCGTTGGCAAGCGCATCGCCATCAAGATATTTTGTGACGGGCTCACTCAAGCGCGAAGCTACTCGCGCGGCAGCAGAAACGTCGTATTCCGATGCTCGAGTATGACGCCATCGGGCGTGATCTCGCTTACGACCGGACCTTCTTCGAGCCGCGATCCTTCGCGAAGTTTCACCATATTGATGAACACGAAGCGGTCGGCCGGTTCGTCGCTGTAGACGTGGATATCGAGATGCAGGTCTGTTAACTGCAACGTGCCGTCGAGGCGTACTTCATCGATAGTCGGCACACGATTTGTCGATGAAGAGGCGGCTCGCCTGGCTGCCGCTTGTTGTTTGCGCGGCTGCGGATCATTGGCCGCTTCCTCGACCGGAGGCGGTTGATTCTGCTTCGCCGCGGCGATCTTCTCTTCGAACGATGGCTCCCCAATTGGCGGTGTTTCGACCGGCGCTTTTTCGACGGCCGGAGGCGCACCAGGCGTGCTGTCAGGGCGCATCAGGACGCCTACCAGGATGGCGGCGTTCACCACCAGCAGCAAGGCCAGAATCCACAGCCACCTGAAGGGCTGCGGCTCGCCAGATCCCGACGGCACGCTCGAAAACTCACCGCCAGCCTGCTGCTGCCGTTCGGTTTCCGATTTCTTCAAAGCGTCGAGGATAAAGGACATGCGCTACTCCTGAGCCAGTCGCGGAATCGTCAGTCGCGGCGTACTGTCCGGCGCGAGTAGCGTGTTGATGATGATCTGTGTCTGGTGCCCCGCGAGGCCGTCGACATCGAGGCGATGGTCGCGCTGGAATGCACGCACCTGTTGCTGCAGGTCGCGGTCGAATACATCGGAATCGATTGCCGCCGTTCGATAACGCTCGTCGATCGCCGCCAGACTCCGCCGCAACCAAAGGACATCCGGGCCGCTCGAGCCGGGGCCGAGCGCAACCGAAGACCTGTTTGGCGGCCGCCATAGCAACAGGTACTGGCCGAACCACAAGTCGGAGACTTCGCTGACCGGGTGCGCGACCGTGACCCCGCCAATCGAAAGCTCGGCAGAGTCTCCCTCGACAGCCAGTAACACGACGTTATGGGCGGCGCCCCTGCTGTCGACGAGGGTCAGGACTGCCGGACGGTCGAACTGCTTGAGACCGCTCCATGAGCCTCGCTGGAACAGACACTCATAACCGGCAGCCGCAGCCTGTGAGCAGCCACGCTGGCCGCGCTCGTAATCGAGGCCCCACAGGCCCAACAATGTTGCCAGTGCCGATTCCGTGCTCGTGAGATCAGCGGCGACGAGCAGCTGTGCATCGAGGGACTCCTCGACGGGCGGGTCCTCGACAACGACCTCTGTCGCGACGACAGGTTCCGGCTCGGGCTGCGCCGCTACCGCTACCGCCACGGCCGGCGGGTCGACGTTGTCATCGATCAACTGACGCCGCTCGTCGAGAAGAGACAGAACACCAAGTGCGATGACGACCGCGGCGGCAGTGCCTAATACCGGCACCGCCCAGCGCGGCCAGGTTGCGATCTTCGTCTTGCCTGTGATTTCCGCGGCTGCGCGCCGAATCATGCTGCGGCTGACGCGCCGGCTCTCGCTGCTGTACGCACCAAGCAAGGCGCGATCGCAGATGACGTTGATAAGTCTCGGCACGCCCTTTGACAGCCGAAACACTTCACGCTTGGCACCGCTGTCGAATACCTCACCGAGCGCCCCGGCAACCTTGAGCCGGTGCTCGATGTATTGAGCGGTTTCGTCTTTTGACAGGGGTTCGAGGTGATATCGGCCCGTAATTCTCTGCGCCAGCTGACGCAGGTCATTTCTGGCGAGCACGTCGCGGAGCTCGGGCTGACCGATCAGAATGATCTGCAGAAGTTTCTGTTTTGCCGTTTCGAGATTGGTCAGCAAGCGCACTTCTTCGAGCACATCGGGCGCTAGATTCTGCGCCTCGTCCATGACCAGAATCGTGCGCCGGCCATCGGCATGGGTAGCGAGCAGGTGATGGTTGAGCGTGTCGATCAGCGCCTTGATGCTGGTCTGGTCCTCGGGCACCGGGACGCCGAGTTCTTCACAAATCGTTGCCAGGAATTCACGGGCGGAGAGCTGCGGGTTCAGCACGACCGCCACGTCGGCATTTGCGGGCATGCGGTTCAGGAGCAGGGTGCGGACAAGCGTGGTCTTGCCTGTGCCTACCTCGCCCGTCAGCTGCATGAAGCCGCCGCTTTCGGTTACGCCGTAGACCAGATGAGCGAGCGCCTCGCCATGGCGCTCGCTCATGAACAGGTAACGCGGGTCCGGCGTTATCGAAAACGGTTTTTCATTCAAGCCAAAAAAGCTGGTGTACATTATTCTTTTGCCGTAGCCCTGATCCTCTCTCAGGGCCTCGATTCTACATGACTCAGGGCCGGTCCAGTGTTCTCGCACGGCCAACCGAGGAGTTGCCGAAGCGGTCGCGAATATCGTCAACCGCCCGGTCGAGCGGGCTTGCAGCCGGAGCATCGGCTGCCGCAAACAGATCCCGCTGCTCGGCCGCGGAAAGCTTGCTTGCGCCCACACCGAGCAGTCGAATACGAGTGCCGGGGTTTTCCTCGAGCCAGGTGCCGAGAAGTGTACGCGCAACCTGATAGATCTGATCCGTTCCATGTGCCGGCGGCTGCAGACTCCTTTGTCGTGTGAAGGTCTTAAAGTCTGACTGCCTGATCTTGACCTGCACCGTCCCCGCCTGCAGTTGAGAATTGCGCAGCCGGCGTGCCGTCGCCTCCGCCAGGCGGAGCAATTCCCGCTCCATGTCGCCGCGATCGCCGAGATCGGCCTCATAGGTTTCCTCGGCACTGATCGATTTTTCTTCCCGACAGGCGATGACGGGACGGTTGTCGATGCCCGCAGCGCGCTCGCGAGCGCGCGCTGCGAAGCGGCCGAATACGTTCCTAAGATCCCGGTCATGGGCGAGGCGCAGGTCGCCCACGGTGTGAATACCGAGCTGCTGCAGCCGCGCCAGAGTCTGGTGGCCGATGCCTGGAATCACGACCACCGGCAGCGGGTCGAGCTTCTCGCAGCAGTCGTCTGCGCGAATGACGACGAGGCCATCGGGTTTGTCCATGTCGGATGCGATCTTCGCGACGAGTTTGTTCTCCGCAATGCCGACCGATGCGCCAAGACCTGTTCGCTCACGGATGCTGCGCTTGATTTTCCTGGCGATGTCGATTCCGGTGCCGTGCAGATTCTGGCACGCAGTTACGTCGAGAAATGCCTCATCGAGTGACAGTCCTTCGACAAGCGGAGTGAGCTCGCGAAAAACAGCGAAGATCTGTTTGGACACGGCCTGATAATGTGACATTCGCGGTCGCACGCGAATCAGATCGGGACATCGCCTCCTTGCGTCAGACATCGGCATGGCCGAGCGAACACCGTACTTGCGGACCTCGTAGCTTGCGGCCGCAACGACACCGCGATTGCTGCCACCGCCTACGACCACCGGCTTGCCGAGCAGCTGCGGATTGTCGCGCTGCTCGACGGACGCATAGAAAGCATCCATGTCAACGTGCAGTATCGTACGCGTCGCCGGAGTCACTTCAATTACCGCGCTCGACGATGTAGCCGGCGAGCCAGCGTAATGAGTCTGCATCGGCGCCAAAGTCGTCGAGCTGTTCGAGGGAGTTGCGGAGCAAGGCGTCGCAGCGCTCACGCGCAGCGTCGTTTCCGACCAGACCCGGATAAGTCGCTTTTCGCAGGCGCTGATCGGCGCCTGCGTGCTTACCGATGACCTCCGTCTCGCCTTCGACATCGAGCAGATCGTCCTTGATTTGAAACGCTATGCCGATCGTCCTGCCGAAAGCATCGATCGCGGATACGCGTTCGTTGGACAGTTCGCTGCTCAGCAGCGCCGCCGACAGGACCGACGCGTGTATCAGTGCGCCGGTCTTGAGCGAATACATGGTCTCGATCTCGTCCGCAGACAGCGAGCGCCCTTCGGCGGCCAGGTCCATCGACTGGCCGCCGGTCATGCCGACAGACCCGCAGGCATCAGCGATGAGCTTGACGAGTTTGTTGCGGGTTGCGGGCTGGAGATCGCCACTATCGGCGATCACGCTGAACGCGAGCGGCTGCAGCGCATCCGCGGCGAGAATTGCCGTGGCTTCGTCGAACTGCCGGTGCAAGGTCGGCTTGCCGCGCCGCAAATCGTCGTTGTCCATCGCGGGCAAGTCATCGTGGACCAGGGAGAACGCGTGAATCAATTCGAGCGCGGCGGCCGGGGCATCGAGGGCCTGCTCCTCCAGTCCAAGGCATTCGCCGGTCGCGTAGACGAGCAACGGCCGAATCCGCTTGCCGCCGTTGAAGACCGCATAGCGCATTGCATCGTGCAGGCGCTTAGGCGACAGGTTGGCAGGCGGCAGGACGCCGTCCAGTTTCTCCTGCACGCGCTCGGTGTAGTACGCGATGCGCTTGTCGAACGTGGCTGCCAAAAAAGGTCTCCGGGTCTTGCTCAGGGTCATGTAGCGTACACGCATTTGCGGCCTGTGCGCAGCACGGCTGGGCTATAATTCGCGTCCCTTATACCCACCCAGGAAGCCTATGCGGGCAACCGCCAGAGCCCAGCCGAATATCGCGTTGATCAAGTACTGGGGAAAGAGCGACACGCGTCGTAACCTCCCGGCGGTCGGCTCGATCTCGATTACGCTCGCGGACCTTCGTACAACGATGTGCGTCGAGTTCGACGATGCACTGTCCGGCGATGCGTTGACCGTCAACGGACGGGATAGTGCCGATATGTTGCCGCGTGTCGCGCGTTGCCTCGACACGGTCGCGGGCCGGAAACGACCTGCAGCGCGCGTGCTCAGCACCAGCAACTTTCCGATCGCTGCGGGCCTCGCATCCTCGGCATCCGCTTTCGCCGCGCTGGTCGTCGCGGCGGACGCTGCGGAGGAAGGGGGCAGGGAAACCACGCAGCTGGCACGGCTGGCAGGTGCAGCATCCGGCTCGGCAGCTCGTTCGCTTTACGGTGGCTTCGTCGAACTCGAGAAAACGGGCAGCGATATTTCCTTGCGCTGCCTGCGTCCCGCAGACGAGTGGCCGCTCAGGGTTGTTGTCGCGGTCACGACTGCGGCACAAAAACCCGTAAGCTCCACAGAAGCGATGGAACTCAGTCGCAAGACCTCGCCGTTCTTTACTCGTTGGGTCGAGCAGCAAGAAGATGATCTCGCGGCTGCACGAACAGCAATAGCTTCCCGGGACTTCTCTTTGCTTGCGTCGATCTCCGAGCACAACTGTCTGAAAATGCACTCCGTGATGTGGGCATCACGGCCGCCTGTCGTGTACTGGAACGGCGCGACACTGGCATGCATGCAGGCGGTTCGGGAATTACAGAGCCGCGGCGTCGCTGTTTTTTTCACGATCGATGCCGGGCCGCAGCTCAAAGCCGTTTGCGAAGCGGACGATGAAACCGCCGTACGCGACGCGCTCGGGGAGGTCGAGGGCGTCGAGGATATCCTCGTCAGCGGACTCGGCGCCGGGGCAGCGCGAATTGCCGATGTCTGAGCCAAACCCATCAATGCCGGTATTCGCGAGTGCGCCCGGCAAGCTGGTGCTGTGCGGAGAGTACGCGGTGCTCGATGGTGCGCCGGCGGTTTGCATGGCAGTCAATCGACGGGCACGTGTGACCATCGACCGCGCTGCGGGCGACCATCACACGGTTTCGGCACCCGGATACAGCAGCGTCACGGGACGATTCAAAGGTCGTAACGGCGGTTGTGACTGGCTGTCGGGCGCACAGGAGTTCAGGCTCGTCAATGAAGTTTGGCGCACGGCCCAGATGCAGTGCAACATACCGCTGTCGATCACGCTCGATACAAATGATTTTCGCGATTCTGAAAGCGGCACAAAAATAGGCATCGGTTCGAGCGCGGCCTTGACGGTGGCCTTGACGGCTGCGCTTTGCGAGGTGGTGGCAACGAGCGTGGAGGCGACGCGCATTGCGTTTGCCGCACATCGTCAGTTCCAGGGTGGCCTCGGCAGTGGCGCCGACATCGCATGCTGCTCGGCAGGCGGACTCATCGAATACCGCCTCGGCAACGGGTCGACCGAAAAGTTGGCCTGGCCGGATGGACTGGCGTATGCGCTGCTATGGAGCGGCGCATCGACAAGCACCGGCGCGAAACTGGAGCATCTCGGCCGGCAGGACAGGCGGCCAACACGCGCTGCGCTGGCCGAGTCGGCGGCGCGAATTTGCGACGCCTGGCGCGATGGCACGGCGCGAGCGATTCTCGACGAGTACCGTGATTACACCCGCGTGCTCCGGGAGTTCAGTATTGACCACGAACTTGGCATATTCGATGCTGGGCATGGCGAACTCGTTGCGAGCGCGGATGCCGCGGGACTGGTCTACAAGCCTTGCGGTGCCGGTGGTGGCGATGTCGGCGTGGTTTTCGCCGACGATGCTGCCGCGATCCGGGCATTCATCGACAGCGGGCTGCCGGAAAAATTCCGTACTATGGATATGGGCATCGAGCTGTGCGGCGTGCGGGTCATGCGGGAGGAACAGTGAGCGACTCGCGAATCAGCGGCTTTTACCGACTCAGCGTTGCAGAGCGCATCGACGAACTACAGCGCCTCGGCTGGCTGCGAAATGACGATGCCGAACTGTTGCGTCAAGGCAGGCACACGCTGCTGCCTGCAACAGCCGACAAAATGATCGAAAATGTCGTTGGCGTTTTTGGCCTGCCTTTTGCGATCGCGCCGAATTTTGTCGTCAACGGCCGTGATTACATCGTGCCCATGGTTGTTGAAGAGCCTTCGATCGTCGCTGCCACGAGCAGCGCCGCGCGGCTGGCGCGTGCGGGCGGCGGGTTTACGTCGCGGTGCGAGGAGCTGATGCTCGTCGGCCAGATTCACATTGCCGACGTACCCGACGTTGCCTCTGCACTTGAAAGAATCGAAGCCGGCCAGGAAGAATTACTTGCTCTTGCCAACTCCGTACATCCGCGCCTGAGTGAAAGGGGCGGTGGCGTGCGGGACATCGAGTTGCGAACCATCGATCTCGATGGCGGGGAGCAGGTCGTCGTCGCACACCTCGTTGTCGACACGTGTGACGCAATGGGGGCAAATCTGGTCAACACGATTTGCGAAGCCGTCGCCCCACGGATCGGGGAAATGTGTGGCGGCAAAGTCGCGCTGCGGATTTTGTCCAACCTCGCGGATCGTGCGCTGGTCACTGCCAGTGTTCGCTACCGGCTCGATGATCTCGCATCGGCGCAAGTCGCGGCTGCGACGGTGCGCGATCAGATCATGCTGGCGAGCGACATCGCGGGCGTCGATCCGTACAGAGCGGCGACACACAACAAAGGCGTTATGAACGGCATCGATGCGCTGGCCATTGCGACAGGCAACGACTGGCGAGCGATCGAGGCCGGAGCGCATGCGTACGCGGCGATGACCGGACGGTACCTGCCGCTCGCGACCTGGTCGGCCGACAAGCGGGGTGATTTGATTGGCAGAATAACCGTTCCGCTAAAAGTTGGCGTTGTCGGCGGGAATCTCGATGCAAATGCGGGTGCGACCCTTGGACTGCGTATTGCCGGTACTTCAGCGGCGCGTGAGCTCGCGGAGCTGATGGCCGCGGTGGGCTTGGCTCAGAACTTCGCGGCGCTGAAGGCCCTGGCGACAAGTGGCATTCAAGAAGGGCACATGAAGCTTCATGCACGCAGTGTCGCGTCGAGTGCGAGCGTCCCGGATGAGTTGTTTGACGATGTCGTCGAAGAGCTGATCGCCGGTGGCGAGATCAAGGTATGGAGAGCCGCCGAGATTCTTGCCGGAAAGCAGGCGCAGAAGATGCGCGGGACAGCGGCAGGGACAGCGGCCGGCAAGGTTATTCTGTTCGGTGAACACGCCGTGGTGTATGGCAGGCACGCCCTTGCTTTGCCGATCGCGCAGGCCGTGACTGCCGAGGTTGCGGCGAGTGAAAAAGAGTCAACGCTTAACGTGCCCGGGTGGGGCGTATCACAAAAAATCGACTATGGTGACGCGAGCGGCATGGACGCGGCTGTGGCGCTGATTCAAAAGGAACTCGGCGTCGCGGATGCTCGTTTCTCGATTCGCCTGCACTCCGTGCTCCCGCGCGCAATGGGTCTCGGGTCCTCGGCGGCGTTCGCAGTAGCGATACTGCGTGCGTTCAGCGCCGAGCTTGGGCTGGGTCTGGATGACGCGAAGATCAACGCAATTG
This sequence comes from uncultured Gammaproteobacteria bacterium, assembly GCA_963711285.1. Lineage (GTDB taxonomy): Bacteria > Pseudomonadota > Gammaproteobacteria > Steroidobacterales > Woeseiaceae > UBA1847. The sequence continues at coordinate 20,841 of CAVQDJ010000020.1, read as the reverse complement.
CGTTCGAGTGCGAAAAGCTGGCGCACGGTACGCCTTCCGGAGTGGACAATACGATCGCAACTTACGGCGACGCAATGTTGTTTCGCAACGCCGGCTCGCTGCAACTCGAAAAGCTGACATTGGTCGAGCCTCCACCGCTGGTTGTCGCCTGCAGCAGCACGTCGGGACTAACGATGGAGCAGGTTGCAGGCGTGCGTGCGCGGCGTGATCGGAGTCCATCGAGTTACGACGCGATATTCGATCAGATGGGTGCGCTCAGTCAGACTGGCGCCGTCGCGCTCGCAAATGCCGACTACTCCCAGCTAGGCTTGCTGATGAATATTTGTCACGGTCTTTTGAACGCGATCGAAGTGTCGACAGCGGAGCTGGATAACATGGTCAGCATTGCTCGAGCTGCCGGTGCCGTCGGTGCGAAAGTGACCGGAGCCGGCGGCGGCGGATCTATCGTGGCGCTGTGTCCCGGAACCGCCGATGGTGTCTGCGCCGCACTTGGCGCAGCAGGCTTCAGGACCTTGAGCCTGGCCCAGGCAGAGGGAAGCGCGAGTGGATAGCAGGCACAAAGTCGTATCGTCCGAGAGCGAGGAATTGATCCTTGTCGATGCTGATGACAATGAAACCGGGTATCTGTCCAAAGCGGAGTGCCATAACGCTGGCGGAGTGTTACATCGTGCGTTTTCGCTGTTCCTTTTTAATAATAAAGGCGAATTGCTGTTACAGCAGCGCAGCGCATCGAAACGCCTTTGGCCCGGCTTCTGGTCCAACAGCATCTGCAGTCATCCGCGACGTAACGAATCGATGCCGGTAGCGACGCGACGGCGATTGCGCGATGAACTGCATATCGAATCCTCCCTGGAGTTCGTTTACAAGTTTCAGTACCAGGCAGAATTCGGCGAGGCAGGTTCCGAGAATGAGCTCTGCCACGTATACCTGGGCAACATCGACGGTCCGATAGAGCCAAACGAACACGAGATCTCGGCAGTCAGATTCATACAGCCATACGATTTGGACAAGGAGTTTGCCGAAGTGCCGGCGAAATTTACGCCCTGGTTCAGGCTGGAATGGCGGGCGCTAAAAAGCGATCACGCCGGGCGCCTGGCAGCTTACTGCCGTCGCTAGCTGACGTAGCGGTAATACTCGATGCCCAGATCGGCGAAATGCCGCTCGTCGGTCGTGCCGACACGGTCTATGACGAACTCGTTCCTGGGCACAGGGTAGTCCAGGCCTGCTGCGTGGTGGCCATCGTGCAACGCGATGTACTGCTCGCGGCTCAGATCGACAGCGAACTGCATGACGTCACCGAAACCGATCGCCGCGGTGGCGTCGCGCCAGCCGTCGGCTATAAAGAACGGGATGACTTCGGCTGCATCGCCGCTGCCGTAGCCTAGCGTCAAAACTTCCTCGCCCGTCGCCAAAGAGCCCTCATCGAGCGCCTGCTCGAATCCTGCGGCCATCCATGCCGGTAACGCGGCTGTATACAGATTGCCAAGATCGAGCATCGTGTCGCTGCCCAGGGCAAGCTTGTCGAGAATCTCCCGTCGAAAGTGGCGCGATGCGCGGAATATGCGAAGTACTGCCATCGTTAGCGGATAAACTTCGTATTGCAGCCGCTCGGGGCCGGCAAGCGCGGCCACCTCCGGCTTGCTGAGCATCTCTGCCTGCAGTTGCTCCGGGTCAATGCCGGCTTCATAGCAATATGACGCGAGTTCTGCGCGATCCTCGGCATTTCCCTGACTGATCGCAAACAGATAGGAAACGGCCCAGCCCGTCTCGGGCATGCGGCGGTACGGCCGATGCATGAATACGGTCCTGAGTGAGCGCAAGTAGCCGGCCGGGTTCAGGTTGCGCTTCTTGTACATGTCATTCAATGCATGCAGCGTCTCGTCGACATAACAGGTCGTAGAGTACTTGCCGTTGAAAATCGGGAAGTCCTGAACCTGATGTGTCTGCGATCGGTCCTGTCCGCAAAAGCGTGACATCGGTTTGCGGAAATCCATGATGCGATAGTCTGATGCCGAGCCCGAGGCTGGCAGGTCGACAATTGCCAGCTTCGGGTTTTCCTCGAGCAGCATGGCTACCGCACCGGCGCCCTGGGTTGGTTCACCGCTCGAACCGCGCGCATATTCGGCGATATCCGCGCAGACAACGATTGCCTGTCCACCGGCACCGTCGAGCGCCAAATGGCGAATAGCGCCCTTCATGCCGTAAACGCCACCAAGGCACGCATGTTTGAACTCCGGAACTTCGCAGCTTCTGGCGATGGGCGGTTTGCCGCGTGCCTCGAGCGCCCGGTCGACCATGCCCTTGACGATGATTGCGCCGGCCGAGTTGTCGGTGCTCGACTCGGTGCCCAGACCGAGGAACTTAACGCGCGCCGGATCGACGTCATACTGTTCGATGAGGCGCATGACCGCCGTGGCGGCCATTGTATAGATGCTCTGATCGGGACCGCGCACGCGGAAGCTCCGGCCGACGACCTCGCGGATCTTCGGCCACTGGTTATCGGTCCAGTCACACCAGTCCTCGAGCCAGACACGATACGGCGGGACATAAGCGGCGAGGCCGCTTATGCCGATGTTCTTGTCTGTGTTGGATCGAGTCATGGGGAATATCCGGTAGCCCGGCGATTTTAGTGGTCCGGGCGCTCTCTCTCAACCATCTATTCGACCGTAATCGTGATGGGTTCCGACATTAGCGGTGGATTGTGCGGAATATGTGCGTGATCGGCTAGCAATAATCGCAGTGTGTGCCTGCCCGGCGCCAGTGTCAGCTCGGTAAAGGTACTGCCGTCGCCAAAATGGATATGATTCGAATCGGCCGGGACCGGCAGCCCCATGTCAGGGGGGTCCGTGTCAATCAGCAGATGGTGATGCCCTGAAAGCGGCTGGTTGACGCCGGCAGGCGCAACGCTCATGCCGTCTATACCGAACTCGACCCTGACCGGGTTCGGAACCGTGTCGCCGTCGGCCGGGGTTATGAAAAATACGCTGGCGCCCGCCGGGGAAGCGGTGCGTGGCGGCAGCGTCAAGGGCTGCTCGCCAGCCGCGACTTCCGTGGTGTCCATGGCTGGATCGGCCGCGACCGCGGGCTCGGCATCCTGCCGGGCACATGCCCCGACCAGGACCAGCGTGGCAAAGCCTGGAAGGATCAGTAATAGTCGCTTTCTTCTCATGTTCGTGCCTTGTTGCGCGCTTCGAATCTGCCAATAGTAAGTCTTCGCGGGCCTGATTCTCACCCCATAATGCGCCTAGATTGAAAACGCAGCAATGGCCAGCGCGGCCAGCATCGTCGCAAAAAAGCCGAGCTGGTACGCGACAAGCAGCACAACGTACTTGAGGAACGTAACGGTGCGGCCCTGCCCGTAGACACGGCGCATCGAGACAAACAGGTAAACCGGCACGTAGAACGAGGTGATGACGAGCGTCAGATATCACCAATGCTTCCGGGAGCCGCAGCAATGCGGACAGTCGCGCGAACAGGATCTGTAACGACAGTATCAGGAAGAAGAACGCGTGAAAGTGCACGAAGAACAGACAGATGCTCGACGTAATAGCGTTTCGACAGCGGGTACAGGACCTTGAGCACGAAAGCCATCAGCGGCAACAGGACGATCAGCGCAGCCGGAATGTTATCGAGCAGGTTATCGACGAGCGCGCGGCCGTCATCGAGTTGAGTTTTCTCGCAAATGCGCTGCATGCGCTCCACGGTCACACGGCGTGCGAGCCAGTCCGGCATGTCATCGAGATCCGAGGCATCGATGTTGCAGTCGCTATCGTCGTCGCCGTGTCGATGTCGAATGTCGAAGCGGAAGCCATTCGTACCGATGTCGGTGTCGTCGGGCAACTCGTCACCACCAGTAATGCCGCTTTCGGCCAGATCGTCGAGGATTTCCTCTTTTTCCTGCGTCGGCCTCGCTCGATGTCTTCCTCGCTGGTGAGCTCGGGCTGCGGCTCGAACAGCAGGCCCAGTTCGTCGCGGGGGTCGAAGAACGCGACGACGAAAAACAGCAGGCTGAGGACCAGGTACATTCGAAACGGCGGCATGTAGCGGGCCCGGCGTCCCTGCAAATAGTCGTGAGTCAGCCGGCCCGGGCGCATCAACAGCGGAATCAGCGTCTGCCACAGACGCGAATCGATCTCGAAAAGATCGCCAAAGGCGTCGGATATCAATTCCCACAGGCTGATCAGCCGACTGCGCGAACGCTGGCCGCAATTGCCGCAATACTGTCCCCGGAGTCTTGTGCCACAGTTCAGGCAATCAGGCGACGCGCCGGGCACCAGGTCGGGTGACTGGTCTTCGCGCAGCACGCGCCCCTGCGAATCAGCCTGTTGCGGAAAATGCGCCACGAGTTCCGTATCGATGTCGGTACCCCTGCCGACGAGGAAATCATCGAGCGCTGCGTCGCTTTCGAGCACGTGCAGGCATACGCGTCGTACGCGTCCATCGTCACCGTCAGCAATTGAGAAATTATTGCATTCGACCATGCCGGGCTCAGCAAGAGAGGCACGAACATGGTCTTGCAGCCAGAGATCAAATGCTTCAGCGACAACCGGGTCTACGAAGAAGGTGACTTCATAGATTGGCCCGGATTGTATTGTCATTTTTATGTGGCTTTTTTCGCTGCTTTTTTGCGCCTGGCTTTCTTACGCGTAATTTTCTTGCGTGGCGCGACCTTCTTCTTCGTTGTCTTTCCTGTCATCTCGCTTGCGGCGCGCGACGGTGCCGAGGCAGGCTCGACGCCGGAACGCTGCAGCTCTTCAGGAGCAAAGTCATCGACGGCAAGCAGCGCGGAGACCTTCTCATGATAATCATACAGCGCTGCAGCTTCATCCTTGTTGATGACTCCGGCGTGCTCTGCCTCACTAATCTGCGAGCCGAGATAATCAGAGCGTATCAGGCCTTCCCGCAGAGCCTGCTTGAGCCGGCGCTCCATCGGCGCGAATTGTTCGGCCAGTTCGAGCGCTTCCTGCAGTAAGCCAAGCGGGTTGCCGGGCTCCAACGTTGTATAGGCCTCCTGACTCAGACGTTCACGCGCTTCACCCGAGCGCGTCATCAGCTGTACGACCTTGTTACCGAGCTCGTCGGATGGCGCCGAATAGGTTCTGCCGCGTGGAAAAATGAAGATACGCAAAAAGAATGCGACCCAGCGATTCGGGAAATTCCTCAGAAACGCGTGCAAAGATTCCTGCGCCTGGTACATCAGCGTGCGAACCGACCATTCGACGAGCGGCAGATCTGTCGCGCGCCGCCCCTGGTTCTCGAAGTGCTTCAGCACGGTGGATGCGAGATACATCGAACTCAACACGTCTCCGAGGCGAGCTGACAGCAATTCACGTTTCTTCAGCGCGCCGCCCATCGTCAACATCGCGAAGTCGGACGCGAGTGCAAACGCTGCGGTGTAGCGATTGATGTTCTGATAATAGCGACGCGTCGGCGTATTCAGCGGCACGCGGCTGAACTTGGCGTGCGTTAGCGCCAGGAAGAACGAACGCGCCAGATTGCTGATGGCATAGCCAATGTGACCGAACAGCGCCTTGTCGAATTCGATCAGGCCGCGGTCGCTGTCCGGATCAGTGGCCGCCTGCATTTCGGGCAATACGAAGGGGTGACAGCGAATGGCGCCCTGACCATAGATGATCAGGCTCCGCGTCAGGATATTGGCGCCCTCCACGGTGATCGCTATCGGTGTCGCCATGTAGCCGCGGCCGATGTAGTTGCCCGGCCCCATCATGATGGCCTTGCCGCCGTGGACGTCCATTGCGTCGTTGGAGACCTTACGACCGAGTTCCGTGCAGTGGTATTTTAGAATGGCTGACGGAACGGCGGGCTTTTCGCCCTGGTCGATCGCTCCGGCCGTTACGGCGACGGCCGCATTCATTATGTAGGTATTGCCGGCAATGCGAGTCAGTGCCTCACCGACGCCCTCGAAGTTCGCTATCGACGTGTTGAACTGCTTGCGGATTTTCGCATAGGCGCCGGACGCGTACGCGGCAGCCTGGCCACCGCCGCACGCCGTTGATGGCAGCGTGATCGCCCGCCCGACAGAAAGCAGCTCGACAAGCATCTTCCAGCCTTTGCCGGCCATCTCCTGTCCACCGATAATGTAGTCGAGCGGCACAAACACGTCTTCGCCCGACGTGGGGCCATTCTGGAATGGAATCGACAGCGGGTGATGACGCCGCCCGACCTTGACTCCCGGTGTGTCCGTCGGAATCAGCGCCGCGGTAATGCCGTATTCGTCCTTGTCGCCGATAAGACGGTCCGGGTCGTAAAGCTTGAACGCGAGCCCGAGTACGGTCGCGACGGGAGCGAGCGTGATGTAGCGCTTGTTCCAGTTCAGCCGGATTCCGGTGATCTGCTTGCCCTGCCAGCTGCCCTTACAGACAACTCCGGAGTCAATCAGAGAGGCGGCATCCGAGCCGGCTTCGGTAGATGTGAGTGCGAAACACGGAATCTCCGTTCCGGCGGCGAGTCCGGGCAAATAATGGTTCTTCTGTTCCTCGGTGCCGTAGTGCAGCAGCAGTTCTGCCGGACCCAGAGAATTGGGCACACCGATCGTGGACGACGCTGTCGCGCTGCGGCCAGCGAGTTTGGCGATGACCATGGCATTGGCGTAGGCCGAGAACTCCAGACCGCCGTATTGCTTCGGAATGATCATCGCAAAGAAGCGCTTGTCGATGATGTAGTCCCAGACTTCCTTCGGCATGTCGGCGCGTTCGTGACAAATATCCCAGTCGTCGAGCATCCGGCACAGTTCTTCGCACGGCCCGTCCATGAATGCCTGCTCTTCGTCCGAGAGCTCGGGGGCCGGGAAGGACATGAGCCGATCCCAATCGGGCATTCCCGAGAACAGTTCGCCATCCCACCAGACGCTGCCGGCCTCGAGCGCCTCGCGCTCGGTATCGGACATCGACGGCAGCATCTTTCGGTACATGTCCAATAGCGGCTTGGTGAGTTTCTCGCGCCGCAGGTCGACGAGATTGGGAATGATCATCAAGCCGAACGCAGCCCACAGGAACAGCAACCACAGCCATGATCCGTTGCCGAATACCGTGTACGCGAGCAGGGCGAGGCCGATCGAGATGGTCGAGGTGCGCAGGTCGATGCGCTGGTAAGCGAGATAGATGCCGCCGCCAACAAACAACAGCAACCAGAAAAGACTAACTAGCAGACTGGACAAAAACTTTACCTCTGGATGGGTGAACTGCCATGGCAAACCCTATCATCGAGCTACGGGGTTCGCCATGCACGATGTCACATCAAAGCAAATCCTCGATTGCGGAACGTTCTTCTCTGAGTTCGACCTCTGTCGCGTCCATGCGTTCGCGGCTGAAGTCGCTGATCGTCAGCCCCTGGACAATGTCGTATACCCCGCCGCTGCATCGCACCGGGTAGGAATAAACGATGCCGGGCTCGATGCCGTAGCTGCCGTCGGCAGGAATCGCCATGCTCACCCAGTCGTCATCGGGAGTGCCCAGTGCCCAGTCGCGCATGTGGTCGATCGCGGCGGACGCCGCCGAGGCGGCTGATGACGCTCCACGCGCCTTGATGATCGCCGCGCCGCGCTGCTGCACGACGGGAATGAACTCGTTGCTGACCCACGTCTTATCGACGAGATCGGACGCCGCAGTATCGCCGATCAGGGCCTGTTCAACGTCCGGGTACTGCGTTGCCGAGTGGTTGCCCCAGATCGTCATGCGGCGGATGTCGTTGACATGGCTGCCGGTTTTGACCGCGAGCTGAGCCATTGCGCGGTTGTGGTCGAGCCGCGTCATTGCCGTGAAGTTCCGCGGCTCGATGTCCGGTGCATTGCTTTGCGTAATAAGCGCGTTCGTATTGGCCGGGTTGCCGACGACAAGGACCCGAATATCGCGGTTGGCATGGTCGTTGATCGCCTTGCCCTGAACCGAAAAAATCGCGGCGTTTGCCTCGAGCAGATCCTTACGTTCCATGCCGGGACCGCGCGGCCGGGCGCCGACAAGCAGCGCGTAGTCGCTATCCTTGAACGCGATATTCGGATCGTCGGTCGCGACAACACCCGCCAACGTCGGGAAGGCGCAATCGTGCAGTTCCATGACGACGCCGTGCAGGGCGTCAAGCGCCGGTGGGATCTCGAGCAGTTGCAGAATGACAGGCTGGTTTGCGCCGAGCATCTGGCCCGAGGCGATGCGAAAGGCGAGCTGGTAGCCGATTTGACCGGCAGCACCGGTAATGGTGACGCGAACTGGTGACTTCATTTTCTTTTCCTGGTGAGCGCAGTGAATAAGCGTCTAGCGGGCGGCGATTTTAGCATCGCTCGCGTCACGCGGCACTCGTTAGATACCGAACCTTGAAAAGGGCTTGATGAAGATCAGCGGGGTTGGAAATCGGGAAATGTTTCCAGCAACAGCTGGCGTTGCTCCTGTGCCTCGTCAAGCAGGCCAGCCTCTTCGAGTGCTGCAATGCATTCGAGCCAGGATTCGGGTGTTTTCGTCGCCGTTTCATCGCAGACCGGTGCTGCGAGACCCATGGCGGTCGCGCTCGGCGTACCGGCATGGTCCCGGCTGTTCGGCAGAGTCGACTCCTTGTTCTCGCCGCTTCGTGTCCGCGCTATTTCATCCGCGCGACGCAGCATGTCAGCGTCCTGGAGCATGAAGGTGTCGGCGTTGGCGGCAGGCGCGGCCGGTTCCTGTGCGTCCGTAGAGTCCTGCCGCAGTTCGGAGCGCTGTTTTTTCTGCTGCAGCGGTGCCTGAATGACCTGTTTTGCGGCCGGTCTTGCCGGCTCTGTTCCGCGAGGCGCTTCGCCCGCCGCCTGCAGGGACCGAACTGGTGCCGTCGCAGCCGCTTCCTCGAGCACTTCGGCTTCGGCCGACTCCAGCGGCGCGTCACTGCGTGCGTCAGGCTCCGGCACTTGTGCCTCGACCTTGCGCGCGGTGTCGCCGAAGCTGGCGCTCTCGGGTCCGGGCACCTCGTTCATCTGCAATAAGAGCGCGACCGACAGCATGACCGTCGCTGCCCAGGCCATCGGCCGCGTCCAGGACCTGAGTCGCGCATATCGCGGGCGAGCAGCTTTCGCGGCTGTTTTGAGCACCGCGCGATCCAGGTGGTCGGGCACCCGCTCACGCGCGAGTTCGCGGTAGGTCTGCCTCAGCAGTGCGTCTGCCTCCGCGCCAGGTTCCGTAGTGTTTCGCTCTTCAGTCATGGTGTCCTCACTGGCTCGTCAATAGCGATGCGCAGTTTCCGGACCGCGTAGCGCAGTCGGCTCTTGGTCGTTTCCCGGTTGCTGCCCGTGACCGAGGCTATCTGCTCGAGGTTCAGACCTGCTTCTTCATGCAGCAAAAAGACGTCGCGCTGCTCGTCGGGAAGCTCCAGCAGCGCGGCATTGAGGCGGCGTCGCGCGAGGCTGCGCTCGGTCTGCACCTCGGGCTGTTCCCCAGCGTCGGGCTGCGTGTCCGGCTCTATGTCGACGGTTTGCGTGTGGCGCTTGTTGCGCCGGATGTGGTCGATAAAGCAGTTGTGCGCCACGCGGTAAAGAAATGTCGTGAATTTTGCCGTTGGCCGATAGCTGTCCCGCGCCTTGATGATCTTTCCCCAGACCTCCTGGAAGATGTCTTCGGCCTGGTCGCGATGACGACAAAGCCGCAGCAAATAACGATACAGAGCGTCGTTGTGCCGTTTGTACAGGGTCTCGAAAGCGGCCACATCACCGTCGCGGTAACGCAGCATCAGGGCGCTGTCTTCGGGCGCTGTATCCATACTCGGAGCATAGGCGAGGCGCACAGCCCGCGAAAGTCGCAGATCTGTCGAGGCCATGACTTGTGCATTTGCCACCATGACTAAGAAAACGTAGCTGGGGCCAGGATCGGGTTACAGCGCCTGAAAAAGCTTGCAATCAGAATCCATAGTGTTATAGTCAACTATAACAGTAGTTCACCGGATCCGCTCCGGACCCGTGGAAGAATAACAATGAAGAGCTTTTTTGACCGATATTTGAACGAGATAGCAGGCCTGACGATCATGGTACTGATGGCCGGGGCGCTCGTTGCAGGCCAGGCGAATGCCGACTTTCAGCGGGCTGCGATCGACGACGTGCGCGACGTCATCGAGATGCGGCTGACCGTCCCGGATTAGGAGCGCATCGAGACTGAAAATGGCGACTTATATGGTTTCCGTCCCATTGGCGAGTAAAGTAGCGACGGAGTTGTTGCGCCGGCCGTATCGTGCGGCCGGCGCTTTTTTGACCGGCGGCATGGGCCGCCACTGCTGCCCATCGCGGGCAAATTCTGGCCTAAGCATACGGAATCACGATGGACCCTAAGTGGAATGAAGACGTACCGATCTACCGACAACTCCGGGACCGGGTTGTCGCAATGATCCTGGAGGGGGTGTTGGGCGATGGTGACGCGCTGCCATCGGTGCGCAACGTCGCAGCCGAGTATCGGCTCAACCCGCTGACCGTGCTCAAGGGTTATCAGGAACTCGTCGACGAGGGCCTGGTGGAAAAGAAACGGGGTCGCGGCATGTTCGTCAACGATGGTGCGCGGCTGCAGTTGCTCAAGGACGAAAGGAAACGGTTCATCGAGAAGGAATGGCCGCAAGTCGTCGCGATGATCGAGCGACTGGGACTCAATGCCGCCGAGCTTCTGGAGAAAGTCGGACAAAAGAACGACGCGGGAGACAAGAATGACTAGCCTGGTAACCGCCAGCAACGTATCGAAGCGTTATGGCAAGGTGCGCGCTGTTGATAACGTCAGTTTCGAGATCGAGAAAGGCAGGATCATGGGCCTGATCGGCCCGAACGGGGCTGGCAAGACAACGTTGCTAAAAGCCGTACTCGGCCTGACCGATTTTGATGGCCAGCTGTCGGTGCTCGGACTCGACCCTTTTCGGCAACGCAAGAAGCTGATGCAGAATATCTCCTTCATCGCCGACGTCGCCGTATTGCCTCGCTGGATCAAGGTTACGCAGTTGCTCGATTTCATGGAGTCGACGCACCCAAATTTCTCGAGGAAACGTGCCGAAGAACTGCTGTCACGTACCAAGGTGCGCAAGGATGCGAAAGTGCGCGAGTTGTCCAAGGGCATGGTCACGCAATTGCATTTGTCGATCATTACGGCAATCGACGCGAAGCTGCTCGTTCTCGACGAGCCGACGCTGGGTCTCGATATCATCTTCCGCAAAGAATTTTACGGCAATTTGCTTAGCGACTACTTCGATGGTGAAAGAACCATCCTGATCACGACGCACCAGGTCGAAGAAATCGAGAACTTGCTGACCGACATCATGTTCATTAATGAAGGCAGTATTCTGCTCGATTCGAGTATGGACTCGCTGCCTGAAAACTTCGTCGAACTGATTACCTCGGGTGAAGACGCCGACAAGGCTCGCCAGCTCGGGCCGATTCACGAACGTGATGTCTTCGGCAAGAAAGTCATGACCTTCGAAGGTATCGATCGAGAACGCCTGGCAGGGCTCGGCGAGGCGCACACGCCGTCCGTCGCCGACCTGTTTGTCGCCAAAGTCAAAGGGGCAGCAGCATGATTTCACATCAACTTGCACTGGTCCGGCGGGAACTCTGGGAGCACCGCTCGATTTTTATTACGCCTGCGGCTGTCGGGCTCGTCGTAACGCTGCTCGTTATCACGGCCTACGTCGCCGCGTCTGGATTCGGCGGCCACGTCGACATTGCGATTATCACTGCACAAAATGTTGGTGAGACCGAACGCAGGGCGGCATTGATGGCATTCCTGGTCGGCATTACGTCTGTATTCATACTCGCGGCCGGGATCCTGACCATCTTTTACTGTCTGGATGCCCTCTATGCGGAGCGCAAGGACAAGAGCATCCTGTTCTGGCGCTCGCTGCCGGTGACCGATGCCGAAACCGTCGTCTCGAAACTCCTGACCGCCGCATTTGCGATACCGCTCGTGACGTTTGCGGCGATCGTGGTCGCCCATCTCGTCAATCTCGTAGTGTCGAGCGTCTTCGTCAGCATCGAGGGCGGCAGCGCCGCGCGCCTTATCTGGGGATCGGTGCCGATTTTCGATGTCTGGACTTTCTTCCTCATTCTGCTGGTTGCAACGCCACTGTGGTTGTCGCCATTTATCGGCTGGTTCCTGTTCGTGTCTGCATGGACCAAGCGCTCGCCGCTATTGACGGCGTTCCTGCCGCTTCTGATCGTGCCGATGCTCGAGTACTTTATCCTGCGCACAACGTATCTCTGGGAGGCGATCATCACGCGGACGGGAAGCTTGCCGCTGTTTCGGATTGCCGATGTGTCGATATTCGACGAGGACTCACTGCGGGACATGACGGCAGATTCCGTAAGCCTTCTCGCGCTCGTCGACCTCGTCAAGTTTCTGACGCACCCGGGATTTTGGCTCGGACTCGTTGTCTGCGGCCTGTTTACGACTGCGGCGATCTACGTCAGGCGCTACCGCGACGATAGTTGAGTTGTGTAGCTGCAATCCTAGGCGCCGCCTGGGCGTGCGGAAATATCGTACTTTCTCAACTTGCCGCGTAACTGGTCGTAGCTGAGGCCGAGCAAGTCGGCAGCCATGCGCTGGTTGAAACGCGCCTTGTCCAGAGCCGCCATCAGCAGATCTCGCTCCGTGTCCCTGAGTCTCTGTGTCAGATCTGCCGGCAGCAACGGCGTGCGGCGCGGCTTCGCCGCTGCGCGGCACCTCGTCTGCGGCGTCGACGGTCAGCTTGAACGGTGAGTCAAACGGATCGAAGGCGATTTTCGTGATCGCCTGATCAGGGTCATCCGAGCGATACACAGATCGTTCTACCGTGTTTTTCAATTCTCTGACGTTTCCCGGCCACTTGTAACGCAACAGCGCAGACGCTGCCCGCGGACTGAACCCCGGAAAATAGGACCGCTTCAACTCGCTGACCATATTGACTGCAAAAGCATGCGCCAGCGTCATTACGTCTTCGAGGCGCTCCCGCAACGGCGGGATAGTGATGACGTCGAAGGCGAGCCGGTCCAGAAGATCTTTGCGGAAACGTCCTTTGGCAGCCAACGCGCGCAGATCCGAATTCGTTGCGCCGACAATGCGTACATCGACATGCAACGTGTCGCTGCCGCCAACTCGCTGAATCTCGCCGTACTCGATGGCTCGCAGAATCTTTTCCTGCATGCGCATCGTGATTGTGGCGAGTTCATCGAGAATCAAAGTGCCACCATCGGCCCGTTCAAAATGGCCGATATGCGTCCGGGCAGCACCCGTAAAAGCACCTGCTTCGTGCCCGAATAGCTCCGACTCCAGGATTGATTCGGTGAGGGCCGCGCAGTTGACCTTGACGACGCGCTGTTCCCAGCGCTCGGAAAGATAGTGCAGGCGTGACGCGATCAGTTCTTTGCCCGTGCCGCGTTCACCGACCACCAGTACGGGCTTGCCCAGCGGCGCCGCACGCGATGCGTGCTCGAGCATTTCGAGAAACGCCGGCGCTTCGCCGATTATTTGCTGTGTCGGAGTGCGATTCACTGGTTTATTTGACCATAGTTAGGTGAAAAAGACGAATAATTGGTTAAAATAACGATATCGTCAAGCTCATTGTATCACCTTGTTTCGACATAAAAAGAATATAAAACAATCAGTTAGACGAAATCGGTGAATCTGGCACGGAAGCTGCAATGATATTAGTGAGGTTAAACAAACACGAGGACAGGGTCATGGGAATATTCACGAGATTCAGCGACATCGTGAACTCAAATATCAACGCGATTCTCGACAAAGCCGAGGATCCCGAGAAGATCGTGCGACTGATGATTCAGGAGATGGAGGACACCCTGGTCGAGGTCAGGTCCGCGGCCGCCCGTTCGATCGCGGACAAGAAAGACCTGAATCGCAAACTCGAGTCACTTGACCGCGAGTTGCGCGATTGGGGTGACAAAGCCGAACTGGCTGTGCGCAAAGGCCGTGAGGACCTGGCAAAAGCGGCGCTCATCGAGAAATCTCGCGTGGCCGCGTCAGCCGAGGTCCTGAAGGAGGACTACATTGCTGTCGATGAAGGCCTGAGTAAGCTTAACGAAGACATAGCAAGGCTCGAGGCGAAGCTCGAGGACGCCAAGACAAGGCAGAAATCGCTGCTTGCACGGCACAAGACAGCCAGCAGTCGCCTCGCCGCCAGAAAGAAGATTCACGATTACAAGATCGACGACGCAATGATCCGCTTCGAGCAATACACGCGGCGCATCGATGACGTCGAGGGTCGCGTCGAAGCATACGACCTGGGGCTGCCCAAAGACCTGAATCATGAATTCGCAGGTCTCGAGGCGGAGGAGTCGGTCAGGGAAGAACTGGATGCGCTGAAGAAGCGTGTCGCGGCAAGTAAGCAGGACGAAGACAGGGACGCTGCGGAAGGCTAGGCGTGACATTTCAGAAAGGTGAAAAAATGAGTCAACGCACTTGGAATATCGACTACGGTCCACTGCGCGGCTTGTACCGCGATCGGGAGAGCGCATGGATATTTGGTGTATGCGCAGGCCTGGCCGAGCGATTCAATTTCCGGCTGTCGACGGTACGCATAATCGCCGTCATCAGTCTGGCATTGTTCTTCTGGTTGACGGCGGCTGTGTACATCGGCGCAACGCTACTGATACGGGAAAAGCCCTTGATTTACTCGGGAAATCGCAGCGAATATGAATTCTGGCGACGTCAGCAGCGCGATTACTGGAGGCACTCATGACGGCCCAGGCAACCATGTCCCAACGGCGCTTCGTGCGTAACGCTGACAAGGCGTTGCTGGCTGGCGTCTGTGCGGGAATTGCTGACTATTTTGGCTTCAATCTTCGCGTTACGCGTCTGCTCGTCATCATCGCTTTCTTTGTCGCCATGCCGATGACACTGATCGTCTATTTCGCGATAGTCTGTCTCGTGCCGGCCGAGTCGAGCAGGCACGGCTACACGGTGCGGGCATGTGGGCGTCACAGACGTCACAGACGCCGCAGGATGTCGCGCAAGGAAAGAAGAGAGGCTGCCGAAGAATCGCGACGTCACGCGGCCGAATCCGTTAGCCGGCGCGCGCAGGCACTGGAAGAGCGCCTGGCGCGTATCGAGAAGTACGTGACGTCCTCACGGTACGATCTTGACAGGGAATTCAGGAATCTATGAGGTACGGGACTAACGGATCAGGGGTTCAATGATGAATACGCTATTTTACGTTGTTTGCATTGTCGCCATCGTGATGACTGCGACCACGATTCAGAAAATTTACAAGTTGCGTCACGAAAAGAACGCAAGTGACGAGAAGGGCGACGATGAGCTGGCGAGGCTCGACCAGCTTGAAGACCGAATTCGAGTTCTGGAGCGCATTGTGACCGAAGAAAAGAAGGATCTGCGGCGGGAAATCAGCAGTCTCTGACGTTGCCGCTTCGCGCCGGTTATCCACGGTACAGATACCGGGTTTAGGAAAATTGGGCTATTCTTTGGATTCCTGGCGTTTCTCGTTATATGCACGAATCTGCTGATTGAACTGCTCGCCAACAAGCGCCTTTTCTTCATTCACGGCGTCGAATTTATTGTTCAACATATCGTTGCGCCGCTGTAATTCTTCTGGCGCAGGATTCTCCAGCTCGGCGACTGCAGCTTTCTCCTGATCTTCAAGACACGTCAGATACTCGTCGACTGCGGCGATAAAATTCTGCACGCCAGCCTTTGCTTCAAGCAATTGATCTTTTGAAGCAGTAGCACCGTCCGGAATATGCGGGCGTTCAGGATAGTCACAGGCAAGGGCGAACGAAGCCGTAAAGAGTGCTGCCGCAGCAAATGCTGCTTTCAGGATTTTGTTCATAGAATCGACTTTGGTTGTGGCTGGTATATGTAAAGTTACCGGAAGCCGGGCTGGAAGATGTGCCGATATTTAAACACGTTGCACCTGTCGAGTGAAGGCTTCACGCGAATAGCGCCTTGTATGTATCGGTACCGTCGGTCTGGGCATGGAGCAACTCCAAATAGTTGTCGGAACTCATCGGCTCTCCGAATAGCAGGCCCTGCACATAGGTGCAGTCGAGGCGTTGCAGGAAATTGAGTTGGTCCTCCGTCTCGACGCCTTCGGCCACAACATCCAATTTGAGATTCCGGCCCATCTGCACGATTGTGTCAACAATCGTGGCGTCATCAGGATTTACAGCTATATCGCGAACGAATGATTTGTCGATCTTCAGAGTGCTGATCGGAAACTGTTGCAGCGCGCTCAGCGAAGAGTAACCGGTGCCGAAATCATCAATCGCCAGGTGCAGGCCGAGGGCGTAAAGCTGATCGAGGAGCTTGATCGTGCGTTCAGGATTCTCCATAAGAGTCGTTTCCGTAATTTCGAGTTCGAGTGACGTCGGAGAGACCTCGTGACTTCTAAGGATGGAGCTTATGCGGTTGATAAAGTTCGCTTGCCGCAGCTGCTTGAGCGAAAGGTTGACGGACACCCGGCCCGGTGAAGAAGTTGTTCGTTGCCACAGACGGAAGTCCTCACATACCTTGTCGAGTACCCATTCTCCGATTTCGATAATCAGGTTCGTCTCTTCGGCGATAGGTATGAAGTCCGACGGCAAGATCAGCCCACGGTCCGGCAGCTCCCACCGAACCAGCGCCTCCGCGCCAAAGACCTCGCCGGTTTCGAGGTTGTACTTCGGCTGATAGTGAACGAGCAGCTCGTCCCGCTCGAACGCGCGCTTCAGCTTGCTTTTCGTCATTAACCGTTCGACGGCAGCCTCATTCATTTCTGGCACATAGTAGCGAAACAGATTGCCGCCCGACTTTTTCGCGTTGTACAACGCCGCATCCGCGTTACGGATCAGGTCAATGACATTTGGCGCATCTTTCGGGTAATAGGCAATGCCCATGCAGGCTGTCATGAAAACCTCGTGGCCCTGTACGAAGAACGGATCGGCCAGCCGGTCCAGCAGTTTCCTGGCAAGCTTGTCGGTCGCGACGATACCATCGCGGTCCGGGCCAAGGTCGTTGACGATAACGGCGAATTCGTCCCCTGCCAGCCGTCCAATTACCGAGTTTTCCGGGGCTGCCGCAGTCAATCGTTCTGCGACCGTTTCCAGCGTTGCGTCTCCTGCGAGATGGCCGAACGTGTCATTGATCTCCTTGAAATAGTCGACATCGATATAGAACAGACATAAGGACTTTCCGGCGCGGCGCGCACGTGCGATCGCACGCTGTAACAAGTGCTGGAACTGCATGCGGTTCGGCACCTTGGTCAGCGCATCAATTCGAGCGAGGTATCGAATGCGCTGCTCTGCACGTCGCCGCTCGGTAATATTCCGTGCAGCGTAGATACGATCCTCCGCCGCACCGCTCTCGCCTTCGACGACGGAGCAAGTATAGGAAACCGGGATAGAGTCACCGAATTTGCTTTCGAAAAAGACCTCTTTAGGCACACCGGAAAAACTGCGCTCTATCAGCGAGCCGCTTTTCTCGCTATGCACCACGAGGTCGATTCCAGCACCGATGAGTTCGTCCTCTTCGTACCCCAGCAGAAGGGTCGTAGCCCTGTTAATTCGTTTGATCGTGCCGTCCATGGCCGTGACAATAATCGCTTCGTTCATGCCCGAAAGGATGCCGTCGATATAATCACGAGACACTGTCGTCGTCTGCAGTCGGTCACGAATGTCATTGAATACGGCAGCGAGTTCCCCAAGGGCGTCGCCCCGAGTCTCCGGCAAACGTTCTCCGAAGTCCGCATCACGCAGTTTTTCGGCCTGAATCCTGAGTTGTCGAATCTTTGCAGATTGTCTGCGCATGAACAGCCAGAGCGCGCCGGCGCAAAGCAGCAGCGCGGCAAGCGTTCCTGAACCGATCCAGATATAGCTTGCGCGCCGGCTATGCAGTTCTTTCTGCTGCAACTCCCGGGTAAAAGCTTGTGCCTCGGCTCGGAGCTGAACAAGTTCGAAGGATCCTGCCAGAACGCCGAGTTGTTGTTGATCTCGCATAACCGGATAGGTCATCAGCAATCTGTCCGGAAGCCACATGACCGGCCCCGAAAAGTCTTCGCGCGGTGGGTTGCCAACCTCGTGCTCGTCCTGGCGGCTGCTCACGAAGCGTATGCCGGCCAGGGTTTCATTCTTCTCGATCGCGCGATTCAGAACCGTGGAGACGAATACGCGATCGATTGTGTCGTTTTGCGCCGAGAGTTCGTCGGCGACCGCATGCATTTGCGAGCGCATGCGTCTCTCGTAGCTGGCATGAACAAATGCGTCGTGCTCGGCCGCGCTTGCTGTCGTAATTTCATTGGCAAGCCAGCGGTACTGGCCATAGAACATCGTCAACACGATGGCGGCCGCGGCAATGCCGAGCGTCAGGACGTAAAGCAGATATCTTGCATTTGTACGGCCGATCATTTGTCTTCAAGCACTTCCGGGCGTCGTGTGGTGTTTGAAGACCACTGCCAAACGGCCTGTCGGCCGTTTTTTCTTATTGTTGTTTTGAACAAACTGGCTGTTGTCAGTTTAGCACCCGCAAACGACGTAAGAGCCTATTTCTGGTGCAGGCTTACCGGCAGCCGGAGATATGGGCCATGCGGACCGAGCAGGATACCTATATGAGACAAATAGCCTATATATGGCTTTTTACGTCTCAGGTGTCCCGCCGCTTTTCAACGAATTCCAGGGGTTCTTCGGGCCCGTTTGTTTTCATAACCCCTTCCACGACAGCACCTTCCGCGACAGCGATCGCATTGGCTGTCACGGTGCCCGTGATTCGGGCGGTGTCCGAAATTTCGACCTTGCCGGCAGCGACGATATCACCCTCCACCTGCCCCGCGACGACGACATCGCCGGCCTTGATCGTGCCTTTCCACAATCCGTTCCTGGCGACCGTGACGGTGCCGTCCAGGTCGCAGTCACCGTCGATCTCACCGTTGATCAGGTAGCTGCCGGATCCGCTTATCAGACCAGAGATCTTGCAGCCCTCGTTGATAAGCGTTGCGGCACCGGATGAACGGTCGCGAAGTCGTCGTAATGGAGCGTCTTTCATGGAAGAGGGTCCCGTGGATAGTTTCGGAGCGCCAAAGCGAATAGTACCTTCAGTGTGACGCAAATTCAGGAATCAGCGGTCGTTGTCGACGTAACCGCGGCCAATCGTGTCAATGTTGACGAGCACACCGCCTTCGAATCGCAGGCGACGCATAAACTTTCGCGGCCCGAAGTTGTACACGAATTCGGTGACGACGACCTCTTCACTGAATGTGCTGTATCCCGGAAAGTAAGAACGGGTCCAGCCCGGCGACAATGGCCGTGAGTAGATACTGACACTGCGCACGGAATAACCCAGGTGCCGTCTTGTCGCGGGCTCGCCACACGCGGCGATTACCTGCGCCTCGTGCATGCCATCCACGACCAGTTTGCTGCCACAGCGAAACGCCGCGGCTGGTTCAGCCAGCAAAAGTGCGGCGGCAAGAACCGCAGAACAAGCTACAAATTTGCGTGTATGGGAAAGCATATTCAATGCCCAGACTACCAAGCGGTATGTTGGCTTGCACGCGCTTATGGTAAAACAACCAGTTGGGCAATGCGCATCTCGCCAGCAGCAGAGACGGCGTCCGACAAAGAAGGTCGATTTGAGCAAGGGATTCGACAAGCGTTTGAGCGTACTCGCCGCCGGCGAACCGGGATCTTTGGCCGGTGGCCGCAAAGGAATCGAAAAGGAGTCGCTGCGTCTCGACATGGACGGCTATCTGTCGCGGACACCGCATCCCGCAAGCCTCGGCTCGGCAATGACGAACCGATACATCACAACAGACTTTTCCGAAGCATTACTCGAATTCGTCACGCCCGCGTTCGCGAGTACCTGGGAGGCGCTGCGGTTTCTTTGTGACATTCATCAGTTCACCTATGCGCGTCTTGACGATGAGCTGCTCTGGGCCGCAAGTATGCCGTGCAGAATTCCACCTGACGATGACATTCCCCTGGCGCGCTATGGCTCATCGAATGTAGGGCAGATGAAAACGAGCTATCGGCGTGGGCTTGGATATCGTTATGGCCGACATATGCAGACAATCGCCGGCGTGCACTTCAACTACTCGTTGCCCGAGGCGTTCTGGCCCTACTACCAGGGGATAATCGGCGATGATCGGAAAGAAGACGACTTTCGTTCCGAACAGTATCTCGGTCTTGTGCGCAATTTCCGGCGCTTCGGCTGGCTCATCCTGTATCTGTTCGGTGCGTCACCGGCGATGTGCAAGTCCTTCGGTGGTGGATCGGATCTGCACATGTCGTCATTGAGTCAAGACACCTGGTACGAGCCGTTCGGGACGTCGCTCAGAATGAGCGATCTTGGCTACAGCAACCAGAATCAATCGCGCATCAACATCTCGTTGAACAGCCTGAACGGCTATATCCGTGACCTGCGTAGCGCAATAAGAACGCCGGAACCGGATTACGAGGACATTGGCGTAAAGGTCGACGGCAAGTACCGGCAATTGTCAGCTAATCGTCTGCAAATCGAGAACGAATATTACAGTCCGATTCGACCCAAACGTGTGGCGAGATCGGGCGAGAGACCGACAGCAGCGCTGCGGCGCGGCGGAATCGAGTATGTAGAGATTCGCTCACTCGATATCAACATCAGTGATCCGGCTGGCGTGAATCAGAATACGATGCGGTTCATCGAGGCATTTTTGATTTATTGCCTGATTGAAGACAGCGCACCTCTCGACGACACGTCGAGCAGCGAATGCAGTCACAACCAAACCGCGACCGCCAAGCGTGGACGCGATCCAGAGTTCCGGCTCGCACGGGATGGGGCCGAAGTGACGCTCGCCAGTTGGGCGCACGAGATCCTGCACAAGGTGTCCGGCGTCGCGGAACTGATCGATACGGGCGAGGGGGGAGAAAGTTACTCGCAGGCAGTGCGCCGG
>CAVQDJ010000019.1:2500-671071 GCA_963711285.1 uncultured Gammaproteobacteria bacterium | reverse complement strand
ATGTTCATGCCTTCAACTTTCCGTTACGTGCTGCTCCACAATCTCGCCGCCGGCGCGACAGACGATCGAGTCGCCAGCCACGATCCTGCCGATCGCCGTAATCCGTGGGTCTTCAGAATCAGGTAGTGCGTCATCAGATGCTGTGAAACACAATTCGTAATCATCACCGCCGCACAACGCAAACCGGCGCTGCGCCTCGCCCGCGAATGCCGCGCATAGTGCGTCCGAAAGCGGCAACGCATCAAGATCGACTTCCGCACCGACCCCGCTGGCAGCCAGCAGCTTCTGCAGGTCTCCAAGAAGGCCATCGGAGATATCGATAGCGGCACTCGCAACGCCGACGAGCGTCTGAGCAAATCTGACTTGCGCAGTTGGTCGCAGGAATCGACTGGACAAATAATCGTCGGGCTTGCCAGTCGACAATAGTTCAAGTCCGGCGGCCGCATCGCCAACGGTGCCCGTGACGAAAATCGTGTCACCTACCCTGGCGCCAGATCGGTGAATCGCTTTACCCTCGGCGACGTCACCCGTAATTTGCACCGTAACGACTATGCTGTCGCCGTGCGTGAGGTCGCCACCGACCAGCGACATGTCGTGCGCCATGGCCGCTTCGTGCAGACCCTTTGCAAAATTCGCAACCCAGACTTCGTCAGACTCGACCAGCGTCAGGGCCAGAGTCATCCATCGTGGACGGCCTCCCATCGCGGCAATATCCGACAGGTTGACAGCCACCGAGCGGTATCCCAGATCGGCAGCGTTAGTACCGTGGGGAAAGTGAACGCCTTCAACCAAAGTGTCGATGACATTGATCAGTTCGCGTCCGGGATCAGGCTGCAAGACAGCGCCGTCGTCACCGATGCCCGTCACCACGCCGCGCGCTTCGTCCACTCGAACGAAGTAGCGCTTGATCAGGTCGAACTCATCCACTGCCTTGCGCTTGTACCTCCGCGCGGCGCAGGGTTTGCGCCGCATTGTCGAGACACGCATTGATGTACTTATGACCGTCGAGCGCGCCGAATCGCTTTGCCAGATTCACACCCTCGTTGATCACGACGCGGTACGGCACGTCGATGCGCGCCTCGAGTTCGTACACACCGATCAGCAATACCGACAGCTCGACTGGGTCGAGCTGCTCGAGTGGCCGATCGATGAGCTCGTCGATTTTTATTTCGAGGTCAGCTTGCATCTCGCAGATGGCTGGCAGCGCCTCGTCGAAGAACTCTTTATCAACGCGCTCGTATGCGGCCTGCGCGTGGAACTGCTCGAGCAATTCCGTACAAACGTGCCCGGCGAGTTGCTTCTGATACAAAGCCTGTACGAGCAATTCGCGTGCGCGCGTGCGTGCGCCTGTGGAACTTGTTTTTGTCATTCGAGGCGACGAAGCGTGTTGACCATCTCGATGACGGCAAGCGTCGCTTCTTCGCCTTTATTGCCGGCCTTGGTGCCGGCACGCTCTATCGCCTGCTCGATCGTATCAACCGTCAGTACGCCAAAGCCGACGGGTACGCCGTGTTTCTGCGCCGCCGTCGATATGCCGCGCACGCATTGACCTGCCACATAATCGAAATGCGGCGTGCCGCCGCGAATCACGGCGCCCAATGCAATGACGCCATCGAATCGTCGCGACGCCGCGACCTTGTCGACGGCAACGGGCATGTCGAAGGAACCGGGCACTCTGATAATCTCGATATCCGCGTCCGCCGCTCCGTGCTGCCGCAGACAAAGTACCGACGCTTTGAGCAATGACTCCACAATAAAGTCGTTGAAGCGGGCAGCAACGATCGCAAAGCGCGCGTCGCGCACAATCATGTCACCCTGCGTTGTTTTTATTTTGTCCATAATCCGCTTCAGTCTTCGACGTACTCGGTGATCTCGAGGTCAAAGCCCGAGATCGCGTACATGTGTTTGGGTGCCGATAATACACGGATTTTGGACAGTCCGAGGTCGCGCAGAATTTGTGCGCCGACCCCGTAAGTGCGGAGCACGGCGTCGCCACTGCGACGGTCTGTCAGGTCGTCCGCGACATGGTCGAGCCCTTCGACGGCGTCCATGAAATCGCGCGACGTTTCCTGGTCGCGCAAGACGACGATGACAGCGCCGTCTTCTTTCGCGATACGCTCGATCGCGCTGTGCAGCGGCCAGCCCAGCGAACGACCTTGTACGCCGATCACATCGCCCAGCGTGTCCTGCAGGTGCACGCGCACGAGCGGGTTATCGACCTTGCTCAGGTCGCCTTTGACCAGCGCAACGTGCACGGCACGATTCACGTGATCGTCGTAGCAGACCATCTTGAACTTACCGTGCACGGTATCGATGGTCTGTTCGCTGATGCGCTCCACGTTACGTTCTTTCTCGAGCCGGTAGCGGATCAAATCCGCGATCGTGCCGATCTTGATCTTATGTGCCCGCGCGAACTTCTCCAGGTCGGGGCGCCGCGCCATCGTGCCGTCCTCGTTGAGAATCTCGACGATCGCCGCGGACGGATCGAGCCCGGCCAGTCTGGCGAGATCGCAACCTGCCTCAGTATGGCCCGCCCGCGTCAGCACACCACCTGGTTGTGCCATGACCGGAAAAATATGCCCTGGCTGTTTCAGGTCTTCGGGCTTTGCCGAGGGCGCCACCGCGGCCTGAATCGTTCGCGCGCGATCGTGCGCAGAGATGCCGGTCGTTATGCCTTCGGCGGCCTCAATCGAGATTGTGAAATTCGTCGCATGATGATCATCCGTCTCGGACACCATCAGCGGCAATCGCAGCTGTGAGCAGCGCTCGCGCGAGAGCGTGAGGCAGATCAGGCCGCGGCCATGGGTGGCCATGTAATTGACGTCCTCGGGACGCACTTTTTCGGCAGCCATGATCAGGTCACCCTCGTTCTCGCGATTCTCGTCATCGACCATGATGACCATCTTGCCAGCCCGAATATCGGCAATGATGTCTTCGATGTCGCTGAATGCTGCGCCGATGGCGCTCGGGTGAACGGTCGTATTATCAGACATATCCGTGCTCTCTCAGAAAATCCTTCGACAAACCATCGCCATCGCTGGCCAGCAGTCTCTCAATGTAGCGTGCGAGGACGTCGACTTCGATATTGACTCGCGTGCCGATGACGTAGCCGCCCATGATAGTCGCCTCAGCCGTGTGCGGAATGATATTCACTTCGAAGCCATTCCCCGATACCTCGTTAATGGTAAGACTGACACCGTCGACCGTGATCGAGCCCTTTTTCGCGGCATAACGGCCGAATTCGACCGGCATGTCTATCGTCAGACGGATGGAGCGAGCATCCGCTTCGCGCTTCGAAATGCTGCCCACACAATCCACGTGCCCGCTGACGAGGTGGCCGCCGAGCCGGTCGCCGAGCGACAGGGACGGTTCGAGATTGACGCTGTCACCGACGCCAAGTCTGCCAAGCGCCGTCACGTCAAGCGTCTCGACCGACACGTCGGTTTCGAAACTGTCGTCGTGCAACGCTACAGCCGTCAGGCATACGCCGCTGACCGCGATACTCTCGCCCACCTCATACTTCGAGAATGGCATATCTTTGGACTTAACGGACAAGCGTACGTCACCACCACGCCTTTCGATGGCAGAGATTGTGCCAATTGCTTTGATGATGCCTGTAAACATTAATCCTAACCCGTAAGTCGCGCCGTAATGCGCGTGTCGGCGCCGACGCGACGCACGTCGCTGATGTTGAGCGCGCGCCGGTCCGCCAGTCTGGTCCACGTCGGCGTCCGAAACATGCCGATCGTTTCACTGCCCATGATATGGGGCGACTGATAAATCACAAGCTCGTCGACCAAGCCCTTCTCAATCAGGTTTCCGGCAAGCCCGGGTCCGGCCTCCACGAGCACGTCATTGACCTGGCGATTGGCGAGATCGTGCAGCACGGCTTTGGCATCCACTTTCTCGCCATCGCCCTCGACCTTGATGACTTCCGCGCCCGCGTCGACAAGCGCCTGCCGGTTCTTGTCCCTGCAGCAATAAACCAATGTCCCGCCTGCCAGAGCGAGCATCTCGGCAGACAGCGGCATCCGCAAGTTTCTGTCGAGTACGACGCGCAACGGCTGCTTGCCTTCGGTATCGAGCGACGAGTCACGTACGGTAAGCGACGGATCGTCGGCGAGCACTGTGCCGATGCCGGTCATAATCGCACCGGACCGGGCACGTAGTCGCTGCACATCAGCGCGTGCATCGGCGCCCGTAATCCATTGGCTTTCGCCCGTGGCCATCGCAATACAGCCGTCGAGGCTCGCTGCCATCTTCAGACGTACGAACGGCTGCTGTTGCGTGATGCGGCTCAGAAAACCGCGCAGGAGCATCTCGACTTCGTCGTGCATCAGTCCAACTCGCGTCTGGATACCCGCGCCTGCGAGTGCCCGCAACCCCTCTCCGTTTACTTCCGGATTCGGGTCCTTGAGCGCAACGACCACCTCAGCAACACCAGCGTCGACCAGGGCGGCGGCGCACGGCGGCGTCTTGCCGTGATGCGCGCAGGGCTCGAGCGTCACATACGCCGTTGCACCGCCAGCTTTCTCACCGGCTGCACGCAGCGCATTGATCTCGGCGTGTGCCTCGCCTGCTACCCTGTGCCAGCCTTCGCCGACGACCTCGCCGTCGCGCACGAGCACACAACCGACCATCGGATTGGGGTGTGCAGAATACCGTCCGCGTTCGGCGAGACGCAGGGCGTGCGCCATGTGCACGCAGTCGGTTGCTGAGAATTCAGACATGCGGACTATTTGTTTTTCTTGCCGATCAGCTCGGGCAGCAGCGACATCTGCTCACGTGACGCGGCCGTCTCGGAAATTTTCTGCAAGCGCTTGATCTCTTCTTCGAATTCGGTGATGTCCTGAAAGCGCCGGTAAACAGAGGCAAACCTTACATACGCGACCTCGTCGAGTTCGTGCAGTTCCTCCATGACAAGCTCGCCAACCAGTCGCGATGGCACTTCCCTCTCACCCATCGTCCTGAGTCTGTGTATAAGCCGGCCTATCGCCTGTTCAACCGCGTCACTCGGTACCGGACGTTTTTCGAGGGCGCGAATCATGCTGTTGCGCAGCTTCGATTCGTCGAACGGTTGCCGGCTGTTGTCGTTCTTGATCAGGCGTGGCATGACGAGTTCTGCTGATTCAAAGGTCGTAAATCGTTCGTTGCAGGCAAGGCATTGGCGGCGCCTGCGAATCTGCCTGCCCTCGCCCGCCAGGCGAGAGTCAATCACTTTGGTCTCCTCGTTGCTACAGAACGGGCAGTGCATGGGCGCTCAGAACTCTACCGATGCGACCTCAGACGTACACGGGAAAACGCTTGCAGAGCTCGAGGACCTGGCCGCGTACGCGCTCGATCGTCTCTTCGTTATTGATGTCGTCAAGTATATCCGCAATCCACCCGCTTAGCTGCCGGGTTTCGTCTGCACCGAAACCGCGTGTTGTTATAGCGGGCGTTCCGAGCCGCAAGCCGCTCGTGACGAATGGCGACTGCGGATCATTGGGTACGGCGTTCTTGTTGACGGTTATGTTCGCCCGGCCCAGGGCTGCGTCGGCATCTTTGCCCGTAATGCCCTTGTCGATCAGGCTGACCAGCATCAGGTGATTCTCGGTACCACCCGACACGATCGGGTAGCCACGCTCGGCCAGGACCCCGGCCATCACCTTGGCGTTGTCGCAGACGTGTCCCTGATAGTCCTTGAAAGACGGCTCCATGGCTTCTTTGAATGCCACAGCCTTGGCTGCAATGACGTGCTCCAGCGGTCCGCCCTGCGTTCCCGGAAAGACCAGCGAATTGAACTTCTTCGTCAGTTCGTCGTTCTTTCTGGCCAGAATAATGCCACCGCGTGGCCCGCGCAGCGTCTTGTGCGTCGTTGATGTCACGACATCGGCAACCGGAATCGGATTCGGGATAGTGGCCCGTCGCAACGAGACCGGCTACATGCGCCATGTCCACCAGAAGATACGCGCCAACGCTGTCAGCAGATGTCGCGAAAACGCTGCCAGTCGACGACCTGCGAATATGCGGAGAAGCCCGCGACGATCATTTTCGGCGTGTGTTCTTCAGCCAGGGCCTGCACCTGGTCGTAGTCGATCAGTCCGGTCTCATGCACGAGGCCATATTGCACGGCGTGATAGAGCTTACCCGAGAAATTCACTTTGGAGCCATGCGTCAGGTGACCTCCTTCCGCCAGACTCATACCCAGAACCGTATCGCCTGGATCGCAAAGTGCCATGTAAACGGCAGCATTTGCCTGAGAGCCCGAGTGCGGCTGCACATTGGCATAGTCCGCGCCGAACAAAGCTTTTGCACGTTCGATGGCCAGCGTCTCGACATCGTCGACGAACTCGCAGCCGCCGTAGTAGCGTTTGCCCGGATAGCCTTCAGCGTACTTGTTTGTCAGCACACTGCCCTGCGCGGCCATGACACGCGGGCTCGCGTAGTTTTCCGACGCGATGAGCTCTATGTGCTCTTCCTGGCGACGGTCTTCCTGGGTGATCGCTTCGGCGATTTCGGGATCAAATGACTCAAGCGAGCGTTGAGATGTCGAACATCGGGCGGGTTCTCCGGGGACAAGGCTGGCAAAGGACGCGATGTTACTGCTTAGCCGGCCTCAACGAAAGACTGCACGACGCGAGTCCAGGCGCGCGCCAGGTTGCGTCGATTGTAGCCACCGCCGCCGGTGCCGATCATCCGGCCGTCGCAATACTTGTCGGCAAGGCGGCACAAGGCAGCTGCCGCATCCGCGTGCGCCTGCTCGGTGTAGCAAAGGTGGGTGATGGGGTCACCTTCGAGGCTGTCCGCGCCGCACTGAAACAATAATGAATTCGGGCTGCGCGTCGTCCAGATACGCTTCGACGCGCGCCCACTCGCGCCGGAAATCGTCGTCATCCGCTCCTGGCTGCGATCGGGATATTGAGCTTCGTGCCACGCGCGCGTCCGGTTCCGGTCTCCGACGCCGCACCCGTGCCGGGATAGAGGTAGCGGCCGTCTTCGTGGATGTCGGCAAAGATCAGGTCTTCGTCGTCCTCGAAACCGTAAAACATGCCGTCGCCGTGATGTGCATCGATATCGACATAGGCGATGCGTTGCAGGCCATGTTGCGTGCGCAGGTATTCGGCGGCCACGCCGCAGTCATTGAAGACGCAGAAACCTGCCGCATGGTCCCGACCCGCGTGGTGCAACCCGGCGATCGGCACGAATGCGCGCTTCGCGGAGCCCTCCATAATGGCGTCTACAGCGGCCAACGTGGCGCCGACGACGTTCGCGGCAGCGTCGAATATTCCGGGCATTGCCGGCGTATCGCCCTCGTCGAGATAGCCTTTGCCCGCGGCGGACATCCGCGACACCTTATCGATGTAGTCGGAAGTGTGAAACAGCAACAGATCATCGACACTCGCCGTGCCCGGGGCAGCGTACTCGATGGCATCGCCAAAACCGGCTGCGGCCAGTTCATCGTGAAACACGCCGTGCCGGTCGAGGCCAAAGGGATGCGGATCGCCAAAGCCGTAGCTGGCTATCTCATCACCTTTGAAAACAAGAACGGACGCGGTCATGCGAATCTTCTTCGTTGTTGGCTACGGGTGAAGCATAATGGCGTAGATTCGTAGTCACAACAAACGATGGGGAAGATCGCCATGCTGCAATTGTTGCTCGGTATCGTATTGTTTTTCGGTATCCACTCTGCGGCCATCGTGGCCTTGCCCATACGCGACACGATTGCGGCCAAAAGCGAAAATGGCTGGAAGGCCATTTACGCGATCATCTCTCTTGTCGGTATTGTCCTGATGGTGCGGGGCTATGCGGATCTCCGCCAAACGCCGACAGTACTGTATGTCACGCCTGTCTGGATGCGTCACGTGGCGGCGTTGCTCATGCTGCCTGTATTCACGTTCTTCATTGCGCCGTATTTTCCGGGGCGTATAAAGACTGCCTTGAAGCACCCGCAGCTCGTTGCCGTCAAAACCTGGGCTGTCGCACACCTGCTGGTCAACGGCACGCTGGCCGACGTACTGCTATTCGGCTCGTTCTTGATATGGGCGGTGGTGGACCGCATCTCGCTGAAAAATCGTGTTGCCCGTCCTTTGCCCGGCGCGCCCGAGTCGAAGACCAACGATGTCATCATCGTCGTGGCAGGACTGCTGCTTTATGTGGCGTTCGTGTTCTGGCTGCACGAGATGCTGTTTGGGATCAAGCCGTTCGTCTGACTCCACGGGCCAAACCGGGCGTCGGTTCCGGCTGTTTCAACCCGTTGTAGATGCCAGATTTTGTTAAATCTGTGACCTGTCCGACACTTGTCCGCGCGCCTTGCCGCCGCATAATCACGGGACCTGAAGCTTGGGTCAGCGTATGCGGAGGTTGCCAATGGGCGGTTCATTGATTGTGGACAATGCTTTTCCTGGGCAACGTAGCCTTGCTATGGCTGTGGGTGAACTACGTCATCAAGGTACTGAAGGGAGAGTGTCCACACTGCGGTAGGTGATCAGTTCTGCCGTTCTGGCAGGCAGACCACATCAAATCTGCTCTCCGTCGAGGGTAGCCGGTAGCCTTTTGGATACAGCTTTTAGTTCGTGGCCGGTTGTCGCGGGAGACTCAACTGCAAAATGGCATAGGCGACAATGGCTGACAACGCAGACCCGACAAGAACTCCGAGACGATCGCCGCTGAAGTAGTCACCGCTGCCGTGCTCGAAGGCCAGCCCGGCGATAAACAGACTCATCGTGAATCCGATGCCGCAGGCGAATGAAACGCCGACAAGCTGCGGCCAGGTGACCCCGCGCGGCAGCCGGACCAGCCGCAGCGCCACGGCGAGACCGACAAACAGGATTATTCCCAGCGGCTTGCCGACGAAAAGTCCGGAAATGACGCCGCTCGTTACCGGGTGCACGAGGTCGTTCACAGACGTTCCTGCAAAGGAAAGCCCCGCGTTCGCAAAAGCAAAGATCGGCAAAATTGCAAATGCGACCGGCCCATGAAGATCGTTCTCGAGTTCTCGCAGCGGCGAACGCCCGTCTGCGTCCCTGATCGGCACGCAGAATGCAATCAGCACGCCAGCCAGCGTCGCATGCACGCCCGACTTCAGTACGGCGACCCACAGGACAACGCCAAGAAGAATGTAGGCAGATGTCCGACCCACGCCCATGCGGTTCATCGCAACTGCAAAAAGGAAAGCGCCAAGTCCAAACATCAGGGCGAAAAGTGACAGATCTTCCGAGTAAAAGAACGCGATGATGACGATCGCGGCGAGATCGTCGAAGATCGCCAGCGTGAGCAGAAAAATCTTCAAAGCTGTCGGCACTCGGCGGCCGAATACACTCAGCAATCCGAGAGCAAACGCGA
The DNA here is from genome assembly GCA_963711285.1 of uncultured Gammaproteobacteria bacterium. Taxonomy (GTDB): domain Bacteria; phylum Pseudomonadota; class Gammaproteobacteria; order Steroidobacterales; family Woeseiaceae; genus UBA1847. The sequence goes on along the minus strand of CAVQDJ010000019.1, from coordinate 661,747 downwards.
TATCGGTGGCTACAGGAATCGCCCAGCCGTCCATGGCTACCGGGTCTCCCCAGTTAAACCAGGCGTAGATTGCAGCCGGCACGACCATTCCTCCAACGGCGCCCAGGCCGGGGAGTACAACCTGAGACGGGGACGACAATTCGCCTTCAATGATCTCTCGTTTGATTTCGAGCCCGATCAGGAAAAAAAAGACCGCCATGAGACCATCGTTGATCCAGAGGAAAAGCGGCTTATAAATCGCGAGGGCGCCGACCTGAACCGCAACGGGCGTGTTCAGGAACGCCTCGTAGTGCGAGGCAAACGGCGAATTGGCGATTAGCATCGCCAGAAGCGCAGCAATAAGGAGAAATACACCTCCCGCAGATTCGAGCCGCATAAAGTCGCTGACCGCTTCGAGCGGCCCGGCGGGCTGTTTATTCATCAATTTCGTCATGACCGCGAATAGTGAAGAAAAGCCGCGAAATTGCAAGACATGCGCGAGGCGTGGCGCAAATGAATGCTTGACGCCGACCACCACTCTTGCCGGATAATACGCGGATCAATATTCTCGGAATGCGCATCGATCGTGCCATATAACGTCAGAATTGAAGCGCAGGATAGTCATTTGACCGTCAATGTGTCCGGCACCCGAAGGCCGGGCCATGAAGTAGACGATGCTATTCACACCTGGAAACAGGTCGCTGATGCTTGTCGCGACACCGGTATCAACAAAATTCTGGCAGTTTTTACGGTTGTGGGACGCCTGTCACCAATCGATGCTTATGACATTGTTGCAAACGCCAAAGAATTTGGTTGGAGCCATGCGTTCAAATTGGGCCTGGTCGACCTCAACGCGGACTCGCTCGAAGACAACTTGTTCGCGGAGACCGTAGCCGTTAACCGTGCGTATCAGATCATGGTTTTCGACAACGTAACGGACGCCGAGTATTGGCTTCTGTCCTAAGTCAATAAAGTGCTTGACCGTGCCCGGTGCTCTTGCCGGATAATGCGCCCTCCTCAAAACACCTGGCACAGCAATGGCGCAATACATCTACACCATGAATCGCGTGGCCAAAGTAGTCCCGCCGAAACGCTTCATCATTCGCGACATTTCTCTCTCTTTTTTTCCCGGTGCCAAAATCGGCGTACTGGGTCTGAACGGTGCGGGTAAGTCGACGGTTCTGCGCATCATGGCGGGCATCGATACCGAATTCGACGGCGAAGCGCGGCCGCAGCCCGGTATCAAGGTCGGCTACCTGCCGCAGGAGCCCGAACTCGATCCTGATAAAGATGTACGGGGTAATGTCGAGGAAGGCGTTGCCGAAACAATTTCACTTGTCGATCGCTTCAATGAAATCAGCATGAAGTTTGCCGAGCCCATGGACGATGAAGAAATGAACGCGCTGCTCGAGGAACAGGGCAAGCTGCAGGACGCAATTGACGCGGCCGGCGCGTGGGAAATCGAGCGCAAGCTCGAGATCGCAGCCGATGCGTTGAGGTTGCCGCCCTGGGATGCCGACGTAACCACGCTGTCCGGCGGTGAGCGACGCCGGGTCGCGCTGTGTCGCCTGTTGTTGTCGCAGCCCGATATGCTCTTGCTCGACGAGCCAACGAACCATCTGGACGCCGAGTCGGTGGCCTGGCTCGAACGCTTCCTCGACGAGTACCCGAGCACGGTCATTGCCGTCACGCATGATCGTTACTTCCTCGACAACGTCGCGGGGTGGATTCTCGAGCTCGACCGCGGCCATGGCATCCCATGGGAAGGCAATTATTCTTCCTGGCTGGAACAGAAAGAAGCGCGCCTGTCGAATGAAGAAGCTGCTGAGAAAGCACGGCAAAAAGCCATGCAATCCGAACTTGAATGGGTGCGCTCGAATCCAAAAGGCCGGCAAGCGAAGTCCAAAGCGCGCTTGCGGCAGTTTGATGAGATCTCATCCCCAACGTACCAGCAGCGCAATGAGACCAACGAAATTTATATTCCGCCCGGCCCCCGACTCGGCGATCTCGTCGTTGAGGTCAATGAACTCAGGAAAGGTTTTGGCGACAAGCTGCTGATCGACGGCCTGAGTTTTCAGCTTCCGCAGGGCGGCATCGTCGGCGTCATAGGCCCGAACGGCGCCGGCAAGACGACACTTTTCCGCATGATCAATGGCACCGAGGAACCTGACTCAGGATCGATTCGTCGCGGCGAGACAGTGCAGATCGCCAGCGTCGACCAGTCGCGTGACAGCCTCGACGACAGCAAGACCGTCTGGGAGGAGATCTCCGACGGCCAGGACCTGATCAAGGTCGGCAGCTACGAGACGCCGTCCCGCCGCTATGTCGGGCGCTTCAACTTTCGCGGCTCGGAGCAGCAAAAGAAAATCGGCCTGCTATCGGGTGGCGAGCGCAATCGCGTGCACCTCGCGAAGATGCTGAAGTCCGGCGGCAATCTGCTGATGCTCGATGAACCAACCAACGACCTCGATGTCGAGACGCTACGTGCGCTCGAAGAGGCGCTGCTCGAGTTTCCAGGCTCTGTGGTCGTGATCTCGCATGATCGCTGGTTTTTGGACCGCATTGCGACGCATATTCTGGCCTTTGAAGGTAATAGCGAGGTGGTCTGGTTCGCTGGTAACTACGCCGACTACGAGGCGGACCGCAAGCGGCGCCTCGGAGCCGATGCTGACAGCCCGCATCGTATAAAATACAAACGCCTCAAGACTTAGGAAGCCCACGATGAACGTGCTAATTGCCGCCAGCGCATTGCTAACGCTCATCGGCCTGCTATTCCTGGTATCGATGTTGCGCCACTTGCGCCGCGGCCGGCTGCTGCGTGCCGGCGGCTCCGCCACTGTCTGCGCCGCATCGGTCGGGCTCGGGACGGCCGGTATCCTGATATTCATGAGCTACCTGGGCTACGAGCGCCTGACCGACGAACAGCTGGTAGGCGTCATCGAGTTCTCGCAGTCCGCGCCGGAAGACTACACGGCGCGGCTCATGATCGACGGTCAGATCGACCGGCTGTTGCCGCTGCGTGGCGACGAGTGGCAGCTCGATGCCCGGGTCGTAACCTGGAGCCCACCGGCGACCATTCTTGGCCTCGAGCCCGTGTATCAACTCGAGCGATTGAGCGGCCGCTATTCCTCTATCGAACGCGAGCGCAGTGAGCAGCGCACGGTGCATGGTTTGGCTGAGGAAAGACCACTCGACCTGTGGAGCCTGGCGAGCAAGTTTCCGCGATTTGCCCCCGGCGTCGATGCTTTTTATGGCACGGCGACCTACCTGCCAATGGCGGACGGCGCACGATTTCGCGTCACGCTAAGCCGTGACGCCCTGATTGCCCGCCCCATCAACGATCAGGCCCGGGAAGCCGTCGGAGATTGGGGACAGGTGACAGAATGATTCGTATATTATGTAAACGGCATCCGGCAGCACCGATTGCTTCGGGCATACTGATTTGGCCGGTTGATCTAGCATCAAATAATCAATAAAGAGCGACAATGGCGATAGTACTGGACAGGGATAAGGGCTTGCAGCTTGGAGATGACGAGCAGATGGGGCTCGAGTGCCCCTATTGCGGCGTTTACTCTCACATGAGCCCCGAGTCGGTGCCGTATGCTGACGATCTGATTCAGCACAAACCCAAGCACGTCGGCTTGGTGTTCCGATGCGATGCCTGCCAGGCGCCCGTGTTTCTTCGGTTTGCGGTCAAGCAGTACCGTGAAAACCAGGTCGAGCTGTATCGCAATTTCATCGAACTCGAACGACCCAAAGAACGCTTTGCGTTTGCCTATCTCCCCAAACACACCGAGGTTCTTTTTCGCGAGGCGCTTGCCTGCTATTCGGGCAACAACTTCAATGCGTTCGCCTCGATGTGCCGGCGCTCGGCGTCGAGCGCATTTGCAGCGCTCGGAGAAGGCGGCAGGTTGCAGGCATTCGAGGAAATCGTGATTGCGCAGGATATCGCCGGCATCGACGACGACTCATTTGCACCCATAAAGACCGTACTGTTTGATGTCGGTGAAGAGGAAGAGCTACCGCTCCTGAACCGCGCTCAGGCAGGCATATTGCTCGAAGTGCTCAAGGATATGTTTTACCAATGCTTCGTGCGTCGCGGCAAACTCACGCGCGCCATCAAGGTCCGTCGTTTTTTCCTTCAGGAAAGCAACAGCGAGCTGCAGTCGACGGCCTAGTTGCGTTTCGGTGCGTCGTTACTCATCAGCCGATTGCAACCCGGGCATTTCTGAACATGCGCAGCCACGGGCCATCGGTGCCCCACTCATCGGGATGCCAGGAATTCTGCATGGTAAGGGCAACACGTTCGGGATGCGGCATCATGATCGTCACACGGCCATCCTCGTTCGAGAGACCACAGATACCGTCCACTGAACCGTTTGGATTTGCCGGGTATTTATCCGCCACGTCACCGTAATTATCGACATAGCGCAGCGCGATCGTATGTGATGCCATGTACCGGTCGGTGTCGCTGTCAAAACTCGCCCGGCCTTCACCGTGCGATGTCGCAATCGGTAATCGGGACCCGGCCATGTCGTCGAGGAATAACGACGGGCTTTGCAGGACTTCGACAAGACTCAGACGTGCCTCAAACTGTTCGGACTTGTTTCTGAGAAAGCGCGGCCAGTTCTCGGCGCCCGGAATCAGCTCGCGAAGATGCGACAGCATCTGACAGCCGTTGCAAACACCCAGCGCAAACGTATCGGAACGCTCGAAAAACTGCGCGAACTGATCACGGGTCCGCGAGTGATACAGCACGGACTTCGCCCAACCACCGCCTGCGCCGAGAACATCGCCAAAAGAAAAACCACCGCAGGCAACCAGCCCCTGATAGTTGGCGAGACTGTCTCTGCCGCTGAGCAAGTCGCTCATATGCACATCGACGGCCGTGAAGCCTGCTCGAAGGAACGCCGCGGCCATCTCATACTGGCTGTTGACGCCCTGCTCCCGAAGCACGGCAACGCGGGGCCCGGCGCTACCTCGATATGGACGGGCAATGTCGTCACCCGCATCGAATGTAAGCGTCGCGTTTAGCCCCGGGTCCTTATCATCGAGGATGCGATCGAATTCTTCGCGCGCGGTCGCCGGATTATCGCGCAGGGCCTGTATGCGGTAGCTCGTCTCCGACCACTCGCGCTGCAGCTGCTTGCGTTCAAATTGCAGGACATCTTCCCCGCCGCTACGCACAGTTAGTCGCGGCGCACGTTCAACCCGACCAATCGCAGTTGCGCTCGCACCGGTTCGATCGAGCACCATTTGCACCTGCGTGAGTTTGTTCTTCGCCACCTGCACGACCGCGCCCGCTTCTTCCGAAAATAACTGTGCCAGGAGTTCCTGCTTGGACCCGCTCAGCTCCAGCGATACGCCCAATCGACTCGCGAACATCATTTCAGCAACCGTCGCGACGAGTCCGCCGTCACTTCGGTCGTGGTACGCCAGCAGCATGTCTCGTTCATTGAGTTCCTGGATCGCAGCGAAGAAACTCTTCAGGGCATCGGCATTGTCGAGGTCCGGCGTATCGCCGCCGACCCGGTTGTAAGACTGCGCGAGACACGAACCACCCAGGCGGTTCTTTCCCTCTCCCAAATCGAACAACAACAGGTAGCTCGACTCGTCGACCGACCTGAGCTGCGGCGTGAGATGCCTCCGAACGTCGGTTACCGGTGCAAAGGCCGACACGATGAGCGACACCGGTGCGACGACGCGGTATTCAGTATCGCCCTCCTGCCAGCGAGCACGCAGCGACATCGAGTCCTTGCCGACCGGAATTGCTATGCCCAGATCGCGGCAGAGCTCGTGGCCAACCGCTTTGACGGTATCGAACAGCTTGGCATCTTCGCCCGGGTGACCCGCCGCCGCCATCCAGTTGGCCGACAATCGAATTTTCTTTATGTCGTCAATCGGTGCCGCCGCGATATTGGTAATCGCCTCGGCGACTGCCATACGACCCGACGCCGGGTGCATTCAGCGCCGCCAGTGGCGTACGCTCGCCCATCGACATCGCTTCACCGGTCTTGCTCTCGAAACCCGTTGCCGTAATCGCAACATCGCTGACGGGCACCTGCCAGGGTCCGACGAGCTGATCGCGCACACTGAGTCCACCGACTGTTCTGTCGCCAATATGAATCAGGAACGACTTGTCGGCTACCGCCGGAAAGCGCAATGACGCGCAGCACCGCGTCTTCCAGCTCGATGCCGGACAGATCGAGATTGGCTTCTACTGCCGGTTCGCGCTGCACATCGCGCGTCATCTTGGGTGGGTTGCCCAACAGCATGTCCATCGGCATGTCGACGGCGCGATTGTCGAACTCGCGGTCGTTAACGACGAGTCGGCCATCGTCGGTAAGCGTGCCGATCACGTAGACGGGGCAGCGCTCACGTTCGCACATCACCTCGAACTCTTCGCAACGATCGGCGGACACTATCAGCACGTATCGCTCTTGCGCTTCATTGCACCAGATACCCATCGGCGACATGCCGGGCTCGGCATTGTCAACATCCCGCAATTCGATCCGCGCTCCGTGCTTGCTATGGTCAACGGCCTCCGGCACGGCATTCGACAGGCCGCCTGCACCGACGTCATGAATCAGGAGAATCGGGATTGTCATGACCCATCTGCCAGCAACGATCGATGACTTCCTGCGCGCGGCGCTGCATTTCCGGGTTGCCTCGCTGTACCGAAGCGAAATCCAGGTCCTCGCTGCTCGAGCCGCTGGCAAGACTCGATGCCGCACCGCCGCCGAGGCCGATAAGCATCGCGGGACCGCCGATAACGACGACTCGGGCACCCACGGGCACGTCGATCTTGTTGGCGTGCTCAGCGCGGACATTGCCGACACCGCCCGCGATCATGATCGGCTTGTGGTAGCCACGAATCTCGTTATCAGCCAATCCGGGCAAAGACATCTCACAGGTGCGGAAATATCCGAGCAGGTTCGGTCGGCCAAATTCGTTGTTGAACGCGGCGCCACCGATCGGCCCCTCGATCATGATCTCGAGGGGCGTCGCCATACGGTCCGGATGCGGAAATTCCATCTCCCAGGGCTGCTCAAAGCCTGGAATCCGCAGATGTGACACTGTGAACCCGGTCATGCCGGCTTTGGGTTTCGCACCGAGCCCTGTCGCGCCCTCATCACGAATTTCTCCACCGGAGCCCGTCGCGGCGCCCGGAAACGGCGAAATCGCTGTCGGATGATTGTGCGTCTCCACCTTCATCAGGATGTGAACCGGCTCGTCACTGTATTGATATTCACGGCTGTCCGGCGCGGGCATCAATCGTGCTCCCCGCCAACCTTCGATTACCGCCGCATTATCCGAGTAAGCTGAGATGACGCCGTCGGGACTGGCCGCGGTCGTCGATTTGATCATTCCGAAGAGACGCTCGTCCCTCGCTTCGCCGTCGATGACCCAGTTCGCATTGAATATCTTGTGCCGGCAGTGCTCGGAATTGGCCTGCGCGAACATCATCAGCTCGGCATCGGTGGGATCGCGTGCAAGCTCAGCGTAACCCTCGATCAGGTAGTCGATTTCCTGATCGGACAGAGCCAGGCCAAGTTCCGCGTTGGCCTTGGCCAGCGCTTCGCGTCCACCCTCGCGCAGCGCAACGGTTGCCAGAGGCGCCGGCCGGTGCACTTCGAACAGCGCACGAGCTTGTTCTCCGCTATCCAGCAAAGCCTCAGTCATACGATCGAACAGCAGTGCACCCAGCACATGCATGTCTTCGTTGCCGACCTTGCCCTTGAACTGCGTGCCGTAGCAAACGCCACGCTCGATTCGTTCAACATCAATATCGCAGGCCAGCGCTATGTCGGTCGCTTTGCTCGACCACGGCGAAATAGTCCCGGGACGCGGCACAACGTAGATTTTCTGAGCGCCTTTTCCGAGCGATGCAGGCTTGTCTCCCGACAACAACAAACCATTCAGACGCTTCTTGTGTTCGGAGGACAATGGCGCGGTCAACGCAATGAAATAAGTGTAGCGGGCGGCCAGTGATTTGACGCGGCTATCCTGCCGTTGCAGTGCACGGAGCAACTTCTTCAGGCGAAAGTCGGACAGGGCTGACTGTCCGGGCAGCTCAAGCATGTCGATGCGAGTCTGAGTGTCCAGATCAGTTGCAGGTGTCGACAAGCGGTTTGGACCTTGCGCGAGGGGCTAATTGGAAAAGGCGATGATATCCGAGACTATGACTTGCTGCCATCTCCGGGCGTGTATATCGGCATGGGAAACTGTGTCACGTTGCCTTCGAGCTTTGAGATCTTGCTCGTGCCCTGCTTCTCGACTTCGTCGATACGAATGATCGAGTGCATGGGAAGGTACGTTCGCGTCACGTGTTCGAACTCCGACTTGATCTTTTCCTCAGACGGGTCGACTACCAAGGTGGTTCGTTCGCCAAAGACAAGCTGCTCGATCTCGATGAAACCAAACATCGCCCCATGTCCAACCTCACGAGCGTAGATCTCGTAGACCTGACCCTGGCTCATGAAGACCACGCGGAAAAGATTCTTTTTGCTCATGTTTTCTACAGCGTGTCGAGGGGCGCGTAGTTTACCCAAAATTTGCGGTCGATGGTGTGAAACGTATATGGTCATATATTCTCATATAATACTTTAACCGCGTCACCAACGAAGTTGATTTATGTGAACTACTTGGCAGCGTAGGCCTTTGATTCTTTGCACTATTCGTTTGTCATGACCTGCAAGCTGGAAATCATCTCAGAGCACCGCGATATCGTCGGCGACGACGCCGTGCGCGTTTTCACCGAGAAAGGCGGCTCGATCGGCCGCTCTCTGCAGAACGACTGGATCCTGCCGGATCCTGACCGCTTCATTTCCGGGCGGCACGCGACGATCGATTGCAAAGGCGGCATTTACTACCTGCTCGATACGAGCACCAATGGCGTTTATATCAACGGTGACTGCGAGCCCGTCGGCAAGGGCAACCCGCGGCGTCTATTCAATGGCGACATGGTGCGTTTCGGTAACTTCGAGATGGAAGTTACGATCGACAAAGGCGAAAGCCTCGTGATGCCGCTGAATGAACCGGACTCGGGCGTTGCAGACCACAGCTCATCGATGGTCCCGGAAGAATCGCTGAAGACCGGCGTGCAGCTGCTCGATGAAGATGCATTAACCGGCGACGACGAATTTCAATCTGCGCTGTTTGGCGAGGCCGTGGAAACCGGCGTTGCAGAGTCTGCAGTCAAGAAAGCGGTGAAGCAGTTCGAATCACCCAAACACAGTACGTCCAGGGAGCTGGTCGAATCGGACCTCGTCGCTACTGACTTGCTCGACTCGTTTCTGGATGGTCTCGGCATCAGCCGCTCCGAGTTGCACCCAGCCGTGGATCTCGGCGCAGTTATGCAGAACGCCGGCGAGGTTCTGCGCGAGTTCGTTGAAGGAGTCTCACACTTGCTCGGCAGCCGCGCCAATCTAAAGAATGCGTTTCGTCTCGATCAGACAACCGTATTGCCGCGGCATAACAATCCACTGAAACTTTCGGCGAATTCGAAAGATTCCATCAAACAACTGCTCGTCGGCAAAGAGGGTGAGTACCTTGGGCCGCGGGACGCTGTGCGAGAAGTATGTCGCGACCTGCTGTTCCATCAGGATGCTTTTCTCGACGCAATGAACAGCGCGTTTATCGAGTTTGCTGATCGCTTTGATCCGGACGAGTTGCAGGACGGCTTTGATCGGACGATCAGCAGCAACATCTTTACGCGATTTCTGAACAAGTCGAAGTACTGGGACTTGTACAACGAAGTTTACCCGATCATGACCGAGAAAGGCGGCGGCCGCTTCCCGCAGATGTATGCCGAGGAGTTCGTCAGAGCCTACGAACGGCAGATCGCCGAGCACAAGCGCCTCGGTGGCGGCGACGAGCACCTTCGCGAGACCGTCGTGCTGACCGAAGCGGACCTCAAGACGGACGGGCTCGGGGAACAGGACGACGACTCGCTGAACGAGATGCTCGACGAGGACACGTCTGCCAACCCGGCCGTCGATCAGGACATCGACTCCGCTATCGAAATGCTCGACGACGATGATCTTCTCGACCAGATTTCGCTGGACGATCTTCCTGACGAAGAACCCGTAGATCAGGCCAAAGGCTGATCCATCGCTGCGTCAGGCAGCGCGATTCTTTCGATTCTGACGATTCTCTACCAGGTCATCGACGACCGCAGGGTCGGCCAGCGTCGACGTGTCGCCAAGATCAGCGTAATCATCGGCCGCGACTTTGCGAAGAATCCGGCGCATAATTTTTCCTGACCGCGTCTTCGGCAGTCCCGGCGCCCATTGAATCAGATCCGGTTTGGCAATCGGCCCGATCTCCTTTCGCACCCATTTCTGCAACTCGGCCCGGAGCTCGTCGCTCGGATCGACACCGCCCATCAGCGTGACATAGGCGTAGATGCCCTGCCCCTTGATCTCGTGCGGATAACCCACGACTGCGGCTTCAGCCACTTTGTCATGTGAAACGAGCGCGCTTTCGACTTCGGCCGTGCCCATACGGTGGCCGGAGACGTTCAATACGTCGTCGGTACGTCCAGTGATCCAGTAGTACCCATCCTCATCGCGGCGCACACCGTCCCCGGTCGTAAAGCACTTGTCGAACGTGGAAAAATAGGTGGCAACGAAGCGCTCGTGATCGCCGTAAACGGTGCGCATCTGCCCCGGCCAGCTATCCGTAATGACGAGGTTACCCGCCGTCGCGCCCGCGAGAACTTTGCCGTCGTTGTCGACGATCGCCGGCTTGATGCCGAAAAACGGTACCGATGCCGAACCGGGCTTCAGTGCCGTGGCGCCCGGCAACGGAGTAATCAGTATGCCGCCGGTTTCCGTCTGCCACCACGTATCGACGATCGGGCACCTGCCGTCACCGACGACACGGTAATACCATTCCCAGGCTTCGGGATTGATGGGTTCGCCGACCGATCCGAGCAGACGCAGGCTTTTTCTCGAGGTGCGCTTGACCGGCTCATCGCCTTCGCGCATTAGCGCACGAATGGCCGTCGGTGCCGTATAACAAATATTGACGTTGTGCTTGTCGCAGACTTCCCAGAATCGCGATGCGGTCGGATAGTTGGGCACGCCTTCGAACATCATGGTAATCGCGCCATTGGCAAGCGGTCCGTAGACGATATAGCTGTGACCCGTCACCCAACCGACGTCTGCCGTGCACCAGTAGACGTCGCCCGGATGATAGTCGAACACGTATTCGTGCGTGACCGCCGCATAGACGAGATACCCGCCCGTCGTGTGCAGGACGCCTTTGGGTTTGCCCGTCGAGCCCGACGTATAGAGAATAAATAAAGGATCTTCGGCGCCCATCTCTTCACAGGGGCAATCCGCATCAACCTCTGCCTCGAGATCGTGCAGCCAGGCGTCGCGACCTTCGACCCAGCCAACGTCGTTGCCTGTATTGCGCACGACCAGAACCTTTTCAAGTGTTGTGACATCCGGGTCCGCGGCTGCAGCGTCGACATTGGCTTTGAGCGGAATCTTCTTGCCGCCGCGAACGCCTTCGTCCGCGGTGACGACGATGTTGGACTCACAGTCGACGATTCGCCCGGCCAACGCATCGGGTGAGAAGCCACCAAAAACGACAGAGTGAATCGCGCCGATTCTCGCGCAGGCCAGCATGGCCACGGCGGCCTCGGGAATCATCGGCATGTAGAGCGTGATGCGATCGCCCTTCTTCGCGCCGAGCGCCTTGAGAGCGTTGGCAAACTTACACACGCGCTCGTGCAGTTCGCGATAGCTTATCGTGAGATCGCGCGAAGGATCGTCGCCTTCCCAGATGATCGCGGTATCGTCACCCTTGGTTTCGAGATGCCGATCGATGCAGTTGTAACAGACATTCAGAGTGCCATCGTAATACCAGCGAATACGCAGGTCGTCCTTGGCGAACGAAACGTCTTTCACTTTCGTAAACGGCTTGATCCAGTCGATGCGGCTCGCTTGCTCTGCCCAGAAAGCCTCATTGTCGTCAACCGAACGCGCATACATTTCGGCATAGCCCTTCTCATCGATCAATGCGCGTTTTTTTGTCTCTGCACTTACAGGATAGATATCACTCATCGTCTACAGCCTTTAATCTCATAAAGCAGCAAGCCGTTTCGCAAGCTGCAACACGCGTTTTGCCTGCACCAGGTGCGGGCGGTCGATCATCTCACCGTTCATGCCCAGCGTTCCGGCTCCGGGATTTGCGGAAAACAGCGCCACAATGCGCTGCGCCCGCTCGAGTTCCGCAGCAGTCGGTAAGAACGCCCTGTTGATGACGTCGACCTGTGCCGGGTGGATCGCGAGCATCCCGGAAAACCCGTCTCGCCTGGCTTTCGCTGCATACGTTGCCAGACCTTCAGCATCGCGGAAATCCGTAAACACCGTATCTAATGCAGGTACTTCTGCGGCCCCTGCCGCAAACAGACACAGCGACCGCGCCAGCTCGTAGGGAGGTAGCCAGCGGCCGTCGCTATCTCGATTGCTGCTCGCGCCTATGGCCGCGCTCAGGTCCTCGGCGCCCCACGTCAGGGCGCTTAGTCGCGGCGTGGCTTCAGCATAGCTGCCAAGAGTGAAGATCGCCGCGGGGCGCTCGGTGCAAAGTGCGATTATGCCGGTCTGCCCCGCCTCGATGCCGTGCTGCTGCTCGAGGTCATCGAGCATGGACGCGAGGCTGACAACGTCCGCCGCGCTGCGTGGTTTCGGCAATACGATGCCAGTGGGCGCCGCAGGCATGACAGCGTCGAGATCGGCAGCAGCGTCATCGGTGTCGATGGCGTTGATTCGCACCCAGACGTTTGTTGCTCCCTGGAGATAGTCGCGTGCGAGCTCGCGCGCGGCCGGTCGCGCAGCTGGCGCGACGGCGTCCTCGAGGTCGAGAATTAACGCGTCGGCCCCGGTATCGGCCGCCTTTTTCATTTTGCGCTCGCTATCCGCGGGCACGAATAGATAGCTTCGATTCATGTGGACTTCTTGAGCATGAGCGCCGTTCGCTCGCACTCGCCGACCAGTTCATCGTGCTGGTTATAGGCACGGTGGACGAACGTGACGATGCCATTGGCGGGGCGTGACTTACTCTCCCGAACAGCGATTACCTCGGTCGCAACACGAATCGTATCGCCGTGAAACAGCGGTTTTGGAAATCGCACCTTGTCCCAGCCCAGATTTGCTACCGTCGTGCCGTGCGTGGTGTCGTTAACCGAGATCCCGACCATGAGGCCCAGCGTCAGGCAACTGTTCACAATCGGCCTGCCAAACTCGGTTTTCTTCATGTACTCGGCATCGAGGTGCAAGGACGCGGGATTATGCGTCAGGGTCGTAATCAGGACATTATCCGTCTCGGTAATCGTCCGGCGTATTGAATGCTCGAATATCTGTCCGACCGAGAATTCATTGAAGTAAAGGCCTGGCATTCCTGAATCCTTTATTTGTGCGCCTGCGCCAGATGATACGGCATTATCGGGCTGCAATTGAGGTGCGGCGTTTCAGGTGGAAACCCGCTCAGACCCGACGTTGCCGGAGTCCTGTGCTTGCATGCGGGTCGTTGCCCAGGTAGTCGCGCTTTGTGAGGTTCGGCAACCACTTGAAGCGCTTGTACTGCCACTGATACTGCTCCGGACAGTCCATTACACAACGTTCGATCGACTTGTTGAGCGCTGCCAGGGCGGTCGCACAATCAGGGTCATAGATCGCTTCATCCGCGGGGCAAAATACGATTTCGTATTTGCCACCAGGCAGACGCTTGCAGTAGCCACACACGGCGCTCGCATCGGCGCGCTGAAGAAGGTTGGTTGCCAACGTCATCGTCAGAGTGGGTTCCCCAAAAAAAGGCGCGAACTTGCCGAACTGCAAGGGCGGCACCTGGTCAGGCAACATCGATATGATGCCACCGGATTTCAACTCCTTGAGAAGAGTGCGCACACCGCTCTTGCCGGTTCTCACCAGCCTGACGCCGCATCGCTGCCGCGCCAGAAAAATGAAGTCGGCGAAAGCTGCCGATTTCGGCGCCTGGTACATCGTCGTAATCGAATAACGCTGGCAAAGGTAGTAATAGACATGCTCCCAGCTGCCCAGGTGCGGCACCAGGAGGATCGTGCCCTGATTATCTCCGAGAGCTGCTTCAAGATGCTCTTCTCCAACGACCGCATCGACTCTCTGCAACAGACGTTCTGGTCGCCTCAACCAGATTCTGCCCATTTCCAGGATGCCAAGGCTCAATTCCTGCAGGCTTTTACGGGCAAGTCGCGTTCGCGCTTCACTGGAGAGGTCGGGAAAGCAGATTTCGAGATTACGAACCGTTACCTTGCGGAACCGGCCGTTGCGTTGCCACATGATCCAGCCAGACAAATTCGCCAGCAAGGTCAACAGCGCATACGGCAGTACCGCGAGTAACCAAAGCAGCGCCAGGCCCGACTGTCTAGCTAGCATTTTCACCAAATCTTGTCCCGAATCCGCAGTCTTAATATGCGGCCCTTCACGTCGCCTGACAATGCGTAATTGTACGAGGCTATTCCCGTCAGTTCACCTGCTGCACGCGCTCTATCGCCTCAACGATCAGGCGCTTGGCATCGTCGACGCCCAGCCAGTTGCCAATCTTGACCCACTTTCCGGGCTCGAGGTCCTTGTAGTGCTCAAAAAAGTGCGCGATTTGCCGCAGCGTAATTTCCGGCAGATCCGATGCGGTGAGAACGTCGTCGTAACGCTTGGTCAACGCATGTGACGGGACCGCTATGATTTTTTCATCCTGGCCGGCATTGTCCTCCATGATCAACACGCCGATCGGCCGGACATTGATGACACATCCGGGCACGAGTTGCCGCGTGTTGCAAACGAGAACGTCGATAGGATCGCCGTCTTCCGAGAGCGTATGCGGCACAAAACCGTAGTTACCCGGGTACGACATTGGCGTATAGAGGAAGCGATCAACCACGAGCGTGCCCGCCTCTTTATCGAGTTCGTATTTGATCGGATTGCCGCCGACAGGCACTTCGATAATGACGTTGACATCGTCCGGTGGCGTATTCCCGATCGTAATTGCATCAATTCGCATGTGATTATCCTGTGGGCCGAATTAATTTCCCCGACCGCAGCGACAATAGTACACTTCACTGAATTCGAAAGCGTATTTTGAAAAGGAGTCGAAACTTGAGACGTCTGCTTGTTGCCCTGCTATCCACCCTCGTCGTCGCCTGTGCTGCGGCGAAAGACGACTTGCCATTTGCCGTGAAAGGGATCGCCGAGTTTGACGAACCCTGGGCGCTTGCTTTTCTGCCGGACGGGCGACTGCTCGTGACGGAGAAAAAAGGCAGGCTTCTGCTCGTGAGCCAGGACGGCACCGCGTCACAGCCGGTCAACGGCGTACCGGATGTCGATTATGGCGGCCAGGGCGGATTCGGCGATGTCGCGCTGCATCCCGACTTCACGACTAACGGCGTCATTTACCTTAGCTACGTTGAGGCAGGCGACGGCGATACCCGCGGAGCCGTCGTTGCACGCGCAGAGCTGATCCTGGGCGACGATGGCGCGTCGGTCACGGAGACGGAGGTCATCTGGCGGCAGGTGCCCAAAGTCACCGGCCGCGGCCACTACGGGCACCGGCTGCTGTTTTCTGCGGACGGACACCTGTTCGTTTCCTCGGGGGACCGCCAGAAATTCGACCCGGCGCAGGACATGCAGAGCAATCTCGGCAAGGTTCTGCGCATGAGTCCGGATGGCAGCGTTCCGGACGATAACCCGTTCGCGGATCAGGGCGGCGTTACGGCCGAGATCTGGTCACTGGGCCACCGCAATCCGCTCGGCATTGCTTTCGATGCCGAGTGGTCAGCTGTGGAACATTGAGATGGGCCCGCGCGGCGGCGATGAACTGAACCGCGTCATTCGCGGTGAGAACTACGGCTACCCGCTCGTGTCGAATGGCCGCCACTACAGTGGCAAGGACATTCCGGATCACGACACGCGGCCGGAGTTCGAAGCACCGAAGGTCTGGTGGACGCCGGTGATTTCGCCGGGAGGCTTCATGATCTACTCGGGAGACCTGTTCGCCGATTGGAAGGGCGACGGGTTTATTGCCGGTCTGTCTTCCAGGGCTTTGGTGCGTATTGAATTCGACGGCGAGAACGCCCGGGAAGCAGAGCGCTTCGACATGGGCAAACGTATTCGCGCCGTCGTGCAGGGCCCGGCCGGGGCGATCTGGCTGCTGGAGGACGGGAGTGACGGAAGACTCCTGAAGCTGATGCCGCGCTAGGGACAATCGCAACCGGCAACTAGCTGTTCATCGCCCGGGCGAGCTTTCGCTTCGCTGCGTTCAGGTTTTTTTTGTCCGGATCAGGATTTTTCTCCGCCGCTCGCATTTCCCTGAGCGCCGTCTCTACGTCTGTACCGGCCAGCCACGCGACCACCTGCGGAGCCTGATCGGCATTGTCGCTCGTTATCGCATCGAACTTGCCCTCGAGAATCGAGATACGGTGTTTGCAGAAATTGCTGTACTGGCCGGCAGGGCAGTTACAGATGGCCGTCAGGCTGTCTCCATCTTTGATAAAGATGAGCTCGTAAGGATCGCGCGAGGAGCCCTTGACGAGAAAGGTGACTTCTTCCACCGGATTTCTCCAGTACGCGTTGGCGGAAACGGCGGGGTTCAAGCCTAAGCCAAACCTCGATAATTCGATACGTTACATTAATATCGTGCCGTGATCGAGCCGACGTCACAGGAAAAATGGTTTGGCAGCGACTATACTCTGAATCGTCGGCACGTCGATCAACAACAATAAATAATGAAGGAGATTACGATGAGAGACATTCTTTTCCTGGACAACATGATAACGCCAAAGATTATTACGATTGTCTACTGGGTGTTACTGCTCGGTATACTCGTCGGCGGTCTCGTTTACACTTTCAACGGCGGCGGAATCACTGCTTTCGTGGGCATGCTCGGTGGCCTGGTCTTCGCCCGTATCTGGTGCGAGCTTTTTATCGTCTTCTTCAAGATGAACGAAGCACTGCAGGAAATTCGTAGCAAGTGAGTTGCCCGCGTATTTGACTCTGTTGTGCGCGACTGACTCAAATTCGCTTGGTTATTGCGAGTATGTTTCGGCGAATGCTGAGCGCCACGCCGTGGTAGGACCCCACCAGGGCGAAAGGCAACCTACTACTATTTGCTGGATCTTGCGTTTGCTAACAACATCAATATTCGATTTCGAATATTTGTGACTCTTATCCGCCATTGGCGATTCTTTCGGCTTTTGGGGTTTGGGTAATAAGCCTTGATGTCTTCGATTTTCTCGTAGATGTTATCTACCAGGCTGGCAGTTGGCCGACCCTGCCAGGCTGCCAGATTCTTGTCGTCCTTGATTCCCAAATCGCGGATCCTCGTGGGCCGCAGGGACTTAAGAGCGGGATCTTCGCCGGCAAGACGATCGTATTGCTCCGTAGAAAGGACATGCATTGCCTCTCCCACCTCAAGTCCATCATCCAAGACTAATGTGCAGAATCTAAGGTTCTTCTGAAGCTCTATTATGAGCCTTTTCGCATTGCCCCTGGACTGCGTGCGCCACTTGGTCCAGGCACTCTTCGCCGCCGCGCCAGTCGATACGGCTTGCAGAATGATGGGAACGGACTCGAGCATATGATTATCTCCTTAAAAAGTTTCTGCAGGACTAGTTTTGATAATCTAGTTCATCGAATCGTTCTGCAAGACAATTTGCCTTACCAGGCACCAAACAATTCTGGATAGAGCTGCTAAACCCAGCCTGGCTCTCGAAACTTAGCGTTTGTAAGCTCGCGAATACCTGGGCGCTTCGCCTTCTTTCCGCTGTAGTCCCACTCGGTTTGCCTTACGACAGGGATAGTTCGTCGTAATTGCCGGTGATCTGCACCAAATGACGATCCCAACTCCAAAGCGAGAGTCCGTGCTCATTGTTGCGTAGCTGATGCCGATATGTGGCGCAGGTCACTCTGAGGCGACAGATGATTCGCACGCCCGGCGTCGCAATTCGGAGACACTTGTTAGCACCATGACTGCATGATAGTTACTGCCATCCAGACAACTGATGGAGAGCGACATGTTTGAGCGCGGCAAGAAAGACGACGACACCATCGAATCGCAGGGTGCAAACCGGACCGAATCGGACAAGACCTTTGGATCCCTGAGGTCCAAAGTGGCTGGTCGCGGCGGCGATGCGGCCGTTATCGGCCGATCTATACAGATCATTGGTGACCTGCGCGGCGGCGAGGACCTGCGCATCGAAGGCGACGTGAGCGGCACCGTCGAACTCAAGAACAGCGCCCTGACCATCGGCAAAGAAGGCAAGGTCAAGGCCGACGTGTACGCCAGGTCGATAGCTGTGGACGGTGAGATCAAGGGTGACCTGTATGCGGCCGAGCGCATCAGCGTGCACGTCAATGCCCGGGTTCAAGGCAACATCATCGCGCCCAAGGTCAGCATCGAGGAAGGCGCGCACTTCAAGGGCTCGATCGAGATGGACCCAGCTGCCGTAGAAAAGGCGCTGGGCAAGACTACAGCACATAGCGCCGACAGGCCGGTCACCGAGGATAAATCCGGCAATGCCGCCAACACCAAGGCCGCGCCCAAAAAGCCTGTAAAGGATGCCAGCACAAACCTGAGCCCGCCGACTGGGACCGCGTAACGGACGTGACAGTCTCCCTGCGCCGGGCGAGCCCCCGGGTCCGACCGCGCTCGCCGGCAGCGCTTCACGCGCCCCTGTTTCAGGATCTCGTCGCCGGACTGGATGCGACCGAGCGGCATGTCGTTCTCGACCTCGGTGCCGCGTCGACCGCGATGCTGGACTTGCTCAGCCGGTCCCGCTGCCGAGTGGAAATCGCGGACCTCGCGCATTTCGGCGGCATTGACCATCTGAACACGATAGAGCCCGGGCCGGCGCTTGGCGACGCGGCCGAGTCTTTGTTACCGAACCGACGGCCAGATGACGCCATTGACCTCGTGTTTTGCTGGGATCTGCCGAATTACCTGTCGCTCAATGCCCTGTCAGCACTGATGGATGCGATCGGGCGCCGCGCCCGCCCCGGCGCCCTCGCCCATGCCTTGATCTTCTATGCCGAGCGCGACATGAACGAGCATCCCGGCCGCCTGGTCCCGACCGCGGACGGCGAACTCATTGACCACAGCGCCCCGAGCGCAGCGATTGCCGCCCCACGCTATTCGCCCGAAGAACTGGGTAAGAGCATGGGCCGTTTTGTGATCGACCGCGCGCGGTTACTTAGTAACGGTATGCAGGAGTTCCTGTTTCGGCTGGGGTCGTGAGGGGCGCACGAGCCGAGCCCTCAGTTGATACTGCGTTGCTTGCCTTCCCAAAAGGGCTTGCGCAACTCGCGTTTCAGAATCTTGCCCGGTCCGGACTTCGGCAATTCAGATTCCGAAAACGTGATCGATTTCGGCAGTTTGTAGCCGGCGATGTGTAGGCGGCAGAACTCGATCAACTCTTCTGCACTGACCGGTTCGCGGGGCACGACGATTGCATGCACGGCTTCGCCCCACTTGGCATCGGGAATGCCAATCACGGCTGCTTCCAGCACTGCAGGATGTTTGTACAAGGCTTCCTCGACCTCGCTGCAGTAAACGTTCTCGCCGCCGGTCACGATCATGTCCTTGGCCCGGTCGACGAGATACAGGTAGCCGTCGGCATCGAGCCGGCCGAGGTCACCGGTGTAGTACCAGCCGTGCCGCAACACCGCAGCAGTCTGCTCGGGTTTGCGCCAGTAACCCTGCATAACATTCGGCCCGCTGGTTGCGACTTCACCAACTTCGCCGGTCGGCAATTCCTGACCTTCCGCATCGACAATCTTGAGCTGCACGCCGATCAATGCCTGGCCGCAGGAGCGGCCGCGTGGCTCGTCGAGGCAGAGCTGTTCGTTGCGGATTCCGGTCACGAGCGGCGAGGTCTCGGTCGCCCCGTAGACATGCACGAATTCCGCGCTGGGGAAAGCGCTGCGAGCGCGGCGTATGACCTCAGTCGCGATAGGCGAACCGCCATGCAACAAGAGCTGCAGCGTGGCGGTATCTCGTGGCTCCCTGAGCTGTAGCTCGGTGATCGCTGCGATCATCGCCGGTACACCAAGCGTCAGCGTAACACCATGACATTCGATCAGGTCGAGGGCGGTCGCCGGGTCGAAGACTCGTAGCGGAATCTGACAACTCGCTGACCAAATTCCAGCAAGTACCCCGTTCGTTCCGGCCGCATGGAACATCGGCGCCAAGATAAGCCAGACGTGCTCCTGCGACGGCTGCGCGATCGTCATGTTGTGGATCGCGTTGGAGATCAGGTTGCGGTGTGACAGCATGACACCTTTCGATGCACCCGTCGTACCCCCCGTATAGAACAGGCCAGCGAGCGTATCTTCGGTCACGCCGACACCGAGTTCCATTTCGGCGGCATTGTCGAGCAACGTTTCGTATTCGTTCGGCACACTGATTACAGATTCGACGAGATCACTCAGCGTACCCGGGTCGCGATCGGTGATCAGCAACTTCGCATCGGCATCTTCGAGTGCGTAGCGCAGTTCCGGCTCGGCGTGGCGGGTATTGAGCGGCACGATCACGAACCCGGCCGCCGGTAAGCCCACGTACATTTCGAGATATTGCGGTGAGTTATCGGCGAGTATCGCGATCCGGTCGCCTGGCACGGCGCCCTTGCCGGAGACCATGCCGGCGAGCTTGCGGCAGCGCGTCCACAGCTCGCGATAGCTGGTCGTCTTCCCCTCGTAGAGCACGGCAGTGCGATCTGCGCCGACTTGCAAGGCGCGCTTCAACGGGTCGATGAATGTTGGCATGATCGTCCTGGTGGCTCAAAGCGGGCCGCAATATTTAGATAATGGCTATTTAGGCAGAAAGCGGTTTGCTCGGCAACATCCAGCGCATTGAGCCCGGACGCCCGCAGCTAAACGGCCGCCATGGAAGCGTAAACCATGTGGCCGGAAAACACCCCCCCGAACCACTGGCGGTGGAGCGAGTCCTCCGCGGATGATGCTCTGTCGCCCTACCCGCCCTGTTCCCATACCGCTGATGCGCACTGACTACCCGAGGTGGGTCGAACTCAAAGCGGAGGATACTCTGCTGACTCGAACACTGACTGGCTTCTATCCTAGCATCAGCGCTCAGCGATCTGAATCATCGAGCAGGGCGTCGCGTCGTTTTGCTAGTGCCTTTAAGCGGCGTCGGTCGAGCACGTCGCCCAGATTATTGCGAAGCCTCTCATCATCCAGTTCACGCAATGCGGTTCGCCATTCGTTACCAATCGCAAGCTCCACATTCTCGAGATTTCGAGGGCGCCCCTTCTTGTCGCTGAACGAATGCTCGTGACTGACCAGCGCCAACTGCCAGTCATCCGGGTAGTACAGCATGGAAAGCGGCGTTCTCGCGGTGTTGAGAATGAGCGCGTCGAACACATACATCGCGCCCCACTGTTTCTCGAGTGAACAGATCGGAGGACTCCATTTTGCTCCCGCCAGACGATCACGTTCACTGATCGTCTTCGCTGGAGTGAATTGCAGTACGCCGTGCTGACCAGCTATCTCACGCCGCACCGTCACGGGAACCATATCGAGGCCCAGCATGCGATCCAGCCGGTACGCGGCCAGCTCAGGCACGAAGCCCTTTTGTCGCGGCAGTGGAATGAAATTTGCGAGGACCGTCTCATCGCCAGCCGAAATTCGCACGGTTTGCCACGCTGCCCCGTGCGGCATGGAATCCATGATGGGGCCGCTAGCCAGTATGCTCTCCAGCGCATCATCATCGATCGCGTCTGACACGTAACCGATGCGCCTCGGTGGCGCGAGCGGGAACAGGCCTGTCTCACCATGCTCGCCGATGATCGAAAGAGCACCATCCTGGATGATCAGCGCATAGCCGCTTCCCTCGTAGACTGATTCGAGGATCCCGGTGTTGATCTCGAGGACTCGTCCATTTATTCGTTGCTGAATATGCCGCGTGATCGTCGTGGTATGACCGATTGCAACGCGTGTCGCGCCAACTTTTTCGAGCGACGCATTCAATCCGTCTCCCTCCATGAGACCGCTGCAGATCGAGCTGCCGCGATACCAGAGCGGACCGGCCGGTTTGTGCAAGGGGGACTCCTTGTGCTCCAGCACCACGTTCGCCGCCTTCAGAAGCGCTTCGTCAAGCTGTCCTGCATCAATAATCGGCGACAGTACCGATGGCAACTCCTTGAACCTGTCTGTCGGGCTCAAAACAGCTGCATCCTCGAGCGTTCGTCTGGCCGTCAGATAGCTGAGCAGACTCGATTTCAAAGTGATATTGGCGCCGGCGAACCCATGCTCGGCAACGTACGGTGGCAGGCCGCCGTGCACGAATGCGGTGTCATCGACTACGATCAGGAGCGGCTTCTCGAGCAGCCATTTTCCGTAGATCCCGTCCCGTCGAAACGCAGCCCGATGCCCGAAGTAACCGGGTGGTGCTTTCTCGGTGAATGCCGACCTGACTGATTCATCGCTGGCGTCGGCCGGCTGGCTTTGCCGAAACCTCTGGTACCACTTTTCGCGTTCCTCCACCGATTCATCATCGCCAAACGCGGCAAACTCGGCATCGGCAACATAACGAAGGTCGCCAATGAGATTCATGACCTCATGGTTGCCGAGCGTCAGATGCACGCGACCACCGGCAGGGAGTGCCTCCGACTCCAGGCGCATGACGAGGTCCATCACGCGCCGCGAATCTGCACCGCGGTCCACGAGATCCCCCGTGATGACCAAATGCGTGTCGTCGCCACTCCAGGCAAAACTGTCATCAATGACGTCAGCAGCCTGAAGCGTCGCAACCAGGGCACCGTAAGCGCCATGGATATCACTGAGGGCAACAATTCGATCGACGTCCGAGAAACGCCATTCATCCGTCTGTGCAAATGACAAGGGCACACACAGACAAAGCAACAGTCCAGACAAAAGCAAACCAGCCCTAATGCTGGGCTGGTTTACCGATCTGAACAAGCTCTCCTGTGTAATGCGTCTACTCACTAAAACCGCAATTCAGCCCCTACGAAGGCAAAAGTTCCGATACCGCCGCCGAACTTGCTGTCATAGTTACCGATGCCGGCTTCAACGTTATCGCCTGTGCGTGGGACAAACGGGTCTTTATCAAACATGTTTCTGATGCCACCGTAGACATTCAGCGTTGAGCCATTATCCAGCGTCATGTCATAAGACGCTGACAGATCGTGCCTGATGTATGACGGATACCAGAGGTATTTGGGCTTTTCCGGATTCGTTACGCAATCCGGATCGCCTGCGGCGCAAAGAGCGTCGTTGGCAGCAACATCCTCCCGGTAGCTCACAACGCGACTATTGTGATCAACAACAGGGCCCTTCCATGTGGTACGCCACCGAACACGCCAGTCATTGTACCGCCAGGTAAGAGAGCCCGTGGCGACATCCTTGAAGCTGTTGTATTCAACTTGATTTCTGAAGTCAACAGTCTCCAGGCCATCAACACCGACGTACTTCTGCTCATCTGATGTGACGTGCGTCCAATTGACTACGAAATTCAGCTCACCAAAACGGTCCGTCTCGAACGCATAGTCCACGGCCACGTCAACTCCACTTGTGCTCAGCTCATAAAGATTGAGGTCACGCTGTAATATTTCAACAATCAGTCCGCCATCGTCACGAGTAATATCATCACAGAATGGATTGGGCTGGCCGAAGGGTATTGACGAGGCATAGCACTGTTCCATGATCCCTTCGTTTGAAATGCTGGTGATCGCATCGTCAATAGTGATGTCCCAGTAATCCACGGCGAGACGAAAGCCCTCCAACCAGGAAGGCGCGATACTGAAACCGACAGTGTACGTATCTGCCGTTTCCTCAATCAGATTTTCGTTGCCCGCAGCTGGTGAATAGCCGTTGTTTTCATCTTCAAAACTGCCCTCGGCGGCAATTACCGCAGCAACCAGCGGATCCAAACGACAGTTGTCGTGACCTCTATCCGTAGATATAGCCGTAGCATCGGCACAGATATCGTCGTAGCTATCATAGTCACCACGTCGTGGAGACAATAGCTCGGTAATATCCGGCGCGCGCTGCGCGCGAGCGTAATTAGCGCGAAGAATATAGCCCTCAACCGGCTCCCAAATCAGGCCTGTTGTGTAGCTCGATACTTTATCGATGTTCGGCATATTGTAATCTGCAAAACGCAGCGAAACATCCGCCGTTAGACTCTCAGCCAGAGGGAATGACATTTCTGTAAACACCTCCGCGACATCGAAATCACCTTTAATCGGTGGCACGAGGTTGAAGGTGATCTCACCGTACCTTGGTCCGTCGCTAACTCTAAGGTCCATGCTGTCACGACGCCATTCGAAACCAAACACAGCGCCGACTGTGCCAGCCGGCATTTCAAACAGTTCGCCAGTCATGTAACCAAGCACATTGAGCAACTCGACCGTGGGATTGATGATCGGGTTAACCCGAATCCAGTCGGCCGCTTCCGGCGTAATCGAGCCATAACCGAAAAGATTCAGCGGTACGCAACCTGCCGCACGAGCTTCTGGATCCGCACACTGGATCGTAACGCCATCCGGGGCTAATTCAGCATCAAGTGCCTGACCTTCCCTGGTAACGTTAACTTCATTGGATCGAATCTGATACTGTTCGAAATTGCCATAGCCCACCGAGAGATCCCAGTCCCAGGCATCGTCGAACATGGCGCCCTGTAGTCCTGCCCAGGTGCGCCAGGTTGTGCGCTCGTTGTCGGTCGTAATGTTGCCGACCTCAGCATAGCGACGGTCCCAATCACCATTCCATAAAGTGTCAAAATCCGGATTATTACGGATCTCGGCCGGGATAAATGGATTAGTGGCCGAGATGTGTCCGGGTGATATCTCACCTGGCTCGCCCGTTACGCGGTCAATGGTTGCAACCAGTTGATTCTCACCCTGGTCTTCCATGGACTTGAAATTGAACGACGTGTTAAAGGCGTACTGAAGCTGGAAATAGGCTTTCGTTCTCTCAGATACCTCATAGTCAAGCTTGAGTGCCGCAGCCACCATATCACTCGGAGTTTTGACCATGTCCCACCGTCTGCTGAACAGGCCATCACGCTCTTCCGAAAAGCCTGTCTGCAGCACGTTGTTTTCGTCATACCACCAGTTGCCTCCGCTGCTCGATTCTGAAAACACACCGCCGAGCGTTCCATCGCTGCGATCGCGCCAGTCAGACGGACTGATGTCGCGCATACACTGGTCTCCGGTTGCAGTGGCCATCTCATTGCACATCAAATCCGGGTTCCAGTCGAAATCGGCTTCAAGTTGCGCGCGTTTGCGATCTTTGTTGGCGATGCCCTTGTCGTCATTGTAAGTCGCAGCAAAGAACAGGTAACCGCGGCCATCACCAAACGTCGTGCCATAGTCCACATCGAAAGTCAGTTCCTCACCGCCCCCCTCGGTGGTGTAACCGTAACGAGCGTCAAAACCTAAACCTGTCTTGTCCTGTTGCGTGATGATGTTCAAAACGCCGGCAATAGCATCTGATCCGTAGGTTGCTGATGATCCGCCCGTAATGACTTCGACGCGATCTACAATGCCTGTTGGAATGCTGTTCAGGCTGACAGTTCTGCTGCCGTAGGCGTTAGTGACGATGCGCCGACCGTCCAACAGGACCAGGGTTCTGTTGGTGCCCAGCGAACGCAGGTTGGCCGACATAACGCCGGTATTCCCGATCTGCGATTGCGAATTCATGTGGGTCTGCCCTTCATAGAGCGAGGGCATTTCGTCGATCAGGATCTCACCCAGTGAACCCAAACCGGCATCCGATATGGCCTCCCGATCCACGCTAACTAGCGGTGTGGATACGTTGAAGCTGTCGCGGGGAATACGCGACCCCGTGACCAGGATCTCCTCGATTTCGGCCGCGTCATCGCCCGCTTCCGCCTGAGCGAAGACGGGCCCTGCCGTCGTAAGTGAAGCGAAAGCACAAAGTGCTAGCGTGTTGATTAGAATTGGTTTCATGGGATCGTTCCCCCGCGGTCAATTCGTCAGTTTAGAGTGTGATTCGGACTGCGCCCGGATCAATGCCTTCGAATTGGGAAACGCAATGCGCTGGAAAGGCACACAGCCTCCCCATTTCGCCATATAAGGATCGCGCAGCCACGTTTGCAGCGACAACCGTGGAAAGTACGCCAGCAGCTACGGACTTTACGTACGCCGGATTACAGGTCCGCTAGCGGCGCCTTCCGGACGTAACCTTGCTGCTCGAGTGCGTAGGCAAATTGAATGAGCTTCGCATCACTGAATTCGGCACCAATGAACGAAATCCCGATCGGCAGGCCCAGTATGTCGCCCGCCGGCATGGTAATGCTCGCATACCCAGATACAGCGGCTAGCGATGAACTCGAAATTCCGGATGAATGGTCACCGCTGACATTATCGGTCATCCAGGCCGGGCCCCTGGTTGGTGCGATCAGGGCGTCAAGATTGTGCTCGCGCAAGGCCGTGTCGATGCCCGCCTGTGCGATCTTTTTGCTGGTCGCAAGCGCTTGCAGATATTCCGGATCGCTCAAAGGGCCTTTGGAATGCGCCTCCAGCATCCGTTCCTGGCCGAAGAACGGCATCACCGTATCGGCATGGGCGAGATTGAATTCGATGATCTCGGCCATGCTTGCCATCGGAGCGCCGGAACGTTCCAGGTATTTGTTCAGGTCCGCCTTGAATTCGTAATAGAGGACTTCTCGTTGGGCCTCGCTCATCCCCTCTGTGTCAATTTCGACGGGGTCAACGACCTCAGCGCCCAAAGACTCAAGTGTTGCGATGGTGTCGGCAACAATCTGGTCAACCCGCGCATCGTTACCGGCGCCGCGATGGCCGCGAAATACGCCGATCCGGGCGCCCTTGAGTGCATCCTTGGTGAGGTTCACGGCGAAATCCGGCACAGTATCCGGATAACCATCGGCCAGTGGGTCGGCGGAATCGGCACCGACCATGGCATTAAGTAACAGGGCCGCGTCTTTGACAGTACGCCCCATCGGGCCAGCCGTGTCCTGGCTGTGTGCGATCGGTATGATGCCACTGCGACTCACCAGTCCGAGTGTTGGTTTGATGCCGACAATTCCATTCACGCTGGATGGGCAGACGATTGATCCATTGGTCTCCGTGCCCACGGCTACGCTTGTGAGGCTCGCCGCTACGGAGACGGCCGAGCCACTGGACGACCCACACGGGTTTCGCAACAAGTCGTACGGGTTCTTTGTTTGACCGCCGATACTGCTCCATCCACTCGACGAATTTGTCGAACGAAAGTTGGCCCATTCACTCAGGTTTGCCTTGGCCAGGATGACCGCCCCGGAGGCGCGTAGCTTCTCGACAATGTATGCGTCGGCCGGCGATCGATGTCCTTTCATTGCCAGAGATCCAGCCGTCGTCTCCATTGCATCTGCCGTGTCAATGTTCGCCTTTAAAATAACCGGAATGCCGTGCATGGGTCCTCGTGGCCCGGAATCCCGTCTTTCGGCATCCAGCGCTGCGGCAATCTCGATAGCGTCCGGGTTGACCTCGATGATCGAATTGAGCGTTGGGCCATTTCGATCGACGGCGTCAATCCTGTCCAGGTAGAAGCGGGTCAGTTCCTCGGATGTGAGCTCACGCTGCTGCATAAGCGCTTGTAGCGAATCAATATCGTATTCCCGGTATTCGGCCCGATCGCTGGCGGTGTCGCAGCCGAATAGAAAAATGAACGACCACACGCTGGCAGCGAGCCGACGATTTGGCCGGCCTGTCCTGAATAGGTTTGGCATCACATATCGCTCCCCGGCCGAGATGATCTGAATTCTTTGCCGTGAAACTTCGACAAAAGTGTCGCCGGCCGTCTGGCCATGATACAGCCGCGGCAAGCAAAAACTCTATATCGGGGAAAGATGCAATGGGCAACCCGACAGGATTTTCATCCTCAACCGCACTCGGCGAGAAAACAGAATGGCCCCACAAGGGGGCCATTTGATTTTCTGGCGGAGAGGGTGGGATTGATTCGGATCGCCTTTAGGCGATCCTCACCCCTGCGGGGCGCACTTCGTGCGTCCAAAACGCTAGCGCGTTTTGTCGAACCAATGGGTTCGAATCCATCACCCTCTCCGAAAACAAAAAAGGGGCCATGAGGGCCCCTTTTTGAGTTTCTGGCGGAGAGGGTGGGATTCGAACCCACGGTACGCGTAAGCGCACACCTGATTTCGAATCAGGCCCGTTCGACCACTCCGGCACCTCTCCACATCACAACAACTTTTCTATCCCGGCGCTTTGCGGCGCCAGCACACCTGATTTGACTCGTCGCTTCGCTCCTCGCCCTTCGGGCGCACTTCGTGCGTCCAAACCGGCTGCGCCGGTTTGTCGAATCAGGCCCGTTCGACCACTCCGGCACCTCTCCGCTGACGGGGTCCGGATTGTACGCAATGAGTTTCCCCCGCGCCAGCAGTCCCGGGCGCTGCTTTGTGGCAAAATCATCGTCCAGGATTAAAGGAGCATGGAGAGGGGATTGCGCCTTTTGCTCTACATTTCATTGGCGGCATTGATCGGCACCTGCTCGTCGCAACCGCCATTACTCGACCAGGTTCTAGATGTCGGCGAACTTCGTATTGTCACGCGCGACAGCCCCACGGCATACGTCAATGGCCCGGACGGCCCCTCCGGACCCGAATACGATCTGGCTCAGGCGTTTGCTGACGAGTTAGGCGTGGACCTGGTTATCGAGACCGTGCAAAGCGTCTCGGAAGTCCTGCCCTTCCTGCTGTCGGGAAAGGCGCATTTGGCTGCGGCCGGTCTTTCCATCACCGACTCGCGTCGCGACTACGTAAGTTTCGGCCATCCCTATCAGATGGTCGATATGCATCTGATCTACAAGCTGGGGACGGGCAAACCGCGAGTAGTTGACGAAGTCATCGGGCGCACTATCGAGGTCGTTGCCGGAACGAGTCATGTTGACATGCTCGTGTCGTTGCAAGAGATCTATCCGGAACTTACCTGGACCGAGAACGCTGACTTGGAGGTTGCTGATTTATTGGCCAAAGTCGCAGATGGTGATGTCGATTTTACGATTGCGGACAGCACAGAATTCAACATTCAGCGTCACTTTTACCCAGATCTGCGCGTTGCGCTGGACCTCGAACTCGGCGATCCGTTGGCCTGGGCATTTCCGCGAGAATCGGGCGACAGCCTGTTGAGCCGCGCGGACGATTTTCTGATCAATATCGATCGGGACGGCGTATTGGCGCAGATCAAAGATCGCTACTACGGTCATACCAAGAAGTTTGACTACGTCGGCACACGCAATTTCATCCGCCATTACGAGAGCCGCTTGCCGAGGTATCGGGGGATGTTTGAAGAGGCCGCGGCACAATGGGGCGTTGACTGGCGCCTCCTGGCCGCAATTGGCTACCAGGAGTCGCACTGGCGATCAGGCGCCGTATCACCTACCGGGGTCCGTGGAATCATGATGCTCACGCAAGACACAGCCGAATACCTGGGTCTGGACGATCGAGTGGACCCGAGGAACAGTATCTTCGGCGGCGCACAGTATTACGCGCGCCAGACGGAACGCGTTGCGGACACTGTCGAAGAGCCCGACCGTACGTGGATGGCACTCGCGGCCTATAACGTCGGCTTCAA
This sequence comes from uncultured Gammaproteobacteria bacterium, assembly GCA_963711285.1. Taxonomy (GTDB): domain Bacteria; phylum Pseudomonadota; class Gammaproteobacteria; order Steroidobacterales; family Woeseiaceae; genus UBA1847. The sequence continues at coordinate 632,139 of CAVQDJ010000019.1, read as the reverse complement.
TCACATAAAGGACGCGCGGCAAATTGTCGAGTGGCAAGGGGGTAATCCGGACACCTGGGTCGATCTCAGCAAAGCTCTGCCACTGCTCGCGCAGCGCAAATGGTACTCGCGAGTCCCTTACGGTTATGCGCGCGGCTGGGAGCCTGTCCTGTATGTCAACAACATCCGGAGTTACTACAACATCCTGCAGTGGATAACCGAGAGTGAAGAAGCGGATCTGCGCGAATTCGATATCCCCGAAGAGTTAGAGCTGCCAGCTCCCGAGAGGCCAGAAGAAACTGCGTAGTTATTGCAGCTCGGTCCTTACGGTCCACAGTTCGGGGAAAAAGCGCAGCGACAAAGCCTTTTCGAGAAATGCGACACCGCTCGTGCCGCCGGTGCCCTTGCGATAGCCGATGATGCGTTCCACTGTTTTCATGTGGCTGAAGCGCCACATTTGAAACTCGTGCTCGAGATCGACGAGCTTTTCTGCCAGCTCGTATTGCTGCCAGTGCTCATCAGTCGATGCGTAGACCTGACCCCAGGCTGCTTCAACTTCAGCTGAAGGCACATAAGGTTGCGACCAGTCCCGCTGCAGGTATTCATCCGGTATTGCAAAGCCTTGCCGGGCCAGGTGCTGCAGGCAAAGATCGTAAAAACTCGGTGCCTTGAGCACCTTTTCAAGATGCTGATACCGCACCGGGTTGCCCCGATGCACTTCCATCAATGCAGCATTCTTGTTGCCCAGGGCATACTCGATCTCGCGATACTGGAATGACTGAAAACCCGAACTCTGTCCCAGGTCGTCCCTGAAGCTCAGGTAATCGGACGGCGTCATCGTCGATAGCACGGCCCAGCTGTGACGCAGCTGGGCCTGGATATGCGACACGCGCGACAGCATCTTGAATGCCGCACCGAGATTGTCGTTCGCGACCTCATGCATCGCAGCCGTGATTTCATGAATGCAGAGTTTCATCCACAGTTCGGAGGCCTGGTGGATGATCATGAACATCATCTCATCGTGCGAGCCCGTGCGCAGGTTCTGACATTCGAGGAGCGCATCCAGAGACAAATAGCCGCTGTAGCTGACGTCCGGATCCCAATGGATCGCCTCTTCACTGACGTCGCGCCGATCGATGTTTTTCGAATCCGTTGCCATGTGACTCAGAGTTTAGCGTCGGGAGGCAAAGAAGTCCTGCAACAGCGCACCGCATTCATCGGCATGTACACCGCCCAATACCTCGAATCGATGATTGAAAGCCGCGCTGTCGGTCAGATCGATGGCGCTTCCTGCGGCTCCGGCTTTGAGATCATAGGCACCGAATACCAGGCGATTTACTCGCGCCTGCACGAGTGCTCCTACGCACATTGCGCAAGGCTCGAGCGTCACGTACAGGGTCGCGTTGCTCAGCCGGTGATTCCCCTGAGCGCGGCACGCGGCGCGCAGCGCCACAACCTCGGCATGAGCGCTGGGGTCGACATCACGAATCGACCGATTCTGCCCGCTGGCAAGTATCTCGTCACCGATTGTGACGACTGTCCCGACCGGTATTTCGCCGGCCTTAGCAGCCTTTTCCGCCTCACGTAACGCTGCCTGCATAAACGCCGCGTCGCGCGTATCCATTTATTCCCACTCGATCGTGGACGGCGGTTTACCCGAGATGTCGTAGGTGACGCGCGAGATGCCGTCGACTTCGTTGATGATACGAAGCGAGACCTGTTCGAGAAAATCATAAGGCAGGCGAGCCCAACGCGCCGTCATGAAATCGATGGTCTCGACAGCACGCAACGCTATGACATACTCGTAACGGCGTCCGTCACCCATGACACCGACTGACTTCACGGGCAGGAAGACAGCGAACGCCTGGCTGACCTCGTCATAGAGATCATGTTTGTGAAGTTCCTCGATGAAGATTTCGTCAGCAAACTGAAGTATTTCGACATAGTGGCGCTTGACCTCGCCGAGCACACGAACGCCGAGTCCGGGGCCCGGAAACGGGTGTCGGAACACCATTTCGCGCGGCAGTCCGAGTTCAAGCCCGATCTTTCTGACTTCGTCCTTGAACAAGTTCACGTAACGGCTCGATGAGCGACATGCGCATGTCGTCGGGTAACCCGCCAACATTGTGATGCGACTTGATGACATGCGCCTTGCCCGTCTTGCTGCCGGCCGATTCGATGACGTCAGGGTAGATAGTGCCTTGCGCCAGCCATTTGATGCCCTCGAGCTTGTGTGCCTCTTCATCAAATACTTCGATAAACATGCCGCCGATGATCTTGCGCTTTTTCTCCGGGTCCGATTCGCCCTTCAGCGCAGCGAAGAACCGATCCGCCGCGTCAACGCGAATAACGTTGATATGCATGTGCTCGGCGAAGGTCTCCATGACCTGATCGCCCTCGTTATGCCGCAGCAGGCCGTGGTCGACGAAGACGCAGGTGAGCTGATCGCCGATGGCCTCGTGAAGCAGCGCCGCAACAACCGACGAATCGACGCCACCCGACAGGCCGAGCAACACCTGCCCTTCACCCACCTGTTCGCGAACATGGGCGATTGCGTCGGCGACAATGTTGCCGGCCGTCCAGTCGCCCGGACAGCCGCAAATCTCGCGAACGAAGCGCCGCATCATCGCGTCGCCGTGCAGCGTATGCGTCACTTCGGGGTGGAACTGCACGCCGTAGAATCGCCGCGCCTTGTCTTCCATCGCGGCAATCGGGGAATTCGGGCTTCTGCGCCGATATTTCGAACCCGGGCGGCACGGCCTCGACGCGATCGCCGTGACTCATCCAGACCTTTAGCATTGGTTTGCCGCTATCCGCGTCACTGAAGCCTCCGAACAGGTCAGAGTCGCCCGGCGATATCTCGGCGTAGCCAAACTCGCGATGCTCGGACGCTTCGACCTTGCCGCCGAGTTCGGCCGCCATCGACTGCATGCCATAGCAAATACCGAGAACCGGCACGCCGAGTTCAAATACCGCGTGCGGAACGCGTGGCGGATCGTCGAGATTCACGGACTCGGGCCCGCCCGACAGTACGATGCCGCTTGGTGCAAACTCCCTGACAGTCATCGTCGGACATGTCCCAGGGGTGTATCTCGGAGTACACGCCGCACTCGCGCACCCGTCTCGCAATCAGCTGTGTGTACTGGCCACCGAAATCGACGATCAGCAGGCGATGTGCGTGAATATCGGGATGTTGCACGTTGCTGGCCGCAGCTGGCTGGCTCATCAGTTCGGTTTCCGTCAGTTGGAGCGGTAATTCGGTGCTTCTTTAGTGATCGTCACGTCGTGCACATGGCTTTCTCTCATTCCCGCGCCTGTAATCTGCACGAACTGCGGCTTGGTACGCATTTCCGTCGATCGATGCGCTGCCCGTGTAACCCATCGCGGCGCGCACGCCGCCAATCAGCTGATGCACGATAGCGACGAGGCCGCCCTTGTAAGCAACGCGACCCTCGATGCCTTCGGGAACGAGCTTCTCGAGTTCCTCGGTAGCGTCCTGGAAGTAACGATCGGACGAGCCGTGCGACTGGCCCATGGCACCGATCGACCCCATGCCGCGGTAGGATTTGTACGAGCGGCCTTGATAGAGCTCAACCTCGCCAGGTGACTCCTCGGTACCCGCAAACAGACCCCCGATCATGACCGAATACGCACCAGCGACCAGCGCCTTGGCGATATCGCCCGAGTAGCGGATGCCGCCGTCGGCGATAAACGGTACGCCGGACTTCTTCAATGCGAGCGGCGACCTCCGCTACCGCCGAGATCTGCGGCACGCCGACACCGGCAACAACACGAGTGGTGCAGATTGAGCCCGGACCGATGCCCACCTTGACGCCGTCGGCGCCGGCTTTCACGAGCGCCGTGGCCGCCTCACCCGTGACAATGTTGCCACCGAGGACCTGCACATCAGGGTGCATTTCCTTGACACGCTTGACGCGATCGATGACGCCTTTTGAAAAACCGTGTGATGTGTCGACAACGATGACGTCTGACGCCGGCCTCGACAAGTGCCGCAACGCGATCGTCCGAATCGTAGCCGGTGCCAACCGCGGCGCCGACGCGTAGCGCCCCGCTGTCGTCTTTGCAGGCCTGCGGGTAGTCCTTGGCTTTCTGGAAGTCCTTCGCCGTAATCATGCCCTTGAGTTCATAGTTCGTATCAACGACAAGAACTTTCTCGATGCGATGCTTGTGCAACAGGTACAGGACTTCGTCGTTCTCTGGCGCCCTCACCCACTGTAACGAGCCGTGACTTGGGCGTCATGACCGTCGAAACCGGTGCGTCGAGGCTCGTTTCGAAGCGCAGATCGCGATGCGTCACGATACCGACCGTTTCCTTGCCATCGACGACGGGTACGCCGGAAATGCCCATCGAACGGGTTAGACTCGATGACCTCGCGAATGCGTCATATCGGGTGAGACCGTGATCGGTTTGCGGACGATGCCGCTTTCGAATTTCTTGACCTGCGCAACCTGACGCGCCTGTTGCTCAATGGACATGTTCTTGTGGACAATGCCGATGCCGCCCTCCTGCGCCAGCGCGATAGCAAGGCGCGCTTCGGTGACCGTGTCCATCGCTGCAGACAAAATCGGAATATTGAGCTTGATTCGACCGCGTCAGACTGGTGCTCAGATCGACTTCGCGAGGCAGCACCTCGGAGTAGCCCGGCTGCAGCAGAACGTCGTCGAAGGTCAGGGCTTCCTTGGCGATTCGCATGAGAGTTTCGGATCCGTGGATGAGGTTAAACGGTCAATTGTACGCCGATGAATTTTTCGGCAAAAGCTTTGCGGCCTTCGTTATACTCGCGAGCATGGAAAAAGCGGGCCAAGCGACATGCCATGGCGGCCGCAATCACCGTCAGCCAGCTCAACCGTCAGGTCAAGACCCTGCTCGAGACCGGGACTGACACGCCTCTGGGTCGAGGGCGAGATTTCGAACCTCGCCAGGCCCGCCTCGGGCCACCTATATTTCAGCCTCAAAGACAAATCTGCGCAGATTCGCGCGGCATTCTTTCGCCAGCACCAGCGTGGCCCAACCATTGGGCTCAAGAACGGGGATCAGGTGCTCGTGTTCGGCCGCGTCAGCCTTTACGAGGTGCGCGGCGACTACCAGCTGATCGTCGAGCAGGTCGAGCCCGCCGGCGAAGGCGCCCTGAAGCGGCAGTTCGAGGTTCTGAAGAAGAAACTCGCCGCCGAAGGCCTTTTTGACGAGGACCGCAAACACGAACTGCCCCCACTGCCCAGGCGTATCGGTGTCATAACGTCACCGACCGGCGCTGCGATCCGCGACATTCTGAGCGTGTTGGGCCGGCGTTTTCCCTCGATTCCCGTCGTCCTCTATCCCGCCGCCGTGCAGGGCGACGCGGCGGCGCCCGAACTCATCGCCGCTTTGCAGTCCGCCATCCGGCGCGACGAGTGCGACGTGCTGATTTTGGGCCGCGGCGGCGGCTCGCTCGAGGACCTGTGGGCGTTCAATGACGAGCGGCTGGCGCGCGCTATTGCCGAGTCGCCCATACCGATCGTCAGCGCCGTCGGCCATGAAGTCGATTTTACGATCGCCGACTTCGTTGCCGACATGCGGGCACCGACGCCGTCCGGTGCTGCCGAACTGATCGCTCCGGATCGTGACGATTGGCTGCGAGCCATAAACTCTTTCGCATCACGACTCGCCCGATCAGGGCAGCGCGTCCTCGAGGACCGCGGCCAGACGCTGGACTGGTTGAGCCGACGCTTGCTGCAAACCAGTCCGCAACAGACGCTGCTGCGACAGCACGAACGTCTGCGCGAGCTGCGCCGTCGTCTGGCGACCGGGATCACGCAGGACCTGCTGCGCCAGCGACCCCGGCTTACGAACCTTTGGCGGCGTCTTCGCGCTGGCGCTGGCCGCTCCGTTGCGGACAGCAGTCACCGGCTCGAGCTTGCGATGCGTGGGCTGCACGCGGTAAGCCCGCTGGCGACGCTCGACAGAGGCTACGCAATTGTCGAGGATGTGAAGTCCGGCAAAGTCCTGATGAATGCCGCAGATGCCGTACCGGGTAACGACATTCGGGCAAGACTTGCGAAGGGTGAACTTATCGCGACGATCAAGTCGAAGCAGGATAGTTATGATTGATCGCCCATACATCCTCGCACTGTCCGTTTTTGCGATGTCGCTGAACGTCGCAGCTGCCGATGCCGCCTGGCCAGGCGGCATCGCCCTCATTGATCTGGGTGCGGCTACGGGCGCGACGCCAGTTGTCGAATACGACGGCAAGCGCGTGCTCGTGATGAATGACGGCGGCAAATGGCGCGCGGCAATTGGCGTGCCTCTGGACGCATCGATTGGCGAGGCCACGATAACGCTGGCTGACGGATCGAGTCTCACATTCGACGTGCAGGAACACGCGTATCGCGAACAGCGCCTGGAGGTCAGCAAGGGCTACGTCTCGCTGAGCGAAGAAGACCTGCAGCGCGTCGGGAAGGAACGCAAGATTATCGATGCAGCGCTCACGAACTGGCGCGATGTGCCAGTCGACGGCATCAGCCTCAACCCGCCGGTCGAGGGGGCGCGCAGTTCGAGTTTCGGCCTGCGCCGCTTCTTTAACGACCAGCCGCGGTCGCCGCACAAAGGCATGGACATCGCGGCGCCCGCCGGCGAGTCCATCCTTACGCCGCGGCACGGAGTCGTCACGGCGACAGGCGACTTCTTCTTCAATGGCAACACCGTCATTATTGACCACGGCCAGGGCTACGTGACCATGTATTGTCACTTGAGCGAGATTGGCGTTGCGGAAGGTCAGCCACTCGCGGCCGGAGATTCAATAGGCGCGGTCGGTGCGACCGGCCGTGTGACTGGCCCACACCTGCACTTTGGCACCTATTTGAACGGCACCGCTGTCGATCCTGCCCTGGTGCTGCCGGACGACACGCAGTAACGCATTTCCCGCTTATCTCAGCAAACTAGTCCGCCGGCGCGTTCGCAAGGCGGCCCGTGTAGTTCCAGCTCAACAGGAACAATACGAGGAAGACCAGGTCGGCCCACGCCCACGGGATCCACATTGCCGGGACGCCAGTCGTCAGCATGTAGTAAAAGACGATGCCACTGTAGGAAGTCTTTAATGCGACGCCGTACAGCATGATGAATCGATTCGACACTGGATCCTGGGAAACCCGATAGAACATCGCGGCGAAAATCAGCAGCAGGAGAGCCGGAAATTGCACATAGCCAAAGTGATTTGGTGGTAGGACCTCGAACATCTCGAACGCAAGTCCCGGCGCAAACAGGAACAGCAGGCCGAGAATGCCGTCGTAAATCGCGGCAATGATGAAAAGCCCCTTAACCATAGTGATGTTCATGTACGTTACCCTCCTTGCGGTGCCTGCTGGCCAGCAGCGCCGCTTGTCGCTCATGGAATTTACGATGCCGTTCATCGGTAAACTCCTGGTTATACAGTTCTTCGACGAGCCACCTGAACCCGGACTCGAGATCACCCGGACTCATGTTCCTGGGATTGAAATTCACATCGAATAGCGTGCAGAGTTCCCACGCAGTCTCATCGAGCAAACGCCCTTCGGCTTTGAGGCGCTGATACAGCGGGGCCCCCGGAAACGCCGTCAGCATCGTTATCTGCACATCGTAAAGGCCACTGTCACGAACGAATTCAACGACATTTTCGAAGCATTCCGGATCATCATTGTCCATTCCGAGAATAAAGCAGCCGTTAACTGATATTCCGTAGCTTTGAATCTTGTCGATGGCGGACATGTAGTCGTCGAACCGCCCTGCCTTCCAGTCCGACTTCAGTTCAATTCCATTCACGCCTGCACGAGTGGCACTTTCGAATCCGATCAGAACCTGGACGCATCCGGCGTCCCGCATCATGCCAAGCAATTCATCATCCTCCGCAACTGAAATGTCTGTTTCGGTAAACCATTTGACGTGTTCCGCTTGCAGAGCGCGCATCAGCACCTTGCCGTGGCGTTTGTTGACGAAGGTATTGTCGTCCGCAAACTCGATAAACGGCTGCGGCTGCAGTTCTTTTATGCGCCGAATTTCAGCGATAACATTTTCGACCGGTTTCAGGCGATAGAACGGTGACAACCTGACGGACGCGGCGCAGAACTCGCAGCTGAATGGACAACCGCGCGCAGTTTGCACGGTCATTCGGTTGTAGTGCTCCTGATTCAACAGATCGAAACGCGGTATGGGGCTTTCCGCCATATTGAATGGCCGTTGCCTGGAGTCGTAAAGCCGCTGCAATCGATTCTTTCGCAAGTCGCTGATCACGTTTGGCCAGGACGGCTCGCCCTCGCCAATGACGATGCAATCCGCATGCACCAGTGCCTCATCGGGAAGCGCCGTTACGTGCAGCCCGCCGAGAAGAACCGTCGTACCGGCGGCCCGATATCGATCGGCGAGTTCATAAGCCTCTTTCATTTGTGCCGTAAATGACGAAATTGCGACAACATCAAACTCGCCCGGCAGACCGTCGACCCGGGTCAGGTCCGGCACGTCCATGTACTCCATCTCGATACCGGGCGGTGTCATTCCGGCTAAGGTCAGCAAGCCAAGACTGGGAAGCGAGGCGATCACCCGGCTTCGATCAACGAATCCAGGCAGCGTAAAACCTAGCTTTGTAAGCTCCTCGTTATGAGCACGCGTGGCACTCATGGCGATCAGACCGAGTTTCATGACCTCACCATTCCTTGCAGAATCAGCACTAAAGTGATCGCGACGCATACCACCGGCAGCGGGAAAAGATGTCGAAACGGTTTCTTCCAGGCGGTGAGGTAGCAAATCAGTGGCATCAGAAATGCGCCAGCAACCAGGCTGAGCGACGCAACTTTCGGGTAGCTTAGAACGACTTCACTTGTCGTCAGCGTCAGCGCGAATACGACATTGATGATTCCCAGCGCAAAGAATGCGACGTGACCGAGCCGCATCATGCGGCGTCGAAACGATCCGTAGCCGCCTGCAAATGACTCCTGATGGAAGAACAGGCCGATGGCAGCGCCGGTCAGCAGCCCGAACATCATGCCGGTCCAACCTGCCAACATGTTCCACTGAGCCATTGATCACCGCCTTTTTTCAGCTTTTCCCGTTATCGTGCAACTCTCACATGAATTTTCAATGCGGGCTTCTACCTAAGGTCCTGAGCCAGCGGGAAAAGTTCAACGATGCAGCCGAGAATGTCTTCTCGCTTGGGCGGGGATGCCCAGCCAGGCCATCCCGACAGGACTCTGACGTCAGGATGGATGGTGATTTTCTGATCCATCATGCTGCCCGAAAAATAATAATCGGAATTCATTTGATCGACCAGCGTGATCGAAGACTCCACAACAGCAGCGTCACTACCGAGTGTATGCGTTTTTCCTTCGCGCACTACGCCTATATTCAGTGATGCATCAGCACCATCCTGGACAATCTCGATAGCCGAGGCTTCTCCCGACTGAATGAGACCAATCCAGGTCGCACCTACTCGTGAACATGGCTCGGTTGCCTCTCCACGATAATTACCCGCTAACGAGACGGCACCGCGCTGACGCATGGCCTTAATGTAAGTATTGAGTCGTTTCTTGTATCGCTTCTTGTACTTCGAAGCGTTTCTCGCAGTGATTGTTTCCCCCGCGACATGAATCGTTCCAACAACACCCATCTCTGCATAAGGAAGGACCTTTTCCAGCATGTACCTGGACGACAAGTATCCTTGAGCAAGATCGCCGGCTGGTGCGGCCAGAGCGTCTTCCAGAGACGGTTCTGCGCTGTACGCACGAACACTGCTGACGGCGAGCAAGGTGAGGCAAGCTGCTGTCAAAAATAAGATCCGATTGATGCGCGAGGCCATTTGAACTCACTACGTCTTGTCAAAAACGCTCGCGAAAGCGATCACGTCATTGGAAACGCCAAGCGTGAGCCTGTCCATCTGACCGATGCCAAGCGCCGACACGGAAGCCAGACCATTGTAGTCACCGTTAAGCACGCCACAGTTCGCGACAATTACATGGGCCCGATATGCGTTGTAATTGGCATCGATAATGCTCAGCTGACCGCTATAGATGCAGCCGGTCGAGTCCGCGCCAAATATCTGGCCATTCGCATCGATGTCCAGGGTAATTGTATGAACAGCGCCACCAGACGACGCTTCACTGTACATCCAGATACCGGTCGTTCGAGCCAGGGATGAGTCGTCTTCATACCGAGTGCTGTAATCGAGGTTGATTTGACCCTCATCGCTCTGCCCGGAGTAGTCGGCAAATATGTTGTCCGCCTCGGCGACGCTGCCATCGAATGTCGTCTCGTTCACGCCATCGATGCCGAAGAACCGGCCATACACGCCCCGGTATTCGAACAGGAGGCCAGAAATTTCGGATCCAAATACGAGGACGTAACCCGCGTAGTGCCGCTGCGCGTGAGACGACAAGAAAAACTGCACATCATGATTCTCGCTGATCAGTCCAACCGTCTGATACGCAACGGGGTGTGCGACGCTCGTAGACCTAAACGTGCCGTAGTAAATCCCGGCGGGTGACTCGTAAGCCAGAACCAGTGGCGCTGCAACCCTGCCATCGTTGCCGGCGCCGCCGCAGGAAAGCAAGAATGCGCTACACGCTGCAGCCAGGAAGGAAATTGCCAGAGCATTGCCGCATCGAAGCCTCATGACACAACACCTCCACTATGGAGATTGCGATGCGTCTGAATAGCACAAGTGAGCGCTTGTACTTACGCGTAGACGCGTCCGTGCTAGGCTGAGGCGCGTGACGACTGTTGGACATAGCCTTACAGGACTGTCGCTGGCGGTGCTGACCTTGCCGCGGGGCATGTCTTTGATCTGGTACCTGTTGATCGGACACTTCTTTGTCTTCTTCGCCAACGTGCCGGACTTTCCGCTGCCCGGCTGGGGGCACCAATCGTACGAGGTCAGCCACAGCATCTATTTGACTGCGTTGCTGGCGTCTCTGATGGCTTTGCTGCTTTTGTGGCCGAAATTCAATGCACGGATCGGACCAATAGTCGTCGTCGCCTGGTCTGCAGCATGGCTTAGTCACATGCTGCTCGATGCGATGTATGCGCACGGTGCGGGAATCGGGATCTTCTGGCCCTTTTCCAACGCGCATCTGGCGGCGCCCGTACCCTGGTTCGAGACGCTGCGATGGCCGCCGATGTCGGAGCACAACCGCCGCGTGTTCCACATCGAGCTTGTGGTTTTCGGATCCTTATTGTTGATTTGTGCAGGGCTGCGCCTGCTGTGGCATCGACAAACTACTACGCCAGGCATGGACGCCGACCTCTAGCTCACTCGCATCACTTTGCGATGATTCCGGCCGACCGTGACGTCGATAAAGCCAATGACCGCACGAGCGTGCATGGCGCCATCCGTGCCTTTCAAACCAACGCTGCCACCCATGCCGGCAACAGGATTCACGATCAGGCCAACGGTTCGCATGGGCCAGGAAATCTAGGGTCCGCAACTCTCGAAGAAATCGCAAATGACGGGACGAAAGGCGTCCATGTCCACGAGGAAAGAGTCATGACCGCGAATGCAGTCGAGTTCGACGAGCTGCGTATTCAGGCACACGGCCGAGAGTCCAGCGGCTATGTCTCGCTGTTGCTGTAGCGGAAACAGGATGTCGGTCTCGACGCCTATTACCAGCGCCTGATCGAGCTTGACCTTGGAAAACCCCGACTTGAGTGAACCGCCGTGCTCAGCGAGATCGAAAAGATCGGAGGCGCGGGACAGGTACAGGTAGCAATTCGGATCGAACGCACCGCTGAATTTGTTGGCGTGGTTTTCCAGGTAAGCCTCGACCGAGAAAGCGATCTTGAACGGATCGTTGACGTTCTCCTCGGTAGCCGTCGTGCGCTGCCGACCGAATCGTTGATTCCACTCTTCGGGCGATCGATACGACATCATGCCCAGCTTGCGCGCAAGCCGCTGCCCGGTGATCGGTGGATCTTCCGGATCGTAATTGCCATTCACCCACTTCGGATCCGAGCGAATCATTTCACGCTGCAGCGAACGCACGGCAATTGCGAATGGCAATGCACGCGTTGCCGACGAAATCGAAATAAAACGGCGGGCGGCGCCAGGATGACGCACACAGTACGCGAGTCCGCTCATACCGCCCATCGAGCAGCCGATGACGGTGTGTAATTTCTCGATGCCGAGGTGGCAAACGACGCCATACGCTGCCTCAGCGACATCTTCGAGCGTCAGCGTTGGAAAACTCAGCCGGTAGACCTCACCCGTCGCGGGATTGACCGAAGCGGGTCCCGTGGAACCGAAACAACTACCCAGCGAATTGACGCAGATGATGTAATAACCATTCGAGTCGAGCGGCAAACCCGGACCGATCATGTCCTCCCACCAGCCAGCGGAGAGGTCCTCGGCCGAGGAAGCGGCGTGCGCTGACGGCGAAAGACCGCCGAAGATCAGAATACCGTTGTCACGGGACTCGTTGAGCTCGCCCCAGGTTTCATAGGCCAGTGTTGGCGACTCGAGATGCCCGGCACGGTGCATCTGGAAGCGACCCTTCAAAGTGACGGTTTTTGTTGCAGGGCCCATCGATGAGCTCCGGTTGCGTTAGGGCACTTATATCATGCTTGTCGCCCGCTGTTTAATCCCGCTTCTGGAGAGCGGGCTACTACTTCTTTGCGTGCTTCATCAGCCGCCTGCGCTTATTCTCCTGGCGTGGCGTCAGCTTGTTGCGTCTTCCCTTGAACGGGTTCTTGCTAGTCTTGAAACTCAGTCGCACGGGCGTGCCCTTGAGCTTGAACACCTTGCGAAAGCGATTGATCAGGTAGCGGCGATAGGCCTCCGGTACGCGCTCGGTTTGATTGCCGTGAATGACAATCACGGGCGGATTGCGGCCACCCTGGTGCGCATAGCGCAGACGAATACGACGCCCGCGCACGAGCGGTGGCGCATGTGCAGTCACAGCACTCTCTAGTTCACGCGTCAGCTCCGTTGTCGACAGATCGCGTGTCGCAGCTCGAAAAGCACGCTCGACAGCCGGCAACAGGTCACCCACTGCCGTGCCGTGCAACGCCGAAATCGTTATGCGCTCGGCAAAGTCGAGAAACGGCAGACGCCGGTCGAGTTCATCACGCACGTGCTTGCGATCGGCAGCAGACAGCCCGTCCCACTTGTTCGTGACGACGACAAGAGCGCGGCCACGTTCGAGCACGAGGCCCAGCAGGCTCACGTCCTGCTCCGTAATGCCCTCGTGTGCATCCAGGACAGCAATGACGACCTGGGCGCGTTCGATCGCCTGCAGGGCCTTGATGATGCTGAACTTCTCGATTGCCTCATGCACTTTGGCCTTACGCCGTATGCCTGCCGTGTCGATCAGTTCGTACTTGCGATCGTTGCGTTCGAAGGGCACGGACACGCTGTCGCGAGTCGTCCCTGGCTGATCGAAAACGACGAGGCGTTCTTCCCCGATCAGCCGATTGATCAGCGTCGACTTGCCGACATTCGGCCGACCCACCACAGCGATACGCAGTTCTCTCTCGTCCTCGTCTGCTGCTGCATCCGCCGCGGTGCCTTCCTCGACGTCGAAATCGGCAAGCACGGCCTCCATCAGCGCATTTACGCGGTCGCCATGGGTTGCCGAGATTGCAACCGGGTCACCCACGCCGAGACTGTGGAATTCGCTCGACGCTATTGCGCTGTCGAGACCTTCTGCTTTGTTAACCACTAGCCAGGTCTTTTTGGTGTTTTTACGAGCAAGCTCTGCAACGTGTTCGTCGGCCGCGGTCAGTCCTTCCCTGCCATCCACCATGATTATCGCCACGTCGGCCTCTTCGAGCGCGCGAACAGTCTGCTCGACCATGAGTCCTTCGATGCCGACTTCACCACCAGCGACGCCGCCGGTATCGATAGCGAGATAGGGAATGGGACCGAGCTTGCCGAAGCCGTACTGACGATCGCGCGTCAGCCCCGGGTAGTCGGCGACGAGAGCATCGCGCGAGCGCGTTAGACGATTAAACAGCGTCGACTTGCCGACATTCGGACGGCCAATCAGCGCAATAACTGGAAGCATCAGATCAGACCTGTGTACTGGACCTCAGGCGCCTTCGTCTGAGATGTCAGGTGCGTTGCGCTTGCTTTTTGGCTCCTGCACGACGAAAGCGGATACGCTGCCGGCATCGCTTTGCACATACAGGCGATCAGCGACGACTATCGGTTCGTTAGAGATGGCCTGCCCGCCGACCTTCACGCGAGCCACGGGATCCCCGTCGAAATTGCTGAAGAAGTGCAGATAACCTTCGAGGTCACCGACAACCACCGTCGTCTGAAATGCAATCGGCACAGTAGGCTCACGCCGCAGCAAGGAGTTCTGACGCCAGGCTTCGTCGCCGGAACGACGCGTCAATGCAATGACTGCGCCTTCTGCGTCAACCGTATAAATGTTGTTCCAGTCGGCCGATACGCCTTCGAAGGACGATACGTCGCGGGACCATAAGATCTGACCCGATTCCGAAGCGATCGCGGCAATATCGCCCTGATACCCGGATGCATAAACGTCCGGACCCACAACACTGATCATGCCGTCTATGTCAGTCAGTCTTTCGAGATCCGACCGACCAGTGGGCGGTGACAGCATCGTCTCCCACTCGATGTCGCCGGACGAGAGATTGACGGCGAGAAGTCGGCCGTTGTCGAATCCGGCAATAACGGACGTACCGGCAAGCACCGGCGACGCCGATCCCCGCATTGTCAGCCGCGGCGTAGACTGCTCGACAATCCAGCGCTCGCTACCATCGAATACCGATAATGCACGCAGACGATTGTCGATCGTAATCGCTACGACAAGATCGTCTTTGATTATCGGCGTGGCGAGCGATTCACCACCGACATTTACACGCCACAGTTCATCGCCTGAATCGGCATTCAGAGCGATGACGTCTCCGTCCGCCGCGCCAACAACGACCAGTCCTTCGCCAACACCCGGGCCCGAAGATATTTCGAGGTCCAACTTGCGACGCCAGAACTCCTTGCCCGATTCAGGATGCAGCGCGACAACATTGCCGTCGCGGCTCGCCGCATAGATGCGATTGCCGTCACCGATGGGCCGTAACGCGATGCGCAGAAACTCCGCGTCAGCGCCGACTTTCGCGCTCCACAGTCTTTTGACCTGAACCGTCGTCGTGATGTCGACAAGTTTCGTCGGTTCGAGTTCTTTTTCGTCGTCGTCACCTCCGAACAGGCTGCAGGCCGACAATGCGAGCGCCGCCACGACAATACCGATAGAGCGCATTGCTGAGGTCATTCGGACGCTCCGGCCTCATCATCAGATACCGGCTCGGCATCAGGCTCGGTCACGGCGTCGGGGTCCGGGGCACCGGCTTCAGGCTCGGGGCCGCCGACGTCCGGCATGGCAGGCTGCGCGTCCGGGAGATCGATCAGCTTCATCTGCACCAGTCCGCGGTTAACCGTCTGCGAGGTATCGGCCAGTGCAATGCGATACGACTCTCCCGCAGCCTCTACCTGGCCGAGAGCTGCAAATGCATCGCCGAGCGCCTCCGCATACAATCCGGCAAACGCCTTGTTGTCCTGGCCAACAAGCAAATCGATCACTTCCTGGGGCTTGTCCTGGTAAAGCAGCACCCGCGCGAGCCGCATTCGTCCGACATGCCTGAGAGCGCCGTTGCCGCGCATCGCGAGAAGCTCTTGCAGAACATCGGCAGCATCCTGGTCCCGGTTCTTATCCATATACAGGCGCGCCATTGCGAGCCTCGACTGGGCGGCATAGGTCGTGTTGGCATAATTGTTGGCAAGTTCATCAGCAACACGCTCCGCATCGTCCAGTTCACCTTCAAATACGTGTCCGGCAAGCGATTCGAACAATGCCGATGCCTCTATCTCCGCCGTCAGCTTGTTACTCTTGTATTGATTAAGGCCGACCATCAAAGCCACGGCGATGACGACGCCCGCAATTACGTAGCGCCCATAGTCGGCCCACCACGCACGTATCTCGTCGAGCTGCTCTTTTTCTGACTGTAAATCATCCACTGCTATTGCCCTTAAAAATTCTCTGTCGCCTATTCTGCGACGGTTTTTCCTAATCGTCCCGCCAACGTTTCCGCGAGTGCGTCAACTGCAATACTGCTTTGATCTTCCTTACTGCGTAATGGTTTCAAACCAACACATTTATCGGCGATCTCCTGCTCACCCAGAATCAACGCGTATGCAGCGTTGCTCTTGTCCGCACGCTTGAGCTGCGACTTGAAACTGCCGCCGCCAAGGTTTGATTCGACCCTGATGCCTGAAATCCTGTCGCGCAGTTCTTCCGCAATCGCAAATGCCTGCACAACGGCGCTGTCGCCCACTGCCACGACGTAAACATCGGCATCTGCCGCCGGCGCCTCGGCTCCGCAAGCCGCGAACAACGCGACGAGACGTTCGATACCCATCGCCCAGCCAACGGCCGGCGTCGGCCGCCCGCCGAGCTTTTCGACGAGTCCGTCGTAGCGGCCCCCTGAACAGACCGCGCCCTGCGAGCCCAGCGCATCGGTAACCCACTCGAATACCGTGCGGCTGTAATAATCAAGACCGCGAACCAGCCGCGGATTGATCGTGTAGTCCACTCCAGCAGCCTCCAGCAATCCCTTAAGTGCCTGAAAATGCTCTGAAGATTCCTCATCCAGGAAGTCCAGCATGACAGGTGCCGCGGCCACGATCTGCTGCATATCCGGATTCTTGCTATCGAGAATCCGCAGCGGATTCTGCTCGAGGCGCCGAATACTATCCTCATCAAGCTCACTTTTCACGCCGTAGAAGTACTCGACCAGCGTCTCACGATAGCGGGAGCGCGAATCGGCCGTCCCGAGGGAGTTGATCTCGAGCGTCAGCCTCGACAGGCCGAGCGTGCGCCACATTCTGGCGCACATGATTATTAGTTCGGCATCAACATCCGGCCCATCGAAGCCCAATGCCTCGACGTCAAACTGATGGAATTGCCGATACCGGCCTTTTTGCGGCTTTTCGTAGCGAAACATCGGGCCGGACGTCCAGAGCTTCTGGCGTTGATTGTGCAGCAGGCCGTTGGTTATGCCCGCGCGGACCACACTTGCCGTCGCTTCCGGGCGCAGTGTCAGGCTCTCACCGTTGCGATCAGGAAACGTATACATTTCCTTCTCGACGATATCGGTGACTTCGCCGATCGAACGGCGAAACAGCTCCGTGTGCTCGAGCAGCGGCAGGCGAATTTCGTCATAGCCGTAAGACTGCACGATGTCGCGTACAACGGACTCCAGATATCGCCACGTACCTGACACGTCAGGCAGGATATCGTTCATTCCTCGTACGGCGCGAAGTTTCACAGTCGTCGGCTACGGTTTCACTATGGTCAGACGCGCAGTTCGGCTGCCTGGATTGGACGCAGAGACCGGATAGTCATTGCCGTCGACGCGAACGCTGACATTTTCAGCATTGCCAAACAACACCGCAAACGGTGCCCGCCCCGTCAACTCGACGTCGTTGCCCGTTCTGCCCATATCGAAGAAAAGTCGTCTGCCTGTCGCGTCGCTGATTTCGGTCCAGCAGTCGCCGGAAAAACTCAGTGTTACGCGCGTCTCCCCTCCCGCAGCCGGCACTGGTTCTGGCTGCGGCTCGGGTACGAAAGGCACCGGCGCTTCCCGAACTGGCTCGCTGGCCATGACGACGGACTGCTCGCTGGCGAATGAGGAATTCGCCGTCTGCTCGGGCACGATCGGCTCCTCGTTGCCGGATCCTGACGTTACGGGCGTTTCCGACTCCACAACGAACCACCAGTAGGAAGCAACGGCGACGATAATCACAACTATCACGGCAATCCACGGTCCGGGCGACACTTCGCGGCGAACCCTGGATCGTCGGACCGTGACAACCGGAGGCATCGGCTCGGATCGGGTCATCTGATAGTAGTCGGCAAAAACATCATCAGGATCAACACCGACGAGCTGCGCGTATTTGCGCAAATGACCTTTTGCAAAGACCGGGGCGCCAAGCACATCGAATTCATTACGCTCGAGCGCATGAACTTTTGCCTCATCGAGATGCAATTCCTTGGCAACCTCCAGCACGCTGATCTGCTGCTCGCGCCGCGCCTCGGCAAGGCGCTCGCCGCCGCGAGGACCTTCGGGCTCCGCCTCAGGCTTTTTTTCGCGAGGTTTGTCCTGCTCGTCGCTCATTCCTATCCCGATTCAAGAATTTTGCGTGCTTCACGGGACTCAGGAAACTGGCGCAGAATCTGGTCCGAATACTCAGTCTGCGCGCGCCGGTCGCCAAGTTCCTGCTCAATACGCACGCCGAGATACAACATCGCCGCGGACGGCACATTGCTGCTCAGGTAGCGCTGCAGGAATGCGCGCGCACTCAGATAGTCTTCCGCGTTGAACTTCAACAGACTCAGCTGCAGCAGAGCCTCGCCATAGTCGTTCTTTCGATTCAGTGCTTGACGGAAATACGCTTCGGCTTGAGCGGCATCCGGTTTCTGCGCCATGCAGACACCGGCATTGGTCAGCGTGATTTCGGCGTTGTCATTTTCGGGAACTTTGATCGCTTGGTCGAAGTACTTTTGCGCTTCATCGAAACGGCCCTGTCCACACAGAAACACCGCGTATGCATTTTGAACATTGAAGTCGCGAGGCGCGACGCGGACCGCTTTTTCATAGGCTTCGGTGGCAAGGCGCAGATTGCCAAGTTTTTCGTAGGTCAGTGCCAGCGTCGAATAAGCGGTCGCGTTTCTTGGATTGATCTTGATCGATCCGAGAAGTCGATCACGCGCAAGCTCGTAGTTACCGTTGCGGTAGTAACGAGCACCGAGTTCGTAATTAAGCTGTGCCGCATCGACCTCGTTCACATCGGTATTCGCGCCACCAGTTGTTGTCGTAGTCTGCACGCAACCCATCAGCAGCAAACCTGCAGTAAGTCCTGCCAACACCCTTTCGCTCATATTCACAGCGTTGCCACCCCCAGTTTCCTATCGCTCAGCTTCTTTTCACCCAATCGGACGCGGACCCGATCACTCACTTTACCAGCCAATTGACCACATGCTGCATCGATATCGTCACCGCGAGTCCTGCGTGTCGTGGCGACAAGGCCCTTCTTTCTCAGCCTGTTCTGAAACCGCGTAATCGTATCGGCTTCGGAGCGGGAAAAATCATTACCTTCGAACGGGTTGAACGGAATCAGGTTGACCTTGGCGGGTTTGCCCGTCAGCAGTTGATTCAGCTGATCGGCATGCTCCGGCGAATCATTGATATCACGCAACATCACATATTCGAACGTTATAAATCGATTCGCACGCTTCTCTGCATAGCGCCAGCACGCATCGAGCAGTTTTTCAATAGGATGCAACTTGTTGATGGGCACCAACTCATTGCGCAGAGCATCATTGGGCGCATGCAGGGATACCGCAAGTGATACGTTGCACTCGTCGCCAAGGCGGTCGATGTTTGGCACCAGTCCCGATGTGCTGACAGTCACGCGACGATGAGAAATACCGTAGGCCATATCGGATATCAGCAGTTCGATCGCAGGAACGACATTACGATAGTTGGCCAGCGGCTCACCCATCCCCATAAACACGACGTTTGTCACCGCGAAATCCAAGGCATCGTTTGCGCGCCGTGGCAAAGACTGATTCGCATGCCAGACCTGGCCGACGATCTCGGCGGCAGTAAGGTTGCGATTGAAGCCCTGCGCGCCGGTTGCACAAAACGCACAGTCAAGTGCGCAGCCGACCTGCGAGGATATGCAAAGCGTGCCCCGATCTTTCTCCGGAATAAAAACCGCTTCAACCGCCTGACCAAATCCACTTTCGAACAGCCACTTGACGGTACCGTCCTTTGAGTTGTGCTGCGACAGCACCTCGGGCAGTTGAATGTAAGTCGACTCATGTAACTTCTGTCGCAACGATTTCGACAGGTCGGTCATCTCGTCGAAGTCGGTAATACCGCGCTGATACACCCATCGCATTAACTGTCGCGCGTGAAACGGCTTCTCGCCAAAATCGGTAAAAAGCGACTCGAGAGCGCCTCGCGGCATCCCCAGCAGATTCAATTTGTCAGTCTGAGCCGGCAATGCTATGCCCTATCGCATCCGCGGGCAGACGCCGTCGTCGCCAAAAAAGAACGCGATCTCGACAGCGGCTGTATCCGGTCCGTCCGAGCCATGCACGATGTTCTCCTCGATACTCTCGGCAAAATCCGCACGAATCGTTCCTGGGTCGGCATCGGCGGGATTCGTGGCGCCCATGATCTCACGGTTTTTCGCGATCGCGTTTTCGCCCTGCAAGACCTGGACCATGACCGGGCCGGACATCATGTAGCTGACCAGATCATTGAAAAATGGCCGTTCCTTGTGCACGGCGTAGAAGCCCTGAGCCTGATCTGTTGTCAGGTGCATCATTCTTGCCGCAACGATTTCGAGTCCCGCTTTTTCGAAGCGCCCGTAAATCTCGCCAATCAGGTTTTTTTGCACACCATCTGGTTTGATGATGGAGAGCGTTTGCTCGGAGGCCATGCGTAGTTCCTTTCAGGTTAAATGAGGTGTCAAAGCGCTCCTCAAACCGGGCCCTGACCTCTCGGATATGACATTGACGCCCGGCTTCGATGCCAGGCCCTGGACGTAAACGCTTAATTTTACTTCAGATGTTGAAGCTTTCGCCACAGCCGCATTCGCCTGTGACATTGGGATTCCTGAAACTGAAGGCCTCATTCAGGCCATTTTTGACGAAATCGACCTCGGTGCCGTCGATAAGCTTCAGTGCCTCCGGATCGATTACGATCTTGACGCCACGGTCCTCGAACACGATGTCCTCGCTGTTTACGGCGTCCGCATAATTGATCACATAGGAATAGCCCGAGCAGCCGGTCTTGGTGACCCCGAGCCGCAGGCCTACGCCGCCGCCGCGCTTCTCGAGATAGGTGCTCACGCGCTCAGCTGCCGATTCCGTCAACGAAATTGCCATGTTCAGTCTTCTTCAGTCGTCTGGTTCTGAAACACCGCCTGCGACACTCCCAAGCGATCGCACGGCGTCTTCGATGACCAGTATACGTCCGGTCTTCTCCACGGGTACAGAAAGACTTTGCATAAGGTCGGATGCCGAAAAATCAAGCAGGTCGGCCACGGGCCGGCCCTCGTAGCCGGCGCAGAAGGCCTCAGCCACAGCTATGGCGTGGGGGCACCCCCACACCCGGTACCGCAGTGCCCGTGCCTCTCCATCCTCGATTTTGGCGTAGAGACGTATGCGGACGCCCTGGTCCGAGACTTCGACGCTTGAAGCCCCGTCCAGGCTGCCGGCGTGAGCCGGCGCATCAAACAGCGCCCGCACACGCTTGCTGTAAGGGTCCGCGCTCAGGCTGCGTGCTCCGGCGCGATTCTGCGCAGCTTTTCGACGGCGTTCCGATATTGCTCGACCGCGAAATCGACGTCCGTGAGGCTTGTCGGCCGCCCGAAGCTGAAGCGAATCGCACTCTGGGCGAGAGCGTCGCTTCTGCCCAGTGCGCGCAGCACGTAGGACGGTTCCTGACTCTTGGAATTGCACGCCGACCCCGTCGCCACGCACAGCGGCTCCAGTGCCAGCAGCAGACTCTCACCTTCGATGTCCACAATGCTGACGTTGAGGATGCCGGGAAAGCTGTGGTCGATATCGCCATTCAGCAGAATGCCCGGCAGGTCGTGAATGCCGGACCAAAAGCGGTCACGCAGCGCAGCCAGGTGTTCGAGGTCTTCATGCATGCGCAATCGTGCAATTTCGGCGGCCGCACCGAAACCTGCAATTTGCTGCGAGGGCAGCGTGCCAGGTCGCAGCCGGCGCTGCTGACCACCGCCGAACAGCAGCGGGTCGACATGCACGCCCGGACGGTCGGCAATATAAAGCGCTCCGATGCCTTTCGGCCCGTAAACCTTGTGCGCCGTCATCGACATCAGGTCGACCGGCAGCGTTTCCAGATCGATAGGCAGTTTGCCAACGGATTGGGCAGCGTCGACATGAAACAGGATCCCGCGCTCACGGCAGATCGCGCCGATCTTTTCGATATCCTGGATTACGCCCGTCTCGTTGTTGACGTGCATGACCGATACCAGCTGTGTGTCGTCGCGCAGCGCCGCCTCGAACTTTGCGATATCCAGCACGCCGTTGACCTCAGGGTCCAGCCAGGTGACATCGAAGCCGAGCTTTTCGAGCTCGCTGAACGAGTCGGTTACGGCCTTGTGCTCCGTGCGCATCGAAATCAGGTGCCGTCCGCGATCACGCCGATAGTGCGCACCGCCGAGAATCGCCAGATTATCCGACTCGGTCGCGCCCGAGGTCCAGATCAACCGCTCTGCCCGGGTATTCAGGAGACCAGCAAGCTGATTGGCCGCGCGCGCGATATGCCCGACGCTCTGCCTGCCGGCCGCGTGTGTTGAAGACGGGTTGGCATAACTACCTTCGCTCGTCATGAGCGCGCTCATCGCTTCGGCAATGCGCGAATCCACCGGTGTCGACGCTGCGTAGTCGAGGTACAGCATGTCCCGTTGCTCAGCCATCGGCGGTGTCCTTTCTTCTGTCAACGGCAGCCAGGATGCCGCGAAGAATGTTCAGCTCATTCTGGTCCGGCATTGCGCGGATAAACAGCCGACGCAATCGACGCATCAGGCGCCGCGGGTTCTCAGGATCAAGAAAATGCGCATCGGTCAGTACCTGTTCGAGATGCGCATAAAAGTGCTCGAGTTCGTCGCTCGTCGCGAGCGGCGCATCAGGCTCATATTCCGGCGGCTTGGCGGCGATTCGCGCCACACGTAACTCATATGTCAGCACCTGGACAGCCATTGCCAGATTCAACGAGCTAAAGCCGGGATCGGTCGGAATCGTCAGCAAGGTGTGGCAGTGATCGAGATGCTCATTGCTCAACCCCGACTGTTCGGGCCCGAAGATGGCGGCGACCGTTCCCTGCTGACTTTCCTGTATGAGTCGCGCCGCACAGTCGCGCGCATCCATCGACGGCCAGTTGATCGACCGTGAACGTGCACTCGCACCGGCGACGTAGACACAATCCTCGATCGCCTCCTCGAGTGAGTCAACGACGGTCGCGTTTTCGAGAATATCGACCGCTCCCGATGCCCGCGCCGTCGCGTCTTCGTGTGGAAAACACTTCGGTTCGACCAGGGCGAGATCGGATACGCCCATATTCTTCATCGCCCGCGCACACGCGCCAATATTGCCCGGATGGGTGGTACCGACAAGAACGATGCGAATCGACATTTCTGGCAATGCTTCCCTAAAGTTCGCTATTCTAGCCCCCGCGGCCCGCCAGGGCCGAGTTCTTTCACACTGATGGAATCGTTTGATGCACGCTCTGCTCAATGTAGCGGTGATGGCGGCCCGACGCGCCGGCAGCACGCTAATTAGAAAGATGGTCAGTCTGGACAAGCTCAAGGTCGAGCAGAAAGGCCACAACGATTTCGTCAGTGAAGCCGATCGCGCGGCCGAGAAGGCTATCATCAGCTGCATCCTGAAACACTATCCCGAGCACGCGATTCTCGCGGAAGAAAGCGGTGTTCAGGGCGAATCCGACACGATCTGGATCGTTGATCCGCTCGACGGCACGACCAACTACCTGCACGGATTTCCGGTTTTCTGCGTCTCGATCGGCGTGCAGGTCAACGGCCGCATGGAACATGGCGTCGTTTACGACCCGCTGCGCCAGGAACTGTTCACGGCGTCGCGTGGCCAGGGTGCGCATCTCGAGGGGCGACGCATCCGGGTGAGCGGTCAGAAACATATCGAGCATGCGCTGATCGGCACGGGCTTTCCGTTCCGTCAGGCCGATCAGGAAATCGGGCCGTATCTGCAAATGCTCGGTAAAGTCGTACGCGGCACGTCAGGCGTCAGGCGCCCCGGTGCCGCGGCGCTGGACCTCGCCTACGTCGCGGCAGGCCGGCTCGATGCATTCTGGGAGACAGGACTCGCACCCTGGGACCTCGCGGCAGGCAGCTTGTTGATTCGTGAGTCCGGCGGCATCGTCAGTGGCCTCGATGGCAGCGAGAACTTCCTCGAGACAGGTCATATCCTGACTGGCACCCCGAAAATCTACAAAGACCTCGCGAAGCTCTGCGCCCCGGAAATCACCAAGCTGGTATAGATTAGTTCAAATTAGAGGCTCGACTGCAGCAAGACGTCGACTTGCGGGCACAGCCGTTTCCATTGCTCGCCTAAGGTCCGCTTTCGCTGACAGCAGACATTCAGAATACGAGACAACCGGAGTTCTGACCGACCGCTATCGGCCATAAGCGGACGCTCCCAAGAGGAAAGAAGGGTCCGTAATTGCGCCTGGCCCGCCATGCGCTCGAACTTATTCGGACTCAGTCTTCGATTTCTCGACGAGCGCCGCATACTCGTTACGATATTTTTCGAGCCGCTGGTGTGCAAGATCTTCATTTTCGTCGTGATCAATACATTGGGTGTAGAATCCGGGCTCTTGATTTAGCTGGCCCAGAACTCCGGACTTCTCAAGTTCGAGCAAGACAAATGAGCAGGTCCTGATCAACTCGGACAGAAACCGGCCAACCTCCTCTTCATCGGCCTCATCGGCAAAGACATAGTCGTCGATTGACTGTGAGATGGGGCGCCATCGCTCATCCCATTCCTCGTAGTCGAGGTTGAATCCTTGGTAGTGCCAGTCTCCGAAGCTCTTCTTCAGTCTTGCCAAATCGTCGGCTGTGTAACCCGATCTTTCAACATACGTCTGAGCAGTCTTTTCGAACGCAACCTCTGTGTTTGCGCATAACAAGACATCTCCGTAGGCGGCATTCAGGTCAAACCCGAATGCATAGAAACGCTCACACTTCTGCTCGTCGGCAAAACGCCGGATAGCGTTAACAGCGAGCTCAAGCAAAACACCATGCACATGGTCCAAGTCCGGCTTCTCACGCGATACTTTGCCCCTGTCTTCGCCCTCTTCGGCGGCCGTCGAGGTTGCAGGATTCAGTTCAATTAGTTTAGCCACGTAGTCGTCTGAAAACTTTTGACACACCGCTTCGGTCCAGCGGCGACTATCGGTTATGTGGTCAAGCTCCTTCGCCCGCCTGAGCTTCACGTACGATATTCCCTTGTGGGACCATATGTTCGCTGGATCGATTGCTTCGATTTCATCAACGAGTTGATCGTATTCATCGCGACCGATTTCAAATGGCTCCCATTCGACATCTCCAAATGGATTGCATTCGCCCCCGGAAAGAAATCTCTCATTCAGAATAGAAAGAGGCGGGATAATTCCGCTTTCAGAAATCGAAACGACATCGTAGACAAAAACTACCAACGATATTGAATAGCTCTCTTTTGCGTTCTTGCTGGCGAATGACAGTCTACGGTATGTAACGGTGCGCAAGAGTCAGCCTGCCTAGATGTGACCGGGAGAACGGCCGCAGAGTTCTAGAAAGATCGTGTCCATGTCAGTTTTGTTTCTGTTGACCATGGTCGCAATAGTAACACTCCCGCTAGACGGCCAGTCGTGACTCAAATTGGCCTCAGACGTGACCGGCCGCTTAGGGTCAATAGCAGAAATATTACCTCATATCAGACGACTGGCGGCTTCCAGGGGTAAAGCAGCCGGCCAACTCAGCGCAACACCACCGTCTCAGTACGGCTATTAGCAGCCCGTGGTAGAGCGGCGCGAGCACTCAGGACTGGCTATCGTCCATTGGCGAAAAGTCATCCGGCCTTTCACGCAGCAAAGCTTCGAAACGATCAAACAATCTGCCATCGTCAGGGATTAGCTCTGCACAAAGGTAAACCGCAGCTGCCTCTGATTCATCAGTCCACTCCATGAGGATTGGGTCACTGGAAGCGCCGC
Source organism: uncultured Gammaproteobacteria bacterium (assembly GCA_963711285.1). GTDB lineage: Bacteria > Pseudomonadota > Gammaproteobacteria > Steroidobacterales > Woeseiaceae > UBA1847. The sequence goes on along the minus strand of CAVQDJ010000019.1, from coordinate 606,359 downwards.
GCAGAAAAGAAGCGACCTCATCAAATCCAAAGTACGAATACCCGTCTATTGCATCGTTGAACTGAGTAGCATCGAGAAGATCGATACCGTGGTGTATTCCGCCGTTCATTACCGGACCGTGAAGAAGTAACACAGACGCAAGGGCGCGGTCACCAGGCCCCGCCGAGTCGCCGCCGGCTTCCTGTACAGCGCGGTTCCAAATGCGGTTAGCGGTAGTGAATTCCATTTGGCCTACTATCTAGGATGGTCAAGTACTGTGCATGGAGGTCATTTCCGGTACCCGTGCACCGATGGTCGGCTTTGGGTCAACAGCCGACATTTTACATTAGATCGTTTGTCTGGCGGCTATGCGATGTAAAGCAGTCGTTCGTTCATCTTCCTTGTGACCGTCTCAGAACGGCCAGAAGCGGCCGAATCACTCGACCAACTTACGTGGGTTGTCCCGAACATATTGCGGTAGCGCCGAATCAAGAATCGCCTCCAACGCTGTCATCTTGTCGGGGAATGATTTGCTGCCTATTTTTATGTTCTTTTCCCAGTAGGTTACCTTCCAAGCATCACCAACTTTTTCATAGCTGATCTCGCCCGATTTCGGCGATTTCTTCGGAAGACCGTGAGAACGAACGTAATCCCGAATGTCGTCACGGTCCACAATCAAGGAGCCGAGATCGACACCCCAGTCGAAATAAAGCAAAGCGCGAATTTGCGCCTCTTTTTCACTAAGAGTCATGAGAGGCAGTCGGAAAATCTTACTGTTGTTTACATGTCGTGGGAAACGTCCGCTTTGGGTCAGTAGCCGTCATTCTATCTCAAATCACCCGGGCGGCTGGTTCCGGCCAAAAGCAGACATTGCGAGGTCGCATGTCTTCGTCGAACACCAGACTATCTAGTTGGTCCGCCAGTATTGACCTGCAGCTTCATTCCAAACTAATGCGCCGGACTCAATGTCTTCGACAATACCGGTTAGGAATGAAGAGAAGCCGTCGGCTACGTATTCTACTCCATCCTCGTAAAGTGAAATAATCTGCCCCGATGTTCCCTGCGCACCCGGGTCGAAATCAATTGCTAGCTGCGAGGCACCGCCGTCGTCGCCAATTGTCATCCACCCTTGACTGAATAAGCATCCACGTATCAATCCATCATCGTTTGCACCGTGTAGCATTTCTGCTTCATGCTCGAAGTTGCTCTCGTCTTGAAGATTCTGCTCCACAATATCGCTGAGTGGCCACAAGCGATACTCGCCAACAAGAAACAGAATATGACCTACGCCGTCGTGACATCGCAGTGATTGACGAAAGTCGGCCGGTAGCGTGAACGAGAGTGCTGCTTCACAAAGGGCTATCTTCGCCTCAGAGGCCGGCGGACCCATCTGGGATTTGGCTCCTTCCACCTTCAAGAGGTGATCTTCGAGCCTTCTCCAAATGCCATCTACACTAGTCACCAATATTGCACCCCGAACGTCCGCTTTGGGTCAATAGCAGTCATTCTACCTCAGACCCGGCGACTGGCTGCCTTCGGCCAAAAGCGGTCATCACGGCACCGGAATCGGGGCGCTCAATCGAGCTGCCGTCGAGTCCGTACTCGCACGAAAATCCGCAAGATAAATGTCCGTCGTGAACTCAAGTAGCGAATCGGTATCACCAGTCAGCGCGACTTCGATCGAACTCGGTGTGACGAGTCGGGCACTTTCCACGCTCAGATTATTAACGGACTTCAAGAACGCATAGGCGTCGTCCAGATCCTGCTGATCAAGCGCTTTGGCCTTGGCGATATCGGCTTCCATTGCATCTGCTGCCTCCATGCACTCCTTGTCCGATCCGTCGCCCAGCAGTATTTCGGTTTGTATTTGCATCATTGTCCGCCAACGGGAGACAACCATGACTTTGTCGGCAACGCGAAGCTTCCATGAATTTCCGAGAAATGAACAGCCATCGTCCAGTTGCATTGAGAGGCGACTGTTCACCAATACCAATTTTGTGACCTTTCCCTTCAGTCGTCCCAATACAGCCACCAAGTCTCCTTTGTTTAGTTCCTGGGGGCAGCCTGATTGAGGCTCGAGGGCGTCGCTCGAGTCCGCAGCATCCAGTGTGGACGACATCCAATCCAGTACTTCGTCGGGTCTGACGTATTCGCCGTCACGCTCCGACACGCACCCGCCGCTTGCATTGGCCACGGTCCCGGCGAACACAGATGCTGCTCGCAATGAGTCGGATCCACGAGTGGTAATCACAAGAGTCGTATCCAGATCGGGAAATCCTGCCTTGGTCGCCGCAGCGGCATCTTTGCGCCCCAAACGCTCGCATTCAATCTCACATCCGGAATCTCTCCCATTCCACAACATCGGTCGCCAGCCCATCAATTCCTTCCAGTCCCAATCGGCATCGATCTCAAGTGGAAAATCGGAGATATGGATGGCCTGCGCTGTAGCCGCTGGGGTCGGCAATTTCTCCGACTTAACGAGCACCCAAAAAGAGTAGGCCAAAGCAATGCGCTCCTGTCCGTTATCTGCAAACCCTTATCTAGCTTTGGTCGAATGACCGCTTCTTGCCCGCTAAGGGGACATCCATGCACCAGGATATGGAAACAAGACGACCGGCCGCTTTGGGTCATTAGCGGCCTTTTGCAGTGATATTAGCTCAACGTCCGCTTTTGGGGGTAAAGCGGATATTACCTGGACTAGATTTGGAGCACCCAGAGCGGAATGTCTGCTTTCACCCAAAGCGGTCATTCAAACGTCGTAGAAATCACCAAAATGAAGGGCTTCTTTCGGCCAATAGCGGACATTCACGGCCGCTTAAATGCCTCGCGTTCTCAAGCCTTGCAGGGGTCGGCGATCGAGATTAGCCGACTCCTGCAGAGGTTTCCTTTCGCCGTCTCGCTAGACCGATAATTTGCGCGACGTTTACTTGTCGACCCGAACGATATCGAAATCCAAACCGGTGGGATCACAAGCCGCAGGAGGGCAAACGTCGAATCGTGCATTCACTGCATACAGCCATGAGCCGAACAGATCAGCCGTGGCAGGAATGCGAAAATCAGCATCGGTCACGTACTCGCGTAAGCGTTGCGTCCAGATAGTCCGGACTCATCCTGACGACAGCGATCTGATCTTGAAAATTCTGAACGACGTAGAGCGTCTTGCCTTTTAGAACGAGTCCGTCACCCCACGGCACTTCAACCCCTCCGAGGTCAATTCGCGTCGCAAACCCAGAGTTCGGGTTCACGTTGTAGAGGACACCTGTCGCGTAGTTTACGACGATAAGCGTTCGACCATTGGCTGTGGCTACGATTCCGTTCGCATTGATCACTATCTCCCCCGGCACGGGGTCTGCGTCTTCGCCAGTCACCGTGTAACACGAGAGTTTCAAAGTCGCTCGACGGCATCGCCCTTTGCGGTCAATGGGACTTTGTAGATGTGAGGAATGCAGCGAGTCAGTAAAGTAGGCGGCTTTTCGCGTTACAACGACATCATTAGTAAACAGCCCGCCAAAGAAGAGTCGGTCGATTAATTGGCCTGTCTTTGTGTCGTACACGCGTCCGTCACCGGTAAGGCCGCCAGCAACAAACAAGTATTTGCTACGCTTGTCAAAATCGAGACCTACTGCCAATAGTTCGCCGAGCGATCCCTGTACGAGTGTACTGCCCGCGCCGGTCCTCAAATCGGCTTTGTAAATGCTGCCATCCCACAACGATCCGACATAGGCGGTCGGGCCGTCGCCTACGGTAATTCCCTCCGGCGCAAAACCGGTGGGTAGAGGGATCGTCTTCGGAAAGCTGTCGGCGAATGCCGAGCTCCAAAATCCGAAAAACATGATCAGCGCTGCACCAAGCGCCAATGTCTTGCTTCCTCGAGTCTTCATGTTGATGCTCCCTTGTCACCTAGTTGTGATGTCGGCAGCCCGGCGATCTTGGGGTCCTTCGTCGCGTCGCAGAGGGCGTGGCGGAGGAAGCGAGGACCCGTGGCTTTGCGTCACTGACTTTGGTCAGGTTTGCCCTTTCCAGATCGATTATGAACCGTACGAAGGCGCCGTCAATTCTGGGATGTACTTAAAAGAGAAGTCGTCTAAGCGTCACTAGGCGAACGGCGGCTTTGGGTCATCAGCAGAAATTATAGCGCGAACCCGGCGACCGTCTCAGTACGGCCATAAGGAGCCGTTCAAACAGTCGGAAAAAGCGCCTTAGAACTCCCCGAACATCCGCACAACGCATTTGTCGCAGCCCCAAATGCTACTCACCAATCCCAAGAGAGAAAACAGAGCTAAGAAAGCGGCGAGCCCATACACTATCCATGAGCCTGGTCCTTCGTAGAAGAAAAGCGCTACAGGCAGACACAGCAGTAACAGTGAGCCAAAGAACATAAATACGCGTCGCCATCGAGCGTAGGTCGTCAGTTCGCCCCAGAAGCAAACAAACTTTGTAATAGTGCACAATTTGCAAGAGGTGTTCGACCGGTCCATGTCGTTACGCTCCCCCATGAGACGGTTTATCGTGCAGCACTAGGTCCGCTGGCAAACGTACACTTCGGGTCATCAACGGAAATTATAGCGCAAACCAGGCGAACGTCTCAGTCCGGCCAGAAAGAGACGCTTGTCCGTATGGATCTTTCACTGAGTGCCGATTGGGTGAAATGCCAACAAGACAAGGTTGAGCAAGCAGAAGATGCCAGCCGACATAAAAAGCTGCACGGCAAGTCTTCTGGATTCAATGGACTTGAGCCTCGTAGCAACGCCGATAGATATTCCCGCTATCATCACGACCGAGAATACGGCCCATACAACTTCGCTAAACCCGAGATCGTAGTGGAGGTTGGCAAACGCGCCGCCGTACTTTGATTCACCTGCCAAGCGAAGTCCGTTCCAGTGCGCAATAGCGAATCCGCCAAGACTCGTAATTGTGGCAATTATCGCTAGTCTCGCATCAATGCTGTTTCGCAATTCTCGCGCGAACTTCATCGAATTAGTCAATTTGGTGAATGTCGCCTTTGGGTCAGTAGCAGCCCCTCAGATCAATACTAGCTCAATGTCCGGTCTCGGGTGCATGGCGGACGTTCGAACGCACAAAAAAACCCGCCACCAGGACGGGTCTTTGCTAACTGTTGGAATGGATCAGACTTTCCGTCTACCTAATGAAAACTAGTTGTGGCAAGAAGCCAAATCAAGAAACTCAGGATCCTGATACACGTTCGGTAACCGACGATCACAGATGGTTCTTGGCAGGTGGGGTAACAATGCGCTCCTGCACCTACTTTTTTGCCGCCGTTACACTCGGCGCGCAGGGTAGAGCCTCACCCACCAGGTCATTCCACGAGGGAATGGCCCGATCGATGAGGCTCGCTTTCCGAAAAGCCTGGAGCGACTCTATTCCGCCACTGCCGGGCCGAGCGTACCTGCGTCCTTCGGCGCCTTGAAGTTGCCTTTGCCCTTATCGCCGTTAACCTCTTCAGTACTCATTGCAAACTGAAGAGTCGCTGCAGCGACTGCGTCCGCATTGACATCCAGGGCCTCGAGACTGACGTTGTCAAATGTATCGCATGCCAGGTGATAGCATGGGTCATACTGTTCGCCAGCTGTCCCGCCCCAGAATGCGCTCTCCTCTGGCGTCTTGATTCCGACGGCCCCAGTGAAGAGCCCGCCAACTGGAACTTCGGCAAGGAGGAACGGCCCGTAGTCCGAGGTGCCGGACAGGTCGATGCCTTTGTGCGGAAGCCCTAGTCCGTCGTAGTAACGCTCGAAAAACGCCTCAATCTCGGCCGAGCCATCCGGCCCGGCGCCGCCACCCACCGCATCGGAGTCATCGCCGTCCAAGATGAAGTAGACAAAATTCGGCGAGGCCAGCATGTGGAAATCAAGGTACAGAGCGATATCCCCGACCTCCTCTACTGTCAGGCTGTTGACGTAGTAGCGCGAGCCGAGCAGTCCTGACTCTTCGGCTCCCCACCAAGCGAACCGCACCTTGTTGCGCGGTTTAACCTTTGCGATCTGAAGGGCTACTTCCAGCACGGCCGCACTGCCGGATCCATTGTCCTGGATACCCGGCCCAGCGTTGACCGAATCAAGGTGAGCGCCGACCATGATCACGTTGTCTGACGCCCCGTCTCGCGTCTCGGCGAGTACGTTGCTCGAATCGCGAAACTCGGAGATCGCGTTCACATACATGCGCGCTACAACGCCGCCGGCAGCCAGTTCGAGGCCCACATCGTAAGCTGCGCCCACAACTGGAACCGCCGCATTAGGCCCCCCGAGAGTTCCCTGGAAAGCATCGGTCCTGCCAGGCTGACCCTCATTGAAGATGACGACGCCGACTGCCCCCGCCGCTTCGGCATTCTGAGTTTTCAGGGCGAACGTGCACGACCCGCGTTGAAGAATGGCGATATTGCCAGGCGTGAATCCACTAAAATCGCTTGCGTCGCAGCCGCTCGTGGATGTATTGGCCGGCTGCCCTGTCGGATCAATAATGTCCACGCCTTCCGCAATAGCCGTCACGTCGCCAGAGCCGGAGTATTCCATCGTGGCAAACCCTGCGCTGTCCAAATACGGGTACACGGTGGGGACCGGTGCAATTTGCTGTAGTTCAGCGTCTTGGAGTTCAGCAAAAAAAGGAATGGAGAAAGGTTGTATCGTGACGTCATAGCCAGCCGCTTCCATTGCTTCGGCAACATAAAGGGCGGATGCATCGTACCCCGGAGTTCCCGAGGCTCGGTTTCCGCCGTTAGCGTCGGCGATGGCCTGAAAAGCCGCCTGGTGTTGCCGAACGCCTTCCAGCGTCACGCATTCAAGGAGCTTTGCGACGGTATTGTTCGTCCTGGAGTCGCAGGCCGGCGGCCCCGCAATTGCGGCCGCATTACCTAAAAGTAGTGCAAGAAAACCTGTCACGCAAAACGTGATTCTGGTCTTGTTCATTCGAGTTTCCCTCCCGGTAGAATGGTTACAGAAAGCGAATGCCTGTCACTCGACATGCACACGACGCATCTCCGACGATTGTCAGATTTGCGTAAGCCAAAGGAATTATGAGGCGCCAGGGGGGTCCGTCAATTCTGGGAAGTACTTAACGTCCGTTTCGGATCAGGACCAGCCATTCGAGGCAATATTAGTCGAATGGCTGTTTTAGGTTGTTAAGCGGCCCTGAGATTGCTTGTCAGCGGTCTGCAAAAAAAAACCGCCATGAGGGCGGGGATCTACAATCGCGTTCTCATGGTCGAAAACGGAGTCAATGAGAATGTGACCTAGTCTATTCGCGCAGATCTTCCCTGACAAAAAGGTCGGCAATCGCTGTCAAGTATGTAGTACGTGATTTTCATCGAAGTCCCCTCGCCGTTCTTATTGCGGTGATCGACCAGCAGCTCGGCGTTCTCGGATCTTGCACGACAAAACTTCGTGTAGGAGGCGAAGACTCGTGGCTTTTCGTCCCTGACTTTCATCAGGTTTGCCTTTACCAAACGTCTTTTGGATTGTGCCCGCGACCGCAGGCTTCAAGTGTGGGATGTACTTAGACCGCAGCTGAATTCAGGCTGAATTGGTCGCTCGCTTGGCCTGCTCGGGAGGACTTGGTACAGCGTCTGATAAACGTCAGCTTTCACCGATAGCAGTCATTGCATCAGTAATTATCGGAGGTTTTGGCGGGCAGCTATCGGCCATTAGCGGGCATTCGATAGCCAGGAAAGCAGGTCAGATCGACCGTCTGATTTCGGCCAATAGCGGCCATTATCCACGACTTGAATTCTTGCGCGATCTAAGCGGAGGAAAGTGGATACGCTTCTATCCGGCGAAGTCCGTCCCAGCTATCGACGATTGGTGGGCGTTCGCGAGGATCGTATAGCTCCATCTCATCGAGCAGCCACTGACCACGCCCGTGCTGACAGCAAAAACAAACTGTCAACAGATTCGCCTCATCGTCATCACCACCACGGCTGTGAGGAACCACGTGGTCCAATGACACCGCTGTCGCGTACAGCGCCGCATGTCGTTCGTACTCCGGGCCGTCCCATCGCATTTCCGCGGGAAAAAGATTCCGGAAAGTTGATCGCGCTTTAGTCGAAATTACCCTGATACCGCAAAACCGACAGCGCCACCCATCTCGTCCATAGATTGCCCTACGTTTTTGAAATGAAGGCATCCTTGGAGCAATTCGGTCCTCTTTCGGCAACACTTCCGGCAGTGTAGTGTTTCTGTGTACTTCAACTGACAAAGGCCCAACAACTCTAATGGTGAACTCCATTAAAGCTGATATGTCAGCTTGAATCAGGTAATCCCGACCGGCATCTAGGTTGCCCCGCAAAAGAGCATCTGCAGACTCACTGAGATAGTCTGCGGCAACTTCAAATTCCGCGATTGGCTCGAGTAAACATTGTCGCATCATGGCCACTCTGAATCGAACGACTGCTACGGGTCAGTATCAGCCTCTCGGAAGCATATCACCGCAATGTCTGATATCTGGGGTAAAGCAGCCGCTCGGAGATTCATTCTCCGGAGCCTCAATCTGAATGACTGCTTTCACCAATCGCGGTCATTCAAACATCGCTTAGATGGCCAATATGAACGGCAGCTAACGGCCAGAACCAGCCGTTCAGTCACACTATATGCGAGCCAAGACTTCTCTAAATTGGGGTTCTAGCACCGTCGCTCGACCGAGGTTTGCCATACCCGCGGACGCGAAGGCACGCGCTAGGTCAGAGTCTCCCAAATGCTGATGTATCCGGGCCATAGTTAGCGCTGCGCGGACTTCTGTTATTCCGCCAAAAGCCTTGATGTAATTATCGGAAAATATCTCCTCAATCGAGATCATGTTTCCCACTTTCTCCACGGTATCGTACTTCGAAAACGCCGGTTCCCCGACTCCTAGATACGTATCAATCAAGTGAGAAACTTGCTTAGAGGGTGACTTGAATAGCGTTTCGTATTTCCACCAATAGTCGTGTTTCCCTTTTGGAGCCAAACGGTTCCGGAACTCGCAATCTATTTCCTTTATTTTCTTGGTATCCGGTAGCTGGTCCTTCCAGTTAACCGGGAGAAACGTCAGATGCAACCCTAGGTTTACGGCCGAAGAACCACCGTATTTATTCCCTTGAATGTTAATTGTGTTGATGACTTCGCCTCGGATTCGGCGGAAGTTGCTCACGCTTCCCTTAAATCCGAGTTCGCGCAGCTTGGGTGCGAACTCGTCCCGCAGAAGCCCATAGAAAACTTTCCTTGTATTATCTGGCATACGACATGGCAGGCTTAATCTGAGGGATCCTATCGGCGTAGACAATCAAGTTTCTTGGTATCGAGCGACCGGCCAGTATGGGTCATTAGCGGCCCTTCACAGCAATATTAGCCCAATGCCCAGTTTCGGGGGTAAAGCGGACGTTGGATTTGGGCAAAAACGAAATTTTGAGAGGCCGCTTTCGGCCAATAGCAGACGCTTATCTCCTCGATGCCGAAGTCTAGGGGCGGCCCCACTCGATACTGCTTATCGACATCCCGCCATCGTTTGCCGAAACGATTACAATAACAGCCTCCGCGTAATCATCTCCGCTTACCGATACGTAAACCCAACCGACATCGCCGGGCTCCTTGTCTGGCCAGTCCTCCAAAGTCTCAATGAAGCCGTCCACCTTTGCTGGCGAACCTCCGTACTTGACCATTGCTTCAAACTTTTTCCCCAGTGCGTCGGCTGTGTGTTTCTGTTGCATGTCTGGACTCAGCATCTCGTGCGCCACCTCGTACTCACCATCCGTCAGCGCCATAGCGAAGCGCGAAGCGAACTTCGGATAATTCACGCTCATTTCCTCCGTAACTGTAGGACTGCTCGTTGGATGACGATCAGAGGAGCATGCCGCTAACAGCAATATTGCCAACACAAACCAATGATTCTTCATGGACAATCCTTTTAGATCGCGCGATCCGCGCTCATCACGACCGGCTGCTATCGGTCAGAAGCGGTAGTTGAGGGCTAGTTTCTACTTATTAGTAATCATCCACGAGCCGCCCGTTAGACGAGCCTTCAAATTGAGGCAGGTTGTCGGTTATCTCATAGAAATCCGGCTTTTCACCGACAAAGATGTGTCCCATTGTCCTTAACTCTGTAGGACCATCGAGCGTGCCGGCGATAATGCCGGTTGCATCCAACTCAAAGGGCTCCCAAAACAGGCCTGAACCGCAGACATGGCAAAAGCCACGCCGCGCTACGTTGGAAGTTCTGTACCAGCTAAGCCCATCGCTTCTGGTCACGGTGATGTTTACTTTGCGCGCTTTTGAATGTGGGCCGAAGTTTCCGTGCAAGCGTTGGCACATGCTGCAATGGCAGTTAACTACGTTACGCAAGGGACCTTTCACCTGATAGCGCACCGCGCCGCAATGACAGCCGCCCTCTGTAATCGCAATTTCATCTGGCATCCGAGGCCTTCCTCAGCGACGGCCGCTTTGGGTCAGTTGCAGCCCTTCAGGCTAATATTAGCCCAAAGGCTGCTCTGGAGTGTATAGCGGACGTTCGCGGCGAATTTTCCAGGCAGCAAATTCTGAAAGACCGCTTTCACCTAAAGCAGACATTCAAATCGCTACTGGGCGATCTCAACGAGCCTTAGTTCCGAGCCGTTGCGCTCGAAAAACTCGCCATCGTCGTCATCGAGAAACCGTACCGACTTCTTGCTGGTCATCAGGTCCCCATCGCGCTCGACCGTGTGACGGATTCGGGCCGGTCGACCGGCGTCAGTCCCGTCATGTTCATAAACGACCTGCCAATTCGTGGCTGACGCGATACTGGCGCCGGAGACTTCATAGCGCATGTACTCGCCCTTGCCGTCGCGGAAGAATGCCTCCACAAGTTCGCCCGTATCACGATCGACTGTGGTTAGCTGCACCGCGTAAACCATGTTGTCCGGATCGGTCCAGGTCAGGCGCCGAATCACCGTGGCTGCGTCCGGCGTTGCTTCGATTTCAGCGCGCATTGGAATACTGAACCGCTGGCCCGACTGGTAGTCGAGGTAATAGAGTTCGCCCTCCCAGTCGCCGGTGGCAGCGGCAAGGGCCTCGAGAGCATGGTCGGTGGCGGCAGCGCTCGTGGCGGCAAACAGCAGGATCCCCACGGCAGCTTTTCTAAACATCCAATCGCTCCATCGTGCTTCGGGAAAATTGAGCCTACTCGTGCTGTCCCGCGGGAAATCCGTCGTGAAATCCGGGCAATTCCGAGACCGGCCGCTCTGGGTCATTAACGGCCGTTCACAGCAATTCTAGCCCAATGTCCGCTTTCGGGCGTAAAGCGGACGTTCGATTTGGGCAAAAACGAAATTTTGAGAGGCCGCTTTCGGCCAAAAGCGGCCGCACGGGTCAAGAGGCTGCTACGGCGATCCTAATATGTCCAAGGTAGCTGTCAGGCAGTCCCAGCTTGGTCGCCAGTGTCAGCAACGCCGCCGCATATTCCGGGTTTGTCCCAGCCAGCCTGGCGGCCGGCAAATTATAACAAACAGCCGACACTTGGATGTCCCCGGGCAATTTCACAACAACAGGTTCGGCAACATAGTCAGCAACACTCTGTTCAGAATACAACGCCGCAGCGTCCTCTGACCTGATCTTCATCAACACGCCATATGCGCGACTGTTCGCCTCAGGAAGTAGCGTTGCGCGCTTCCCGATGTGTAGACTAAACCCATCGACGTACCCAATAGTCGATTCCATTGGGTGAACTCCTTTTGAACCCAATAACGACTCATCCATGAAAAGCCCATAGAAGAAAACCATTATTTCATTCGTGTTCATGCGTTCATTCTGTTGGCGCGGACTGTCGCCCTTGGGTCAATAGCGGTCACTCTAACCTGAATAGCCTGGCAATCCGCTTCCGGGCATAAGCGGTCACGGAAGGGGCAGAGATCTACGGCAAGTCGTCTATCAGGTCCGGGTCTTTGACGGGTTCGATGAGGTCCTGCGCATTGACACCGAGAAGCAGCGCCGTCGCGCTCGCCGTATAGATCGACGAATACGTACCAACAATGATGCCGACGATCAATGCGATCGAGAACGGCGCAATCGATTCGCCGCCGAGCAACAGCAGCGCGACCAGAACCAGCAAGGTTGTAACGCCTGTAATCAGGGTTCGGGCGAGCATCTCGTTGATAGAGGTATTCATCGACTCCTCGGCTGAAATACCACGCAACTTGAAGAAGTTCTCTCGTATCCGGTCAAAAGCGACAACCGTGTCGTTTAGTGAGTAGCCGATTACGGCCAGTATCGCCGCAACGACCGTGAGGTCGAACGGAAATCTGAATATCGAGAAGAAGCCGACCGTGATGATTACGTCATGCGCCAGGGCAGCAACCGCGCCCGCCGCAAACTTCCACTGGAAGCGAATCATCACGTAGATGAAGATCAGCAATAGCACAATGATCATTGCAAGACTGCCGCGCTCCGTCAGTTCCTTGCCTACCTGCGGGCTGACGAACTCGACACGCCGCAGCTCGACCTCCGACGCACCAATCGCAACCGTGCGACGCAGATCATCACGGAGTTCGTCAGGGTCCCGCCCGTCTTGCGGCGGCAGGCGCACCAGCACATCCGTATCGGCTCCAAACCGCTGCACCTGGGCGTCCTCGAAACCCGAATCCGCGAGATTCTTGCGAATGCCGACGAGGTTAGCGGTCTCCGGATAACCAACCTCGAGCAAAATACCACCAGTAAAATCGATGCCGAACTCGAGCGGCCTTTCGTGCGTGAACAAGGATCCGATCGACACAAGGATAAAGATCGCGGAAATCGCAAGAGCAACCTTGCGGCGCGTCTGGCCCAGAAAATCGATGTGTGTTGTTTTCTTTATCAATCGCATCTTCGATTTCCTAAACCGGTATCGAGGTAATCTTGCGGCCGCCGAATACAATATTTACGATCGATCGTGTACCAACGATAGCCGTAAACATCGACGTCAATATCCCGATCATCAGCGTGATCGCGAAACCTTTGATTGGCCCCGTGCCGAAGGCAAGCAGCACGACTGCGGCGATCAACGTCGTGATGTTTGCGTCAGCGATTGATGACAGCGCCTTTTCGTAACCCGAGTTTATCGCCGCCTGCGGCGACGACCCGGCGGTAATTTCTTCACGTATTCGTTCGAAAATGAGGACATTGGCATCCACTGCCATACCGACTGTCAGAACGATTCCGGCGATACCCGGCAACGTCAGCGATGCTCCGACCATTGACAGCACGGCAACCATGAATAAGAGGTTCGAGAACAACGCAATGTTCGCGATCATGCCGAACCATCGGTAATACACCGCCATGAACACGATAACCGCGAGGAATCCGATCTGAATAGCACGAAAACCGCGATCGATATTGTCCTGTCCGAGACTCGGCCCAATCGTTCGTTCGTCGACCTTGTAAACGGGCGCAGCCAACGCGCCCGCGCGCAGCAGTACCGCGAGGTCGCGCGCTTCGATGGGTGTAATTCCCGTGATTTGAAAGCGCGTTTTGAAAACGCCGCGAATAGTTGCGGTATTGATAATTTCTTCTGTCTTGACCTTGCGCTTTTCTGTCTTGCCACCGCGCGTCACATCTTCTTCGCGCCACTCGATAAACAGGGTAGACATCGGCTTGCCCACATTGTCGCGAGTCGCGGCCAGCATGCGCTCACCGCCAGCCGAGTCGAGCGTGATGTGCACGGCGGGCTGGCCTTCCGGTGTAAATCCTGAGTTGGCATCGATGATCTCGTCACCCGATGCAATAACCTCTCTTCGCAATACCTGCGACTGCTCGCCGACGCGGCCAGGATACGTCCGCGAGCCCGGCAGGTCTCCGGCCTGGTCGACGAGCCGAAATTCGAGCGTTGCCGTCGCGGTGAGTATTTTTTCGAGCTCCGTCGGATCCTGCACGCCCGGCAACTGCACGACGATGCGGTCCACACCCTGACGCTGCACGAGCGGTTCTGCGACACCGAGCTGGTCGACACGATTTCTTAGCGTCGTCATGTTCTGCTCGATCGCAAAATCCTGCCGTTCCTTGATTTGCGCTTCGCTCATGCGAACTGTTAACGATTTGCCATCCGCACCATCACCGATTAACACATCAGCATCTGCTTCTTCGATGATCGCACGTGCCTTTGCTGTGTCTTCGGGATTCTGCAGACGAACGGTAATATTCTGATTGTTCAGTCGAACCTGATGCCGGATCCGTGCGTCACGAAGACGGTCATCGATATCCTGTTCATAGCCCTTCATGCGATTGTCGATCGCCGTGTTCATGTCGACTTCGAGCAGTACGTAAACGCCGCCGCGCAAATCCAGGCCAAGACTCATCGGGCTCAGCCCCATGTTTCGAACCCATTCAGGCAGGCGCGGTGCAAGGGTCAGCGCGACATTGGTGTCCTGCGCGTAGCGCGCTCTGAGGCGTTCACCGGAACGTTGCTGGTCCTCAACGGAATCGAATCGAATTACCGCGCGACCGTCCTTGAGATACGCAGCTTCCGGAGTCACGTCGTCGCTTTCGAGCGAGCCCAGGAAGTTCTCGAGTCGCGTTTGACTAATGTCCTTGCCAGCCGCGTCAGCCAGCTGTACCGCCGGCGCGCTACCGTAGATGTTTGGCAGCGCAAACAAAATGCCTGTCAGCAATACGACAAGCACCAGGATATTCAGCCAAGCTGGATAGCGGTTCACTGCTTCGGTCCCTGAATGTTCAATCGAACTTGAACGTAGCTAACCATGAAAGAACTCGAAACCGCTCAGGCGTTTTCAAAAGTATCTTTCGGAACGACCTGAGAAACACTCGATTTTTGAATCTTGATCTCGGTGTTATCCGCAATCTTCACGATGGCGTAGTGCTCGCTGATCCCGGTAATCACACCGAGGATGCCGCCCGCCGTGAGTATTTCGTCGCCTGCCGACAAATTCGAAACAAGAGCCGTATGCGCCTTTTGTTTCTTTTGCTGCGGCCGAATCAGCAGGAAATAGAACGCGGCAAAAATAATAATCATCGGCAGCAGGAAACCGAATGCATCGCCTTGCGGCGCGGCCTGTGCGTATGCGTTTTGAATAAAAAGATCCATGAGTCTCTGTCTTTTGGTTGCGGGCTGTCTGGGAGGCCCCGAAAATTAGCGCGGTATTATGGCATAGAGCGGTCGTAATAAGGGCGGGAATGAGAATCCCAAGCCCGGCGCACGAAAAAACACCGGTCAGGCGTAGCGTCGCCGCAGATCCGCAATGAAATCCTTCACGGATCCGGCGCCTATCGCTATCCTCAAATCATTCATAAGTTTTTGATAATAATGAATATTGTGTAAAGTCGCCAGACGCGGGCCGAGTATCTCACCACATTTCTCGAGGTGCCGCAGGTACGCCAGGCTGTAGTTGCTGCAGGTGTAGCAGTCACACTCCGGATCGGGCGAAGACGTGTCGTCAGCAAACCGGGCATGGCGAAATTTGATCGTGCCGCGCGACGTGAAAAGCTGACCGTTTCTGGCATGCCGCGTTGGAATGACGCAGTCGAACATGTCGACCCCGCGCAGCACCGACTCCGCAATATCGATGGGCGTGCCGACGCCCATCAGGTAACGCGGATGGTCCTCGGGCATTTTTGGCATCAGTTCATCGAGTACGCCGATGCGCTCATGTTCAGGTTCACCCACTGCGAGCCCGCCGATGGCGTAGCCATCAAAACCGATTTCCTTCAGACCCGCCAGCGATTCGTCGCGCAGATTGGGGTAGATGCCGCCTTGCACGATGCCGAATAGCGCTTCGCCGCGGTCGGGCGCCACCTCGCGCAGTTCATCGAACCGCTGCCGGCTCCGCCTGGCCCAGCGCAAAGACAGCTCCATCGACTCACGTGCCTCAGTCTCGCTGGCCGGATACGCCGTGCACTCGTCGAAGATCATTGTGACATCAGCGTTCAGCTCGTGTTGCACTTCGATCGACTTTTCCGGCGTCAGAAATACTTCGTCACCGTTTACCGGCGACTGAAAGCGTACGCCGTTCTCCGTGAGCTTGCGCATCGAGGCGAGCGAGAAAACCTGGAACCCTCCCGAGTCTGTCAGGATCGGGCCTTCCCAATGCATGAATTCGTGCAGGCCGCCGTGTTTCCGGATGACCTCGGTACCGGGTCGCAGCATCAGGTGAAATGTGTTGCCGAGAATGATTTGCGTGCCGTTGGCCGCAACTTCTTCAGGTGTGACGCTCTTCACGGTGCCGTAGGTACCCACGGGCATGAATGCCGGCGTCTGCACCAGGCCGCGTCGAAACGTCAGCGTTGCCGAACGCGCCGCCGCACATTGGCCATGAATATCGAACTTCACGATCTCGGTTCCGGCGTCAGGAACATGGCGTCACCGTAGCTGAAGAATCGATATTGCTCGCGTACCGCGTGTTCATAGGCGCGCAACACACGCTCGGTGCCTGCAAATGCGGCTACAAGCATCAACAGCGAAGACTGTGGCAAGTGAAAATTCGTGATCATCGCGTCGACTGAGCGGAACTCATGGCCCGGAAGGATGAAGAGATCGGTTTCGCCATTATAAGGCCCGAGCTCGCCGCGACGGGCGGCACTCTCGAGGGCACGCACCGAGGTTGTGCCCACTGCGATAACCCGGCCGCCCTCTTCCTGCGTCTGCCTCACGGCGTCACAACACGCCGCATCAACCTCAACGCGCTCGCTGTGCAGGCGGTTCTCGGCGATGTCTTCATGACGAAGCGCCTGAAACGTTCCCGCGCCAACGTGCAGCGTCACGTACGCGTGACGAATGCCGGCAACGAGAGTTTCGTCGAGCATGGCCTGGTCAAAATGCAGCCCCGCGGTCGGCGCCGCAACTGCGCCCGGATCCTTTGCGTAGACCGTTTGATAGCGCTCATGATCACTGGCCTCGGCCGGACGGTTGAGATACGGCGGCAACGGCACTTCGCCGTGCTGCTCGAGAAACGGCACAAGGGCGACCGAAAACCTCAAAATAAACAAGTCGCCCTGGCGGCCCTCGACGACCGCCTGCACATCGTCACCGAACAGCAGTCTCGCGCCCGGTTTCGGCGATTTACTTGCGCGCACGTGCGCCAGCGCAGTCCTGTCATCCTGGATGCGTTCGATCAGTACTTCGGCGTGTCCGCCGGTCTCTTTTCGCGCATGTAGCCGCGCTCGAATAACGCGCGTGTCGTTGAGGACGAGCAGATCCCCCGCGCGGAGCAAGCTGGGCAGATTTGCGAACAGACGGTCGTGCAGGCGTTCACTGACTTCGAGCAAACGGCTCGCGCGCCGCTCGCGGGTCGGATACTGCGCGATCAACTCGTCGGGCAGCTCATAGTCGAAGTCGGAAATCAGCATGGGCGCGCATGGTAGCAAAGCCCGATTCGATGGGGTCGAAGCGCATCAGGAAATTGCGGTCCGACCCCGCCTGTTGCTTACGCGCCTTCTAGGTTCTTTCGCGACGCGGAGCGGGTGCGGGCGCAGGAGGTCTTGGCGCAACTGCTGGGCGCACTGGTGCCGGAGCGTCGAACAACATGCTGCTGCGCGCATCTGGAATCTCGATTTCGAGCGTGCGCTTCTTCTTGTCCCGCAGAATCTCGATCTCAAGCGACTCGCCTGCCTGATAAGAGCCCAGGATACGCATCGCATGCCGGACAGAGGTGGGTTCGCGGCCATCGATTTTTCGAATGACATCGCCATCCTCGAGCTGCAGCGCATCTGACTCGGGTGCACTGACAACCAGCACTCCGGACTCGGCGCCGAAGTATTTGCCGAGGCCCTTGTTCAACTCGACGAGTTCCATATCACTCCAGGCATTGCCAGACCAGCCGAACGCGAAGCGGTCGTGAAATTTCTCGACCATATGCGGCGCGCCTTGCATGTCAGGGATCGACGGCATACTGAAGTCTTTCGGAAAGCCGCGAAATGCGTAGCGGCGCATCTCCACTGCCCTGGGCTCGACCTCAACGGTACCGACTTTGCCGTCTCGCAAATACTCGACATCAAGAACGTCACCGTCTTCGATGCCTGCCATGAAATCCAGAATACGACGAGTCGATTCCCCTGGCTGATCGGCGCTCATCGATTCCTCATTGATAGCGGTGATCACGTCACCGGCCCTGAGGCCGGCATCGTCCGCCGCGCTGCCTGGCGTAACACCGACAATGCGCACACCTTCGACAGGTCCGCCAGTCGTCTCCCCACCGATATTGATTCCCAGACGCGGGCGGCCGTCGCTAATGATCTCGATGCGGCGCTCCATCTCGGGCAGTCGCTCCTTTGTCAGTTCGGCAATCTGCCGCGCCGCCTCTGCCATTTTGCGCTCGGCTTCCTGCAGCTTCCTTGTTACGTCACCCTCACGCGCCTCTGCCTCGCGGACTGCGGCAGCCGCTTCCGGTTCTGCCTCACTCTGCGCAGCCGCCTGTCCGGCAAACAACAACAACGCCGCAACAGGAATAATTAGTCTTATCGTCTTCATTTTTCACTCTCCTGGTCAAAATGCTGTCCGTTGCGCCTGCGCATAGCGCAAACCGACGAGCAATTTCATCAACCTGACGCGCTCGCGCCAGAAAATCTCTTTCTCTTCCGCCGTCATCCGGATAGCCGGATCATTGAGCTGGTAATCGATCGCCGCGACGCGGTCCTCGATCTCGGAAACCGTTGCAACCGTTCCGGCCTGTCTCACCCGCGGCGCATCCGGCAGCGAACGCAGATCGCTCTCAAGCTGCCGCGACTCGACCATCAGCGCCTGCAACGCATTGACCTCGACCGTGTTCGTCGGCTGCGCGGCGGGTGGCTCGGTCACGCCGTCCGGTTCAGGCGCCTTCATCAAGACTGGCAGGAGTACGGCAGCCAGAACCACGGCCGCGGCTAGTCCCACGCCACTTTGCCAGGTCAATGGGCGTCGCATGGGACGCTGCAGGACGAGGCCTTCGGCTTCGGCCTGCTCCCGAATACGCTGCCAGACGTAACGCGGCGGCATCACCTCCGGGAGTTCCCGGAGCCCGTGCTGCAGCAAATCGCGTTCGTCGGCTGTCAAACCACAGATCATTTCCTTGTCCTTCTTGTCTCTCGACATCGTCAGCAACCTCTCAGTGCTGCGCCTTCGCCGCGCAGGTCCTCGCCAGGTACTGCGAGCATCGGCCGTAAACGTTGATAGGCGCGCGACAATTGCGATTTCGAAAAGCTCTCGCTACGGCCCATCAATGTGGCTATTTCTTTGTGCGTAAATCCTTCGACATCGTGCAGCCATACGACCGCGCGACCAACCGACGGCAGGTTTGCCAGCGCCGCGTCGAGATCGAGCGCCGCTTCCGGCTGACTCGACACACCGTGGCTAGCGACGTCGCCGGGCGTGACCTCATTCCAGTCGTCGGCCAGCGACTGGCCTCGGGCGGTCCAGGCCGAGCGCAAATGCATCAGCGCTTTCGACACAGCGATGCGACGAATCCAACTACCTAACGCCGCCTCACCCCTGAATTTTGCAATCGAACGCATGATCTCGATAAACGTCTCTTGCACCAGGTCCTCCGCCTGCGCCGGCACGCGCGTAAAGCGCAGACACAGCGAGTACACAGGGCCGGCGAACGCGCGATAAATAATCTCATGGGCATGCGCGTCGCCGCGCGCCGCGCGCCTGACGATCGCGGCGTCGATCTGGATGTCAGCAAATTTACTCATGTCTTGGAATATTAGATGCGTAACGGTCTTAAAGGGTCGCAGATCGCGAAACTTTTTTCGGCTATGGCGACAAACGCAAACGGCGCCTATACTGTGCGCCTTCCGGCTTGGGGCGGCCCGACTCAAGCCCCGTCGGTAGAGGCAGGCCGGGGTGGCGGAACTGGTAGACGCGCCGGATTCAAAATCCGGTTTCCGAAAGGAAGTGAGAGTTCGATTCTCTCTCCCGGCACCACGCCTCTGGTCACTAGAATCATGATGAAATTCTGCTCCAATTGCGGCGAGTCCGTTTCACGAAAGACACCGCGCGATGACAATCGGGAACGGTGGGTATGCGATTCCTGCGGCCGCATTCACTACCAGAACCCGCTACCTGTAGTCGGCTGCGTCCCGGAACGAGATGGCAAGATCCTGTTGTGCAAGCGCGCAATCGAACCGCGCTATGGCTACTGGACGGTTCCGGCAGGATTCATGGAGCTTGGAGAGTCTACGGCACAAGGCGCCGCGCGCGAGACGCTCGAGGAAGCCTGTGCCGAGGTCGAGATCGGCCACCTGTTCGCGATTGTCGATGTCATCGACGCCGGCCAGATTCATCTGTTCTACACGGCGAAACTGATCGGGGATTTTTCGGCCGGGCACGAAAGCCTCGACGTAGCTCTTTTCACCAAAGACGCGATACCGTGGGACGACATCGCGTTCCACAGCGGTCGCTATGCGCTGAAGAAGTATCTCGAAGACAAAGGGCAGAATAGAGGCGTACACATTCACGAACTGCGCCGCTCACGCTCGTAACGCCTGAGTTTTCTGAGAGTTAGTGCTGAGCAGCGTGTTGCGCGAGTTGCGAGGCCAGCTGGTCGGGCGGCACGTAGCCACCGATCAGCGTGCCATCGGTCAACACGATGGCCGGCGTGCCGGAGAGGCCGACGTCGCGGCCGATAACGTAATGATTCTGTACGATCGATGCGTCACAAGCAGACGTCTCGAACTTCCGATCGAGTTTCGCCATCGTCAGCGCGTTGCGCCGATCTGGCGAGCACCACACCTCTTCGGCGGTATTCCATGAGCGTGAGGCCGGTCCATTGCGCGGATACAGCAAGTACCGAACTTCGATTCCCTGCGCCATGTACTCTTCGATCTGGCTGTGTAACCGGCGACAATACGTACAATCGATATCGGTAAACACGGAGACGGAGTACTTCACTTCTGCCGGCGAGAACTTGATGACCTGATCATCTGAGACCGAAGCCATTAGTTCACGCCGTGCGTCGGTGCGCACCAACTCGCTCAGGTTGACCTGATTTTCGAGATCAATCATGTCGCCCTGCAGCAGATAGCGGCCGTCTCCCGAGATATACGCGACGATGGATCCTCTCTTAATCGTATACCAGCCATCGACCGGGCTTGCTTCGACGTCATCGGGCTCGATCATGTCGAACATGGCGCCGACTCTCTGCCGCACCTGATCCAGCTCGGCACTGTCGTCTGCAGCGTGTGCCGCGGCAAACGCGAAGATGGCCGCGGCAATGGCGGTCACACGAATACAAATACTTGAAGTAATTCGGCTCATTGAGTGTTCCTGCGTGCGCGACAGCGCCCTGAATACATGGACAGTTCCGACCCGCTCCGGTTCCGGGGGGCGGAAAGTGTAGCAGAGCTAGCCTCTGGGATGGTGGTCGCCGTGCAGGTCCTTGAGCCGCTCGCGGGCGACGTGGGTATAGATCTGGGTGGTACTGAGATCGCTATGACCCAAGAGAAGTTGCACAACGCGCAGATCTGCTCCTCTGTTTAGCAGGTGCGTTGCAAACGCATGGCGCAGGCTGTGCGGAGACATCTTGCTGCGCACCCCGGCCTTCTCGGCATATCGCTTGATGATGTGCCAAAACGCCTGGCGCGTCATGCGGTCGCCGCGGCGCGTGGGGAAGAGATAGTCGGTCTGCCGTTCCAGCAGAATTTCCATGCGCGGCCCGTCGATAAAATCTTTGAGCCAGCGCTGCGCCTCGTCGCCTAGCGGAATCAGACGCTCGCGATCGCCTTTGCCGACGATGCGCAGGACGCCTTGGTTAAAGTTGACCTGCGACTGTTTTAGATTGATTAGTTCGGAAACGCGCAGACCCGTGGCATACAGGAGCTCGAGCATTGCACGATCACGGTGGCCCAGTGGCTCGTCCGTGTTTGGCGCGCTGAGGAGCGCATCAACTTCGTCCTCGCTAAGCGTTTTTGGCAGCGATCGTCCGATACGCGGCATCTCGATATCTGCGGTCGGATCGTTTTCGCGCAGTCCCTCGCGCATGATGTAACGGAAAAAACGGCGAAAACTCGACAACTGGCGCGCCGTTGACCGCGGTTTCGCACCGCCCTCGACACGGCCCGCAATGAATTCGAGTAGATCGGCCTTGTCGGCGGAATCGATCGTCTTCTCCATCTCGCCCAGGCTGCGGCCCAGGGTCATCAAATCGGCCCGATAAGCGCCAAGCGTATTCTGCGACAGCCCGCGTTCCATCCAGATAGCATCAAGGAACCGGTCTACGAGCTCCTCAGTGCGCGCAACGGTCTTTGACTCCAGTTTGTTCTGATCTTTACCAGCCATAACGTCCATCTGTTCAGTCGCGCAATCCTTTGCGGTAGCATACGCCGGTTCTCATACAACAGCGTGGGCATCAGCCCTGCCGGCCATTGGGACTCCGGCATCGCCAAGCGACGGATTTTTCAAGGGTTTGAGTATGCTGACCACGTCCTGCAACCGGCGTGATCGCTGTCACAGAATCCATAAGGCATTAACATAAAGTGATCTGCGTCACATGAGCGGCAAGAGCGTCGGAATCGGCACATATGTGGCCCGTACTCTGTTCGGGCTCTATGGCTGGGTCGTTTTCATCCTCTGCGCACTGCTTGCCCTGCTCGCGGTGTTGTTCGTTCCAGGCGAGGAACGCCGCCACAAGCTGGCAGCCCGCGCCTCGCGCGCGATCTTCGTACTCGCCGGCATTCCGGCCGAAATTCACGGCATCGACAACATACCGGACGGACACGCTGTCGTTGTCGCCAATCATGCGAGCTACGTCGACGGTTTTCTGCTGAAAGGCTACCTGCCATATCGCTATTCATTTGTCGTCAAAGGAGAGATGCGCGGAGTACCGGTGGCTCACTTTCTGCTCAGGCGCTCCGGCGCGAAGTTTGTGGAGCGATTCTCGGCATCAGGAAGCTCGCGAGATGCCAGGAAAATCGTCAAGGCCGCCGTGGTTGGCAATTCGCTGGCATTTTTCCCGGAGGGCACATTCCGCAGGGAAACCGGGGTCGGTCGATTCCGCGCTGGCGCATTTGTCGCGGCTGCCAGAGGTAAAATGCCGATCGTGCCGATAGCGATTACCGGTACCCGTGAGATCCTGCCGGCAGGTCGCATGTGGCCCTGGCCCGGACGCCCCAGATTCGAAGTTCTGCCGCCCATTACGCCCGACGATCCGGCTTTCGAGGACCACCGCGTGTTAGCCGAGAAAGCCCGGCAACAGATTCTGGCGGTGCTTGACGAGCCGGATCTTTATGCACAAAGTACTTCGGGCCAACCGAGTACAGCTGGAGAACCTGCATGAGTTCAGACCCCATCGTGATTGTTGCGGCGAAGCGAACGCCAATCGGCGCGTTTCAGGGCGCACTGTCCGGCGCGGCCGCACCCGAACTAGGCGCGGCAGCGATCGCCGGAGTTATTGCCGATACGGGCATTGATCCCGCAGATGTGGATCAGGTCTTGATGGGCTGTGTCTTGCCAGCCGGCCTCGGTCAGGCGCCTGCACGCCAGGCCGCCCTCGCCGGCGGCATTCCGGTTGGCACACCGTGCATGACCATCAACAAGATGTGTGGCTCAGGCATGCAGACCATCATGCTCGGGCACGATCTGATCCGGGCAGACAGTGCAGCCGTGGTCGTCGCCGGTGGACTCGAGTCAATGAGCAATGCGCCGTATTTGCTGCCCAAAGCGCGTAGTGGGTACCGCATGGGCCACCAGGAGGTTCTCGATCACATGTTCTTCGACGGGCTGCAGGATCCGTACGAGGGCCAGATGATGGGCCATTTCGCGGAGAATACCGCCGACAAGTATGGATTCACGCGCGAAGCACAGGACGCCTTTGCCATCGAATCCGTTACACGTGCGCAGGGTGCCATTGCGGACGGTGCATTCGCAGCCGAAATCGCCCCGGTCACGATCAGCACGCGCAAGGGGGACGTAACGGTGACCGATGACGAAACACCGGGCACCGTCAACATCGACAAGATCCCGACCTTACGAGCGGCCTTTCGCAAGGATGGCACCGTGACCGCCGCCAGCTCGTCATCAATATCCGACGGCGCTTCTGCCCTGTTGCTCATGACCGCATCGGAGGCCGACAGACGCGGCCTTGAGGTGGTGGCCAAGATCATCGGACATTCGAGCTTTGCCCAGGAACCGGCGTGGTTCACGACATCGCCCGTAGCGGCGATCAAGATCCTGCACGAAAAGCTCGGCTGGAGTCCCGATAACGTCGATCTCTATGAAGTCAACGAGGCATTTGCCGTCGTGACCATGGCGGCAATGCGCGATGTCGGCATCGACCATAACAAGATTAATGTTAATGGTGGCGCCTGCGCGCTGGGACATCCAATTGGCGCATCCGGCGCGCGCATAACAACGACGCTCATACATGCTTTACAGGCACGCAACTTGAAACGCGGTGTCGCGTCACTATGTATTGGTGGCGGGGAAGCAGTCGCCATCGGTATCGAAGTCAACTAAGGACAACAGCGATGAAATTAGCAAGCGCAAAAGCCGTCATTACGGGCGGCGCGTCGGGACTGGGTTTCGCGACGGCGCAGCGCGTAGTCAATGCCGGCGGTCAGGTAGTGCTGCTCGACATCAACAACGAGCAGGGATCCGCGAGCGCTGCGAGCCTTGGCGAGCGTGCGTCCTTCATTAATACGGATGTTGCCAGCGAGGAGTCGGTCAAGAAGGCGGTCAGCCAGGCAAATGAAGCCATGGGTGGCATCACGCTGGCCGTCAACTGCGCAGGCATTGCCACCGCAGGCCGAACGCTCGGCCGCGACGGCCCCTGGCCCAGCGAGAAGTTCAATAAAGTGATTCAGGTTAATCTCGTCGGCAGCTACAACGTAAGCAAAGAATCGGCGGCTTTCATGCAGCACAATGAGCCGAACGAAGACGGCGAGCGCGGCGTGATCATCAGCACCGCATCAATCGCTGCGTTCGAGGGCCAGATCGGTCAGGCCGCATACTCCGCATCCAAAGGCGGTGTCGTCGGGATGATGCTGCCCTTGGCGCGTGAATTCGCCCAATTCGGCATTCGCGTCAACACGATCGCTCCGGGCGTGTTTCTGACGCCGATGGTCGCCGGCATGCCGGAGGAAGTTCAGGAATCCTTAGGCAGGCAGGTTCCGTTTCCGCCACGGCTCGGCAGACCTGAGGAATACGCTGCGGCGGTCGGGTTTATCTACGAAACCGCTATGGTCAACGGCGAAACCATACGCGTCGACGGCGCGATCCGAATGCAGCCCAAGTAGGCGCGCCACCGGGTATGCGCTCGCCGAATGCGGGCGACATAGTAGCTTGTGGCCGGGATGTTGCTCATCGGAAGTAAAGCGCGCGAAGCGAGCTCGCCGTCAGCGGGATCGACGCCCTGGAGATGAGTAACATCCCGGCCGCAAGCCTACATTACATCCGCTGTAGTTCGGACCGCCGCCGCCTTCGGGTACGGCCCAGACGATGTTCTGTTTCGGATCTTTGATGTCGCAGGTCTTGCAGTGGACGCAGTTCTGCGCGCTTATCTGGAATACTTTCGCGCCGCCCTCTTCGACGACTTCATAAACGCCGGCCGGACAGTAACGCTGTGCCGGTTCATCGAACATAGGCAGGTTGTAGCCGATCGGAATCGAATCGTCTTTGAGCTTGAGATGCGACGGCTGATCTTCTTCATGGTTCGTGCTCGACAGGAACACTGACGACAGCCGATCGAAAGTTATGACTCCATCCGGTTTCGGATAGTCGATGATCTCGGCCTCGGCCGCTTTCCTGAGAGTTTCATTGTCGGGCTTCGTATTGCGCCAGGTGAACGGCAGCTTGCCGAAGAAGATGTTCTGATCGATGAACGTGAACGCGGCGCCCCAGAATGTGCCCAGCTTGACGAGCGCGGGCCCGAAGTTCCGTCCTCGATGAAGTTCCTTGTAGACCCACGACGCATTGACGCTCTCTTCGTAGTCGCCCAGCTCCGACTGCCCTGTGTCCCCCGAGGACAAGGCGCGATGAACGCTCTCGGCAGCAAGCATGCCGGTCTTGATCGCCGTGTGTGCACCTTTTATTTTTACGCCGTTCAGGAATCCGGCGTCGCAACCGACCAACATGCCACCCGGAAATGCCAGCTTCGGCAGCGACTGCAATCCGCCTTTGTTCACCGCACGCGCGCCGTAGCCCACCCGTTGGCCGCCGTCGAGATACTGTCGAATCTTCGGGTGCAATTTCCAACGCTGGAACTCCTCGAACGGCGACAGATGCGGATTTGAATAATCGAGAGCGATGATCAATCCGAGAAACACCTGGTTGTTCGCCGCGTGATACAGGAAGCCGCCACCTTCCGTGTGACTGTCCAGCGGCCATCCGGCCGTATGGACAACCAATCCTTCATCGTGTTTGCCAGGATCGATTTCCCAGACTTCCTTGATGCCGATGCCGTAATGCTGGGGGTCACAATTCTCGCGGAGATTGAAGCGATCGATCACTTCCTCACCGAGATTGCCGCGCACGCCCTCGGCAAATATTGTGTAGCGTGCCTTCAGTTCGTATCCAGCCTGGTAGGTTGCTTTTCTTTGCCCGTCTTTCCCTATACCCATGTCACTCGTCGCGACACCGATCACGCGTCCGTCCGTGTCGTACAACACTTCGGACGCCGCAAAGCCCGGGAACACATTGACGCCCATGGCTTCAGCCTGTTCGCCAAGCCACTGACACAAGCGTCCCAGACTAATAATATAATTGCCTTTGTTGTGCATCGGCCGTGGCACCAACAGGCCCGGTGTGCGAATGCCCTTTTGTGCACTGGTCAGGAAATACACGTCGTCGCCCTTGACTGGAGTGTTGACCGGTGCGCCCTTTTCTTTCCAGTCAGGAAATAACTCGTCGAGACCGGTCGGTTCGAAAACGTTGCCCGAAAGAATGTGTGCCCCTATTTCCGCGCCCTTCTCGACCACGACGACGGCAAGGCTGTCATCCAGCTGCATTAGTCGGCAGGCTGCGGCGAGACCCGCGGGGCCGCCACCGACAATCACGACGTCGAACTCCATGGACTCGCGTTCTGTTGTTTCTGTCATATTCCCCAAACTCAGAGATAGAATCGTGGTTCTGCCAGGTGTTGCTGTGCTGCGAAAAAGGATAACCGGTATTTTGACTGTTCGCGAGGCTTACGAGGAAAACCTCCAGCGCGAAGGCCATGAGCGGGATGTGGCGCAGGAAAAGATCGTTGCTATGCTCGATGCGCTGCAGCAGCGGCTCCATGCGCGCAAGCCGGGTGGGTGGCTGCGAGGCTTGTTCAGGCGCGCCGCAACGCCGGAGAAACAAGGCGAAGTCGGGCTCTATATCTGGGGCGGCGTAGGACGCGGCAAGACCTTTCTGATGGATCTGTTTTTCGAGACCTTGTCTGTTAAGCAAAAGCGGCGCGTTCATTTTCATCGCATGATGCACGGAGTTCACGAACACCTTAAGTCGCTAAACAGCATCGAAGATCCGCTCGATCAGGTTGCTGATCGAATCGCCAGAGACACGCGCGTGTTGTGCTTTGACGAGTTCTTCGTCAGCGACATCGGGGACGCGATGATTCTCGGCAGGCTGCTGGATGGCTTGTTCCGTCGTGGCGTCACGCTTGTCACTACGTCCAATTCGCCTCCTGACGACTTGTACAAGGACGGCCTGCAGCGTCAGCGCTTTCTGCCTGCAATCGAGCTGTTGAAAACGTACACCGAGGTCGTGCACATCGATAGCGGTGTAGATTATCGACTGCGCCTGCTGCAGCAGGCGGGTACCTACTTTTCACCGGATGACAACGCCGCCGAAGTCAGGCTGCAGCACTTCTTCGATGAGTCGGCATCCAGCCAGGTCGCGGCCAACAGGATGCTCGATATCAATGGCCGTGAGATTCGGGCCCGCCTATGCGCAAAAGGCATAGCCTGGTTCGACTTCACGGATATCTGCGACGGCCCGCGCAGTCAGAACGACTATATCGAGATCGCGCGCTGGTATCCGACGGTCATCGTCTCCGGGGTTCCCGTACTCGGCGGCGAACTCGAGAACCAGGCGCGCCGGTTTGTTGCGCTTGTCGACGAATTCTATGATCGCCGCGTCAAGCTAATCATTGCGGCTGCGACGACCGTGGACTCACTGTACTCTGGCAAGCGCCTGGCGTTCGAATTCGAGCGAACCGCGAGTCGATTGATCGAGATGCAATCGACAGACTACCTCGCCGCACCTCACCTGGCGTAAACTGTGCCCCTGTCAGCACCGCCGCGCACCGAGCCTCAAACAATGAAAGACGAACTGATTCTCGAAGAATTCCTGCCTTACAGGCTGTCCATCACATCGCACACGATCAGCACCAATATTGCTCGCGTCTACGAGAAGCGTTTTGGGGTATCGATTCCCGAATGGCGCGTGATAGCAATCCTTGGACGGTATCCCGGGCTCTCTGCTGTCGAGGTGGCCGATCGCACGCTGATGGATAAGGTCGCGGTTAGCCGCGCAGTCACCAAGCTCATCAAGAATGGCCGTATAGATCGTGAATTTGCCGACGCCGACAGGCGCCGCTCGATATTAAATCTCTCAGAGCACGGCCGCGAGGTGCACAATGAAATCGCGCCGCTGGCGCTGCAGTTCGAGCGTGAGTTATTGCAGGACATCGACGAAGAAGACTTCGCGAATTTCAACACGGTACTCGAGCGACTGCTCGAGAAGGCGCGCCAACTCGGCGACTAGCCAACCGGGAGACAAGAATAATGACCCGAAAAGAACTGCGCCGGGGCAGCGATCGCAAAGACAGCATTGTTCGAAAGATCCTCGCCGCCCGTGTCGAATTTGCACCGCTATCGAGCCGCCAACAAGCCCGCCTGTTTCTCGAGCAGTACTTCGCCGACGTGCCGGTCGAAGATCTCGAAGGCAGATCGCCACGCATAATGGCCGGTATCGCGCTAGACCATCTGAAATTCGGCGCCCAGCGCCGCAATGGCCAGGCGTGCCTGAGAATCTACAACCCGACCGAAGAAGAACACGGCTACCAATCGCCATACACGTTCGTCGAAATGATCAATGATGATATGCCGTTCCTGGTCAACTCGGTTTCAGCTGCCGTCCAGCGTCACGATCTTGCCGTTCATATCACGATACATCCGATCATTCGCGTAAATCGCGCCAGCGACGGCACGATCATTAATATCTGCAAGCCGGGTGACAAAAGCGGCCCCGCCGAGTCATTAATCCGCCTGGCCATTGATCGCGAGACCGATCCGCGGGAACTGAAACTCCTTGAACAGGAGCTACGCAAAGTTCTCTCCGACATCCGGTTCGCCGTGCGTGACTGGAAGAAAATGCGCGCAAAAATGGCCGAGGCGGCGGCTCTTTTTGACCACGGGCCGCGACGTGCCGATGAGGAATTGCGTGCCGAGAGCAAGGCATTCCTGCAATGGCTGGCTGACGACCACTTCACCTTTCTCGGTTATCGTGAATATGCGCTCACGCGCCGCAAAGACAAGGTACATCTGCGGCGCGTCAAGGGCACCGGGCTGGGACTGCTTTCCCGGAAAGAGCGCGAAGGCCATTCGATCGAGCTGACCGCCGAAATGCAGCGCCTGTCGCGCGCCAAAGACTGGTTGATTCTGACGAAGGCCAACTCGCGCTCGACGATTCACCGCAACGCCTACCTCGACTATATCGGTATCAAGGTCTATGACGAGAATGGCAGTGTCAGCGGCGAATGCCGCTTTATCGGCCTGTTTGCGTCAGCCGCATACAGCGAAGCGCCGCGCAACATTCCCCTACTACGGCACAAGATCCAGAAAGTAATCGAACGTGCGCACGTCAATCCCGCCGGTCATCGTGGCAAAGCCCTGTTGCACATTATCAACACCTACCCGCGAGATGAGTTGTTTCATGCGTCCGTGCAGGACCTTGCGCGAACGACGGTCGGCATCCTGAATCTGCAGGACCGGCAGCGCGTCAAGTTCTTTCTCCGACGCGACACGCTGCGGCGCTTTTTCTCCTGTCTCGTTTACATACCGCGCGAGAAGTACACGACTGAAATTCGACGCACTGTGGAGTCGATTCTCAAGGAAGCGTTTGGCGGCACCGCCGTCGATTCGGTTGTGCAGATTTCGGACTCGGCGCTCGCCCGCGTGCACCTGATCGTGCACACACCCTCTGGCAATCGGCCACGCATCAGTATTCACAAGATAGAAGAGCAGATCGCGAAGGTCGTCATCACCTGGGCCGACAGGCTGCGCGATCAACTCAGCGAAGCATTCGGCTATGAAGATGGGCCGTTGCTGTTTCGGGCCTACCGCGGTGTGTTCCCGGCCGGTTATCAGGCAAACGTGACGCCGCGGGAAGCCTGCAGCGACGTCGAACGCATTGAAGACATGATTGCCAGTAATAACCGGTGTTCAGTCGACCTGTACAGGCGCGCTGATAGTCAGCCTGGACACATGCATTTCATGATCTACGGCTTCGATGAGCCACTGACCCTGTCGGATGCCATGCCCCTGCTGGAGGACATGGGTGTCGACGTCTACACCGAGCATCCCCACGAACTCACGCTGCACTCCGGCGAGCCCTTCTGGATCCAGGAATTCCATCTGCGGCATGACGGTGGCACAGATCTCGACGTCGACGCGATCGCCAGGCGATTCGAAGAATGTTTCCTGGCGGCGCTGGCGGGTGACGCTGAGAGTGACGGACTCAATCGGCTTGTAGTGACTGCGCGACTCGACTGGCGTCAGACAGCTTTGCTGCGCTGTTATACAAAGTATCTGCTACAACTCGGTATGCCGTTCAGTCCGGTCTACATGGAGGACGTGCTCGTCGCACACGCTGGATTCGTCCAGCTGCTCGTGCAGCAGTTCGAACTGCAGTTCGATCCGACCATATCGAATGCCAAACGCAAGACCGAGCTGACGTCGACCGTTGCTGCGGTTAAAAGAGCGGTGAGCAAGGCAAAGAACGTAGACGAAGATCGAATTTTGTCGGCGTTCTCCCGTGCTATCAGTGCAACGCTGCGCACCAACTATTTCCTAAGAATTGCCGATGGCTCCCCGTATCCGTATATCTCCGTCAAGCTCGATCCGTCACAGTTGCCTGAGGTGCCGTTACCTAAACCCAAGTTCGAGATTTTCGTTTACTCGCCTGACGTGGAAGGCGTGCATCTGAGAGGCGGCGACGTCGCGCGCGGTGGAATACGATGGTCCGATCGTCGCGAGGATTTTCGCACCGAGGTCCTGGGCCTGATGAAAGCCCAGATCGTCAAGAACACGGTCATTGTGCCGACCGGCGCCAAAGGCGGCTTCTTTCCGAAACGGCTCCCCGAAGGCGACCGGGACGCGGTCCTGCAAACCGCCATCCAGTGCTACAAGACATTCATATCCGGCCTTCTGGACATTACGGACAACGTCATCGACGGGAAAGTCGTGACGCCCAAAGGCGTTGTCAGACGAGATGGTGAGGATCCATATCTCGTCGTGGCCGCTGACAAGGGCACCGCGACCTTCTCCGACATTGCGAACGAAATTTCGACACGTTACGGCTTTTGGCTGGACGATGCGTTTGCCTCCGGCGGCTCGGCCGGCTATGACCACAAGGGCATGGGCATCACCGCTCGCGGGGCCTGGGAGGCCGTGCGCCGACACTTCCGCGAACAGGGCCTCAACGTGCAAAAAGACCCGTTCACCGTAGCCGGCATCGGTGACATGAGCGGCGATGTTTTCGGCAACGGCATGTTGCTGTCGCGCAAGATCAAACTGGTCGCTGCGTTCAATCATCGGAACATCTTTCTCGATCCTGACCCCGATATGGCTGCGAGTTTCAAGGAGCGTCAACGTCTCTTCAAGAAACGCGGGTCGAGCTGGCAGGACTATGATGACTCGCTGATATCAAAAGGCGGCGGCGTCTATTCGCGGCAGGCCAAGACCATTCGACTGAGTCGCGAGGCACGCAATCTGCTCGGCACCGTCGAAACATCGATGCAGCCTGATCAGTTGATCCGGGCAATCCTGCGCATGCCGGTCGATCTGCTCTGGAACGGCGGCATCGGCACCTACGTCAAGGCAAGCAGCGAGAGCGATGCTGACGTTGGCGATCGCAGCAATGACGATGTTCGCGTCGACGCAAGCGAGCTGAACTGTAAAGTTGTCGGTGAAGGCGGCAATCTGGGTCTGACTCAACGCGCGCGCATCGAATACAGTCTTGCCGGCGGACGCATCAATACCGACTTCATCGACAATTCGGCGGGCGTCGACTGTTCGGACCGCGAAGTCAATATCAAGATCCTGCTGAGCGATGTCACGAAAGCAACGAACATGTCGCGCGAGAAGCGCGACGAGCTGCTGGCATCTATGACAGACAATGTTGCTGAACTGGTGCTGCGCAATAACTATCTGCAAACCCAGTCCATCAGTATGAGCGAGATACGCTCACTCGAGCGAATCGACGAGATCGCCCAGTTGATCAAGAATCTCGAGAAGACCGGACTACTTGACCGTGACCTCGAGTACCTGCCGGACGAAACGGAGATCGTTGACCGGCGAAATCTCAACCAGGGCTTCACGCGTCCGGAACTCGCTATTGTACTGAGTTACGCCAAGATCGATCTGTACAACGGCTTGATCGACTCGGGCGAAACGCTCGAGGACTTTCTGATTGTCGACCCGCTTCGCTACTTTCCTCAGTTGCTGCGGCGACGTTTCCTCGAATTTATTCCTGGCCACCGGCTGAGCCGGCAGATACTCGCAACTCTGATTGCCAACGACCTCGTCAATCGCATGGGGCCGGCGTTTGTCAAACGCGTGCAGGACGATACGGGCGCGGATATTGTGACAATCGCGCGCGCTTACACCGTTGCGCGAAAAATCTGCGGCGCCCGCAATCTGTTCAAGACGATCGAGTCGCTCGACAACGAGATACCGGCGCGTGCCCAGATGTCGATGATGTTCGAAGTCAGCCGGACGCTGCGCCATGCATGTTATTGGCTCATCAATCGCTACGGCGACACGCTGCAAATCGAACCTGCTGTTGAACGTCTGAAGGAAGGAATGAACGACGTGTACACGCGCACAGGTAATACGATGTCGCCTAACGCGCGGATGCGTCACAATGAAGCTGCGGCCGAATACATCGAAATGGGCGTGGCCGAGAATCTTGCGCATCGCATGGCCTCACTGCAGTTGACGCGAGCGGCGCTCGACATTGCGGATCTCGCCGCGGAATACAAACGTGACGTCATCGAAACCGCAAAACTCTATGCCGCCTTCAATCGCGAGCTAGGTCTGTTCTGGTTACATGTCGGGGCCGAGGATTTGCAGGTTCAGGGTCGCTGGCAGGCAATCGCGCGCAGCAACCTTCGCGAGGATCTGTATAGCATCCGTCGCGAGCTGGCCTCTCGATTCCTGAGTAAGGGCGGCAGGACACAGCTAGCCCGGGCCGTCGA
The DNA here is from genome assembly GCA_963711285.1 of uncultured Gammaproteobacteria bacterium. Lineage (GTDB taxonomy): Bacteria > Pseudomonadota > Gammaproteobacteria > Steroidobacterales > Woeseiaceae > UBA1847. The sequence continues at coordinate 573,067 of CAVQDJ010000019.1, read as the reverse complement.
TAAGTGGCTCGACGGTCATGCGAATGAAGTGAAACGATTCCGCGACATGGTCGATGAAATGAAATTACGGAGTGAATTCGATTTTGCTACTCTCTCAGTCGCCGCGCAGGAATTGCGGGCTCTTATTTCGACCTGATACACACCACAAAGCAATGGAGAAAGCATGGCGGGCAAGCTGCTACTGATTCGTCACGGACAGAGTGACTGGAACCTGAAAAACCTGTTTACGGGTTGGACGGATGTCGATCTCACCGAACAGGGAATTGCCGAAGCCGTCGCAGCGGGCCGACTGCTCCGTGAACAGGGCTATGAATTCGACATCGCGTTTACGTCGGTTCTGAAGCGCGCGATCCGCACATTGTGGCTGATGCTCGACGAGATGGACCTGATGTGGATTCCGGTGATTCGCGACTGGCGCTGGAATGAACGTCACTATGGCGCGCTGCAGGGCCTGAACAAGGCCGAGACGGCCGCGAAGTATGGCGAAGAGCAGGTGCATATCTGGCGTCGCAGTTATGACATTCCGCCGCCCGTGCTCGAAGCTGATGACGAGCGCCACCCGGCCCGCGACCGCCGTTATGCCGGCATCGAGAACTTGCCGGCAACCGAATCGCTCGCGACGACGCTCGAACGCGTTATTCCGTGCTGGGAAGAAACCGTCGCGCCGGAACTTCGAGCCGGCAAGAACGTACTCATTGCGGCGCATGGCAACAGCCTTCGAGCACTCGTCAAAATGCTCGATAAGATCTCTGATGATGAAATCACGGGATTCAACATACCGACCGGCATCCCGTTAGCGTATGAACTCGATGACGACCTCAACCCGATATCGAGCGAGTTTCTCGGCGATCCCGACGCCATCGCCAAAGCGGCAGCCGCCGTTGCAGCGCAGGGCAAAGCCAAGTGATGCGCTCCCTCGATTAAGGAGCATCACAATCAGGATCGAACGGACGGCAGGGGCATTGAGCCGGCAGCCGAGGATCCTCAAGGACTTCGATCACCGCGGAATAGTTGATGCGCCGCTGAGTTCCCCGCTATGAATCTTCCGGTTCAGTTCATGATCGGCCATTCGGCGTTCGATATACCCGAATCTCTTGGTTAGCGCGACTGGCGCGACAGTGATCTCGTCGGCGGCTCGCAGCTCGATATACGTCCATCCGAAGTATCCCAACGCAATTGTTATTAGGACAAGCGCGATTGTGCGGGTCGGTCGCTTGACGGGTATTGCAAGCATCTAATTACCATCAGACCTGCAACCGCGGATCGGACCGGGTGGATCGCTCTTTTTCAACCACACGAACCAGCCCTTCCTGCATTGTCGATGCGACGAGTTCGCCGGCTTCCGTAAACAGTTGGCCGCGGGCCAGACCTCGCGCGCCGGAAGCGTTCGGGCTGTCCATGGCATACAGCAGCCATTTGTCGATCCTGAACTCGCGATGAAACCACAGCGCGTGATCAAGGCTCGCCATGATGACTTTGCCGCGGCCGAACGGGAGCCCGTGCGGCAGCGTGCTCGTGCCGAGCAGTTCGTAATCTGAGACGTAGGCCAGCAGGTTCCGGTGCAATGCCAGATCGTCGGGCAGCGCGTCGACCGTTCGGATCCAGACATGCTTGACGGGCGGCCGGCACTCCGATTCGAGCAGGTTGACTGGCTCGACGGGGCGAAACTCAAACGGGCGCTTGTCTGTCAGGTAACGCCGCATCTTCTCGGGCAGCTTCTCCAATGCCTCGGAGTTTATTTCGTAGAGGTCCTTCAGGCCGGCGGGTCCCGGCACGTCCGGCATTTCGGCCTGATGGTCCAGACCGGGCTCCGGATTCTGAAAGGATGCGGCGAAATTGAATATCGGCCGACCGTGCTGGATCGCGACGACACGACGATTCGAGAAACTGCCGCCGTCTCGGGCCCGATCAACCTCATAGATTATCGGCGCTTTCATGTCGCCGCGACGCAGGAAGTAGGCATGCAGCGAATGTACGACGCGGCCTTCAACCGTGTGTTGCGCGGCCGAGAGCGCCTGTCCCAGTACCTGACCGCCAAATACCTGCGCGCTGCCGATGTCCCGGCTGTCGCCGCGGAAGATGTTCTCCTCGATACGTTCGAGTTTGAGGAGTGTGATCAGGTCATCGAGAACCGGGTGCATGCGCTGCTAGGAACCGGTGCGGCCGCCGTCGACAGCGATACCCGTGCCGCTGACGAAAGCCGCGTCATCGCTCGCGAGAAACAGCGCGACTTTTGCGATGTCGACGGGTTCTCCCAGGCGCTGCGCAGCCGATTGTTTGATGCAGAAATCGCGCAGGCTCATATCTTTCCTGAATACGTCGCGGCTGCTCGGCGTCATGATCGCCCCTGGCTGAATGTAATTGGCCGTGATGCCGAATTCGCCGGTCTCCGCGCCGAGTGCGCGCGTGATCTGCGCGAGATTATGCTCAGCCTTCGAGAACGCGTCGGAGCCGTTCGGAGCAAAGATGCTGCGCAGAAAACCGATGCTGATTATCCGCCCCGACGGGCTTTTCTTGAGATGTGGCAACGCGGATCGGCAAATCGCCATAATCAGATTCGCACGCGCCTCCAGCAGCTTGTCGAGCGCTGCATCACCATCGGCGAGAGGCGAATCAGCCTGCAGTGGAAAATCGACGACCAGAATATCGATGCCACCCAGGCGATCCGCAGCGTCCTCGATCAGGGCCGGCATGCGTGTCGCATCGCTCAGGTTGGCCGTATGGCCGTCGATGCCTTTGACCGAGGCATAGTGCTGTTCGACGCCGCTGTTGAGAGTATCGACGGCCAGAACGGTTGCGCCGTGCTTGATGAGCGTGCGCGATACGGCCTCGCCGATGCCACTCGCGGCGTTGGTGACCAGTGCTTTCAGGCCATAAAGGCGAAGGGGGTCGGCCATGGTTGCTCCAGCTATGCGGACAGTCGATAGTCAGCGAATTGCTTGCGCAATTCAATCTTCTTGATTTTGCCGGTCGCCGTATGCGGCAGCTCATCGACAAATTCGACATCGCTCGGAATCCACCAGCTTGCCACCTTGCCGTCGAACCAGGCCAGCAGATCCTTCTTGCTGACGTCTTTGCCTTCGGCCTTGACGACAATCAGCAGCGGACGTTCGGTCCACTTGGGATGCGCTACACCAATGACGGCTGCTTCGGCGACGGCTGGATGACCCATCGCCGTGTTTTCGAGTTCGATAGAGCTGATCCACTCGCCGCCGGATTTGATGACGTCCTTGGTCCGATCGGTAATCGCCATATAACCCTCAGGATCGATGGTCGCGACATCGCCAGTGTCGAACCAGCCATCGTCGGTGTGCGAGCCTGCTTGTCCCTCGAGTTTGAAATAGTCGCTGCACACCCATGGGCCGCGCACCTGCAGCGCCCCGTAAGCTTCGCCGTCCCACGGCAGCTCCGTGCCCTCGTCGTCGACGATTCGCATTTCGCAGCCATAGAGTCCGCGCCCGGCCTTCGTGGCGAGGTCCAGCTGTTCCTCGGCCGACAGCGACTCGAGCCCCGCCTTGAGGCTATTGCACGCACCGAGCGGACTCGTCTCGGTCATGCCCCAGCCCTGCCGCAGCTCGACGCCGTGCTTGTCACGAAACGCCTCGATCATCGACCGCGGCACGGCCGCGCCGCCGACCAGCGTCCTTTGCAGTTTGTCGAGCCGTTTCCCGGCTTTGTCCGTGTACTGCAGCAGACCGAGCCACACGGTCGGTACGCCCAGGGCCAGTGACACGTCTTCGGTATCGAGCAATTCGTACAGCGTTTCGCCGTCGCCCATCTTCGGTCCGGGGAAGACGATCTTCGCCCCCGCAATGAAGGTCGAATACGGGACGCCCCAGGCGTTGACGTGAAACAGCGGCACGACGGGCAGCACCGTATCGCGGCTCGACAGGTTGATGATATCCGGCGCCAGGGATGCGAAAGCGTGCAGGACCGTCGAACGGTGATCGTACAGGACACCTTTAGGGTCCCCGGTCGTCCCTGAGGTGTAACACAGCGCCGACGCAGCTCGTTCGTCCAGCTCCGGCCACTGATATTCGTTCGGCTCATCGCCGATCAGGGTCTCGTAGCAGTGCACATTCTTGAGCGACGTCTCGGGCATGTGCGCTGCGTCGGTCATGACAATGAATCCCTCAACCCCCGGGATCTTGTCGGCCAGCGCTTCGAGCAGCGGCACGAACATGACATCGGTCAGGATCCAGCGATCTTCGGCATGGTTGATGATGAAAACGAGCTGCTCCGGGAACAGCCGCGGATTGATCGTATGGCAGACGAAGCCCGAACCGCTGATGGCATAGTAGGCCTCGAGGTGCCGGTAGTCGTTCCACGCCAGGGTCGCCACCCGATCGCCCTGCTCGAGCCCGAGTTTGCCGAGCGCGTTCGCCAGTTGCCTGGCCCGGCCGACGCATTCCCTGTAGGTGTAGCGATGGCGTGGATTGTCGGCCGTCACGGAGACGATCTCCCGCCCACCGTGGTACTTCGCCCCGTGCTCCGCGATCGAGGAAATCAATAGCGGCGTGTTCATCATCAGACCTTGCATAGTATTCGTTCCCCAAGAAAGACTGCCACCGTCAATTTACCAGAAAAGCTTTGCGGATCGAGCCTCTACGCATATTCCGCAAGGGCCCGCCGGGCTTATTCTCCTGCGATCCGTGATATTCTTGGCGTCATAAAACGACGCCTCGGACCGATGGCGAAAAGGGGAGAAAATGAAGAACGGAATTCAGAAATCTGTGCAGCGCTTGCCGGCTTTCGGCGCCATTCTGTCACTTGCCGCTACGGGGCTGTTCATCAGCGCTGCAGCCAGTGCCCAGGACGATGAGATGATCTTCGAAGAAATCGTCGTGACGGCGCAAAAACGAGAACAGAACATCATGGAAGTGCCGGTTGCGGTCAGCGCCGTAACTGGCCAGCAGATCGAAAACGCCGGTATCAAGGACGTCTACGACCTGCAGCAGAATGTACCCAGCCTGATTATCGGGCGAAGTCAGACGGCCACAACCACAAATTTCAATATCCGTGGCATCGGGTCGACATCAAATAATTTCGGTGTCGAGTCATCCGTCGGTTTGTACGTCGACGGGGTCTACCGATCGCGGCAAAGTTCTTTGATCAACGAACTTATCGATATCGACGCAGTTGAAGTTCTGCGCGGCCCGCAAGGCACGTTGTTCGGTAAAAACACGCCGGCGGGCGCGGTTACCGTCAGATCCGTTGCTCCGAGTCAGGAGCGCGACGCATTCGTTGACGTGACGGGCGGTGATTTGGGCCTGATCCGGGTCAGCGCCGCCGCAAACATGCCGATTAACGACGACTGGGCGTTCCGTGGCACGATCTTCTCGTCACAGCGCGACGGTTATATCGACGACGTTAATCTCGGCAAGGACCTGTACAACGATCGTGACCGTCAGGGCACCCGTTTGCAGCTCGCGTACGAACCGTCAGACAGTTTCAACATGCGCATTATCGCGGACTACGCCGAGATCGATGAAACCTGTTGCGGAACAGTGACGCTCGTGGACTACCTCTTTTCCCGTCAAAGCGTCGAAGCCGGTGCACCATCTCCGGGCACGGACGCTATTTTGCTGAACTTCGGCGCAACGATTTTTACCGACTATCCGTATCCGCAAGCTCTGCTTGACGGCGCCTTCGGCCCGCTGGCTGCAAACATCATTACGGGCTCCGGTGCCGACGACTACGTGACTGGCTACAATTTTAAGCCGGTTTCGCAAAACGAGGACAGCGGTCTCTCCGTCGAATTCAACAAGACCTTCGATAACGGCATGACGCTGACCTCGATATCAGCCTATCGCTCGTTCGAGACCTATGACCTGATTGACCTCGACTTTACGAATGCAGATCTGGGAGCACGCATCAACGAAGCCGATCAGAGTTCATTCTCGCAGGAGCTCAGGCTGGCAGGCGAATTTGGCACCGCCGGCAATTATGTGGTCGGCGCCTACTATTTTGCCCAGGAGATCGACCAAATAACGATAACCGACGGCGCGTCACCGTTTATCGAGACCTACTTCGGTTTCAATCCACAATTTAATTCAATCATTGCCGGCGTCCAGGGGGTGAACGAGTTTGTCTTCTCTGATCCGGACGGCGTCCCGGATAGTGGCGATGAGACCACGCTTGGAGATATTGGCTACCCGTCTCCTGGAGTAGCATTCCCGCTCGGCTTGTTCTCACAAGACGATATTCTGCAGGATCAGGACGGCTGGGCCGTTTTTGGCCAGGTCGATTTTCCGCTCGGTGAGAATTTCATTCTGACACTCGGCGGCCGGTATACGGACGAGCAGAAAGACATCGACGGTCATATACACACAGAATATCCCGCTCTCGGCCACGCCGCCGAATTTTGGCGCGCTCCAGTTCCAGCTGTGCCTGATCGACCCCATGAACAGCTGTGAGCTGCCGCTCGGCACGCCCGGGTTCATTTTCAATCCTGTGGATATGATGGGGCAACCCGTTCCGGAGACGCTGGCGATCTTCCAGCCCTTCGGCGCCGACGGCTGGGGCTCGTATGCGGTACCGCCTGTCTCACCGCGTCCTCCATTGGACGAGACGCTCAGCGACGACCAGTTTACGGGCAACCTGAAGCTCACGTGGTTCCCGAGCGACACCACGATGGTCTACGCGTCGTATGCGACGGGCTTCAAGTCGGGCGGCACGAATACCGAGCGCATACCCCCCGTATTTGATTCCGTTTTTCAGGCCGAAACGTCGGAGTCTTTTGAGATAGGGTTCAAAGGCGATGTCGGGCCTGTGCGCATGGCACTGACCTATTACGACAGCTCGTTCGACGACTTCCAGGCACAGACGTTTACGGGCTTCGGCTTCAATCTGCAGAATGCGGGCTCGATCGATAACTCGGGTTTCGAAGCCGAATTTCTGTGGCGACCGTTTGACGGCACTGATATCCAGCTGATCTATACGCACAACGAGGCCGACTACAAGTCGTTCGAGGCCGGAACCTGCTGGGATGCTTACACGATCCACACGGGCACACCGGATCCGGGACTGCCGACGGACCTTACCGCCCTGGATCCCCAGATTTGCAACAAGACCGGGAATCCTGTTGCCTACAATCCTGAAGACCGGTTGTTCCTCGCTTTGCAGCAGGAGCTGACTTTGTCGAACAACACGTCGATGTACGCGCGCGTCGAGTACTCGACCGCGTCGGAGCAGTTCACCGACGGCGACCTGGACCCGTTCACGATTCAGGATGATTTTGAGATCGTGAATGCGCGTATCGGATTCAATTTCGACAACTTCAACGGCAGCCTGACGTTCTGGGGCCGCAACATTACCGATGAGCGCTACCACGTCGGTAGTTTTGATGCGAGCGTTCAGACCGGCCGAATGAACGCGTACCCGGCCGAGCCGTCAACCTGGGGCGTTACGTTCCGCAAGAACTTCGACTGAGAGTCGCAGTACCACAGGGGCGGCAGGCGACGCCTGCCGCCCTTTTTCGTAACAGGACAATTGTCGCTTCGGGATTGGGCCTGATCGTCAACCGCAAGCGGCGGACGACAACCCATGTGCGATGACGGATCAGATCGATACGTAAATTAGAAACACGCCGAATGCCGCCGCCAGTGCGGTCGATAAGCGCTGACCCTGTCGGGGCGCGACGCCACCAGTTAACGAGGCTATCGAGCCGCCTCTGGCCCATCAAGAGCACTCCGATGCCAGCGGCAACGCCGATGCCACCGATGATTGCATCCAAAGAGAACCGCTTCTCAGCCGTCTGGCGGAACTGCCCCGACCATCCGAATACACCGCAAGCAGAACCCAAATAGGCCAACTGCATCAGCGCCGAATAATCCCAGGTCAAGCCCCGAATGGCCTGTTCATCCGTCAGTGCCGACGATAAAACGAGATCCGCAGATCCGATCTAATAAGACAGCCAATACAGCGCGATGACCAGGCGATTTGACAACATTCTCGAGACCGTTGGCAATACGCCGATCGTCAAGCTGAACAAGATCGGACCGAACAACGTCAACATTTTCGTCAAGATCGAGTCGTTCAACCCGATGGGCTCGGTCAAAGACCGGCTCGCGCTCGGCGTCATCGAAGACGCGGAAAAAAGCGGCGCACTGCAGCCGGGCCAGACCGTCATCGAAGCAACGAGCGGCAATACGGGCATCGGCCTGGCCATGGTCTGTGCGCAAAAAGACTACCCGCTGGTCGTTACGATGGCCGAGAGCTTCAGCCTCGAGCGACGCAAGTTGATGCGTTTTCTGGGTGCGAGAGTTGTCCTGACGCCGGCCGCACTCAAGGGCAGCGGCATGCTGGCCAAGGCGGTCGAGCTTGCCGAGAAGCACGGCTGGTTTCTTGTGCGCCAGTTCGAAAACGAGGCCAATGCCGACGCCCATTCACGAACCACGGCGCCAGAGATTCTGGAGGCTTTTGCCGATAGCAGACTGGACTACTGGGTAAGCGGCTTCGGCACGGGCGGCACGTTGAAGGGTGTGTCCCGGGTCCTGAAGGAGAAAAGTCCGCAAACAAAAATCATCGTCTGCGAACCCGATAACTCGCCAATCCTCGGCAGCGGCAGTTCCGCAGGCGCGCGGAGACGACGGCTCGATAACGGAGAGCCATCCATTTTTCCGGCCGCACCTGATGCAGGGCTGGAGCCCGGACTTCATCCCCAAACTCACCGAGGATGTCGTCGAGGCCAAGCTGATCGATGAGATCATTCCGATCAACGGCGATGACGCGCTGCGTTTGTCGAAGTCGCTCGCCCGTGACGAAGGCATTTTCAGCGGCATCTCGGGCGGCGCGACGCTCGCTGGCGCGCTCGCGGTTGCCGAGAAAGCCGAGCCCGGCTCGAATATCCTGTGCATGTTGCCCGATACCGGAGAGCGCTACCTGAGTACGCCGCTATTCGACGGCATTCCAGAGGACATGACCGAGGAAGAAGTCGAAATCTCGCGATCTACGCCTAACTATCGCTTTGACTCCGCGCCACCGCCGCCGCCCACCGAGGAGGAAGAAATGTCGCAACCGTCCGTCGAGGTACCAACCGGAGCGCTCCAGTTTCTCGACGAGGTCACGCACGATGCCGATAGCCCGGTCGTGCTATTTGCGCTCGAGTGGTGTGAGTTCTGCTGGTCGGTGCGCAAGATGTTTGCCGAGTACGAGATCCCGTACCGTGCAATCGAACTCGATTCGGTTGCCTATCAGGAGGACAACAAGGGCGGCAAGATCCGCAAGGCAATCGAGAGCCGCACGGGACAGAAGACCATCCCGCAGATTTATGTTGGCGGCAAGCATCTCGGCGGCGCGTCGGAGACGTTTGACGCGTGCAAAGACGGCAGCCTTGCCAAACTGCTCGAAGAAAATAACGTCACATGGAATCGTGCGGTGGACACTGATCCCTACTCGTTCCTGCCCGGCTGGTTACACAGCCGCTGAGCAATCAGTTCTCGAAGAAATACATGCCGAGAATCTCGGCCACACAGGCAGGCTTGCGCTCATCTTCGACTTCGATCCTGACTTCCGAGGTCAGCAACAGTGCGCCTGCGCGGCGCCGCGCTTGCAGCACGGTCCCCCGGGCCCGAACGCGGACACCTACGGGAACCGGCGTGTAGAAGCGCACCTTGTTGCAGCCGAAGTTTATGGCGCGGGCGAGTCCCTCGAATTCGATGAAGTTGGCGGTGAGTCCCGGTATCAGTGCCAGGGTAAGATAACCGTGCGCGATCGTCTTGCCATTCGGCATTTCTTTGGCCGCACGCTCGGTATCAACGTGAATCCACTGGTAGTCAGCGGTCGCCTCGGCAAACTGATCAACTCGATTCTGATCGACGACGGCCCATTCGGACACACCAATTTCGACGCCTTCGAGCGCCTTCGCATCATCGACAGATTTGATCACTTGCATAATGAGGGTAGAGATACACAGATGCTTGTCCTGCCGCAAGTTTTCGACGCCCAAATTTTCTGCTGGCAGCGCTAGAATGACTCCATGACGGCAGGTAAACAGAAGAGAAGAATATTTGCGGCCGTGCTCGCAGCGGGCTCGGCTACCCGTTTTGGCTCCACCAAGCAACTGGCAACACTGAACGGCGTGCCGCTCGTGCAACGCGCGACCAATGTTGCCGCCGCCGCATGCAAAGACCGTTTGGTGCTTGTGCTCGGACATGACTGGCAGGCGGTTCGCGATGCCTGCAATCCATGCCAGGGGTTCCTTATTGTAAATGAAGGTTACGCAGACGGACTGGGATCATCGATCGCAGCGGCGACGCGCTCTGTCCGGCATGTGGCGAAGGGCATCATCGTGCTACTCGCCGATCAGGCACTCATCTCGGCTGAGCATGTGCAGGCCCTCTGCGAGGCATGGAGCGGCGCGGACGACGAGATCGTCGCCACGGCCTATGCAGACACGTTTGGAGTACCGGCGCTGTTTCCGAGGGGTTGTTTCGATGAACTGGCCGCTTTGCAGGGAGACGCGGGCGCACGTCGTTTGATGACCGATGAGCGATTTCATCTCAAGAAAGTCGTTTTCGAGGCAGCGGCCGTGGATATCGATACGCCGGATGATCTCAGGCGGATTTCGCGCAGCGCTCGCAGTTGACCCACCCGGAGTGGCCGTCGACGTAATGCTCTTTCTTCCAGATGGGCAAGCGCACCTTGAGCTGGTCGATAATGTAACGGCACGCCTGAAACGCCTCATCACGATGTGGCGCCGATACGCCGACCCAGACCGCGCATTCGCCGATCTCGAGCAAGCCGGTGCGGTGCACACAGTGCGCCTGCGAGAAAAGATATTTTTCTCGGGCTTCCGCAAGGATTTTCTCGCCCTCGGTCAACGCCAGCGGTTCGTAGGCCTCGTATTCGAGCCTGAGCACGGCTTGCCCGTCGTTGTGATTACGTATCCAGCCTTCAAAGCCGCAGTAGGCTCCGGCAGCAGGATCGAAGAGCTGCTTGCGCAGATCGTCAGGACTGATCGGGTCGGCCGTGATCACGATCATGTCAGCCACCTGCGACCGGCGGAAACAACAGCACCGTATCGCCGTCGCTGACCGGCGAGTCCCAGTCCGCCATGACGTCGTTGATCGCCACTTTGCAGTGACCGCTTGGCTCCGCGGACCCATGGCGCTCACGGGTCGCGCCAAAGACGTCTGCCGCCGTGTTCGCCTCGAGAGTCAGCGTCTCCTCGTCGAGCCCGGCATGCTCGCGAAACATCGCGAAATAGCGCACCGTGATCGTCTTCACGATGCGGCCTCAAGAACGCTGGCTGCGAGATCATCCGGTGTATTGATGTTGTCGAGCGCGGCCGGGTTCGGCTGCTCGAGCAGGCAGGTATCCGATCGAATCAGGATCTTTCGCGGGCACACGATACCGTCGTCAACGAACTGCCGGACGATCGCATCGCTGCCGGCGCGATACAGCGCGCACAGCGGTTCGGGCAGGTCGTCGTAACTGCTCCTGAACGCCGTAAACGGTTGTTCCGACGATCGATGCTCCAGCAGGTACTCCAGTGTCGGCTGATCGATGTTCGGCAAATCGCAGGCGACGACGAGCCAGCTTACCTCCGGGTGTGTATCCATTGCCGACAGAATGCCAGCGACCGGACCGATGTCGTCGTATCGATCGAAAATCCGGGCAAAGCGGCTGCGCTCGGCGTCGTTTTTTTGGTCCTGTCGCGTCGACACGAAGACCCGATTTGTCACGGCTTCGAGCAACGTGGCCACAAAGTCGAGTTGGCTGCGCCCGTCACGCACGAGCAACGCCTTGTCGCGTCCCATCCGCCGACTTTGCCCGCCAGCCAGCACGAGCCCAAAGATCGGATCAGTCGCCACGAACGAAGTCCCGCTTGCCACCTGTCTTCGAGATAAGCCGCGTCTCGCCGATGACGATGTCGTGCGACATGGCCTTGCACATGTCATAGACCGTCAGCGCAGCCACGGTCGCGCCGGTTAGCGCCTCCATCTCGACGCCGGTCTTGTGATGCACCTTGCAACGGCAGTCGATGATCACCTGCTGCCCTTTGGCCGCGATCGAGATATTGCAGTTCTCGAGACCGAGCGGATGACAGAAAGGTATAAGCTCATGCGTCTTCTTAGCCGCCATGACACCTGCAATGACGGCCGTGGAAAATACGGGTCCCTTCTTGGTCGTAATCTCGTCGCCGTCGAGTGCCGCGACTACTTCGGGCGGCAGTTCAACGATCGTGCGTGCATGCGCTGCGCGATCGGTGGCGGTCTTGTCGCTGACGTCGACCATCGTTGGCCGGTTGCGTTCGTCGATATGACTGAGTTTTCCCATTATCCACCTATTCGGTACATCTCGACCTTGCTCAATGCATGGTGTTCCGCAACGTCGGCCCGCCGCAGCTCGCTGTAGCGATCGGCACGTTGCAGCCAGATCCGCGACAGAATGTCGCCGAGTTCGTCATCGTCAGCACCGTTACGAATCGGCTCACGCAGATCCGTGCCTTGCGTTGCGAACAGGCAGGTATAGAGCGTGCCGTCCGACGACAGTCGCGCCCGACTGCAGCTGCCGCAGAAGGGTTCGGTCACGGACGAAATGAATCCGATCTCGCCCTGACCATCCACGTATTGATAACGACGAGCGACTTCGCCCGCATAGTTTCGATCCAGGGGCCGCAGCGGCCAGCGCTGCTGCACCATCGCATGAAGCTCTTTGGACGGCACGACCTGGTCTCTGCGCCAGCCGTTGCGATTGCCGACGTCCATGAATTCAATAAGGCGCACGATGTGACCCGTGCCGCGAAAGTGATCGAGCAGATCGAGGACGGTATGGTCGTTCACACCCCGTTCCACGACCACATTGATCTTGATCGGTGACAACCCTGCCTGCTCGGCGGCCGTCACCCCGTTCAGCACGGCCTGCAGATCACCGCGGCCGCCACTCATCGTCCTGAACACCTGCTCGTCGAGGCTGTCGAGACTGATTGTGACGCGATGCAGGCCCGCTTCGGCCAGTTTCGCCGCGACCGGGGCGAGCAACATGGCGTTGGTCGTCAGCGCCAGGTCTTCGACGCCGGGCAGTGCTGCGAGCCCCTTCACAAGCTCCGGCAGTTTCTTGTCAAGCAATGGTTCGCCGCCGGTCAGGCGCAGTTTCGAAACGCCAAGACCCGTGGCGACCCCGGCCACTTTGAGAATCTCGGCATGCGTCAGCCGCTGCGAGCGCGTCAGGAACTGGTAGTCATCGTGGAATTCAGTCTCCGGCATGCAATACGGGCAGCGGAGATTACAGCGATCCAGCAGCGAGATACGCAGGTCATGCAAAGGGCGATTCAACGCGTCGCGGATTTCGCGCGCCGCAGGTTCGGCGATGCCTTCAGGGCTCTGATGAGAGGTCATATACCCATTCTGCCCGATCTCGCCGCGTTGTTCTTTATTTTGCTAACTAAATCCTGCATGCTTTTCGGCCGCCAACGGCTTTCCGCAGGTATTTCGATGCACGTTACATTCTCCGACGAAGATCTCGCCTTTCGCGACGAAGTCCGGGCATTTTTCCGCGACGAAATGCCGGAGGGCATTGCAGAAAAACAGCGGCAGAGCGTGCCCCTGGATCGCGATGACTACATACGCTTCCAGAAAGCGCTGTACGAGAAGGGATGGTTCGGCTACAACTGGCCCGTCGAATATGGGGGCACCGGTTGGAGCGTGGTCCAGAAGTTCATATTCCTGACCGAAATGGCTGAGGCCGATGCGCCCGTCATCATTCCGTTCGGCCTCGGCATGGTCGGTCCGGTCATCTACACGTTTGGCACCGAGGAGCAGAAACAACGGTTCCTGCCGGACATTCTCGCGAGCAACGTCTGGTGGTGTCAGGGCTATTCCGAGCCCGGTTCAGGGTCCGATCTGGCATCGCTGAAAACCCGCGCCGATCGTGCCGGAGATCACTACATCGTCAACGGCACCAAGACATGGACCACATTGGGCCAGCACGCCGACTGGATCTTTTGTCTCGTCAGAACCGCCACGGATGTCGCGCGGCGCCAGGAAGGCATCAGCTTTCTGCTCATCGACATGAAGACGCCCGGGATCACCGTCACCCCGATCATCACGATCGAGGGCGATCATGAGATCAACGAAATACACTTTGAAGACGTGAAAGTGCCCGTCGAGAATCTCGTTGGCGAGGAAGGCAAGGGCTGGACGTACGGAAAAGTATTGCTCGAGCACGAACGCACCGGCACCGCCGGCGTTGCACGAACCAAGTATCGACTGCAGAAACTGCGCGAACAGGCTGGTCGCCCGGTCCGTGGCGCGACGCCGCTAAGCAACGATCGCAACTTCATGCGCAAGCTCGCAGCAACAGAGGTTGAACTCAAAGCCCTCGAGTTCACGGAGCTGCGAACGCTGGCGGCGGTCGCCTCGGGCAAGGCGCCTGGACCGGAGTCGTCGATTCTCAAGTTCAAAGGCACAGAATTGCAGCAAGCCACGGACGAGCTCTATGTCGAAGCAGCCGGCTACTACGCACTGCCCTATGTGCCCGATCAGTATGTGCTCGACTTCCCCGACGATGAGCGCGTCGGTGAAGGTGCAGAAACCAGGTCCTCGCTGCGCTATTTCAATTTTCGCAAAGCCTCGATCTACGGCGGCTCCAACGAAATCCAGAAAAACATCGTTGCCAAGCACGTGCTTGGACTGTAGCGGAGCACAGCATGGATTTTTCGTTCAACGAAGTGCAGACGATGCTGAGCGACAGCGTCGAGAAATTCATCACCAACGAATACGACTTCGAATCGCGCCAGAAGTATTCGGCGTCCGAACTCGGATACAGCGCCGAGGTCTGGAAGAAGTTTGCCGAGCTCGGCTGGACGGCTGTCCCGTTCAGTGAGGCTGACGACGGGTTTGATGGTGGACCGATCGAATCCATGGTCATGATGCAGCAGTTTGGGCGCGGGCTCGTCGTCGAGCCCTACCTCGCGAACGTCGTCATGGCCGGCGGCATTTTGCGGCGAGTCGCGAAGTAAAGCGCAGAAGATGAAATGGCTGCACCCGATCATCGCCGGAGAGCTGCAGGCAGCTCTCGCTTTCGTCGAACCGCAGAGCCGCTACGAGCTCGCCGACGTTACGACCACGGCTGAAGCTGACGGAGACGATTGGCTAATCAGCGGCCAAAAAGGGCTCGTCTTCAATGGGGGGAACGCCGGTTTGCTGATCGTCCCGGCACGTACTTCGGGCGACAGGGTATCGATGGACGGCATTACGCTGTTTGCGGTCGGTGGCCTGGCGGACGGCGTATCCCGGCATCGGTATCCGACGGTCGATGGCCACCAGGCGGCAGAGATTCAGCTTGACGCAACGTAAGGGTCGGCAAAGACGCAGTGCTCGGCAACGTGGACGGCGGCTTCTCCACGCTCGAAGCGGTCATCGGCGAAGCGACGCTTGCCGTTTGTGCCGAAGCCGTTGGCATCATGCGGACAATGACCGACAAGACCGTCGAGTATTCGAAGAATCGGGTCCAATTCGGCGTACCTATCGGCAGTTTTCAGGCTCTGCAACATCGCATGGTCGACATGCTGACCGCCTGCGAACAGAGTTACTCGTTATTGCTCTGGGCCTCGATGGCGAATGCCGACGGTACCGATGAGGCCAAAAAATCGATCAGCGCTCTCAAATATCATATCGGGACTACCGGTCAGAAGGTCGGGCAGGAAGCAGTGCAGCTGCATGGTGGCATGGGGGTTTCGTGGGAGGTGGACATAGCACACTACTTCAAGCGGCTGACCGCAATCGGTCAGATGTTTGGTAACGCAGACTGGCATCTGGACAGACTGGCCAAATAACTGAGCCAAAACGGCAAATGAAACCATCCGGTGTTATTACTTTAACGACTGACTTTGGTCACAAGGGGCCGTTCACGGCTGTGATGCAGGGCGTGATCATCGGGCGATTTCCCGGGGCCAGGATTATTGACCTCGCGCATGACATTCCAGCGCAGTGGCCTCCCGAGGCGGGTTTCTGGGTCAGTCACAGTTATCAGTATTTTCCACGAGGCACCGTGCACCTCGCAATCGTCGATCCCGGCGTCGGCACGGAACGCGACATCCTGATCGCCGAGTACGATCATCACATTTTCATGGCGCCCGATAACGGTCTACTCGCGCGCATGCTGGACAACGCCGACGAAGCTTCTGTCTTCAAGCTCGACCTCGGCGCACTGCCGCGGCTCAACATACCGACGCCCAGCATGACCTTTCACGGCAGGGACATCTTTGCGCCGATTGCCGCCGAACTCGCCGCGGGTACGACAACCCCGGTAGCCATCGGCACACCGGTCTCCGAGTGGATACCCGCGTGGCTTGATGACCCGGATGTAACGCCGGACAAAGTCTCCGGCGTTATCGTGACGGTCGATACATTCGGTAATTTGATCAGTAACATCGACGCGAAACTACTCGAGGAATTCAAGCAGCCCGTTGTGCATATTGCAGGCCATGATATCGAGATGCAGACAACCTATGGTCGCGTGCGACCAGGCGACTACCTGGCGCTGATTAACTCGTTCGGCGTGATCGAGGTCGCCAAGGCCGAAAGTAATGCAGCCGAGGGGCTTGGCTCTGATCGGGGCGCACCAATCACCGTAACAGACGGCATTTCGACATAGCGCCGCCCACGGCCGTGGGTGGGATGTTTGTCGACCGAAGTAAAGCGCAGCGCAGCGAGCCATGAGGGAGACAAATGTGCCGGCCACGGCTGTGGGCGGCTTTACGACCCCATTGCCTGGCGTTCGATTTTCGCCCAGCTATCACGAAGCGTAACGATTCGGTTGATTACGGGGGACTCGGCCGTGTGTTCTTCCGAGTCGGTGCAGAAGTAACCCAGGCGTTCGAACTGCACGGCCTCGCCGTCCGCCAGTTGCTGCAATGCTGGCTCCAGCATTGCGTTGACAGCCTCGAGCGACTCGGGATTCAGCACCGACATGAAATCGTCGACCGAATTCGGATCCGGCACGGTAAACAGGCGGTCATACAGCCGCACGGTCGCCGGCACTGCATGCGCGGCCGATACCCAGTGAATCGTGCCTTTGACCTTCCTGTCACTGGTACCTGTTCCGCTGCGCGTTTCAGGATCGTAACTGCAGCGCAGCTCTACGACATCGCCAGCTTCGTTCTTGATGACCTCTTCGCACTTGATGATGTAACCGAAACGCAGCCGCACTTCCCCGCCCGGCTTCAGGCGGAAAAACTTTCGCGGCGCTTCTTCGAGAAAATCGTCCCGCTCGATCAACACTTCGCGCGAAAACGGCATTTCCCGGGTGCCGAGTTCGGGGTTGTTCGGATGATTCATCGCCTGAACCATCTCGACCCGATCTTCCGGGTAGTTCGTCAGCACGACTTTCAGCGGACGCAGAACAGCCATGCGCCGCTCGGCGGTCTCGCCAAGCTGCTCACGAACGCAGTTTTCGAGTACCCCCATCTCGATGAGTTTGTCCTTTTTCGTCACACCTCCACGCCTCACAAAATCCCGCATGGCGGCCGCAGGATAGCCGCGCCGGCGCATGCCGGCGATTGTCGGCATGCGCGGATCGTTCCAACCCGAGACGACGCCGCCTTCCATCAGCATGTTGAGTTTGCGCTTGCTCGTAATCGTGTACGCGAGATTCAGCCGCGAGAACTCGATCTGCCGCGGCCGGTGCTGAGGTTTGAGCTGATCGAGGAACCAGTCATACAGCGGCCGATGATCCTCGAACTCGAGTGTGCAGAGCGAGTGCGTAATGCCCTCGAAAGCATCGGACAGCGTGTGTGCAAAGTCATACATGGGATAGATCGACCATTTGTCGCCCGTCCGCTGGTGCTCGATATGGCGAATCCGGTACAGAGCAGGGTCACGCAAATTCATATTCGGTGACGCCATGTCGATCTTCGCGCGCAGCACGTGCGCCCCGTCTTCGAATTCACCGGCGCGCATGCGGCGCAACATGTCGAGGTTTTCGGCCACAGGCCGGTCGCGGTAGGGACTGTTCGTGCCCGGCTTTGTCAGTGTGCCGCGGTGTTCGCGAATCTCATCAGCGCTCAGGCTGTCGACATAGGCAACGCCAAGTTCGACCAGCTTTTCGGCCGCATCATATATCTGATCAAAATAATCGGAGGCATGAGTCAACCGGTCTTCCCAGTCGAATCCGAGCCAGTGCACGTCACGTTCAATTGCGCGGACGTATTCTTCCTTCTCTTTTCCGGGGTTCGTGTCATCGAAGCGCAGAAATGTCCGGCCGTGACTCTCCTGGCCCACACCAAAATTCAGGCAGATCGACATGACATGGCCGACATGCAGGTAGCCGTTCGGCTCCGGCGGAAACCTCGTCACGATCTCGTCGTGCTTCCCGGACTCAAGGTCTTCAAAAATAATCTGGCGGATAAAATCCCGCGGCGGTGCATCATTCATGGATGTTTCATCGTTCATTCGGACGGGACGATATTCTACGCACATTTTGCATGAGTTAAGAGCGCCCTCTGCTGTACAATAGCGCGCCGTGCCTCCGGGCTGCCATTTGCGATTCACCAGATCAAGCGATGCCAAACATAACCTTACCCGACGGCTCTGTCCGGCAGTTCGACGCTGCCACCTCAGGCGCCGAGATTGCCACCAGCATTGGCAAGAGCCTGGCCCGCGATGCCGTCGCCGTTCGCGTCGACGGCGAACTCTTTGACCTGACACGCGATATCGACGCGGATGCGGCTGTCGAGGTGGTCACCCGGGATTCCGAGGATGGCCTGGAGTTGCTGCGACACGACGCAGCGCACGTGCTCGCCGAGGCGGTAAAGGAGTTGTGGCCGGACACTCAGGTAACGATCGGACCGGCCATCGAAAATGGTTTCTATTACGATTTCGCGCGCGAAGAACCGTTCACCGAGGAGGACCTCGAAGTAATCGAAGCGCGTATGCGCGACATCGTCGATCGTGATGAAGACATCGAACGCGAGGTCTGGGATCGCGATGAGGCCGTCGAGTTCTTCCGCGGCATTGGCGAGGAATACAAAGCCGAGATCATCTCAAGCATTCCCGCCGGCGAGGCGATTACGCTGTATCGCCAGGGCGAGTTCATCGATCTGTGCCGCGGACCGCACCTCCCTTCAACCGGCAAGCTCGGCAATGCGTTCAAGCTGACGCGGGTTTCCGGTGCGTACTGGCGCGGCGATTCGAATAACGAAATGTTACAGCGTGTTTACGGCACAGCCTGGTCCAACGAAAAACAGCTGCGCAAGTATCTGCGCATGCTCGAGGAAGCCGAGAAGCGCGACCATCGCCGGCTGGGCCGTATCATGGACCTGTTCCACTTCCAGGAAGAAGCACCCGGTGCCGTGTTCTGGCACCCGAAGGGCTGGACGCTGTTTCAGAGCCTCATCCAGTTCATGCGCGAGCAACAAAACGCCGCGGGCTACCGCGAAATCAACACACCCGAGATCATGGCGCTCTCGCTTTGGGAGCGATCGGGCCACGCGGAGACGTTCGGCGAGAACATGTATACGACCGAAACTGTGGATCACAGACTGTTCGCGATCAAGCCGATGAACTGCCCGGGCCACGTACAGGTGTTCAGGCAAGGAATCACGAGCTACCGTGACCTGCCGGTCCGGCTGGCCGAGTTCGGCAAGTGTCATCGCTACGAGCCCTCAGGTGCTTTGCATGGAATGATGCGCGTGCGCGCATTCACTCAAGACGACGCGCACATCTTCTGCACACCGGAACAAATAACCGATGAATCCATCGCCGTTTGTGATCTTATTCTGGGCATCTACAGAGGCTTCGGCTTTGGTGACGTACGCATCAAGTTTGCCGATCGACCTGAAGTGCGCGTTGGCGAAGATGAAGTCTGGGATCAAGCAGAGGCTGCGTTGAAGGAAGCGCTGGAAGTCGCCGGACTCGAGTACACCTACAACCCGGGTGAAGGCGCTTTCTATGGGCCCAAGCTCGAATTCGTACTACGCGATGCGATCGGCCGTGACTGGCAGTGCGGCACCTTGCAGGTCGATCTCAACATGCCAGGCCGCCTCGGCGCCACCTATGTCGGCGAAGATGGCAACAAACACATACCGGTCATGCTGCATCGCGCGATCTTCGGTTCGCTCGAGCGCTTCATCGGCATCCTGATCGAACACCATGCAGGTAACCTGCCACTGTGGCTGGCGCCAACACAGGTCAAAGTGTTGACGATCACCTCTGACGCGAACGAATACGCCGGGGAAGTCGCGCGCGAACTCACGCAAGCCGGACTGCGTGCCGAGACCGATACGCGAAACGAGAAAATCTCCTACAAGGTTCGTGAACACAGCGTCGAGAAAGTGCCGGTACTGCTCGCAGTGGGACAACGTGAGGTTGACGAACGTAACGTCGCTATGCGTCGGCTCGGCTCGAAGCAGCAGCGTGTTCTATCACTCGATGAGGCGGTCGCCGAGCTCGCCGAAGAGGCCCGCCGCCGGGCCTGATCCGACAACGACCCAGGACCCTGGAGCCCAAATGTGATCAGGGCTGCAGTTCCAATGTGCGCCATGTCACAGATTCGAATATCAGTCGCCGTCCGGCGACAATTACCTTAATCCATGAGGATATACTCCTCTGAGCCAAGGATGGGCGTACAAGTGGGCACAACAAAACAATGGAGGTCGTCGAGTGTCGCTGGAGTATTTCAAGAAGCAGGTACTGTTATTACATAGCGAGCAAAGCACACTGGACGACTTGAGTTCGGGTTTCAACGATCGCTACACAGTGCACTGTGCGACCAGCGGTACCGAGGCGCTAGACACGCTCGGCGCAACACAGATTGACGTCATAGTTTCGGCGCAGGAACTTCCAGGCATGAGCGGCCTCGATGCACTTCGCGAGGCCAAGAAGCGCTCGCCCGAGACGATAGGAATCCTTCTTGCCGGCAACGAAGACGATGGTCTTGAAGCTCTTGTAGGTGATAAGGAAGTTTTCCAGATCGTGCGCGGCAGCGTGACTCCGGATTCCTTGAAGAGCCTGATTGACAACGCGACTCGTCAGGCGCGCCTGATGGCGCTGGCAGAGTCGGCTAACGACACGGCGGCGAATGTCGACGAACCCGTGACTGAGCACATCGTCATGGAAACGTCTGAACACGGCGCTACGATAATCTCTGACGGTACCGGTCAGGTACCGATTCTCGATCCTATGAAGGTCTCCTCCGCGCCTGAGGTTGGCGCGCAAGCCGTGGATGTTCTTGTCCTCACACAGGATGAGGAATTCCTGGTAACGGTAAAGGAGTCTACGCGGGGTCTGCACAATATCATCTTTGCCAACACACTTGCTCAGGCTGATGATGCTGTCCGCAACGGGAAGGTCGGCGTTGCTGTGATCGATGCAGCCATGGTTGGCTCGAATGCCGAGAAGTTGACGATGCACCTGCGCACAATTTCACCGCGCCTCGTATCGATTGTTGCCGGTCGACGCGACGACGGCGAAATGCTCATGGATCTAATCAATCGCGGCAAGGTCTACCGATTCCTTTTAAAGCCTGTATCACCTGGTCGCTCGCGTCTTGCGATCGAGGCATCCGTCAAACACCATCTCGAAGCACCCGACTCCGCATTCAAGATCGTCGGCAAAGCGGGACCGCTGCCCAAGGCAGAACCCAAAGCGCAGCCGAAACCACAGCCCAAGACGGAAGCGAAACCACAGCCCAAGACGGAACCGAAACCACAGCCCAAGACGGAAGCGAAACCGCAGCCCAAGACGGCACCGAAACCGCAGCCCGAAGCGGAATCGAAACCGCAAGCCAAGCCCCAGGCACAGGCGGCGGCAAAACCCGACAAACAACCGAATCCACAGGCCGTAACGCAGAAACCGGCAACCACTCCCAAAGCTCCCAAACCTGAGCCGCAAGAACCCACGACCGAAATCGCGGCAAGCAGCACCATCGTTCCGGATCGCGGAGAAGCGCTTTCGCCGATCGATGACGGACTCGATATGTTCGGTGGCGAGGATTCGAGTTTCACCGAAACGATGACGGGAATGGTCAAATCTGTCGGCGACTCGTTTTCAAAGATGCGTAAATCGGCGGCAGAAAAGACAGAAGCACCAGCCGCCGCGGACTCGGGTGGCTCATTGCTTGGCGACCCGAAACTTCTCGGCATCGGCGCCGTCGCGCTTGTAGCGATTATCGGCCTGTCATTCTGGATGTTCAGCGGATCCGACGAGCCAGTAGTCACAGACGATCCCGTCGCCAGTTCGCCCGCTATCACAGAGGCCGAACCGGCATTCGAAACAGAAACTGTCATTCCGTCCACACCCGGCCTCGACGACCTGATCGATGAAGCGCAACTTGCAGCCGCGGCGGGACAGGTCTTCAACCCGCCAGGCAGTAACGCGATTGAACTGTACCTGGCCGCGCTGGAAGTATCCCCCGGAGACCCGGTGGCGGAAGCCGGTCTCGAGGAAGTCATTACGCAGGCACTCGGCATGGCCGAGTCGGCCTTGCTCGATCGCCGCCCGGCGGATGTTGCTGCCGCGCTGCAGCGAGTAGGTTCGGCCGACCCCGACAATGCACGGCTGCCGTTCCTGAATGCGCAACTTGAACAGTTGCAGCTAAGAAATTATCTCGACAACGCACGCGTTGCCATCCGTGATTCGCGCTTCCAAGATGCGTCGGTTGCCATCGCCAGTGCCCGTTCACTGGCGGTCGCTGACGCAACGGAAATCGATGTCATAGAAGGAGAGCTCAGCGCGGCGCTGAGTGACCAGCGAGCGGGTGAGATTTTGGCGCAGGCAACCACACGACTTGAAGAGGGCAAACTCATCGCACCGTCGAGTGACAACGCCCGCTACTACTACGAGCTCGCACTGAGCAATGATCCCGGCAACTCGGCCGCTGAACAGGGACTCAAGGTTGTCGCGAGCAGGCTGGTGCTGCAGGCGAGAGAACAAATCGACGCTGGCAACTACCCAGCAGCCGAGGCGCTGTTGGCGGACGCTCGCGGAATCGATCCATCGAGCAGCGATCTGGCGGCATCAACAGCCGCGCTAGGCGCAGCTCGCGACCGACAGGCGCAACAGCTTCTCGACGCCGAGCGGCGTGCCGCTGCTGAGAAGGCCACAGCCGAACGAATCGCTGCTGAGAAAGCCGCGGCCGAAAGGGCCGCTGCCGAGAAGGCGGTCGCCGATAGAATTGCCGCGGAGGAAGCCGCTGCGAAGAAGGCGGCAGCTGAACAGGCGGCCGCCGAACGAATCGCGGCAGAGAAAGCCGCGGCCGAACGAGCCGCCGCGGAGAAGGCGGCTGCCGAACGCGTGGCGGCTGGTATTGCCGCCGTGAAACCGCTGGGTGTCGAGCAGTCTGCGGCCAAACCTGCGACCGTCTCGGCACCGCCGCGGCAACAACAAGCAGCGGCCGATAGTGCGCCTGCGCCGCAAAGCAACAGCACTGTTGCCGCCACTCAGCCAGCAATCGCAGAGCCGACGAGAGACGACGCCAGGAGCGGAAATTCGGAGATGCAGCTCGCGGCTGCGGACCCCGCACAACAGCCGCAGGCAGTGCCCCCGCCAATGTCGGCGGCCCCGGTTTCGGTCAGCTCGCTGCAAAGAACCAAATATGTGGCACCGAAGTACCCGCGTACCGCCCAGCGCCGCAGCCTATCGGGCTGGGTTGACGTGGCTTTCACGGTTGATATCGATGGAACCGTCACCGACGTTACGGTTCGCGATTCGAACCCGGGTGAAACATTCGTTAACGCGGCCGTGACTGCGGTCGAGGGCTGGGAATTTGAACCGGTCATCATGGACGGCGTGGCCGTCCAAAAACGTGCGGCCGTCCGCATGATGTTTGCGATTGAATAGCCAGCTTATAACTGACCGATCGTTAAAAATATTCCAGTCTGGACTAATTCTAAGGTTCGGGCTAGTCTAATACGCTCAGGAAGCTCTGTGGGAGAGCGTTTCTTGGACGAACAACAACAAGAAGCGGAAAAACCGGCACGCAAGCAGCAGCAGCGAAGCATCGCTACGCAGAAAAAGCTATTGGCTGCGGCAATTCAGGCATTCTCAGAGAATGGCTTCAAAGGCACGTCGACCCGTGATATTGCGGATCGCGCAGGCGTTCACCATCCGCTCATTACGTATCACTTCAAGAATAAAGAGCAGCTTTGGCGCGCAGCGGCTGACAAGATATTCCGTGAATTCAACATATCGCTGGTCAAAGCGATGGCTGAAGTACCCGAGGTCGAACCGAAAGCGCGAGCCGAAGTCTTTGTTCGAACCTATGTACGTTTCTCCCGCGGCGAACCTGCGCTGCACAAGGTCATCCTGCAAGAAGCCAGCTACCCGAGCAAGCGGCTCGATTGGCTTATCGAACAGCACCTGCGTCCGATGTTCAATCTGGCGCATGAAGCGCTGACAGAGCTACAGCAGCTTGGCGTTACGCCGGCAGGGAATCCTGCCCTGTTGTTCAACATGATTCGTGTTTCGGCGGGCGGCCTGCTCGCTCTGAAGCACGAGGTCAAGGGCACCAGCAACATCGACCTCGACGATGACGACGAGATTGACGAGCTCGCCAACATGATAATCCGCATCTTCTTCCCGGGCGACGCAGCGCGCTTGAACTAAACCGACGTCAGGGCCTGTTGCATTTGCGCAATGATCGACAGAGCTATCGGTGCCGGCCCTCGCCCACCGAGATCAAGACCAGCCGGACCGTGAACACGGTTTTCGAGTTTCGCCGCCGCTGCACCGATCTCGGTAAGCAAGCGTTCACGACGCTTGCCGGGTCCAAGCAATCCGACATACGCAATGTCTGTCGCCGCAAGCTGCGTCAAATAGTGTCGGTCGCTGGCCAGGTGATGACTCATGACGATCGCCATATTGAACTCCGACAGGTCTAGTCGATCCGCCATCTCGTTTGCCGGCGCGCAGCATGTCGCCTCAGCGCCTGAGAAATCGCCATTGTCGATATAGGCCTGACGATGGTCGAAAACGGTACACCGCCATCCGAGTTCTGCCGCAATGCGGACCACCGGTTCCGCATCAGGACCGGCCCCCAGCACCAGGACCCTGGGCGGCGGCTCAACTTTGATAACGAGGGCACCGATTGATTCTTCTGCGACGGGTATCGTGATCTCCGCTGCCTTGCGGCCCCGCAACACACTGGCAATCTGCGCAAAGGGCGCGTAGTCGTCTCGCGGCAGCAGCGGCTGCAGCAAAACGCGCATCAGACCGTCACAACCCACACCCATGCCCCACAGTTCGTCATCATCGGCGCCAAGATCGTACGTGACGGTTTGCAAAGCACCGCTTTCGAGCACCTGCTGCGCGCGAATCGCGAGATCTCCTTCGAGACAACCGCCAGAAAGCATGCCGCGAAAAACGCCGTTCTCGTCAACCAGCATGTGTGCACCAGCCTTGCTGTAGGTGGATCCCTCGGTCTCGTAAACGGTAACCAGAACGAGTGGCTCCCCGCGAGCCTTTCGCGACTCGAAAAACTGCAGCAACTTTGTCGGATTCAAGTAACGCTCCTACAGGAGTTTTCTGAGTCGAAAATACAGCATGCCGAGCGCAAGTGCCGGGTCCAGGACGAGGCGTGTTCTTGCGGATCCTGCATGCGACATCGGCGTCAGGAGGCCGGACGCCTCGCATACAGGTACAGCATTTCCATAGCCAGAGCGGCGGCAGCAAGCGCAGTTATCTCCCCCACATCATAGGCGGGCGCCACCTCGACGATATCCATGCCGACGATGTCGATTCCAGCAAGCCCGCGCAATATTTCGAGCGCCTGATGACTTGTCAGGCCGCCGCAGACCGGTGTTCCGGTACCGGGCGCGTAGCTGGGATCGAGACAATCGATATCGAAAGTCAGATACGCGGGATTGCCGCCAACCACTTTGCGAATTTTCTCTACGACAGCCGCAATGCCCTGATCGTGAACCCATGGCGCATCCACAATGTTGAAACCCAGCGTGTCGGGATTCGTTGTTCGCAGACCGATCTGAATCGAACTGGCCGGATCGACCAACCCTTCTTTGGCCGCGTGGAAGAACATTGTGCCGTGATCGATACGACCTTCCTGGTCAGCCCATGTATCGCTGTGCGCGTCGAAGTGAATCAGCGATAGTGGAGCACCGTGCTTCTTCGCGTGCGCCTTCAGAAGTGGGTAGGCAATGAAGTGGTCACCGCCGAGCGCCAGCAGCGCTGGGCCCTTACTGATGATCTCCGTAGCGTGTGCCTCGATTGCATCCGGGACCTGCTGCGGACGGCCGAAGTCGAAAAAGCAGTCGCCGTAATCGATGACAGCAAGTTTGTCGAACGGATCGAACTCCATGCCGTAGGACTTTTCCCAGGCCATGATTGTCGATGCGGCGCGGATTGCTCGCGGCCCGAGTCTCGCTCCAGGTCGATTGGTGGTCGCCGTATCCAGCGGAATGCCGGTCACAACGACGTCGACACCCTCGAGATCCCGCGAATACTTGCGACGCATGAAAGACGTCGCCCCGGCATAGGTCGGCTCCGGAATCGTCCCGTACAGGTCATCGCGGGTGATCGCATGATCTCCGCCGCCCTTATCCATTGATAGCCTCTTGGGTCAGGTCCAGACATAGCCAGGCTTTCTCGATCAATTCGTCAGCCTCCTCATGCGTCAGCACAAACGGCGGCGCGACAACGATCGTATCACCGACCGCCCGCATGACGAGGCCGTTGTCGATAAGCAAGTCGCGGCAGATAGTACCGACGCCCTGTTTCTCGTCAAACCGTTCGAGCGGTTGTTTGGATTTGACAAGTTCGAGCGCGCCCATCAGACCAACCATGCGCGCTTCGCCGACGAGTGGATGCTGCGCGAGTTTGTGCCAGCCGTTCTGCAGGTATGGACCAATATCGTTCTTCACGCGCTCGACGAGCTTTTCCCTTTGCAGGATCCGCAGATTCTCCATCGCCACTGCGCAGGCGGCCGGGTGGCCCGAATAGGTATAGCCGTGAAAAAACTCGCCGCCTTTATCGATCAGGACATCAGCGACACGGTCGCTGACCAGTACGCCGCCAAGGGGCAGGTACCCCGACGTTACGCCCTTTGCGAACGGCATCAGGTCGGGTTTCGTACCGAAATAATCGGCACCGAACCATTCGCCGAGCCGGCCAAAGCCCGTGATGACCTCGTCAGATATCAACAGGATGTCGTACTCGTCACAGATGCGTTGCACCTCGGGCCAATAGGTATCGGGCGGCATGATGACGCCGCCGGCGCCCTGTATCGGCTCCGCAATGAATGCGGCAACCTTGTCAGCGCCCAGTTCCTGAATCTTTTCTTCAAGCTGGCGCGCAATAACCAGGCCAAACTCATCGGGCGAAAGACTCTGGTCACTGCCGAACCAGTACGGCTGATCGATGTGAACGATTCCCGGTATCGGCAGGCCGCTCTGTTCGTGCATCGACTTCATGCCTCCGAGGCTTGCGGCCGCAACCGTCGAACCGTGGTAGGCGTTCTTGCGGCTGATGATCGTGTGCCGCTTCGGCTGGTCCAGCAGATCCCAGTAACGGCGCACCATGCGAACAATCGTGTCGTTGGATTCGGAACCCGAACCCGTGAAGAACACCCGATTGAATTGCGGCTGACTGACGTCTTGCAGCATGCTCGCGAGTTCAATCGATGGCGGATGTGCGCACTGGAAGAAGTTGTTGTAATACGGCAGCTCGCGCATCTGCGCGGCGGCGGCATCGACCAGTTCATTGCGGCCGTAGCCAGCGTTCACGCACCACAGGCCGGACATACCGTCGAGAATCTTGTTGCCATCGGCATCGAAGATATAGACGCCTTCAGCTCGCGTGATGATGCGCGATCTCTTCTCGTGCAATGCTTTGTGATCGGTAAACGGGTGCAGGTGGTGATCTTTGTCCAATTCCTGCCAGTCCGATCGGGATCGGCTTTCAAGCGCCGCCATTGTTCACCTCCGGCTGTTTATCGCGCTGAGTTCAAGAGACATCATAGCCAACCCCGATTACGGCGTCGCGCCTGCGTCACATGCTGAAACAGAGCTTTAGACGTTGAACATCAGTATCTCGCGCTCCCAGGGCGTGATGATCTCCTGAAACTCCCGGTTCTCGTCGTCTTTCAGCGAACAGTAAAGGTCGACGAAGTTATCGCCAAGCATGCTGCGCAATGCCACGCTGCCCCGAAGCGCCTCTATCGCGGCATCGAGGTTTCGCTGCAGCTCGAATTTCCCACCGTAGGCGCTGCCAACGATCGGCTCGGTCGGCCGCAGCCCTTCGGTCATTCCGAGATAACCGCACGCCAGCGTGGTTGCGAGAACCAGATAGGGATTGACGTCGGATCCGGCCAGGCGATTCTCGATACGGCGGTTTTCCGGTTCCGCATCCGGCACTCGCAGCCCGACAGTACGGTTGTCGACGGCCCAGGCGAGATTGACTGGCGACGCCCAGGGGTCCAGGAAACGCCGGTACGAATTCGCATAAGGCGCAAATACAAGCATCGCATCGGGCATGTACTTTTGCAGGCCGCCGAGATATCCGTAAAACAGATCGCTTGCCTCGCCGTCGTCAAGCGAAAAAACGTTTTTGCCGCGTTTGTCGATAACGCTCTGGTGAATATGCAGTGCGCTCCCCGCCTGTTCGGCCATCGGCTTGGCAAGAAACGTCGCGTGCATTTCATGCCGGATTGCGACCTCGCGAACAGTTCGTTTGAACAGGAATACCTGGTCTGCAAGTGCGACCGCATTGCCGTGCAGAAAGTTGATTTCGAATTGCGCAGGACCCATTTCCTGCGACAGCGTGTCGATGCGAATATCCTGCGCCTCGCAAAAAGCGTACAAGTCGTTAATGAACGGGTCGAAGTCGTTCATCGCGTCGACGCTGTATGGCTGGCGCGCGCCCTCGGTGCGGCCAAGACGACCTTCAGGTGGCTCCGCCTCTTCGTTCGGATCCGAATACGCGCTCAGGAGATAAAATTCGACCTCGGGCGCGACTACCGGCGCCCAGCCTTTGGCTGCGTATTTTTGCAGCACGCCGCGCAGCACGTGGCGCGGGGACGTGTCGACAGGCAATCCGTCACTGCGAAAACAATCGAGGAAAACCGATGCGGCGGGATCCGTAGCCCACGGCACGGGTCGCAGTGTTGTCGAGTCTGGCACGAGCAACATGTCGCGATCCTCAACATTTTGCGGATTGACCACGTAATCGCCGGAAATCGTCTGCCCGAAAATCGCCTCAGGCATCTTCATTTTGCCTGCGCCGAACTTGTCCGCTGGTACAAGCTTGCCGCGCGCGGATCCTGCCATGTCGGGAACGAAGGCCTCGACATCTTCGATTTCTCGTTCCTTCAGCCATGATTGAAAAACATCGTCCTTACTCACGTCACACCTGTCGCTGGCCTGCGTACTCTCTGCACGCATCGCCGAACGCCTTGAAAATCGCCATGGAAAAATCGTTTTTTGTTACCTGCCATTCAGGGTGCCACTGCAAAGCCAGCGCGAATCCCGGCACAGCGTCGACGCTAAAGCCTTCGACCAGACCGTCGTCGGCAATCGCCTCCACTGTTACGCCATCGGGAAGCTGTGCAACACCCTGCGAGTGCAGGGAATTGACCGTAACGTGCGGCGTTCCGGCCAGCTCGTGCAATAGCCCGCCCTCGACGAGATCAATTTCATGCGACGGACCGTACTGCGTTTCGAGCGGATCATTCGGATTCTCCTTGTGGCTGTGAAATCCGGGCACCTCGTGGACCTTCTGATGCAGAGTTCCGCCAAGAACAACGGTCAGTTCCTGAAAGCCGCGACAAATTGCCAGCAATGGAATGCCGGCATCCATCGCTCTCTGCGCCAGCGGCAAGGTCGCGGCATCGCGGTGCGGATCATGCAGCGTGCCAGGATCGCTGGGCGCCCCGTCATAGTGATGCGGTTCGACGTTAGACGGGCTGCCTGTCAGCAACACACCATCGACGTGCTGCAGAATGTCGTCGACGTGAATATGCTCGGCCAGAACCGGGATGATTAATGGCAGAGCATCGGCCGCATCGATCAGTGCCTGCAGATATTTCTCACCCACCATGTGAAACGGGTGTGGCTCCAGAGTTCGCCGGTCAGCCGGCACGCCAATAACGGGTCGCGGGCACATAAAGTGAGTGCGCAATTCAGATGTGGCTAGTCTACAGAATCGTCGGCGCTGCGGCCGAAAAATCGAAGAATGCCAATCAGAACCGCCATGCCCACGATCAATGAAATCCACGGCGGCAGGCCATAGCCACCGGGTATCGTGCCGAGACCGATCGCGACCACGCCCACAAGCATCGCATACGGCATCTGGGTGCGCACATGCTCGATATGGTCACAACCGCTCGCAATCGAAGACAGCACGGTCGTGTCCGATATAGGCGAACAATGATCGCCCCAGACAGCCCCGGCAAGTACGCACGCAATCGAGGAATACATGATGTGCATTCCGGACGGATCCGCTATGCCGTTCACCGTCATGACGGCCCATGTCAACGGCAGTACCAGAGGTAACAATATTCCCATGGTCCCCCAGCTCGTCCCGGTCGAGAAAGCCGTAATCGCAGCCAGCAAGAAGACGACTGCAGGCACGAGTGCGACCGGCAATGCATCGCCGAGTATCGAGATCAGGTAGCCCTTGGCATTGAGGTCTGAGGTTACGGCCGACATAGACCACGCGAGGATCAGCACGATCATGCCGAACAGGGTTGCACGAGCCCCTCCATACCAGGCGTCGACTGTCTCGTGCGCGCTGAGTATTCTCTGTCCTATCGACAGGCCAGCCGCAACAAGCGCGCCGACAAACGATGCCCACATCATGGCTTTGTAAGGATCTGCGGAGCCGACGATGTCGGTAATAGTCTCGCCTTCGCCGGTGATAAACATGCTGACACCAAGAGTGACAATTAGCACAACGATCGGCAAAAACGCGTTCACCGGCCGCATCGGCACGTCGGGCTTGGCTTCGAGCGTGTCGCCATCCAACGCAGGCAGCGGTTCACCGGATCTTGGCTCAACCATGCCCGCACGCGCCCTGCGCTCGGCTCGCAGCATCGGGCCCATGTCGCGCCCCGACGCTGCAACCGCGAAAACGAATATGACCGCGAGAATCGGGTAGAAACTGTAGGGTATCGAATGGAGGAACATCGAATACGCCGTGGTTGCGGCAAGGCCGTCGATGCCCTGCATGGCCTGGTCGATCAGGCTGACCTGATAGCCTATCCATGTTGTGACAAGAGCGAGACAAACGACTGGCGCCGCGGTTGAATCGACGATGTAGGCCAGCTTCTCTCGCGAAATTTTCAGATGATCAGTAATCGATCGTGCCGTGTTGCCGACGACAAGCGTGTTTGCATAGTCATCAAAAAATATCATAAGTCCCATGAGCCAAACCGAGACCTGACCACCAACCGCTGTCTTCGCCTTGCTGACGACGACGCGCACGATACTCGCCATACCGCCGTTTCGCGTGATGATGCCGACCATGCCGCCAATCATCATCGTGAAAAGTATAATCGCAGCGTGATCTTCGTTGGCGAGCGCCTTTGCGATAAATACTGCAAAGACATCCATCAGACCCTTGAGAGCACCGAGCGGCGAAAAACTCAGCAATGCCGTCGAACCCAGCCAAAGGCCAAGCAACAGCGCAGGCACGACATTTCGTATCAGCAGTGCAACGGCGATAGCGAGAAAAGCCGGCATCAGGGAAATCCAGCCCGGCAAAACACGCAGTTCGGCCGACGCAGTCTCGCCCGCAGCGTTCGCTGTAATTGCGTAGGTGCCGCGACTGTCCGCGATCACGCTATCGAACACCGCGCGCCCCCCGGCGCCTGCCGTTTTGCGATAGTCGATGCCCGCAAAATTCAGTGCAACGTCGCTGCCCGCGGCGACATCACTAACGACGATTTCGATCGGCACGGCGCTCAAACCGATTTGTGGGGCCTCAATATCCATCGTTTGGCCGGCAAGCGACCAGGAAGTCGCGACGGCGAGGATCAGCAATCGGGCCGGAGCCCGCAGGCGGCGCTTATTGATGTTCTTATTCCTGCAGCTTGGCGTCTCCGAATATTAGCACGGCGCAGCCCACGATCAGTGCCAGGCGGGCCGGAGTTGCCTCGCGGCCAGCCGCCACTCCGGCAAGGCACGCGGATATGCGGTCCTCTTGCGGCCTGGCGGCAGATCATCCAAGCTCGCAGGAAACACGGCAACCAGGGATCCACGATGGCGAAAAAGCAGGACAATCCGCTACGCAATGAATTGCGCCGCTTGCTGAATCACCACCCGGACACAGCCACCATGGAACTGCTCGTGCCCGATATCTGTGGGATATTGCGTGGCAAGCGCATCCGCCGATCCAGCTTCGAAAAGACCTGTGACGAAGAGTTCTGGTTTTGTGGCGGCGCGCTCCTGATGAGCACGCTCGGCGCGGTACTTCCGGGCATGGTTGGCGACGGGGATGGCGATCCGGACGTCCAGTGTCGCCTCGTGCCCGGCAGCATGGCGACGGTCCCCTGGGCCTCTCGGCCGACTGCACAGGCGTTGTTCCGCATGTTCGAGAAAAGCGGCGAGCCGTACTTCGCCGATCCTCGAGCCGTGCTGGAACGATCGATCGCGCCGCTCACAAAGATGGGGCTCAAGATCGTCATGGCCACGGAGCTGGAGTTCTATCTGCTCGACGCCAAGGCGAACAGCCCGACTCCGCGAGCTTCGCGCGTGCCTGGACTCGGTCGGCCGCAACCCGGGCCGCAGGTCTATCACCCTGGTGACCTTGCGGAGATCGAACAATTCCTCGACGACCTCTACGATCATTGCGACGCGCAGGGCATACCGGCCGACACCGCAACTTCAGAATTCGCACCGGGACAATTCGAGATCAATCTTACGCACGTCGACGATCCCGCACTGGCGTGCGATCACGCATTACTTCTCAAACGAGCCGTGAAAGCAACGGCCCTGAAGCACGGCTTTGTCGCCTGTTTCATGGCGAAACCATTCGCCGAAGATTCGGGTAGTGGCCTGCATATTCACATGAGCCTTGTCGATCGCAACGGTGACAATTACTTCTCTTATGGGCGCGACAAGCTCGCATCGCCGCCGTTCTCGGCGCGACTGCGTCACGCGGTTGGCGGCCTGCTGCAGACGATGGCGGAGTCGACCGCGATATTTGCGCCGAATGCCAACTCATACCGCAGGCTCTTGCCTGAAAACTTTGCGCCGGTTGATACGAACTGGGGTGTCAATCACCGCGTTGTGGCAGTTCGCATTCCGCAGGCCGACGAATCCAATCTGCGCTTCGAACATCGTGTTGCAGGTGCGGATGCCAATCCCTACCTCGTCACCGCCGCTATTGCGGCCGGTGTGCACCACGGGCTCAAGCACAAGATCGACCCCGGGCGGATGATCGAGGAAGGCGAACGTGTAACCATCAAAACGCGAATACCCGACCGCTGGGAGCGTGCGATCGATCGTTTCTCGAAAAGCAAGATCCTGCCTACGTACCTCGGTGAAGACTATTGCCGGTTTTACGCGCTCAACCGTCGCGAGGAGTCTCGGCAATTCCACAACGTCGTCAGCCCAATCGACTTCGACTGGTACCTGCGCGCCGTCTGATCGCTCAGTCGTGTTCGTCCGCGCGCCGCAGGTCACCGTCGATCGACTTGCCGGCCTGGTAGTAGCACCAGGCAGCCGCTGGCAGCAACAGCACGCTGATGATCAGCAGGCTGTAGCGCATCGATTCGTCTCCAAAGCCTGGCTCCAGGACATCACTGATCAGGCCCGTAACGGGAGGACCCAGCGCGAGTCCAATCACGTTGATGATCAACAACACGAGCGACGAGGCAACGGCCCGCATGCGCAAGGACACGAGGCTCTGTGTCTGGCTCAGTACCGGGGCCAGATAGAAATTCGACGTTACTGCCGGTACGACGAGCAAAATCAGGCACCAGGTTACGGTTGGTGCCAGGAATACCGCGGCGAATAGTATCGCCGACACGGCCTGCGCCAAGCCGATAAACGCCAATGCGCTTCGGTGATTCTCGCGACCGAAGTGATCGGCGAAATAGCCGCCCATGAAAAAACCGAAGCCGCCGGCTATGCCGTAGATCAGACCAAGCCAGAAGCCGAGGACGGCGACGTCCATGCCGAAACTGCGGACCATGAAGCTCGGCATGAAGTTGATGACCGCATAGCCGACGAACGCGCTCAGACCTGCTGCGACCGCCATGTACAGGAACGAGCGCCGCGCCAGAAGAAACGTGGCCACAAGCAACAGGGTCGGCGGCTTGCCGCTGTCCGTGCGCTGCTCGGACGCGCCGCGTTGCGGTTCGGTCAGTGTGAACCGTACTACCAGCGCCAGCAGCAGACCGGGGATGCCGACAATAAAGAATGCTTCGCGCCAGCCTATGTTCTGCGCAACCCAGCCGCCCGCGAGATATGCGAGCATGATGCCCGCCGAAATCCCGAGCGTGTAGAAGCCCATGGCCGACGAGCGCCGCTCGGGCGGATACAGGTCTGCAATCATCGAGTGTGCCGGCGGACTGCACCCGGCTTCACCAATGCCGACGCCGACGCGCGCCAGCACGAGATGCCAGATATTCGCTGCCAGTCCCGACAGCGCGGTCATACCACTCCAAACAGCGACCGCGGCCGCAATGAGATTGCGCCGATTGACGCGATCGGCCAGCTGCGCGATCGGCACGCCGAGAATGACGTAGAACAATGCGAATGCCGTTCCGGCAAGTAAACCAAGCACCGTATCGCCAACCTGGAACTCGTCGCGAATTGCAGGCAATAAAATGGACAGGATTTGCCGGTCAACAAAGTTGAACATATAGACGATGGCCAGTACGACCATCGCGTAGCGCCGCGCGGCAGAACCGATGCCGGATTTTGCCTGGCTAGTGGACAGTGGCATCTATGGCTGCGGGCGCAGCGGCGCCAGCATTCGGTCGTCGCGGGTCCGACGCGCCGCGGTACAGTCCGTCGCGAACCGCGACGGACTGCAGGCTGCCCATCGATCGTGTCGAGGGTCGCACCACATGTCCGCGGGCCTCCAGAAGCCGAATCGTATCGGGACTGAACCCGGACTCGAGCAGCAGCTCGTCGGGAAACCACTGATGGTGCATGCGCGGTTGATTCGATGCGTCCGCAAGGTTCATGCCATGGTCGATGACGTTGACGAGCATCTGCAGCACCGTTGTAATGATACGGCTACCGCCCGGGCTGCCCGTCGCAAACCACGGCTCACCGTCAGCAAATACGATGGCCGGCGTCATCGAACTCAACGGCCGCTTGCCGGCCTCGACTGAATTCGCCTTGCCACCCAGCAAACCGAACGCGTTGGGCACGCCCGGTTTGGAGACGAAGTCGTCCATTTCATTGTTGAGCAGGAATCCGGCGCCGGCAACGGATATGGCCGAGCCGTAAGAGAAATTCAGCGTGTAGGTATTCGACACGATATTGCCGTCCGTATCGATGACCGAGAAGTGAGTTGTATCGTCGCTTTCATGCAGCGGCGCGACACCGGGGGCTACGTCAGTCGAGGGGCGCGCCCATTTCATATCGATCGAGTCTGCGAGCTCAGCGGCATAGTCCGCGCTTGTGAGCCAGTCGACGGGGACGTCATAGAAGTCGGGGTCGCCAAGGTGTTTGCTGCGATCGGCATAGGCAAGCCGCATGACTTCGGCCAGCAGATGCGTCGCGTCGGCGCTGCCAGCGCCCATCGCCGTCACGGGAAAATGCGACAGCACGTTCAGCATTTGCAGGATGTGGGCACCTCCCGAGCTCGGCGGCGGCATCGTGACGATCTCGTAGCCGCGGTAGCTGCCGCGGAGCGGCTCGCGGATCACGGGCTTGTAGGCCGCAAGTGCCTCCATGTCAATCAGCCCCCCGCCCCGTTTCATCTCGGCCGCTATCTTCTCGGCAATCGCACCGCGATAAAATGCGTCAGGCCCCTCGTCCGCAATCAATTGAAGCGATTCGGCGAGATCCGATTGCACAAGGATCTCGCCCATTCGGTACGGCACACCACCAGGTTTATAGAAATATTCGCAGCTTGACGCGTCACGACACATCCTCTCCTTGCGGGATGCAAGCAGGTTCGCGAGGTCACGCGTTACGACAATGCCTTCACGAGCGAGATCGGCCGCGGGCTGAACGACGCGCTTCCACGGCATACGGCCAAACTTTTTGTGTGCAAGATACAACCCGGCCACCGTGCCCGGGACGCCCGAGGCTTTGTGGCTGAAGCGCGATAGTTCCGGATCAGCGTTGCCATTCTCATCGAGGAACATGTCACGGTGCGCGGCCGGCGGC
Source organism: uncultured Gammaproteobacteria bacterium (assembly GCA_963711285.1). Lineage (GTDB taxonomy): Bacteria > Pseudomonadota > Gammaproteobacteria > Steroidobacterales > Woeseiaceae > UBA1847. The sequence goes on along the minus strand of CAVQDJ010000019.1, from coordinate 536,823 downwards.
GCCATTTCTCGATAATCGATCGCCGTGGCTGAATCGGATTCGGCGTCGTACACGAGCATGAAGCCACCGCCGCCGATATTGCCGGCCCGCGGTAGCGTGACCGCGAGCGAGAAGCCGACCGCAACCGCAGCATCAACCGCATTGCCGCCATCTGCAAGCACCTCTGCACCGACTACGGCCGCGGTATTGCTTTGCGCCGCGATCATCCCGGTCGAACTGTAGACCGGGTGCCGCAAGTCGGTGTAACGAATAATCGACTGCTCGACGTCCTGCGCCATGGCGCAGGACATCTGCAGCGCGACAACAGCTATGAATAGGCGGCGCATCGGCGGCTCGCTCCCGTTACGGCAAGATCGTCTTGAATATGAAGAAAAACACGATCGCGAGAAACGCGCCAGCCGGAATAGTAACGACCCATGACACGAGTATGCGCGCGACGACGCGAAGGTCGATCGCCTCGATGCCGCGCGCCATGCCGACGCCAAGCACCGCACCAACGAGCGTGTGCGTCGTCGAGATTGGTATGCCGGTACCTGACGCAATGACGATCGTCGTTGCCGCCGCAAGTTCAGCCGCAAATCCGCGGCTGGGCGTCAGCTGCGTGATCTTCTTGCCGACTGTCGCAATGACATGACGGCCATACGTTGCGAGACCGATCACGATACCGCCACCGCCGAGCATCAGTACCCAGATCGGAAGCGCAGACTTGGCCGCGATCGAGCCCGTCTGTGCGACGCTGACAACGGCTGCAAGCGGACCGATCGCATTAGCAACATCGTTCGAGCCGTGCGCGAACGCCATGCCGCAGGCGGTAACGACCATCAAAATGCCGAAAACGCGCTCGACCGTATAGAAGTGCTGGTGCTTTTCGGCTTTCTTGTCGGGCTGGATGCGCCGAATGGCCAACGCACCAACGATTGCGATGCCGACCGCAATCGCGGTCGCAAGGATATAGCTATCTCTGAGACTGATCGTCAGGCCAACGTGCTTCAGTCCTTTGAGTATCGTCACGAGCGTAATCGTGAACGCGGCGAAAAAAATGTAGACGGGCACATAGCGCTTGGCTTTGGCGAGCGGATCGTCCTGGCGCAGAATCAGGCGTTGCACGCTGCGGTAGATCAGGTACGCGATGAACCCGGCGGTCAGCGGTGACACCACCCAGCTCATGACGATCGTGCCGACCTTGCCCCACTGCACGGCATCGACGCCGATGCCGACAGCGGCGAACCCGACAATTGCGCCAACGATCGAATGCGTTGTCGATACGGGCCAGCCATTCTTGGAAGCGATAAACAGCCACGTACCTGCGGCGAGTAGCGCCGCGAGCATGCCGTAGACCAGGAGTTCGGGTGTGCCTGCAAGCAGATCAGTATCGACTATGCCCTTGCGAATAGTCGACGTGACTTCGCCACCGGCCAATACCGCGCCGAGAAACTCGAACACTGCGGCAACGAGAATTGCCTGTTTGATCGTCAGCGCTTTGGAGCCGACTGACGTCGCCATCGCATTGGCAACATCGTTCGCGCCGATACCCCACGCCATGAAGATGCCAAACACGGCGGCCAGGCCTATATAGACGAGCTCTGCTTCCATGAAACTGCCCTCAGGAGCCCAAGGGGCCCGGTTTATTTATTATTAGTGAGAGAGCAACAGCTCAAGGCGACGACCGACACGCTCGGCCATGTCCGCGATCTCGCCCGTTAATTCGATAACCTGGTACATGAATACGGCATCGACCGGATTCAGGGTTTCTTCAATTGCAAACAGCGCCGCGCGCAACGCCGCTTGCTTGTCGTCGGTATCGGTCTCGATACGGTCGAGTTCTTCGATCATGCCCTCGACCAGATCCAGTTCGGCACCTCGAAATCCCGAAGTAAACAACTCATCGAGTTCGCGCACGCTTTTGCGAGCCTGCTTTGCCGCGTCGATGTTACGGTCGACAAACTCGAGGAACTGTTCGGCGATTGCCGGTGGAATCTGCATCTTGCGACCCAGCACAATGCCAGACACGTCTCTTGTGCGATTTGCGATCTTGTCCTGTACCAGAAGAAGTTCGAGCAGATCCTCGCGCGGTACCGGCATGAACAGGCTTTTCGGCAGGCTCAGGCGGATTTTTTTCTTTAGATCGTCTGCCTCGTGTTCAAGGTTTTCAATTTCATTTCGGACCACAGCAGCCTGATCCCAGTTTCCCTCGATCGCAGCAGCAAAGAACCCACGCAACTGTTTAGCGCATCGAAACGCAATTTCAATGTGCTTTTCGAGCGGCTGGACCGGTGATGAGCCAAAGATATTTGCCAGGACGTTTGTCATTTCAGTGTGTCCGATCCTCCCCGGATTCGTGGCGCAATCGTACCATAGCGCATTTAGAAACAAACCCGTCATGGTAGACTCCGCAGCCCGATTGACAAGGCGGAGACAATGGAGCAATATGGCCTACTGGCTGATGAAATCAGAACCCGACGTCTACAGCATCGACGATCTCGAGCGGGACGGCCGCGAGATGTGGGACAGTATTCGCAACTATCAGGCCCGCAACATGATGCGCGACGAAATGCGCGTTGGCGATGAGATCTTCTTCTATCACTCGAGCTGCAAAGTACCAGGCATATCCGGCATTGCGCGGGTCGCGAGCGAACCCTATCCGGACCCGACCCAATTTGACATGGACTCGAAGTACTTCGACCCGAAAAGCAGCGAGGACAACCCACGATGGGTGCTCGTCGACGTCGAGTTCGTGCGCAAATTCAAAGAGCCCATCACGCTTGCGGAAATAAAAGCGCATCCGGGGCTCGACGACATGATCCTGACGCGACGGGGCAACCGGCTATCGATAATGCCCGTCAGCGACGAACATTGGGATCTGATCCTGACTCTGGAGTAGCGCCTCTTGCCCAGGTCACTGCTTGCTGCACTGGTCGTCGTTCTGCTCGCTGTTGCAGGATTCATCGCCACACCTCCGGCCTTGATCAATGACGCGGCAGTGCCGGCCCTGCCCGACGATCTGGACCTTTACATCGCGCAGCGGGAACGCGCCGCAGAGTCGCAGTTTCCGCTGATCCCGGATACCGGAAAGCGAATCCGCTGGCACGCGCGTGGTGAGAAAACCGCATTCGCGGTAGTTCATTTGCACGGTTTCTCCGCCACACGACAAGAGACAGCCCCATTGGCCGAGCGAATTGCGGACGCCCTGGGCGCCAATCTTTTCGAGACACGCCTGACCGGACATGGCCGCATGCGCGGCGCCATGGTGGGCGTCACAGCCGAGGACTGGATCGCCGATGCTGCCGAAGCGCTGGCGATTGGCACCCGGCTCGGCGAGCGTGTGGTGGTCGTCGGCACATCGACGGGCGCCACGCTGGCAATAGCCATGACGACCCATCCCCTGTTTGACAACGTCGATACGCTCGTCCTGATTTCGCCAAATTTTTCTCCGAAGGATTCGACCTCGAAGTGGATTACGCGACCCGGCGGCCCACTTCTGCTGCGCGCGGCGGTGGGGGACACCCGCAGTTGGCAGGCACGCAATGAGGGCCAGAAGCGATATTGGTCGACGAGCTATCCCAGCGCCATCATCGTTGAGGTAATGCGGCTCGTCGATCTCGCAAATACCAGCCTGCCGCTGAAGGTCGATCAGTCCATACTGACCCTGCTGTCGCCAGACGATCAGGTGGTTTCGACACAGGCGACAATCGAAGCCTTGCGGCAGATCGACGCGCCGCGCAAGCGTCTCATTGAGATCGACGACGTCGGGGACCCGAGTAAACATGTTCTGGCTGGTAACATCCTGTCTCCGGACAACACCGACGAGGTGTTGGCGCAGACAGTAGACTTTGTGCGCGGCTTGCAGATCGCAGAATGAACTCTTGCAACTTCTTCGGTCGAATAGGCGTCTAAACAAATTGAATGAAGCGAATATTTTGGGGAAATATCATGAAGTTATATCTGCTACTGACCGCTATCGTATTGAGCGCTGGCGGTCTCGTCATGCGGTGACAAGCCGGCATCTGAGCTCGAGAACGCCACGGGTAGTGCCGTGATCGCCGCGAATCCGCTGCTCACCGAATGGGATACACAGTTTGGGGTCCCACCATTCGATCAGATCGAATCGGAACACTACCTGCCGGCATTTCGCGCCAGCATGGACGAGCACAATGCCGAGATCGACGCTATCGTCGCCGAGACCGAGGCCCCGAGTTTCGAGAATACGATCGAGGCGCTCGAGCGTAGCGGTGGCTCGCTGAGCAAAGTTGCACGAATCTTCTTCGCGATCGACTCGGCTAATTCAGACGACGTGACAAAGGAGACTGCCAAGACCGTCGCTCCGGAGCTCGCAGCGCACCGGGATAACATCAGCCTCAACAAGGATCTGTTCGACCGTGTACTTACCGTGTACGAACAACGCGACGATCTCGAACTCGACGGCGAACAACAGCGCCTGCTCGAGGAGACGCACAAACAATTCGTGCGCTCCGGCGCCAACCTCGGGGACGAGGCACAGGATCGGCTGCGTGAGATCAACACAGAACTCGCCGAGCTGTCACAGCAGTTCGGGGACAACGTGCTGGAGGATACGAATAATTTCGAGTTGCTCGTCACCGACAGGGCAGACCTTGGTGACCTGCCTGCGAGCCTCGTTGCTCTGGCCGCCGAAGAAGCCAAACGACGCGGCCACGACTGTGAGTGCTGGGTATTCACATTGCAGCGCCCGAGCATCAATCCGTTCCTGCAGTACTCACCGAATCGCGAGATGCGCAAGAAGATGTTCGACGGCTACGCGATGCGCGGCGACAACGACAACGAGGTCGACAACAAGGCAATTATTTCGCGAATGGTGCAGCTTCGGGCTGAGCGCTCCGCGTTGATGGGCTATGACAGCCACGCGCATTTCGTGCTCTCCGACAACATGGCCGAGACTCCGGATAACGTTTACAAGCTGCTCGACCAGGTCTGGAATCCAGCACTCGCAGTTGCCAAGGCCGAGCGCGCCGATATGCAGGCGCTGATGAAGGCCGACGGCATAGACGATCGTCTACGTGCCTGGGATTGGCGTTACTACACCGAAAAAGTTCGCAAGGCGAAGTTCGATCTTGACGAGGACGCACTGCGGCCGTACTTCGAGGTCAACGCGGTTCGCGATGGCGTCTTCGCCCTTGCAACGAAATTGTTCGGCCTGCAATTCGAACAGCGCGAAGACCTGCCTACGTGGCATCCGGATCAACAGGTATTTGAAGTCAAGGAGGCGGACGGCAGCCACCTGGCTATTCTGTACCTGGATTACTTCGCGCGCGAGTCTAAACGTGGCGGCGCCTGGATGAACGCATTGCGTTCGCAGTCGAATGTCGACGGCTTTGTGGCGCCCATTGTCACGAACAACTTCAACTTCCCGGCGCCGACCGACGATTCGCCGTCGCTCTTGAGCCTGACGGAAGCCGAAACATTCTTTCACGAATTTGGCCATGCGCTGCACGGCATGTTGTCGAATGTGAAATACGAATCGCTCGCGGGAACGAGCACGCCGCGAGACTTTGTCGAATATCCGTCGCAAGTCATGGAAAACTGGATGCGCGAGCCTGAAGTGCTGCGCATGTTTGCGAATCACTACGAGACCGGCAAGCCGATTCCACAGGAGGTTATCGACAAGATCACTGCGTCAGCTACGTTCAATCAGGGATTTGCCACCGTTGAATACATGGCGGCCGCCTACCTCGATATGGCCTACCACGTGCTCGACACGACCGAAGCCGTCGAGCCACGCGGTTTCGAAAATGCTGCCATGGCAGATATCGGACTGGTCGAGGAGATCATCCCGCGCTATCGCAGCGGTTACTTCCAGCACATTTTCTCAGGCGGGTACTCGGCCGGTTATTACAGCTACATGTGGTCCGAAATTCTCGATGCAGACACGTTTATGGCGTTCCAGGAAACGAGCCTGTTCGATCAGGACACGGCGGCGCGTTACCGCGAGGAAATTCTGAGCAAAGGCGGAACACGGCCCGGCATGGAGCTGTATCAGAACTTCCGCGGCCGCGAACCCGAAATCGGACCGTTACTGGAGAAGCGTGGCCTGAACTAGAGACCAGCGCTGAAGCGTTGGGCCGCGGGCGGTATGCTTGTCGACCGAAGTAAAGCGCAGCGAGCTCCCGTCAAGCGGGATCGAGCCGTGACGATAAGTGCCTACCGGGCCGCGGCCCTGGACTTGCTGCAGGCTCTGTAGTTTCTCGTAGAGTTCCGGCGAGCGCTCGAGGGCAAGCATTACGATCAGGTCGCCCGGCTCGGCCCATTCCAATGCCGAGTCGAGCGACTCGATCTCTTGCATGTGATGTTCGATCTGATCCTCTCTGGCACCGCGCTTAATGAGTTCGTCGCGTATCACGCCAAACACGGCGCCTTCTTCCCGGCCGCGATGATACTTCGCCAGTTCCGAAACGAATACGCGATCGAGGCCCGATTCCCAGGCGCTGCGCGCGAGTTCGCGAATCAGATCGTCGGGCCGGTCGCCTGCCTGGCCAAAGCACAGCGCCTTGCGCCGTGGTTTCAGGCGGCTCGCCATTTCCAGGAGCGCCTGAATCGCCTCAGGATTGTGTGCAAAATCCACGACGACCCTAAAACCATCGATCTCGTAAACATTGCCACGCCCGGGATTTGCATCCTGCGACATTGTCGTCAGTCCGGTGCGAATGTCCGCCAACGATATGCCTAAGCACCATGTCAGCGCCGCGGCGGCCAACGCGTTCGCTACGTTGTGGCGCGCCGCACCGCCCAGCGTGATCGGCACGTCGCAGTCGCGACAGATCGATTCTCGCGTGTCGCCGGCGAGAAACACGATCTCGTCACCGTCTAGCACGAAAGCTGCGCCGCCTGCTGACGTATGCCTGCTTACGACCGTATTGTTCGAATCCAGGGAGAACCAAACCAATTCACCAGGAAATTCCCGTGACTTCGCGACCAGCATCGAATCATCGGCATTCAGTATCAGCTTGCCGCGCTTCGCAACTGCGCGGCTGACGATCCACTTGCAGCCCAACAGTTCGTCGAGATCCTGCGAGCCGAAATCACCGAGATGGTCTTTCGCAATATTCGTGATTAGCGCCGCATCCGCGTTGTCGACCCCCAGACCGCGGCGCAGCAGTCCGCCGCGTGCAGTTTCGAGAATGCCGATACCGACCTCTTTCTCGCGCAATACATTTCGGGCGCCGCCCGGCCCGGCCCAGTCGTCGCGATCAACGATGCGATCGTTGATCGCGATGTAATCGGTCGAACTCATGCCGACACTGTGCCCTGCAGAACGAATAATATGCGCCGCAGTGCGCACGGTCGTTGTCTTGCCGTTCGTCCCCGTAACCAGACAGGAGGGCACATCTTTGAATGCGCTCCAGTCCAGGGCGTCCGGATCCGGCAACTCGCGAACGGGCCAGGTCTCGGAATGACGACCAAGGCCCAGCGATGCCTCGTCATCGTCCCACAGCAGGGTTACACCCTTTTCAGATGCCAGCTCTTCGAGACGGATTAGTTCGGGATTGGCCTCTTCGGCAATTGCGGCGCGCAAAGCGGTCAGCGCCTCATCAAAATCGGGTTCGTCGGCACCATTCAGTTCCGCATCGATAGCCGCCCAGGCCCACTCGTTGACCTCAGAGGCTGCGTACAGTGCGTCGATCGGTGCTGTGAAGCCGACGCTGACGCCGCCTAACAGCTGCACGGCATTGACCTCGAAATCGGTCCAGCCAAGTTCGGCAAGCATACGCCGCACGTGCTTTTCCCAAACAGGAATCAGCAGCGCTGCCTCTTCGCGAGTGCACTGCACGTCGAGGATGGTGCCCGGCACGTCGAATAACAGGCTTGGGCCCGTTAGTCTGCGTGCGTCGAGAAACTCCATCGGTGCTCGCTAATCAGCTTCTTCGCGGGCGATGCGCACACCGCGGTCGTCGCTTATGATTTCGACGTCCGCGCCAAAGGTGAAATCTTCAGTTGCGGGAAGTTCGATCGGAACCGGCGCCTTGATGCCCACTTCGTCGGCGTGTGCACCAGAATTGAAGTAAATGATCTGCTTCCACGTACGCCTGACGTTGTCGCCGAGCACTAGCACCAAATCGCCGGAGTTGGCGATCTCGAGCGCATGCCGCGTCGCTTCCTGTTCGTCCGGTATGATTTCGATCGCGTCCTTGTGGATGCCCTCCTCGAGCAACTTGTCTTTGAGCATGATCGGAACTTCGTCGCCATCACGGCCGCGCGTATTGTCGTCGCGACGGCAGATGTAGTGATCGAAATGGCCGGCGGCGATTTCGGCAATATCACGAATGTCCTCATCGCGGCGATCGCCCGGCGCAGCAAGCACAATAATGCGACGGCCTTCGACCTCAAACCGATCTGCAAGGTCACAAATCGCATTGACCGCAGCGGCATTATGGGCGTAGTCGAGAATAACTTTGAAAGGATGCTCGTCGTAAATATTCATCCGGCCCGGCGCCTGGAAGAACGTCGAGTCGAAGGTTCGCAAGCCGAGGCGGATATCCTCGAGATTGATTCCCAGGTTGTATGCCAAAGCCGCAGCAAACATCGCGTTCTGCACGTTGTGCATCGCGCGACCCTCCACCGTGGCCGGAATCAGGTGCGTCCATAGCAGCGGTGTATGAGTTTCGCCGTCGTAAATCGCGATCATGTGGCCGTTTAACGCCTGCTCCAGCACGAATGCCTCACCACCGGCTCGAATATGCTGTTTGACGAGAGCGTGCGATGGATTCATCGTCACATAGCACAAGCGCTCCGCCTCAGTGTAGTCGGCCATCTGCAGGCACAGCGGATCATCGGCGTTGAGAATCGCAGCATCCTTCGCTATCTCGATCGGCACGCGCTTGAGCTCGGCGAGTTGCTCGAGTGTGTCGATGCCGCGTAAACCAAGATGATCCGCCGTAACATTAATACACGCTGCGACGTTGCAGCGCCTGAAAGCCGAGACCGCTGCGCAACATGCCGCCGCGCGCCGTCTCCATGACGGCGGCATCGACGGACGGATCGCGCAGAATCATGTGTGCTGACGTAGGCCCTGTCATGTCGCCAGCCACAGTGAGCTTGCCATCGATATAGACACCGTCAGTCGACGTCATGCCAACGGTGAAACCGGTCATCTTGAGAATATGCGCGAGCATGCGCGATGTCGTGGTTTTGCCGTTCGTTCCCGTAACCGCAGCAATCGGTATGCGCGTTGGTGCGTCCGGCGGAAACAGCATGTCGATGACGGGGCCTGCGACGTCCCGAGGTGTACCCTCACTTGGCGCAACGTGCATGCGAAAACCGGGCCCTGCGTTGACTTCACATATCGCCCCGCCCGCCTCGCGATACGAGAGTGAAATGTCTTTTGTAAGGAAGTCTACGCCACCGATATCGAGACCTATCGCGCCGATGGCTCGAATCGCCATCTCGCGGTTGTCCGGATGAATGACGTCAGTGACATCCAGTGCCGTGCCACCGGTTGACAGGTTGGCCGTCGAACGCAAATACACGGCTTCATCCTTGGCCGGAACGGTGTTTTCGTCATAGCCGATCTTGTTGAGGAGTCGCTCGGCCTGGTGATCGAACTCGAGTCGAGTCAATACCTTTTCATGGCCAACACCGCGACGTGGATCTTCGTTGACGATGTCGACAAGCTCGGCGATCGTGTGCTTGCCGTCACCTGTCACATGACCGGGCTCGCGCTTGGCGGCAGCCACGAGTTCACCGTTGACGACCAGCAAGCGATGATCGAATCCCTCGATGTAGCTTTCGACAATAATCGTCCGGCCGTGCTCCTGCGCCTTATTGAACCCAAGCTCGACCTCTTCGTCTGTTTTGAGATTGATCGATACGCCGCGGCCATGGTTGCCGCTCAGCGGCTTGACTACGACCGGAAAGCCGATGCGCTTCGCTGCACGCACAGCATCACCTGCGCTGCGCACGATGCGTTGTTCGGGCACGGGAAGCCCGAGGTCCCGCAGTATGGTGTTGGTCTCTTCCTTGTCGCCGGCGAGTTCGACCGCAATGTTGCCGGTCCGGCCCGTCGTCGTCGCCTGTATACGCTGCTGGTATTTGCCATGGCCAAACTGCACCAGGCTTTGCCGGTTTAGTCGAATCCAGGGGATGCCTCGCTCCTCGGCCGCGTTGACCAGCGACGCCGTACTCGGACCCAGGGCACGGGACTGCGCATAACGAATGAAGCGGTCACGTTCCTCGGCGAAATCCCAGTCGGCAGCCGGCCGGCCCTCGATCTCGATCTCGGCTGGCAGCAGGCTTAACAGGAATTTCATCGCCAGCGCACTGGCCTCGCGGCCGACGGCTTCGTCGCGGTACTCGAACACCATGTTGTAGTGGCCCGGCTGGCCGTCAATCGAGCGCGTACGGCCGTACGTGACCGGTGATCCGGCGATATTCTGCAGCTCGATCGCGACGTGCTCCATTACATGGCCCATCCAGGTGCCCTCGTCTTCCCAGAGCCGGCGGACGAAACCGCCCGGCTTCCCGGTACGAGCAACCGTGTTCATGCAGGCCCGGGAGCATTTCGAGCAGAGGGCCGATGAACGCGTCACCCAGACGAACAGATGGCCAATGCTCGAGCTCGCCGAGATCCAGAATGTGCCGAATCACGCGAAAATGGGCGAAGATGCTAGGCCCCACGTAGACGTTCGTGCTGACAATTTTCATTATTCTTGTCCTGTCATTCGCTATTCTGGCGAGGCCTCTCTCGACTCTGTTTTGAATCGACCACCCGCAACCAGAATGTGCAGCCTCACACCGATCAGGCTGACCGGCTCGCCGCGGCGAGCCTTGTCCATGGAAGAATAGCTCAGATTCGTGGGATCGATAATGGTGATTCCGCCGCTGCCGACGACCTCGAGATCGTCATTGGGCTCGATGAACGCGGCCGTATCCTCATCCAGGCCAATGCCGACCGCAAACGGGTTGTACGCCAGCGCCGTCAACAGACGGCCCAAACGATCGCGCTCGCGAAAATGCTGATCGATGATGAACTTGTTCGTCAACCCGAGTCCCGGTGCCATCGTGACCATATCCGGGCTCGGCGTGCTGCCTTCGTGGCCGCCTGCGATCATGTGTTCGGGCATGAACGCGGCGCCTGCCGATGTGCCGGCAACGTGCATGCCGGCGGCGTTGCGGCGGCGGATCAATTGCGCCACTGCTGTGCCGCCAAGCGTCGTCGACAGGCGCAGCTGATTTCCGCCCGTCAGGAAGACGCCATCCGACTTCTCGATGTAGTCGAGGTACTCGGTTGTCTCGCAGTCTTCGCGTGATTCGAACGGCAACACCTTGGCATGTTTGATACCGAGCTTGCGAAACAGCTTTTCGTAATTACGGCCGGTATCCTCCAGCTCCGATGCCGTTGGAATGATGCCGATACGGGCGTCCTTGCCGCCGCAGATATTGACGAAACGGTCGAGTATTTCAGGGTTATGAAATTTTTCTTCGGCGCCGCCGATCGGGATGATGTACCCGCGGTCGGCGTGATTGCTATTGGAAGGGCTCATGGGCTGGATATGGGGTTTTCGATCGTGCAAAAAAGGCCGGTATTGTACCTGAGGAAACGCGTAAACTCTGACCGAACTGGCACAAATTACCGGTGAAATGACCGCAGAAATACCACTGGGCCGGGCAACAGCCTACCCTGAACGCTATTCGCCCGAATTGCTATACGCGATCGCCCGTACCGATAGCCGCGCGGCGCTGGGGATTGGCGACGATCTGCCGTTTCATGGCACGGACATCTGGAATGCGTGGGAACTCACCTGGCTTGACAAGGCCGGACTGCCGCAAGTCGCGACGGTCGAGATCTCGGTTCCGGCAAAGTCGCCGAAAATTATCGAGTCCAAGTCCCTGAAGCTGTATCTCGGTTCATTCGCGATGACTCAGTTTGGTTCCGATGCCAGCGTTGCGGCAGCGCTATCACGCGACCTCTCTGCCTCCGTCGGTACCGGAATCGACATTCGGCTGCGGCGTCTACCTTCAATGGATGGAACCGTCATCGAGCAGCTTCCAGGTGACTGCATCGACACGATCACCGCGAATTGCGCGACCTTCGAGGTCGATCCGGGATTGCTGCGCGCCGACGCTGGCGACGTCGTAACAGAGACCATGCACTCGCATCTGCTGCGCAGCCTCTGCCCGGTCACTAACCAGCCAGACATGGGCAGTGTCGTTTTTTCCTACGAAGGTCCGCGTATCGATCGTGCCGGACTGCTGCGCTACATCGTCTCGTACCGCCAGCACCACGATTTTCACGAAGCCTGTGTCGAGCGAATGTTTGTGGAAATCCTCGAGCGCTGCCGGCCGGAGAAACTGAGCGTCTATGCGCGCTACCAGCGCCGTGGCGGTATCGACATCAATCCGTTCCGCTCGAACTACGAGTCAGCCGTGCCGAACATCCGACTGTGGCGCCAATGACCAGTGCTGGCGGCGAGTGGCGTGCTTGTTGACCGAAGTAAGGCGCAGCGCAGCGAGCCATGAGGGAGACAAGTACGCCGCTCGCCGCCCGACATCCTAATCTTTGCGTTTGTAGACGCGGGCATAGTCGACCAGCATTCGCTGCGGGAATATCGAATCGTCGATGCCACCGCCCGATCTGCCCCACATGCCGCCGACCGCGACATTCAGAATCAGGTGAAATGCCTGGTCGTACGGCCACACGTTCCACCCGCTACCTTCATTGATGTACGTGAAGTAATGCGAATCGTCGACGAAGATATCGATTCTCTCCGGCGACCATTCGAGTGCATAGACGTGAAAGGCCTCGTCGACGTCATCAACAAGAATGCGGCCCTTGCGTTGCTCCCACTTGGCCCAGTAGTAAGCCTCGTTGTGCACCGTGCCATGAATGTGGCCCATCTGGTAGCCAACGTGCTCCATGATGTCGATCTCACCCGAGTTCGGCCAGGCGTCGCAGGTGCTGCTGCCCTGCCAGTCCTCGCCCTGCTCGCACGTGGTTGAGTACTTGTAGGGATCGCTCGGCAGCATCCAGATCGCGGGCCACGTGCCCTTTCCATAGGGTAGCTTCGCACGGACTTCGAACCTGCCGTGACAGAAAGTCGCCTTTGCCGCTGGAATGCACTCTTCCGGATGTATAAACAGCGTTGTCGTAGTCTTCCTTGTGCGCTTCAATGATCAGGTTGCCATCCTCGACGCGCAGGTTCCTCGATCGCGCGGTATACGCCTGATCCTCGTCGTTGACCTTGCGCGCCGGCCATTCGTCGATGCTCCATTTGTCCGGATCCACGCTCCCTTCGTAGTCGAACTCGTCACTCCAGACCAGTTCCCACGACTGCCCAGTACGATTTTTGCTGCGGACAACCAGCGCGCTGAGAATTGGTAAGCGAGCTGACGCTTCGAATTCAATGTTCAGTTCACCGTCCGAGATTTCTACGTCCGGCACCGTCACCGTCAGTGCAGAATAGACCTTGCCATCCCTGAAGCTCATCACATCGAGGTCGTCGATGACGCGTTGGCCTTCGACCAATGCATCAAAGACCCGCTCTCCGCCTTCGAGGTCTTCGGGCTCGGCAAAGTGAAACGTAATGTCATAGACGCCGTCGGCAATCGCACGTGCAACCTCAACATCGCCTTCGCGGTAATCTTCGTAAAGAAATGCGTCCTGCGATCCCTTTACGATCTCCAACTTGCCAACAGTACCGCCACGAACCGACGCTTCGGCTTCATATGGGGTGCCATCGATACTCACGTAAGCCGGACCACCGATATTGACGGCCCAGACGAGATCGGTCTCGGCGTCTTCGACCTCAGTGCGTTCGGACTCACAGGCGCTAATCGTCATGCAACACACGGCCACGACCACAGAGCTCAGTTTCTTCTTTATCATTGTTCTTGCCCCTCCGGATGCTAACGACGCACGTGGAAATAATGGTTTTGACGCCGACAATCGATCCGCAGCCGAGGCGAGCCGGAAGCCCGATATTAGGGCTACTGATGCCGCCAGCCTCTGCTATAATTATTGATGACAGCGCTGTCAATTACAAATACAATAACGATTCTCAAGACGATAGCGCTCACTAAACAACATTATAAGTATCTGTTTTTTATAGTTTTAAGGGCGTGGCTTCGCTCGCTTGAGAACAACTAGAAACAGCCAGTTGCGCAACACTGATCGCGCTGGCACGGGGAACGTGATGATCGAACAAGCAAGCAGTCTGCGGCTGCGGACCGCGACGATCCTTCTTGCGTTGGCTATAACACCGGCTTTGGCGGATGCCGCTCACTATGAGGGCCGCACGGAATACCGTGCCCCGAGAGCGCAGGTCGCGCCGGTCGTAGACGGCGTTGCCGACGAAGCCATCTGGGCGCAAGCCCGCTGGCAGGAACTCACCGAGCGCTGGCTGGGACCTGAATACTCCAGTGAGGATTTCCAGGGACGTTATAAAGTTGCCTGGACCGAGCACAAGATTTACATCCTGGGTGAATTCGTTGACGACATCCTGATCGATACGCACCGCGATCCTCTCGTGCAGTACTGGGACGACGACTGCTGGGAAATATTTCTCGACGAGGATTTTTCGGGCGGTGAACACCAGTTCAACCACAATGCGTTTGCTTATCACATGTCGTTGGACAACCAGGCCATCGATATTGGCACGGATAGGAAACCACACAGCTACTCGCATCACGTTGAGAGCAGCTGGAAACAGCAAGGAAACAAGATTGTCTGGGAGCTTGCCATCGACATCTACACCGATGCTTACGAGGACGGAGCCGACAACGCACCGATTTCACTATCGGCCGGCAAAGTCATGGGTCTCATGATTGCCTACTGCGATAACGACGGCAGCGAGCTGCGCGAGAATTTTATCGGCTCGGAAGCCGTTCTCTCCGGAGCGAAGGACCGCGGCTACATAGATGCCGGCCTGTTCGGCTCGCTGGTGCTCGATGAGTAGCGTGGCGGACAGTGAAATGGCCGCGGGTTCTGCAGCTTTGGAAGACGGCAAGGTGAGCGGCGAATTCATCGACGTTGGCGGGGAGCGTTATTACGCGATCCGCAACGTCGACAAAATGGCGCCGTTTTTCATCAGCGTTATTTCCAACGTCGATCACTGGCTATTCGTCTCGTCTACCGGAGGGCTGACCGCGGGTCGGGTATCCCCGGAAACGGCGTTGTTTCCTTACATTACAGTCGACAAGATCCACGATAGCAGTGGACACACCGGCAGCAAAACCTTGCTGCGGGTCAACGCTGGCGGAGAGCGGCGTAATTGGGAGCCCTTCAACCGGGAGCACGACGGGCGCGACGCAATCAGCCGCCATTTGTACAAGCATGTGTTGGGTAACAAGCTCCTCTTTGAGGAAATCAACCATGACCTGCAGCTAGCGTTCCGTTACAGCTGGGGTAGCAGTGACACGTACGGCTTTGCCCGGCAATGCGAACTGCGGAATCTGAGCGAGCAAAGCGTGAACATCGAACTGGTCGATGGCCTGCAGAACATTCTGCCGGCCGGCACACCGAGGTTCGCGCAAACGAATACCAGTAACCTGGTGGATGCATACAAGTGGACCGAACTCGACGAGAAGACCGGACTCGCGTATTTCACGCTGTACTCGGGAATAACGGACCGGGCTGAGCCCTGCGAATCCCTCAAGGCAAACACGGTTTTTTGCCTGGGACTCGACAAACAGAAAACCCTAATTTCGTCGGAGCAACTCGACGACTTCCGTGAAGGCAAGCCGTTGCAACAGGAAGTCCACAAACGCGGTATCCGTGGAGCCTACCTCGTGAGTACGGGAATGGAACTGGCACCGAAGGCGTCGCAGCACTGGCAAATCGTTGCAGATATCGAGCAAAGCCAGAGCCAGGTAGTCGGGTTGCGGAAGCAGCTGGGCAAGCCCGCACGAGGTCGCCGAAGCGATCGATCGCTCTGTCAGAAGGGGTTCTGACGAGCTGGCGCGCATCATGGCCAGCGGCGATGGCTTCCAGGCGACGGCCGAGGAAAACGTCTCGGTACATCATTACGCCAATGTGCTATTCAACATCCTGCGCGGCGGGATTTTCGATGACCAGTACAACGTGTCCTCGTGGGATTTCCTTTGCACTATCGAGCAGTTCAATCGAGACGTGTTTGAGCGAAGCAAGGTCCTGTTGCAGGGCTTGCCCGACAAGCTGAAATTTGCCGAGCTGCTGGCAGCCGTCAAGCAACAGGATGACCCTCAGCTGGAACGCCTCTGCCACGAGTACCTGCCGATCCGGTTCGGCCGCCGTCACGGTGACCCGAGTCGCCCCTGGAATCAGTTTGCAATCAAACTGCATGACGACTATGGCAACCGCCTGCTTTCTTACGAAGGTAACTGGCGCGACATTTTCCAGAACTGGGAGGCACTGGCTTTCAGCTATCCCGAGTTCGTCGAGAACATCATCGCCAAATTTGTGAACGCCTCTACGATGGACGGCTACAACCCCTACCGGATCACCAAAGAAGGCATCGACTGGGAAGTAGAGGAGCCGGACGATCCGTGGAGCTATATCGGCTACTGGGGCGATCATCAGATCATCTATCTGCAGAAACTGCTGGAGCTGTCCAGGCAGTTCCATCCGGCGCGCCTGGGCGAGCTTCTGCATGAGCCGGTCTTCTGCTACGCCAACGTGCCTTACCGAATCAGGCCTTTCGAGGCCCTGCTCGAAAACCCCAAGGCAACGGTGGACTACGACGAGGCCCTGGCGGAGCGAATCGAGCGTCGCGTCGCGGCCAGTGGAGCAGATGGGAAGCTGGTCATGGATGCCGGTGGTGACGTTTACCAGGTTACGCTGCTCGAGAAACTGCTGGTACCGCTGCTGAGCAAGCTGGGCAATCTGGTGATCGACGGCGGCATCTGGATGAACACCCAGCGGCCGGAGTGGAATGACGCCAACAACGCGCTGGTTGGCCACGGATTGTCGATGGTCACTTTGTATTACCTGCGCCGCTACGTCACATTCCTGCAGCAATTACTGACAAGCGAGTCAGCGACAATCACGCTCTCCAATGAAGTGAGCCAGTGGCTGAGTGATACGGCCGCTGCCTTGAGCAAGGTTCGTCCGCTGCTGGGCGAACAGAGCCGTAACTCCGACCCAGCGATTCGAGTCGCTCGTGGAGCTTGGGCAGGCGGCGAGCCGATATCGTCAGGCCGTTTATCAGCAAGAGTCGTTCTCCGGAAAGAAAACACAGCCGTTAGGGGACATCATGGCCATGCTCGACGATGCCCTGGCAGCGATCGATCACAGCATCGGCACCAACCAGCGTGACGATGGACTTTTTCACGCCTACAACCTGCTGGATCTGCAGGGCGAGGCCCTGGAGACGGACACACTGTACCCAATGCTCGAAGGTCAGGTCGCTGCCCTTAGCGCCGGAGCCATCGCTCCTGACAAAGCAATAGCGGTTGTCGAAGCGCTGTTCGCGAGCAGCGTGTATCGCCCGGATCAAGACTCGTTCATGCTCTATCCGGATCGGGAGTTGCCCGGTTTTCTGGAAAAGAATCGAATCCCTGCCGAAAAGATCGAGTCGATTCCGCTGCTGCAACGAATGCTGACCGACGGGAGACGAACGCATCGTCGTGCGCGACGCAGACGGTGGTTATCGTTTTAGTGCCGAGTTCGCTAACGTCGGCGACCTGAATGCAGAGTTGAACCTTGCTGCGAGAGGCGTACGGCGACGACGTCGAGGTATCGCGTAAGCCCCTGCAGAAGCTGTATGAGACCGTCTTTCATCACCAGGCGTTTACCGGTCGATCGGGCACGATGTTCGGCTTCGAGGGCCTGGGCTGCGTTTACTGGCACATGGTGTCCAAGTTGCTACTGGCCGTGCAGGAGAACTACTTTGCGGCGCTGGATCAGGGTGCCGATGAGTCAACGTGCCGGCAGCTTGGCAGTTTGTATTACCGTGTGCGCGCGGGCATCGGCTTTAACAAATCCCCGGCCGAATTCGGCGCATTTCCCACGGATGCCTACTCCCACACGCCCAGGCACGCGGGCGCGCAGCAACCGGGCATGACCGGACAGGTCAAGGAAGAAGTGCTGTCTCGTTTCGGCGAACTCGGCGTGCGCGTCAGTGGCGGCGCTGTGCGCTTCCAACCCGATCTGCTGCGCGCTGTGCGAGTTCGTTTCGGACCCGAGGCCATTCCGATATCTCGATGTCGATGGAGACTGGCAGGAACTGGGCGTGCCGGCGAATGGGCTGGCCTTTACCTGGTGTCAGGTGCCGATTGTGTACCGGCTCGATGACGCTGCCGAGCCTGCCGTGACCATCAGCTGGGATGACGGAAAGTCACAGAAGCTGGCCCAACTGGCGCTGCCCGCTGATGTGAGCTCCGAGCTTTTTCTGCGCAGCGGCCGCATCCGGCAGTTAGCCGTGACGATCAGTCCAGACGCCTTGTTTACCGAATAACCAACCGAGGAACGTGCCATGGGAATACTACATCGCAGGCAAACAAACCTGGCCGGGATCAACGTTGCTGTCCTGTCCGAAGAGGAGCTTCGACGACTCGTCAATGAGATTCTTGACGAGAAGATCCACGGCATCTCGTTCAGTCCCTACGTTGAGGGCCAAGGGCCGGGCACACAGATCGGCGAGGCGCAGATCCGTGAACGGCTAGCATTCATCCAGGATAACACGCACTGGATTCGAACCTTTTCCTGCAGCGAGGGAAATGAGTTGATTCCGGCAATCGCCAAGGAAGCAGGGCTCGAGACAATGGTCGGTGTCTGGCTCGACGGCAACAGGGAGCAGAACGAGATCGAACTGGCTAACGCCATCGAGCTCGCGAATGCCGGTCACGCGGACATCCTCGGCGTCGGTAACGAGGTGCTGTTGCGTGGCGACCTGAGCGAAGACGAACTGATCGACTACCTTAATCGCGCGAAACAGGCTGTATCGGGCGTCGACGTCGGCTACGTCGACGCGTACTTCGAATTTGCCGTTCACCCGCGTGTGACAGAAGCCTGTGACGTCATCCTCGCCAACTGCTATCCCTTTTGGGAGGGCTGTCCGGCCGAGCACGCCCTGCTCTACATGAAAGAAATGTATCGCCTGGCCGTCAACGTGGCGAACGGCAAGAAGGTGATCGTCAGCGAGACCGGCTGGCCGAACATCGGCACCGCCGAAGGTGGCGCAGTGCCCTCCTTCGAAAACGCGATCAAGTACTTCGTCGACACCCATCTGTGGGCCGAAGAGGACGAGGTCGAGATCTTCTGGTTCTCGTCGTTTGACGAAACCTGGAAAGTAGATGCCGAAGGTGACGTCGGCGCTTACTGGGGACTGTGGGACAAGGACGGAAACCCGAAATATGTTTGAAGAACTCAAAATGCATTTGGATTACGGCAACGCGATCTGCTACTCCGGCTATCGCGAAGGACAGTATCCCGGCGGCACTTATCCGTCGTATGAGGAGATCAAAGAAGATCTACTGATCCTTGCGAAGAACTGGCAGTACCTCCGGCTCTACGATTGCACTCCGCATGCCGAAACGGTGCTCGCAGGTCATTGCCGATGAAGCGCTGCATTTCAAGGTCATGCTGGGCGTGGATATGGCGGCCGAAATGAGCAACCCGCACTGCCCCTGGGGCGCTGATTTCAGCGACGAGACGCTCGAGGCAAACCGCCAGGCCAACAGCGAGCAGATCGAAAAGGCGATCGCCCTGTCGAATCGCTATCCGGAGATCGTGTTCTGTGTTTCGGTCGGCAATGAAGCCAGCGTCGAATGGACCGACCACATGGTGCCGGTGGACAGCCTCGTCGCGCACGTACTGAAAATGAAGAGCGCGATCAAACAACCGGTCACGTTTTGCGAAAACTACGTTCCCTGGACCTACAAGCTGGAACCGTTAGCCGAGGTACTCGATGTTATTTCGATTCACACCTACCCCGCCTGGGAATACCGCTCGGTTCACGACGCGCTCGAATACACCAATGCAGAACTACCACTCGGTGGTGGATCATTATCCGGGCAAACCGGTTGTGATTACCGAGGCCGGCTGGACAACCGCCTCCAACGGTCGCGGCATCGAACCGCATAATGCGTCGGAAGAACTCCAGGCACAGTACTACGAAGAGCTGCTCGAATGGACCACCGACGAGAAGATTCTCACGTTCGTGTTCGAGGCATTCGACGAGCCGTGGAAAGGTTCTCCTGATCCGCTGGAGCCCGAAAAACACTGGGGGCTTTTCAATCTCGACCGCACGCCGAAGCTCGTGATGCGGGATCTCTATACGGAGTTGCTGTCGACGACCAGCGCGAATGATCAAAAGGCAGAGGCCACTTCCTGAAATTTGACAGCGTTGTCATAAACAGGTGTAATCTTGTATGGTGTTCGGTAAACCACGAATGAAAACAACAAGATATGCATCGATGCCCAGAGCCACCATATTCGACGTAGCCACGCTTGCCGGCGTATCAATCAAGACCGTATCGCGCGTGGTCAACGGCGAACCCAACGTCCGGCCGTCTACACGGGAGCGTGTCGAAAAAGCAGTAACTGAACTTTCATACCGGCCGGACCAGTCCGCACGTAACCTCGCAAGCCGTCGCTCGCACCTGATCGGTCTCGTTTACGACGATCCTGCTGCCTATGAGCTACCGACTTCAGGCTATATCATCAAAATGCAGCAAGGCGCCCTCAAGGCCTGCCGGTCGGCCTTATCCGAATTGCTGATCCATCCCTGCAACTACCGCACAAGAGACGCCGTGGCACAGCTCAAGTCGCTGATCGAGGAAACGCGACCGGGCGGCATCATCCTGGCTGCGCCGTTGTCCAACATGCCCAAGATCGTCCGCGCAATCAACGCAACCGGCACCCCATTTGTGCGCCTCTCCCCCGGCAAGCCAGACGGGAAGCGATTTTCTATCGGGACGAATGATCGCGAAAGCAGCGCGGAGATGACGCGGTATCTCGCATCATTGGGCCACAGAAAAATCGCTTTCGTAACCGGAGACCCGCGCCACAAAGCGGTCGCTAACCGCTTTCTGGGCTACCAGGACGGGTTGCAGCAAAGTGGCCTCGCGTTTTCCGAGCGGCTCGTCGTGGCCGGCGATAACTCGTTGGCCTCCGGCGAAGCGAGTGCGAAAAAGTTGCTCGAGCGCAAGCAACCACCGACCGCGATCTTTGCGGCCAATGACGATATGGCTGTGGGCGTTATTCGCATCGCCCATCGCCTGCGTATTGATGTACCGGAGCAGCTATCCGTGGCCGGCTTCGACGATATTGCGCTCGCCCGGATGGTTGATCCGACTCTGACAACCATAAGACAGCCGCTGACTGAAATGGCGCAGCGGGCCGCGGATGGCGCTGATCGAGGGCAAGTGCGGGGATGCATCCGAAAAAGCCCCCGAAATCGTTCCTGCAACACTGCAGATTCGCGAGTCGACGGGACCGGCGCCCGAATGGTAACGTATTGGCAATACCGGCGGTTGTAAATTGACAAAAAGAAAACTGGTTTTCACGCTGCACAAATTTGTTTGCACTCTAAGGAAATTCCGATGAAATCATTAGTATCGTTACTGGCATTACTGGGTCTCGCATCAATAGCGCTGGCCGACGAACACGCTGCAGAGGGTCTGGATTATGGGGACCACAAATCGGTCACGCTGCAAATCAAAGCCTGGGAAGCGTTGGGCGCAGGCAAGTATGATGATGCCGTGGCGTTTACCGAGAAATGTGCAGAGCTTTACGAAAACGAAGCGAGAAAGATGCAGGCATCATTGACCTCAAAGCCTGATGAGGATGTGATCCACGATTATTGGGCACTCAACGATGTCGGCACCTGCTATTTCATTCGTGGCGAAGCCTTGGTGAAACTCAACAAGAAGGACGAGGCGTTGGCCGTTTATAAGATTGTTGTGAGTGACTTTTACTATTCGCAGGCCTGGGACCCGAAGGGGTGGTACTGGAGGCCATCCGAGGCAGCTGCGCTGAACATCGAGATGTTAAGAGCTCAATCTGACGCGCGACCAAGTGCGATTCCTCGCGGGCAAACCACTGACCCTGTTGAGCCCGGCACTAATTGATAATCCCTTCCATCTGGCGCCAAGACAATACGGCGCACAGCCGTTCATACTCAAAGGAAAATCCCGATGAAAAAAATCGTATCGCTACTGGCATTGCTGGGTTTGGCATCAATCTCGCTGGCCGACGAACACGCTGCAGAGGCTCTGGATTACGGGGACTTCACATCGGTCACGCTGCAAGGCAAATCCTGGGATGCATTGGGCGAAGGCCAGTATGAGAATGCCGTCAAGTACACCGAAAAATGTGTGGAGCTATACTCGGACGAAGCGAGACAGATGCAGGGATCGTTGAGCGCAAAGGCGCCGAAGGATCGTGTGCATGATTACTGGGCACTCAATGATGTCGGCACCTGCTATTTCATTCGTGGCGAAGCCTTATTGAAACTCAAAAAGGATGACGAGGCATTGGCTGCTTATAAGACCCTTGTAAGTGACTTTTACTATGCGCAGGCTTGGGACCCGAAGGGCTGGTTCTGGGCCCCGGCCGATGCCGCCGCACAGAAAATTGAAGTGATAGAGGCCCGACAGAAAAACGATTTCTAGCAGTGCCGGTGTCTCGCAGTACCATCTGCTTCCTGTCCGTGCTTGCGTTCGGCCCCTGCACCGCCAGTGCGTCGGACGATCAGGACGGCATGGCTGGCTCCAGGGTCAGGGTGGTCGAGCAATCGGACGGCACCTTCACACTGTTACGCAATGGCGAGCCGTATCTGATCAGAGGCGCCGGCGGGCATCAGCACCTGCCATTGCTGGCAGCATCCGGTGGCAATTCTGTTCGCACCTGGGGGGTAGAACAGCTGGAACAAGTGGTCGATGGCAAACCGTTCCTCGATTACGTGCATGAGTTGGGCGTTTCGGTTACGGCCGGTTTCTGGGTACAACATAAACGTCACGGATTTGATTATTCCAACGCCGCGAGCATTAAAGAACAGAGAGCCAAGCTGCGCGAGGCCATCCTGAAGTACAAGGGTCATCCTGCGCTATTGACTTGGGGTCTGGGCAACGAGATGGAGGCTTTTGGGTCCGGAGAAATCGATGTTCGGATCTGGCAGGAGTTGAATCATCTCGCGGGCATCATCAAAGAACTGGACCCCGATCATCCGGTAATGACAGTGCTTTCCTCAGCTGAGCCAGCAAAGATTAATGGCATTCTGGAACATTACCCGAACATCGATATTCTGGGCATAAACGCATACAGCAGCGCGCCCGGAGTCGGGCAGGCCTTGATTGGCATGGGGTGGACCGGCCCCTATGTACTGACTGAATACGGTGTGCAGGGAACCTGGGAGGTGCCCACAACACCGTGGGGAGCGCCGGTTGAACCGGATCCCAGCACCACGGCGGCGCAGTACTACACGACCTACAAAATGGACAAGGACAACAACGTTGGCCGGAATTTGGGCTCTTACGCTTTCTATTGGGGCCAAAAGCAGGAAGGAACCGCGACCTGGTTCGGTATGTTCTTGCGGACGGGAGAGAAACTGCCGCGCGTGGACGCCATGGCCTTCGCCTGGTCAGGAGAGTGGCCGGAAAATCGTGCGCCGAAGCTGCAGTCGTTAGAGACGCCGGTGGCGTTTAATAAGGTCAAACCCGGCAGCATGTCGCATGCCGAAGCTGACATTATCGATCGAGAGGGCGACGAGCTGCGTTACGCTTGGGACATTCGCGCCGAGAGTACCGATCGCAGACAGGGTGGCGATGCTGAAGCCGCTCCGCCATCCTTTCCAGGTGCAATCCAGGATGGGCAGGGAACCGAACGAATTTCGTTTAAAGCCCCGGATAGGCCGGGCGGTTATCGCGTGTTCGTTACAGCCTACGACGGGCAAGGCGGAGCCGTGGCGCACAACGTGCCGTTTTACGTCGAGGAATAGCGCTCTCACCAAACGACAAAGGCCCTGCGAATAGCAGGGCCAATGTCAGCAGGTACTTTGGCATCAAGTCACTCGCAACCAATCACCCCGTGTTTACGTACACCACTCCATCGTCATAGTTGTTTTCCGCCGTGCCTTCTATATAGGTGTAACCCCATTCCAGCAGAAGCGCCTTCACAAGAAGGGGATCGCCGTCAACAAGGCGTCTGTAACCTGTGCGCTCCGTTCGGAACAGGGAGTCGGCCGTCAGTACATTCAGCCCCACGGGAAAAGGAACGGGTTCACCGGTTGGACTCAAGCCGGGACAACATGTGAAAACCGTCACCGACCCGAAGAAATTATCCAGCACAGATCGATAGGCCTTCAAGGCCTGTGCGCGCGCCAGTTCGTCCGCCGATATCACGTTGCTGTTGGCATCAAACAATTCATGCAATGCCTGTGCGGCGTAGAACTGATTCTCTCCGGACTGCCTTCTCGCGAGAGCCGTCGCCCAGAAATAGAATCGGGCCTTCGCTCCTGTCGGTCCGGCGGGAATCGCATTGAACAGGTCGAATTTGTTTTCGGCGCCCGGGTTGTTGACGTCAAACTCGAGAATGGTTGTCGTGGCAAACGGGTTCTCCGGATCGTCCAGGACGCAAGTCTCACTGCCGATTCCCACGTTCTCACAGTACAGGTTAAGCACAACATCCGTCGGCAAGATGATCGCATTGATAAGCTCGCCGTCTTTTTCGTCGCGCTCACTATTGCAGCCGGCTACGAGCAGCGTCGCGGCCCCAAGCAATGCCATGAGCAGATGCCTGCAGATGCCCGGCTGAGCCTCTTGTTGATTCAGGTTTATCATTTTCGTAAATCCTCGGCTAAGCATGCGTGATCCTAAAACTGGTACGTGAAGTAAAGAACGGTCGAGAAGATGTAGTCGCCATTGGTTTCAAAGGTCTCATTTGCCTCGTCCAGCGACCGGTACAGCGCCCGGATACCGACCCGGGTCGCTCGATTCTCGTCCTCCGCCGAACTGAGCTGTCCCGAAGTACCGAGCAATACCGAGTAATCGAGCTTGACCTGTTCGGGGAACACGATATTGAACTGCCGGTAGAAGTCGTAAGGGCCCCAGGCGTCTTTCATGAAGTAGCCTGCGAAGGTGTGCTTGCGCTTCCACTCGGCTTTCCAGTGGACCTGGTAGTAATCCCGGGTGCCACCGTCGGGGTTACCTGTCGACTGATCGAAGCCCCTGATCAGCTTGATGATGTATTTCGAATTGCGGTTGGGATTGAACACCATTCGGCTCGACACGCCCCACACGTCCTCTGCCGGTAAGCCCTGGCCGAACGGCGCGTTGATCCTGGCCGGTTCGAAAAAGAACAGGTAGGAGTCCGTGATGGTCGGGTATTCGGTGTAGGTGCCGCCAATATTGAATGCGAACTTCGCATCTTCGCGCCAGTCGTTGTCCCAGTCATAAAACTGCGTAGCGCCGGTCGGATCGTAGGTCAGGTACAGCTCCCCCGACCGCGCTTCGCGGTTGCCGAGCACGGCGAACGGGTCAGTGTCCGTGTCGCGCGGATTGGTGCCGGGATTCAGCACGCCGCCCGAGATGCTCGGCTCAATGAATGGATTGGCGTCGACCAGATTGTCGCGATACATCACCCGCGGGTACAGCATCCAGTCGCCGAAACGCATGATCATGCCGGCTTCGTACTCCCGCTTGTTACCCATTCCCGAATACGGCAATCGGCTCGGGTCCGTTATGCCCCACGTCCTGTGGACATGGCCACCGTCGGCCACGAGCCCGGCATGATGGGCCTGCAGGTAGGTTTCATTCCACGGAAACGTGAGTTTCGCCCGAAAGCCCAGCGCATCTTCCTCTTCGATTTGATCGAGATACACATTGCCAGCGTCGTCGACACGATCGAAAACTTCGTCCACTTTTTCGTTAGCGGACCAAATGCCGCCAAATTCCAGCTTCAAGCCGTTGGAGAACTCGCGCTCGGCGGTCAGCGTCGTTTGCCGTGACTGCCGTCCTACAATGTCTGTGGGGTTCGTACCGTCGGTCCGTCGGGCCAGGTCCTCTGAATGAATAAAGGTCCAGTCGAACTTGGCAAGCCTGAAGTCGTATTTGAAAACCACTTTCGGGTTAGCGCCCCAGTAAACTTCCGGTCCGAAGAGGACGGTGAAGTTTTTCCACTTGCCTTTGCCGGCGATCTCGACGCCCTGGGGCGCCTTGGCATTCCAGATGTCCATTCCCTCAAGATCGGTGGCCTCCCGAATCAGGCCGAATTGATCGCCCTCATAACCCCAGTGGAAACGACGCGTATGATAAAAGGCAGTAACATCGACACTTTCGCCTTCATACGTCGATTCGAAGTCGTAGACTTCGACCCGCTCGCGATCTTTGAAGTCAACCTGACGCTCGATGAACTCACTGTCTCCGCCCGCAAGGATGGTTTGTTGTTCTGTCCGGATTGCAATGGGCAATCCGCGATCGCCGTAGGTGAACTCCAGCGGTCGTTTGTTGGCGACGTTGGCAAGAACGTTCAGCGTCATCTGGCCGCTGACCTTGTCAGTGGGCTGAAAACCGAAGTCGAGGAAGACCATCTCGCCGTCCGAAAACTCGAGAGAATCCTCGCCATTCTCGTCAATTCCGGATTCATTGCCGCGCACGACCATTTCGCCCTGCAGCCTGCCGCCCGTGAAATTCAGCTTGTTCTTGCCCTCATTGATCTCCGCCTTAAGCACGCGAACATCGCCCTTCAACTCATAGTAGTCCAGGTCAAGATTGGCGAATGTCTGGTTGATCTCACGCTTGCTCGTTGAGTAAGGATCCATCCGGAAGACTTCGGCGAGCACGTCATAGGCCATCCTGGGTCGTGCCGTGGAGACACCGTCCGAATTTGCCGGCCCGAGAGCGGTGATGCCGAACCACTCTTCGTTCATGTTGTTCTTGCCTTGCGCCCAGTCGAACATATAAGCCTTGTTGGACCAGGACGCGTTGTTGTCCTGAATATTCAGGTTTTCGATCTGCAGGTATTTCCACCATTCGTCACGCCATTCAAAAACGAACGCACCGATGGAGTTACCTTCCTCGCCGTTGGTGGCCGCCTTGTTGTACATCTCCTGCCATTGGTCCTTCAGTATCAGGGCTTGAGAAAGCTGGTCCTCGGAGAAACTCCTCGCGTTGAAAGCGTCACTCCCGAATTCAAAGAAGACGACCGGGAGGTCGAGCTTTTCTTCCACATCCTTCCACAGGCCGTAAAAGCCCGTACCGCGGTACGCATTGCTTCCCAGCAGATCCAGATCGGGACAGAGCTCGGCGATCAGGTCGATGTACTGGATGTCGCCGTTGACGATCGTGAATGGATGATTCGGGTCGATCGCCTTACCGCCAGCGACGACCTCGTTCCACAGGCTATACAGATATCTTGCTTTGGCCGTGTTTTGCTCACCATCCGGCAGGTTTTCGATCTCAAAGCTGGACCAGGACAGGCCGTAGTTGCTTTCGTTACCGAACGCGAACATCAGTACGCCCGGCACATCCTTGTACTGCCTGACGTACTCCATCATGTCGCGCTTGAGAGTCTCACGCGTGACCGGATCCGAGTAATCGGTAAACGGAACCCACTTGCCGCCGATGTTATAGCCATAGCGGCCCATCAGCGGATTGATGACCGACATGATGCCGTACTTCCGGTAGACGTACGTGACCCACTCTGGCGGGATCATGGAGAAAGTGCGGATCGTGTTCACGCCCATGGCCTTCATCAGGCCGAACTCGTAATCGAGAACCTTGCGGACGAAATCGTCAGACTGCCCCCAAAGGTTGTAGGTGTAGTTCTGACCCCGCGGCGTGTAGCCCCAGACGACGCCTTTTATGAAATAGTCTTGTCCATTGACCTGCAGCTTCCAGCCGTTCTCATCCTTGTACGTGGTGACCTTGTCCACCTGAGCGTGACTCACGAGCGGAACACAAAGCACCAGCATCACTGCCAGGGCACTGCCGATCTTGGTCATGCGATTGAAGAAGCTTGATCCCGCCATAGCGACTACTCTTTTTTTAGATTGGGTTTCTTTGGAAATATCTGGTAATTGCATCATCTTCATCCACCCGCTCATTGGGCAGTTACGGAGACATTGTCAATGTCTATACTCGACACGCATCCCGGATCTCCTCCGCAGATAGCCGTGAACTGCAGCGTCACGCCGCCACTGACATCAGGCCCGATAGTGATGTTTACAGGAGCAAACGCGGTCCAGTTGGCCGGGAAGCCTGCGCCACCAAGAATGATGTCTTCCTGGGAGACTCCGCCACCGCTCAATTCCGAGAGTAGCCTGACATCCACGACGCCACCGATGGCATCTGAGCCCTTCCAGTCGAAAGAGACCGTGACCTGTTGACCCGGTGTGAGTCCTCCGGCTGCCAGGTTGGCTTGCTTGAGCGTGACCCCGATGGCTTGCCCCGAGGCATCGAGGTTGCCTGCGAAAGCGCTTGCCGGTCCACCGACGTCTGAACCGGGGCCGGTAACCATAATGGTTCCACCGTTGGGAAATTCTTGCCAGCCGGTCGAATCGCCTGTTTCAAAGTCACCGTTGACGGTCAGTTCCCCACTGGCACCGCCACCACCACCGCCAGTATCGGGTGATTCGAGCACGATACCGTCGAAGTAGAACGTCCAGTTGTTCGGGTCGCCGGCCGCGTCGCCGGCCACGCCGAGGTCGAATATCAGCGTGATGCCCGTGATCGTCCCGGATACACCGGTGAAGTCGAACGTCAGTTCCTCCCAGCTGCTGCTGCCGCTGTGATTGACCGCAATCTCGCGACTGGGCCGCCTTCGAGCTTGAACAACACGGGCACCTGTCGTGACGCCCAGACCTGCATCTTGAAGACGCTGCCGGCCGGAATGTCCACCGGTGCCGCAAGCTGAAGCGTCGAGCCACCAAAGACCTCCCCGGCAAACTTCTGCATCTGGCCGACCTTGGCGCTCGGTGTTGATGCCGGTCATATCGGGATTGGCAACCACCGATGACCGCGCCGCCGCCGAAGTCACCACCATCACGGAAGACCCGCCCGCTCTTCAAGATCCGTGACCGGTCGACACGTCTGGCTGCCGCTACCAGTGTCGGGCGAAACGAGCGTGATGTCGTCGAAGTAGAACGTCCAGTTGGTCGGGTCACCGGCCGCGTCGCCGTTGACGCCGAGATCGAAGATCAGCGTGATCCCGTCGATGTCGCCGGATACCGACGGTGAAGTCGAACGTCAGCTCTTCCCATCCGCGTGCCGCCGTGCGTTACCGCAATCTCGCGACTGGGCCGCCTTCGAGCTTGAACAACACGGGCACCTGTGCGTGACGCCCAGACCTTCATCGTGAAGACGCTGCCGGTCGGAATGTCACCGGTGCCGCAAGCTCCAGCGTAGATCCGCCAAAGACCTCGCCGGCAAACTTCAGCATCTGGCCGACCTTGGCGCTCGGTGTTACCGCTCATATCCGGGTTGGCAACAACTGATGCGCGCCGCCGCCGAAGTCACCACCACACGTATACGTCAGTGCCGACTCTTCAAAATCAGTGACTACGGTCGACACCGTCCCGCCACCACCGCCACCGGATGGGCAGGTATCCGCCTGATCGATGTCGTCGAAGTAGAATGTCCAGTTGGTCGGGTCGGTTGCCGCGTCACCGTTCACGCCAAGATCGAAGATCAGCGTAATGCCGTCGACTCCATTGCCGGAAAGTGCGCCGAAATCGAAGCAGAGATCCTCCCAGCCGTTGCCGCCGTGCGTCACGGACATCTCTCCGACAGGCCCGCCCTCGAGCTTGAATAGTACCGGCACCGAGCGCTGCGACCAGACTTTCATTGTAAAGACGCTGTTGGCAGGCAAGTCGACCGTCCCGCCGAGATCCAGCGTCGCACCACCGAAAACCTCACCGGCAAATTTCAGCATCTGCCCGACCTGCGCGCTGGTATTGCCGTTCATATCCGGATTGGCCACTACCGATGCCTGGCCACCACCGAAGCCACCGCCCTCTCGGAAAACATAGGAGTTCGGATCGCCTTCGAAGTCGACCGGCAGCACCGATCCACCGCCACCGCCGGTCGGACAGGCGTCCGCCTGCTGCTGGATTTCGTCGTAATAGAACGTCCAGTTTGTCGGGTCGCCGGCTGCATCGCCGTTGACACCAAGATCGAAGATAACCGTGATTCCGGTAACCGGCGCACCGGCCGTCGATCCTGTGAAGTCAAAACACAGCTCCTGCCAGACGCCGCCGCCATCATGGTCGTCGCTGCGCTCCTGGTTTAGCCCTTCCAGCTTGAAAAGGACGGGAACGAGTCGCGGCGACCAGACCTTCATCGTGAAGACCTCGCCCTGCGAGAAGTCAACCCCGTCAGGAAGAGCCAGCGTGCTGCCGCCAAAGATCTCGCCAGCGAACTTCTGCATTTGCACAACCTGGCCACTCATGTTGATGCCACTCATGTCCGGGTTGGCAATCACCGTCGACACGCCGCCGCCGAAGCCACCGTCCATGCCGAAGTCGAAATTCGACGGATCGCCTTCGAAATCAACGCTGGTGGCCATGCCACCGCCGCCGCCCGTCGGGCAGCTGGCGACCTGCTGGATATCGTCGTAGTAGAACGTCCAGTTATTCGGGTCTCCCGCTGCGTCACCGTTCACGCCGAGATCGAAGATAAACGTGATCGCGTTCGAGGCCGGCCCCGCCGTGTCAGCCGTGAAGTCAAAGCAGAGCTCCTCCCACATGCCGCCGCCCATTTGGGTCACTGACCGTTCCTTGTTGAGCCCCTCGAGTTTGAACAGGACCGGCACGGCGCGCGAAGCCCAGACCTTGACCGTAAATGCTTCTCCCTCGGCAAAATCGATGTCGCTGCCGAGCGCAAGGGTGCTGCCACCGAAGACCTCACCGGCAAATTTTTCCATCCGTGCGACCTGCGCGCTCATGTTGATCCCGCTGGGATCCGGGTTAGCGATCACCGTCGACACGCCGCCGCCGAAGCCGCCGTCCATGCCGAAGTCGTACGACGCCGGATCGCCTTCGAAATCAACGCTGGTGGCCATGCCACCGCCGCCGCCCGTCGGGCAGCTGGCGACCTGCTGGATATCGTCGTAGTAGAACGTCCAGTCGTTGGGGAAGTCGATCATATTACCGTTGACACCAAGGTCGAAGATGAACGTGATCGCATTCGAGGCCGCGCCGGCTGTGTCAGCCGTGAAGTCGAAACACAGTTCTTCCCACATGCCGCCGCCCATATGCGTCACGGAACGTTCTTTGTTTAGTCCCTCGAACTTGAACAGCACGGGAACGGCACGAGCCGACCAGACTTTCATCGTGAAGACTTCACCGCCTGTAAAGTCCACGTCGCCACCGAGCGCCAGCGTGCTGCCGCCGAAAACTTCGCCGGCGAACTTCTGCATGCGTGCCGTCTGGGCGCTGTTGTTGATGCCACTCATGTCCGGGTTTGCGATCACCGTCGACACGCCGCCACCGAAGCCTGCATCCATACCAAAATCATAGGATGCCGGATCTGCCTCAAAATCTACCGGGAACGAGGCGGCCGCACCGCCGCCGCCGCAGCTCGCGACCTGCTGGATATCGTCGTAGTAGAAGGTCCAGTCGTTCGGGGCACCGGCAGCATCACCGTTCACGCCGAGATCGAAGATAAACGTGATCGCGTTGGTAGCCGCGCCGGCTGTGTCAGCCGTGAAGTCGAAACACAGTTCTTCCCACGTGCCGCCGCCCATATGCGTCACGGAACGTTCTTTGTCTAATCCTTCGAACTTGAACAGCACGGGAACGGCGCGAGCCGACCAGACTTTCATCGTGAAGACTTCACCGCCCGTGAAGTCCACGTCGCCACCGAGCGCCAGCGTGCTGCCGCCGAAAACTTCGCCGGCGAACTTCTGCATGCGTGCGGTCTGGGCGCTGTTGTTGATACCGCTCATGTCCGGGTTGGCAATGACATCGGACGCGCCGCCGCCAAAACCGCCGTCCATGCCGAAATCGTAGGAGGCGGGATCACCCTCGAAATCTACCGGGAAAGACAATGCACCAGGGCCAGGGCCACCGCCGCCGCCACAGTCCGCAACTTGCGTGATGTCGTCGTAGTAGAAGGTCCAGTTGTCTGGATCAACATCGGCTGCACCAAGAATACCGTTGTCAAAAATGATCGAGACCGCGGTCACGGGAGGGTTTGGGATGCCCGCGGTCTGGCCTGTGAAGTCGAAGCACAGCTCTTCCCAGGTGCCACTGCCGGTGTAATTCACAACCTCAGTTCTTCCCCCGGAGGCATTACCCGTTTCTTCGAGCTTGAAGCTCACTTCCACATTGCGCGGCGACCACACTTTCATCGTGTAGGCCTCGCCATTCGCGAAATCGATCCCCGCTGCAAGGTTAAGCTTCGTGCCGCCGAAAACCTCTTCTGGAAACTTCTGCATCTGCGCGACGCTGTCGCTGGTGTTGATGCCGCTCTTATCCGGGTTATCGATGACTGTCGTCCGGCCGCCGTTAAAAGGTTCGATACCCGGCGCCGGGCAGACAACTTCGAAATTGATGTTGTCGCAGAATCCCGGCGGGATCGGCGGCAGTGGTGTCGCCGCCGTTCCGCGGATCGAGTCGGGGCCATCACCCTGGCCGCAACCCGCCAGTGCCAAGGCCGGGATAATGAACGTCAGGATGCGAAATTGGCGCATGATAGATTCTGCGTGCATGAGTTAGCTCTCTGCGTAAATATCTAATTTAAAAACGATTTCTAGGATCGTCTTGGTACCGCGCGTAACAAGCATGACTTGTAACGCGTCCTTGGTTAGTTGATCGTGAAGGTGACGTTGTCAAAGGAGGCATCGACACCACAACCATCGATTGGTCCACAAGCGACTTTCAGTGACAGCACTACACCACCGCTCACACTGGCACTGCCGCCCACAGCCGTTCCGGCGATGACAGTGCCCGAATAAGTCGTCCAGGCCCCTGTCGGCGTGTAGGGGGCGTCCGGCACGGGGAGCGACGCGTCGGAGACAAAATTCCGGCCGTTGTCCGCGCCATTACCATCCAGGAATATCACTTCAACGAACACAACGCCGCCGGCCCCTGCCAGGGATCCGTACAAATCGAAGGAAACATCGATTGAATCGCCGGGCGCAACCGTGCCTGCGGCCAATCCCTCCTGGCTTATCAGGACGTCATTTGATTGAACGGCGGTGGCGGCGGCAACAAGCCGCGCCACGGTGCCTGCCCGGCCACCCTGCCCACTCGAATCGGCAGTAATGGATCCGATATTGTCGGGAACCTGGGTTTGCGTCCAGCCTGCCAAGCCTCCGTCCTCAAAGTCGCCGTTGACGAAGTTCCCGGTGCCACCGCCACCGGAGCAGCTCGTGGTTTGCTGGATATCGTCGAAGTAGAACGTCCAGTTGTTGGGGTCTCCGGCCGCATCGCCGTTTACACCGAGATCATAAATGAAGGTAATAGCGTTCGAAGCAGCGCCGGCGGTGTCGCCGGTAAAGTCGAAGCACAACTCTTCCCAGCTCCCACTACCGCTGTGATCGACCGAACGTTCCCTATTGAGACCCTCGAATTTGAACAGCACCGGAACGGCGCGACTAGCCCAGACTTTCATTTTGAAGACTTCACCGGCAGCGAAGTCGACATCACCAGTGAGAGCCAGGGTACTGCCGCCGAAAACCTCGCCGGCGAACTTCTGCATGCGCGCCGTCTGCGCACTGGTGTTGATGCCGCTCATGTCAGGATTCGCGATGACATCCGAGGCGCCACCGCCAAAGCCGGCATCCATACCGAAGTCATAAGTGACAGGAGCGTTTTCGAAATCAACCGGTAACGGGGGCGGTGGCGGCGGGGGCGGTTCGTCTTCGCCTGAGTAAACCCGGACCCAATCAACTTCCATCGTCGCCGGGAATGCGTTGCCATCGATTGCGTTACCCGGAAAGTTGCCGCCGACGGCGAGGTTCAGAAGAATGTGGAACGGCTGATTGAACGGCGCGCCGGGCCCTCCATTGTCAGCGGTTGAAGACCAGGAGTTCTGCACCGCATACAAGGTATCGTCGAAATACCAGCGGATTTCATCGGCATCCCACTCCATCGCATAGGTGTGGAAGTCTTCGGTCACGTCCGGGCTGGGTGTGTAGGTTACCGAACTCGAGGTGTTCGCTGGAAACTCACCGCCGTAGTGAATCGTTGCAAAAATTTCGTTGCCGCCGGTGCCATCGAGATTGATCGCTTCGATGATGTCCATCTCGCCAATGGCAGCCCAGACGCATGGCCGCCCGTCGCACTGGTAATCACTGTCCTGCGAGAGCATCCAGAATGCCGGCCAGAGACCCTGGCCGGACGGCAGCTTGATGCTCGCCTCGATGCGGCCGTACTGGAATGCAAATCGATCTTCGGTGTTGATTCGGGCTGACGTGTAGTTCAGCCCGCCGACCGTCTCGCGCCGAGCCGTGATCTTGAGCACCCCCCCCTCGAGTTGAGCACTATCAGGCAAGTAATACTGCAGCTCGTTATTGCCCCAGCCGCCGGGAAGTCCTTTCTCGGTACCGTCTCCGGTCGCAAAGAACCAGACCTCGGGATTCAGTGCCGCGCCATCGAACTCGTCACTCCAGACAAGCGTCAGGACATCACCGGGTGATACGTCAAACGTCGTCGGGATCGTCAGCGTCGGGTTGTTGATGTTCTGATTGGTCTGGGTACCGGGATTGGCAGGCGGGACCGTATCTACGCCTGACAGCAGCGGCTCACGGCCATTGTCGGTACAGGCAGAGACCATAAGAATGGCCGTAAAGAGCGCAGCAAAGCGCAGCGGACTTAGTCCACAAAGCATTATATTTCCCCTCAACGCACGGATAGCGAAAGGCCTAGCCTTCTTATTGTTTGCGTAGAGATAGCAAGAATTGACAGCGTTGTCAATTTTGTCCCCGATGAATCAAAATGTATCGCTCCGACACCGGGGAAAAACGAAAAGAGCCGGGCAAAAGCCCGGCTCTTTATGTCTCTATGTTATGTCGCACGTCGCAGCCTTATGCGGCCCGGCGACGACGCCGGAATAACCAGAAACGCCCCCAGGAGGGCGCAAGTTCCCGGGCGGTATCAGGTTGATCTTCCTGCAATCTGCTCAACCGCTCATCGCGTACTTTGTTGATCAGATCGTCAGCTATGGCTGGCGCGATGACGAAAGAGCTTATCGCCGAACTGCCGCCCAGGCTAAACATGAAAGCATCACGTGCAGGTTTGGCTTTGTTGGTCATGGTCTTATCTCCCTAGCGAAGTAGATAATTGGTTTGGCCCGCCGGCT
Organism: uncultured Gammaproteobacteria bacterium; assembly: GCA_963711285.1. Classification (GTDB taxonomy): domain Bacteria; phylum Pseudomonadota; class Gammaproteobacteria; order Steroidobacterales; family Woeseiaceae; genus UBA1847. Next base: position 501,639 of record CAVQDJ010000019.1, on the reverse strand, counting down.
TCCCGGGTCCGACAGGTGCACATTAGGTGGGGTGGGCAAGGCCCACAAACGAAATAAAATCAGTTCAGACGTGAGAAAAAATCACCGGGATTTGGCGAGATTTTGCAGAGTCCAGGCCTGCATGCCTGGTGCGCCGGAACGTTACGGCGAGCGGTAGCTCGCCAGAATCCGAGCGGACTGGCTGGGCCTGTAGTCGAGTTCTTCGATTGCCTTGTCGACGCGCGCCTTTGTCGACGAGCGCACATGGGGCTCGCCGTTGACCACGCGAGATACAGTCTTTATCGAGACTCCTGCGAGATCGGCTACATCGAAGACGGTGGATTTATGCATAAGGATCAGGGTCGCCCCGAATTCATTGATTGGGGACGCGGCTCGCTGGCCGCGTCTCGCCAGTGTTCCAGTTGGCTGTCCCAGCCTTAAGCGGCCTGACAACGTCCCGGCGCAAAGTAGCGCCCTAGTACGTCCTCGATCTTGCGGGCCGTACTTGGTTGATATTCCTGCGGCCGGCTCAGGCGCTCGTCCCAGACTTTGCTCAGTCGGTCGTCTGCGATGGCCGGTGCGGCGGTGAACGATGCAATCGTCGTCATCCCTTGCAGGCTAAACGTGAAAGCATCTCGTCCTGATTTGGCTTTCTCAAACATAGTCTTTCTCCATAGGATGGTGATGTATTGCGTTGCCGGTCCGCTCTTTGCGTCCGACGATAGGAATAATGGGGGCTTCAGGGCGAAGCCACAAACGGGAAAAACTCAGCCCTGAGTTGAGAAAAACTCAGCTGGGGTCGGCGAAATTCTGCAGTATCCAGGTGCGCAGCAGAACGACACTCTCATCCTCGGCCCGGTCCTCTTTGCAGACCAGGTAATAGCTGACGTCGGCAACGAGCTCTTTCCTGAATAGCCGCACGAGGCTCCCTTCTTCCAACCACAGGTTACCCATTGGTATCGGCACCAGTGCCGCACCGATGCCGCGTTGCGCCGCGCGAAGCACGGCGATCGTCGAATCGAGGCGGATAACCTTGGTGTTCTCCGGCAGTTGAATGCCCGCCGCGCTCGCCCACTCCGTCCAGGCCTTTGGTCGCGGTTCATGCACGATTAGCGGGAAATCACTGACGATTTTTTTGTTCTTGACCGTCATCGCCTTTTTAAACTCCGGCGAGCCCGCGGGCACCATTCGTAGCGGGAACAAAAGGTTCGACGGCATGTCCGACGGGGGTGATCGAAACAGCCGAATCGACAAATCAGCATCCGCCGGATGTTTCTCCATGGTTTCGTCACTAGTACCGACCTGGATATCGATTTCCGGATGTTCGACCGTGAACTCGCTCAGGCGAGGAACGAAGTATTCGCTTGCGAAAAACGGCTGCACGGAGATCCGTATGGAGCTGCTGATAGCGCCCTTTTTGTACTTGGCGATCGCAGTGTCCAGCTGTTCAATCAGGGGCCCGACGTCCCGGTATAGTGACTTACCGGTTTCCGTTAGACTCAGCTCGCGGCTGGTGCGATCAAACAGCTGCTCACCCAGCTCTTCCTCCAGGCTCTTGATCTGGTGGCTGACGGCAGAGGACGTAATGAACAGCTCCTCGCCTGCCGTACGAAAACTTTCATACCGTGCAGCAACGCAGAACGTTCGTAAGCCTCGGAGAGAGATTTTAGGCGTGCTGACCAATGCCGCTTACCTGTCCACTGCTGCAGACGTTCCTTTGAGCACCTGCTTTGGCGTCCGATCGACATTGAACAAACCCCAGTGCTTTTCAGCGCCGAGCGGATTGTTCGGATCGCCCTTCCACGGTTCGTCGAATGCCTCGAAGAAGAACACGGTCGTATTTGTCTCGCTCGCCCAATCCTTTAGTTCCCCATAATAGCGTGTTTGATTGGCCTCGTTAGCGCGGTCGCCGAACTCGATGGCGACGCTTGCCCAGCCCGCTTCGAGAATCGCCATCGGCTTGTCCGGCAGTGCAGCGTGGACACGCTCCATGTTTTCGATTGTGTAGGACAGCGCCTCGTCGATCGTCTTTTCTTCCCACGCGGGATAGGTGTGTATGCCGAGGAAGTCAACTTCAGCGGCCAGCGGCGCACCGTCCTTGATCCACCACTCGTAATTGTCGGCCACCGTCACGGGCTGCTCGATGGCCGCTTTTACCTGCCGCACATACTCGATGACGTTTTCGAGCGACACCATGTGATCGTTCCAGTCAACGAGCGCTTCGTTGCCGACATTGACGGCAACGACGATGTCTCCGAATTCATTTGCCAGTTCGATGCCGCGCTGCACGTCGGCAGCATTCGCGAGGGTATTAGCCGCCAGCTGATCGTCAGGGATCGGTTCGTCGAGCCAGGCGCATCCTTCATGATTGCTTATCTCAGCCTGCAACCAGATACCCAACAACACCTTGATCGGAAGTTCATTCTCCCGAATGAGTTCGAGAGTGGTGACCGAGTTCTCATACGTATCGTAGAGGCGGATCAGATCAAAATCGTACGCAACAAGAATCTCGAGGTCCTCGAGAATCTCCTCATTGCTCGGATTCACGGCACCGTCGCCGCGGTCCGGATGCTGGCCTTCGCGAAAACCCGAATAAGCGACGGCCATGACTTCTCCGGCCAGCAACGCATCGGGCGCCTGCCGGAAAGTTGCGTCTTCGCCAGCCGAAATTTTGCTGTCGGACGCTGGCGAGCATCCCGCGATCGCAATAGCGAAAATGATGATGAGTGCTTTAAATGATTTCATGTCAGTTTCTCAGGAGTATTTGCTCGAGTTCTTCGTTGTAATCCCACGAGTCAGCTGCTATCGATGATGCGGAATTCGGTTCTCAGCTCCGTTTCTGAACTGCCGCCGATCCAGGCATGGAACGCGCCAGGTTCTGTAACAGGCTTCATATCGCGGCCGAAGAAGGCCAGGTCATCCGTCTGCAGTTCGAAATCGACGGTAACGGTTTGGCCTGGCTTCAGGCGCACACGCCGAAAGCCCTTCAGTTCCTTGACGGGTCTGGTGATGCTCGCCACGAGATCACGAACATAGAGTTGCACAACTTCGTCGGCGGCGACTTCGCCGCGGTTGGTCAGCTCTAGCGCTGATGGTGACCGCCTCGCCAAGTCTGATCTCGTGCGCATTCGTTCGAATGTGCTCGTATTCGAACGTCGTGTACGACAGCCCGTGTCCAAACGCGAATAACGGCGTAAAACAAGTGTCGAGGTGAAAGGCGCTCATGCCCAACGAGGTTTGTGGGGCACGGGTGTCAATATCATCGATGTGCGCGATGTTGTCCGGCGATGGCGGCTTGCCCGTGTTCTTCTGGCTGTAGTAGATCGGGATCTGGCCGACCATGCGCGGGAAAGTTGCGGGCAGCTTGCCTGACGGTGACTCAATGCCAAACAGGAGATCCGCAATCGCTGGTCCACCCATCGTCCCGGGATGCCAGGCGAACAGGATTGCGTCTACCTGATCAACGATGTTCGTTAGCGTTAACGGCCTGCCCGCCAGAATCACGGCGATGACTGGTTTGCCGGTTTCCCTGATGCGCCGTACGAGTTCAGCCTGGTCGCCAGGCAGATTGATGTCGGCGCGTGAGCGCGCCTCCCCGGAGAGGATCGATTCTTCGCCGAGAAACAATATTGCGGCATCCGATTGCTGCGCGATCTCTACGGCGTCGTCGAACGCCTCACTGACCTTGCTGCGTGAATTTTCCATCGCACGCACATAGCGGACGTCGACATCGCGGCCAACCAGGCTGTGGATCGCATGCATCGGCGTAATACTGAGCTCTACATCTCCGTCGAAAATCCAGGTGCCGAGCTGCTGGTACGGTGCGTCGGCCAACGGGCCGATTATCGCCACAGAGCTCATGGTTTCAGCCGACAGCGGCAGCGTGCCATGGTCGTTCTTGAGCATGACGACACTTTGCAGCGCCGCCTGCTTCGCTGTCTCGAGTGCGTGCTCGTTCGCTATCGCCGGCAGGTCTTCCGGTTTCGTGTATGGATCTTCAAAAATCCCGAGTCGGAACTTGGCGCGCAGAATGTTTCCAACGGCGGCATCGACGGTATCGATGCTGACTCGGCCTTCTTCGACCAACCTGGCGAGATGGTTGCTGTAAGCGTCACCATGCATCTCCATATCGACACCGGCGGTCACAGCTTCGAACGCGGACTCCCTGTCATTTTCGGTCAAACCATGAATCTGCAGCTGGCGAATCGAGTCCCAGTCGCTGACCACAAAGCCGTCGAAAACCCATTCATCTCGCAACACCTGCCGTAGCAGGAACGCATTGCCTGACGCGGGCACGCCGTTGAGATCGCTAAACGATGTCATCAGCGTGGTTACGCCTGCGTCGACAGCCGCTTTGAACGGCCGCAAATAGACATTGCGTAGCTTGGTTTCGGGAACATTCGTCGTTGCGTAGTCGCGACCGCTTTCGACAGCGCCATAACCCGCGAAGTGCTTGGCACAGGCAGCGATGGACCCGGTCGCCGACAGATCATCACCCTGAAACCCCTCGACCATCGCGACAGCGAGTTTGTTCGTCAGCAAAACGCATTCCCCAAGGCTCTCGGCAATGCGGCCCCAGCGCGGATCGCGTGAGATATCGATCATCGGCGCGAACGTCCAGTTGACGCCCGCCGTTGCGGCCTCGAGAGCAGCGACGCGCGCACCTTCCTTTACCAACTCGGGGTTCCATGTGGCCGCTTGTCCCAGCGGGATGGGCATGACCGTCTTGAACCCATGAATCACGTCGCGACCGACCATGAGCGGAATACCAAGACGGCTTTCCTCGACCGCGATGCGCTGCAGTTCGTTGACCACATCAACATCGACAACGTTGAGCACAGAGCCGATACGACCCGCCCGCAAGCCGTCTCCGAGATAGTCCGGGGCGTAGCCATCACCTGCGTTGAGCTGACTCATCTGGCCGATCTTTTCAGCCAGCGTCATCTGCCCGAGTAATCCCGCGACGCGTTGCTCGGTGGTCTCCGGGTCATTCATCGGATTTGATTTGGTAGCGTTCATTTTTGTGATCGGCAGCAGCGCGCGAAGTGCCGCTATCCCTGGATTCGATGATAGAGTCTTGGTGGTAGCGCGGGCTTAAGGTGCCCCCAAATAACGTAGCGACTGCGTTTTTGTTGTGCTCGTGACGCGTACTCGTTTTGTAGCAGTGTTTGACAGCGCTGTCAATTTGGTAGACGATCGACAGGATAACAATAAAGCCCTTATTAAGGGGCTGGGGGAAAATTGGCATGAGCGACGCCACGCATTACGAAACCGCGCCTAAAGACCGAATCCCGTTTCCCAAAAAACTCATCTACGGGCTCGGCGCGTTCGTCAACAACACCCTCGCAGCCGCGGTCGGCGGCATGATTATTGTTCTCAACCTCGGCTACGGCATGAACCCGGCGCTGGTAGGGCTGCTCGGCGCCCTTCCCCGCCTGACCGACGCGATAACCGATCCGTTGATGGGCTATATCTCGGACAACACGAAATCGCGGTGGGGCCGGCGCCGCCCCTATATCTTTGTTGGTGCAATCGCCGTCGGCGTCATTTATGCATTGCTGTGGCAATTGCCGGCTGACAAGAGCGATTCGTTTTACTTCTGGTACTTTCTTTCAGGCTCGCTGATTTTCTACCTTGGGTACACGATCTACGCGACGCCGTGGGTCGCGCTGGGATACGAGTTAACCCCCGATTATCACGAGCGCACGCGGCTGATGGGCGTGCAGAACTTTATCGGCAATATTGCTTACATGATCTCTCCGTACTTCCTGGCGATCATGTTCAGCGAACGATTATTCGCCAACGTAAAGGAAGGTGCCTCAAGCCTCGCGATAATGATAGGCGTGGTCGTTATCCTGGTTGGCATCATGCCCGCCATATTTCTTCGCGAGCGATTTAAAGATGTCGCCGCTGAGGAAGTCGACGAGCATAAGAAGGAGGCGGGGGTTTCCGGCAGTGCCATATTGCGCGTCATCAAGGATTTCCTCCATGGCTTCGCTTTGACACTCAAGTTCAAACCGTTTCTCAAACTTTGCGCCGCGACTTTTCTGGTGTTCAACGGTTTCATCCTGATTGCTTCGTTCCAGTCATACGTCATTATCTATTACGTTTTTTCCGGAGACGCGTCCAAAGGAGCGGAACTGGTCGGCCATTCGGGACTGCTGATGGCGGTTGCTGCGCTGGGTGTAATCGCGTTCGTTACCTGGCTGGCAACAAAAATCGGCAAGCGACGAGCTTTTTTTGTCTCAACCGGTGTGTCCATGGTGGGGTATGCGCTTAAATGGTTCTGTTACACACCGGACAACCCGTGGCTGGTATTGATACCCGCTCCGCTGATGGCTTTTGGCCTGGCTGGCCTGTTCACCTTGATGCCCTCGATGATTTGCGACGTCGTGGATGCGGATGAGTTGAACACCCACGAGCGGCGCGAGGGAATGTACGGGTCCATATTCTGGTGGGTCGTTAAACTCGGCCAGGCGGTGGCAATTGCAGGTGGTGGCATTCTGCTCAACGTGACGGGATTCGACGTGGCGCTCGAGGGAAATCAGGCAGCGGATACAATCACCTACATGCGCTTGTTCGACGCGTTCGTGCCATGTATTGCGTCGGGCGTTGCGATCTGGGCAATCGCGACCTTCTCGATCACCGAAGAGAAGGCGTACGAAGTTCGTCTGCAGCTCGAGGCGCGCCGCGGTACCGGCTGACGATCAGTCGTCGCCGATGTCCTCGGGCTTGATTCGATGACCCCAGTCGCGTTTGGCGGCCAGGTAACGCCGGTTGCTCTCGGTCACGCCGAACACGTGCTTGACCGGCGTTATGTCGGTCAGACCGGCAGCCGCCAGGTCTTCGATCTTTTTTGGATTGTTCGTCAGCAAACGAAACGGGCAGCCTTTGCGAAAGTATTTGAGCAGCGATGCCGCGTCGCTGAAGTCGCGTGAATCGTCGGGCAGCCCGAGCGAGCGATTCGCCTGGTAGGTGTCTTCACCATCGTCCTGCAAAAGATACGTCGCAGCTTTTGCCCACAAGCCGATGCCGCGACCTTCGTGGCCCGACATATAGACGAGTATGCCGCCCTGCTCGTCTTTGCTGATCAGCTCGATTGCCGACTGCAATTGCGGCCCGCATTCACAGCGCTCGGAACCGAACACGTCGCCGGTCAGGCAGCTCGAGTGCACGCGCACAAGCGGATTTGTCCACGAGCCGGGATCACCTATTAACAGCACGCTGTTCACCGCCATTGACGACGCCAGCGTCGCAAACGACTCCTGTGCTTTCTGTGCGCGCAACTGCTCCGCGATGTCTTCGATTTTCGATAGTTCGGTATTGCGCACGCAGGCGTACCACTCTGCGTCGTAACGATTGTCGCCGAAAGCGAGCGGCAGGGGGATGGGCCCGAGGATGCTGATCGAACCGCCACCGCCACTCGAATGATCCGGCCGGATCACCTCGCCGTCGCTGCTAATGCGAAACAAATGCCCGGCCGCGACGAGTCGCTCGCGAACCGTTGGATCGAGGTAGGTAAACATGGGGCCGCATTATGAACGAAACCGCATTCTGTGGCCGAAATCACTTGCTGACTCACAGGTCATTAAGTATATTTACTGACTATAGAGTCAGTAACGAGCCACAACCATGCCAGAGCCCCGTTTCCAGCGTCGCAAGGAAGACCGGCCGCAGGAAATCACCGACGCGGCATTCGCCGCTTTCGCCGAAAAGGGCTATGCGGCGACGCGCGTCGACGATGTCGCTAAACGCGCCGGCGTCAGCAAAGGACTGCTGTACCTGTACTTCAAAACCAAGGAAGAACTGTTCAAGGCCGTCGTTCGCAGCCTCGTCATACCGCGCATCGATGCGCTGACCGCACGGATAGACAGCGCCGACACCTCCGCCGAAGAGTTCCTGCGCGGGCCTTTCCTGGACTTCGTCAAGAAGATGCCCGGCTCGCCCGTTGCTGTCGTAATCCGGCTTTTGATTGCCGAGGGCCCCAAGCATCCGGACCTCGTGCAGTTCTACTGGGACAACGTCGTTTCGCGCGGCCTTGCGACGATCACCGGGCTCGTCGAGCGTGGCGTCGTTAACGGCGAATTCCGCCGCACCCAGGTGAACGAAATGCCGCATCTGATAATCATGCCGGTGGTCTTTTCAATGATTTTTAATCTGTTGTTCGAAGAACAGTCCCTCGACACCGACAAACTCATCGAGACGCATGTCGACATGCTGCTGGCACACATGAAAGGAGAATCATCATGAATTCGCGACTGCGTCTGGCAGGGATCGCGTGCGCCCTCTTGTTAGCGGCTTGCGATAACGCGTCGGACGAGAATCGGGTTGTCGGCGAACTTGCGTCCGATCGTATCGAACTGACTGCAGAGGCAGCCGAACCAATTTTGGAAATCCTCGTTGCCGAGGGCGAAACGGTCACGCGTGGGCAGGTTCTGCTGCGGCAGGACGCCGCCCGTGCCAATGCCCGTCTCGCGGAGGCCGAAGCCGCTCTGGGCCAGGCGCAGGCGCGCCTCGACGAACTGGTCCGCGGACCGCGCAGCGAACAAATCGCCGCGGCACGAGCAAATGCCGAAGGGGCAAAAGACGAACTCGCGTTTCGCCGCTCGGACTATGAACGCGTGCAGAAAATCCATGCGCGGCAACTGGCATCACCCGAACTGCTTGATCAGGCGGAAGCGGCTCTCGATGCCGCGAAAGCAAACGACAAGCTGCGTCGTGCACAACTGCAGGAGCTCCTGAGCGGCACAACCGTTGAAGAACTCGCGCAGGCCGAAAATGCCGTCAAACAGTCGGCAGCGCGGCGCGATCAGGTAAACGTCGACGTCGCACGCCATGAAATTACGGCCCCGGTCGATGGCATCGTCGATAGCCGTGTGTTCGAACCCGGCGAGCGGCCGAACCCTGGCCAGGCCGTAATGGTCATGTTGTCCGGCGAACAGGTTTATGCGCGCGTCTATGTGCCCGAGCATTTGCGTGTGAAGGTCGTGCCAGGATTGGCTGCCAAAATCCACGTCGACGGCCTCGATCAGGCACTCGACGGTCGCGTGCGCTGGGTCGCGTCAGAGGCGGCCTTCACACCCTACTACGCGCTGACGGAGAGAGACCGCAGCCATCTCACATACCTTGCGAAGGTGGATATCGCGGAGCAACGAGATCGCCTGCCCGACGGCGTACCGGTCGAAGTCGAATTCATGATCGGTGACTCCGAGTGAACAGCGATCTGGCCATTCGCGCGCGCGGTCTCAGCAAACACTTCGGCAGCTTGCGGGCGGTGGACAAGCTCGATCTCGACGTCCCCAAGGCGTCAATCTACGGCTTCCTGGGCCCTAATGGCTCGGGCAAATCCACGACCATCCGAATGCTGTGCGGTTTGCTGACGCCAACCGAAGGCCACGCCGACGTTCTTGGGTTCGCGGTGCCGGAGCACTCGAAAGAGCTGAAACCAAGAATCGGCTACATGACACAGAAGTTTTCACTGTTCGGCGACATGACGGCTGTCGAGAATCTCGAATTCATCGCCGAGATCTATTCGTTCCCGGCCGCAAATCGAGCCGCACGCGTCGACGAACTGCTCGAAAAGTACGACCTGACCGAGCAGCGCAGGCAGTTTGCCGGCACGATGAGTGGCGGCCAGAAACAGCGCCTCGCACTCGCCTGTGCCGTGCTGCACCATCCGGAACTCCTGCTGCTGGACGAGCCGACCAGCGCGGTCGACCCGCAGAGCCGGCGTGATTTCTGGGCCAACCTTTTTCGGCTGGCGCAAGGCGGCACGACGATCCTCGTGTCTACACATTACATGGATGAGGCCGAGCGCTGCCACCGGCTCGCAATCCTCGACCATGGCGTAAAAGTCGCCGACGGCGCACCTCAGGAACTGCAACAAAGCACCGGCATGCACGTCGTCGAAGTCCTCGCGGAAGACCCGTACCATGCGCAAACTGCGCTGATCGATGTTCCCCTGGTTGCGAGCGTGACGCAGCTGGGTGTGCGGCTGCGGGTGCTGATACCGGAGTCTGTCGTTGACCCCGTGGCGCTCGTCGATCAGAGCCTGCAAAAACACAACGTCGCCGCACAGAGCCGCAAGGTTGCTGCATCACTCGAGGATGTGTTCGTCGCGGTCACTATGAAACCGAAGCAGCGTGCAGCATGAAATCGCTCAACCGTCTAATGGCCGTCATGCGCAAGGAGGTGCGTCAAATGCGGCGCGACCGCCTGACCGCTGCCATGATTGTTGGCATACCGATCATGCAACTGCTGCTGTTTGGCTACGCGATCAATACCGACGTGCGCAACCTGTCGACGGCAATTGCCGACGAGGCCAACACTCACCTGTCGCGTGAGTTCGTCGCCAGGCTCAACGCGACGCAGGTCACCAGCATCGAGTATCGCGTCAATACGGCAGCGGAACTCGAACGCATGATGCAATCCGGTGAAATCTCGATCGGCGTGGCGATACCGCGTGACTTCGACCGGCGCGTCCTTGACTCTAGTCGCGCCGCAGTACACCTGCTCGTTGACGGCAGTGATCCGACGATTGCGGGCATCGCCGAGAAGCTGCGCAGCATGCCGATCGCGTTTGATACAGACCTTACTCCTCGCAAGCAACAGCTGATCGAGGTTCGCCCCTATTACAATCCCGAGCGCCGTACGCCGATCAACGTAATCCCCGGCCTGATGGGCGTTATCCTGACGATGACGATGCTGATGTTCACCGCTGTTGCCGTCGTCCGCGAACGAGAACGCGGCAATCTCGAATTGCTGATCAATACGCCCGTGACGTCGGCGGAACTTATGGTTGGCAAGGTCTTACCGTATATCGCGATCGGGCTCGTGCAGCTTGCGCTGATACTCGTTGTCGGACGGCTCCTGTTCGACGTCCCGGTGCGCGGCAGCATCATCGACCTGTACCTTGCCGCCGGCCTGTTCATTGCTGCCAATCTGGCGCTCGGACTGTTCTTCTCGACAGCGGTAAAGACGCAGTTTCAGGCGATGCAGGCGACATTTTTCGTACTCATGCCGTCAATTTTGCTGTCCGGTTTCGTGTTCCCATTCGACGGCATGCCGATTATCGCTCAGTACCTCGGTGAGGCTTTACCGATAACCCACTTCATCCGCATAACGCGCGGCATAATGCTCCGGGAAGCGACGCTGGGCGACATGCCCGGTGAACTGGTCTTTCTCGGTGTTTTCGCTATCGTTGCAACGACGGCAGCTGCGCTAAGATTCTCGAAACGACTCGACTAATTAGGTTCGTTCTGGTCCAATCAGCATCACAGCGGTCTCGCACGGTAATCTATGACGCAAAATCAGAAAACAGCACCGACAGTATTCATTGTCGACGACGATCCGGCGATCCGCTTTGCCATGCAGGCTTTGATGGACTCGGTCAACATCGAGCACGAGATCTTCGCTTCCGGCGACGAATTTCTCGAGAACGTCGAGGATCACCTCGCCGGTTGCCTCGTCCTCGATATTCGCATGCCGGGTCTGGGCGGTCTCGAGCTGCAGGAGGAATTGCTGCGGCGTGGCAGTACGCTACCCATTATTTTCATAACCGGTCACGGAGACGTGCCGATGGCCGTCGATGCGATGCAAAAAGGCGCAGTCGATTTCATCCAGAAACCGTTCCGCGACCAGGACCTGCTTGACCGCATTCGTGAAGCGCTCAAGACCGACCAGGAGCGCCGTGAGGAGCAGCAGAAGCACGCCGAAGTAGCAGAGCGGCTGGCCCGCCTGACAAACCGCGAACGTGAAGTATTCGATCTCGTCGTCACCGGCAAACCGAATAAAGTCATTGCGTATGAGCTCGGTGTGAGTCAACGAACCGTGGAAATCCATCGCGCACGCGTCATGGAAAAGATGCAGGCGAGGTCATTGGCCGACCTTGTCAAAATGCACATGACCGCTTGATTATCGCGGCGACGCGAGTAAGCGTGACTTGAGCTACAGCGTGTGCGCCTTGCGATGTTCGTCAAAGCGCGCGCAGTCAATACACTTCCTCGCATACGGATGCGCTTCGAGACGACTGCGATCGATCTCGGAACCGCACTCGATGCAAATGCTGTATTCACCGGCGTCGATGCGCCGCAGCGCCGCCGCTATCTTGACGATCTCCTGCCTGGCTTCGTTGCCGAGGGCGTCAACAACCTCGCTGTCCTCGAGTTCTTTCGCCCTTTCCTTGGAATCCGGGTGATGACCGCGTCGAAGATTGGCCGTAATACGCTCCAGCCGCGCACTCAGCTCCTCTTTCTTATGCTCGAGTTGTCGCCGTAGATCGACGTAAGAGTCCTCTGGCATGGCCGATTCTCTCTATATACTCATTTAGCAATGTAAGGGCGGACGAGCCTTTCAGTAATTAGTACATCCACCTACCTTCCGGTACGTAAAATCCACTATGCGCTAAGCATCACGCCTTATGGAAACTGCTTCGGCAACAGCCTACGCTTCCTTGTGTACAGGAAATTGCAGGTCTACTTGTTGGGTGCGACTATGCTTTCGATCACCAAAATCCTATCCGTCATTGACCCGACCGCGGATGAACAGCCGGCAATGCATCGAGCTGCCTGGCTTGCCAAGAAGACCGGCGCAGAACTCGAATTGCTGGTTTGCTACTACAACGAATACCTGAGCGGCGACCGCTTATTCGATTCTCCGTCGCTGGAGCAAGCGCGTCACGAGGTCATGGCCAACCAGGAAGGTCACCTCGAAGAGCTTGCCGAGCCGATTCGCGCGACCGGCGTCGTCGTGACAACGACTGCGAAGTGGGATCACCCGCTCTACGAGGGTGTCGTGCGTCACGCCGTTGCGGCCGGCGCAGACATTGTTTTCAAAGACACCCATCATCATTCGGCCGTCGAACGAGCGCTGTTGACCAATACAGACTGGAACCTGATTCGCACCTGTCCGGCCCCGCTCTGGTTGGTCAAACAACACGAACTGGCTGAACCGCCAGTCTTCGTCGCGGCTATTGACCCGATGAATCAGCATGACAAACCGGCAGCGCTCGACGATGAGATCCTGCAGATCAGCAAGCTGTTAGGGAAAGAAGTCAGCGGCCACGTGCATGCATTTCATTCCTACGACCCGCGCATTGCCGTCGCGACCGCCACGGCCAATGCGTATATCCCGGTCTCCCTGCCGTTCGACGAAATCGAGCAGCAGATGCACGAGGACCACCAGAAACGATTCAGCGAAATAACCTCATTTCACGGCGTTGATGATGACCATGCACACCTTGTCGCCGGGCTGACGCACGAAGAGTTGCCGCTGATCGCTGAGAATCTCAATGCAGACGTTGTCGTAATGGGCGCCGTCGCGCGGAATCGGTGGAAACGGTTGTTTATCGGGGCAACGGCTGAGCGGACGCTTGAGCATTTGCCGTGTGATCTGCTGATCATCAAGCCCGACTGGTTCAAGACTCCGGTCGAAGCCAGGGAACACGAAGCCGCATAGTTCAGTTCAGACTCGCCAACGAGTCATCCAGGACACCGAGCATCAGGTTAGCGTCGTCTTTCGACAATACGAGTGGCGGGCGCAACTTCAGAATATTTGCATCGGGGCCAATCGCTCCGGTTAGCACGCCGCGGTCGCGCAGATCGTTGACAACCCTGTTGGCCAACTGCGATGCGGGCGTGCGTTGTTCCCGGTCCGTCACCAACTCTACTGCGAGAAACAAACCGCTACCACGCACATCGCCTATGCAATCGTGCCGCTCTGTCAGCTTCCAGAGTCCGTCGACGAGATGCTGGCCCACGTCGAGCGCATTCTGCTGCAGGTTTTCGTTCTCGAGCACGTCGAGCACGGCAAGTGCCGCGGCGCACGACACGGGATTGCCGCCGAACGTATTGAAATAACGGCCGTGCCCGGCAAACGCGTCGACGAGATCGCGCCGTGTCACGACGCTTGAGATCGGGTGGCCGTTGCCCATTGGCTTGCCCATCGTAACGATATCCGGCACGAACCCGTCGCACTTCGAATCCCCAGAAATTTCGGCCCGTGCGGCCAAAACCGGGCTGCACTTCGTCTGCAATAAAGAGCCCGCCGGCTTCGCGAATGATGGCGGCGGCCTTGCGCAGGTATCCCGGCGGTGGGGCGACGACACCGCTGCTCGAGACGATCGTATCGATGATGAACGCCGCCGGTTTCACGCCGCGAGCCTTGAGCAGGCCTAGCGCATCGTGAATATGCGCCGCGTATTTCTCCGCAGCATCGTTGTCGCGATGCGGTCCGCGATAGCAGTCTGGTGCAGGAACTGTAACGACGTAGTCCGGTATTTCGTCTGCAGGAATACTGTCAGTCGATATTTCGTAGATTGCCTGCGTATTGCCGTGGTATGAAAAGCTCGTAACGATAATGCCAGTGCCGCCGGTCACGGTCCGTGCGATGCGCAGCGCGAGTTCGTTTGCCTCGCTACCGGTGCAGCAAAACATCGCGGTATCGAGTTCATCGGGGAATTTGGCGGTGAGCCGATCCGCGAGATTCACGACGTTCTCGTGCAGGTATCGCGTGTGCGTGTTCAGCGTCCCGGCCTGTTGGCAGATCGCCTCTACAACATGCGGATGACAGTGACCGACATGCGGCACGTTATTATACATGTCGAGGTACTTCTTGCCGTCCGCATCATACAGCCAAACGCCTCTCGCCGCGAACGATATGCACGGGCTTGTCGTAGAACAGCCGATAGGCCGAGCCCATCAAGCCGTTGTCTGCGATCGAGTAGTTTTGAAGTGTCTGCGGTCACGGCCGATCAGGTTACCGGAAGCAAGGCGCAGAACTCGATTGTCAGTAACTCGCCGTCAGCATGACCCAGAACTTGTTCGTATCGACGTAAGACGTTGAGTCCGAACTGAAGAATGCGCCCTTAAACAGCACGCCATAGCGCTCGCCGAGTTTGCGCCCTGCCGAGAGATCGAACTCGCTGCCGTAGTCGCCGCTGCCGCTGTCTGCCGAGAAATCGTGATAGACGCCGGTCAGACTCCACTGGCCGAGCTTGAACGTCACGGTCGCGTAAAGATCTTCCAGGCCTGCAGAAGGCGTTCCGGCCGGAACGAACACATCCGCCCAGCCATTAAATGCGTGCAGGGTCGCCAGCGGCGTGCGAAATGCCGTACCGGCACCCGAGTCCGAGCCGAGAGACTCGAACGCGATGCCAAGGGATAGTCCATTATCCATCGCCCAGGCGGCGTTCAGATGAAAGTAGTCGGCGTCGTAGCTCACCGGGTTATCGCCTACATCGGACTGCGTTGCAAACTCCGCGAGTAATACGATCTTTGCGTCACCGACTTTGAGGTTTCCGCCGAGCCTGACGCCAGCCGTTGCGGTTGAATTGGCCACCGCACTTGCGTAGTCGAGATAGTAGAAATATGGCGTTACCGTAAAGCTGTCATTGACAGCGACCTTCGCGTTGAACAGATGGCCGTCGATTCGTTCCTTTCCGGCGGAAACTGATTGACCAAAGATGCGACGCACATTATTGACGTACGAATAAGACAGGGCCGTATTTGATATGGCTTTCGTGTTCAGGGTCAAAGCATCATAGGTCTGCTCGTTCTGACGCCACCCGACACCGCCGACGAAGCGCTGGTTGTCGAGCAGAATGCGTTGCCGGCCGAAACGGTATTTCCAGTCATCGTTCAGGTCGAGGTCGAAATATATCTGGTTCAGGTCCGAGCCTTCGGGATCTGCGACAACCGAATACTCGCCACGATTCGGGCTCGTACCGCCCCCGGAGTTGAAATCGTCCAGCAAAACATGGAATACATGGTCGAACTCCGCGAACGCGGACCAGCCATTCCATTGGCCGGTCCGATAGTTCAACCGAAATCGCAACGTGGACGCATTGGCATCCTTCAGAGCATTGTCCTCGTCGACGTGCTCGTAGCGATACCGTCCTGCAATAGTTGCCTTGCCCGACGTGATCGCCGATGCAAGGTCAGTCGTGCCCTCCTCTTCGGCGGCCGTACTTGAGAACGGCAATATCATCCCGAGCAGTACACCGAGCAGGATGCTGCGATTGCGTTTCATGTTCATTTCCTTGTTTCGAGACTCAAAATAGCGATTAGTAGATGTCGTGCAACGTGTTGTAGACGTTGAACTTACCCGTTGGCGTGACGATCTCGGGACCCTTGATCACGGCCTTGAGTTTGCGGGTCTTGTCGTCGACGACGACAATCGCCGATTCCTGTTCCTTGCCGCTCCATACCGAGAACCAGACTTCATCGCCCGCCATGTTGTACTCGGGTTGGACGATGCGCTTGGGCCCTTCGCCGAGATCTGCCCACTCGCCGATTGGCAGTGTCTTGAATCCCGCATCCAGGTTGTTGATGTCGAATACCGCAACGCTCTGACTGATCGACTCATCCGGATTCAGCGGTGCATCGGCCCAGAGATTCGACGAGTTCGGGTGCGATTTGACGAACAGCGAACCGCCACCCATCCCCTCGAGGATGCGAACCGTCTTCCAGGCGTTATCCGGATGCCCGACGGGGTCTGTACCCAGGAACGTGACATTCGCGTTGCCGAGCGCACTCGTGATCCAGACCGGTCCGTAGTCGGGATCGTCGATGTTGGCGCCGCGGCCAGGGTGTGGCGTCTTCGTGACGTCCGCCAGCGCTACGAGCTTGCGTTCCCTCGAGTCGACGACAGCGACCTTGTCGGACTGATTCGCCGCCGTCAGGAAGTAGCGCTTGCTGCGATCCCAGCCGCCATCGTGCAGGAATTTGGCGGCGCCGATGTCGGTAACCGCCAGATCGTCAATATTGCTGTAATCCACGAGCAGGATATGGCCTGTCTCTTTGACGTTGACGATGAAATCGGGATGCTCGTGCGATGCGACGATCGCGGCCACACGAGGCTCCGGATGATACTCCTGCGTGTCGACGGTCATCCCGCGCGTCGAGACGATCTTCAGCGGCTCGAGAGTATCGCCATCCATGATGACGTACTGCGGCGGCCAGTAAGCTCCTGCGATCGCGTACTTGTCCTCATAGCCTTTGTACTTCGAGGTTTCGACCGAGCGTGCTTCGAGCCCGATCTTGATCTCGGCAACAATCGCCGGCGGATCCATCCACATATCGATCATGTCGATCTTCGCGTCGCGGCCGATCGTGAACATGTAGCGGCCCGATGCCGACGGGCGCGAAATGTGTACGGCATAGCCCGTCGGCACAATGCTGACGACTTCTTTGGTGTCACCGTCGATGATCGCCACCTGGCCTGCGTCGCGCAGCGTTACCGCGAAGAAATTCTCGATATTCAGATCGTGCTGCGGTTTGGTCGGACGATCTTCTGGCGCGACCAGTACTTTCCAGCTGTCCTTCATATCGGGCATGCCGAACTCTGGCGGTGCCGGCGGTTCCTGCTGCAGAAAGCGCGCCATGATGTCGATCTGCGCATCGGTCATCTCGCCCGAGGTGCCCCAGTTCGGCATGCCGGCCGGTGAACCGTAGGTAATCAGGGCCTTGAGGTAGTCGGTGCCCTTGGCCATCGTGATGTCGGGCGTCAGTGGCTTGCCGGTCGCGCCTTTGCGCAGCACGCCGTGGCAGCCCGCGCAGCGCTCGAAATAGAGCTGGGTTGCTGTTCCAAATTCAGCCTCCGACAGCACCGGACCGCCAGCAGTCATGACCTGCCGCGCGCCTGCGCCAGTCATGGCCGTGGGCGCACCTTCGTACTTGAGTTCGCCCTCGGTCGCGCCGACGTGGCGTTGGCCCGCCGCGCGGTCCTCTGCGCCGAGTTCGACACGCAGTGCGGCAACTTCTTCGACGCTGACGGCTGCACCGTCATTACCCCAGGAGCCGAAGACATAGGTCAAAGCTGCCGCCAGATCTTCGTCCGGCAGGTGGCCGAGGCTCGGCATGACGCCGTTGTACTCGACACCATTGACCGTGATCGGACCGGACAGTCCGAATAACGCGGCCGCCATAACCTTCTTTCGGTCGCCCCTGAGGAAATCGGAGTCCGCCAGCGGAGGAAATGCACCCTTGAGTCCCGCACCGTTGGGCTGGTGGCACGCCGCACAGTTAGCGAGATAGACGGCTTTGCCTTTGGCCATCAAATCACCGGTAGCCGCTGCGGAAACTTCGGCCGTATGCACAGCAGTATCGCCTGTGCCAGCCGAGCTCGCGGTATCGTCAGCCTGCTTTGAGCAGGCGCCAATTGACAGCCCAACCAGCGGGACCATCAATAGCAGGCTCAGTTTCTTGAGTAGCATGACTTTCTCTCCTGTCATTGCGGATGTTTACCAGGTCACGTTCAGGCTGACCGACACACTGCGGCCAGCCTGAGCGAGATATGGAAGAATCGGATCATCGGGTGACAATGTACGCACGTCAGACCAGTTCCAGTACGTGCGGTCAGTCAGGTTATGCAGCCCGGCGCGCAGCGTCGTGCGCTCCCCGAGTTTTTGTGTCAGATAAAGGTCATGTACGGCGTGACCGGACGGTTTGAAGAGCTCGCCGGACGTTTCGTCGCGGTCCGACCAGTCATCGGTCAGTGTGGATTTCAACCTGACTTCACTACGTTCACTCTGAGAAACCCAAAAGAAACCGAGCACAGCCTGGCTGGGACCCACTGAATTCAGGTGTTCATTGTTCTCTTTGTTCACACCGCGCGCGTAGTACGCCGAACCGTCGAATCCAAAGGCATCCCGGCGAAATGTCCAGCCGGCCTCGATACCTTCGATACGGGTCTCATCCAGGTTTTGCGACTGGAATAGCAGGAGTCCACTATCGGGGTCGACACCGAGCCGCACCTTCGATTCGATGAAGTCCTCGTAGCGCGTGTGAAATATCGAAATCCGTGCCGAAGAGCTGACACCCTGCCAACGCAGTCCGAGATCGAAACCATCCGATGATTCGGACTTCAGGTCCGGATTCGGTATCGCGCGAAAATTGAACAGCGGCACGTCAAGGCTGATGTTCGCGTCCGCGTACGGCGGCGCGCGAAAACCGTGCGAATACTGCACGTACACATCAGTGCCCGGCGTCAGCCTGTAAATGACGCCGAGTTTCGGCGACAGATCGGACTCGGTGATAGAAACAACATCGGCGAATGGATAGTCCTCGAGGTACATCGGATCCCGAGTAGGAGAGAGTTCAAAACGATCGGCCCGCAGTGCCGCGATGACCGTCCAGTCGCCGAAATTCATTGTGTCTTCGAGATAAGCGCCGAATTCCGTTGTCGTCGAAATCGGAAAATCCCGAAGCGGGAAGACCTCGCCAAGCAGAACATTCGTCTGTTCGCCGGTCTCCATACTGGTCGAGAGACCATCGCGATATTCTTCGGTGCGGCGTTCCCGATACTCGAGGCCGAAGCCGAGCCGGTGCGCAGCACTGGCGCTCCCCAGGTCTTTCCAGCTATTTAGTTCGACGCCGCGGATTTCCTGGTTGAATGCGAAGAATCGATCAATCGAGACCGGCGTGCTGGCGTTGCCGCGCTCGTCCAGTGTTTTCTGTTCGATATCGGCGACCTCGAAATAAACTCGCACGACGCCGCTATCGATCCAGCCGTCCGCGGTACCGAACTCGTATGCAAGGTTCAGCAGATCCATCTGGTAGCGATCATTGCCCTCGAGGGCTGTTGTCGACTGGAATCGCCCTGAGCCGAGCATCGAATTCAAGTCAGACAGCGTATGCGCGTCCTGGTGAATCAAACCGGCGCGCCAGGTATTGCCGCGGCGATCATCCACGACCAGCTTCAGCAGCGCTGTGCGACGATCCGCTTCGCGCGTGTCGAGACTCTCCTGCACCGCCGCGGAATCAACTTCGTGGCCGTTGCGCCAGCTGACACCCGCCGTGAGACCCAACGATCGATCGCCCAGGCCAAACAGCGCCTGGCTCTGAACGCTCTCGTCTGCGTCACGCCAGGTGACCATCAGGTCGCCGCCGCTACCGCTCTTGCCGGTCAGGTCGACCGGATCCGGTGTCCTGACTGCAATAACGCCGCCAATCGCGGCGCTTCCATACAGCGCTGAGGCCGGACCGTGCAGTACCTCGATGTTCTGGATCAGACCCGCGTCGATGAAGTCACGCGTTGCGTTCGAAAAATTTCCGACGCTGAAATGATCGGACAGTGGCACGCCGTCGACGACGATTGCGACGCGATTGCCGCCGATACCACGGATGTTGATGCCTTCCGCACCAAAACGATTACCGGCCGCCTCGGAATCGACGCCGGGGACATACCGAAATACGTCATTGATCGAGGTTGCGAGATCGTCGTTGAGATCTGCCCGGGTCAGTACGGTGACGTTTGACGCAATTTCGCGAACCGATCGCTCGTCTTTGTGCGCAACGACGACGATCCGGTCGACAGTCCCATTGTCCTGACTCGGCAGGCCTCCCTCGGCCGACGTGATGGCCGGCCACAAAAAAACGCCTGCCACCATAAGCGCAGCAGGCGCGGACCTGAAACCGGATTTTTCGGGCATACTTCCCCGTACCATACGATGGTGACCCAACCAGTTGGCACCTTGCCAAATGTGGCTTACAAAACTATAGGTACGTTCCCGTACTTGAAATCGAGTCTCGCCGGGTCGAGAAAAACCCTCATATGTACATGATTTTAAAGAGTTTACACACGACCTTTGCGGCACTGACAATTAGTGGATTTTTGCTGCGCGGTTTCTGGATCATGACGGGATCGGTTTTGCACCAAAATCGCGCAACGAAAATCGTACCGCATGTCATCGACTCGCTGTTTTTCGGCACTGCGATCTGGCTGGTCGTCGAGCTGCATGTCGCGCCCCTGCAGCATCCCTGGCTGCTGGCGAAGTTCGCCGGGCTGATCGCCTACATCGGGCTCGGCATGGTGGCGTTTCGATTCGGGCGCACAACCGAAACCAGAGCGGTCGCGTTCATCGGCGCGGTCGCTTCGTTTGCGTACATTGTCGGGGCGGCCGTATCGAAGAGCCCTCTGAGCTGGCTGGCGTATCTGACTTTGTAGGGCCTGCGAGTGGGATGTTGCTCATCTGAAGTAAAGCGCAGCGCAGCGAGCTCCCCCAAGCGGGATCAAGACATGAAGATGAGCAACATCCGGGTCGCAGGCTGTGCAGAATTTAGTCTGCCGGCACTTCGCCGGTTCGCGTCGCGATTCGGGCGGCGGCCAGCAGTCGGCCCGTATTGACCGGTTTGCTCATCAACGTGCTGTTGTCGACCGGGCGGGCATCTTTCACGACTTTTGAAGTGTCGCCACTGACGATAAACGCTGGAATATTCAGACCGTAGTGCTTGCGAATATTTGTTACGGCCTCAACACCGGTCGAGCCATCGAGCAGATGAAAATCTGAAACGACGAGCACCGGCGCTTCCTCGATTTGGACAATCAACGCGCGCGCTTCGGTAGCGGACGCCGCTGTTGCGACGCGGTAACCTTCGGCTTCGAGCAGCAAGCCCCAGGCGTTGGCCACGTTGACGTCATCCTCGATCAGAATAATGAGCCCGCTCGCAGACTCCGCAGCGACCATTTCGCCGTCTTCGGCATCATCTCCTTGCTCTCCGACCCGTCCGGTAACAGGCATGCTCACCGTAAAACGGGACCCCTTTCCCAGATCAGAATCGACATCGATGCTGTGCCCGAGCAAGTCCGCGAGCCTTCTCACGATCGCAAGGCCGAGGCCAAACCCCTCCTTGCTGCCACCACGTGACTTGACTTGATGGAACTCCTTGAAAATATCCTCCTGCTGATCCTTGCTGATACCGATGCCCGTGTCCTCGACGACGATACAACAAAGCCCATCGCGCTCAACGCAGTCGAGCGCCACCTTGCCTGTTTCAGTGTAGCGAATCGCGTTACCAATGAGGTTCTGGATGATCTCACTCAGGAGATTTGGATCCGAGCGCACGCTCGACTGGCAGGCGCAGGAAGTGAATTCGAGTCCCTTGTGCAGCGCCTGGCGTGAAAATTCAGGGGAGAGGCGGTCGACCAGGCGTTGCATCGGAAATTCTTCGAACTCGGGCGAAACGACACCCGCATCGAGACGGCTGATATCGAGCAGCGAA
The DNA here is from genome assembly GCA_963711285.1 of uncultured Gammaproteobacteria bacterium. GTDB lineage: Bacteria > Pseudomonadota > Gammaproteobacteria > Steroidobacterales > Woeseiaceae > UBA1847. Next base: position 479,662 of record CAVQDJ010000019.1, on the reverse strand, counting down.
TTGAGCAGGTTCGTCATCGCCGTCAGCGAGTGCTCCTGGTGCTCGATCATCTCGAGCACCCGGGCATCTTTAACGGTTCGCCGCAGTGCACCGTTCAGCAGACTCAGTGCCTGCACGGGTTGCCGCAAGTCATGGCTGGCCGCCGCGAGAAATGCGCTGTTCGCCTTGTTGGCGCGTTCCGCCGCCTCCTGTGCAGCGATGATTTGCTCCTCCATGCGTTTGCGGTTCGTAACGTCGCGAATAACGCTTGAAATGAAGGTGCCGCCGGCAGTTTCAATCGGGCTCAGGCTGATTTCGACCGGAAACTCGCTGCCATCCTTGCGCCGACCGACCAGGTTTCGTCCGAGGCCCATTGGGCGAATGCCCGGATCTCGCGCAAACCCGCCGCGGTGGTCGACATGCGCGTCGCGAATGCGCTCAGGCAACAACATCTCTATCTTGTTGCCGAGCAGTTCGTCGCGGGCATAGCCAAACATGTGCTCCGTCTGGCCGTTGACGAGCGTGATCTCGCCCGTCGTGTCGACGATAATCATAGCGTCGGGCGCCGATTCGAGTAGAGTCCGAAAAAAGGCTTCCGATTCCTTGGCCTTCAGTTTTTTTGATCCCATCAGTACGTTCATGGACGTCGCTGGAATTGGCAAGTATAACGTGGCGGCAAGCCGTTATACTTGATATACGCTATTGAATAGTGCCATACGTATCGACACGTATACGGTTAGGATTTGTTGGCTGTTAGCCTGCCGACTGTTTGCTGCACGCCCAACACAAAGGGGTCCTGCCATTGGACAGAACAGCTTCCTACAATGACAAGGTGGTGCGTCAGTTCACGATCATGACCGTGGTCTGGGGTATCGTCGGCATGCTCGCCGGAGTATTCATCGCGGCCCAATTGATGTGGCCGCAGCTCAATTTCGACCTGCCGTTCCTGACCTACGGCCGCTTGCGGCCACTACACACCAATGCGGTGATATTCGCCTTCGGCGGGTCCGCGTTGTTTGCGACGTCTTACTACGTCGTGCAGCGTACCTGTCACGTACGACTCGCATTCGACAAGCTGGCCGCATTCACGTTCTGGGGCTGGCAGGCCGTGATCGTGCTGGCCGCCATTTCGTTGCCGCTCGGCATTACGCAGAGCAAGGAATATGCGGAGTTGGAATGGCCGATCGACCTGCTCATTGCAGTGGTATGGGTCGCATACGCGGTGGTGTTCTTCAGCACGATCGGAATGCGCCGCATCAAGCATATCTATGTTGCAAACTGGTTTTACGGCGCGTTCATCATCACGGTCGCCGTACTGCACATTTTCAACAACCTTGCCATCCCGGTCTCTCTGACCAAGTCATACTCCATATACACGGGTGTCGTCGACGGGATGATGCAGTGGTGGTACGGGCACAACGCGGTCGGCTTTTTCCTGACTGCCGGCTTCCTCGGCATGATGTATTACTTCGTACCGAAACAGGCGGGTCGGCCTGTGTACTCGTATCGCTTGTCGGTGGTCCATTTCTGGTCGCTGATCGCCATTTACATGTGGGCGGGACCGCATCATCTGCACTACACGTCGCTGCCGGACTGGGCACAGACGCTCGGTATGGTGTTCTCGATTATTCTGCTCGCGCCCTCGTGGGGCGGCATGATCAACGGCATTATGACGCTGTCGGGCGCGTGGCATAAATTGAGGTCGGACCCGATTCTCAAGTTCATGATCGTCGCGCTGTCGTTTTACGGCATGTCGACGTTCGAAGGGCCGATGATGTCGATCAAGACCGTCAATGCGCTGTCGCACTACACCGAGTGGACGATCGGTCACGTGCATTCGGGGGCGCTTGGCTGGGTGGCGATGATGACGATCGGCTCGATCTATTCGCTATTGCCGCGGCTCTACAACCGCGACGGCATGTACAGCACCAAACTCATCGACGTGCACTTCTGGACGTCAACCATAGGTGTCGTGCTGTATGCCGTATCGATGTGGGTCGCAGGCGTCGGCGAAGGCCTGATGTCACGCGCGGTCAATGACGACGGCACGTTGACCTACGCGTTCATAGAGATCCTGGCCGCCAAGTATCCGTACTACGGTATGCGCCTCGTCGGCGGGCTGGTCTTCTTCAGCGGCATGATCATCATGGCTTACAACGTCTGGAAGACCGTCTCGGACAAGAAACCGGTGCCTGTCGCCGTCATGGATCCGGCGTGAAGGAGCGGACCGATGCGTCATGAAACTGTCGAAAAAAGTGTAAACCTGATGATGGTTCTGATCGTGCTCGCGATCAGCATCGGCGGTCTCGTCGAACTGGTTCCGTTGATGCTGAGCTCCGATGCGACCGAGCCCGACGAAGGGATTGCGCCATACTCCGCGCTGCGACTCGCAGGCCGTGACGTCTACGTGCGCGAGGGTTGTTACAACTGCCATTCACAAATGGTCCGGCCGTTCCGCAGCGAAACCGAGCGTTACGGCCCGTATACGACGGCCGGAGAAACGGTCTATGACCGGCCGTTCCAGTTCGGCTCGAAGCGAACGGGCCCGGATCTCGCGCGCGTCGGCGGACGCTACTCCGATGACTGGCAGAGACTGCACCTGACGGACCCGAGAGCACTGGTGCCCCAGTCGAACATGCCGGGCTATCCCTGGCTTCTCGAGCGCATGGTTGATCCCGACCTCGTGACCAGAAAACTCAAGGCACTCAAGACGCTCGGCGACCCCTACAGCGACGAGCAGATCGCCGCCGCAGCCGGTGAGGTCGAAGGCAAGACCGAGATGGACGCGGTTATCGCCTACCTGCAGGAACTCGGCACGAATCGCAGAGCGCGCAGGTAGACGACATGGATATCAACGATTTTCGCGGACTGCTTACTGCGGTAATTCTATTTGCATTCATCGGGCTCTGGATATGGGCCTGGAGCAGCCGCCGCAAAGCTGACTTTGACGCCAGCGCGGCGCTGCCTCTCGAAGAGGATCAAGACATGAGCAACAACGACCGGGAGAACGTCTGATGGCTGCTTTCTGGGCCTGGTTCGTTGCGGCCGGCACGATCGTGTTTATTATCTGGTGCGTATGGCTTCTCAGTTGGTCTGCCAAGCAGGGACCGCAGAACAAGGAAGACGAGGATCTGGTCGGTCACAAGTGGGATGGCGACCTCGAGGAGTGGAACAATCCCGCACCGAAATGGTGGCTTTACCTGTACTTCATAACAATCGCATGGGCTGTGGGCTATATGATCGTGTATCCCGGCATCGGCGCGTTCGATGGCGTGGCCGGCTGGTCGCAGCAGAAGCAATACGAAGACGAGATGCAGGCGGCAGAAGCCCGCTACGAACCGATTTACGCACGTTTCGCCGATATGGAATTCGGGGCACTGGCACAAGACCCCGACGCGAACAAACTGGGCAGGAGCCTGTTTGCCAGCTACTGCACGACCTGCCACGGCTCCGATGCTCGCGGCGCGACCGGCTTTCCGAACCTGACGGACGACGACTGGATCTGGGGTAGAACCGAGGCAGCTATTACGACAACGATCTTGCATGGCCGCAACAGCATCATGCCGAATCTGTCAGCCGCCCTGGGCGGCGATGCTGGTGTCGAAAACATGGTCAAGTACGTGCAGAGTCTTAGTGGCGCGGCGGCGGCAGATCAGGCGGCGATGAGCGCCCAGCCCATGTTCGTTGCACTCTGCAGCGCATGTCACATGGCCGACGGTAGTGGCAATCAGCTGCTGGGTGGACCCAACCTGACCGACGATATCTGGTTGTACGGCGGATCGGCGGACGCAATTCGGACAACGATCGTTCAGGGCCGCAACGGCGTGATGCCTGCTCACGGTGAATTGCTTGGCGACAAACGCACGAAGATTCTCGCCGCCTACGTGTACAGCCTGTCCGGTGCACAATAGCGAGACGCGCCGTGGTCACCGAAGAGTATCGAGGCGCGAGGCAATGGAGTCGTAACAAACAGGCCGTTGCGACCGTTATCTGGATTTCATTTCTATCCGCGGCCGTTGCCACGATGCTGTTCTTTGCTTTTTTCGACCCGATCGAACTACTCGCGACGTTGGACCCGGACCTCGAAGTCGGTCGTCAAGCCGGTTATGCCGCAGGGTTCTTTTTTTTCTGGATCATTTCGGCCGGCTGCTCGGCTGTAACTGCCTGGCTCGTGCGGACTGCCCCGAAACGCGACACTAAACATCGTTAATCCCCGCAGCCGATGAGCAAATCCACAAAAACCGACCGGCCAAAGGCCGCGGCGCTGTATGAAAGCGCAAAAAAGATCTACCCGCGCGAGATCAAGGGTCGCTTCGCGTCGCTCTCGAAGCTTGCCACCAACATTCTCCTGGGCCTTTTCTACTTTGTGCCCTGGCTGATGTGGGACGACCGGCAGGCATTTCTGTTTGACCTCCCAGCGCGCAAGTTCTACCTGCTTGGCCTGACTTTATGGCCACAGGACTTCATATATCTCGCGCTGCTGCTGATGATTGCCGCCTTGTCCCTGTTCTTTTTTACGGCGCTGGCGGGACGGCTCTGGTGCGGCTTCGCCTGTCCACAAACCGTCTGGACCGGAGCGTTCATCTGGATGGAGCAAATTACCGAAGGCACACACTCACAGCGCATGAAGCTCGATAAGGCGCCGTGGAGTTGGAACAAACTGCGCCGCAAAGGCTCCAAGCAGCTCTTCTGGATCACGTTCTCGCTGTGGACCGGCTTCACGTTCGTCGGCTATTTCACACCGATTCGCCAGCTCGGAATCGATATCCTTGCATTCAATGTTGGCGGCTGGACGCTGTTCTGGGGTCTTTTTTACGGTTTCGCGACCTACGGCAACGCGGGTTACATGCGTGAACAGGTCTGCAAATTCATGTGCCCGTATGCGCGCTTTCAGAGCGCGATGTTCGATAGAGACACGCTCATTATTTCCTACGATGAGAAGCGTGGGGAGCCGCGGGGCGGACGTAAGCGCTCAGTCGATCGCAAACAGGAAGGCCTGGGCGACTGCATTGACTGCCAGCTGTGCGTGCAGGTCTGTCCCACCGGCATCGACATTCGCGAGGGTCTGCAGTACGAATGCATCGCTTGCGCCGCGTGCATCGATGCCTGCGATTCGATAATGGACAAAATGGACTATCCGCGCGGGCTGGTGCGCTATACGACCGAACACTCCATGCACGGCGACGCAGCGCGAGTATTGCGCCCCAGGATGTTCATCTATGCCACGGTGCTACTTGTGCTTAGCGGCGCTCTGTTCACTTCGATGATTACCCGGACGCCGCTCATACTCGATGTGATCCGCGACCGCAATGCGCTGTATCGTGAGCTACCCGGCGACGTGATCGAAAACAGCTACACGCTGAAACTCATCAACCAGAGCAACGACGCCCGCAATTTCCGGCTGTCCGTCGACGGCGTGTCAGGGCTGACACTGGATGGAGCCGCGGGCGAGATAACGGTTCCGGGTGGCGACGTATTGTCACTCCCGGTCAGGGCGCGCACGCAACGCAGCAACGCGTATGGCATCATGCACATCACTTTTTCTGCGACAGCCGTTGATGACGAGAGCGTGTCGGTGATTGAAGAAAGTCGCTTTCTCGGCCCAACACCCTGATGACCCAAAAAGACACTCAACCCTGGTACCGCCACTTCTGGCCCTGGTTCATCATTGTGCTGCTCGGCTCATCGGTCTCTGCAAGTCTTTATACCGTGTATCTGGCCGCCAGCACTGCGGAACCGGTTCTGGACCAGTCGTATGACGGACGATGAGTGTCGGGGTTTGCTTTCACTGCGCCCTGCCCGTTGATCGGCTCGACGAATTCCAGGTCGAGATCGATGGCGAGCTGAAATCTGTCTGCTGCCCCGGCTGCAAAGCCGTCGCCGAGCTTATTCGCGACACGGGCATGACCAGTTACTACGAGATGCGCGATGCGCCGCAGCCCGGCGCCGGCCGGCCGCCTGACAATGCCGCCGAATGGCAGATTTATGATCGCGACGACATGCTCACCGCTTTCGCGCATGCGGACGGCGACAGCGCCGAAGCGACAATCTACGTGGGTGGGATGTACTGCGCAGCCTGCAGCTGGCTGATCGAAACGACGCTGGCAAGGCTCGACGGCGTTGCCAGCGCCGAGGTGAATCCAGTGACACATCGTCTACGCGTGCGCTGGCACACTGCTGAGCTCGGGCTAGGACGGCTACTGAAGAGTCTCTCTGACCTCGGCTACGATCCACAGCCACTCGCACCCGAATCAGCGGCGCGACCGGAAGTCGCCGAGCAACGTGCGGCGCTCAAGCGCCTGCTGGTGGCATCGCTCGGCATGATGCAGGTCATGATGTTCGCGGTCGGGCTTTATGCCGGCGACTTTCAGGGCATGGAAGCGACCATGCAGCGCTTCCTGCGGATCGTCAGTTTTGTGGTCACGACACCGGTCGTTTTCTACGCCGCTCGACCGTTCTTCGCGGGCGCCTGGCGGGGCATCGTGTCGCGCATGCCGGGAATGGACCTGCCCGTATCGATTGCCATCTCCGCCGCATACGCAGGGTCTGTATTCGCGATGCTGACCAACGGCCCGGCGGTCTGGTTCGACTCGGTCGTGATGTTTGTGTTTTTCCTGACCCTGGGTCGCTTTCTCGAGATGCGCGCGCGGCATCGCTCCATTGATCGCAGTACCGCGCTGTCGACCGTGCTGCCCAATACCGTGACGCGTATCGATGGGGAGGTTCAAATGGTCGTTCCCGCCAGCCAAATCGTTGCCGGCGACGTGCTGCTGATCCGACCCGGCGAATCGATTCCTGCCGATGGTTTTCTCGCTGACGGCATGACGACTGTCGATGAAGCCCTGCTAACCGGCGAAGCGGAACCGCGCCCGAAATCAATCGATGACAGTCTTGTTGCCGGTAGCGTCAATCTGGACGGCGTCATCAGGATGCGCGTCGAAAGGACCGGCAGCGATACGACGCTGGGCACCATCAGCCGTATGAGCGAGCGGGCGCGTTATGCCCGGCCTGCGTTCGTGCAGCTTGCGGATCGCATTGCGAGCTACATAGTCATCGCAATACTGATCGTCGCGGCAGGTGTCGCGGGCTTCTGGTACGTCGCTGCGCCGGATCGCGCTTTCGTCATAACCCTGTCGGTCCTTGTCGTGACCTGCCCCTGTGCGCTTGCGCTGGCTACGCCAGCTGCATTTGCGGCAGCCGGCACGCGCCTGTCTGAACTGCACTTGCTCGTCACCAACGGCAACGCGATCGAGGCGTTGTCCAAAGCCACGCGGGTGCTATTCGACAAGACCGGAACGCTGACGCTTGGTGTGCCGGTCATCGTGTCGACCCGCATCTTCGACGAGTCATTCCGTGAATCGCAGTGTCTGCGGATCGCTGCTGCGCTCGAAACCGTGTCGACGCATCCGATTGCAAACGCGTTCCTCGCGCACAACAACCAAAGTGAGGCTTGCGACCAGCGGGTCGCGGTCGGCGAAGGCGTTGCGGGCACGATCGATGGACGGCGCTGGCAATTGGGGCAATTCGATTACGTCGCCGCTGACTCGGCCAACGCTGCGCGCGATGAGAAAGGGACCAGCGTATACCTAGGCACTGACGGTCGAATTATTGCGAGATTCGATCTGGATGATGCAATTCGCCCTGGCGCAGCGGCGACGCTGCAGCAACTCAGGGACCTGGGCCTGTCGCTCGGGCTCGTCAGTGGCGACGGCAAGGAAGCCGTGAGTCGTGTTGCCGCGACGCTTGGAATTTCCGAGTATCACTACGGTTGTACGCCCGAGGACAAGCTCGGGATCATTCGCTCGGCGCAGCTGGCAGGCGACACGGTAATCATGGTCGGCGACGGTATCAACGACGCACCCGTGCTGGCCGGGGCGGACGCCTCCGTGGCTCCGGTCCACGGCGCACTGCTCGCCCAGACCAGCGCAGACGTCATTATGCTCGGCGAATCGTTGCAACCACTGACGCTTGGTATTTTCCTGGCCAGGCAGACCATGCGTGTTGTGCGGCAGAACCTTACTTGGGCCGTCGTTTACAATGTGGCAGCGTTGCCGCTCGCCGCACTGGGATATGTGCCACCATGGGCGGCGGCGATCGGCATGAGCGCGAGCTCGCTCATTGTCGTACTCAACGCACTGCGACTCAGCCGCTACGGAGCACCATGAACATTCTGTACGTATTGATTCCGCTGGCCTTGCTGTTGCTCGGGGGTGCAGTCTGGGCGTTTTTCTGGGCCGTTGGCTCGGGTCAGTTCGACGACCTCGACACGCCGGCCGTGCGCGTCGTGATGGATGACGACGAGAAGCCTCCTGAAAACCCCGTGCCATGAGCGAACTCGTACCTGCCTTGTCGGCGGCACTGCTCGCCGGGCTGCTCGGCAGCGCACACTGTCTCGGCATGTGCGCCGGCATTTCGGGTTTGTTTGCCGTGAATGCGAGCGTCGCAACCTTGCGTACGCAACTGCCGACAGCACTGACCTACAACCTGGGTCGGGTAACCAGCTATGCGGTACTGGGCACTATTGTTGGCAGCTTCGGCAGCGTCATTGTCAAAGCGTCACCGACGATTGCGAGTTCTGTCAGATTTCTGAGCGGCTTGATCATCATTCTGGTCGGACTCAAGGTCGCATTCGATCTGCGACTGCTGAATGCTATCGAACGAATGGGCGCCACACTTTGGGCGAAGATCGCTCCGCTTGCGAAGAGTCTGGTGCCGGTGACCAGCCTGCCACGCGCGCTCGGCCTCGGACTGGTCTGGGGCTGGCTGCCGTGCGGTCTTGTTTACAGCGTGCTGCTGATCGCTGCGACGAGCGCCGCGCCTGCAGATGGAGCGGCAATAATGATCGCGTTCGGTATTGGCACGATGCCGGCCATGGTCATGACGGGTCTCGGTGCGGCGCAGGTAACACAACTCATGCGCCGCCGCGGCACGCGCCTCGGATTTGGCCTGCTGATTGTGGTCCTGGGCGTACTGACGATCGCAATGCCGCTGACGGGCTGGCTATCGCCCGAAGCACATCAGCATGGCTAGCGGCGACTAGTCGACTCGAATAGCCTGCAATCTTTCTACGTCGATCGCTTCGAGACGCTCTTCGGCCATTTTTTGACCGTTGGCCTGCTCCTCCGGGCTCAGGTCTTTCGCGGCCGCATCTCGCCTGAGCTCTGCGTCCATGTTGCCCAGTTGCGCGGCAACGATGTACCAGGCGTATGCGTCCACTTCGTCTTCCGTGACGCCCATTCCGCGGTGACGAATTTCCGCCAGGCTCATGACAGCCGGTATGTACCCCTGCACAGCTGCCTGACGATAGTAGTCCGCGGCGCGGTCGTCATTCATCTCGACACCCCAGCCGTTCGCGTGCATGACGCCGAGGTTGTACAGTGCGTCGGGGTACCCCTGGTCTGCTGCTGCGCCGTACCATTGCAATGCCTTGGAGTCGTCCATGTCTACGCCGAATCCATTGGCGTACAGTCGACCCACACAGAACTGTGCTGCCGCGTTGCCTTCTTCGGCCAGCGGCTGACACTCAGCGAGTGATTTCGCGTAATCGCCGACGTTGAAAGCCGCAAATCCTTTCTCGACGTCGGCAGCACATACCGTGCACGGTGACAGCAGTAGTGCCGCAATCGGCAGTATTCGGGTCAGATTTCGCATGAGGGCAATCTCCTCGGAACTCCTCTACGAATAAGAACGGTAGAGGGCCGCATCTATTTCCTCAAAAGCACCGCAAATAGGCTATTCGGAGATGTACTTAGGGTGCTGCTCCACGCTCCTCGTCCAGACGACGCTCGAGCCAGGCACGCGCCGAGGCAGCGTATCGCTTGCAGGCCTGATCATCGATGAACGCCTCCCGGCCCTGCTGTGTCTTCTCCTTTAGGCCGAAATAGAACGGGTGCGGCGCAAGAAAGATGTCGCAATCGAGGTTTCCGATCCGTTCGATGCTATCGCCAAGCGCCTCGCCAAGACCCTCCGAAAATCGATACCCCTCGACCGAGACCGGGCTGATCGAATCGGCATAGACGAAGTCGAGACATCGCCTGTCTTCGCAGGTCTGCCAGCTCCACGTCATGCCGCCGGGCGTGTGGCCGGGCGTATAAATGCCGCGAACGGAAACGCCGCCGATCGTGAAAACCGTGCCGTCATCCAGTGCGTTCGCGCCGGGAACGGCGGGAAACGCCGTACTTCGATTGTCCGGATCGAACTGTGGATCGTCGCCGGGCAGGATGCCGCGCCGCATGACCCACAGCGATGCAACGCTCGTGAATACGTCGGCGTTGCTGAGGCGCTGCAGCGCGGCGATTCCTCCGACGTGATCGAAGTGCGCGTGCGACACGGCGATAACGCGGATGTCACGTGGATCAAAACCCAGAGCGCGAATGTTGTTCGTTATCAGCTGCGCCGACTGCGGCAAACCGCCATCGAAAAGGATCAATCCATCCTTCGTTGCGATCAGTATCGACGAAAGACCGGCTGTACCGACGTAGTAGGTATTAGCAAAGATCCGAAACGGGGGTTGTGAGTCATTCCAGCCTGCGCAGTCGGAACACCGAATCGCTGCATCGGGCACCAATGTATAAGATGCGCATGCGGCTAATGTGAGACAGCCGAGAACAGGCAGCAGACGTGCCCGATCAGGCACCGAGCAGTTCCGCGTGATGCCTCAGGTGATCTTCGATGAATGTCGAAATGAAATAGTAGCCGTGATCATAGCCGTCGCGCATGCGCAATTCGAGCGGCAGACCGCTTTCGGCGCAGGCTTGCTCGAGTAGTTCGGGCTTGAGCTGCTCTTCGAGGTACGGATCAGCGGCACCCTGATCAACCAGAATCCTGCTGCGTGACGACGCATCGCTGACATTTCGCGCGACCTCGCAGGCGTCATACCCGTGCCAGGTCGACGTATCACTGCCGAGATAATATGCGAGCGCTTTTTGACCCCAGGGACTGTGCAGCGTCGTACAGATCGGGGCAAACGCCGACAACGACTTGAACACGTCGGGGTGCTTTAGCCCAATCGTCAGTGCACCATGACCGCCCATCGAATGGCCGGTCAGTCCGTGCCGATCGGCATCCCCGGGAAAGTTGTCGAATACGGCAGGCTGCAGCTCCTGCATCACGTAGTCATACATGTGATAGTGCCGCGACCACGGTTCCTCAGTGGCGTTGAGATAAAAACCGGCTGCCAGGCCGAAATCGTAGTCTTCGTCGGGATCATCAGGCACGCTCTTGCCGCGCGGGCTGGTATCCGGCGAAACCAGCATGATGCCGAGTTCGGCCGCGTACCGCTGCGCGCCGCTTTTCACCATGAAGTTCTCTTCAGTACAGGTCAGACCCGACAGAAATGTAACGACGGGCACCTTGCCATCGGCTGCCTGCGGCGGCACGAACACCGAAAACCGCATGTCGCAGTCATTGACAGCCGAGGCGTGTCGATAGAAGCCAATCCTGCCGTCAAAGCAGTTGGTTTCGCTGATGGTTTCGAGAGTCATGGGCAGTGATTATGCCCGGGCTTTACCGCTTCTGGAATACAAGTGTCGAGTTTGTGCCGCCAAAGCCAAAGCTGTTCGACATGGCTGTCGAGATACCGGCCTGTTCGATGCACTCAGTGACAAGAGGAGCACCTTCAATAGCGGGGTCCGGTTCATTGCAGTTTATCGACGGTGCAATAAAGTCGTGCTCGAGCATAAGCAGGCAATGTATGGCCTCGTGCACGCCGGTCGCGCCGAGCGAATGACCGCAGAGTGACTTCGACGAGCCGAACCTGGGTATGTCACCGTCGAAGACCGATCGCATGGCCGCAACCTCCGCGATGTCGCCGGCCGGCGTGCTCGTCCCGTGCGTGTTGATGTAGTCGATCGGCCCATCAACTGTCGCTTTCGCCATTTCCATGCAACGTGCAGCGCCTTCACCCGATGGTGCGACCATGTCGTGACCGTCCGAAGATGCGCCGTAGCCGACAAGCTCGGCATAGATTTTCGCGCCGCGCGCTTTGGCATGCTCGAACTCTTCAAGAACCACCATGCCACCACCGCCGGCAATGACAAAACCATCACGGGTCGCATCGTACGGACGCGATGCGGTTGCGGGCGCGTCGTTATATTTCGACGACAAAGCACCCATCGCATCGAACAGACACGCCAGTGTCCAGTCTTCTTCCTCACCGCCTCCGGCAAAGATGATGTCCTGTTTGCCCCACTGAATTTGTTCTGCGCCAGCGCCAATGCAGTGTGCACTCGTTGCACACGCCGATGTTATCGAGTAGTTGAGTCCCTTGATCCTGAACGGCGTTGTCAGGCACGCGGAGACGGTGCTGCTCATCGTGCGCGTGACCATGTAAGGGCCAATTTTGCGAACGCCGCGCTCGCGAAGCTTGTCTGCGCTCGCGACAATATTGGAGCTCGACGCACCGCCAGAGGATGCGATCAGGCCGGTGCGAACGTTCGAGATGTCGTTTTCTTCAAGACCTGAGTCGTCAATCGCTTGCTGCATAGAGATATAGGCATAAGCGGCTGCGTCGCCCATGAAGCGGAGCACTTTGCGATCGATGAGTTCGGCGGTGTCGATGTCAATCGACCCCGAGATCTGGCTGCGAAGGCCCATCTCCTTATAGGACTCGTTCGCCACTATTCCGGAGCGGCCGTTCTTCAATGAATCGAGAATCTCGGCCTGGTTGTTGCCAATACACGAAACCGCGCCAATACCCGTAACGACAACGCGCCGCATAACTGTGTCCTAGAAATCGTCAGTGGAAGTGAACAGACCGACACGCAGATCTTCGGCGACATAGATCTCGCGGCCATCGACAAACATGCTCGCATCGGCAATCGCCATATTCAACTTGCGGGTAATGACACGTTTGATGTCGATCTGGTAGGTGACCAGCTTGGCTTTCGGCAGCACCTGGCCGCTGAACTTGACCTTGCCCGACCCCAGCGCCCTGCCCCTGCCCGGCAAATCGCTCCAGACCAGGAAGAAACCAACAAGCTGCCACATCGCGTCCAGGCCAAGGCAGCCCGGCATCACAGGATCGCCCTCGAAATGGCAGTCGAAAAACCACAGGTCGGGACGGATATCGAGCTCGGCCTTGATTTCACCCTTGCCGTATTTGCCACCCTCGTTCGAGATATGCGCGATTCTGTCCAGCATGAGCATTGGCGGCTTTGGCAGCTTGCCATTGTCCGGCCCGAACATATTACCGGCGGCGCACTCGAGGAGATCCTCGTAGCTGAACGAATTCGGCCTTTCGGTCGTGGCAAGGGCAGCGTTGGTTGTTGTCTGTGGTCATGGGCTCTCCAGCGCAGTTGCGGCTGGTCAGGGTAATTCCGCAAGAATGCGCAATTTCGTTAACGTTATTTTACGCGCCAAACGGCGACTGGACTTTCGAATACGCGCCAACAGTGCTATTTCTGATGCTCAACTCATCATTGGCTGAAGGCGAGAGTCATGACAAATCGAAGCGGCGCATTTTGGCTACTGCAGATTCCGGGCTGGCTGCTGCTTGCCTATCTGATCTACGCGCAGGCGATACCTGCGTTCAGCTACGAACTCGGTGTCCGTATGGGAACGCAGGAATCCGCCGCGCAGATAACCGAGGTCGGCACGGCGTTCTGGTACGGCTTTGCACTGGGTGACCTGCTTGTCTACATCCCGCTGCTTGCGGCCGGTCTGATCGGAATTTGGAAAAACCGCAGCTGGGGCGAGATCCTGACGGGCGCCGCGTTGGGCATCACGGTGTACTGGCCGGTCGTAAATCTGGCCGTTGTAGTCAAAGCTCGCGAGGCGGCCGGCTGGAACCTGGGCGACGAAACGGCTTTTTGGATCGTCCTGCCCATTATCACGATCTGGGCTGGATGGGGCCTTTGGTTGGTCGCACGCGGTCTTGGTCCACGGCATCAGTGAATATGCAGTCGATACGCGATCAGGCCGCCAATCGCCATCGGCACTGCGAAGATGTAGAAGTTGATGGACATGTCGAACCCTGCCGCGATCAGGTAGCCGGCTGCCGCAGGTCCGGCGACCGCGCCGGACCTGCCGAGGCCGACGGCCCAGCCGATGCCCGTGCTGCGAATCTCGGTCGGATAGGCTTTTGCCGCCGCACTGTAAAGCCCGGTAAACCCGCCCTGTTGTAATACGCCGATAGTGAAAATGATGGCCAACAACAGACTGACCTGTTTTGGCGCCATCGCGAAGATCACCATCCCGATCGCCGACAGGAACAGCAACGCGAAAATCAGATTCGTCAGTTTCCAGCGTGTCGACAGGAAGCCGAGCAGGTAAATGCCTATGACGCCGCCAAGGTTGAAGAGGAAGAACGCCTGACGACCGACGTCGAAACCATAGCCGGCATCCTCCATGAGCTTGGGAATCCAGCTTAAGAGAAAGTACAGCGTCGCGAAGCACAGAAAGAAAGTCGTCCACAAGGTCAGCGTGGTCCTGATGTGCTGTTTCGCCAGGAGTTTGAGCATCGTCGCGGACATGCCCGACTTCTGACTTAACTCCGCGGCGGTGACGACAGGCAATTCGCTCAGTGTTTCTTTCTTGAGCTTACGCAGGATAGTGTTGACACGCTCCAGCGTATTGCCAGGGCGGCGCTCGAACAAATACTTGAGCGACTCGGGAATGAGAAGCCATGCTACGAGCCCCATCACCAGGGTCAGTCCGCCCCCAAACCAGAACATGCCGCGCCAGCCATACTCGGGCATGATCATGCCGGCCGCTACCGACGTGAACATCGCGCCGAGTGGATAGCCTGACGTAACGGCCGCGACCGAAAGCGCACGGTATTTTTCCGGGCTGTATTCCGCGGCGAGCGTCGCCTGGCATGCCAGCATCGCACCGGCACCGACACCGGAAATGAATCGCAGTGCAATAAATTCACCGAGCGTTGACGCATTCGCAGTGAACAAGATCGAGATGCCAACGAGGGTTACGCCGGCAATAATGATCTTGCGGCGGCCAATCAGGTCGGACATCGGTGCAAGAAACATCGCGCCCGCCATCATTCCGAGCAGCGCGAAGCTGAAAATCCAGCCGAGCCTATCCGCTGTCAGACCGAGTTCACCGGAAACCGCCCCAGCAACGACAGCCATCGCCGTGATGTCGAAGCCGTCCAGCATATTGAAAAACATGCAGAGGCCGACAACGAGCAGCTGTTGGCCGCTGACCCTGCCGTTATCGATAACGTCGGCCACGAGGTCATGGCTGGTGTTCATGGTTTTGCTAGGCGGGATCCTGCAACTCCGGTCGCGTGCCCAGATCAGCGTCAACCCTGATCGGCAAGCCGAGCGCAGCACGTAGCCGCTCGCCAATTTCATGCGCAATCAAGATATTCGTCGGGACGAGTATCAGCGTTATGAATGTCGCGAACAATATGCCAAAGCCAAGCGATATAGCCATCGGAATAAGAAACTGCGCGGTCGTCGAGCGCTCGAGCAGCAGCGGCAGCAGCCCGAAAAATGTTGTCAGGGACGTTAGCATCACGGGCCTGAATCGGACCACGCCCGCACGCTCTACAGCAGATTCGACGGGCTCACCGGCCCGATGACGCCGATTCGCGAAATCAACCAGCACGAGACTATCGTTAATCACGACGCCGACCAATGCCATGAACCCGAGCAGGCTCAGTATCGACAGCGAATAGCCCATAATCCAGTGGCCGATGATTGCTCCAATGACACCGAACGGTATGACGGACATGACGACGAGCGGCTGTACGTAGGACTTGAGCGGCAACGCCAGCAGGCAATAGATAACGCCAAGCACGACAATCAATCCGCTAATCAGGCTTGCGAAAGATTTTTTCTGTTCACTCTGTTCGCCTTCCATGGTGTAGCGGATCGACGGATATTTGGCAACGACAGAATCGATGTAGGCACGCAAATCCGACTGTAGAACAGTCATGTTGACCTCTTCCTTGTCCACGTCTGCCGTCACGTTCAGGACACGATACTGGTCTATTCGTGTAATCTGTGAAGGGCCGCGTCCGGGCTGCAGCGTTGCGACGTTTGCCAGCGGTACGAGACGTCCGTTTGGCGCCGCGATCAGCATTTCATTCAGCGCAGATATCGTTCTGCGCTCATCGATCGGGTAGCGGATCAAGACGCGAATGTCGTCACGTCCGCGCTGTATTCGCTGCGCTTGCAAGCCTTTGAAGCCTTGCCCGACCTGACCGACGATGTCATTGCGGGTCAGGCCCAGCAGATGTCCCTGCGGCGTCAGTTCGACGCGCAGCTCTTCTTTGCCGTCCGACAAGCTATCGCCGATTTCAAATACGCCCGGGTACGTTGCCAGTCGCTGCTTGACCTCTTCACCGATCAGGCTGAGTTCTTCGAGGGAATTACCGCTGAACTGTACATCGATCGGCTCGCCGGGACGGAACCATGTAGCCCGGAACGTCAATGCCTCGGCTCCTGGTATCAATCCCACCAGTTCCCGCCATTCCTTGTTGAGCTGAGTAATCGTGAATTCGATCGTGCGTTCTTCCCTGGGCGCCGTCTCGAATTGAACGCGTCCCACATGCGTGCCGCCGCCGCCGCGCGACGCGCCGGTACTCGAGAGAATATTCGTAATCATGCTATGACCGGTCTCGGGATCCCTGTACCGATCCTGCAACGCGACTGCTGCATCCACCATGCGCTGAATGTGTTTGTCCGTGACCTCAAAAGGCGTTCCTACCGGCATCTCCAGCGACGCAGTAGCCGTTTCGGATTCGACGCTCGGGAAAAACGTCCAGCGTGTCCACCCGCCGGCGACGAGTGTCGCCATTACCAGCAACACTCCGGTGAATGTGGCCAGCGTCGAGTATCGATGTCGCAGTGCAAGCTGCAACAACGGCTTGAAGTATTTGACGATGGCATCCTCGTATCGCTGAGCGAAGCGCGATTGCCAGGCCGAGAAGCCGCGCGATTCGCTGGCCTCTTTTATTTTGATGTGCTTCAGGTGCGCCGGAAGCACGAACTTGGACTCGATCAGCGAGAGCAGGAGAACCGGAATTACGACAGCAGGTATCGGCGCAAAGAACCTGCCCAACCGCCCGTCGATCAGGCCAAGTGGTACAAAGGCCGCAATCGTTGTCAGCACGCCGAACGTCACCGGGATGGCAACCTCTTTCGTGCCTTGAATCGCCGCCGCAAGTCCTGAGTCTTTCGTTCGCAAATGCGTATAGACGTTTTCCCCCGTCACGATGGCGTCATCGACCACAATCCCGAGAACCAGAATAAAGCCGAATGCGCTCATCAGATTGAGACTGATGTCGAAATACGACAGCACCATGAAGGCACCGGTGAAACTGATCGGGATACCCAGGAATACCCAGAAGGCAATAGATGGACGCAGGAATAATGACAGCAGAATAATCACGAGCAGACCGCCCTGAATGGCGCTCGAGAACATGATGCTCAGGCGGTTTTTGATTGTCACCGAGTCGTCGTCCCAGTAACTCAGCGTCATTCCGACCGGCAGGCTGTCCTGCCGTGACTCGATATAGTCTCTGACCTTGGTTGCTATCTCGATCGCGTTCTGCTCGCCGACGCGCGAAACACCGATAATCGCAGCGTGATTACCATTAAAGCGCGTCGTGATCGATTCCTCTTCGAAACCATCGATCACGTTGGCGACATCGCCGACTCTGACGATGCTGCCGTCCGGATTGGTCTTGACGACGATGGATGCGAAATCGGAACGGCGATAAGCCTGACCCTTGGAGCGGATCAGCACGTCGCCACCATCGGTTCGCACGTTGCCGGCGGACAAGTCAACGGAACTGCCGCGAACGGCATCGGCCAGCATTTGCAGGGTGATGTCATACTCGCGCAGGCGATCCTGCGAGGCTTCGATGGCTATTTCATATTTGCGTACGAAATTCAGCTCGGCCTGGGTGACGCCGTCGATGCGCAATATGTCGGCGCGCACCTGATCGGCGAACGTACGAATCTCGTCCTCGCTGTAGTCGCCTGCCACGACGACGTCAATGACGTCCATGCGCCAGATCGCCAGTGCTACGATGGGCTTTTCCGCCTCGGCGGGAAACGTATTGATCGAGTCGATGCGGCTCTTGATATCGTCAAGGACTTCCCGCGGGTCATAATCAGGCGCCACTTCGATCTGCACACGGGTACTGCCCTCCACAGACCGTGACGTTATTTTCTCGATGCCTTCGAGATCCTGCACGGCCTCCTCGATGCGGACCGCGACACCGAGTTCGATGTCCTCGGGCGTCGCGCCACGCAGCGTAACGCTGACATTGATCGTGTCGGGTTCGGCGGGCGGAAACACCTCGAGGGTTATGCCGCGAGACAAGGCCACCAGTCCGCCGACCAGGATCCCCCACATCAACAAATTGGCGGCGACCGAGTTGCGCGCGAACCAGGAGATCATTGTGCTGCCTCGATTTTCGCCGCCTTGGTGCTTTGCGGCGATTCGGTCGTGACGCGAATTCCCGATGTGACCTGACCGAGCGGCGTCAATACGAGTTCGTCGCCGACTTGCAAGCCGGCGGCGACAATCGCTTCTGCATCGTCCTGCCAGGCCACTTCAATGTCTTTGCGGCGCAGCGTTCCATCTTCGACGACGTAAACGTAGCTACCCTGATAGATCGTATTGTTCGGGATCACGACGGCTTCCGGCACCGTTCGACCCGGCATTTCCGCGGTGACGTACTGACCGATTTTCAGTGGCGCACGCGACTCGTTCGCTTTGCCGAACGGGTCCGCGATCTGCGCGATAACGTGCAGCTGGCGTGCAGACTCGTCGATTGCACCTTCGGTTCTGACAAGCCGGGCCTCCCAGGAACTCGGTCCCGTGAGGTCCGAGCTTATGATTACCGGCAGTTCGCGCTGCGGATCAACGCCCGCGAAGCGATAGCTTTCCGGCAGATCGATAAACGGCAGGTCCCGATTTCTGAGCGGCAAACGAATTTCAACCGAGTCGGTCGCGTAGATTTCCGCCAGCATCGTGTTTACCGAAACAACCTGGCCCACGTCGACCATTTTGCGCAGCACGCGGCCGGCGAACGGCGCGACAATTTTCGTACGCTCGAGATCCAGCTGTGCCTTACGCAAGCCCGATTGTGCCGAAATGACTCTGGCCTTCGCCGCTTCAAGCTGTGGCTCACGCAACACCAGCGACGGCGCTTCGCCTTCGTTACCGAGGCGCTGCCAGTCTTCAGCGGCCTGCACGCTGCGCGCTTCCGCCTCGGCCAGCGCCTGCCGTGCATCCATCAGTGTTGCCTCGGCGATGCGCACGTCGGCCTCGTAGTCCCGGGGATCGATCTCGCCCAGCACGTCGCCTTTCTCGAAAAAGCCACCATTCCTTACGTTCGGATTGATGCTGACGATCTGGCCCACGACCTGGGCGACCAGAATGCTGCGGATTTTCGGCTGCACGGTGCCGTAGCTCTGCAAGCGCACCTGGTAGTCGCGGCTCTCTATCAGCTGCGTTTCAACGGCAAGCCTGGGGCCACCCTCCGGAGGACGCCGCTCAGGCTGCGGGCGGAGTATCCATACCAGGATGGCGACAACGGCGAAGCCGGCGATGACCGCAAGGCAGCCGACGTTTTTCCTGTTATTAGCCATATCGCGAATTGTAGCCTCAGTAGCCTGTCGAGAACTCGCCGCCAAGCGCGAGGTGTAGAGCTATTCTGTTTTGCAGCAGGTCATTGCGCAAACGAATGACCGTTGCCGATGCGTCGAAAGCGCGGCGCTGCGATTCAAGCACCGTCGTGTACGTGACAAGGCCGCGTTGATACTGTTCGGTTGCGAGTCGCAGCGCACTCATCGCATTCTTCTCGGCCTCGACAAACGAGGAGTAGCTGTCAGTCAGCGACACGTTTCTTGATATCGCGTTTTCGACCTCTGCAAACGCCTGGAAGACCACGTCGAGATAGATCTGCTCCGACTCCCGTACCCTGGCCGCCGCCTGCTCTTCGAGCGCCCCGAGTCGGCCCGCCTGAAATATCGGTTGGGTGACGCCGCCAATGAGCGACCACCCGGTGCCGTCTCCATCGAGCAAATCCGAAAACGCGATGCTCGTCACCCCTGCGGAGGCGACCAGCGTGATGCGTGGAAAGCGATTCTTGTGCGCGGCCGCGAGGCTTGCATCCGCGGACAACAGGTTGAGCCAGGCCTCGCGAATATCCGGTCGCCGCGTCAGCAATTCGGAAGGCAAGCCGACCGGAACGGCATCGGTAATGACCGGGAGCTCTCCTGGCAGCCGCATATCACCGCTCGGGTAGCGGCCCATCGCGAGTTGCAGCTCCGCAAAGGACTCGAAGACGACCTGGCTCTGGGCCGCAAGCGCGGCTTTTTCCTGTTCGAGCTGGTTGTTTGCGAGGTACAGGTCCAGCGCGTCATTCAGCCCCTGACGATAGCCGCTTGCCACAATATCGCGGCTTTGCCTCGCGTTATCGAGGCGCATTTCGGCAAGTTCCAACAGCGCGCGGGCCTCGAGGGCGTCGAACATGGCGCCCGCCGTGCGCGCTGCAAGATCACGCGAGGCAAATTCGAGTTGGGCTTTTTGTGCCGAATAACTCAGCTGCGCCGCCTGCTGCGATTTGTTGAGTCGGCCCCAGACGTCCAGTTCCCACGCGGCATCAAGCCCGGCCGTGAACGAATTCGTCGCGACTCTGCTTCCGTCAGTGCCCTCGACAGCGCGGCGCGAACTATCCAGTGACAAATCAATACTCGGAAACCTGTCCGCGCGAGCAATAACCAGCGTTTGCTGAGCCTGCTCGAGACGAGCCCGTTCCTGTGCGAGGCGGAAATTGCTGCCCTGTGCTTCATCAACCAGCAGCGTCAGATTGTCACTGCCGAATGTCTCCAGCCAGTTATTGCTGACCTGGTCGGCATCGCCGCCGCGCTCCCATGCGCCGGGAGCGGCCAGCTCAGTCGTTTCAGGACTGATTCCCGTGCTGGCGCAGCCGACGACGGCAAGCATCGCCACGGTGGCTGCGAACAGCCGTGGAATCATTGCAATTAGAGGTATCTGGCCTGCCGTGCTCATGGGAATGCCGGTTGTAGATGACCCGGTATTATCTCAGCCTGGCGGCAACTCCGACAGGCGTATTGGCAAATCATTACATCCGGAAACAATTGCCCTGCACCGCCAGGCCCTGCTTCAGGTCTTGTCGTAATCCAGCGTGACCGAGTCACTGACAGGCCGGGACTGGCAGGCCAGGACGAAGCCCTTCTCGACTTCCCAGGGCTCGAGGCCATAGTTGGTTGCCATCGTGACCTCGCCGTCGCGCACGTGGCAGCGGCAGGTGGCACACACGCCGCCTTTGCAGGAATACGGCAGGTCAATGCCGTGATCGGCTGCCGCGTCGACGATGTTCTCGTCAGCGCGACTGCATCTCGAACTCTTTCTTGTGCCCGTCCATGATCACGGTCACGGTCGCCTGATTCGCCGTTTCCTTCGCGACCGCTGGTTTCGTCTTACTTCCCTTGCGCGGCACGCCGAATCGTTCGGCGTGGACATTCTCCGGAGGCAAGGCCGAGTTCGACCAGCGTGTCGGTGACCGTCTTGATCATCGTGTCCGGACCGCAGACAAATGCAGCGTCCGGATCCAGGCCGGCGCAAAATGCCGCGTAAAGCTCGCGAATTTTGTCCGCGTCCAGGCGCCCGGCTCATGACCGGAAACTCCTGCTCCTCCTGGCTGAACAGGAAATGCAGCTGCAGGCGTTCCGGATACCGGTTCTTCAGGGCGTACAGGTCTTCGATGAACATCGTCGTCGACTGCTTGCGATTGCCATAAAACAGCAGGAATCGACTATCCGGCTCATGCTGCCAACACGACTTGATCATCGACAAAACCGGCGTAATCCCGCTGCCTGCCGCAAATCCGATGTAGTCGTGCGCATTTGCCGCATCGAGAATTACGTGAAACTGGCCGGACGGTGGCATCGCGTCGAGCGTATCGCCGACGGCAAGCTCATTGGCGGCGAACTCCGAAAACTGTCCGCCGGGTTGCACGCGGACGCCTATCTCCAACGGCGTCTCGCCCTGCGCCGAGCATATGCTGTAGGTGCGGCGCAGCTTTTTGCCATCGACCGATATCTGAAACGGCAGGTGTTGGCCCGGCAGAAATGCGTACTCGCCCGCGAATTCATCGGGCACGCCCAGCGCGATGCGGACCGAGTCGTTGGTCTCGCGATCGAGTCGTTCAATCGTCAGTCGGGTGAAACTGTTTCATTCAGATGCACTTGAAATATTCGAACGGCTCAAGGCATGCGATGCACTTGTATGATGCTTTGCATGCGGTCGAGCCAAACTCGCTCACCACCGCAGTATTCGGTTGAGTCGCAGCGCGGGCAGGCGATATCGCGGTTGCCGTGCAACAACGCGCGTTTACTCGCGCCCTGCTCGGGCGGCGCGATACCGTATTCTCTGAGCTTTTTCCGACCCTCGTCTGATATCCAGTCCGTCGTCCAGGGTGGCGACAGGACTCGCTTGATCGCGACGTGTTCGACGCCATGAGTGTGCAGGGCATCGATGACACTCTGCTCGATGACTTCGGTCGCGGGGCAGCCGGAATACGTCGGCGTCAGTTCGACAACTACCTCACTGTCGATCGTTACGCCGCGGACGATGCCGAGGTCGGTGATCGTGAGCACCGGAATTTCGGGATCAGGGACTTCGCTCAGCCAGTCAAGTACCTGTTCGCGGCTGAATGCAGGAGCTACCAAGTCGCCCCCGGATGCTTGCGCTGCAGATACTGCATCTCGGCAATCATGTAACCGAGGTGTTCGCTGTGGCGGCCCTGCTTGCCGCCGGACGCCATCCAGCCGTCTTCCGGTTTCGCCAGCGTCGCTTCGCCAATGATCGCCGTCACGTTCGTCATGCCACTGATCGTGAATCGCGCCGAGGTCCGGACCGCTGAACGACGCGGCGAAAATCTGGTCGATCTCATCGGCTGCGAACATTTCGCCTGTGTAAGGCCAGAGATTCGTCGAGCGAGTCCTGCACGCGCTCATGGCTTTCGTCAGTGCCGTCGCCCAGTCGCACAAACCACTGGGTATTGTGCCGCAGGTGGTAGCGGATCTCCTTTTCGGCGCGTGCGGCGATCTCGGCGACGCGCTTATCCGCACACTGTGTCAACTGCCTCGAGCTGCAGCAGATAGAACGACTCGAACAATACGAGCTTTGTGATCGAATCGCCGAAATGCGCGTTCGGCTGCTCGATCAACAGGAAATTTCTGAACTCGTTCTCGTCTCGCAGGAAAGCAAAATCATCTTCGCCGCGGCCTTTGCCCTCGAGCTCACCGGCATAGGTGTAGAACATCCGGGCCTGGCCGATGAAGTCCAGTGCGAAGTTCGCGTTGGCGAGTTCTTCCTCGAGTTCCGGGTACGCGGCAACGAGTTCGACCATGCGCTGGCCGAGAATCAGGGCGTTATCACCAAGCCTCGATACGTACGCGAGCAATGCCTGTTCTTTGTTCACAGGTTCTCTACGCCTTCGGGTACTTCATAAAACGTCGGATGCCGGTAGATCTTGTCTTCAGCGGGTTCGAAAAATGCCGCCGTGTCGGCCGGATCCGAGGCAACGATCTGGCTCGAACGCACGACCCAGATGCTGACACCTTCGTTACGTCGCGTATACGTGTCCCGCGCAGCATCCAGCGCCATTTGATCGTCAGCCGCGTGAATGCTGCCGGCGTGACGATGGCTGAGACCGGACTTGCTGCGAATGAATACCTCGTACAGCGGCCATTCTTTATTCGACATCGTGGTTCCTAGGCGGCCTGTTTTGCCGCTTGTTTTTCAGCGTAGGCGTGCGCTGCTTCGCGAACCCATTGGCCGTCATCGTGTGCTTTGCGGCGTTTTTCCATGCGCTGCTTGTTGCACGGCCCATTGCCTTTTAGCACTTCGATAAACTCCTGCCAGTCGATCTCGCCGTGGCCGTAGTGGCCCGTCTTCTCATCGAGAATGCATTCATCATCGGGCACCTTGAGGCCGAGAAACTCGGCTTGCGGCACCGTGACGTCGATAAACTTCTGCCGCAGTTCGTCATTGGAAAACCGTTTGATCTTCCACGCCATCGACTGCGCGGAGTGTTTTGATTCGGTATCGGACGGGCCGAACATCATCAGGGACGGCCACCACCAGCGATCGAGCGCGTCCTGTGCCATCGCCTTTTGCTCGGGCGTGCCTTTGCACAGCTCGACCAGAATGTCGTAGCCCTGCCGCTGGTGAAAACTCTCCTCTTTGCAGACGCGCACCATCGCCCGCGCGTACGGGCCGTAGGAGCAGCGGCACAGAGGAATCTGATTCATGATGGCGGCGCCGTCGACCAGCCAGCCGATGGCACCGATATCCGCCCACGTCACGGTCGGATAATTGAAGATGCTCGAGTATTTGGCTTTGCCGGACAGAAGGTCGCCGACCATCTGATCGCGCGACACGCCGAGGGTCTCGGCGGCGCTGTAGAGATACAGTCCGTGCCCTGCTTCGTCCTGGATCTTGGCGAGCAATATCGCCTTGCGCTTCAGCGACGGTGCGCGCGTAAGCCAGTTGCCCTCCGGCTGCATGCCAATGATTTCGGAATGCGCGTGCTGTGAGATCTGACGAATCAGCGTGCGCCGGTACGCCTCTGGCATCCAGTCTTTGGCCTCAATCTTCTCCTCGGCATCGATGCGCTTCTGAAACGCCTCGAGTTCGGCCTCAGATTCGAGATCATCCCGCTTGTCAGGTTGTCCTTTTTGATCAAGGCCTTGCGTGTACATGAATTGAGTCCTGTGGCGTCGTTACGCGTGCCGCGCTAATGTGTCACAGTTATTCGATTTTTTCAATGATTAGTGTATCGGTTTAGGCCTCCAGCACGGACTCGCCGCGGCTAACCGAGCGGCCGCGAAACAGGGCGACGAATTCGTCGTGCTGGTTGACCACCTCAACCGCATACAGACCGCTGCGCTGGCCGCGGTGCTCCTCGAGCGCGACGGCGCGAAGTACGTCGTCAAGGTAAACGGGCCGAAGAAACTCGATCATTCCGGAGCCGGCAACCGTCAGGTCATCATAGGCATTGCACGCAAACGCGAATGCCGTATCGGCCAAGGTGAAGACCAGTCCACCGTGGCAGATGTTGAAGCCATTCACCATGTCCTCGCGCACGCGCATCGACGCGATCGCCGAGCCCGGTTCCGGAATCTCGATTTCGATGCCCAAAGCCTGTGAGGCCTTGTCACCCGCATACATCCTGTTGGCACAGGCCCGTGCACGCTCGAGTTTATCCATAGTAGAAACCTCTTCGTTAATGACTGTCCTGGTCAAGCCCACCAAAGCGCTGCTTGAAGCTCCGGTCGGGTCCTGGCAACGGCCCACTGGCGGTCTCCATCGTTTCCGACAGGTAGCGGTCGGCTTGCGCATAGACCGCCAGGTACAGGTTTTTGCACAGCTGATACGCCGCAGACCCGTGCCAGCCCGGCGGCAGCAACGCGGCCGGCAATTGCGGGTCGCGCAGGAGCACTTTGCGATATTCCTGAATCAGCAACGTTCGGACCAGAAACGCGGATTTTGGCGACACGTTCGCGTCTTTTCCGTACGCGGCGATCAACGGGCGAAAGCGTTCGACAAAGCTGGCGTAGCCCCGATCGATGTCGGCGAGGCTCCAGCTATCGTGCGCAAGCCTGCGCATCGACGCTTCGTTTCTGATCGTCTGCCCGCTCATGACGACAACATCATCCGCTACGCCCAGTCGCCGCAATGTGATGTCGAGGTCCGACATGTCCGGCGCCGGATGCGCGAGCAGGCTCGTCGACAGCGCACCGAAGCCCAGCCAGCCGCACTCTTTTCTCACCAGGTCCCGTGTCACAGCGTCGCATCCGGATAGAAGTATCAGGCACCACTGTCCGTCCCAGGTTGCCGCGGGTTCGCCATAGATCTTGTGCGTTGCCTGCTCGAATTTCTCGCGACCCTCATCAGTCAGGCTGTAATAACTGCGGCGACCGAGCAGCGTTGACTGCAACCAACCGTCCTGGACGAGCCTGAATACCGATGTACGCACCAGTCGCTCGCTGATACCGAAGTCCTTCATCACCCGGATCAGACTGCCGAGCCAGACGGTGCCGCCGCGCGGTGCGATCGAATCGCCGAACACGGTTGTGATCAGCGAGCCCGTGCGCAAAGTTCGCCGGGAACGAAACTCGGCGACGAGATTCTGGCTGGCGGATTCGATTGTCATTTCACGTCTGCTTGCGCTCGAAGCGATTCACCGTATATTGTGATACCGATTTATTCAAATCTCACTCTATTTTGTATCTAACTATGAAACTTGGCAATCTCGTACAGGATCAGTGGGTCGAGGGTGACGGCGACGGTCGTGTGCTGACCTCCGCAGTCAACGGCGAACCCGTGGCAACCATCACCAGCGACGGTCTCGATTTTGCGGCGATTCTCGATCACGCAAAATCGGTCGGCGGCCCCAATCTTCGCAAGCTGACGTTCCACGAGCGCGGCGACATGCTCAAGGCGCTCGCGATCTACCTCAACGACATCAAGCAAGAGTTCTATTCGCTGTCGACACAGACCGGCGCAACGCGAAGAGACAGCTGGCCGGATATCGACGGCGGCATCTCGACGATGTTCGTGTTCTCGAGCAAAGGCCGGCGCGAGATGCCGAACGATCATGTCTATCTCGATGGCGGCGTCGAACAACTCTCGCGAGAAGGCACGTTTGTCGGGCAGCACATCTTCACGCCGAAGCTCGGCGCGGCGATTCACATCAACGCGTTCAACTTCCCGTGCTGGGGCATGCTCGAAAAACTGGCGCCGACCCTGCTCGCGGGCGTACCGGCGATCATCAAACCGGCATCAAGCACCGCGTATCTCACCGAGCTCATGGTCAGGCGCATGATCGAGTCGGACATCCTGCCCAAAGGCAGCGTGCAGCTGATCTGCGGTGGCGTCGGCGATTTGTTTAATCACCTGAGCTGCCAGGACACCATTGCATTTACGGGTTCGAAGTACACGGCCGAGAAACTTCAGCTGCACCCCAGGGTAATCAGCGAGTCTGTCGCATTTACGGCCGAAACCGATTCGCTGAATATGTCGATACTCGGGCCCGACGCAACGCCGGGCACGCCAGAGTTCGATCTGTATATAAAAGAAGTCAAAAACGAGATGATTTCGAAGGCCGGTCAAAAGTGCACAGCGATACGACGCATCATTGCGCCGTCCGCGATTGCCGCCGACGTCGTCAGGGCCTTGTCGACGGCGCTCGGCGAGGTTCGCATCGGCAACCCGGGCATTAAAGGCGTCGACATGGGCGCGCTCGCAAGCCAGGGCCAGCGTGACGAAGTTCGCGAACGCGTTGCGGACCTTGCAGCGGAAGCACAGATTGTATTTGGTGGAAGCGACGACTTCGAAATCGTCGACGCGGACAGCAAGAAAGGCGCGTTCTTCATGCCGACACTGCTGCACTGCGAGAAGCCGCTGTCATCGAAGGCCGTGCATTCTGTCGAGGCGTTCGGTCCGGTCAGCACCGTGCTCCCTTATGACTCGATTGATGAAGCCATCGAACTCGCAAAACTCGGCGACGGCAGCCTCGCGGGATCGATCATTACTAACGACAATGCCGTCGCGCGCGAACTCGTGCTCGGCACTGCCGCGTATCACGGCCGCATGGTAATCATTAACCGGCACTGCGCCGCGGAGTCGACCGGCCACGGATCTCCCCTCGCCCACCTCGTGCACGGTGGCCCCGGACGCGCCGGCGGCGGTGAGGAAATGGGCGGCGTGCGCGGCGTGCTGCACTACATGCAGCGGACGGCGATACAGGGATCGCCCGAAACGCTTTCGGTTATTGGCCACCGATGGATACGCGGTGCCGAAGAGAAAGATCCCGGCGTACACCCTTTCCGCAAGACGTTTGAACAACTCGAGCTTGGCGACACGTTCAAGAGCAAAGCACGGGAAGTTACGCTGGAAGACATCAATCATTTCGCAGAATTCACGGGCGACAACTTTTACGCACACATGAACGAGGAAGAAGCGGCGAAGAACCCGTTTTTCGAAGGCCGAGTCGCGCACGGTTATCTTATTGTGTCGTTTGCGGCGGGCCTGTTCGTCGATCCTGACTTCGGGCCAGTACTGGCTAACTATGGCGTCGACGACCTGCGGTTCATCAAGCCAGTGAACTACGGCGACTCGCTCAAAGTACGCCTTACGTGCAAACAGAAAACGCTGCGCGGCGACTCGGGATACGGCGAAGTGCGCTGGGACGCGGAAGTTACGAATCAGGATGACGAAATCTGTGCGCAATATGACGTGCTGACGATGGTTGCCACGGACGCGCATTGGGAGTCCGTGCAGTAAGAAATTGATCCCCGGCTGAGCTGGCCCGAGTATCCGGGCGGCAAAGACAGACGGCTAATCAGATCGCAACTGGCGAATTCAACAAAAAAACGGCGGGCCGAAGCCCGCCGTTCGCTCAAGGTCTATCGACCCTTCTTCCTATTCAAACGCATAGGTAGCCGTTACGAAGTAACGGCGTCCCAGCACGTCATAGGTCGCTGGATCCGTGTTCGACTGTTGCTGCGACGGGTAGATAATTGGATCCTCATCTGTCAGGTTGGTGATGCCGGCGCGCAAACGCAGGCCTTCCAGCGAATTCCCGTGCAAACGCATACCCCAGCGTAAGGTCGAGGTACTCAACAGAGTCCAGTTTGAAATCCGGGAACGACAAGTCGGTCGTGTCACCGACGTGCCTCCAGCGCAGCACAGCGTCGAAGCCGCTGACGCCATAGCTAAACGACGTCGTGTATCTCCATTCTGGCAGTACATCGAAGCTGCTGCTGGCCGTGCCCGCAAACTCTTCAAGCGTCTCGCCCGCGATCTGCGCCTGTTTCCAGTTCTGCAGGTTTGATGCAACCAACTTGACGTCAAACTCGCCCGCCCCCAATTCAGCGCCGTACTCGAGCTGAATATCGATACCCTCCACCTCGGTCTCCGCGATGTTGGTGTCGACCTCCAGTGCTCTGGTGACCTCGCCGGTGCCGGGGTCACGCTCAAAGAAGTTGCAGTAGAAGTTGTTGAGCTCAAAGCTCGGGTTAAAGGCCGGATCGAAGCAACGCTCGACGAACACATCGGCATCGATCGTTCCGATCCCGTCTTCGATCGCGATGTTGTAGTAGTCGATCGAGCCCTGGAAGCTACCGCCCGGGCTATTGAAGACCAGGCCGACTGTGTAGGTATCGGCAGTCTCTTCTGACAACAGCGGGTTGCCGCCGGAAAGGGCCTCGAACTGCGTATTCGCGAACAAGTAACCGTCAAGGATCGCATCCGGAATGCCCTGTGCAACGCAAAGTGCGCGTGCGCGAGGATCATCCTGGGCGCCCAGCACGTTGCCATCCGGGTCGTTGAAGTCATTCGAGCACGGATCGCCCAAGCCCGTGCTCGGGAAGTTGATCACTGCCGGACGGAACAACTCGCCGATGTTCGGCGCACGCAATGCTTGCTGAAAGCCGCCGCGAACGGTGAAGCTGTCGTTGATGTCCCAAATGGTTTCGATCTTGTACGAGGTCATGTTGCCGGCCGTCGAGTGATCGGCAGCGCGTGCTCCGACCGTTACATCGAGGTGCTGCGCCGCCGCTGCGTCGGCAAGCAGCGGGAAGTTCGCTTCGACATAGAACTCGGTCGTATCCGTCTTGCCGCGTACCGGTAACGCGGCGTTAAAGCCCACGATGTCGACTCTTTCGTTGCCGAAGACCGGGTCTAACACCGAGGCGGTCAGCGACGCATCCGGCAGGTACGCATAGTCATCGTTCTTGTACATCACGCCGATAGCTGTCTGTACGGGTCCGGCCGGCATCTCAAACAGGTCGCCACGGATAAATGCTTCCATGACCGCCTGATCGACGGTCTCGGTATTGA
Source organism: uncultured Gammaproteobacteria bacterium (assembly GCA_963711285.1). Taxonomy (GTDB): domain Bacteria; phylum Pseudomonadota; class Gammaproteobacteria; order Steroidobacterales; family Woeseiaceae; genus UBA1847. The sequence continues at coordinate 449,830 of CAVQDJ010000019.1, read as the reverse complement.
TTGCACTTCTCGTAACGAAAGCCGCGCACGCCGGCGATATAGAGTTGATGCCGAACGGATTGATCGCCGATCCGCATGCGGACGCGCCGTGATCCGCCGCCAGCGCGAGTTCGTACCACGCCGACCTCGATACGTTGCCTGCCTGCGTCTCGTCTTGCGTCACGCTGCCCCACGAGGCATAAGCATCCCAGGTCCAGCCACTATCACCCGGCAATTCGCCAGTCATGCCTGCCGTGACCTGCAGGACATCGTATTCGACCAAGCTCAGTCGCGGCCCGGATTCGATCATGCGTTTGCGCATGCGAAACGGTGCCGTCGGGTCAGGGCGCGTGGCAAGCAGTGCCTGCACACCCGGATCCAGGTTGGGATTATCTGGGTTGACATATAAGACGGTGGCCGGTGTCGGCGCCAGCGCGGTATCGGCAGTGTAGTTGGCCCACATTGCCTGCGCGAATACGTCGGTCGAGTCGTTGATTGCGACGCCGGCCTTACCAAAAAACGACTTACGCGTTAGCGGCAGTTCGAGATAATTGGGTGGCGCAAAGTTGTAAGTGTAGCTTGCCGGATTGACAGGCTGTAGCGGCTCGTTCGTGTCGCCGGTGAAGTTTATAACCGGGGACACGTCGAAGATCGAGCCATCGGGGTTAAAACCGAAGTTATGGGTAGCCGAGGCGTCGCCTGCTACATAGCCCGGGTCCAGTGCACCGAAATAGTCGTCGATCGCGGCCTGAGTCGGAGCGTTAGTGCCGATCGCGTCCCAGCGGCCCTGGCGAATCGTTGACGAGCCAACCGGTTCAAAGCTGTCGCCGTCCCAGTCGAGCGCAACCTCCGAGAACTTACGATCACCCTGAGTTACTGAATCGCGGTCAGCCCAGTTGAAGGTACCGTACGCATAGCCGCGGCCATCATCACTTTCCATGCCGCCCGTAATACCAAAGGACATTCGATCACCATCGCTTTCAGTCGTAGCGCCGTAATTAGCGGTCAACTCGAGGCCAGTGAACTGGCGTGTCTTGATGTTGACGACACCGGCAATGGCGTCCGAACCGTACACGGCTGATGCGCCACCCGTGATGACCTCCACGCTTTCGATTAGCGAGGCAGGTATCAGGTTGAGATCAACGACGCCGGTCCGATTCGACGGTGTGACTCTGCGGCCGTCCAATAGCACCAGTGTGCGCACCGTGCCAAGACCACGAAGCGATACGTTGGCCTGGCCGCCGTTGGACGGATTGTTCGATGTGGATGTGAGTGCCGGCACGAATTGCGGCAGTGTATTCAGTACTGTCTCAATGGTCGGCGCGCCGGTATCCTCGAACAGTTTGGCATCGACTGTCGCGATCGGACTCGCTGCCTGGTAGTCCTGTCGTACCAGGCGGCTGCCTGTCGTAATAATCTCCTCGAGAACTTCATCGTCCGCGTCCTGAGCGAATGCGGCCGGACCGTATCCTACCGCAGTAGCCAAGGCGCCGGCACAAAGGGCGTGTCGAACCGCGAGGCGGAACGATTTGTTGCTGGTAATCATTAGTGTCTCCCGTGCGAGTGGATTCAACTTAAGACTATCCATGTCTGCGCTATTTGCGCTGATCAAGGCGCTGCTCGGGTCGACAGAAGCGATCTATAAGCGGGCTGCCACCGGGCACCACGCTGATGTTATTGTTGTATATACCATACAGCTTTTCGATCAATGCGTAATAATCCGTATCGACTGTCGGTATGTCGCTACTTGTCTTTTTTTTCAGGCGTTTCAGCCATCCCGCGGTACCCCAGAAGAGCTCTCAAGGCCAGTTTCCAGCACCTTTAGTTAGAATATGTTGCTGTAAAGCAACACTTTCAATGCCGCTGCCGCCAATATCTACGTACGCAATTTGTCGCGGGCCCAGCACCCGAAGACCATCAAGCCCCTTCGGCGAGCATTTGATCCGGCCATCGTCGGCAATCGGTGCCGTTGATACGAAGAACGCGCGCTGGCGTTCGATCCAACGCTGAAGTCGTTCGTCGATTTCCTGGTATTCTTTTCCCAAGCCTGGTGCGTTCGAGATGGTGTCTTACTGATCCGATCCGGAGCCATGCATTGCGCTTAGCATTCGACCTGATTGAGTCCGCCCTTCAACACGACGGATTGAAAGCCTTTCTCGTTAAACCAGTGAACTACGGGGATTCGCTCAAAGTACGCCTTGCGGGCAAACAGAAAACGCTTCGCGGCGACTCGGGATACGGCGAAGTGCGCTGGGACGCCGAAGTTACGAATCAGGAAGACGAAATCTGTACGCAATATGATGTGCTGACGATGGTTGCCACCGACGCGCATTGGGAATCCGTGCGCTAAAAATCTGATCGCCTTTTCGATTGGCCGGGCTTTGTACGGCAACAAACAAACCGTTACGCGCCCCTGTTCAGACCAAAGCCGTCCGGTTCTTCATGACTTTGACGGCGCAGTTGCCTCGACGTCCAGTCCCGGCAAGCCGTCGAGGCTTAGAGCATTTTTCTCGGCTCGGTACTCGAGCAGTTCGTCTGCCGTCTTACTCTCGCACCAGTTTGTTAGTGACTCACGTTCGCGCCTGAATTCGTATTCCGGTACACCGTATCCACATGAATCACGAATACACTCGATGTCAACGACTATGAAGTTACGAATGGCCGGCATATTCGGGAACATCGGCACCAGCGTCTCAAAGTCGGCGTGATGCGGCTCGACCGACCGGCCGCGTCCGTAGAATCGAAAGATTTTCGGTGGCCCGTCGAAAGCGCACAGCATAATGACGATGCGTCCGTTCTCCTTCAGATGCGCGACCGTTTCAACGCCGCTGCCGCCAATATCTACGTACGCAATTTGTCGCGGGCCCAGCACCCGAAGACCATCAAGTCCCTTCGGCGAGCAGTTGATCCGGCCATCATCGGCGAGCGGCGCCGTTGACACGAAGAACACGCGCTGGCGTTCGATCCAACGCTGAAGTCGTTCGTCAATTTCCTGGTATTCTTTTCCCATGGCTGGTGCGTTCGAGCTGTTGACTTGCTGATTCTATCCGGAGCCATGCATTGCGCTTAGCTTTCGACCTGATTAAGCCCGCCCTTTAACACGAAAGATTGAAAATCCTTCTCGTTCAGCACAAAGGCTGCCGCCGAGCTGCGCCGGCCCGTATCGCAACACACTACGTACTGTGTTTTGCGATCCAGCGTGTTGAGCTTATGACGAAAAAGGTACAGCGGTAAGTTCACTGCGCCATCTTTATGGGAGACTTTAAATTCACTCGGCAGGCGGACGTCAAGCCATTGACCACCGTTGGCGATGACATCATTCGCATCGTCGTGATCTATCCAATCAAGAACCGGCTCAATCATTAGAGCCTGAAAGTCATCTTGACTTAAGCGCATCAGGATGCCATCCGTCTGCATTGTTATCGTCGCGTTGCATTTTGCCTTCGAGAGCAACGCCTCTTCGCCGAATGTGCCGCCGACGTGCAGCTCAGCCAGGTCGATGCCTTTGTCTTGCAGAGGCGACTCGCGTGTGACCATGCAGCTGCCGCTGCGGATGACATAAAAATAATCGCCTTCTTGCCCCTGCTTGATAACGATGTCTCCGGCCTGATAGTCAACTCGTTGCAGGCGCATGAAGATCGTCTGAATATTCGCCGGCGGTATCTTTTGAAAAGCACTGATCTGCAGGAGGACGGTCATCCAGTCGCCGTCGTCCGTCTCCTTTTTGGCCTTGAAGTCGCCGACCTCGTAGATACCGGTCTGGTCCCAGGTCAAGGTCAAATCCAAAAAATCACTCTCTATGCTGATATAGCCAACGTGATCCGTTGCGACGGCAGTTTGCTGACGCGGTAAGTCGGGTGCGATCGGGTTGCGTGCATCAGCCGTTCCGCCCGTGATGGTCTGGACGACTTCGTCACCATCCTTGAGTTCTATCGTCCCGGACAGCACGTAAAAAACACGGTTTTCGGTATCGCCCTTCTTGAAAAGCGTCTCGCCTCGATCCGCTTCCTGCAGCTCGATCTTCATGAGCAACGCGCGGAGGCTGTCCTCCTTCATCCCGCTCAGTGGGGAGAGAACCCCGATTTGCCTGATGTCGAGTTTTTGGGCCATCGACGTAATATTCTCCTGTCCTGGATAAATTTCGGTCCGGCACGCGTCGGAGTCTAACACGAGGTGAATGTCTGCTTCCGGCCGTTAGCTGCCCTTTAGATCGGCCCGTTTTGGTGGATTGGGCGCCTGGCCAGTTGCGATTGGCAAGCAGATGCGGCGGTCTGAGCTATTGGCGCATTGCGCCGCCGATCTTCTCTACGATTGCACCCAGGTCGACGTCGGCGTCCGTCGCGACAGCGACCGTCGACTGAAGCTCTTCGGCGTCCAACGAGTCTGAATGATCGTACTGGTATTGCAGTACATTATTATCGGCTTCTGATGCATCGCTGGCTCTGCGCTTTCGTGATCGCACCCGTCGCAGCAGTTCGTCCGGTACGGCGTGTGCATCGACGATTATGAAATCCACGTCAATTCGTTTTGCCAGGTCCCGGAAACTCTGCCGGTCTTCGTGCTTGAGAAATGAGGCATCGGCTATGACATTCTGCCCAACCCGCAGCGAGGTCTCGGCCGCCGCCGCAAGCGTCTTATAAATGTTCGCCTTCGCACTCGAGTCATAGATGCCCGTGCCGACGCCGGCGCCGCTCGCCTCAGATTCCCCCAGACCGTAGCGGCGCTTGCGCTCGATATCCGACCGCACGCGTATCGCGGGCAAGCGCGAAATCGAGTTGTTGAGACAGCCATGTCTTGCCGGACCCCGAGAAGCCATGCATCAGGATCAGGCAGGGGCGCGACGTCTCGGTGAAGCGGCGCGCAACCGAGCAATAGTGAGACATTTCATCCAGGTCTCTTTGCCTGTCGCTCTCTTCGCTCCGCTCGAGACTGTGAATAGCCGCGATCTTGGCTCGAATCAGCGCATGGTAGACAAAGTACAGCCCGAAGACTGACATGCCCGCATAGTCTCCGGTGCATTCGAGATAGCGATTGATGAATGAATACGCGAGATCCTGTCGCCCCCTGGAAATCAGATCCATAACAAGAAATGACACGTCGCTGATGACGTCGATGTTGCGTAACTCCGCATTGAACTCCAAACAATCAAACGCGGAGATGCCGGACGGCAGCCGCACAAGATTCGCCAGGTGCAGATCGCCATGGCACTCGCGGACGAAACCTTCCTCCTGTCGCTGAATCAGTGTTGACCACAACTCCTGCAGGTTGTTGCCGGTCCATGCCGACAGGCCCTGCAGTTCGTCCCAGCTAACGTGTTGCTTCAGGTGCTCGATATTCTCGAGCATCGGATGCCGCACCAGCCTGACCGTGTCTTTTTCACTGAGCTGCGTGCACGCCGGAATCGTGCCGTGTTGTGCGGCGATCCTTTCGGCCAGCGCGATCATGTCCGCTTCCGTGAGCAACCCCGCATCGAGCTGCGCATCGAGCTGCGCGCTTTGTGGAAACTGCACCATCTTAACGGCGTACTCGATGGGCTCGCCTCCCCCGCCGACTTTCGGATCCTCGAAGCTACCGCTGATCGGCACGACCTCTACGTAGAGATCCCGTGCCCACCGTCTGTTAAGTCGCAGCTCTTCCTCACAAAAATGCCTGCGCTGCTCGAGCGACGAGAAATCCAGGAACTCCAGTTTTATCGGCTTTTTGATTTTGTAGGCGAAATTTCCCGTCAATATCACCCAGGAAATATGCGTATCCAGCAGCCGAATGTTCTCGACAGGATGAGCGTAGGCACGCTCGTACAGCAGCGACCTGATAAGTTCTTCTTCGCGGCCGACTGCTGCCAGGTCAACGGGTTCGGAAGTCATCTCAGCCTCACGCCTATTCGTCGACGCGCAATCGCAGATTGCGAAATTTCAAAACGCCATTGCCCGCGTATTGCAAAGCGATATACCCCTCCGTCAGACTTTCGTCCTCGAAGTGCGCAGTGACGATGTCGTTCATCGTCACTTTAATCGTACTCCCACTAAGATCAATGCGGATTGTGTTCCACTTATCAAGTGTATCGACCTGAGCGAGCGGCGAGCGACGTTTGACGACGCTGCCTGAGCGAAAGTCCTGCTGCGGGTGATTATCCCAGATATTGATCTCGTAGCAGTTGTCGGGCGTGATTATCGTTGAGTCGCTGCAGCGCACAAACACGCCGCTGTTGGTCGCATCCTCGATCCAGAACTCGGAAGTCAAGGTGACATCCCGGTATCGGCCCGGCGAGATCAGGTAGCCGGTTGCCTCTGCTGGCCCGGCTTCCACTCTCCCGTCAGCGAATCGCCAGTGCACATTCCCCGATTGCTGCCACGCCGCGAGGGACACACCGGCACCCAAGTCATAGGAGCTGTTTGTCCCACACCCCGACATGGACAGAAGCAGCAACGCGCAGAACGTGACTCGCACACGCCCCGAAGTTTCAGCTGCCGACATCCGGGGCCGCCTGTTTGTTGGCTTTGAATGCCGACACGGCTGAGGCCGCTTCGAGGATGACCAGCGCGGTCGTTATGAGCACGACGATATTGATACCGGCAAGCAGATAGTTTTTCTCGCCGATGAACCTCAACAGCGTAACGACACCGGCCAGGAACGACATGATGAGTACGAACGTCATGGGTACGAGCGTCACCCAGGCCGGTCGCCGGAGTTTGATCAGATATACCGAGATAACGAGCAGCGTCATGCCGGCGAGTATCTGATTCGTGGTGCCGAACAGCGGCCAGATAATCATGCCGCCCCTGCCTGAGCTGCCGCCTGCGCCGAAAGCAATGAGCAAACAGGAAACGACGGCGACAAATGTGGCTAAGACGCCATTGCGAAGAGCGGGAATGCGATAGATCTCGCCCCATTCCTGAATGATGTAACGCTGCAAGCGCACACCGGAATCCATCGTCGTGCCGGCGAACAATACCAGCATCGTCGCCAGCAGGGTTTCGGTGATTGTTGCCGACAGCCCCCAACCCGTTGCGAGCAGATCAGCGCCGCTGCTAATGAACGCGGCTGCACCGCCGGCGCCGAATTCATGGTACTGCTCGTGCCACAGCTCGGGCGTTGCGGCCAATGTCACACCCGCGACCGCCACAATGGTAATCAAGGCAAGCGAACCCTCGCCGATCGCAGCAAAGTATCCAACAAAGCGAGCGTCGGTCTCCTTGTTGAGTTGCTTGGAACTCGTGCCGGAGGCCACGATGCCGTGAAAGCCCGACACGGCGCCGCACGCAATCGTCACGAACAACAATGGGACAATCGATGGCGCGTCTTTGCCCGTCAGATCGTTGAATGCGGGCGCGGAAATGTCCGGCATCACCAGGACAACGGCGCCGTACAGCAAAAACAGTCCGATGAACAGCTGCAGACCATTGATGTAATCGCGCGGCTGCAGCAGCATCCATACGGGCAACATCGATGCTATGCCTGCGTAGATGAACAGGATAATGATCCAGTTCGCGTTGGCGGTCAGGCCAAAGAGTGTCTCGGGCAGTGCCAATGGCATCGTGCTGCCGAAGTAGACGGACGCATACAAAGCGATAACGCCGATGACGGACACCGTAAGCAGATTGATCTTCCACCGGTAAATCATTTGCCCGATGACCAGCGCGACCGCAATCGCTGCCCAGGCCGGAAAAACCGCCGTCGGCGAACCAACGAAAGCTCCGGCGATAACGACGCCAAATACGGAATTGACCATCAGCAATACGAGGAATACGACGATCATGAACAGGGCGCGGGTTCTGGAGCCGACGATCGTCTCGGAAAGCGCGCCGATAGATTTGCCTTTGTGGCGATTGCTCGCCCACAAGGCGCCCATATCGTGGACGCCTGCAAAGAAGATCGTGCCGAACACGACCCACAACATGGCCGGGACCCAGCCCCAGTAGACGGCGATTGCCGGCCCGACGATGGGCGCCGCGCCCGCAACTGACGTGAAATGATGTCCCCAAAGCACGTATTTGTTCGCCGGCACGTAGTCGACGCCATCAGTCAACTCGTGCGCGGGCGTCTTGAATCCGGAATCGAGCCGATAGATCTTCGTCGCGACGAAACGCGAATAGACAAACCAGCCAAACAGCATACCCAGGATGCCGAAACCAACGATAAACAGGGAACCCATTGAATGTATTGCTCGCGTTCACTCGATGACCCGATTCACGTTACTACAGAGCCCAAAGCACTTCCATCGGGACCAGGTCCCGGCGATACTAGCCTGACGTTATGAAAACCCACGCGATACGCATTCACGAATTCGGCGGTCCCGAGGTATTGTCATGGGAGGAAGTCGACCTTGCGGAATACGCGGCCGGAGAAGCGCGCATCCGGCATACAGCTGTCGGGCTGAACCTGATCGACACCTATCATCGCACGGGACTTTATCCGATGGACTTGCCAACCGGCCTCGGCAGTGAGGCTGCGGGCGTGGTTGAAGCTGTCGGTGCAAACGTCGCTGACATCGCGGTGGGCGACCGAGTCGTCTATACGGGCCGTCCGGCAGATGCTTATTCGGAGCGGCGCAATTTCGATGCGTCTCGCCTTGTTCGCATACCGGATACCATGTCGGACGAAGTTGCTGCAGCCGTATTGCTGAAAGGACTGACGGCGTGGTATCTGCTGCGGCGCAGCTACCGGGTCGCCGACGGAGACACGATTCTGTTGTACGCCGCTGCCGGCGGCGTGGGGTCCCTTGCCAGCCAGTGGGCGAAAAAACTGGGCGCAATGGTAATCGGCGTCGTCAGCACGAAGGACAAAGCGAAACTTGCAAGATCACAGGGCTGCGACCACATCATCATGGCGGACGATGACATCCCGGCGCGGGTACGGGAACTCACCGCTGGCCAGGGTGTTGCCGCGGTATACGATTCGGTGGGCAAAGACACATTTTTCGCATCGCTCGACTCTTTGCGGCCGCACGGCACAATGGTGACTTTTGGCAACGCGTCCGGACCTGTCGAACCGTTTGCGCCCGCAGAGCTTGCAAGACGCGGTTCTCTTTACGTTACGCGGCCAATTCTCTATGACTTCATCGGCACGCGGGCGGAACTTCTTGGCGCCTGTGATGAGCTGTTCGAGTTCATCGGTAGCGGTGACGTGAAGGTTCACATCGGCCAGACCTATTCGCTCGAAGACGCGGCGCAATCGCACCGCGATATCGAGGCGCGCAAGACGACGGGCTCGACGATATTGGTACCGTAGACCGGCGTCGACAGACCTTAACCATCCCCGGATCTGATGGCTTTTTCCTGTTCCTCAATGTGCGCCAATAACTTTTCGTATCGGGCATTTCCGCGCAGGCTCACAAGGTCCTCGTCATTACGCATCCAGGCGGAGCTGATCGTCCCGCGTTCGGCGGCAAGCTCGAGGTATCCGATCGCCTTGTCCACTTCACCCAGGGTCGCGAAATTACACGCCACGTTGTACATGGTGACCGAATCGTCGGGTGCGATTTCGATGGCACGATGCAGCCAGCGCTTGGCACGATCGATCTCACCAAGAACGGTCAGCGTGCCTGCACCCAGGTGATGCGCCCGCGCATCGTCGGGATGCCACTCGAGATGCTTCTCTAAGACTGCAAGCGTTTCGTGCGCTTCGGCGACCGCTTCGTCAATCCGGCCGGTGCCGCGCAATATCTGCACGCGCAGACAGCGCGATTGATAGTCGGTGGGATCGGCTTCGGCCGCTTTCTTGAACAGCTCGGCTGCAGAGTCGATATTACCGCGATGAAATTGCGTCCGCGCATAGTAGTAGTAGGCCTCGAACAAACGCGGGTTCAGCTCGATTGCCGTCTTGAATTCCGCTTCTGCCGATTCGAATTCTTCACATAAAAGTAGCGCCAAGCCACGCGAGGCGTGCGCCTCGGCAAGGTCCGGCCCCAACTCGAGCGCGCGTTTGCTGGCGTTCGTTGCCTCGATTCGGTGGCCGGCCTGCTGATCGACATACATGAGCAGAAATGAATAGCAGTCGGCGTAGCCCGCCCAGGCCAGCGCGAACTCGGAATCTATCTCGATCGCCTGACGAAACATCTGGCGCGCATGCTCGATGTCCGCCTTGCGAAAACGTTTGAAGAACTGCCGGCCACGCAGATAGTACTCGTATGCAGTCACGTCCGTGGTCGAGGTCGTGCTGATGGCGGATTGTTCTCGCGGTGTCAGCGTCTCCAGCAGCGCTTCGGCAATGCTCGTAGCGATTTCGTCCTGAATCTTGAATACGTTCCTGGTCTGCGAATCGAAGCTCTTGGACCACAGGTGATAGCCGTCTGACACCTTCACGAGCTGCGCGGTCACGCGCAGCTGGTCGCCCGCCTTGCGCACGCTGCCTTCCAGAATCGTCTTCACGGCGAGTTCCTTACCAATCTGCCGCACGTCCCCTGCCCCGGCCTGGTACTGAAACGAGGACGAACGGGCTACCACATTGAGTTGCTCGATCTTCGCCAGCGCGTTCAGAATTTCCTCCGCAACACCCTCGCAAAAATATCCCTCGTCCTGGTCGGGACTCATATCGACGAATGGCAAGACAGCTATCGAGGGCTCCCCGTCACGGCTGCCAGCGAACGGCGACGTCGCACTGTCCCGGCGTATACCCGCAGGCGTGATGTCGAACAGCCAAGCAATAATGATGACGATCGGAAACCCGACGACGACGAGTGCGATCAGTGCCACCATTACCCAGTTCGGTAACCCCAGGGGACCGAATGTAATCTCGCCGATCTGCAGCACGATGAATGCTACGACGGCATAGGCCGCGATGACCGGGTACACCCTGCGGCGCTTCAGCTCAGCAGAAAGCCTGGACCAGGAGTGGAAAGTGGGCATCTTCATCTGAACGGCAACGCTGTGTCGGCCTTTATCTCCTTGAGGACGATATTCGAGCGAACCTGCGACACGCCTGGCAGTTTGAAAATGAAATCGTCGAGGAATCGATTGTAGGCATCGATGTCTTCGACAACCACGCGCAGATGAAAATCCGCTTCACCGCTTGTCGCGAAACACTCGAGTACTTCGGGGTGCTGCAGCACCTCGCGAACGAAATGGTCGACATGCGTTTGCTCATGGCGCGTCAGCGACACGTGCACCATCGATGCGAGTTCGAAGCCGGCTTTTTTCGGATTCACAATGACGGCGTAGCGATCGATGATGCCCTCTTGCTCGAGACTCTTTACACGGCGCCACACCGCGGAACTCGACATGCCAACCTTATCCGCCAGTTCCTGCATCGTCAGGCGGCTGTCGCGCTGCAGTTCGGACAGGATTCGGCGGTCGTTTTTCGAAAGCATCAGCATTTTCCTGATCTCCGGATTTCGACATATTTTGCCATTTTTTCGTTTTTTCCGGTATTTTTTTTCGTATTTAGGTCTTAAATCGGGATAATCAGGGACCTGCTCACACGCGTTTTCTGCGACACTATGACCTTTCCCCGCCCGTTCGGAGTTCTGATGGCGCGCCCGGCTTCTTCCCTGCACCGCCCTGACTATCCGCTCGACAACTACGAACTCCTCGATCGTTATCGCCGCGAATCGGGCCGCGTATTTCTGACCGGTACCCAGGCGCTCGTACGTATTCCATTGATGCAGCGCACGATGGATCGCGCGGCCGGACTCAACACGGCCGGTTTTATCGCCGGCTATAGAGGCTCGCCACTTGGCGCCTACGATCAGGAGTTGTGGCGCGCCGAAAAGTTTCTCGAAGAAAACAACATCGAGTTTTTGCCGGCTGTGAACGAAGACCTCGCGGCAACCGCAATTCTAGGCGCCCAGCAGGTCGAAACGGATCCGCATAAAACGGTCGATGGCGTGTTCGGTATCTGGTACGGCAAAGGGCCGGGCGTCGATCGCGCCGGTGATGCGCTCAAACATGGCAATGCCTACGGCAGTTCACCGACAGGCGGCGTTCTCGTTGTCGCCGGTGACGATCACGGTTGCGTCTCGTCATCGATGCCGCATCAGTCTGACGTCGCGTTCCTGACCTTCGTGATGCCGCACCTGAATCCGGCCAGTGTTGCCGAGTATCTCGAGTTCGGTTTGTACGGCATCGCGCTGTCGCGTTTCTCGGGAATGTGGGTCGGATTCAAGGCGATCTCCGAAACGGTCGAGTCGGCCATGTCAGTCGAGCTTGCCGCCGTACCCGCAGTTCGTTATTCCCGAGTTCGACATTCCGCCCGGCGGATTGCATTACCGCTGGCCCGACTTTCCGGGCCCGCAGATCGAAGAACGTCTCGAGGCGAAGAAAGCCGCAACGCTTGCATTCGCTGCCGCGAACCCGATCGACCGCAAGATATTCGACATACCGAGTGCGCGTTACGGCATTGTCACGACAGGCAAAGCTCACCTCGACCTGATGGAAGCTTTACGGCTCCTCGGCATCGACAGAACGGAAGCGCAGCGGATCGGTCTGGACGTTTACAAAGTCGGCATGGTCTGGCCACTCGAGCACGACGGCGCCCTCGAGTTCGTGCAGGGCAAACACGAAGTGCTCGTCATCGAGGAAAAGCGCGGCATCATCGAGAGCCAGTTCAAGGAGTATTTTTATGATTACCCGGGCCGCAAGCCGAAGCGACTCGTGGGCAAAGAAGATGAGAATGGCGCACGGCTCGTGCCCTGGATCGGCGAGCTCTCACCAATTCAACTGGCGCAGATCGTGGCACAGCGACTGGACGGCGAGTTTATCGGCCTCAATTTGACGGCACGCGCCGAACAAGCTCCTCAATGACGGATCGAACATGATCCGGGTCGAGGGCGCCACGCGCATGCCCTACTTCTGCTCCGGCTGTCCGCACAACACTTCGACACGCCTGCCGGAAGGCTCGAGCGCATTGGCCGGCATCGGCTGCCACTTCATGGCGAACTGGATGGATCGCGACACCGAGGGCCTGATCCAGATGGGCGGCGAAGGCGTCAACTGGATAACGCGGTCGAAATTCAACGGTAACCGGCATGTTTTCCAGAATCTCGGCGACGGGACCTTCTATCACTCCGGGTTCGATGGCTATACGCCAGGCCGTCGCCGCAGGCACGAACATCACTTTCAAGATTCTGTTTAACGATGCCGTCGCGATGACGGGTGGGCAGCCCGTCGACGGGCCTATCTCTGTGCCATGCAGTCGCGCATTCGGTACGCGCCGAGGGCATCGATCGTATTGCCCTGCTGTCCGAAGATCCGAAGCAGTTCGACGCGAGAGATTTTCCGCGTGGCACCACGATCAGTCACCGGCGTGACCTTGACGCAGTGCAGCGCGAACTTCGCGATATTCCAGGCGTAACCGTGCTCATCTACGCACAAACCTGTGCGACGGAAAAGCGGCGGCGGCGCAAACGCGGCTTGCTCGACGACCCGAAGAAGTTCGTCGTTATCAACGACCTGGTTTGCGAGGGCTGCGGCGACTGTTCGACAGAGTCGAATTGCCTGTCGGTGGTGCCGAAAGAAACGCCGTTTGGCCGGAAACGGCAGATCGATCAGAATAACTGCAACAAAGACTTCTCCTGCGTAAACGGATTCTGTCCGAGCTTCGTCACGGTCGAAGGCGGAGAACGCAAACGGCGCGAGAGTCTCAGCGTAGACGGCGAATTAGAGAGCCTGAGCGAGCCACTGCCGGAGCCCGACTCGCGGATGATAAACGGTTGCTACGACCTGCTGGTCACGGGCGTGGGCGGCACGGGTGTCGTCACGGTTGGGCAACTGATAACGATGGCGGCGCACCTCGAAGGAAAAGGCGCGAGCGTGCTCGACTTCATGGGCTTTGCGCAAAAGTTCGGCCCGGTCCTGAGTTACATACGTTTGGCGGACGAGCCCGCGCGAAATCAACCAGGTACGCATCGAGCCGGCGCGCGCGGATGCGTTGATCGGCTGTGATCTCGTCGTGAGTTCGTCGCCCAAGGCGTCCAGGACCTATCGGCCCGGACACACTCGCGCAGTCATCAACACTGCCGAAATGTCGACGGGCGATTTCGTGAAGTTCCGCGACGCGAATCTGCGTGCCGACGATCGAATTGACGCGATTCGCCAGGTCATCGGCGGCGACAATGTCTCAACGCTCGACGCTAACGCTCTCGCCGAAAAGATCATGGGCAACACGATTTATGCCAACGTATTGATGCTCGGCTGTGCCTGGCAGCAAGGCCTCGTTCCCATATCGCTCGATGCACTGATGCGGGCGATCGAACTCAATGCGATCGAAGTCGACAACAACAAGCGGGCTTTCGGCTGGGGCCGTATTGCCGCGGTAAATCCGCAGCGTATCGCAGGCGTCGATCGGCGCCGAAGGCGCGCAGGACGAAACGCTGGATGATCTGATAGCACGTCGCGCCGAGTTCCTCGTCGGGTACCAGAATCAGGCGCTTGCCGATCGCTACGTCGAACTCGTACAGCGGGTACGCGACGCAGAGGCTGGCGACGACGGGCTTGCCGAGGCCGTGGCGACGAGCTACTTCAAGTTGCTCAGTTACAAAGATGAGTACGAAGTCGCGAGGCTGCACACGCAAACCGGCTTCCTCGAAGCCGTGCGCAAAGACTTCGGCCGCAAAGCGAAAATCCGTTTCCACCTGGCGCCGCCGATACTCAACGGCAAGAAAGATGCGCGTGGCCGGCCGCTGAAGAAGGAGTTCGGCGCGTGGATGGTGCCGGCGTTTCGCATGCTGGCGGGCATGCGGCGTATTTCGCGGGACCTGGCTCGACATATTCGGCATGACGGCCGAGCGGCGCATGGAGCGTGCACTCATTACCGAGTTCGAAGCACTACTGGAGGCGGCGCTGCTGAATCTGGACCCGGAGAATCGCGATCGACTGCGCGAGGACGTCGCACTCTACATGGATATTCGCGGTTACGGCCCGGTGAAAGAACAGGCAGTCAACGATGTTCAGGCGAAACTGTCCGCGCGATCATCTGCGCGTGCCGCCGGCAATTAACGCGCGTTCACGCACGAGCCTGCCTAGTACAGCCCCACCTTGTCCCCAATATGGATTGACAGGATCAGGAACACGGTTGCGAGCGCCAGGATCTTGACCATCAGCGGCCCGACGAACCTGAGCCAGGCTGTATACGGTATCCGGCCCAGCGCGAGGGCACCCATCACGAGTGCATTCGTCGGCACGATCATGTTCGTGAATCCGTCCCCAAACTGAAATGCGAGTACGGCCGTCTGCTGCGGTACGCCGGTCAGCGTTGCGAGCGGTGACATGATCGGCATCGTGACGAAAGCCTGCCCGCTGCCCGAGGGAATGAAGAAGTTGCAGACCGATTGCACGACGAGCATGCCGAACGCCGATACGTCGGGGGGCATGCCCTCAAGCATACCGGCAATCGAGTAGACGATCGTGTCGATAATCTGCCCGTCCTGGAGGACGATTGCGATTGTCCGAGCAAAGCCGACGATCAGTGCTGGCCCCGTCATTAGCGCCGCACCTTCGAGGAATGTCCTGCTCGTCTCTCCGGCCGGCATACGCACGATCAGGGCGGTCACGAGGCCAATGCCGAGAAACACAGCGTTCAGTTCGGCAATATACCAGTGGTAATTGGCCGCACCGTACACGAAGCCTGCAAGCGCGAGAATGAAAACGACAAGCACCGTGATCCGCGCACGACTAAAGTGGATGTCTTCCGGCGCCTCGAAGCCGCTGCTGTAATCGACGTCGGCGACAAGACTGGCCGACGGATCGCGCTGCACTTTGCGCGCGTAGCGGTATACATGGTGAAAGGCGAGCAATAGAAATGCCACCATCATGACGAGCCGGAAACCCGAACCGGAGGTTAGTGGCACTCCGGCGATGTTTTGTGCGATTAACACGCCGAATGGATTGATGCCTGCGCACCCCCAGCCGATGCCATAAGGAATCCAGACCATGCCCATCGCAACGATTGCATCCATACGCATTGCCAGCGACATCGTGACGATGATTGGCACAAGCGGCACGTATTCCTCACCCATACCGATCGTGAAGGCGCCAAGGCTGAACATGACCAGGCAACCGGCGATCAGAATCCACGGGCTATGGCCGAGCCGCGCGACCGCGTGATGCAGAGCCGCATCGATCGCTCCGCTCTTGCGCAGTACGGCGATGACGCCGCCAACGATAAAGATCAGGAATATGATGTCCTGGGCATCTTCCATGCCCTTGGTAATCGCGAACATGAAATGCCAGGGCGGCAACGAGACCTCCTGTTCGCTGGCGACTGGCGCATAGGTGCCGGCAACCACCATCATGCGATCCGGATTGTCGGCGTACGGTTCGCGCTCGAACTCTCCGTGGGAGATCACGTACGACAGCAATTGCGCGACAACGATGAAGGAAAAAATGAGAACCAGGGAATCGATATTCCAGCCGCGCTTGCTCATGCATGACTCCGCTTTTCAGGCAGCCGTCAGTGTACGCATTTGAAAGTGCAAATGCTCACGTGTTCGCGGACTCAGAAACGCGTTGGTCAGGATGATTGACACAAAAAAAGGCCGGCAGCGCAAAGCGCTGCCGGCCGTGCATAGCTCAAGCGATCTCAGATGCGGTTGTTGATGCGTTTGCCGCGGCGATCGTGACGCCGGTCGATCCTGTGGCCGCGCTTGTCCATGCGCCGGTCGATACGATCGCCCTTGCGATCGAGTCGGCGGTCAATCTGGTCACCTTTGCGGTCCAGGCGGTCCGCAAGCCGATCCCTGCCGGCAGCGTCGGCACGATCCGATTTACGGTCGAGGCGCCGATCGATACGATCACCCTTCTTGTCGAGGCGATGATCAATACGATCGCCCTTATTATCGAGACGATCTTCGATGCGATCACCGCGATTATCGAGTCGGTCCTCGATTCGGTCGCCCGTATCCGCGAATGCGGCACCGCCGACTACCAGCAGTACCACCGTAGCGACTATTGTTTTCCTGATATCCATAACGATTCTCCGTTGTATCCGTACGTAGTGTCTTCAATACGTACAACGCCGCCCGGGCGCGCTCGTTGACAGGAGCGCGCGGCGTGTCACGGATTATTGTTAAATGCGGCGGGAATCAGCCGTGCAGCAGCATCACCGGTATCGTGGCCTTGCGGATCAGGAACTCGGTCGTGCCGCCGAATACTTTCTCCCGCCAGCGACTTCGGCTGTAAGCACCGCCAAGCAGAAGATCAGCCCGCTTTTCCTTACAGGCCGCCATCAACTCGGCCTCGACATTGCGGCCTCGAGTGCTGATTCTCGTCGTCTTGACGCCCCACTGCATCAGGTAGGCGGCGAGCTGAGTCGACTGCGGTCCGGCCCTGTCCTCGGCACCGCAGCTGATAATCGTCACTTCATCTGCCTGCTGCAGAATCGGAATCGCTGCAGTGACGCAGCGGGCAGCGTCCGCGCCTTGATTCCATGCGATACAGACACGCTTGCCCACGACTTTTCGCACGGAGCGAGGAACGATCAGCACCGGTCGCTTTGACTCGATTAATGCCGCGAGCATGAACATATCGGCTACGGTGCCAACACTCTTGGGCCGCGATACGACAACAACATCGGCAACCGGGCCAACGATACCCATCAGCTTGTCCGGCGATCCGACCCGCTCTGCCCACAGCGCGCTCGGTTTCCGACGTGCGCGTTGTGAGACCTTGTATCCGTGCTCCTCAGCAATTTCCTGATAAAGAGCTCTCGCGGCACCCGGCGCCCTTTTGGTATCCCGCTTTCGCCACGCCGCGTTCGCGAATGCCGTGCCAAGCGTCACACTGGAATAGCGGTGCGGCCGCATATGACAGCCACTGACACTTGCACCAAGTCGCTCACCCAGATTGAACGCCGTTTGCAGCGCTATCGCACAAGCCGGCCGATCGGCCACCGGTACCAGGATCACACGCATTTATATACTCCCGAAGTCCCTGGTTCGAGAATATCGTCTTCGCATCGAAACGAGAAGTCATTTCGGCCAGCGTGAGCGTAGATATTTGCCACACGCCGTGAGAGACATCAGGGACGGGCGCGATCGATGTCGACGACGCTCGACGCGTGCTTGACGCTCTGAGTATCTTCGTGACCCTCACACCATTGGCGAAATTGCTCTGCCGGCATGGGTCTGGCGATGAAATAGCCTTGCACAAGGTCGCAGCCGAGCTTGCGTACGATGGCGTACTGCTGATCGGACTCGACGCCTTCGGCCACGATATCGAGGCCCATCACTTTGCCAAGCGCAATGATTGCCTGCACGACTCGCGTGTTCGACTCCGAGTCCACTAGCTTGCCAACGAACGAGCGGTCGATCTTCAGGGTTGTTACCGGCAATTCCGCCAGATAACTCAAGGAAGAATAGCCGGTGCCAAAATCATCGATATGGATGCCGACTCCAAATGCAGACAAGTCATTGAGAATCGGGCGCGCTGTTGTCAGATCCTCGAGCAAGGCCGTCTCGGTCAGTTCGAGGTTGATCAGCTTGCGGTCGACTTTTTTGCCCATCAGAACTCGTTTGACCAGGCCGATGAGGTCAGCGTTGCGCAACTGATGCGCAGACAGATTCACACTGACCGGAGTCTTCCAATCCCCCTGCCCGTGCCATTCGGCAATGTCGCTGCAAACATTGGCCAGCATCGTTTCGAACACCAGGTCCGAAATGCCCATCTGTTCACTAAGAGGAATGAAATCGCACGGTGGGACGACAGTGCCGTCTGCCCGGATCCAACGGGCAAGCGCCTCGATGCCGGCAATCTTGCCCGTCTCGACGCTTTGTTGCGGTTGGTAAAAAGCCTTGATTTGGCCGTTGTCGATGGCGCTGCGAAATTCTCCTTCCATGTCGAACTTGTGCCGGGCGCGATAACGCATCTCGCTGTGATAGTAAGTGACGGCATGGTCAAGGCTGCGCATCGAGCGATGTAGCGCCGCTTCGGCGGAGCGGAAGATCAACTTCGAGTCCCGTCCGTGCACCGGGTGCCAGGCAACACCGATACTCGCCTTAAGAAATATGTCGCGACCGTTGATCAGGAACGGTTCTTCAACGGTACGTTGGACGTTTTCAGCAAGATCCCGAATCGCAATGTCGTTTTCGATGCCCGGCACCAATACTGCGAATTCATCAGCCCCGAAGCGGCCGATGACTGCCCGTGAGCCTTTTCGTTCCTCGCGCAAGGTGCGACTCAGGCGATTGCCGATCGATCGCAGCAGTTCGGTGCCGGCGTCATAGCCCATCGTCTCATTAAGAAAACTGAAACGATCGATATCGAGCAGCACGACCACCGAGTCACCCGGAGCATCCTCTGCCCTGTCGATCATTGCCTGCAGCTCATTGAGCAACATCAAGTGGTTCGGCAGACGCGTAACCGGATCGTAATAGGCCAGCCTCTGCAATGCGGCCGTGCGCTCCTCGACACGCTGCTCGAGCTCCTCATTGACGCGCCGCAGCGTCATGTCGGCGTGCCATTTGCCGCACAACGCGGCCGCCAGCTGACGACATTCAGCAGCGTGGAAGGGCTTCTTGAAAAAGAAGATCTTGTCAGCGGGTGGAACTTCCGTGTCGAGATTCTCGACGTCGACGCTCATCGACCCGGTAACAATCACAATGTTGACGTCGGGATCGAGGGCGCGGATACGCTTCGCCGCTTCGATGCCGTCAATTCCCGGCGGCATGCGAATGTCGAGAAAAACAATAGCGTACGGTTCCCTCGAACGCACCGCCTCGTCGACAGCCTTGACGGCCGATTCACCCTGCTCACGCGTATCCACGCTGAAGCTGGCTGCCCCACGCTCGTCGGTTTCCTCGCCAAACAGGACTTTTTCGAGCTCCGTCAGCGTCGTCGCGGCGCTGTCTGGCTCGTAGCCCTCACCGAGGCAACGCAGATACTCGGCAATGAGCATCGCATCGTCATCGACAACGAGAATTCGGTTTGTTGCGATGTCGTTAGAATCGTTCATGGCGAATCGCTCATTGAGGCCTCACCATCGACGCGACGTCCTGCGCGAGCTGCGTAAGCGATAAAGGCTTGTTGAAGTAGTGTAGTTTCATTGGCGGCGGTACACGGCGCCGCAATTCCTCCAGCGGCACGTCCGAGAAACCTGTCACGAAAACGATCGGGACATCGGGATCAAGCTCGCGAATTTTGCTGCCAGCCTCGACGCCATCAATCCCCGGCGGCATCCGGACATCGAGAATGACAAC
This sequence comes from uncultured Gammaproteobacteria bacterium, assembly GCA_963711285.1. Lineage (GTDB taxonomy): Bacteria > Pseudomonadota > Gammaproteobacteria > Steroidobacterales > Woeseiaceae > UBA1847. Next base: position 429,726 of record CAVQDJ010000019.1, on the reverse strand, counting down.
ATCGAAAGGCTCGCCTCCCTCAGCGGCTTGCCTGGCCAAATAGATCGCATGATCTCCCTGGCTGCAGGCAACAACTTCGAAATGCGGCTCCTCTTTGATGTCGGCGTCGGGATCGAACAACTCGGCTTCAAGCGCATCGAGCACCTGCATTTCACGCGTTGACTCCGGCTCGGAAAATGCCTCGCGATAAGCTTCGAGTATGTGTTCGTCATCATCCGCAATCAGTACGCGAATATGCTCGTGCCCGTCATCGCTGCTCATAGTCAACCTCCCAGCGCTGCCGGCAGCAACACATGAAATTCGGCTCCCTGGCCCGCGCCGCGGCTCTCGGCGGATATTCTGCCGCCCATGCCGGCGACCGCGTTGGCGCACCAGTGCAGGCCCAGGCCGGTCGTATTACCCGTGGATTTGGACGTGTATCCGCGTTGGAACAGGCGCTGAGCCATCTCTTCGTCAAAGCCCGTTCCATTGTCACGAATGGTTACGCGCACCATGGGCTTGTCGTCGACCAGCGTATCGGTAGCCAACAGGGCTATGTGGCCTTTGTGTTTCTTGCAACGTTCGATGGATTCGTAGGCGTTGAGTATCAGGTTTCCAAGGACCTGCAGCAGCCCGATGCGGTGCGCGCGCACCCGGTAGCGTGTCAAATTCTGGTCGACCTCGACTTCGACATTCTCTCGCGCCTCTTTCGGAATGACGTGCGCAGCTTCGCCAACGACTTCGTTGACGATAATGTTTTCTTCAACGGGCGCCACGTTTGCGAACTTCTCCTGGTCAGCGAGAATAGCTTCGACCTGGCCAGCCTGTGAACGGATGATATTCATATCGTCGCACGCGTCTTTATTCACCGCTTTTATACGAGCGAATGACGCGTCGATATACTCGATGAACTTCCCGGCGCGTTCGGGCGGGCAATCCGGGTTCGACAGTTGACTGGTTGCTTCGTCGACACGAAGCTCATCGGCAATCGTGAAGGATTTCGCGAGTCGCTCAAGACCGTTAATCATCGGTGTCATCGCATTGCGGATGTTGTGCAGCACCTCGGCCGCCGTGTCCGCTTTGCCGGCCTTGAATGACTGATACAGCAATGCTTTTCGAGCTTCGTGAACCTCGGACGTGAGGTCCCCGAATTCGGCGGCAAGCGCTCCGATCTCGTCACCGCTCCTGAGCGTGAGACGGTGCGACAAGTCCCCGCTTTTGCGAATTTTCTTGATGTGCCGCACCAGCCTTTCTATCGGAGTGAGTATCGACCCACGCAGCAGATACCAGATGGCTATCGTGACGAAGATACCAGTGACAATAAGGAACAGCATCGCGGCATTAACAGTCCGATCGCCCAATGCGGATATTTGTCGCGGCGTATCAGCATCGAGCACCAGCAAGGGCTCGCCAAAGATGTCCGACAACGTCATAAATCCGGAGACCATCAATCCCGACGTGTCGAGGTATACGCCCGTATTCGCAATCTCGAGCGGATCAACATCGTGAGCAGCCGCAAAGCCGTCCATCGAATGCCAGTGCATATCGACTTCGGTCCGCTCCGCGAGGCGAGCCATGCGCGCCTCGTTCATGAACTGCCCCATGACGAGCGCACCAGCGATTGGTCCTGAATCGTCGGAGCGCAAGATGGGACGCGAGCTGATCAACATTGGGCCCAGGGCAGTGCCAACTATTCCTACAGTTTGGCTGTCCAGCCGGTGATGCGCTGTCAGGACACTGGCTGCCGGATCGTTCGCTGAGAAGATGCCGAGTACATTGATGTCGTGCTCCTCGCCGTCGATGAGCAGCTGACTCCAGAGCATTTCGCGCTCCAGAGCATAGACCGCCATGACATCGAGACCCAGGTTCGTCAGCGTCGGGCGATCGAGATTACCCTTCTTGAAGCCGGGGTTAACGCCACGCACGTAGTCGTGAATATCGTCCCAGGGAGCCCAATCCGCGGTAACAGCCTCGAGGTTCTGGATATCGCTTTGAATCGCTCGTTCCGCGCGGATCAGATTCGTCTGCGCCATCGATAGATCGAGATCATCAAAAGCCGGTGAGATCACGCCGGTCAAAATCGCGTAACTCAGTGCCGAGAAGGTCGCAAAGACGAGCAGCAGCGTCAGAAACACTTTGCGTTGCAACGGCAGATTGTCGAAAGCTTTTGACATAATCAAATTCGCACCGGACATAAAGCCCAACCGAACGCCCGAGTCTACGTTTCGCACTAATCTGATGGCGTGACGCAGTCCACCGAACCAGCAAGCCCGGGCGGGCCCGGTGGCCACTTATCTTCATGGCTCGCTGCGCTGCGCTTTACTTCCGATAAGCGTCCCCCCGCCCCGCCCTGCGCAGCCGCTACTCGGGCAGCTCGTAGGCCAGCAAGACGTTGCCTGGCATTTGGCCGAACATGCCGTAACCGGAATAGACGAACAGCCGGCGCCCATCGACGACGACGCCCGAGAGATCGATCGCACCACCGTGACCAGCGATACCGTTGCTTGCCTCGTAGCCACGCTTGGTATCGATAATTCGCAACAATTTGCCTGACGCGGCATCGAGGATACGCAGCTTGCCGTCGAGTGCGCCGGCGTAGACGACGCCGTTGGCATGCAGCGGCGCCGCAGAGTGTCCGTAGTAGTAAGAGCATGTGGGCCAGGGATTCGCGGCGCCGGCCTCGAGCATTTCGACGAGACCGACGCGCGGTGCATTCGCGGCATCGAAATCGCAGTCACGCTGCACGGACAATGACCACAGGACTCTGCCGTCTGCAAGCTGCAACGCATAGACGCCGGGCCGCGGCACGTACCCTTCGCGCTGCCGCGGCGGGTCGGCGATCGTCACCCAGACCGTTTCCCCGGCTGTCGCAACGCCCCAATGGATGCCGCCGTTCGACGTGCCCATGCTCAAACGCTTCTTCCACAGCACGGCGCCTTTGTTATCGGGGTCGAGCGCATAGACATGTCCCGACTTTTGTCCGGCAACGATGACGTCTTTGCCATTCGCGTCTTTTGTCAGAGTAATCGCCCCGCCAAAGTCGAAATCCGGCCCGGATTTTTCCGGGCAGTTCGCCCCGCCGAGATGGCACGCCACGTTCCAGACGTCGCCTGCCAGCGCCTGGAACACCCACGCCTGCTTCCCCGATTCGATATCGAGCGCGATAACCGCGTCGCTGGTCTTGGTTGCGGGCGGCGACATGTTCTGCGCAGTTCCTATGTATAAAACGCCCCGCTTCGCATCGACGGCGGGCGTTGTCCATACCGAGGCGCCCGACGGACCCCATATTTCGGTTCCAGCGCTCGTTTCGCCAACCACCTTCGCCTGAGCAGTCGTATGGTAATCCCAGATAATCTCGCCGTTCGTGGCATTCATCGCGACGACCCCGCCGTGTGACCGGCAGCAGGGATAGCTGTCTACTCCGGCGAGTGCCGATTCAAATGATGATATCGGGACGAATAGCCGGTCGTCATGAAACGCCATCGAGCCGCTGATGATGGAAACCGGAAACCACCGCAGTGATGTTCGCCAGCGCAACAGGCCACGATCCGCGGTAATCGCATAAACCGTTCCCAGGTCGTCGGCGAAGTACAGCGTCGCCTTGCCGTCGCTTGTCGTATCGAGGTTCAGCGATGAGCGTATGGAGCTGTCCGCGGCGAAGCGCCAGTGTATGCAACCGCTTGCCTGATCGATGGCAAGCACGTTGCCGTTTGCGGTACCCATGAACAGGACGCCGTCTGCAGCAACCGGCTGTGATCGCATCTCGGTTGCACCGGGTATCGCAAGCGACCATTGCAGCTCGAGTTTGCCGACCGTCGCCGGGGAAATTTCGACGCCGCTCTCGATAGAGCGACGATTGCCAGAGCCGAATCCCCAATTATCTTCTGGCCCCGAGCTCACTGCGACGACTTTGCCTGTCGAGCAGGACCGCTCCGCGATCCACTTATCACGCGTGTCCGCGCGACCGCTGCTCAGATACTTCGAAATCGCATAGCGATCGTCGGCGCTTAGATGCGCAGCCTGCTGCATCATGACGCCAAACTCGAGGGAGCGGGCCAGTCGCGTGAACGGCATTTGCTGCAGCGTCGAGAGCTGCGGTGCCTTAATGTCGGGCAGGGTGTGGCAGGTGTCGCAATGCTGCTGATACAGCACCCTGCCGCGCGCCGAGGTCGGGTCCGCGGGAATCCCCGGATCGATGTGTATCAACGTCGGCTGCGCGCCCTCGATCATCCAGCTCGGAAAATGCGAGTTGCTTGTGTAGACACTGCCGTCCCCGGCGATCTCGATGTCGCGCGTGAACGTCCGTTGGCGCGACATCGGGTACACGCGCCAGGTTTCGCTCTCGATATGGAACGACATGATCGTGTCGGATTGATTGCCATTGACCCACACCACGCCGCGCTCGCGATCCACGTTGAGCGCATACGGCGTCTCGCTCGTAACAGGCAGATCGTAAAGCCTGAATTCCTCGGCGGCGGGGTCGTACATCGCGAGCTTGCCCTCCGGGAATGCCACGATCCAGACGTTGCCCTGGGCGTCGATGCGCAGGCGTCGCGGCCCGCTGAACGGCGTTTCGATCATGCTTATGTCGCCACTATCAGGATCGATTCTGGCGATGTCGTTGGCATACAGGCGCGCAACCCAGACAGTGCCATCGACCGGCGAGACGTCGATGCCGTAAGGCATCGGAAAACCGCTGGTCTCCCAGTCGAAATCCGGCCGGCTGCGAACGTAACCGTGGCCGAGCCGAAACTTGATGATCTTGAGCGCTGCCCACTCCTTGACGCCGCGCGCCGGCAGGTCGTAATACGTGAAGCTCTCGGTCTCTCGGTCAAACATCGCGACCTGCGACGACAGCGCCAGCGTAAACCAGACACGATCCTGTTCATCAGTGCGAATCGTGTGCGGATAGAAACCATCATCCATTTTGTAGCGAAAGAACTCGCCGCTGTCGGGATCGAATTCGACCAGTTCGCGCTGCATGGATGGCGTCAGGAATATGTGACCGTCGCGCGGCGAGATCGCGAACGAATGCACGCCCATGTAGTTGTCGGTTTTCGGATAGGCCGCCATCCGTTCACCGAGGATGCCGCCGCGTTCTGCGCCGTCGTCGTGCGGCACCTTGAACACCTCGTACTCACCCGACTCCGGGTCGAACGCATAGATCCGGTCCATGAGATTGTCGCCGACGTAGACCTTGCCGTTTGGATGCAGAATGAAATCGTGCATTTGCGAGAATTCATCACCGATTGGCCATTCGGTGATCGTCGCAGCAGACAGGTCCGGGTCCCATGCCTCGAAATCCGGCAGTTCGGCATGCCGCCGGTTCAGATCCGCATACGCCGTAACGAGGCCGGCAGCAGCGGCCTCGTTGAAGTCCTCGCTGGCCATCGCGCCGTACAGGTTCATTCGATCGAGAATCTCGGCCCACTGCTGCTCCGTTCGCGCGAGCCGCATGAACACCGAACCCTGCTGATGGCAGAAACCACAATGCAGAAGGAAGTGCTGCCGCGCTTGTCGGGGCTTTTCGGCCCAACTGAAGTCGAGCTGCGACAGCCACAGATTCGACGGTTTGCTTGCGGCTATGTCCTGTGCCGACGCGAGCGCTTCGAGCATAACTTCCAGCGTTTGTTCATCGGCATTCGCTTTGACAATGCCGTCGGCATACCCCTGCTTGCGAATTCGATAGTGGCGCTCGCCAGGCATATCCAGTGCGCTGAAACTGACAGCACCATTGCTATCTGTGAAACGCGTGTGCTGCGGAGCAACCTTGTTAATGACTCCGGGCTGCGGGTAGCCATTGTCCGTTGTATCCACTACGTCGCTACCGGACACCGTTAGCGTGACCATAGCAGTAGCCAGCGGTTTGCCGTCTGCGTCTGTGACCACCACGGTCGTCGCAAAGGTCGTTGCGCTCGCCAGCGACGCGAGAACCAGCGAAATCAGGAGGGTTCGCATGACCCGATCATAGCGCGGCTGATCAATGTTCTGTAGGAGTCGGGGTGTAGCAGCACGCCATCCGATGCATAATGATCGGGTGCAGCCGAGGGGGAATTCTCATGACTGGCGAGACAGAGAACGAGATCAATCGTGACGAAATGCCGTTTGTCGCGCCGTGCCGCCAACTGTCGCTTTGGGCGCCGTTTCGCTGGCTCCGTCTCGGCGTCTCGGACCTGCTGCAGGCGCCACAGCAGAGCCTGATTTACGGATTTGCGGTGGCGCTCATGATCGGGATTGTTAGTTTGCTCGCCTGGCTCAAGGGCAGCCAGTGGATCATGTTTGCGATGCTTGGCGGTTTCGTGTTCCTCGCACCGCTGACCTGCATCGGGCTGTATTCGATCAGCGCTCAAATCGAACGCGGCCAGCCCCCCTTGATGGCACGGAGCTTGAAGGCGGCATTCCGGCGCCACCTCGGCAACGAAATGATATTCGCGATCGTTCTGCTGGTCATTTTTTTGGTCTGGGCGCGCGCCGCTGTCATGGTAACGGTGTTTTTCCCGACCGACGGCGAACAGACACTGCAGGATTTACTCCCTTACCTGGCCTTCGGTAGCCTGATCGGCTCCGTGTTCGCAGCCGTCACGTTTAGCGCCAGCGCTTTCTCGCTTCCAATGATCATGCATCGCGACGTCGATAGCGTCACTGCGATCGTCACATCGGTCAACGCGGTACTTCGAAACAAAGGAGCGATGGCGATCTGGCTCACCATCATCGTCGTGAGCCTGTTGCTTGGCGTCCTTACGGCCTTTGTCGGCCTGATCGTGATCATCCCGGTCATCGGCTATGCAGCCTGGCACGGCTATCTCGAGACGATAATCGCGGACGACTTTCCGCGTCACGACGTCGGCATCACCTCGGTACCGCGGAGCAACTCGAGCGCACAGTAGCTCGCACCGAGCAGGCCCGGCTGCTCGTGCAGAATCAGCTGGGTCGGTATGCGCTCCATTAACGAGCGATGCCGGCCCTTGTTCTCGAAACCCGTGCGAAAGCGGCTGTTCTCCAACATGTCCGGATAGCGGCGAACGATGCCGCCGGCGATGAAGATGCCGTCGTTGGCGCCGAGCGCCAGCGCGTAGTCTCCAGCCACCTGGCCGAGAATCTCGAAGAAAATCTGCACCGATTCGGCGGCACGTGGATCGCTGCCGTCGGTGGCTTTGGCGAAGATCTCTGCAGCTTTGAGCTGCGGCCGCTGCTCACCGTGTATGCGACACATCGCCCAGTAGATGTTTTCGATGCCGGGCCCGGAGACGAATCGTTCGGACGAGACGCGATCATAACGCTCTCGTAGCACCGACAGCATCTCGATCTGCACATGCGATTCGGGTGCGAACCCGCCGTGGCTCGCCTCACCCGCAATCGGTAACAGCAGGTCGCCGTGTTTGCGCAGACCGACGGTACCGAGGCCCGTACCAGGGCCGAGAATACCGATCGTGTAGAACTGCGCATCGAGCGGTTCGGGCTCGGGCAGCCCCAATGGCAGGCAGTCCATCTCGCCGAGGAACGGGATCGAGTACGCGATGGCCTCGAAGTCGTTGAGCAAGCGAACACGCGAGATCGAGAACTGCTCGGATAGTTCAGCGGCCGCGATACGCCAGGGATTGTTGGTAAAGCGCACGCGCTGTTCGACGATCGGGCCCGCAGCGGCAAGGCAGATCACATCGGGCGATTTTGCCCCCACGTCTTGTGAGGTATTGTTTTATCGCCTGATCGGCCGATGCGAAATCGGCGCACAGCAGCGTCGCTTCCTGTGAAAACCCCGGCGATTTAGGATCAGCCAGTGCAAATCGCGCATTCGTGCCGCCGATGTCACCAATTAGCAGGGTCTTGGCCACCATCGATCATCCTGAATTGAGGGAATGATTATGCTCTCACATGCCACGCCGAGCCGCACATGTCACTTTCCGGCAAATATCGAGGCGCCCGTTTCGGCGCTGCTGACCTGGTTGCGAAACGCCGCAAACAGCTCGCGACCCATGCCGGTCTGGTTGGCGCTAAGGTCGAGGGGCTCGGCCGGCCGCGCCGCTGCATCGTCAGCAGCCGATACGGACAGCACGCCCGCGTTGGAATCGATGGTTATCAGGTCGTCGTCTCTAAGCTTGCCGATCGTGCCGCCAGCAGCGGCTTCCGGCGTGACCTGAATCGCGGCAAGCACCTTGCCCGAGGCCCCCGACATCCGGCCGTCGGTCAACAACGCGACCTTGAAACCGCGATTTTGCAGCACGCCGAGATACGGCGTCAGCTTGTGCAGTTCGGGCATGCCGTTTGCGCGCGGTCCCTGGCAAGGCAGAACGGCGACGAAGTCCATCTCCAGTTTGCCGTCATTGAATGCCTTGGTAAACGCCGCCTGCGAATCGAATATCCGCGCAGGTGCCGTGATCGTGTAATGCTCTTCGGTAACGGCGGACACCTTGACGATGGCTCTGCCGAGATTGCCATCCACAACGCGCAGGCCGCCTTCCTTGTCGAACGGTTCGGCGGCTGGGCGCAAGATCTCCTTATCGAGTGATTCGGCTCGTGAGGTTTGCCACTTCAACTTGCCGTTGTCGATGACAGGCTCGGCGCAGAATTTTCGCAAACCGCTGCCGAGTATCGTCTGCACATCCTCGTGCAGCAGACCAGCGTCCAGCAGCTGCGCGATCATGTAGCTCAGCCCGCCGGCGGCATGGAAGTGGTTCACATCGGCGAGCCCGTTCGGATAGACGCGAGCGAGCAGCGGAACCTCTTTCGATAGCTCGGCAAAGTCATCCCAGTCGATCCGGATGCCTGCGGCAGCTGCAATAGCGACAAGATGCAACGTGTGATTCGTCGAACCGCCACTTGCCAATAGCCCGACCAGGCCGTTAACGATCGCTTTTTCGTCAATGATGTGTCCGATCGGCGTGTAGTTATCACCAAGGTCCGTGATGCCGAGGACCGTCCGCACAGCTTCGGCAGTCAGGCGGTCACGTAATTCTGTTCCGGGGTTGACGAATGAGCCGCCGGGTAACTGCAGACCCATGAATTCCATGAGCATCTGATTGCTGTTCGCCGTGCCATAGAACGTGCAGGTTCCCGGCGAGTGGTATGACGCAGACTCGGCCGCGAGCAATTCCTTTCGACCAATCTTGCCCACTGCGTATTCCTCGCGAATTCTTGCCTTCTCCTTGTTCGGCAGTCCGGACACCATCGGGCCAGCGGGCACGAAGACAACCGGCAAATGGCCGAATGCCAGTGAGCCGATCAACAATCCGGGCACGATCTTGTCGCAGACACCCAGGCAAAGCGCCGCATCGAACATGTTGTGTGACAGCGCAACTGCCGTCGACATTGCGATCACGTCGCGGCTGAACAGCGACAGATCCATGCCGTCCTGGCCTTGTGTCACGCCATCGCACATCGCCGGCACGCCGCCCGCAAACTGCGCGATCGCGCCCTCAGCAGCTGCAGCTTTCTTGATGAGTTCCGGAAATCGCTCGAACGGCTGATGGGCGCTCAGCATGTCGTTGTAGGCGGAGACGATGCCGATGTTCGCCGTCACGGTTCCGGAGAGCGCATCCTTTTCTGCCTGCCCGCACACCGCCATGCCGTGTGCCAGGTTACTGCACGACAGTGAACTGCGAGACGGGCCTTCGTTCGCGGCCGCACGCATGCGTCCAAGGTAGTCACTGCGGGTTTGCTGACTTCGGTCCTGGATACGTCGCGTTACGCGGTCGACTACCGGGTTAACTTTGGTGTTCACTACGGGGCCCAGAACACGCGCACGGGGGCACGCTTTTGTAGCAGAAGCCGTGAGACCGGAAAGCCGTTCGATTTGACCTTCGCCTTTTCGTACACATCGCGCTTGGCGTCACCGAAGAACAGCAACACGACACGGTCACTGCGCGACAATGCGGCCAGGGTCAGCGTGAGACGTGGATGAGGACTTGCGGCCGTCCTGGTCGGCAGACAGAAGTGAAGGCTGTCGACATCGAGTCCTTCGTCGAGGTTTTCCGCATCGGGAAACAGCGACGCAAAATGACCATCCTCGCCCATGCCGATCAGAGAGCAGGCGAATGGAAAAGGCAGCGTACGGATGGATTCTTCGAAAAGTTCGCAGCGTTCTTCGAGGCTGAACTGATCGCTATGCATCGGATGCAAACGCGCTTCGGCCGCCTTGCCCTGTAGCAAATTCTCGCGAATCAGCCTCTCGTTGCTGTCCGCACTGTCAGTCGCCACCCAACGCTCGTCACTGAGGAGCACGTGCACTCTCTGCCATTCAATATCGCTCGCCGATAACGTCTGGAGACACTGTACGGGCGACGTCCCTCCGCTCACGACCAGCGATGCCTCGGGCTGCAATTCCAGCCGCCCGTTCACCGCTTTACTTATGTAATTCGCAGCGGCAATCGATGCTTCTTCTCGCGTATCAAAAAAATGTTCCATGTAAACCTCTTCTTCTAAATCAAGTATCCGGATACCAGGCGCGATCGTCGCGGTCGAGCAATACCGATGAGGCCGTCGGTCCCCAGGACCCGGCGACGTAGGACTCCACTTTCTGCCGGGATTGCTCCCAGCCGGAAATAATGCCGTCTACCCACTGCCACGCGGCATCCACCTCGTCGCGCCGCATGAACAGTGCGGGGTTGCCGCGCAGCACTTCCATGAGCAGTCGCTCATAGGAATCGGGATAACGGATCCCGAATGTCTCTTCAAAACTCAGGTCCAGCGACACGGGCCGCAGGTCAAAGCCGCCCGGCCCGGGCTCTTTGGCCATCAACGTCAGCTTTACGCCTTCATCGGGCTGCAAGCCGGATGGTCAGCCGGTTCGGCTTAACTTCGAATTTCTGCTCGGGGAAGATCGAGTGCGGCACATCCTGAAACTCGCACGACGATCTCCGAGTGCTTGCCCTTCAGTCGCTTACCCGTGCGTAAATAGAACGGCACGTTAGACCAGCGCCAGTTATCGATTTCAATTTTCAACGCAACAAAGGTCTCGGTGCTGCTTTCGGCACCATCGAGTTCCTCCAGGTAACCGGGAGCGGTCTCTCCTTTTATTGCGCCCGCGGCATACTGGCCGCGCACCGTGTGGTCGCGCACGGCATCGGCATCGATCGGCCTGAGTGCCCGCAGTACTTTTATTTTCTCGTCGCGAACCGCGTCGTGGTGCAGGCTTGACGGCGCCTCCATTGCGGTCAGACAGACCAGCTGCAGTAAATGATTCTGTACCATGTCGCGCAGCGCGCCGACGCGATCGTAAAACTCGATGCGGCCGCCGACGCCGAGCTCTTCGGCGACCGTAATCTGCACGTGATCGACAGCGCCGCGGCGCCACAGCGGTTCGAACAGCGAATTCGCAAAGCGCAGCGCGAGCAGGTTCTGCACGGTCTCTTTGCCCAGGTAGTGATCGATACGGTAAATCTGATTCTCGGCAAAGCATTCGCCGACCTGATTATTGATATCCGACGCCGACGCAAGATCGCGGCCGAGCGGTTTCTCGAGAACGATTCGGCTGTCCGCCGTGATCAGACCGTTCGTTTTGAACCCTTTGGCGATCGGACCGAACAGGCTCGGCGCGGTCGCGAGGTAAATCACGCGAATGCGGTCTTCTTTGCCCGTCAGAGTCTTTTTCAAGGACCCCCACTCATCGTGGCTCATTGCGTCAGCCTTGACGTACTTGATGCGCTCGCTGAACGAGCGCCAGAGATCAACGTCAAAATCGTCGCTTGCGAGGTTCTTTTGCAGGGCCTCTTCGACCTCGGCGAGATAGGCTTTTTTGGACAGCGCGCCACGACCCACCGCGATGATGCGGCTGTCGCCCGTGAACTGCCCGTCGCGATCGCGATGATACAGCGCCGGCAACAGCTTGCGCATTGCGAGATCGCCGGTACCGCCGAAAATGATGAGGTCGAAGAGCTCGACCGGAAGCAACTTGGCCATCGAGAATTCCGTGATATTTCTGAAATTTTACTACTATTTTGTTCACAATGCCGCATTTCCAGTAGAAATACGTAGCACTTTTCTGTAATTTTACTACATGTTGGACTTGATCGAGAAACGTCTGAGCGATCTGAGCCGCGCCGAGCAGCGGGTCGCGCGGTGGGTACTCAGGCATCCCAGACAGGCGGCCAATTCCACGCTCGCCGCGGTCGCCCGCGAGTGCGGGACCAGCGAGCCAACGGTCATTCGCTTCTGCCGCCACGTGGGCCTTGCCGGATTTCGCGAACTGCCGATCCGCCTGACCGAGGCGATGAGCCGACCCACGAGCTACGTGCATCGGGACGTCAGCCCCGACGACGCGATTCCCGACGCTGCCGCGAAGGTCATCGAAGCCTCGATCCAGTCCCTGATCGATGTGCGGTCGCGGCTCTCCACCATGCCGATAGCCGCCGCCGTGAAGAGTATGGCGGCCGCGAGGCAGCTGGCATTCGTGGGCCTCGGCGGCTCCGGCCACGTCGCGCGTGACGCCGGCCAGAAGTTTTTCCGGCTCGCCATTCCCTGCACGAGTCTGACCGACACGCCGACGATCCTGCAGTTTGCAGCGATCGCCGGTCCCCGCGACGTCCTGATCATCATCTCCCAATCGGGCCGCTGGCCGGAACTTGCACGAGCGGCCGAACTCGCGCAAAACGGCGGGGCGACGGTCGTCGCATTGACGGATCCGGGAACCACGCTCGGGCGTGTCGCGGAAATTCTGTTTCCCTATGTCGCGCTCGAGGACACCAACGTTTACACGCCGATGAGCTCCCGATTGGCGCAGCTTGCCGTGCTCGATGCGATCCAGGTGGCGCTCGCCCTGCAGATCGGAGCGCCGGCCATCGAAAAGCTGCGCGACACCAAAGACGCTTTGCAGGTGCGCATCACACCGTAATCGTTATATGTAGTTACTTCTCACAAATTCGGTCTGACGGCGTTTATGCTAATAATCCAGTCTGGAGACCTGTTGTAGACTACTATTTCGATATGAACGCTGCTAATCCCACATCCCGCGATATCGCGGACATTGCGGGCGTCTCGCAGGCCACCGTGTCGCGCGCCCTGCGCAACAGTCCGCTCGTGCGCCAGGAGACGCGCGAACGCATTCAGCAAATCGCCCGCGAGCTCAATTACTTCGTCAACCGCAACGCTGCCGGCCTGCGAACGCACCAAAGCAAGACGATCGCCCTGCTCCTCTTCGATGAGACCGACGGCGATGCGCAGATCAACCCGTTCTTCCTGACGATGATCGGCTACATAACCCGCGCGGCCTCAAGAAGAGGTTACGACGTACTCGTCTCGCTGCAGCAGCTCACGGATGACTGGCACATCGAGTATCAGGCCAGCCACAGGGCCGACGGCCTTATCCTGCTCGGCTATGGCGACTATGTCAGCTACGGCGAGAAACTCGACGCACTGGCTGCCGCGAACACGCGATTCATTATCTATGGACCCATCGTCAACGATCAGCCCGGACACTCCCTGGGCTGCGACAATGAAACCGGGGGCGTTGCAGCGACCGAGCACCTGACAAATCTCGGCCGTAAGCGAATCGTGATTCTCGGCGACACGTCCAAGCGCCACCCGGAATTCGCATCGCGCTACGTTGGCTACGCCAGAGCTTTGCAGCAGGCAGGGCTCGACCTGGCCCCGGAACTCAAGGTTTACGCGGACAACACGGAGCAGCGCAGTTACGAGGCAGTGCGGCAACTGATTGCTAACGGTCAATCATTCGATGCTATTTTCGCAGTCACGGACGTTCTGGCTATCGGCGCCATGCGGGCCCTGATGGACGCGGGCAAGCGGGTTCCCGAAGACGTCAGCGTCGTCGGTTTCGACGATCTGCCGCGCGCGGCGTTTGTCACCCCGGCGTTGACGACTGTCCAGCAAAATATTCGGGAGGCCGGCGAAGGCCTCGTCAGAGCTATCGCCGGACTGATCGAGGGTGAGCCCGTCGACTCGATTCAGATGGCGCCGAAACTCATTGTTCGCGAGTCTTGCGGCGCTGCAGGCGATCGAGCTCGGTAATCAGTCCGGCGTCGTTGACCGGCCGATCGAACAACAGCACGCGTATGCCGTGCGCTTTCACATCGATATCAAGGCGGGCTGATGACTCCGTTACTTCATACTTTGCACCGGTGAGGGCGCCGCGCCAGGTGCCGTGACTCAACCACTTTGACACCTCCAGAGTGGCCGCATTGTCGCCTTTGTTAAGCAACACCAGCGCGGTCTGATTGACACCGTCCTTCTGATGCACGCGGTAGAACGTGGCTGTATCCTCGCCCAGCGCAAGGTTAGCCTGCAGTCCACGTTGCAGAGCGACGGAATTCTTGCGCAGACGCGCGACCGTTGTCAGCACCGCGCGAATCGGATGCGATTTTGCCAGCTCGATGTTCTCCTGGCCGAAGTAATCGCGATTGCCGCTGTGCTGGTCGGTGCCAGCGCGAAAACCCGACTCTGACCCGTAATAGACGACCGGTATGCCGCGACTCGTGAACAACCAGTTGTTGGCATCGATGAAACCGGCTTCGTCGGCGTCGATCCTCTTCATGTCGTGATTGTCGTAAAACGTCATGAGGTCGTAAGCATTGGAGTAGGCCTCGCTTTCAAGGTGCAGATAATCCTGTAGCTCGGAATACGATCCTCCTTCCCTGCCGAAAACTTTCGACATGGCTCCCTGACCGGGGAAATCGAGCACGCTGATGCCGCCGTTTTCGGGAAACGTGAACTCACCGATCAAATCCGGCATCGTATGACCACGCTTCGGCGAACATGAAAAATCCGGGGCGGTCCCGCCGAAGGCGATCAGCGAATGCCTTCCAGAAAGCTATGCGGCATGTGCTTGATCGTATCGATGCGGACGGCCGCGGCGCCCTGGTCGATCCACTTGGAATGGGCGGCCACGCAGTACTCGAGCACGTCCGGATTGTCATAGTCCAGGTCCGACAGTTCGGCCAGATCGGGCTCGCGCCGATAAAACGCATGCAGCGGATTGTCGTCGTCGAGCTCGGATGGATGCAGGTTGCCGTGATCCGCGACCAATGCGCCATCAGCGTCGTAGATTTCCCCGTACTTCGGCTGGTCGTGCGTCATCGAAAACGAAGGCGAGCCGTGATTGCATACGATGTCGAGAATCGTCTTGATGCCATGGTCGTCCCGCAGACTCTGGGTCAGGTCCGCATAGTGGAGGTCCGGCGACTCGAGGTGTTCGTCGACTTCGAAAAAGTTGACGCCCCAGTAACCGTGATAACCCGTCTTGCCGAAATCATTGGAGCCGCCCTCGCCCGGTGGCGCTCCGCCTGTGAATGCCTCGTCAGGATTGTCGACGATTGGCGTCATCCACAGCGCCGTGAATCCCATCTCTGCGATGTAATCGGCATTGTCGAGAACACCGCGGAAATCTCCGCCCAGGTAACCGATATTGCCGGGCGGTAGTCCCTCGAGCTGCACCGGCCGATCGAAAGTACCGAGTTCATCACCACCTTGATCCACCTGGTTATTGCCTGGATCACCGTCGACGAAGCGGTCGGTAACGACGAAGTACACGGCCTCGGATGCGAACGGCTCGAGCGTGCCATAGTAGTCGCGGACTTCAGGTCGCGAGCACGAGGTCAGCGCGGCGGCCGCCGCAACGAGCAGGATGCCTCGATACAATGTCATTGCGGCTCGGCCTCCTTATCGACGAGCATTGCGGCTGCGCCTGCCACGATCATCAGGACTCCGCCTATCACAAGCCCGTAGATGCTCTGCAGATCGAAAAACTCGCGCAGCACAAGGCCGAGAACACTGGCGGCCACAAGCTGCGGTATCACAATAAAGAAATTGAAGATGCCCATATAAATGCCCATCTTGTTCGACGGCAGGTTGCTCGACAGCAACGCATACGGCAACGACAAAACGGACGCCCACGCAATGCCGACGCCGATCATCGAGAATATCAACAGCTGCGGGTCCTTGATGAAATAGAAACTGATCAGGCCGATACCGCCCAGGCTCATGTTGATCAGGTGCGAAAGCCGGCAACCGAGCCTGTTCGCCATGAACGGAATTGCTATCGCTGCAAGCGCCGCAAAACCGTTGTACGCCGCGAACAAGACGCCATTCCAGTCGGCGCCATCGTTATAGGCGGCAGACGTCACGTCGGATGCGCCAAAGTGGTAGCTCGTTACCGCTGAAGTGCCATAGATCCACATCGCGAACAGGCTGAACCACGAAAAGAACTGCACGACAGCGAGTTGGCGCATGACTTTCGGCATGTGAAACAGGTCGTGCATGATCTCGTACATGCCATTCTTCGTTTTGCCGGCGTTCTGCATAGCGCTCGTAATCAACTGCAAGAAGCCGAATACGATGAAGCCTCCGGAAAGAACGTACAGCTGTTTGTCCAGACCCTTGCGCGGTGATCCAGATCCACGCCGCAGCTCCAATCGCCGCCCAGACCAGTCCACCGTTGCGGTATTTGTTGGCCGCCCGTAAGGCCGTGTCGTCTGCGACGTGCTCCGGCGGACGCGCTGCATCGAATTCCGCGAGTTCTTCGGGTGAGTACTCCTTGGTACGAAATACGGTCCATGCCACGGCCAGGAAGAAAACCGCCCCGCCGAGATAAAAAGACCACTTGACCGAATCAGGAATCTGACCAGGCGGCGCCGTGTTACTGACGTCGAACCAGTTCGCCATCATCCAGGGCAGTGCCGAGGCGACGATGGCGCCGGTGCCGATAAAAAACGTCTGCATGGCGAAACCGCCCGTGCGCTGCTTCTCGGGCAGCATGTCGCCGACGAACGCGCGGAACGGCTCCATCGAGATATTGATGCTTGCATCCATGATCCAGAGCATGCCGGCGGCAACCCACAGCGCCGGCGAATTCGGCATGACGAACAGCGCCAGCGAGGCCAGGATCGCACCAACCAGAAAATAGGGGCGGCGACGGCCCAGGCGGTTCCATGTTCGGTCCGACATGTAGCCGATGATCGGCTGCACGATCAGACCTGTGAGCGGCGCCGCCACCCAGAGAATCGGGATGTCATCGATCTCGGCGCCGAGCGTTTGAAAAATACGGCTGACATTGGCGTTCTGCAGCGCGAATCCGAACTGAATTCCCAGAAAACCGAAGCACATGTTCCAGATCTGCCAGAAACTCAAGTGTGGTTTTTGTTTCATTGTCCCGCCTCGGGTTTTGGCCGGAATCGAATTGCTGTGCCGCCCCCCGCGGCGAGCCTCAACTCAAGCGTTTGATTGTGATCGAATTCTCTCGTCTCGATCACGTAGTCGCAGGGATTCGTCTCCCAGGCAGCGTCGTCGCCATCACGATAAATCGTCGCGATGTAGGTATGGCCAGTATCGAGAAACAACAGCGGCACGCTGAGCGAACGCGATTCTTCGTCGCTGATTGCCCCGAGATACCAGTCCTCACCGCCACGTTCCTTGCGCGCGAATACGACGTAGTCGCCGACCTCGCCCGCAACGGCGGCGCTCTCTTCCCAGTCGGTCGGCACATCGACGATAAACTGAAAAGCCTCGCGGTGCTTTGCATAGTTCTCCGGCAAGTCGGCCGCCATCTGGATCGGACTGTAGAGTACGACGTACAAAGCGAGTTGATGCATCAACGTGCTTTGCACGCGGAACTCGGAACCCGGACCCTGATGCGTCAGATCGAATATGCCCGGCGTGAAGTCCATCGGACCACCAAGCAGGCGTGTGTAGGCCAGCAGCACGTTGTGCTCCGGCGGATTCGGCAGCGCCCAGTCGGCGTTGTATTCCTGGCCTCTGGCGCCTTCCCGGCTGATCCAGTTCGGATAGGTACGCCGCAGCCCTGTGTCCTTTACAGGTTCGTGCGTGTTGATGCTGATTTTGCGCTTCGCGGCTTCCTCGAGTACATGCTGGTAGTGATTCACGCCGATCTGGCTGTCATGCCACTCGTAATGCATGACATCTTGCGCATCCACTCTCTGCATTTGCCCGCCGTCAGCCACGTAGCCGGTCTTGATCTGGCGAACGCCGAGCGATTCATAGAGATCATATGCGTCCGCCATTTGTGCTTCGTAATTGCTGATATGGCCGGAGGTTTCGTGGTGCCCGACAAGCCGCACGCCATTGTCGCGCGCATAGTTTGCCACCGCCTGCAGGTCGAAGTCCGGATAGGGCTCGGTGAAGTTGAAAATAGCCCCGTTGTTGAACCAGTCACCATCCCAACCCGTATTCCAGCCCTCCACGAGTACGCCGTCGAAGCCGTGCTCGGCCGCGAAGTCGATGTACCGCCTGGTTTCGGCCGTCGTAGCACCATGCGTCTCGCCGGAACCCCAGGTCCGTTTGCCGATATGCATCGCCCACCAGATGCCGACGTATTTTCCGGGTTCGACCCAGGACACGTCACCCAGCACGTTGGGTTCGTTGAGGTTGAGGATCAGGCTCGAATTCAGCAGGCCGACGGCATCCGGCGAGATCTGAATCGTTCGCCAGGGTGTAATGAACGGCGTTTTTGTTTTGACGCGCACCCCGTCCGACCGGGGCGCCAGGTTCGTTTGCAGAACGCCGGGCCGCCGCTGGTCGAGTGTGTAGGCTGCATAGTCAACCAGTGCCGCCTCGTGAATACTGATATGGGTCCCGTTTTCCGTGCGCATCGTCACGGGCGTATGAACCAGCGACAGGTCCTCGACCGGCGTCGTGCGGTACAGATACTCGTAACGGTTCCAGCCGCGGCCTGGAATCCAGTACGCGACGGCATCCTCGGGGACGCGGAATTCGGTCAGCTCATCGACGATGTCGACCTCGCGGTAATTCGCCTGCTCGGGCACTTCATACCGGAATCCGAGGCCATCATCGTGCACTCGCGCACGCAGAGCGAAGCGCCGCTCCGGACCGTCGACGGATTCGAATTCAACCAGGAGTTCGTTGAAATGATCGCGGATCAGGCGACGCTCACCCCAGGGTTGTTCCCAGACTGAATCCGACGAGCGGTGTTCGGTGCCCACCGTTTTCAATGACGCTTCGATAGACGCATGATCTTTGAAACGAAGTCCGAGCCTCGAGGCAGCAATAAGCTTCTCATCATCGAGACTGACGTGGTAGGAGACATGTCCAACCGCATCCAGCTCGACCGCGAATGCGATTCGGCCATCGGGGGATCGGACCTCTGCGGCATGGGCGGGCATCGCGAGGATCAACGCAGCGCAGAATAATGCCGGGACATTGTTATTGTTCGTATTTGGGCACTCGGGCAATTGTAGCAACAGGAACATTTGGGGCGGGCACGATGCAAACGTATTCATCCCCTTGCCGTGCCGCTAAATGACTAAAATTTGACGAATAACAAGGAAAAGGACACACAGTGACACGAAACTTGCGCCAGTTGATTGCGACGATTGCGTTCGGCATCTACACGCCGTTTGCGCTGGCTGACTTTGGTGAATACCGAGGCCATGAACTCGACGGGCATACCTTGGTTGTGCAGACAATCTTGGCGAACTGCGCGTAAGCGCGATCGACGATGCGGCGTTCGAAGTCCACTACATCGAAGATGGCGTAAAACAATTGCCGTCGTTTGCGCTGGCCGCCAATAGTCCCGAGATAAGCACGGCACTCGGCGAGACCGAGCAGTCGCTCGCATTCGCGATCGACGGACTGATCGCCGTGATCAACAAGTCGCCCGTGCGCATCGACTACGCGAGCCACGGCGAAACCCTCGTCTCCGAAGAGCACGGCTACTTTGCGTACGACACGGTGCGCGGCTTTCGCTTTCAGCTCGAGGATGGCGAGAAAATCCTGGGTGGCGGTCAACGCGTGCTCGGCATGGACCGGCGCGGTCGGCGCATGCCGTTATATAACAAGGCGTCCTACGGCTACGAGGCCGCCGACACGGATCAGATGTACTACAGCCTGCCGGCAGTCATGTCGTCCGACAAGTACATGATCGTGTTCGACAACACGGCAAGCGGCTGGCTCGACATCGGCAGCACCGAGAAAGATATTCTGAAATTCGAGGCCGTCGGCGGCCGAACAGCCTACCTCGTCATCGCGGGCGACAGCTACCCTGCCCTGATCGAAAACTACACCGATGTCACGGGCAAGCAGCCGCTGCCGCCGCGCTGGGCCTTCGGTAACTATGCGTCTCGTTTCGGTTATCACACGGAGAAAGAAACCCGCGATGTCGTCAAGCGATTCAAGCGTGCCGACATTCCGCTCGATGCGATCATTCTCGATATCTACTGGTTCGGCCCCGACATCAAGGGGCACATGGGCAATCTCGATTGGGACCGCAACGCGTGGCCCACACCCGAGAAAATGATCGCCGACTTTGCAGAACAGGGCGTCAAGACCATAGCGATCACCGAGCCTTTCATATTGAGCACGTCCAGTCGCTGGCAGGACGCAGTGGACAACCAGGTCCTCGCGAAGAACCCGATCGGCCAGCCGCGCCGCTTCGATTTTTATTTCGGCAATACCGGTCTCATCGACGTGTTCGACGAAAACGCGCGACAGTGGTTCTGGCAGTTCTACGAGATGCTGTTCGAGCAGGGCACGGCCGCGACCTGGGGCGACCTCGGCGAGCCGGAGGTTCATCCCGGCGATTCGCTGCACTGGCTCAGCGACACAGGTGTCCAGGCCACGGGCGACGAGATTCACAATGCCTACGGTCACGTCTGGGCGCAGCTGGTGTACGAGAAGCAGGTCGAGAAGTACCCGGACATGCGTCCGCTCATCCTGATGCGCTCGGGTTTCGCCGGGACACAGCGTTACGCGATGGTGCCTTGGACGGGCGATGTCAGTCGTTCCTGGGGCGGACTCAAACCGCAGATCGAGCTTAGCCTGCAAATGAGTATGTTCGGCCTCGCGTACAACCATTCCGACCTGGGCGGCTTCGCCGGCGGCGAAGAGTTCGACAAGGAGCTCTACATCCGCTGGCTGCAGTACGGCGTGTTCCAACCCGTGTATCGACCGCACGCACAGGAGCACATTCCGGCCGAGCCCGTGTTTCACGATCGCGAGACGCGCGACATCGTGCGCGACTACATCAAGCTGCGTTATCGACTGTTGCCCTATGTCTACACGCTGGCGTACGAGAACAGCACGTCCGGCATGCCCTTGATGCGGCCGCTGTTTTTCGAAGACGAAGACGATCTCGACCTGATCGATGAAAAAGACGCGTACCTGTGGGGCGATGCGTTTCTTGTGGCACCTGTGCTGAATCCGGGCGTTGACGCTGTGGACGTCGATCTGCCCGAAGGCGTGTGGTTCGATTTCTGGAACGACATGCGCTATGAGGGCTCGAATGCCGCGTCGATCCCGGTCACACTCGACACCATACCGGTACTCGTTCGTGCCGGATCCTTCATCCCGATGATCGACGATATCGACACCACGCAAGATTATTCGAGCGAGAACCTCACGCTGCACTACTATGCCGATGCGTCGATCGCGCAGTCGAGCGGCAGGATGTACGACGACGACGGCAAGAGCCGCCTCAGTCTCGAGGAGGGGCTTTATGAAGTGCTCACGTTCGAATCGCTACAGGACGGCGACTCACTGAGGATCAACCTGCGGCGCGATGGCCAGCCGTATGCTGGCCGGCCCGACAGTCGTGAAGTAACGATCGTCGTGCATAACTGGACGTCAGAAGTAAGTAGCGTTCGTTTCGCCGACGTGCCGGTCGACCTGAAGAGACGCGCGCCGAAAAAGTCGGCGGGTGCGCACTTCGATACTGACAAGAAGCAATTGACCGTGCGCGTCGCATGGGACCACGCTGGCGCAAACTTGCAAATTAACTGAGAAATATCGTGCCAATCAAACATCGACATATAGTCGCGATGTCTTCTTGTCACTCTCGATTATGGCGTGCAGCTCCGAGCATCCCGCGCAACCGGCGGCCGAGACGATCAACGCCGCGGAGAAAGCCGCGACGGGCAAACCGGTCGTATACCAGGTGTTTACGCGCCTGTTCGGCAACCAGGTTTCGACTAACAAACCCTGGGGAACGATCGAGGAAAACGGCGTCGGCAAGTTCAATGACTTTACGGACGAGGCGCTTGCCGGTATTCGCGAACTGGGCGTAACGCACATCTGGTATACCGGCGTGCCGCATCATGCCGTCATTCGCGACTACACCGACTATGGCATCAGCAACGACGATCCTGACGTCGTCAAAGGTCGTGCCGGCTCGCCTTACGCCGTGAAGGACTACTACAACGTCAATCCGGACCTTGCTGTCGATCCCGCGAATCGGCTCGCGGAATTCGAGGCGCTGATCGCGCGCACGCACAAGCACGGCATGAAAGTCATCATCGATATCGTGCCGAACCACGTCGCCCGCGGCTACGAATCCTTGTCCCGGCCTGACGGTGTCGAGGACTTCGGCGCCAGCGACGACACCTCGGTTGAATGGGCGCGTGACAATAACTTCTACTACGTCGTCGGTGAGGACTTCCGCGTGCCCGAGTCACCCGCTGGATTATCAGCCGCTCGGCGGCGACGATCATCCGCTCGCTGACGGCCGCTTCGATGAGTCGCCCGCAAAGTGGACCGGCAACGGCGCGCGCGCCGCGCAACCCGGCTTCAACGACTGGTTCGAAACCGTCAAGGTCAACTATGGCGTCCGGCCCGATGGCAGCTATGCGTTCGACGCACTGCCTGACGACGCGAGCGAATGGTCGAATGCCGAGCACGCCGCGTTCTGGGACGACAAGGACGTGCCGGACAGCTGGGTGAAGTTTCGCGACATCGCGCTTTACTGGATCGCAAGAGGCGTCGACGGCTTTCGCTATGACATGGCCGAGATGGTGCCGGTCGAGTTCTGGAGCTACCTGAATTCATCGATCAAGGCGGCCAACCCCGACGCGTTCCTGCTGGCCGAGGTCTACAACCCTGCCCTGTACCGTGACTACATCCACCGCGGACGCATGGACTATCTGTACGACAAGGTCGGTCTCTACGACACCCTGAAGCCGGTCATGCAGGGCAAGCGCAGCACCGACGCGATCGCGCCGATTCATGCCGAGGTTCTCGACATCGAGGAGCACATGCTGCACTTCCTCGAGAACCACGACGAACAGCGCATCGCGAGCGCCGATTTCGCGGGCGATGCGAACAAGGCCAAAGCCCGCCATGGTGGTATCGGCGCTGATCAGCCGTTCACCCACGATGCTCTACTTCGCGCAGGACGTCGGCGAGCCCGGTGACGGCGATGCGGGTTTCGGCAATCCGACGCGCACCACGATCTTCGATTACTGGGGCGTGCCTTCGCACCAGCGCTGGATGAACGGGGGCGCGTTCGATGGCGGCGCACTGAGCGCAGACGAAAAAGCGCTGCGCGACTTCTACGTGCGGCTAATGAATCTCAGCGCATCGCATCCGGCGCTGAACGGCGAGTATGCCGAGATTCACTCGGCGAATCGCGAACACGGTTCAGACTACGATGAACGATTGTTCTCCTTCGTGCGCTGGAATGGCGACCAACGACTGATTGTGGTCAGCAACTTCGACGCGACAAGATCTTACGAACTCAACGTCGTCGTGCAGGAAAGCATCATCGCGGCATGGGGGCTGGCCGACGGCCGCTATGCCCTGACAGAGCAACTGTACGGCCGCAATGCCAGCGAAATAGTCGTCGAAAATGGCAGGGGTCAGTTCCGGCTAATGCTGGAACCGCTGGAATCTGTCGTATTCGAGCTCGGCGACTCGCTTTTTTCGCGCAGCCTGGACGCCACCGTTTACATTAGCGACTGGCAAAGCTCGGGCGTGACCGGAACCCTCGTCTACTGGCAGGACATCAGCTCCAACTTTCTGACCGAGACGCGACACGTCGAGATCTGGCTGCCGCCCGGTTACGACGACGATTCCGACCATCGCTACCGAGTCATTTACATGAGTGACGGCGAAAACCTGTTCGACCCGCGCATCGCCAATACGGGAATCGACTGGGGCGTCGACGAGGCGATGATGCGCGGCGCCGAACAAGGCTTGTTCGATCCGGCAATCGTCGTCGCAACCTGGAGCACTGCAAAGCGCAGGATCGAATACTCTCCCTGGCACGACGCACCGGAGTATGCGCGCTTTCTGATCGAGGAACTGATGCCGCGAGTCAATGCGGAATTCCGCACGCTTACGGGTAGCGACTCCACGTTCGTCATGGGCTCGTCGATGGGCGG
Organism: uncultured Gammaproteobacteria bacterium; assembly: GCA_963711285.1. GTDB lineage: Bacteria > Pseudomonadota > Gammaproteobacteria > Steroidobacterales > Woeseiaceae > UBA1847. The sequence goes on along the minus strand of CAVQDJ010000019.1, from coordinate 405,676 downwards.
CCTGTTGTCCTATTACCTGGTCAAGAATCACCCCGATGTGTTCAGCGCCTGCGGCTGTGTTTCAACCGCATTCCTCGTCTCAGAAAAAAGACTGGCGCAGTTCGACGGGGCTGAGCAATCCGAATTCGACGCGACTCCCTACATCATCAGGGACATCGAGAACGGCGATACCGTGCCGCGCGGCGTACGCATGTTCTTCGACCATGGAACCGAGGGGCTTGACGCGGAATACGGACCACAGCATGCGGCGGTACGAGACTGGCTGCTCGAGCAGGGCTTCGAAGACGGCCAGGATTTCCTTGTCCGCGTGTACGAGGGCGCGAATCACAACGAAGCGTCCTGGCGCGCGCGGCTCGGCGACCAGCTCGCCTGGCTGCTCGCCAATGAGTGAACGATGAAGACGATACCGCTCGGCAGCAGCGAGCTTCGTACGTCACGGTTGGCGTACGGCTGCATGCGCATTGTGGGCGACGGCACGCCGGCTGATCGCAGCAAAGGCAAACGGGCAATACTCGCTGCAGTGGAAGCGGGATACACGTTGTTTGATCACGCTGACATATACGGCGGCGGCACCTGCGAAGAACTCTTCGGCGAGGTCCTGCGGGAAACGCCGGGACTGCGCGAGCAAATCGTGATCGCCAGCAAATGCGGCATACGATTCGAGGGTGACCCGGATGCCGATGCGCCGGCGCGTTACGATTTCTCGCCGGAACACATCGTTCATAGCGTCGAGGGCTCGTTGCGACGGCTCGGCATTGAGCAACTTGACCTCCTGTTGTTGCACCGGCCGGATTACCTGATGCGTGCCGACGAGGTCGCTGAGATTTTCGCGTCGCTTAAGTCATCGGGGAAGGTCGCCCACTTCGGCGTTAGCAATTTCTCGGTGTCGCAGTTCGATCTGCTGCAATCGGTACTTTCCGATCCGCTGCTCGTGAATCAGGTTGAAATCAACATCCACAACATCGATGCGCTGAGCAACGGCGTGCTCGACCAGTGCCAGCAGAAGCGGCATCACGCCGCAGGCCTGGTGTCCGATTGCCGGGTATCGCTTATCCGGCGTGGGGCAATACCTTTTCGGCTGAGGACGAAGCTCGCATCCTTGCGGAAGTTAACAGTCAGTCAGAAAAGTACGGAGCCGAGGACTGGATCATTGCACTTGCGTGGCTGCTCAAACACCCCGCCATCATTTCGCCAATTGTCGGTTCAACAACCCCATCGCGAATCGCCGCCGCGACATCGGCTCTCGATATCGGTTACAGCCGCGAAGACTGGTACCGGCTGCTCGAGGCACGCAACGGGTCGGCAGTACCCTGAACTCTAGGCCGCCTTGGCCTTCTTGAGATCAGCAAGCTGCTCCTGGTGCGGCTTGAAGTTCAGCGCGCAGCCCGCGAGAAACCTGCCAATCCCTTTCAGATCATACTTGTTAGCCATCTCGTTGCCGGGGCGAACCTGCTCATCTGTCGGGTAGATACCCTTGCCCGCCAGCAGGCAGTTCCACGACAAGCTCGGGAAATAGGCATCGAGGTTCTGGCGTTCCAGTTCGTCCGTGATGTTGTCGCCGCGTAACCAGGCAGTCAGGATTTCTCGTAACGAGCGCGAGATCTTTTCGTTGGTACCGTTATCTAACCAGTAGGGCGTATCTGTGCGCGTACTGATGCGATAGTGGCACACGATGTAGTCGCGTACTGCGTCGAAGCGCTTGCTGATGCGATCATTGAACTCGTCGCGATACTTATCGCTAAGATCGCCTTTGTTGGCCGATTCGATAAAGCGCACCACAGTCTCCTGCACCATGTCGAGAGCCGTAGCCTCGAGCGGCTCGATGAAGCCCTGCGACAATCCCACGGCCAGGCAGTTCTTGACCCAGTGCTCTCTAACGCGGCCAACCGGGAATTTCAGCTTGCGTGCTTCGACGTCGGAGTCCACGAGACCCAGGATTTCGCGAAGCTCCATCTCCGCATCGTCATCGTCGACGTACTTCGAACTGTAGACGTAGCCGTTGCCGAAACGCGAGGTGAGTGGAATCTTCCACGTCCACCCATACTTACGTGCAGTCGATATCGTCTGTGGCGACGGATTTTCGTCCGGTTCCGTCGGAAAAACGACAGCCGAATCATTGAACAGCACATCCTCGCAACTGTCGAACGGCACGCCGAGCGCCTTCTGCAACAGCTGGCTGCGAAAACCCGTCGAGTCGACGTAGAAGTCGGCCTTGATGGATTCCTCGGAGTCCGTCTTCAGGTAGTCGATGAAGCCCTTGCTCGTCGAGCACGACATCGGTCACGGTCGCCTGCCTGTACTTGACGCCTTTCTTGGCCGCCCATTCCTGCAGGAACTGCCCGAGCAGCCCGGAATTGAAGTGGTAGCCGTAATGCATCTCGAACGGAAAGTTCGGCGGCGCGACGGGCGCCAGTCTCTGCTTCGCAAGCTCCCACGCCAGGAAGAACTGACTCGGATGCCCGTCGAGGTCGACGCCCTGCCGGCGCAGGAAACTGTTGTGAAAAAAGGCCGGCACCGTGAATTCGTCGGGCTGGTTCAGAAACGGATGGAAGTACTCGTCATATCCGGGTTTGGTTGACCAGCCGCGAAACGTGATACCGACCTTGTAAGTCGCGTCGCAGCGGGCCATCCAGTCGGATTCCTCGACGCCGATAACATCCATGAAGTCCCTGAGCGGCGGTGTCGAGCCTTCGCCGACACCGATGATGCCGATGTCGGGCGATTCAACCAGGGTGATGTCCATGTCCCGGTCTGCCCAGTGAGTGGCCATCAGATTGGCGGTAATCCAGCCGGCCGTGCCGCCACCCAGAATTACGATGCTGTTTGTGCCGCTGCGCATAATCTATCCCGTTGAAACGCCTAGACTGCCAAAGAAAAGCCGCCCGAAAAGCTCTGCTCCTCGGACGGCCTTGCTGTCTATCCCTGTCTTCCGTTTGTCACAGGAAGACGTCAGTCCTGTCGCACGTTTTAGTACTGGTAGTTGAAGCCGAAGTAATACTGGCGCCCGAACTGCTTGTACTCGCCGAATGCGTTCTCTAACACCGTACTCGATGACGTTCTCCTCATCGGTGACGTTGTTGGCCGCAAACACCACACTGAAACCGTTGTCGAACGCATAGGACGCCTGCGCGTCAATGGTCGTATACGCCTGCGCAAGGACAGGTGAACTCGCGCCGGGAACCGGGAGGCTCTGCACGAATTCGTCACGGGCACGGATGTTCACATGCGTGGCGAACCGCTCGTAGTCGAAGAAGACAGTAGCGCTCCAGACGTTCTCCGACAGGCCCGGCAAAGGCAGGTTCTCGCCGTAGAAATCGCCGCCGGAAATCTCGGTCTCACTCTGGTGAACGAGTAACTGGCGGTCGCGCCCAGTCCCGACCAAATGCCCGGCAAGGTGTCGAAGGTCTTGGTAGCTGCCAGCTCGATGCCGCGAATGTAGCCGCCGTTATCGTTATTCGGTCCAGGTCTCGTAGGCGCCCGGAGTAGTTCCAGGGGGAAGCTCGATGCCCAGCTCGCTGAAATCTACTGTCGCCCGGCGAATTGAAGGTTTTCTCGATCAGCGACTCGATGTCTTTCTAGAACACGGCCGCGGTCACGGCGCCGCCTTCGTCGAAGTAGTGCTCGTACGACACATCGAACTGGTTTGCCCGGAACGGATCGAGGTACGGCGTGCCGTTGGTCCAGACGTTGTACTGGCTATTACCGGAGGCCGTCGAACCATGAGCCGGCACTGCCGCGCAGCTGACCCGCCGGAGGACGGCCCATAACCTTGGCTGCCGCGAAGCGGATGATGTCGTTGTCGCTAAGCTCGAAATTGAGGTTCAACGACGGCAGCGTGTCGGTGTAGTCAGGACCGTAGTTGCCGAAGATCAGGTTGTCCTGCGTAACACCGACGTCGTCGGTGAGCGGTGTCACCGTTGCCGGCGCCGACATCCTGGTAACCGACCGCTTTCACGTCGGTCCTGACGTAGCGCAAGCCAACGTTGCCGCTGACCGGGACATTGCCCCACTCGAAGTCGAGGTTGGCCATCAGGTAGAGGGCCTCGGTGTCCTCCCTAATCTCGCCATCCTCGAGGAACGTCCAACTGCGACTATAGATATCCTTACCCTCGAAACCTCCGGAGCCAAAGATGCTGTTCCCCAAAGCGTCCAGGTTGGTGACCACGAAGTGATCCGGCACGCCCGGGAGGGACTGGACCTTAACGAAGCCGTCGACCGATTGCGGCATACAGGCGATATCGGACGTGTTGTCCTCGCAGTAGCTCGTGACACCGTCGTTGAACTGACCGCTGCGCGAGCCATATAGAGCCGTACCGCGGTCCATGCCGAAGGTGCGGTCCGAGACGCGGACGCCCGCTTCGATCGACGTAACAGCGCCCCACTCGACGTCCTGCTTGAAGTCGACTTTGAACGAGTCGATCTCGTCGGTGTATTCGTGTGGGTATCGCTCGTAGCGCCCCAGACGGATTGTGTTCGCGTCTGTAAAATCGACACCGGTGAAGTCCGCGCTCGCAATACCAGCGCCGTTCAACTGGTAGGTAACTGCCTGGCCCGGGACCTCCTGCCATGTGGTGCCACCGCCGCCGAACTCGTAGGCGTGCAACGTCGCGATGCGGTCCTCGCGCGTTTTCTCGCCTTCGCTCGTGGACACATCGAAGGTCAGCGTCGCGGTGTCGTTGACGTACCATTCCAGGTTGAGGCCGATGGTGTCGCTATCGGCTGTCGTGGTCTGGTCTTCGGTACGCGCTTCGAACCAGGGGTGGTCCTGATCGCCCAGATTGGGATCGGCAGCGCTGATCGTCGCGCGGGTAAGAATGCCGTTTTCCACGGTCGTGCCAGTGATGATCGAGTTGGCGTCGTTCTGGTCCAGTCCGGCAACCGTGATGCCCTGACGCTCGTCGTTGCGATCGAAATCCGAATGGAAGTAGTCGAACTGTGCCCTGATTTTGTCGTTCGGCTCGAAGACCACTGAGGCCAGGATGCCGGTGCGCTCATCGCTGCCGTTGCCGCCCTGCCACTGGAACGCGCGCGGAATGGATACGTCTTCACCGTTGATGTTGACCGTGCCGAAACCGAGCTGGCTGTCTGCGCCGGCGCGCGAGAAAATAAAGGCGTTCGGCTGATCCAGAAACGAGGCACCAACGGCAATGCCCACCTTGTCGTCGGCGAACTTGCCCTGGTAGGAGGCGCTGACGCGGCTGCCGGTGTCGTCAGCACCGTAGTCATCGGCCGTATCATTCTGCGACAACCTCACGTTCGCGACGAAATTGTGCTGCTTCGGAGCGTCCAGAGGATTCGCCGTCTTCAGGTTGACGGTACCGGCGACCCCGCCTTCGATGGTCGAGGCCTTGGGCGATTTGTACACGGCCGCCTGGGTGATCAACTCGGACGGGTACTGGTCGAAGGACATCCAGCGCGAGACTTCAGAGAAACCCGATGTCGACGCCTGCTCGCGGCCATTCAGCGTGGTCTGGATGAAATCGCCGTTCATGCCGCGGATATTCAGCTGCGATGACTGTCCGGAGTCGCGGATCGTCGTAACGCCCGGAACACGGCCCAGTGCGTCTGCGATCGACACGTCGGGCAGACTACCCAGAGCACCGGCGTCGACGACATCAGCGATCGAGTCGGACATGCGTTTGGCATTCGTGGAGTCGAGGATACTGGTGCGTATGCCGATGGACACGATTTCTTCAATCGGCTCGTCCTGAGCGATCGCGGCGCTTGGCAGAGCGGCGGCAACGGCGAGCGAAATCGCGGTGCGGCCGAAGGTCGAGCCGAAATTAGTTACGCATGAAACTGACTGCGCAGTATTGCGCTTCTTGGTGACCATGTAGATTTCCCCCGGAGATCTTGATGTTTATACCTTCTTCCACAGTTTATGAACCGCATGACCCGGGAGCAATGCAATGAATACGTATTCATTAGCTGAATACGTATTCATTCTGTTGCGGGCACGCCTCGCCCTCATTAGCTTTCGAACGTAGCGATTTGCGGGGTAGTCTGCGCAAGACGAGCAGAGAATGAGGCAAAAAAACAACACAGTATTGCCGCCCGGCAGACAGGCCGGCGTGGGCCTTCATATCACGTCGCTGCCGGGCCCCTATGGCATCGGCGAAATCGGCCAGCAGGCGCACCAATTCGTCGACCGCATGAAAGAAATGCAGCTCGGCGTGTGGCAGTTTCTGCCGACCGGCCCGACCGCGTATGGGGACTCTCCATACCAGCCCCTGTCCACGTTTGCCGGCAATGAACTGCTGATCGACATCGACAGGCTGATTTCGATGGGCCTGCTGGACCAGAGCGAAGTCCGTGAACTGACCGAATTGCCGCACGATTTTGTCGACTACGGAGTACTCATCCCGGTCAAAAACCGCGTGCTGCGGCTCGCAGCGAGCCGTTTCGAGGAGCGCGCCGACGCCGCGCTAAAGTCGGCCTGCGATGATTTTGTGGAGGAGCAGGACGAACCCTGGCTGCACGACTACGCATTGTTTCGTTATTTGAAGACACTGCATGGGGAGCGGCCCTGGCCCGAGTGGAAACCCAGTTACGTGCACCGCAAGCAGAAAGCGCTGCGCAAGCTTGAGCTGACGGCTGAGTCTGAAATTGCGGACACGAAAGTCACTCAATTCCTGTTTCATCACCAGTGGCAGCAGCTGCGCGAGTATGCGAACGCGCACGGCGTGCGGCTGTTCGGTGACATGCCGATCTGCATTGCACTAGACAGCTCGGATGCCTGGGCGAATCCGGAGATCCTGCGCATCGATCGGAATGGCCACCCGGATCACGTGGCAGGCGTGCCGCCCGACTATTTCAGCGAGGACGGCCAGCTTTGGGGTAACCCTTTGTATGCGTGGGAAACTCACGCGGCGACCGGCTACCGCTGGTGGATCGAGCGACTGCGCGCGTCGGCGGAGTTAGCTGACATTGTACGCATCGACCATTTCCGCGGTTTCGAAGCGTACTGGTCGGTGCCCGTGGAATCCGATACCGCGCGCCGCGGCACCTGGGAACCCGGGCCCGGGGACGCGATCTTCGATGCCATGCGGAATGCTCTGGGCAATCTGCCAATCGTCGCCGAGGATCTTGGCGTCATAACGCCCGAGGTCGAGGCGCTCAGGGACCGCCACGGCATTCCGGGCATGGTCGTACTGCAGTTCGACGTGGTCGACGAGGACTTCGACCTGCTCAAAGTCACCGAAAATTCCGTCTGTTACACGGGCACGCATGACAACGACACGACGATTGGCTGGTTCAACGGCAGCCCCGACGACATCCGCTCCGAACTCGAAATCCTGAAGACGCAACAAGCCACGCTGCAACTGACAGGCGGCACCCCCGAGACGATTCACGACGATCTGATTCGTGCCGCATTCTCGACCGATGCCCGTCTCGCGATGGTGCCCATGCAGGACTACCTCGGGCTGGGCTCTGACGCCCGCATCAACACGCCCGGGACATCACGAAACAACTGGCGTTGGCGCGTGCAGACCGACCAGCTCAGCAACGGTTTAAGTCAACACGTCGCCGACATGGTTCTTGCATCCGGGCGCGCACTACAAAACTGAAAGCTCTGCAAAATCTCGACTTTCAGCACACTCTCTGGCCGTAACTCTGGCAGACTAGCGGACTTCGAAGCCACCGCCGGAAATTGCTGCATGCCTGAAAAAAAACACTCTGAAGATGCACGTTTTGTCAGCCGCCTGACTCGGCAAACGCTCGCGCTGGTCCTCGCCGGAGGGCGCGGGTCGCGCCTCCATGAACTGACGGACTGGCGCGCGAAGCCGGCACTGTACTTCGGCGGCAAGTACCGGATCATCGATTTCCCGCTATCGAATTGCCTCAACTCCGGAATTCGGCGCATGGGCGTGCTGACCCAGTACAAAGCGCACTCGTTGATCCGGCATCTCGTGGCTGGCTGGTCATGGTTTCAGGCAGGTGCCGGCAGCAGGGAGTTCTGCGAAATACTGCCAGCCTCACAGCGTGTCGGCGGTGAGTGGTACCGCGGCACAGCCGATGCTGTCTATCAGAATCTCGACATCGTTCGTACCCACGACCCGCGCTACGTGCTCATTCTGTCGGGCGATCACATATACAAGATGGACTATGGCCCTTTTCTGGCGGCGCACGCGGAAACCGAAGCCGACATGACCATTTGTTGCATCGAGATGCCGCTCGAAGAAGCCGCGGGCCAGTTCGGTGTCATGACCGTCGACGAGACCGGCCGCATCATAGGATTCGACGAAAAACCCGAAAAACCGAACCCGATCCCGGGCAAACCGGATTTGTGTCTGGCCTCGATGGGCAACTACATCTTCAATACCGAGTTTCTCTTTGAACAGGTTATCAAGGATGCCGACACGCCTGACACGCAACACGACTTCGGCCGCAATGTCATACCGGCGATTATCAAGGAGTACCAGGTCTACGCCTATGCGTTTCGCGATCCCGAGACCAACGAACAAGCTTACTGGCGCGATGTCGGCACGTTGCAGGCGTACTGGGAGGCGAACATGGAAATGGTATCGGTGTCTCCGCAGCTCAATCTTTACGATCGGAACTGGCCAGTGTTCACGCAGCAGGTTCAGGCGCCGCCAGCCAAGTTCGTTTTTGACGAACCCGAGCGGCGTGGTGAAGCAATTCAGTCCATGGTCTCGGGCGGCTGTATCGTCTCGGGGGCACGCCTCAAGAGCTCGGTGCTCTTCTCTCACAGCAAAGTGCTCTCCTACAGCAGCGTGAGCGACTCGGTGATATTGCCCGAAGTTACGATCGGACAAAACTGTCGCATCAATCGCGCAATCATCGACCGCGGCGCTATTATTGCGGATGGCACGATTATCGGTGAAGACCACGATGCAGACCGGGAACGCGGTTTCCGCGTAACGAGCTCCGGACTAACGCTCGTCACGCCCGACATGCTTGGGCAGCATCTGCATTACACGCGGTAGCGCAGGAACCCGGTTATCGGCAAAAAGCACGTAATTTTCCTTGCAGCCGAAAACGGCTCGCTGCCAGGCGGAAAGGTCGGCGGCGTCGGCGACGTCATGCGCGACCTGCCTGCCGCCGTGGTCGATCTCGGTTGGCAGGCGAGCGTCGCGACACCCTCCTACGGCATGTTTCACGAGTTGCCCGGCGCGAGCCTGATCGATCGGGTCGAGGTCGTGTTTCGCAGCATCACGCAGACAGTCGACGTCTATGAGGTTCCGGCAAACGAGTCGAACGTACGCAATATTGCCTTCGAGCATCCGCTCTTCTCTCCGCAAGGGGCACGTAAAGTCTATTGTGATGATGAACCCGCGCGGCCGTTCGCGACCGATGCGAGCAAGTTCGCATTTTTTTCCGCGTGCGCGGCGGCCTGGATCGACAAGCTGCCCGAAGCGCCAGATGTCGTGCACCTGCAGGACTGGCACACCGGCGTCTACTGCGTGTTACGCGAGTACGCCGAAGGATACGATCGTCTGCGCAAGATTCGAACTGTGTTCACGATTCACAACCTGTCATATCAGGCCATCCGGCCGATCAGCGGTGATGATTCATCGCTCGAGTCCTGGTTCCCGATGCTGCGCTTCATACATTCGGCGATCCGCGACCCGTATCACGGCGAGTGCTTCAACCCGATGGCGACTGCGATCCGCTTGAGTGACAAAGTCAGTACCGTATCGCCGACCTATGCGCAGGAGATCTGCGAACCCAGCAATCACGAGCGCGGCTTTATTGGTGGTGAAGGCCTCGAGCAGGAATTGTCGCAGGCAAGACGCAGCAGGCGTCTGGTGGGCATCCTGAACGGCTGCAGCTATGCACGACGGCCCGGCCGCAAGCCCGGATGGCAGCGCGTGCTGTCACTGGCAACACAGCAAGTTGCAGGCTGGCACGCGGCGAATCCGACGGCCCGGGTGCACAGGATCGCCGCCGGAAGACTCGCGGCGCTGCCAAAGCGCCGGCCGAAGCACGTGCTAACGAGTATTGGCCGTCTCGTGGGGCAAAAGGTCAGCTTGTTTCTCGAGGACATGCCAGACGGACGAACTGCCATTGAAACAGTACTCGATGACCTCGGTAAGGACGGTGTCTTCATTGTCCTCGGCAACGGTGAGAAGTATTACGAAGAGCGCATGACGTACATCGCCGAGCGCGCCGAAAACCTCCTGTTCCTGTGCGGCTACTCTGAGTCCGTCGCCCTGCCCCTCTACCGGACCGGCAGCCTGTTCCTGATGCCGTCGAGCTTCGAGCCCTGCGGCATCAGCCAGATGCTTGCCATGCGTTCGGCGCAGCCCTGTGTGGTTCATGGTGTCGGCGGCCTCAAAGACACGGTCGATGATGAACGAACAGGGTTTGTGTTCGACGGCGCAACGACTCAGGACCAGGCCAACGGTTTCATCACGAGCGTGCGCCGTGCACTGCGTGTCAAAACCGAAGAGAATGATCGTTGGCAGCGCATTTGTATTCGCGCCGCCTCCGCCAGATTCAGCTGGGACAAGGCCGCTCGGCAGACGATAGAGCAACTTTATGAATATGCTTGATAGTGACGCGCAGCAGAACCGCGATGCGTTTGCCGCATTGCTCGAAGGACGCCATGGCGATCCCTTCTCGCTACTGGGCGTGCACAGCGCCGGCGACGTCCGAATTGTGCGAACGCTGCAACCGCAGGCCGAGCGCGTGCATCTTATCGACGTCGATGGCGAGCATCTCGCTGTAATGCAGCGTGTTCATGACGGCGGCCTGTTCGCGGCCGTAATGCCACCGCGCAAGCGGCACTATTTGCTGCGCATAAGAACCCATGACGGGCGCACCTACGAGATCGAAGATCCGTACCGCTTTCCACAGACGCTCGGGGATCTTGACCTGTACCTGCTCGGTGAAGGATCGGACAGTAAAATCTACAACAAGCTTGGCGCACAGCTGCGCACGATTGCCGGCATAAGCGGCGCGCGTTTCGCTGTCTGGGCGCCCAATGCGTCGCGTGTCAGCGTGGTCGGCGATTTCAATGAATGGGATGGCCGGCGCCACAGCATGCGCGTACATCCCGCCAACGGCATATGGGAAATTTTCATTCCAGGCGTAGCGCAGGGCAGCCGCTACAAGTACGAGTTGCTCGACCAGAATGGCAAGCTGCTGCCGCTGAAGACAGACCCTTACGGCCGCTTTCACGAGCCGCCGCCCGGCAATGCCTCGATTGTTTACGAAAGCCGTTATGACTGGCAGGACCATGCCTGGACGGACAAGCGCAGCGTCGTTCCCGATCTCGACAAGCCGGTCAGTATTTACGAAGTGCATATGGGTTCCTGGCGCCGCAACTCCCTCGAAAACAACCGCTACCTGACCTACCGCGAATTCGCGGACGAACTGGTCGGCTACGTGAAGGAGATGGGCTTCACGCACATCGAGTTGTTGCCGGTATCCGAACATCCATTCGACGGCTCCTGGGGTTACCAGCCGATTGGCATGTTCGCCCCGACGCAACGCTTCGGCGAGCCCGACGATTTCCGTTATTTCGTTGATCGCTGCCATGCGGCCGGTATTGCGATCATTCTCGACTGGGTCCCCGCACATTTTCCCCAGGACGAACACGGACTGCGCCGCTTCGACGGCACCGCACTTTTCGAACACGAAGACCCGCGAAAGGGCGCGCACGCCGACTGGGGCACGCTCATTTTTAATTTCGGCCGTCGTGAAGTCATCAACTACCTGATTGGTAGCGCGCTGTACTGGATTGACGAATTCCACATCGATGCGCTGCGTGTGGATGCTGTGGCGTCGATGCTTTATCTCGATTACTCGCGAGAAGACGGCGAGTGGCTGCCGAACGAGCTGGGCGGCAACGAGAACCTCGAAGCGGTCGCGTTCCTGCGCAGGCTCAACATCGAACTGCACGCCCACGGAGCAACGTCCTACGCCGAAGAATCGACGGCCTGGCCTGGCGTATCGCGTCCGGTCGATCAAGATGGCCTCGGATTTACGTACAAATGGAACATGGGCTGGATGAATGACACGTTGTCGTACATGGGTGAGGATTCGGTGCATCGAAAACATCATCACGACAAGATGACGTTCGGCCTCGTGTACGCGTTCAACGAGAATTTCGTGTTACCGCTGTCACACGATGAAGTGGTTCATGGTAAACAATCCTTGCTCGGCCGCATGCCGGGTGACGAGTGGCAACGCTTTGCGAACCTGCGCGCCTACTACGGCAGCATGTACGCGCATCCCGGTAAGAAACTGTTGTTCATGGGCAGCGAAATTGCTCAGCATCAGGAGTGGAGCCACGATCGCTCGCTCGACTGGCACCTGCTCGACCATCCTGATCATCGCGGTGTGCAGCGGCTGATAAGCGATCTAAATGATGTTTACCGGCGCACGCCGGCGCTGTACGAGGTCGATTTCGCCAGCGATGGTTTCGAATGGATCAACTGGGAAGACCGTGATAACAGCGTGTTGTCCTGGATCCGTCGTGACAAATCGGGCGGCTACGTTATTTGCGTCACAAACTTCACGCCGGTTATCCGTTACGATTACAGGCTGGGCGTTACGGACAAGGGTCTGTTTGAGGAAGTCATCAATACGGATGCCCAAAGCTACGGTGGCAGCGGTTGTGGCAATGCGATCATGACGGCCGACAATATGGGTTGGCACGGCAAGCCGCATTCGCTGCGCGTGACAATACCGCCGCTCGCCACACTTATACTGCAACCCCGAAACGACAGCGGTTGACGGAGAAAAATGAATGTCTGTACGTTCTGACGAATCGGTAGATGTTGGTGAAATCGAGCTGCTGCAGGCACCCGATTTGCCGATGACGGCCGACGCGATCCTCAACGATTTCACGCACTACTTCGGGCGCATGCTCGGACGGCGCACGATTCGCACCAAGTCACCCTTCCTGTATCAGGCCGTGGTGTTCGCGGCCCGCGATCGGCTCATGGAGCGCTGGGCCAAGACCCGGATGGCGACCGAGCGCGAGGACAGCCGGCGTGTCAGCTACCTGTCCCTCGAGTTTCTGATGGGCCGACTGTTGCGCAATTCGCTGCTGAACCTGGGCATCGACGATGAAACGGGCGAAGCATTGCAGCGCATCGGCCTGGATCTCGAAGACGTCTGTGATCGGGAGCACGATGCGGGCCTTGGCAACGGCGGTCTCGGCCGTCTCGCGGCCTGTTTTCTCGACAGCTGCGCGACGCTGGCGCTGCCGGTCATCGGCTATGGGATTCGTTATCAATACGGCATGTTCCGTCAGCGTATCGACAACGGTTACCAGGTCGAGGAACCCGATGCCTGGCTGCGCGAGGGATTCCCGTGGGAGGTCGAGCGTTACGAGTACGCGCAGATCGTGAAATTCGGCGGCCACACATCAACCTACAGGGACCTGCAGGGGGCGGCGCGCATCGCCTGGACAGACACCCACGATGTACTCGCAATACCCTACGACATTCCGATTCCGGGCTACCAGAACGGCATCGTCAATACGCTTCGGCTCTGGTCGGCATCCGCTACCGACGAATTCGATCTCGAAGAGTTCAATTCAGGCGGTTACACCGATGCGGTCGCAGCGAAGAACATGGCCGAAAACATCACGATGGTGCTGTATCCAAATACGGCGAATGAAGCCGGGCACGAACTGCGTCTCCGCCAGCAGTATTTTCTGGCCTCGGCCAGTTTGCAGGACACCTTGCGCAATTTTACGATCCACCACGGTAATGACGTCTCTCTCTTTGCGGACAAGCATTGCTTCCAGCTCAACGATACGCACCCCGCGATCGCCGTGCCGGAACTCATGCGCCTGTTGATTGACGAGTTCTACCTCGACTGGGATGAGGCCTGGGCAATAACGAAACGCACGATGGCGTACACGAACCACACGCTGTTGCCCGAGGCGCTCGAGATGTGGCCCGTGTCGATGTTCCGACGCCTGCTGCCGCGCATTCTCGACATCATTTACGAGATCAACGCTCGCTTTATCGAAGAAATCAGCCATCGGTGGCCCGGCGATAACGATCGTATCCGACGTATGTCGTTGATACAGGAAGGCAGCGAGCCAATGATTCGCATGTCATACCTCGCGATAGTCGGCAGCTTCTCGGTGAATGGTGTTGCAGCGTTGCATTCGAAATTGCTGACCGAGGGTCTTTTTCGTGATTTTGCCGAACTGTGGCCGGACAAATTCAACAACAAGACAAACGGCGTCACGCAACGTCGCTGGCTCGCGGCCTGCAATCCGAAGCTTGTCGGAGCTGATCACCGAAAAAATCGGCTCGGCATGGATTACCGAACTTTCCGAACTAAAGCAGCTCGAGAAATTCGCGGAGGACAAGGAATTCCAGCAAGAGTGGGGCTCGATCAAGCTCGCGAACAAGGTTCGGCTTGCCGAGGACATAGAGAAGAAGACCGGCCTGAACGTGCCAACTAGCATGCTCTTCGACGTTCAGGTCAAACGCATTCACGAATACAAGCGCCAGCTACTGAACGTGCTGCACGCTGTGCATCTCTACGACCGAATTCAGCGCGGCGACGGCGCCGACGTCGTGCCGCGCGCAATTATTATTGGCGGCAAAGCGGCGCCGGGCTACGTGATGGCCAAGAATGTTATCAAGTTCATTAACAACGTCGCGCGCGTCATTAACTCCGATCCCGAGATGCGCGACAAGCTGCGACTGATTTTCTATCCCGACTACAACGTCTCGGCGATGGAGCTAATTTGCCCGGCCGCCGAACTGTCCGAGCAAATATCGACGGCCGGCAAGGAAGCGTCGGGAACGGGCAATATGAAGTTCATGATGAATGGCGCGATCACGATCGGCACTCTCGACGGCGCCAACGTCGAAATCCGCGACGCAGTGGGTGCCGACAACTTCTTCTTGTTCGGACTGACTGTCGATGAGATCAACGAGCAGCGCGGCCAGTACGACCCGCAGGCGATTATCGACAGCCGACGAGGATTTCACACGCGTGATGCGGTTGCTGGAGAGCGGGCATTTCAATCACTTCGAACCCGGCATCTTCGATTCGATCATACAGTCGATTCGCGAGCCCTCAGATCCGTGGATGACCGCCGCGGATTTTCGCAGCTTCTTGGACGCCCAAGCCATAGCCAGCGAAACTTACAAAGACCGTAAGCGCTGGACGCGCATGAGCATCCTGAATACGGCCTGCTCCGGCCAGTTTTCGACCGATCGGACGATGCGCGATTACAACGACGACATCTGGAAGCTCGAGCCGATTCAGCTCATCAAGCAATGATCCAGACCGGTCGTCCCGCCCCGCTTGGTGCCACGACTGACGAAAGGGGCACCAACTTCGCCGTATTCTCATCCGTGGCGGACAGTGTCGAGCTGTGCCTTTTTGACAGCGATGGCAAACAACAGCAGAGCCACTTTCTGCCTGAGTGCAGCGACGGGATCTGGCATGGCTATGTCGAAGGCTGCGAACACGGGCAGCGCTACGGCTATCGCGTGCACGGGACTTACGACCCCGAAAAAGGTCTGCGCTGCAATCCGCACAAACTGCTGATTGATCCTTACGCACGCGCCCTTGCTGGCGTGTTTTCGCGCAACGATGCCGTGTTCGATTATGAATTGCACGGCGCCGACGGCGCGTTGCAGGCATGTACGGCGGACAGCGCCCCGTATGTGCCAAAGAGCATCGTATGCGACGCGAACTCCGTGGCAATGGCTCCTGGACCCAAGGTTGCGTGGCAAGACACCGTTTTTTATGAGGCGAATGTCCGCGGCTACACGATGCGCCACCCGGCCGTTGGCGCTGGTGACCGCGGCACCTTCAACGGCATGCGCCATAAGGATGTGCTGGCTTATCTGAAGGCACTCGGCATCACGTCGCTCGAGCTCATGCCAGTGCATGCATTCATCGATGAGCAGCATCTCGAAGACAGGGGGCTGCGAAACTTCTGGGGTTACAACACGATTTCATTTTTCGCGCCGAGTTCAAGGTATGTGAGGTCTGATGCAATCGCGGAATTTCGCGACATGGTCCGCGCGATACACGACGCCGGTCTCGAGGTAATTCTTGACGTCGTCTACAACCACACCGGCGAAAGCGATCGTTTCGGTCCGTCCATCTGCTTTCGCGGCATCGACAACCTCGCTTACTACAGCACCGAACCCGGAGATCCCGGCGCCTATATCAATGACACGGGCTGCGGTAACACGTTGAATGTAGACCATCCTCAGACGCGGCAACTCGTGCTGGACAGCCTTCGTTACTGGCACCAGGACATGGGCGTTGACGGGTTCCGGTTCGACCTTGCGCCGGTGCTTGGCCGCCACGACCACGGCTACTCGGCCACGCATCCGATGCTCGAGGCTATCGGCCACGAGGAGAAACTGCGCGCGGCGAAACTGATTGCCGAACCCTGGGATCCCGGTCCCGGTGGATATCAGCTCGGGAACTTTCCGCTTTGCTGGGCCGAGTGGAACGATCGCTACCGCGACACTGCGCGCGGCTTCTGGCGCGGCGATACGGGTGTCGCCGGGGACCTGGCAAAACGACTGCACGGCTCTGCCGACGTGTTCGAGGCCAGCGGCCGGTCTTCGTTTGCCAGCGTCAACTTTGTTGCCTGTCATGACGGCTTTACCCTGGCCGATGCGGTGAGCTACGAGCGCAAGCACAACGACGCCAATGGTGAAGAAAACCGCGACGGTCACGGACATAACTTCAGCTGCAATTATGGTGTCGAAGGTCCGACTGACGATTCGTCTATCCTTCAGCAATCGCAGACGTCACCGCCTGAACCTGCTTGCGACGTTGTTTGCCTCACAAGGCACGCCGCTGCTACTTGGTGGCGACGAGTTTGGGCACTCGCAGCAAGGCAACAACAACGCCTATGCCCAGGACAACGAGATCGCGTGGCTGGACTGGTCGAACATCGACAGGGACCCCGAGTTTACGGCGCAGGTCCGCGAATTAATCCGGCTCCGGCACAACACGCCGCTATTGCGACTGGGACAATTTGTACACGGCACGCTGGCAACAGAAGGCGGCAAGATCGAAATCCAGTGGCTTCGACCGAACGGGCAAAGTATGGCCGACGAAGACTGGGAGACAACGCGATCGTTTGCGGTTTCAGTCACGGAGCGAAGAGATGACGGTGAGACTCCCGCCGTTGTACTACTGTTTAATGGTTCAGATTCGGCGGCCGACTTCAAACTTCCAGCGCAGCATTCGTGGCAATTGGCGTTTGCCAGTGACGCTGACGCATGCCTCGAGGGACGCGTGGCAAAACTGCCGCAGCATATGATTGCGATATTACTCGCGCAGTCGAATTATCGGCCGCCCAGTAAGGAGTGAATAACTTCTGATTTGACGCAAGTGCAACGATTGTTCGACATATAGGATTGGCAGTAAGCAATCGCCCCTGGCGGACATTGAAATCCTGCGCGCAGATTGCGCCTCTGAATGGTTCGCTCTCGCTTTTCAACGTCGCTCCAGTCTCCGGTCAACATCGCAGTCGCTTCAAGTTGCTCGAGCGTTGTGAATGTCCCGCAACCGCTCAACAAGAGCAAAGCCAATATCGTGATGCCTTTCATTTCCCGTACCTCCCTGTCGTCCCACCAATCCGAGCCGACGATTCCTTGGTACTTGTTTAGACCGCTGGTCCGCGGTGAAACGGCCCGCAATTCGGCGTTATGAAAAAGAAGCAAAGCGCGCCATGTATATTGGCAACAACTGCCCTTAGGGAAGCTCGCTGTTCTCGGAATTGTTGTGGAAATAAAACAACGCCTTGATCATAAGACGGATTCTGAGAAACGCGTCACACTTTGCCGGCCGAAGTTGTTGGTTGCGCGCCAATTTGCGCAACAGAAGAACTCGTTTCAGGCCTGCAGTGGAAGCTGGGTTGTGTACTTGACGCGCCTCAGCACGAATGTAGAACTTGCAGATCGCACGGCCGCATGCCTGAGAATCTGTGAGTTCAAAAAGGTGTTGTAGGCGTCCATGTCGCGGACAACGACGTGCAGTATGTAATCACGCTCGCCAGAGACCGAAAAGCACTCGGTGACCTCGGGCAAAAATTCCACGTGACGCTCGAAGCTGTGGCGATTTTCGTCAGTGTGTTCGGTCATTGCGACGGCGAGCAGCACCTGAATCTGAAAGCCGGCCTGATGTGGATCGAGTAGTGCCACCTGGCGCTCGATCAGGCCGCTGTCCTCGAAATCCCGAATGCGGCGCCAGCACGATGTGCGCGACATGCCCGCGATCTCAGCCAGCTCGCTCTGGCTGCGTGTCGAGTCCTGCTGCAGGGCATTGAGAAGGCGCTGGTCCGATTTGGACAACTTCATGTAACGATATTGCCTTTTTTCATCATTAATTGCTATGTATGTTTCATTTTTTATGATGAAAAGACAAATTTTGGACACAAAATCGGCGTAAACTGCGCATACTGCCGAAAAGAATTGAGCAACGGGAGTCAATCATGTCAGATCTATTCGAAAACCCGATGGGTCTCGATGGCTTTGAGTACGTCGAGTTTGCATCGCCGACGCCTGGCCTGCTCGAACCGGTATTTCATCTTCTGGGCTTCGAAGCCGTGGCGCGGCACCGGTCCAAGCAAGTCACGCTGTATCGTCAGGGTGACATTAACTTCATACTCAATGAGGAGCCGCATAGCCTTGCGGCCTACTTCGCGCAGGAGCACGGGCCGAGTGCCTGTGGCATGGCGTTCCGCGTCAAAGACGCACATCTTGCTTACAGCCGCGCGCTGGAGCTCGGCGCACAACCTCTCGACATCCCGACCGGGCCGATGGAACTGCGCCTTCCTGCCATCAGAGGTATTGGCGGCGCACCGCTATATCTGATCGACCGCTACAAGACCGGCAGTACGATCTACGACATCGACTTCGAGTTTTTCGACGGCGTCGAGCGACACCCCGAAGGTTGCGGTTTCAAAGAAATCGATCACCTGACGCACAACGTTTACCGCGGCCGCATGGGTTTCTGGGCAGACTTCTACGAGCGGCTGTTCAACTTCCGCGAGATCCGCTTCTTCGACATCAAGGGCGAGTACACGGGACTGTATCTCCAAGGCGCTTACCGCACCTGACGGCCGCATTCGCATTCCGCTCAACGAGGAGGCCTCGCAAGGCACGGGCCAGATCGAGGAATTCCTGATGTCGTACAACGGCGAAGGTATTCAGCACATCGCGCTGAGTTGCGACAACCTCATCGAGTGCTGGGATCGACTCAAGGAACGCGGTCTGACGTTCATGACGCCGCCACCCGATGCCTACTACGAAATGCTCGACGATCGCCTGCCCGGGCATGGCGAACCGATCGATGAGTTGCAGCCGCGAGGCATCCTGGTCGACGGCTCGACCGAAAACGACGACCCGCGACTTTTACTGCAGATCTTTTCCGAGAATATGATCGGACCGGTGTTTTTCGAGTTCATTCAGCGCAAAAAAGACGACGGCTTTGGCGAAGGCAATTTCAAAGCCTTGTTCGAGTCGATCGAGCGCGATCAGGTCGCGCGCGGCATTGTCGGTTCTGATTCCAGCAATTCCGAACAGGAGGCTTCATGAAACTCAAACGCATTCATCACGTCGCGTATCGCTGCAAAGATGCGAAGGAAACCGTCGATTTCTACGAACGCGTACTGAATATGGACTTCATGCTGGCGTTTGCCGAAGACCAGGTGCCCTCGACCAAGGAGCCCGACCCGTACATGCACGTGTTTCTCGATGCGGGTATGGGCAACGTGTTGGCATTTTTCGAACTGCCGACGCAGCCAGAGATGGATCGCGACCATAACACCCCGGAATGGGTGCAGCATCTTGCGTTCGAGGTCGACGACTACGATGCGCTGCTTGCGGCGAAAGAACAAATCGAGGCCGAAGGTGTCGACGTGATCGGGCCGACCAACCACGGCATCTTTCAGTCGATCTATTTCTTCGATCCGAATGGGCACCGCCTCGAACTGGTCGCAAACACCCAGACGCAGGAACAGCTCGACGAGCTGCGGCGCGTCGCGCCTGCAATGCTCGACGAATGGAGCCAGACGAAAAAAGCACCGCGCCACGCGGCCTGGCTGCACGAACTCGAATTCCGGGGCAATCTATAATGAAGCTGGCATCACTCAAAGACGGACGGGACGGCCGGCTTGTCGTCGTATCGCGTGACCTCTGCCGTTATCTTGATGCCTCCGCCGTTGCCGCGACGCTACAGGCTGCGCTTGACGACTGGCCGCAAGTCAGACCAGGGCTCGAGGAAATCGCTGCACGACTGGAATCCGGCGACGACGGCGAGGAATTTGCCGAGCGGGCCTGCGCCTCACCCTTGCCGCGCGCCTATCAATGGGCCGATGGCTCCGCTTACGTTAATCATGTCGAACTCGTCCGCAAGGCACGTGGCGCCGAGATGCCCGAAACTTTCTGGACCGACCCGCTCATGTATCAGGGCGGATCGGACTCGTTCCTTGGACCGCGCGACGATATTCCGGTCGGGGATGAAGCCTGGGGCATCGACTTCGAGGCGGAAGTCGCAGTGGTCACGAGCGATGTACCGATGGGCGTCAGCGCGTCCGATGCCGGCAAGTACATCGAGTTGATCATGATCGTAAACGATGTCTCGCTACGCGGATTGATTCCGGGCGAGCTGGCAAAGGGTTTCGGTTTTTTTCAGTCCAAACCGTCCAGCGCGTTTTCGCCTGTTGCTGTAACGCCTGACGAGCTCGGCTCCGCGTGGGAGAAAAACAAGGTGCATTTGCCGTTGGTATCGACATTGAATGGCAAAACTTTCGGCAAGCCGGATGCCGGCGTGGACATGACGTTCGACTTCGGTCAGCTGATCGCGCACGCGGCGAAAACCCGGCCGCTCGTCGCAGGCACAATCATCGGATCGGGCACCGTATCGAACAAACTCGCGGGCGGCCCGGGCAAGCCTGTCGCCGATGGTGGCGTCGGTTACTCCTGTATCGCCGAGATACGCATGATCGAGACCATCGAGTCGGGTTCGCCGCAGACATCGTTTATGAGTTTCGGCGATCGGGTCCGCATCGAGATGTGCGACGCAAGCGGCGACTCGATTTTCGGAGCGATCGAACAGACCGTCGTGCGCTACGACGGGTAAACTGCCTGAATGTCGATCAGACTCTATAGCTATTGGCGCTCATCTGCCGCGTATCGCGTGCGGCTTGCGCTGAACCTGAAGGGACTGGAGTACGAGACTGTGTCCATCTCTTTGGCGCCAGGAGAAGCCGAGCACCGGAAGGAAGCATATCGCGCGCGCAACCCGCAAATGCTCGTACCCTTCCTCGAGGACGGCGATTTCGGCACGGGCCAGTCGCAAGCGATCCTCGAGTACCTCGAAGAGGCCTATCCCGATCCCGCGCTGTTGCCAGAGGGAAAAGAAACTCGCGCGGCGGTCCGCTCTTTCTGCAACTCGATCTGCTGCGATATTCACCCGCTCAACAACCTGCGCGTGTTGCTCTACCTGAAAGAGGAATTCGGCGTGTCGGACGAGCAGCGCGACGTTTGGTACACGCACTGGATTCACGAAGGATTCAGATCAGCCGAGAATGTGGCATCAGCACACGCCGATACGGGTCCATTCGTCTTCGGTGAATCGGCGACATCTGGCGGACACCTGCCTTATCCCACAGATCTACAACGCGCGGCGTTTCAACGTGCCGCTCGACGACTATCCGCGATTAGTGGCTATCGACAAGCATTGCAATAGCCTCGTCGAGTTCGTCAACGCCCTTCCGGAGCAACAGGCCGACTGCACCTAGGCAGATCGGACCGGAATCAGAAACGTATTTGCTCGGTCTGAGATTTGAAGTTCAGCGAACACCTGCGAATAAAATCGTCGATCTCGGTCATGTCGACCTGACTGACTGCCGGATTATTATCCGGCATCGGCCGGATGTCAGGGTAAAAGCCGTAGCCGGCGAGCAGGCAATACCAGGACATGGCCGTGTATGACGACGGAATCTTCAGCCGCTCCATTTCCTGGCTCAGGCTCTTGCCCGATTTCCATATTTGCAAGATTTGTTGCAGCCTGTCGGATACGTGCCTGTTTTCACCGTTCTGCCGCCAGTAGTCCGTGTCGTCACGCGAGTTCATGATGTAGTGCGCGACGATGTAGTCACGCACCTTCTCGAAACCCATGCTTGCTCTTTCGTTGAACACTTCCCGGCCCTCGTCCGAAAAATTTGCCGCTTCAAGAGTCTCTATGAAATCGTAGACCGTGTTGCAGACCAGATTGAGCGCAGTTGCCTCCAGCGGCTCGATGAATCCCTGCGACAGCCCGACCGCCAGACAGTTTTTGTGCCAGTGGTTCTCGACCCTCCCAACCTTCATTTTGAGATGCCGCGCTTCCACCTCGCTGTCGAGCAGTCCCAGGGCCGTGCGCAGCTCCGTCTCGGCGACGTCGGACGAGCAGAAGGAAGAGCTGTACACGTAGCCGTTGCCAATTCGATGCGTCAGCGGAATCTCCCAGGCCCAGCCGTACTTCATTGCGGTGGACACAGTCTGCGAACCGATGTTCGCCTCCTGCTCGGTCGGTAGTACCACAGCGGAGTCGTTGAACAGATTTTCTGCAAATGACCGGAAAGGCACCTGTAGCGTTTCCTGAATCAGTGTTCCTCGAAACCCGGAACAATCGACGAAGAAGTCGCCCTCGATCGTCTGTTCTTTATCTGTAAGCAGACTGGCGATATCACCGTCCGGCGCCTGATTCACTTCAAGCACCTTGGCCTGAATATGCTTGACGCCGAGCGCCTTGGCTCTCCCCTTCAGGTACTCACCGACAAGGTGGGCATCAAAGTGATAGCCGTATTCGACAAAAAAGGGGAAGTTTTCGTTCGGCTTCGGTCCCTGCCTGTTCCCGGCGAGCTTCGCCGATAGAAAAAAACGATCGGGATGCGCGTGGACGTCGACGCCCTGACGCCGTGCCATCGTGTTGAAGTAGAAGGCAGTCGCGGTGTGCTTGTCGACCTTCGTTGAAAACGGGTGAAAATAACGGTCGAAACCGGGCCTGGTCGACCAATTTACGAAGGAAATGCCGTTCTTGAAGGTGGCATTGCACCGCGGCATCCATTCAGATTCCTCGACACCGATCTGATCGAAGAAGATTTTCAGCCGCGGCGTCGAACCTTCGCCCACACCGACCGTCCCGATGTCGGGAGATTCAATAAGAGTGATTTCGAAACCCTTGTTCGCCCAGCTGTCGATCATCGCGTTCGCGGTTATCCAGCCCGCGGTGCCCCCACCGAGGATGACGATGCTTTTGTCGGCCGGCAGTTCCAGGCTCATGGTTGCTGATTCCGTGGTCGTGACATAAAAGCGGCAAAGTGGGGCGCGCCTGTTGGCGCGCCCCTTACTTTCGACTGGTGGTGATGGGTGGAATTGAACCACCGACCTGCGGGTTATGAGTCCGCCGCTCTAACCATCTGAGCTACATCACCGGATTTCGGGCGGCCATGATGCCGCGAGGGGAGCGAATTGTCCGCATACCGTCTATAGCTGTCAATATTGTACTGAATCGGCTGCTTCCGCGGGCACCCGCAAGTCTGGACGACGTCGAAGTCATTGCCGAGCCCAAATCACCCGAGAATTTCTTGCGCACCTCCTGCACCGGCAAACGGCAACAATTGGCCTCTGACGGCTGCCGTATAATGCGCGTTTGCCCGAAATGGAGCAACGATGTTCAGAAACCCGGAAATCGCACTTGAAGACTTGCCCGATATGGAGGATCTGGAGTGGCAAGCAATGCATCCGCGCTATGCGCGCCGCATGCAGCTTGAGCGCCTGATCGTCACACTAATCGTATTGATTGGCTCGGTCGTACTGCAATTCGTACTTGGATCCAGGTTCTCACCGAGCGTGCCGATCTGGGTGCTCGTGATTATTTTTGCGCTTCCGTTCCTTGGCTGGCCGTCGATCGCGGTGCCACGCCGCGGCTATGTCCTGCGCGACAAGGACATCGTCTTCAGATCAGGGGTCATCTGGCGCTCCGTCACGGCAGTACCATTCAATCGCGTGCAGCATGTCGAGACAAGCAGCACGCCGCTGGATCGCAGGTTTGGTCTTGCCAACCTGCAGATTTTTACGGCCGGAGGGTCCGGGGGCGATCTGCAGGTCTCGGGCCTCGGCGCAGACAGCGCCGAAAAGCTGCGCGTCTATATTCTCGACAAGGTCGGGGCCAGTATTGAAAACCACTGAGCCTGGGCGCTGGCAACGGACGTCGCCTTTCGCCATCTTGTTCTTCTTCGGCAAGCTGCTCAAGCTGATCGCCCAGAATGCGTGGCAATCGGTCGCGCCGTTCGCCGCGTTCGTCTTCGCCTACGAAGGCGAACTGGCGACAAAGATCGTTATTGGTATCGTCGCATTCTTCGTCATTTCGACGAGTTTCTCGGTGCTCAACTACTGGTTCTTTCGTTTTCAGCTCATCGACGACTCGATCCTGATTCGCCAGGGCGTCGTCAAAAAGACGCAGCTCGATATCAAGTTTGATCGCATTCAGGGTATCAACACGCAGCAGAACATCGTGTTCCGCTACTTCGGGCTCGTCACCGTGAATTTCGACACGGCAGGCTCATCCGGCAACGAGGGTAATCTGCCCGCCGTGACGCGCGAGTTCGCGGACTCGCTGCGCAAGATGATCGGCAAAGTTCGTAAAGGCGACGATCAAGTTGTCGCAGCCTCGACACCCGATGCCGACGCGCTTTTGTCTCTCGACTCACGAGACATGATTCGCATTGGCCTCTCGGATCGCCGTGCGCTCATCGTATTCGCTGCGCTGTCACCCCTTATTGAGAGAATGGACGACAATGTCTACAAGGCCGCCGCCAATTATGTGGACGATGCAATAGGCGGCGCATGGCAGACAAGCGTTGCGGCTGGTGCAGCCGTCTTCGCTGCCGCCGCGATTGCGGTGATGCTGCTGCTCGCGCTAATTTCGATTGCAGCCGCATTTCTGCGCTATCACAACTTCCAGCTGTTTCTCGAAGGGGACACCCTGCGATCTCACGGTGGCCTGCTGACGAGACACGAGTTGTCGATGAACCTCGGCAAAATACAGACGCTGCGACTGGAACAAAGTGTGGTCATGCGCTGGTTTGGCCGTTATCGGCTGAGTGGTCGCCAGGCAAGAAGCAGTCAACAACAGGGAAAGAACAAGAACTTCATTGTTCCACTCGTCACTGCGGCACAGGCAAACCACCTCCGGGAACTGCTGCTGGCCCCCGAGGGTGACGACCTGATGCAGATACCTGCGAGCCCGGAGTTCATGCCGATTTCGCCGTATTACATGCGCACACGTTTCTTGCTCGTCAGCCTCCTGCCAACCGTGGCGGGCGTGGCGGTATTCTCGAACCTGATCGGCGCTGCCAGTCTGGTGTTTCTGCTGTGGCTCGTGGTTTCGAGCCTTCTGATCTTTCAGAACTGGCGGCGCGCCGGCTACCATTGCAATAGTGAGGGCTTCGTCCGCCGTTCGGGTCTTCTGGGCTACCGCTCGGTCGCGTTGTTGTACCGCAAGGTGCAACGCGTCACGGTCACCCAGTCGCGCTATCAGCGCCGCAAGGGTCTTGCGAGCCTGCGAGTGTATATGGCGTCAGGTAGTGTGCGCATTCCGTATATCAAGCATGCGACCGCCAGGCGACTGCGCGACTATATTCTGTACAAGGTGGAATCGAGCCAGCAGGCCTGGCACTAGACGTTGAAGCGAAAGTGCATGACATCGCCTTCCTTGACGATGTATTCCTTGCCCTCCAGCCGCAGCCGTCCCGCTTCTCTTGCGCCGTGTTCGCCATTGTGCGCGACAAAATCATCGTAGCTGGTGACCTCTGCACGGATGAATCCTTTCTGGAAATCCGTGTGAATCTCGCCAGCCGCTTCGGGCGCGGTCGCGCCGAGGTTTGTCGTCCAGGCACGAACCTCTTTGGGGCCGGCAGTAAAGAAAGTCTGTAATCCAAGCAAATGGTAGCCGCCACGAATAACACGATTCAGACCGGGCTCGTCAAAACCGAGATCGGCCAGGAATTCCGTCTTGTCTTCATCATCGAGCACTGCGATATCCGCTTCGATCGCCGCACAGATCGCGACGACCTCGGAGCCATCGGTGGCGGCATACTTTCGAACCGCATCGAGATGTGGGTTATTCTCGAAACCGTCTTCGGCCACGTTCGCGACGTACATCACGGGCTTGCCCGTCAGCAGGTGCAGCCCGCGCACGATCTGCTTTTCTTTGTCGTCGAGATCGAGCGATCGAACAGGCAGGCCCTCGTCAAGGTGTTCTTTGACCTTCTTGATCGTGTCACGAATGTAAAGATCATCTTTATTCGCCGTCTTGGCATTTTTCTCGGCTTTGAAAAGCTGCTTTTCGACGGATTCGAGATCGGCAAGTGCCAGCTCCGTATTGATCGTCTCGATGTCGTCGACCGGATTGATTGTGCCGGTCACATGCGTCACATCATCGTTTTCGAAACAGCGTACGACGTGAGCGATCGCGTGCGTCTCACGAATATTGGCAAGAAACTTATTGCCCAGTCCCTCACCTTTTGACGCACCCGCAACAAGTCCTGCAATGTCGACAAATTCCATCGTCGTCGGGATGGTCTTTTGCGGCTTGACGATGTCCTCGAGAACATCGAGGCGCGGATCAGGCACCGGCACTACGCCTACATTGGGCTCGATCGTACAGAACGGATAGTTCTCGGCAGGTATCTCCGCCGCTGTCAGCGCATTGAACAGCGTGGACTTGCCGACGTTGGGCAAACCAACAATGCCGCATTTGATCGCCACCTAGTCTTCCTTCGTATGCAGCGCTTTCATCGCCGCGTTGAGCCCGTCGTCAATCAATAAGGACATGACGGCTATGGCCTCATCGAGATTTTTTTCGATGGCACGTTCGACATCGTCCGAGCCACGTTTGAGCACGTAGCCGGTCACCTGGCTCTTTTCACCCGGGTGGCCAACCCCGATCCGCAGGCGCATGAAATCGGCGCCACAATGCCGGATGATATCCCGAATGCCGTTGTGTCCACCGTGTCCACCGCCCTGCTTCAAGCGTACTGTACCTGGCGGCAAATCGATTTCGTCATGGGCGACCAGCAGATGCTTTGGCTTCAGCCGATAGTAGTCGAGTATCGCCCGAACAGGCGGACCGCTTTGATTCATGTAGTTCTGCGGTTTGACGAGCCAGATATCGTCGCCCTTGATCGTCACTCGGCAGTAATCAGCGTCGAACTTCTTCTCGTAACGAAACTCTCCGCCCAACTTATGCGCAAGCGCGTCCACAAACCAAAAGCCCGCGTTGTGCAGCGTGCGCTCGTACTTTTGCTCGGGATTGCCGAGACCAGCGATGATGCTCAGGTGTGTCATGGGACTCGAATGGTAAACAAAAAGACCACCATAGCGGTGGTCTTTTTGGACGCCATCATGTGATGACTAGTCTTCTTTCGACTCGCCTTCGGCAGGCGCCTCGCCTTCGGCAGGCGCTTCGCCCTCTTCGCCTTCGACCGGCACTTCGCCCTCGGCCAGCATCTTCCTCGACCTCTTCCTCGATGACCACTTCCTTGATGATGTGAATCGACACGATCGGCTGGTTTTGTTCTGTCTCCTGCGCCAGCTCTGGAATCTCGACACCCTCAGGCAATTTGATGTCTGACAGATACATCATTTCATCGAGTTCCAGTTCGGAAATATCGACATCGAGATACTCGGGAAGATGCTTCGGCAGACACACAACCTCGACGTCATTGCGCAGGCGCGAGACCTTGCCGCCGTCCCGCTTCACACCTACTGCGATATCCTCGCCGATAAAATGAATCGGCACATTCATTCGAATTTCCTCGTCTTCGACGATTCGCTGCAGGTCGAGATGCATTACCTGGTGCTTTGACGGGTGGCGCTGGATATCCTTGACGATCGCCGCCTGGCTCTTGTTGGCAACCTTGATATTCAGGATGCTTGAATAGAACGACTCGTTCTCGAGCTCGTGCAAGACCCTATTATGGTCAAATGTCAGTGAGCGCGGCGGACGGCCGGCGCCATAGATGATTGCGGGTACTTTACCCTGATGACGCAGGCGGCGGCTCGCACCTTTCCCTGTGTCTTCACGTATATCCGCAATCAGATCGAATTTTTCAGCCATGACTGAACTCCGTTATCTGATTGATTTTGCTCGATTAAATTCGAGCATGAGCCCGACCAAAACTGCGACCATTCCGGTCAGGGGCGCGCATCTTAACGCATGTGCGGCTATACACCAAGCTTTGCAGGATCGGCTAATCGACGTACATCGAGCTGACGGATTCCTCGTCGGATATGCGTCGCATCGTCTCGCCGAGCAGCTCGGCAGTAGATAGCTGGCGGATTTTGCTGCACGCCTGAGCCCCGGCACTAAGCGGAATCGTATCGGTGACGACAACTTCATCGAGCGCCGACTTGCTGATGCGTTCAACTGCCGGCCCTGAGAGAACAGCGTGGGTAATGTAGGCGTGCACGCTGGCCGCGCCATTGTCTTTCAGGGCACCACCCGCATGGCACAACGTCCCTGCAGTATCGACCATGTCGTCCATCATGATGCAGTTCTTTCCGTCAACCTCGCCGATAATGTTCATAACTTCGGATTGATTCGCTTTCTGGCGACGTTTGTCGATGATGACGAGGTCCGCGTCGTCGAGCCGTTTGGCCAGAGCGCGTGCACGGACAACGCCGCCGACATCTGGCGATACGACAACCATATTGTCAAACTTCTGCTTCCAGACTTCGCCGAGAAGCAGCGGTGATGCGTAGACATTGTCGACAGGTATGTCGAAAAAACCCTGAATCTGGTCGGCGTGCAGGTCGACGGTCAATACACGGTCGACACCGGCGACGGCAATCAACTTTGCCACTAGCTTTGCCGTGATTGGCACCCGCGCAGAGCGTGGCCTCCGATCCTGCCGTGCAAACCCGAAATACGGTACAACAGCCGTAATACGTGCGGCCGAGGCGCGCTTGACCGCGTCGACCATGACCAGGAGTTCCATCAGGTTTTCCGAGGTCGGCGGGCACGTTGGCTGGATGATGAACGTCTCCCGGCCCCGTATGTTTTCGAGAATTTCGACGTTGACTTCGCCGTCACTGAAGCGCCCGACGAATGCGCGCGCCAATGGCAAGTGCAGGTAACGCGCAATCTCGTGGGCCAGTTTCGGGTGTGCGTTGCCCGAAAAGACTGCCGTTGATGCCGGATCCACGATTTTCCCCTCTCGATTCAGATGGCTGGGGCGGCAGGATTCGAACCTGCGGTACACGGGATCAAAACCCGATGCCTTACCACTTGGCTACGCCCCAATACGCTGCATGTGCGGCGCAATTGTGCGGCGCTAGTCGAAGAAAATCCAGTGGTCGATCACGAGCCTCACTCTGGTGTCGGCGTTTTCGGCTGACAGCAATTTCGGCATGGGCTGACCGCCACCGTCTGCATATCGTGAAATACTGACCGACCAATCGCGCTGCGTCAGGCTCTCGAGCTGCCCTGCCGCATTAAACCGGGTCACGGCTGGCACCGACGGATCCGGAATGCCGAGTGCCCAGTAGCGCAGACTCTCGACCGGGATCGTCCAGCCATAGCGGTAGCGAAGCTCCAGTTCCGCGTCCTCGAGCTCGGTGCGCTGGCCGTTCTTGTCAGTCATTATGACCGTGCGTTCGTCGCCTTCGATCCGCACTTTGCCTATGCTCAGCGGGCCGCTGACGGTCGCGCTGAATGCGTCGTCTTCCTGCGCCCACCGCAGCTTGCCGTTGAAGCCATCGGTTGCCGTCTTGACCGCTATGCGGCCACTGAATTGCCACTCTTCGAGGCTGCCGAGCACGCGGGCGCGCGCGTCCCATTCGTCGATTTCGGGTAGCAAGGCGCTGCGCGGCGTGACACACCCCGAAATGAGCAATGCAGCCACGACCGCAAGCGCAGACGGCCGCATCAGATCAGGGAGATTCGGGAAACAGGCGTTCACGCACGCTCTTCAGGAGGTCGCTCTCAGGATCCTCGAGCTCTGCGGAAGCCAGCAGTTCCAGCGCCTCGTCCTGCCGCTCGAGAGCGGCAAGTACCTCGACCAGATGTGCCGCGACCTCATGATCCGGGAACGTCTCATACGCGATTTCAAGCTGGACGAGCGCCTCTTCATGCCGGCCGAGCTTGTGCAAGACCCAGCCGAGGCTGTCGATGATTGCCGGGCTGTCCGGATCGTATTTGAGCGCCCTGCGAATAAGTTTTTCGGCCTCACGGTGCTTTTCGGTGCGATCTGCAAGCGTGTAACCAAGCGCATTCAGTGTGATGGGGCTTTCCGGCCAGCGTCGCGCTGCCTCGCGGTAGGCGTCAATCGAGTCATCCAGTCGGTCCATGCGCAGCAACAGCTCGGCCCTGCCGAGCGCGACGGACTCGTCATCGGGCCGATACGTGACCGCCCTGTCATAATCAGCGAGCGCCTCGGTATGGCGACCAAGCGAAGCCAGCAACTGCGCCTTGGCCAGCACCATGTCGACGGCATGACGGGGTCGACTGTCGGCAAACTCGTCGAGCTGCCGCAGCGCTGCATCGGCGTCGTCGTTCTCGTAGGCCAGCAACGCGCTTGCGCGCCGCTGTGAAATGACTGCGTTCTGACCGACTTTCACCTCGGAGTACAGGCGGATCGCCCTGTCGTACTCCTCACGGTAGTCGGCGATGCGTGCCAGGTAAAACAGCGCATCCGCTGTGTAGTCGCCGCTTGCCAATAAGTCCTCGAAATCGTCCCAGGCGGCATCGAGGTTGTTCTGCCGAAAATTGATGATCGCCATCATGCGCAGCGCGTCGGTGCGCGATGCCCGCTCGAGAAGCACCTGATTGACCTGACTAAGCGCGTCGTCGTCACGCCCGGCAGTCAAGTACATCAGCGCAAGCTCCATGCGCGCATCGGGGTCGGGGTCAGGATCGTCACCAATGATACGGGCTGTGTAGTCGATAGCCTCGTCGCTTTCCCCGGAGATAAGCATGACGCGGGCGTAAAGCAGTTTCGCCCGGAGCCACTCAGGATCGAGCTCGATGGCACGCTGCACGTGCTCCATCGCGAATTCGAGATCATCGGCCTGCAAAGCCACGGCGGCCAAAGCGTACTGCGCCAATGCTGAATCCGTGTACGGCTTGGCCAGCCCCCGCATCAGTTCGTCGGCTTTTTTCGGGTCTTCCTCTGAAAGAAACGCGACCAGGGAATAGAGTCGCTGCTCGGCCGGTTCGTCGCCGCGTTCGATCAGCGCCCTGAAACTGCGGCGTGCGTCGCGAATGTCGCCACGTCGAAGCTGGCTCTGCGCCAGATGCAGGAGTGCCTCATCACTGTCGGGGTCCAGTTCGAGCCATCTCTTTGCCGCGCTCAGCGCTTCGTTGTTGAAACCGTATTCGAAAGCCAGCCGGGTTGCCTGCCGTGAGACTTCGGCGCTGTCACTTAGTTCGGCGGCCTTGCGATACTCGACCGCCGCTTGCAGATAGTCATCAGCGTTCAGCGCGATTTCGGCCTGCAGTATGTGCACTGAGGCGGCATCCGTGGCGTTTTCGTCCGCGCGCGAGAATGGCGGGATCGCAAGAATCAGTGCCGCGAGCGCTGCGAAAGCGGCTGTTCGTCTAAGGAAGTGGTGCATTACTACTCTACAGATCGTTCAATGTGCAACCGCGATTTTGCGCTGCATCGGTAACACAGACAAGGAACTGAGCCGTCAGTTCGCATACAATTATCGCTTATGCGGCTGGAAATACTCGGGCTGAACCATAACACGGCACCTGTTGAAATTCGCGAGCAAGTCGTTTTCGCGGGTGATGAGGTTAGCCGGGCTGTCGTGCGCCTGACTGAAATAGACGGCGTGGACGAAGCCGTACTGCTATCAACCTGCAATCGGACCGAGTTTTACGTCACTACGAGCGATGGGGGACGTGACCGCCTCGAGGCCTGGCTGCGCAGCGAGCGCAATCTCGATCCCGGCTTCGGCGAATCTTTATTCACACTCGACGGCGATGAGGCACTGCGCCATATATTCCGAGTCGCCTGCGGTCTCGATTCGATGGTCCTCGGCGAACCGCAGATTCTGGGCCAGCTGAAAGACGCATACCGCCAGGCGCAGGAATCCGGCACCGTGGGCAAAGAGCTCGGCAGACTTTTCCAGCACACGTTTTCAGTTGCCAAAAAAGTCCGTACGGACACCGAGATCGGCGCCAATCCTGTTTCTGTCGCGTCGGCCGCGGTTAGCCTCGCACAACAGTTCTTCGCCGGCTTTGGGCAACACACCGCACTGCTCGTCGGAGCGGGTGCCACTGTCGAACTGCTCGCCAAGCATCTGACCGGGAAGGGTCTTGGGCGACTGTTCGTCGCCAACCGGGACGTGAACAAGGCGCGGCAGCTTGCCAGCAAGTACGGCGGCTTTGCGTTGCCGCTGTCGGAACTCGATGGCACGTTGCCCGAGGCTGACATTCTGATTACCTCGACCGCCAGCCCTGAGCCCATTGTTACTTGCGATCAAGTCAAAGCGGCTATGAAACTTCGCAAGCATAAGCCGATTTTTGCGGTAGACATTGCGGTCCCGCGGGACATCGCGCCCGACGTTGCGGAACTCAGCGATGTCTATCTTTATACGATCGATGACCTGCAGAAAGTTATTCAGCACGGACAGACGAATCGCGAGGCCGCGGCGGTGGATGCCCACCGCATTCTTGACGACGAAATCCGGCGCTATCTCAGCATGCAACGGGCCAAGCAAGTATCTCCTGTCATCACTGCTCTTCGGGAACATGGCGCAACGATTCGCGACGGCGTATTGAGAGAAGCGCAGCGGCGACTCGACAAGGGCGTCGATAGTCGTGAAGTTATCGAATTCGCGACGGCGTCACTGATGAAGAAGCTGTTGCACAATCCAAGCGTGCGGCTTCGCGAAGCCGGAGAAGCGTCGGAAGTCGAGATTATCGAGGCGACCCGCGCATTGTTCGGTATCGATGACGACTAAAGGCTGCTGACGTGAAGGACTCCATACGCTTTAAGCTCGAATCTGTGCGCGATCGGTTCGAAGAAATCGCAGGGCTGCTGGCGGACCCCGACGTAATCGGTGATCAGAATCAGTTTCGCGATCTGTCGAAGGAGTACGCGCGCGTCGAACCCATCGTTAAGCTGTTCGGCGAGTTCGAATCAATTGACGAGGACATTGCGTCGGCGCAGGAAATGGCGGATGACGCCGACAGCGAGATTCGCCAGATGGGCCAGGACGAATTGCAGGAGCTGACCGCGCGTCGCGACGAGTTGATGCTGGATTTACAGAAGTCACTGATTCCTCCCGACCCGTACGACGCGGCAAATGTATACCTCGAGGTGCGCGCAGGCACCGGCGGCGATGAGGCCGCCATTTTCGCGGGCGACCTGTATCGCATGTACTCCAAGTATGCCGAGACCATGGGATGGTCCGTCGAGATCCTGAGCGCTCGCGAGGGCGAGCACGGCGGTTACAAGGAGATCATCAGCCGCATAACGGGAAGCAGCATTTACGCGCGGCTCAAGTTCGAATCCGGGGCGCATCGCGTGCAGCGCGTGCCGACAACCGAGTCGCAGGGCCGCATTCACACGTCTGCGTGTACGGTCGCAGTGCTGCCGGAACCCGACGAAGTGGAAGCCGAGGAAATCAACCCAGCCGACCTGCGCGTCGACACCTACCGCGCATCGGGCGCCGGCGGTCAGCACGTCAACAAGACAGACTCTGCCGTACGCCTTACCCACCTGGCCTCGGGTATCGTTGTCGAGTGTCAGGACGAGCGCTCGCAACACAAGAACCGGGCAAGAGCGATGTCTTTACTGCAGGCGCGGCTGCTCGACGCCAGGGTAACCGAACAGGCGACGGAGCAGGCGGCACAGCGCAAGTTGCTCGTCGGTTCGGGCGATCGTTCCGAGCGCATCCGTACTTATAATTTTCCGCAAGGGCGTGTTACGGATCACCGCATCAATCTGACACTGTACAAACTCGACGAAATTCTAGACGGCAGTCTCGATCAGGTCGTGCAACCGCTAATCAACGAATACCAGGCCGACCAGCTGGCGGCGCTCAGTGACTAGACATTTTTGAGAAGGCGCGACGGAGATATTTCTCAGCTTCATGGCTCGCTTCGCTGCGCTTTACTTCCGGTGAGAAATATCTCCGCCGCGCCCTTGCAACAGCGATGTCATATCTGGCGCCGCATGTAGTTCAGCACGTCGGAGCGAGTGATCAGGCCGAGGAACTCCGCGCCATCCATGATCGCCGCATACGGCTGGACCTGCAGCATAGAGACGAGGTTATTCACGCTTGTATCTTTCTCGAGCTTGATGAACGCAGTCTGCATCGCGTCGGCGACCGGCGCATTCATGAGCTCGGGCTTGCCGTACACGTGCTGAATGATCGTCTCTTCGGTGATTACGCCAACGAGCTTGCCCTGATCCATGACGGGCAATTGCGAGAAGCCGGCGTTGCGCAGCCGGTTATGCGCTGTCGTAATCACATCGCCGGGCCCAACCGTAATAGTCGCGCGCTCCCCGTGCGGGCGGCCAACGAGATCTCTGAGATCGCCTGTTTGTTCGCGCGTGATGAAGCCCTGATCCTCCATCCAGAAATCATTAAAGAGCTTTGACAGGTACTTGTTGCCGGTGTCACACGCAAATGACACGACACGCTTGGCCTCGGACTGCTCGCGACAATACCTGAGCGCCGCAGCAATCAGCGTGCCCGAGGATGAACCGGCGAGGATGCCTTCGGTTCTGAGCAACTCCCGTGCTGTGGCGAAAGATTCTGCGTCGCTGATCGAATAGGCTTTCGTCACTTTCGAGAAATCCGCGATGTCCGGAATGAAATCCTCACCGATCCCTTCGACGAGCCAGCTGCTGCTTTTTTCGCTGAGATGACCGGTGTTGATGTACTCGGCGAGAATCGAGCCCACCGGATCTGCAAGAATAATCTCGACATTCGGTGCATGCTCATTCAGGTACTTGCAGAAGCCGGCAACCGTGCCGCTGGATCCGACGCCCATGACGATCGCATCGACGTTGCCGTCCATCTGCTCGAGATATTTCGGGCGCCGTCGTCATTTCGTGCGCGAGCGGATTGTCCGGATTGCCGAACTGGTTGATGAAATAGACACCCTTCTCGTCCGCGATGCGCTTGCCGAGGTCCTGGTAGTACTCCGGATGACCTTTGGCAACATCGGATCGAGTGAGCACGACCTCGGCGCCCATCGCGCGCAGATTGAAGATCTTCTCCTGACTCATCTTGTCGGGCAGGACGAGGATCAAATGATAGCCCTTCTGCGCCGCAACGAGCGCCAGCCCGATGCCGGTGTTGCCTGCCGTTGCCTCGACAATGGTGTCGCCCGGCTTGATGTCTCCGCGACGCTCGGCTTCTTCGATCATCGAGATGCCGATGCGGTCTTTGACCGAGCCACCCGGATTGGCCAGTTCGAGCTTTAGAAACAGCCGGCATGGTCCGGTGTCGATGTTGTTGACCTCGAGCATCGGCGTCTTGCCGACCATATCCAGGACGTTGGAGTAAACTTGCATGGCGTATAGTCCCGCTGGAATTCGTCAGCGAGTTTACGCGAAATCCCTGGTGAACGACTATTGCGATGAGTACGCATGACTGAGCAGACATCCATTCGAGCAGCGCTTGACGATGCAACGGCGCAACTCCGTGCTGTCAGCGAGTCGGCACGTCTCGACGCCGAACTGCTGCTTGCCCGCTGCATCGACATGCCGCGCAGCTACCTGTTTGCCCACCCCGAGGACACGCTGGATGACGCGGCGCTCGAGCGGCTCGGCGAAACGCTCAAGCGGCGCATCGACGGCGTGCCGATGGCCTACATCACGGGTGTCAAGGAGTTCTGGTCGCTCGAACTCATCGTCAGCCCGGCGACGCTGGTACCGCGGCCCGAGACCGAGTTGCTCGTCGACATCGTGCTGCGCGACATCCCGCGCAGAGCCGATTGGCAGGTGCTCGACCTCGGCACCGGCAGCGGCGCAGTCGCTCTGGCTATTGCAAGAGAACGTACGCTTTGCCAGGTTACGGCAACCGATATCAGTTGCGACGCGCTGGCGGTAGCGCGCGAGAATGCCCGGCAACTCATGATCGCTAATGTCGACTTCTTCGAAGGTAGCTGGACCCGACCTGTCAATGACAGGAAATTTCAAGTCATCGCATCGAATCCACCGTACGTCGCGTCCGGCGACGCAGCGCTTGATTCGCTGCAGGCAGAACCCAATGTTGCGCTGGCCGCCGGCGAGGACGGCCTTGAGTCGATCATCATTCTTGCTCGTGACTGCCCCGCGATCATCGAGGATGATGGTCTGCTCGTGCTCGAGCACGGAGCGGACCAGAAAGAGGCTGTCGCCGAGCTGCTTTTGTCGTATGGCTGGGGGCGGATCCAGTGCTACGATGACTACGCTGGCCACCCGCGGGTGACCAGTGCCCGTTTTTCTACCAGCGAGACAACATGATTACTATCAAGACCAACCACGGCGACATCAGTGTCGAACTCTTTGACGAGAAAGCTCCGATTAGTTGTGAGAACTTCCGACAGTACGCGACCGACGGTCATTTCAAAGACACCGTATTTCATCGCGTTATTCCGAACTTCATGATTCAGGGCGGCGGCATGGATGAAACCATGTCCAGCAAACCGACGCGCGACCCGATCAAGAATGAGGCCGACAACGGCGAGACGAACGCGCGCGGGACTTTGGCGATGGCGCGCACGGGCGTCGTCGACAGCGCAACCTCGCAGTTCTTCATCAACCTTCATGATAACGACTTTCTGAATCACAGCGGCCGCGATTTCGGCTACGCGGTGTTCGGGCGCGTCACCGACGGCATGGATGTGGTCGACACAATTGCGGCCGTACCGACCGGCAACCGCGCCGGTCACCAGGACGTGCCTGTCGAGGCCGTGACAATTCTGGACGTTGTGATCGACGACTAGGGCTATGCCCGACGAGAACCCGAACCTGTCCCGATACGCCCGTCATCTTGCGCTGTCCCAGCTCGGCGCGGCCGGGCAAGAACGAATTGCTGCAGGAACCGCACTGCTGATCGGTGTCGGCGGCATCGGCTGCGCCGCCGCGAGCTATCTCGCAGCGAGCGGTGTGGGACACCTGATGCTGAGCGATTTCGATACGGTCGATGCCACGAATCTAGGCCGGCAAACCTTGTACGGGCCTGACGATGTCGGCAAGCCGAAAGCGCAGCAAGCTGCAGCGCGACTTGCGCAGATGAATCCGGACATCGAGATCACGGCAATTGAAAAGCGCCTCGACGACGCGGCGCTTGCCGGCGCCGTGACCGAGGCCGATGTGGTGCTGGATGGTTCGGACAACTTCGCGACCCGGTTTCAGGTTAACGATGCCTGCGTTGCAGCAAGCACCTGTCTGATATCCGGGGCCGCCATTCGGCTCGAGGGCCAGCTCGCCGAGTTCGGGCCCGACTTCTCCACATCACCGTGCTACCGGTGCCTGTACCAGGAGGCCGACGAGTCGCTGGAAAATTGTGCGGGTAACGGCGTCCTCGGGCCGGTACCGGGCGCTATCGGCACAATCATGGCCATCGAGGCGCTCAAGTACCTGGCGGGTATCGAGTCCAGGCGCGGCGTACTGCGCCTGTTCGATGCCATGAGCGGTGAACTTCGCGCTGTTGCCGTTGCGAAGCGCGACGACTGTCCGGCATGCGGTTTGTAGCTCGCCGGCCGAGCTTCGTCGGCCTGTTGCAGGCAGCAGCCGCGGTCACCACAGTGTTTTCGCTGGCCACACTGGCCGACTCGCTGCATCGCCATCTCGAACTGTTTTCACATTTCAGACTTCAATACCTGATCGTCTCGATGCTTCTCTGCCTGTCATTGATCGCCTTGCGCAGCCGTCTTTGGGCCGGCCTGATGCTCGTCATCACGGTTATCAACGCTCTCCCGGTCGCAACGTGGTACCGCGCAGACACCAGCACTCACGCAGATGCCGATCCACAAATCGAACTGCTGCTGGCGAACGTCTATAGCGGCAACGCCAATACACGAGCGCTGATTAAACTCATCGAAGCAAAACAACCGGACATTGTTTTCCTGCAGGAAGTCACGGACCGGTGGGTCGCAGCTATGGATGAACTGCAAAGCAGCTACCCGCACCGATACACGATAGCGCGCAGTGACAATTTCGGCATTGCCGTCTACGCTCGCGATCCGCTGCTGAGTGTGGACAAACTCGAGTCCCCGCCATTTGGCTTCCCGTCGCTTGTGGTGCGGCAATCAATAGGCAGCCAGACTGTGACCATCGTGTCGACACACCCGATTCCACCGCTCGGCAAAGATGGTTTCGACGGGCGCAATGAGCAGCTCGCGAGCATCGCTAGGGTTATCACTTCGATCGCGGGGCCCAAGGTTCTCGTCGGCGACCTGAATACGACGATGTGGGGGCATCACTACGATCGGCTCGAGCAAGACACAGGCCTTAAGAATGCGCGCTATGGATTCGGCATCGTTCCGACGTGGCCGAAGCAAATACCTTTCGCGATGATCCCTATTGACCATTACCTCGTGTCTGAGGAATTCGCGGTGGTGGATATCGACAGCGGTCCGAACATCGGTTCGGATCATCTGCCGCTCACCGTAACGCTGGCGTTAGTCGAAAGATAATCAAACTGTTGACGAGAACTTCACATGGAAAAACGGCAGAAAAACCCCTGGGATGAGATCAGCGACCTGTTGCATGCCGGCGAATCACCGGATGTGATCGAGGCGGCGCTGTACGGCCTGGATCCCGCGGAAGTATTGCATACCGTCTTCTCGATGGCCCCAGAAGATCAACGGTCCCTGCTGTCTTTGTTGTCGCCGCTGCAAGCCGCGTCATTGGTTGAGGACCTCCCTGACGCGCACGCCGCCGACCTGATTGAAGAAATGTCCGTGGAGGATGCCGCTCCCATTGTCGAAGAACTTGCCAGCGACCACCGTGTAGACGTTCTTTCGGAACTGAACAAGGAAGATGCGGAAGCCATCATCTCGCAACTTGACGAGGAAGATGCGCACGAGGTCCGCGAGTTGATCGCGTATCCACCTGACCTCGCTGGCGGCCTGATGATGACTGAGTTCGCATCGTATCCGATGGCGAGCAGCGTCAGGGAGGTCGTCGAAGATCTAACCAGCGGCGAGCGCGAATACTCGTTGCTGACGGTTCACTACATCTATGTCGTCATCAAGAAACGCAAGCTGAAGGGCGTGATCCGCATACGCGACCTCGTATTTTCCGATCCCGAAGCAAAGAATAGGCGCACTCGCCATACCGGCGTTAACGGTTGCGCCCGATACCGATCTTCATTCCCTCCAGGAATTTTTCGACGCGCACGATATCGCCGCGGTGCCTGTTGTCGACGACGGCGGCATGCTGCTTGGCATTGTGCGGCGGCGCGCCGTGCTCGAAGCGCTGGCGGAAAAATCCGAATCCGACAGCTTGAAAACTGCAGGTATCATCGGCGGTGACGAACTGCGCAGCATGCCGATTTTGACGCGCTCACGCAGGCGCCTTGCCTGGTTGAGTATTAACATCGGGCTGAATATTATTGCCGCAAGCGTAATCGCCGCTTACGAAGACACCTTGACGGCCGTCATCGCATTAGCGGTTTTTTTACCAATCGTTTCAGATATGAGCGGTTGTTCCGGTAACCAGGCGGTGGCAGTCAGCATGCGGGAACTCACACTCGGCGCGGCGGTACCCAAAGACGTTCTGCGCGTGTTACGCAAGGAGGTGGTCGTTGGACTCATCAACGGCGTCGCGCTCGGCACGCTGCTCGGCTTCGCCGCCTGGGCGTGGAAGGGAAATGTAGTACTGGGTCTGGTTGTTGGCGGGGCGCTTGCAGCCAATACGGTTGTTGCCGTATCGATCGGCGGCACTGTCCCACTGGTTTTGCGTCACCTGAAATTCGACCCTGCTGTCGCATCCGGACCACTGCTGACCACGGTAACCGATGTTTGCGGCTTCTTTTTCCTGCTCAGTCTCGCCAGTCTCGTACTTCCTGTATTGTCTCTGTCATGAGCGAGCTTGAACCCGAGATCCTGACTTTTGGCTGGCGCGAGTGGGTGCATCTGCCTGAGCTGGGTCTAAAGAATATCAAAGCCAAGGTGGACACCGGCGCACGCACATCTGCACTGCATGCGTTCGAGGTGCGCCCCTTCGAGGAAAATGGGCGGAGGCGCGTAGAATTCAAGATACACCCGAACCAGCGCGATAACGATACCGTCGTGGTATGCGCTGCCGACGTCATCGATGAGCGCATGGTCAGAGACTCTGGTGGCCATAAGGAAAAGCGCTGGGTCATCGAAACGCCTTTTCGGATAGGAAAGCAAACCTGGCCGATTGAGCTTACACTCACGGCACGGGACGACATGTTATTCCGTATGCTCCTCGGGCGCACAGCGATGCGCGGACGAGCAATAGTTGACCCGTCCCGCTCGTACCGGGTCGGTAAACGGCTAAAAAAGCGACTCAAGAAAAAGACCTGAACTAATGGCATCCAACAAATCCATCACCATTGGCGAGACGACCGTTAAGCCGGGTGAACATGCTTCAATCAACCTGCCGGTCGCAGATTTGTACACCGGAACCTCACTCGCGATGCCCGTGAAGGTCGTATGTGGCCGCCGTGCAGGCCCTGTACTGTTCGTATCCGCAGCTGTGCACGGCGATGAGCTAAACGGCGTCGAAATTGTTCGCCGGCTGCTCAAGCGCAAATCGCTGCAATCGATTCGCGGAACTCTAATTGCTGTACCGGTTGTCAACGTGCACGGTTTTCTGAACCAGTCGCGCTACCTGCCTGATCGGCGCGATCTCAATCGGTCTTTTCCGGGCAGCGCCAAAGGCTCGATCGCGTCACGGCTGGCCAACACATTTCTTACAGAGATTGTCGAAAAGGCTGATGCCGGCATCGATCTGCACACCGGTGCAATCAACCGATCAAATATGCCGCAGATCCGGGCGAATATCAGCGATCCCGATACGCTGAAGCTTGCGAAGGCTTTTGGCACGCCCGTCATAT
This sequence comes from uncultured Gammaproteobacteria bacterium, assembly GCA_963711285.1. GTDB lineage: Bacteria > Pseudomonadota > Gammaproteobacteria > Steroidobacterales > Woeseiaceae > UBA1847. The sequence goes on along the minus strand of CAVQDJ010000019.1, from coordinate 364,664 downwards.
TGAACTCCAATATACGTGATGGCTCGCTTCGCGCCTGCGCCGCAGAACGCGGCTTCCCGATGCTGATCTATGAAGCCGGGGAAGCGCTCCGATTCGATGACCTGTGTATTCGCGGCGGACTGCGCGGCGTCATACAGGTCATGCGCAGTATGGGCATGCTGCCGAAAAGCAAAACAACCTCGCCAATCACGCCGGTTATTGCCGAAGGGACGAGGTGGGTCCGCGCGCCTGCCAGCGGCATTGTGAGCCGCGAGGCAGAGCTGGGGGCGCGAATCGTCGAAGGACAACGCATCGCGGTCGTGGGCGACCCTCTGGGTCATGCGGAAGAGCCTGTGGTCGCACCGTTTGATGGTATTGTGATCGGCCGCAGCAATCTTCCGTTGGCGCATGAAGGTGATGCCCTGTTTAACGTGGCCGCGTTCAAAAGCATATCGCGGGCGGAAGACAGACTCGAAGAATTTGCGGCTGAGCACACAGACTAGTTGCCAGGAGATAGAATGAAAATCGCAGTCCTTTCAACCAACAAGAATCTTTATTCGACGCGCAGGCTGATCGAAGCCGGCGAACAACGCGGACACGAAATGCCGGTGATCAATCACAAGCGCTGTTACATGAACATCGTCAGCAGCAATCCGAGCATTCACTACAACGGCGAGGCCATCAGAGGCGTGGAGGCAATCATTCCACGAATTGGCGCGTCGGTTTCGTTTTACGGCGCTGCCGTCGTGCGGCAGTTCGAAGTGATGGGCGTGTACTCCGTTAACGAATCCGTCGCGATAACGCGTTCGCGTGACAAACTTCGAGCATCGCAGCTGTTAGCAAGAAAAGGCATCGGCTTGCCGGTAACCGGCTTCGCCAACGCACCGGGAGATACGGACGATCTCCTCGAGCTCGTCGGCGGCGCGCCGGTCGTCATCAAGTTGCTTGAAGGAACTCAGGGCGTTGGTGTCGTTCTCGCGGAGACCAACAAGGCCGCCGAGAGTGTTATCGAGGCCTTTCGCGGGCTCAAGGCCAACTTTATGGTGCAGGAATTCATCAAGGAAGCCGGCGGCGCGGACATTCGCTGCTTGGTGGTTGGCGACAAAGTTGTCGCCTCCATGATACGCCAGGGCAAGGAAGGCGAATTCCGCTCAAACCTGCACCGGGGCGGTTCAGCCAAATTGATCAAGATCACGCCGCAGGAGCGCCTCACCGCGGTGCGGTCGGCGCAGGTAATGGGCCTGAACGTAGCCGGCGTGGACCTGTTGCGCTCGGCTCACGGACCCGTCGTCATGGAGGTGAACTCGAGCCCCGGCCTGGAAGGTATCGAAAACGCGACGCAGAGAGATGTCGCCGGCATGATCATCGAGTTCATCGAAAAAAATGCCAAGCACGGTAAAACACGTACGCGAGGCAAAGGCTAGAAAAAGGGGCGCCATAACGGCGCCCCTCCAGGTTTAGTCGTCCAGCACGATTCGGGAATACGTATCGAACTCGCGAGTGTCGTAATCACGGTAATCGTCGAAATCATCGTAATCCGAAAATTCCTCGACCTTGACATTCTTATGACCAAAACTACGTCGTCTGCCAAGACGGCGTTCTTCTCGCCGCTGTTCGCGAAGGGCTCGTTCTACGGCCGCATTGTCGGCGTAATCGAAATCCAATTCGTCGAACTCGTCATTTAACGGGCGCATCTGTATTACTCCTCTTACTGAAGGGTCGTTCTCGAAAACCTCGGTAACCGCCCGGTTGCTGCGCTACGCGCAATCGGGGTCTGAACCGAAGCGTCTGACAGGGAACTGTAGGCTCGCCAGAGTAGTCCCCAGCAAACCTCCAGTTCCTCAAAGTCCTTTGGCAGGAAAATCAAAACATGGTCGCGCTCGAGCGTGCCCCAGCCGCCGCAGAGGACCTGATGCTTCTCCCATTCGCCAAGGCCATGGACCGCGACGCCGTCACGGCCGATACTGCAGAGCAAAATTAGTTCTGGCTGCTTGCGCAGCGAATAGCCAAACGGCTGTAAGTAGACATCCACGCGGCCTGGCAGGGTGTCACTGCCCTTCTCCTCGGCGTAGATGCCGGGCAGATCGGCGATTCGGTCGGCTAACGCCAGGCGACATGAAAAGCCGTTTTCAGGTACCTTTTTGGCCCTGATTCTGGCCGGCAGGTGGAAACGCTTTGCGCCCTGCGCAGGGGTCGACATGTTCAGACTCCGTCCAAAAGAGCGTGTTCTTTGCCGGAGTATCTGTAATTTTAGTTTGATGTCAAGTATTTTTATATAAAAATAAGTAATAGGTATCACTAATGGAAAAGGACGTCGTTGACGACATATTGGACCAGTGGTCCGAGGAACGGCCGGAGCTCGACACAGCGTCGCTCGGCATCGTGATTCGGGTCATGGCGCTGTACCGCTCATTCTCCCGCCAGGCGGCAGATGCGCTGGAACCGCTGGAGCTGGAGCTATTCGAATACGACGTACTCTCGGCGCTGCGGCGGCAGGGCCGTCCGTTCGCCCTGTCAGCCTCCGGGCTCGCGAGGGAAACCGGATTGAGCAGTGGGGCTATGACGAATCGCATCGACAAACTCGAGGGCCGCGGCCTTGTTCGCCGGCAGCACGGGAAAGCCGACCGGCGCAGTGTCATCGTCAAGCTTACGGCAGCAGGCCAGCGAGTGATCGATAAAGCGATTCAATTTCGTCTTGATGCCGCCAATGACAGCCTGCAGGGACTAGGCAAGCGCCAGCAAAAACAGCTCGCCGGGTTGCTCAGAAAGGTCATTCTCCATGAGGCTGGCAACGAGCGCACAAGCAGCTAGATCCACTATCTCCTGCTGCACTGGCCGAAGTTGCAATACCCGGGACCACCGTCATGCACTCGTCGCCTTGCTGGTCATTTCTCGGCGTCGACCAGCCGTATTTCGAGCGGCGACAGCGTGTCCATGTGCAGATCCCGCTGCGGGAACGCGATTACGATCCCGTTCTCGCCGAACAATTCATCGATGCGGAACCGGATTGTGCTGCGAATCTGTCGAAGTTCCCGTTCACCGCTGACCTCGCACCAAAAGTAAGCGTCGAAAACGACGGCATTGTCGCCGAAGTCCGCCAGGATAATCGCAGGCGCCGGGTCAGCTTGCACTTCCGGTTGTTCCGTGACGGCCTGTTTGATCAGGTCGGCCACACGGCGGACAGGCGATCCGTAGGCGACGCCGACTCTGACTGTCGTTCTTATCTGCTGGTCGATCAACGTCCAGTTGACGACAACGCGCTCGAGCATCTGACTGTTTGGCATCAGCAGATGCACACCGTCGGTGCGACGAATTCGGGTCGAGCGATTGCCGATTCGTTCCACGACCCCCTGATGGTCATCGATTTCAATATAGTCGTTGATGCGAACCGGTCGCTCCAACAGCAATATCCAGCCGCTGATAAAGTTATTGATGATGTTTTGCGCGCCGAATCCGACGCCGATAGCGACTGCGCCGGAGACGAAGGCAAAAGCGGTCAGCGGCACGCGCAGCAGGCTTAGCGCCGTCATGACGACGACGACGAGTAAACCGTAAAATACGATTCGCTGCAGAACGTGCGCAGCGTCGGCGCGCATACCGGTTTTCGCCAGCCTGCGCTGGATCAGTCGCTCGATCAGCTTGCTGACCATATAGCCGATCAACAGCAAAACCATGACAAGTGCCAGCTGACTGACGAGAATCGCACCACCATCGGCGAGGCGGAACAGCGGGAAACTCCAGATCGTTTTGAGTGTCTCCATAGCAGCAAGCTGTCACAATTGATCAGGTAAGTAGGACTTTACAACCAGCAGGCATGAAATCACACCAAAAACAGCACTCTATGCCGAAGTCAGGTTCGGTACCGATCGCTTGCGCGGCAATGCTGGTGCTGTCCGCTTTCACGGGCGCCGAAGCTGACGTTACTTTTGCAGGCCTCGACGACCGTCTCGAAACGAACGTTCGCGCATTGACACCACTCGCAACCACGAGTTGTGACTCCGCGCGATGGCGCGTCGAGCGCCTGTACCGTGACGCGGACAAGAACATCACTGGCGCACTGCAGGCGTTGGGCTACTACGAGCCGACAATCTCGAAGTCTCTGAGCTGGGACGAGGCTTGCTGGCATGCCAGCTTCGAGATTCAGGTCGGAGAGCCTGTGCGTTTGAGAAACGTGGACATTGAAATAGACGGCGCGGCGGCCATGGACGAGTCGTTCCTGTCGCGTATCGTGACCAGCCGCCCGGCCAGCGGCGATGTCCTGAACCATGGGCGTTACAGTGACTTCAAGTCGTCGATGATGCGCGCCGCGATAAACACCGGCTATTTCGACGCGGACTACGAGCGCAGCCAGGTTACGGTCGACCGCGAGTCAAGAACCGCCGACCTCGCGATGCGGTTCCAGGGTGGGCCAAAATACCGCTTTGGATCAGTAAGTTTTACCGAGGGCATCCTTCGTAACGAGGTCCTTCAGGGCTATACCGATATCAAGGCCGGAGACCCCTACTCGGCGAAGGTTATCAACGATCTTTACGAGGCCCTCAATGGCAGTAGTTATTTTGCCTCCGTTTCGATCAGCACAGAGCCACTCGATACCACCGACAAAGTCGTCCCGGTGAACGTTAGTCTGACGCCGGCGAAACGGCGCATCTACTCGGCAGGGGGTGGCTTCACGACTGACACCGGTCCGAACGGGCGGCTCGGTTATGCAAACAGGCGCATAAACGACAAAGGCCATCAATTTGACAGCAAGCTTTTCGTGTCACCCGTCAAGTCGGAGCTCAATGCATCCTATCGCTGGCCAAGAAAAGACCCGCGCCGCGAGTGGTTCAGCATCGTCGCCGGACTCCAGTATGAAGAGACAGATACGAGCGAGCATGACTCATACAAAGTCGGCATTCTGCGCTCAAAAAATTTCGGAACCTCATGGCTCCAAACACTGTATGCGGACTATCTGTTGGAAAACTTCAAGGTCGGTGACCAGGATACGTCCAGTGAACTGATCATATTCGGTACAAATTGGGAGACGGCGAAAGGCCGTGCCCTGAGCCGTGCAACTAGCGGCTATCGCTTCAATTTCGATGTGCGCGGTGCAAGCGACTCGCTGGGCTCGGATACCAGCTTCCTGCAGCTGCGCACAAGCGCCAGGTGGATTCATTCGCTCGGCGCAAAGACCCGCGTTCTGGCGCGCGCTAACCTGGGCAAGACATTCAAAGATGAATTTGCCGAGCTGCCCGCCTCGGTACGGTTTTTCGCGGGCGGCGACCGCAGCGTGCGTGGCTATGAGTTCGAAACGTTGGGTCCCGTCGACGCCAATGGCGATGTCATCGGTGGCAGTAATTTAATCGACGCAAGTCTCGAAATCGATCGTGTATTCCGAGACAAATGGGCGATAGCCGCATTCGTCGATACCGGCAGTGCGTTCGATGACACGGACTTCGAATTCAGCACGGGTATTGGCGTTGGCGTCCGATGGTATTCGCCGGTCGGACCGATCCGACTCGATATCGCGCACCCGCTGGATAATCCCGACGAGAATTTCCGGATTCACATCAGCCTCGGACCCGACCTGTAATGCACAGGGCCGTCAAATGGAGCATCGGTGGCATCACGGCCATTGTTGTTCTCGCGCTAGTGCTGATCATTACCGTGGTTGTGATACTGAACACGGCACCTGGTAGCCGTTGGGCGATTGGCCGAATCAGTGCGGTTCTTCCCGGCAGCCTCCAGGCAGGCGATTTTGAGGGCACACTCTGGCAGGGACTGCGCTTTCCGACGCTCGTCTATCGGGATGACGACCGAGAGATCGAAGCCACGGAACTCGCGCTGAGCTTCGACTGGTCCACTCTTGCCGCAGGTCGGCTGACACTGGACGACCTCGATGCAAAGACTGTTGAACAACGCGAGATGGGCGCACCGGAGCCCGTACCGAAACCACTCGAAGTGTCGATGGAGGCGCTGCCCATTGATATTGCAATCCGGCGTGTCGCGGTCGGAGAGTTCGCTTTCGGTGACGATAGTAAGACGACGAGTTATTTCGGCATCGCAATCGACAATGTACGCATTGACGGGAACACGATACGAGCCAGAAACGTATCTGCGTCGACCGCCGATATCGCAGTTTCCGCTGCAGGTCTCTCGATGACGCTCCAAGGTGATGTCCCGCTATCCGCAAACATCCGGTGGAATCTTGCGGATGGCAGTTGGTCAGGATTCGGCGCATTGAGTGACTCGCTCGCAGAGCTGTCTTTTGAACAGACCGTTGCGGGACCGCAGCCCGGCAGAGTATTGGGGTCCGTAAGACTGTTAAACCGGATCGAGCCGGAATTCGACGTGCAGATCAACTGGGAGAGCTGGTCGTTTGGCGAGTACGAGTTGATCGACGGCGAGGCACGTATCAAGGGGCTGGTCGGCCGGTACAGCGCTGCCTATGACCTCGCTGTATTGCTCCCCGGGGGGCAGCAATACCAGGTGACCGGTACAGCAGACGGCGATACCGAGAAACTCTTCGCATTTACCGCTCAGGTAGACGGTCTGGCTGGTCTTGCCGAGCTGTCCGGCTCGCTGGCATGGTCACCTGCGTTCATGGCCGAGGCCGAGGTGACCGCATCGCAGATCGACCCGGCGGTCTTCGTCAAAGAGCTATCCGGCAAGCTCGATGCGGCAGCAAGCATCACGATCGACGATGCTGGCGCTGTGAAAGTCGAGGGTCTGACGGTTACCGGCGATCTCAATGAAGCGCCTGTTCAAGCGACAGGCAGCCTGCTGTTGGCGCCACAGCGCATGCAGTGTGAAAGCTGCTCGCTGTCCGTCGGTAGAAACACACTGAGGTTCGACGGCGGATCCACCGACGACCAGATCGCTGTGTCGCTTTCGATCGATGCGCCGGACCTCGCCGAATTGTGGCCTGATCTCTCGGGTACTGCGAGCGGTAATGGGAGGTTGGCAGGTTCATTCGACAGTCCACGGTTCACAGGTGCGCTCACGGCGCGCCAGGTTGCATTCCGCGACTGGTCCGCCCTCAGTATCGACATCACGAGCCGGGAGTCCGCGCTCGAAACGTTTGATCTCTCAGCAACGGTCGAGTCTGTCTTTAATGGCGATATCGACCTCGGTGCATTAACGGTGGCGGGTCGGGGACAAATCGCCGGACTCGAGTTTGACGCCGACTGGAATGTTCGCGGACTGAACATCAGCGCTGCAGGCGCGGTGCGACGCGTGGACGAAGATATTAATGGTGTCATCAGGACCGCAAAGATCACAGAACCCAACACCGGTGACTGGCTACTTGCTGATGCCTTTGCGTTTCAGTGGTCCGAAACCGCGCTGTCAGTGGAGCCGCACGTCTGGTCGGGTACAAGCGGTGCAGTACGCGTCTCGCAATTTGCTGTCGCGGATGATGAGGCCAAAATCGTCGCCGGGCTTGCCGGTTTGCCTCTGCAGATTGCCAATTCGTTCTTGCCGGAGAATCTGCAGCTGCTTGGCTTCGCAACTGCCGATGTCGATCTGACGCAGCGCGCCGGGCAGTGGAACGGCTCGATCGACTGGCGCCAGTCCGACACGATACTCCGCGTCGCGGAATTCAATGACCAGATCACCGATATTGTGATCCCGAGCGCAGCACTCGAGGCCAGGCTGAGCGACGGCGGTGTTGTTGCAAAAGCGGCGGTATCCATCGAGCCCGGAGTAAGCGGCGAACTCGACTTCGAGCTGGCAAATCTTGCTGTGGATTCGCCGATGACCGGCGAGCTGCGACTGCAAGGAGATAGCTGGGGCTGGATATCGGCGGTCGTGCCGCAGATCGACGGCTTCGAAGGATCCATCAACGCATCCGTCAGCGCGGATGGTCCACTCGCGGCTCCCGAGTTCAGCGGCAGCGTCGCCTGGCGCAACGGCCGCCTGCTCCTGCCCGCACTGAACGTGCCCCTGGACAACATTGACCTTGTCATCTCGGGCGCATCGCGAGGAACCGCGACGTTGGCCGCGTCGGCCAAAGCCGGTGACGGGACCCTGGGTGTTACCGGACAGTTCGACAACCTGATGCGCCCCACCAGGTCAGTGACGCTGCAATTGACCGGCAACGCTGCGGAGATGATCAACTGGCCCGAGTATCACCTTTGGGCGACACCGGATCTTGTGGTCATCGGCAGCGCCGCGGGCTGGCAAATCAGCGGCGAGGTCACGGTACCGCGTGCCGATATCACCTTTCGAGAGATCCCTGTCGAGGCCGTAACGATTTCGCCGGACGTCGTTGTGCTGGGTGAGGAGGAGCTTGCCGTGGCCGCGACGCGCTATTCGGGTAGAGCACGCCTGTTACTCGGCGAACGCGTCCGCTTCAACGCGATGGGACTGGATACCGGGCTATCAGGAGATTTGTTGCTGCGCATGCCCGAGAACCGTCCGTTAAGAGCTGAGGGTCAGGTGTCACTGGTCGACGGCATTTTCGCGGCGTACGGCCAAAAACTCGCGATTTCCGAGGGCAATCTCACGTTTACCGGCCCCCTCGATGATCCGATTGTCGATGTCAAAGCTGTTCGGGTCATCGAGACGTTTGACGGAACGGTGACCGCAGGCATTCATCTTCGGGGGCGAGCCCAGAATCTGACGTCCTCCGTTTATTCCGAGCCCAAAATGGCAGACGCTGATGCGCTGTCGTATCTGGTCATCGGGAGGCCTCTGAATCAGGCAACGCAGACCGAAGGTGGGGAATTGTCAGGGGCGGCGGTCGCACTCGGACTCAGACAGGCAACCCGGTTGACCGAACAGATCGGCCAGGCTGTCGGACTCGATCAGCTATCGTTGACCGGCGACGGCGGCGAAACGACAGCGCTGGTTGCCGGCAAACAGGTCAATTCGCGCCTCTATGCTCGCTATGCCTACGGCGTATTCAGCCGCCTCGGCACGCTTGTGCTGCGTTACAAATTGTCGCGCAGAGTGGCGCTCGAGGCCGGCGCCGGCGAGACGCAGTCCATCGATATTCTCTATTCCGTCGAGAAGGACTGAGCGCGCGACACCCGAATCCTCGTTGCATGACGGTCCTCGACAGACTCGACTTTCAGGCGCAGTTGTTCAATATCCATGACGTCACCGACCTCGGGGATCCTGCCCAGCTTCTCCATAAACAGTCCCGACAGCGTGTTGACCTCGGTAGTGCGCTCTATCTCGAGCCCGAACTCCCGCTCTGCGTCAGCCACGGTCATACCGCCGTCTGCGAGCCAGGCGTCTTCGCCCAGTTGCTCCAGGAACGCGTGCGGCTTCGAGATATCTTTTTCATCCGAGATATCTCCAACGACCTCCTCGAGCAAGTCTTCGATCGTGATGATGCCCGCAAAATCCCCGTACTCATCCGAGACGACCGCCATGTGTTCAGCTTGTGATCGAAGCGTCTCGAACGCGCGCGATACCGTTTGCCTTTCGGGAATGACCAGGGCGTCCCTGTTGAAGTCCTGCAGATGGCTTGCCGGATCAGCATCGCCCTGCATGATTGCCTGATGCAGCAGTTTGACAAGAACTATGCCGACGACATTTTCGTTATCGTCTCCATCCAGCAACGGAAATCGCGAGTGCTTCGTTTCCGCTATGATCGCGAGATTTCGCTCCGCGGAATCACCAAGTTTCAACACTATTACGTCCTTGCGCGGAATCATCACCCAGGCAACAGGACGATCATCCAGTTCGATCAAATTCTTGAGCATCAATGCACGCCGGTTCGATATTTTGCCGTGTTCGCTCGACGTCGCGACGACATCTTTGAGCTCGGCGAGAGTCAGAACATCGGCGTGCGTACCCTCCTCCACGCCGAACAAGCTCAGAACGCCACGCGAGGCACGATCGAGCAACCAGGTTAGCGGAAACGAAATAATGTAGAACAGGAGCAACGGGTATGCGATCCAGATGGACACGCGCTCGGGTTGCCGAATCCCGAAGGACTTCGGCACCTGCTCGCCGAGCACGATATGCAACGATGAAAAAATCAGGAACCCGATGAGGAACGAGACCTGGTGGATAAATTTTTCCGGCAGAGACCATAGTTCAAAAAGAGGTTTCAGCAATGCGGCGACCGCCGGCTCGCCAATCCAGCCGAGCCCGAGCGATGCCATCGTAATGCCAAGCTGGCACGCGGCGAGGTACGGCTCGAGACTTTGCTGCATTCTGACGGTAATACCTGCCGCATTGCTGCCGCCGTCCGCCTCGGCGCTCAGCCGAAAGGGTTTTGCTTTGACCAGCGCGAATTCAGCCGCAACGAAAAACGCGTTCGCCAGCAATAAAGCGACTATTGCCGCAACGCTCATTGACGTAGATGTCATGCGATAAAATTCCCTTCAGTAGAAACCGTGAATTTGTGAAAGCGGAGTGGTTGTTCGGCCTAATTTCCAGCCGTGGATATGCGCGCAACCGCATAGCTCGCGTAAACGAGAAGCAGAAAGCCGCCAGCGCGCCGGCCCAGCCGCGCTTCCCCAAAAAAGAAAATCGGAATCAGCGCAACCGCCAGGCTCAATGACAGCATCAGATCCGTGATGCCGCCGGCAGGTACCTTAACCGGCCCAACCAATGCAGTAATCGGCATCACAACCAGCGTGTTGAACAGATTCGATCCCACAATGTTGCCAAGCGCAAGATCGGACTCATGCCTCAATGCAGCAATTATCGAGGTCACGAGCTCCGGCATGCTCGTGCCCACCGCTACGACGAAAAGGCCTACTACGACCGGAGATACATCGAAGTAGGATGCGAGATCGACCGCACCCTCGACAGCCAGATCACCGCCGATGAACAGTAGAGCACACCCTGCGATGATGAACACCCAGCGGGCACGGCTGGGCACCGGTGCTACCACCAGCGGACTGTCATCGACATCCAGGAAGAACTGGTCCGTCGTACTCGGCTTGTAAATTTCGAGGATATTCGTGTAGATAAAAATGCAAAAAAGCAGCAGCAGGACCACGGCCTCCGAGCGGCTGATAATCCCGGATCCGCCTTCGAACAGACTGTCGGCCGCCATCGCGGTCACGACTGCTGTTCCGAGCAACAGTAGCGGCACTTCGCGTTTGACGAGCTGGCCCTGAATCGTGATTGGCATCACGAGAGCCGCCGCTCCCAATACCAACGCCAGGTTGCTGATGTTTGAACCAACTACATTACCGAATGCTAGGCCGGTAGCACCTTTGCCCGCGCTCAAGACGTTGACGACCAGCTCGGGCGCGCTGGTACCGAAGCCCACAATGGTCAGACCGACGACCATCGGCGATATGCCCAGGTGGCTTGCGATTTCCGATGCGCCGCGCACGAGCAAGGCGCCGCCACCGATCAGCAGGACAAAGCCAAGCAATAATGTGGCGGTCGCCAACAACGATGGGGCCCTCCGCTTCGGGACCTCAATAATAGGCTAATCCGGCTGCAATTCCGCGTTTCCTGCTGATCAGGCGCTGAGAATCGGTTTCACCGTGGCGATCTCAGGCTGCGTTAGCCGCACGCGGTGCATAGCCGAGATTCGGCGCCAGCCACTTTTCGGCTTCTGACATCGTCAGGCCTTTTCTCTCGGCATAGGATTCGACCTGGTCCCGATCGATCTTGCCGACCGAGAAATAGCGCGCATCGGGATGCGAAAAATAGAAGCCGCTCACGGCCGCGGTCGGATACATTGCAAACGATTCAGTCAGCCGCAATCCGATGCTGGCCTCGACGTCGAGCAGTTCCCAAAGTTTCGCTTTCTCGGTGTGGTCCGGACAGGCCGGGTAGCCGGGCGCAGGGCGAATTCCGCGGTACTTTTCGGCAATCAATTCGTCGCTCGATAGCTGCTCGTCATCGGCGTAAGCCCACAAGTCGCGGCGCACGCGTTCGTGCAGGTACTCGGCCGATGCTTCGGCGAGACGATCAGCAAGCGCTTTGAGGATGATTGCGCTGTAGTCATCGTGATCTCTCTCGAAACGCTCAACGTGTTCGTCGATACCGATACCGGCCGTCACTGCAAAAGCTCCGACGAAGTCTGCGAGACCCGATTCGGCCGGCGCCACGAAATCGGCGAGGCAATTTTGCGCCTGACCCTCGGGCTTGAGCCGCTGTTGGCGCAGATGACACAGGCGCATCGCCGCGCTGGCTCGCGACTCGTCACCGTAAACCAGCAGGTCATCGTAGTCGTCGCAATGCGCAGGGAAGATGCCCACAACGGCTTTCGCCTGCAGCCATCGCTCGCGGACTATTCGGTCAAGCATTGCGGTTGCGTCGGAAAAAAGGCTCGTTGCAGCCTCGCCAACTTTGGCGTCGCTCAGAATTCCGGGAAACTTGCCGTGAAACTCCCAGGCATTGAAGAACGGCATCCAGTCGATATAATTTCGCAGCACGTCGAGTCCGATGTCCGCGAAAATCTGCGTCCCCGTGAACGTTGGTACGGGCGGGACGTAGTTATCCCAGTCGCAACGATGGCGCCGTTCGCGCGCTTCGAGCAACGATAGCTGTGGCGAGAGACGCGACTTGCTCGCGTGCCGCTCGCGACGACGATTATTGTCGTCACGCGTTTTCGCGACAAACGCATCACGTGTCCCGGGTTCAATCAGTGCCTGCGCTACACCGACAGCGCGGGAGGCATCCTTGACGTAGACGACCGGACCTTCGTAGTTCGGCTCGATTTTGACGGCAGTATGCGCCGGCGATGTCGTGGCGCCGCCGATCAAGAGCGGCAGATCGAATTTCTGGCGCTGCATTTCACTTGCGACGTGCACCATTTCGTCGAGTGACGGTGTGATAAGACCCGACAGACCGATGATGCTGGCGCCCTCGCGGCGCGCCACGTCGAGAATTTTCTCGCAGGACACCATCACGCCGAGGTCGATCACCTCGAAGTTATTGCATTGCAAAACGACGCCGACGATATTCTTGCCGATGTCGTGTACGTCACCCTTGACTGTCGCCATGACGATCTTGCCATTGGAGCTTGCGACGCCGTCCTTCTCGTGTTCTATGTACGGCAGGAGGTGACCGACTGCTTTTTTCATGACCCGTGCGGACTTGACCACCTGCGGCAGGAACATCTTGCCGGCACCGAACAGGTCGCCAACGACATTCATGCCGGCCATGAGCGGCCCTTCGATAACCGCAAGTGGTCGATCTGCGGCAAGCCGCGCCTCCTCGGTGTCAGCGATGACGTATTCGTCGATGCCGTGGACGAGCGCATGCTCGAGGCGTTTGTCCACCGCGAGCTCTCGCCACGAAAGGTCCTGTGCTCTGGACTTCGAGCCCGAGGCCTGGCCTTTGTAATTCACCGCGATATCGAGCAACCGCTCGGTCGCGTCCTCGCGGCGATTGAGCACGACGTCTTCCACCCCGTCGCGAAGGTCGCGGGGCAAGTCTTCGTAGATCGCCAGCTGCCCGGCGTTGACAATGCCCATATCCATACCGGCGCGAATCGCGTGATACAGAAAAACCGAGTGAATGGCCTCGCGCACGACGTTGTTGCCGCGGAACGAAAACGAAACGTTGCTGACGCCGCCGCTGACAAGAACGCCCGGTAGCGCGGTCTTTATCTGACGGGTTGCTTCGATGAAATCGAGGCCGTAGCTCGCGTGCTCTTCGATTCCGGTAGCGATCGCAAAGATGTTCGGATCGAAGATGATATCTGCCGCTTCGAAACCGACCACGTCAGTCAGAATTTGATAAGAGCGTTTGCAGATCGCGACTTTGCGCTCGACCGAATCGGCCTGCCCTTTCTCATCGAACGCCATGACGATGACCGCCGCGCCGTAATCGCGCACAAGTTGCGCTTGCTCGATAAAAGCCTCTTCACCCTCTTTGAGGCTGATCGAGTTGACGACAGCCTTGCCCTGCACGCACTGCAAGCCGGCCTCGATGACCGACCACTTCGATGAATCGATCATGACCGGTAATCGTGTGACGTCGGGCTCCGATGCGATCAGGTCGAGAAACCTCACGATCGCTTTTTCGGAGTCGAGCATGCCCTCGTCCATATTCACATCGATGATCTGCGCACCGTTATCAACCTGATTACGCGCGACCTCGACAGCGGCCGCATAGTCATCCGCCTCGATCAGGCGCCGGAAAATGGCCGAGCCGGTCACGTTGCAGCGCTCACCAACGTTAACGAACAGGTCATCAGGCCCGATATTCAGCGGCTCGAGGCCTGACAACCGACAGCGAATCGGCAATTCCGGCACCGCGCGCGGCGGCCGGCCATCGATGATCTCTTTGATTGCTCCAATGTGCTCAGGACGCGTACCGCAGCAGCCACCGACCATATTCACCAGGCCGCTCTCGACAAACTCGCTCATCACCTCGGCCATGGCCTCGGGCGTCTCATCGTACTCGCCGAACTCATTCGGCAGCCCTGCATTCGGGTGAGCGCAAACGCGCGTATCGGCCACGCGCGACAGCTCGGCCACGTATGGCCGCATATCTTTCGCGCCGAGTGCGCAGTTGAGGCCGATCATGAACGGATCGGCGTGGCGAACCGAATTCCAGAACGCTTCACAGGTCTGGCCCGACAGCGTACGTCCCGACGCATCCGTGATCGTTCCGGAGATCATTACGGGCAATGTCACTCCGGACTTTGCAAAACTCCGTTTAATCGCAAATATCGCGGCTTTGGCGTTTAGCGTGTCGAATATCGTCTCGACCATGAGAAAGTCGACACCGCCTTCGATCAGTGCGACTGCCGCCTGTTCATATGTCGCGACAAGATCCGCAAAACGTATGTTGCGAAAACCGGGGTCGTTTACATCGGGCGAGATCGATGCGGTGCGGTTTGTCGGTCCGAGCACGCCGGCAACGTAACGCGGACTGCCGGCACGCGCTGCGTGCGCATCGGCGCATTCGCGCGCCAGCCGCGCGGCCGCGAGATTGAGTTCCGCGACCAGGTCCTGCAAATCATAGTCGGCCATCGACGGAGCATTCGAATTAAACGTGTTGGTCTCGATGATGTCGGCGCCGGCATCGAGAAACTGGCGATGAATTTCCTGGATCACGGATGGTCGCGTAATCGACAGGAGATCGTTGTTACCTTTCAGATCCATGTGCCAATCGCCAAACCGCTCGCCGCGATAGTCGTCCTCATCGAGGCCGTAGCCCTGGATCATCGTGCCCATCGCCCCGTCGAGCAGCAGGATGCGCTCGTCAAGTGACTGCATCAGTGAAGCGATTCGACCAGCGCGTTGCATCAGGAGACCTCAGGCGGCCACTTGATTGGAGCGGACGCCAAGCGCATGGCAAATTGCGACGGTTAGTTCGGATCGGTTCAGGGTATAGAAATGGAATTCATTGATACCGGCGTCCTGCAGCTTGCGGACCTGCTCGATCGCAACGCTGGCGGCGATCATTTGCCGTGTCTCGGCGTCGTCATCAAGACCTGCGAAACGCTCCTCCAGCCAGTCCGGAACCGTCGCTCCGCATTGCGTCGCGAATCGCTGCAGCTGCGGAAAGCGCGTAATCGGCAGAATTCCTGGCACGATCATCGACTCGATTCCAGCTGCAGCGGCACGATCGTGAAAGCGCAGAAAAACATCAGCGTCGAAGAAGAACTGCGTGATCGCGCGAGTCGCGCCCGCATCCAGCTTGCGTTTTAAATTCTCGAGGTCGAACTTCGCGCTTGGCGCTTCGGGGTGCACTTCCGGGTATGCAGCGACTGAAATATCGAAGTCCGCAACCTTGCGCAAGCCCGCAACAAGATCGGATGCGTAGGCGTATCCATCAGGGTGCGGCGTGTAGCCCGTTGCGTCCTTTGGCGGGTCACCGCGCAATGCAACGAGGTGCTGGATACCCATATCCCAGTATTCCCGCGCGATGTCGTCGATCTCGCCGCGGCTCGCGCCGATGCACGTCAGGTGTGGCGCGGCTGTAAGGTCGGTTTCCGTGACGATTCGTTCCACAGCAGCGTGAGTACGCTCCCGTGTCGAGCCGTCGGCGCCGTAAGTTACCGACACGAATCGCGGCGACAGGTGCTTGAGTCGCTGCACCGAATTCCATAGCGTCGCATCCATCTTCTCGGAATGCGGCGGGAAAAACTCGAAAGAAACTTCAACGTTGCGGTTTGTCATTGCTGGTCGGGACCTCAGGCAGCTGCCGTTTCCAGATCGGCAGGCGACGCAACGGCGAGCAGCCAGTGCGGATCGTTTACCGGAATGTATTTCGGTGGCGCAAGACGCAGACCCGCAGCGCCACACCAGACGGCGAGCTGTTTTTCAAGCGTCGCTATGTCACGCACATCAGACCTGATGAGCAATAACAGCCGGCCGCCTTTTTTCAGGATGCGGCGCGCTTCGCTGATTGCTGTCATCGGCCGCTCGGCGTCCGCGAGCACGTCATCGAGGATGACAGTGTCGAATTCCCCGTCAGCGAAAGGCAGGTCATACATATCGCCGTGGCGAAGGCTGCAGTTCTCGACGCCAGCAAGCAGCAACTCCGCGCGCGCGAGTTGCCGTGCATCGGCATTGGTATCCACGCCAACAGCACGCTGTGCGCGTGACCCGAGCAGCTTGAGGATCCGTCCCTGGCCACTGCCAATATCGATCAGATCCCCGAGCGGCATCGCAACCGTCAGTTCGATGAGTGCGCGGTGCAAATACCGCAACGCGTCATTATCTTTCTCGGGCGGTGCGAGCCCCCGCTCGGTGCGCAAGCCGCAGAGTTTGTCAAAGTCACGCTCGTAGGCTGGCTCTTCCGTGGGCAGCAGCGCGAACAGGCGCCGACGCTGCGAGGCCTGCCCGGTGCCCAGCGGCACGCGGTAGTAGACGAATTGCCCGTCGCGAAATCGCTCGAGCAAGCCGGCGTCGCAAAGCTGCTTGAGATGCTGCGAAATTCGCGGCTGGCTCTGACCCGAAACCTCGGTCAGTTCCGAAACCGTGCACTCCCCTCGCACGCACAACGCCAGCAGGCGCAAGCGAATTGGATCGGCGAACGCCTTCAAATGCGTAATCAGTTGCCGGGTACTATTTTGCATAAGATAAATATATAAGAATTTATTTATATTTTAGCCTGAATAGAATAGCACACGAGGACTTTTCGAGACAGCAGCCTCAGTGCATCCAGCGCAGAAGCTCTCGCCTACTTTAGCTTGCCTTTGAGGATGGCGTTGACCTGGCCAGGGTTGGCTTTGCCACCAGTCTCTTTCATGACCTGGCCAACAAAGAAGCCGATCAGCTTGTCTTTGCCGGCCTTGTATTCGGCAACCTGGCCGGGGTTCGCCTTGATGACCTTGTCCACAATCGCTTCGATTGCTGAAGCGTCAGTGATCTGCTTGAGTCCCCTGGCTTCGATAATCTTGTCCGCGGTGCCCTCGCCGGCCCACATGGCCTCGAAGACTTCTTTCGCGATCTTGCCCGAAATCGTTTTATCTTTGATGCGATTGAGCAGTCCGGCGAGATCAGCGGCCGATACCGGGCTCTGCTCGATATCGAGTCCATCGCGATTGAGTGCGCCCGCGACTTCTCCGATTGCGAAGTTCGCGACACCTTGCGCCTTACCCTGTGTGGCCGCAACGACCGCTTCGAAATAATCGGCAAGCGCTCGCGATGCAGTCAGAATTACTGCGTCGTCCGGTCTGATTTCATATTCGTCTACAAGACGACATCGCTTGGCATCCGGCAACTCGGGTAGCGATTTGCGGACCGCATCAATGTAAGCGTCGTCGATCTCTACCGGCAACAGGTCCGGGTCCGGGAAATAGCGGTAATCGTTCGCTTCCTCTTTGGAACGCATCGGCCGCGTCTCGTCTCTGCCAGAATCATATAGACGTGTCTCCTGAACGACCTCACCGCCATCCTCGATGACTTCGATTTGCCGGTCGATCTCGAAATTGATGGCTTTCTCGACAAAGCGGAACGAGTTCAGGTTTTTGATCTCGGTACGTGTGCCGAGTTCCTCCTGACCGAGCGGCCGCACCGACACGTTCGCGTCACAACGAAATGAGCCTTCCTGCATGTTGCCGTCGGAAATTTCAAGGTAGCGCACGATTGAGTGGATCTTGCGCATATACGCAACGGCTTCTTTGGCCGAGCGCAGATCGGGTTCGGATACGATCTCGAGAAGCGGCGTGCCGGCCCGATTCAGATCGATGCCCGACGACTTCGCGAGGCCTTCGTGGATCGACTTGCCGGCATCTTCCTCCAGATGCGCACGAGTGATGCCGACACGCTTGTCGTTGCCATCCGCGTCGTCGATGAAGAGTTCGCCGTGCTCGACGATCGGCAACTCGTACTGGCTGATCTGGTAGCCCTTTGGCAGGTCGGGGTAAAAGTAGTTCTTGCGCGCAAATACAGAGCGCTTTGCGACGGTAGCATTGACGGCCAGTCCGAATTTGGTCGCCATACGCACAACCTCTTCATTGAGAACCGGCAATACGCCGGGATAGCCGAGATCGACGAGGCAGGCCTGCGTATTGGGCTCGGCGCCGTAGGCCGTGGACGCGCCTGAAAAGATCTTGCTCTTTGTCGCCAGCTGGGCGTGGACCTCGAGACCGATAACGACTTCCCAGGAACCGCTCACAGGTAGTCCTCCGGGCAGGCCCGATGCCAGTCCGTGAGTTGCTCGTAGTGGTGCGCACACCTCAATAAGGTGTCTTCGCCCCAATGCGGCGCAACGAGATGCAGACCGACCGGGAGGCCGTCAACGAAACCGCATGGTGTCGACATGCCGGGCAGGCCGGCGAGGTTCGCACCGATCGTATATATGTCGTTGAGGTACATGGTGATCGGGTCGTCGATTTTGTCACCGAGCCTGAACGCGGCAGTTGGCGACGTCGGCCCCGCAATCACATCGACGTCAGCGAAGGCCCTGTGGAAGTCGTCTGCAATCAGATGCCTTACCTGCTGTGCCTTGAGGTAGTAAGCATCGTAATAGCCGGCGGATAAAACATAGGTTCCGGTCATGATGCGGCGTTTGACCTCCGCACCAAAACCTTCGCCGCGGCTGCGGCAATAGAGATCCAATAAATCGTCAGGATTCTCGGCGCGATGACCGAAGCGCACGCCATCGAAGCGTGACAGGTTGGATGAGCACTCGGCCGGGGCCACGACGTAGTACGTCGGCACCGAAAGATCGAGATTCGGCATATCGACTTCGGTCAGAATCGCACCCTCAGACGCGAGCGCGGCCAAAGCCTCTTTTACCGCGGCGCCGCATTGCTCATCGAGTCCTTCGTCGAAGTGCTGTTTGACGATGCCGACGCGCAAGCCCTTGAGTGATCCCGACAGTGACGCGTTGTAATCCGGCACCGGGTGATCGATGCTGGTCGAGTCGCGCTCATCAAAGCCTGCCATGACGCCGAGCAGCATCGCGGCATCCTCACTCGAGCGAGTGATGACGCCGGCCTGATCCAGGCTCGACGCGAATGCGATCATGCCGTAGCGCGACACGCGGCCATAGGTCGGCTTCAGGCCGACCGTGCCCGTCAGCGCAGCCGGCTGTCGAATCGAGCCGCCGGTGTCCGTGCCGGTTGCCGCCGGTGCCAGGCGCGCCGCGACAGCTGCAGCCGAGCCGCCCGATGAGCCGCCAGGCGAGCAGTCTAGACGCCACGGGTTCTTGACCGAACCGAAGAAGCTCGTCTCGTTGGACGAGCCCATGGCAAACTCATCCATGTTGGTCTTGCCGAGTACGACGGCGCCCGCTGCAGCAAGCCGCTCGACCACGGTCGCATCGTAAGGCGAGACGAAATTCTCGAGCATGCGGGAACCGCAAGTAGTGAGTACACCCTGCGTGCAGAAAATGTCCTTGTGCGCGATCGGCAGGCCGTTCAGGACGCCAGCATCACCGGCAGCGCGTGCTTCGTCCGCCCGCTTCGCTGCGGCAAGCGCCTGCTCGCCGGTCACGGTGACAAATGCGTTGAGCGCCTGATCGTGCGCCTCGATTCGCGCGAGCAGCGCCTCGGTCAGCTCAACGGACGAAAAATCACCGCGTTCGAGACCCGCGGCGAGCTGCGTCAAAGTCTGTGCGTGCAAATCCAGACCCATGGCTCACTCTATGACTTTGGGCACCAGGTAAAGGCCATCTCCGACCGATGGGGCGTTTTTCTGCGCCAGATCGCGAATATCCGGCTCAGTCACCGCGTCGGGCCGCAGCCGTTGCGAGGCATGTAGCGGGTGCGCCATCGGCACGACATTTTCAGTGTCCGCCTGGCTCAACTGGTCGACGAAATCGACGATTCGCGACAGTTTGTCGACCGTCTCGCCGAACTCGTCATCTGCGAGCCTGAGTCTCGCCAGCATCGCAATATGCTGAACCTGTTCTTTATCGAGTGACACGGGGAAATTCCTGCTTGTCCGGGTGCGCGATTCGCCGTCCAGCGCGCGCGTCCGCAATGATACACGCTGCCTTGTGCAATGTCGTGCGCATTGTTAGATTAGCGCGTTATTCTTATTTCGGGACCTTATCCCAACATGTTCAAGAACATTCTGGGTTATTTCTCCAATGACCTGTCGATCGACCTTGGCACCGCCAATACCCTGATCTACTCGCGGGGCCACGGAATTGTGCTCGACGAGCCGTCTGTGGTCGCGATTCGCGAAGACAGCGGCCGTGGGGGGCGCGTGGTCGAGGCCGTCGGCGCCGAGGCCAAGAACATGCTGGGCAGGACCCCGGGAAATATCACGGCCATTCGGCCCTTGAAAGACGGCGTAATCGCCGATTTCACGGTCACCGAGAAGATGCTGCAGCATTTCATCCGCAAGGCCCACGCCTCCCGTTATTTTCGCCCGAGCCCGCGCGTGCTGATCTGTGTTCCCTATGGCTCGACACAAGTCGAGCGCCGCGCCATTCGTGAATCTGCCGAGGGCGCCGGCGCACGAAAGGTGCACCTGATCGACGAGCCCATGGCCGCTGCGATTGGAGCCGGAATGCCCGTGCACGAAGCACGCGGCTCGATGGTTCTCGATATCGGCGGCGGCACCTCCGAAGTCGCCGTCATTTCGCTTAACGGCATCGTGTATGCCGCATCGGTCAGGATCGGCGGTGACCGATTCGACGAGGCAATAACGAACTACGTGCGCCGCAACTACGGCATATTGATCGGCGAGGCAACCGCCGAGCGCATCAAGCATGAAATCGGCTCGGCATTTCCGGGACAAGAAGTGCTGGAGATATCGGTCAAGGGCCGCAACCTCTCCGAGGGCGTGCCGCGCGCTTTCACGCTGAACAGCAATGAAATTCTCGAGGCCCTGCAGGAGCCGTTGCAGGGCATCGTCGGTGCGGTCAAGGAAGCGCTTGAGCAAACACCGCCGGAACTTGGCGCCGACGTGGCAGAACGCGGCATTGTGCTGACCGGCGGCGGCGCGATGCTACGTGATATCGACAAGCTTCTCATGGAAGAAACCGGCTTGCCAGTGGTCATTGCGGATGATCCGATGACTTGCGTCGCACGCGGCGGAGGTAGAGTCATCGAACTCATCGATGAACACGGGCCCGCTGTGTTCGGACTGGAGTAAGTCGTAATTCGGGCCTGGTTGACGATTTGCGGATGCTAAGCACCGATGGCCGCTTCCCGAACCAGTAGCACCAATCCGGCACGCATTCCCGCACTCGGCGTTCGCGTCCTTATCCTGCTGTTCGCGAGCATCCTGCTTATGGTCCTCGATCACCGGCAGAACCATCTTGATGCCGTTCGCAAGGCCATCGGTGCGGCCGTATATCCGATACAGCTTATTGTCGATGCGCCGTTCCGGCTCTGGGAGTGGGTTCGCGAAGGCACGAAGTCTCGCGACGAACTTCAACAGGAACTCAATCATCTACGGAACGAGCGGCTTTTTACCAAAGCCGAACTGCAGCAACTCAATGCGCTCAAGGCAGAAAACGCCCGGTTACGCGATTTGCTCGAGGCGCGCGCGCGGGTGCGCGACGAAATTCGCGTCGCCAAGATCATGGCCGTTGACGCGAATCCTTACCGGCACAACATTGTCATCGATATCGGCGAACGCGAGGGTGCTTACGACGGCCAGGCTATCATCGATGCCGTTGGTGTGATCGGTCAGATCATCGAGACCGGCCTGACGACCTCGCAGGCGATGCTTATCAGCGATCCGAGCCATTCGCTGCCCGTCGAGGTCAATCGAAACGGCCTGCGCACGATCGCAAACGGCACGGGCGAGTTCGGTCGACTCGACCTGCCCTTTGTCACGAACAACGCCGATATCCAGCCCGGCGACTTGCTGGTCACCTCCGGATTGGGCGGCGCGTTTCCGGCAGGCTACCCGGTCGCCGTCGTCGAATCCGTCAACCGAATTCCTCAGGATCCGTTTGCCGATGTTACGGCAACGCCTACGGCCGCTCTCGATCAGGTTCGCGAAGTCATGTTGATCTGGTCGTCTGCCGAAACGCAAGCCGAAACGGAGCCCGGCGATGAGTAGCGGCGGCGGCACACAGCGACTACCGGTGTTGGTCACGATCATCTTCGCTTTGATGCTGATGGTCGTGCCGCTGCCGGATTGGGCGGCACCGTTTCGGCCCGACTGGGTTGCACTGACACTTATATACTGGGCGATGATGATGCCGCGCACATGGAGCGTCGGCTCCGCCTGGATCATCGGTATCCTGCTCGATGTCGCACAGGGAACCATTCTTGGCCAACATGCGCTCGCCCTGTGCCTGATTGTCTTCATTACCGTACGTTTTCATCTCCTGATGCGTGTTTTTCCGCTGCAGCAGCTTGCTGCAACGGTATTCGCGATACTCGCGCTGTATCAGTTCATCCTGTTCTGGATCAACGGCGTTGCGGGCATCGATGTGCCTGCGGTCGATTACTGGGGACCGGTGATAACGGGCACGCTTTTCTGGCCTGTCGTCCTCCTGGTGCTGCGCGGGGTGCGCGTTCGAGTCCAGCTGGGGCACTAGTATGGATCTGCTGGCGCCCATCAAGGATCATCACTCGGAACGCCGCCTGTTCATCGCGCGTGTCATCCTGACCTCGATCATCGGTTTTCTGTTGCTCAGCACGGTCATAGCACGACTGGTGCAGCTGCAGGTCTTTGACCACGAAGTCTTCGCGGCGCAATCACAGGGCAATCGCGTTCGCATCGAGGCCGTGCCGCCAATCCGCGGCCTCGTTTTCGATCGTGAAGGCAGGGTGCTGGCCGAAAACCTGCCAGCCTATCAACTGGAACTGATTCCGGAACAGGTTGCGGATATCGATGACACGCTGCAGCGGCTCGCTGCGCTCGGATTGATCGAGACTGACGACATTGCGGGCTTCAAGGAGCTCAGCGAGAGTGGACCGCGCTTCAAGCCCGTCACGCTCAAGCTGCGTCTGAGCGAAGAGGAGATCGCTAATTTTGCGATTCAGCGGCCGCGATTCCCCGGTGTCGACTTTCAGCCGCGCCTCGTGCGCCACTACCCGAACGGCAAAGCGATTGCGCACGCGGTTGGCTACGTCGGCGCGCTGTCAAGGAACGATCTTGCACGTCTCGATTCGTCCTCCTACGCAGGAACGGCCCACACCGGCAAGACCGGCGTGGAAAACAGCTTCGAGCCCGATCTGCATGGCGACGTCGGTTACCGGCACATCGTGTCCAATGCGCTCGGCCGGCAGATTCCGACCGACTCCAGAGACATGGCGGATTCACTACCCGACGATGAATCATCGGCGCCCGGCCAGAACGTCTATCTGAGTCGTCGATCTCGACCTGCAACTGCTCGCGACCAAAGCACTCGAAGGACGGCGCGGCGCGGTTGTCGCGATCGACCCCTGGAGCGGTGAAATCCTCGCAATGGTCAGCGCCCCTTCATTCGACCCCGACCTGTTCGCCGTGGGGATGTCGACCGCGCAGTACGCCGAGTTGCAGAACGACCTCGGGCAGCCACTGTTCAATCGCGCCATTCGCGGCGCTTACCCGCCAGGATCGACGATCAAGCCCATGCTTGCTCTCGCGGCTCTAGACACGGGCGCAACCAATCCGATGAGAAGGAGCATATGTCGCGGTTTTTTCATGCTGCCCAACACGACGCACCGCTACCGTGACTGGAAACCCGAAGGACATGGTGAGGTCGATCTGCACGATGCCATTACGCAGTCTTGCGACGTTTATTTCTACGAGCTCAGTGGCGACATCGGCATCGATAACATGCACACCTATCTGGACAAGTTTGGGCTTGGGCAAGCCACAGGCATCGACGTAAGCGGTGAACATCCGGGCGTGAACCCGTCGCGCGACTGGAAACGTGCTGCGTTTACTGAAAGAGCAGATCAACGCTGGTTTCATGGTGAGACCGTTAATAACTCGATCGGCCAGGGATACATGCTCACAACGCCGCTGCAACTTGCCAACGCCGCCGCTGCACTCGCGACCCGTGGCACCCGCTTCGAGCCACATCTCGTCGCCGCCGTCGAGGACGCAGTGACAGGACAGCGCACCTTGACCGCTCCCAGGCGACTCGCTGACGTCGGGATTAACGATCAGTCGTACTGGGATACCGTTATTGGCGCCATGCACGACGTCATGCAAAACGTACGCGGAACGGCGTACGCCATTGGCCGTGGAGCAAAGTACGAAATGGCTGGAAAGAGTGGCACGGCACAGGTGTTCTCGGTTGCTCAGGAAGACGAATACGACGAGGAAGAGATTGAAGAACGGTTGCGGGATCACGCCTTGTTTATCGCGTTTGCGCCTGTCGATAATCCGCGCATTGCAGTCGCTGTGGTTGTAGAAAATGGCTCGAGCGGGAGCCGGGTCGCGGCACCGATTGCTCGCGCCATCATGGATGAGTACCTCGGTTACGGTGGCGATGATGCGCCTTAGCGAAACACAGCGACTCATTACCGGCAAAGCGGCGCCGCTCGGCGACCTCGCGCGTGCAATTCGGCGCCTGAATATCGACGGGCCGCTATTCGTTGGCATCCTGCTGATCAGTGCGCTCGGGCTCGTGGTGCTGTACAGCGCCGTTGGGGAGAACATGCGCCTGTTGCTCAATCAAATTATGCGCCTGGGCGTTGCGCTGGTCGCCATGCTGATCATGGCGCAGCTGTCGCCGGATTTCCTGCGGCGCTGGACACCGTGGGGTTTTCTCGGCGGTCTCGTACTCCTCGTGCTCGTGCTGACGACCGGAGAAGTCAGCCAGGGGGCGCGGCGCTGGCTCAACCTCGGTATACGATTTCAGCCGTCGGAAATCATGAAGCTCGCCGTGCCAATGATGGCCGCCTGGTACCTCCACGATCGGCAAATTCCGCCGCGTCTCGGGCAACTCTTGTTAATCGCATTGATGATCGTCGTGCCCACCGTGCTGATTGCCCGCCAGCCTGACCTCGGTACGGCGCTGTTGATCGCGGCGTCCGGCATCATTGTAATTGTGCTTGCAGGCCTGCCGCTTCGCCTGATGGTCGTGTTGGCAATTCTCGCAATACCCGGCGCACTCGTCTTGTGGAACTTCATGCAGGACTATCAGAAGCAACGCGTGCTGACCTTGCTTGATCCCGATAGCGACCCGCTCGGTGCCGGATACAACATCATTCAGTCAAAGATCGCAATCGGCTCGGGCGGTTTGTTTGGCAAGGGCTGGACAAACGGCTCGCAAGCGCAGCTCGAATTTCTACCCGAGCGCGACACCGACTTTATCTTCGCGGTCATGGGTGAGGAACTCGGTCTGCTCGGCGTGCTCGCGCTCATCGTTCTATACGTGTTTGTGATTGGTCGCGGGCTCTATATCGCCATCCAGGCGCCGGACACCTACTCGCGCCTGCTTGCGGGATCGATCAGCCTGACTTTTTTTGTCTATGTGTTCGTGAACACGGCAATGGTCACCGGGCTCGTGCCGGTCGTCGGAGTTCCATTGCCACTGGTCAGTTTTGGTGGAACGTCCATGGTGACGCTGCTCGCCGGATTCGGTATTCTGATGTCCATTCAATCTCACCGCAAACTGTTGCCGCACTGATGAAGAATGGCGGCGAACCGCAATTCTCAGCGCTTTCCGGGGTCTATCGTACTGTTATGAGAAAATTCTTGCTTCGACCCCACTTACTCATCGCCTTGCTGCTGCTATTCGTATCGCCGGGCTACGCGATCGACCTCGATCGACCCGAGGTCGCAGCGTTCATTGAATCGATGGTCGCGGAACACGGCTACGATCAGGACGCCATTCGTACCATTCTCAGTGACGCCGAAATGCAAAGCTCGATCATCGATCTAATCAGCAAGCCGGCGGAGAAGACCCTGACCTGGGCTGAGTACCGACCGATTTTCATGACCAAGGCCCGCGTTCGTGCCGGTGCCGCGTTCTGGCGCGAGAACCGGGAAACCCTTGAGATGATCAGCGCAAAAAACGGCGTGCCTGTTGAGATTCTTGTTGGAATCATCGGTGTCGAAACTTACTTCGGCCGCATCACGGGCGGGCATCGGGTAATCGACGCTCTCACGACGCTGGCCTTCTTCTATCCACCGCGGCAAAAGTTTTTCCGCGGCGAACTCGAGCAGTTCCTGTTACTTGTCCGCGAAGAGGACATGCTGGCAACCGACGCGATTGGTTCATATGCCGGCGCAATGGGGCGGCCGCAATTCATGCCGTCCAGTTATCGTGCGTACGCAATTGACTCTACTGGCGATGGCAAGCGTGATATCTGGAACAACTGGGCCGACGTCGCGGGCAGCATCGCCAACTACTTCAACGCGCATGGCTGGAGGTCCGGCGAAGAAGTCGCGGCCCGAGCGACTCTGAGCTCCCGCTGGAACGGTGAGCTACCAAAGAAGAACAAGCTCAAAGCCGAGCAGACGGTTAGCTCGCTAAGCGAGATGGGTGTCGTTTTCTCCACAACCTTGCCCAACGAAGCGGCCGGACAGCTGCTATCTCTCGAGGGATCAGGTGGCGAGGAACTTTGGATTGGCTTTCATAACTTCTTCGTCATAACGCGTTACAACCATAGCGTCATGTATGCGTTGGCGGTTCACCAGCTCGGGCAGGAAATTGCAGAAGAGGTGCGTCGCCGTGACCCTTAAGTCGCCTGCAATACTCCTGCTGCTGGCGCTGTCTGCGTCGCTGGCAGCTTGTGGTTCGAATAGAGTAAAAGACGGCCCGCCGCGCTCCGGCAGTGCGTCTATTTCGGAGCTGCCGGATGATGCGATACCGCGGCGCGAACCACGCAGCCGCTACGGCAATGGCCCTGTTTACGAAGTCTTTGGACAACGCTACACCGTCATGCAAAGCAGCGACGGCTACAAAGAGCGCGGCGTTGCCTCATGGTACGGAAAAAAATTCCACAAAAAGATGACGTCCATGCAGGAGCCGTACGATATGTACGCAATGACCGCGGCGCACAAGTCATTGCCATTGCCGACCTATGTTCGTGTACGCAACCTGCGTAATGACAAGAGTGTCATTGTGCGCGTTAACGATCGCGGGCCGTTTGTGCATAATCGTATTATCGACCTGTCGTATTCGGCAGCCCGGAAGCTCGACATGGTTGGTACTGGCACCAGCCTCGTCGAAGTCGAGGCAATCGGCTTTAACGCGCCGAGCGGCGACCGCCCGACGCGGCGGACAGAGCCGGCAGCACCACCAACAGTCGCGCCAGTGACGGCGCCGGTCGCCGCGACTGCCCCGAAACCGGTCTCCGGACACAAGATCTTTGTTCAAATCGGGGCCTTCGGTGACCGGGGAAACGCAGAACGGCGCCTGGCCATATTGCGCTCCGCTGGCATCGGCACCGGGTTCATCCTGGCGGACACGAACATCGAGCCGGCCCTGTATCGCGTGCAAGTCGGCCCGATCAAAGGTGTGGTGCAGTATGACATCCTCGTCGAGGAGCTCGAAAACCTCGGCATTAATGACCCCTACCTCGTAACCGACTAACGCATTACAATACGCGCCCTGGCCGTTTACCTCCGAGAGTCCATTGAAAGTCCGTTTGCTTGCGCTGTTCGCGCTGTTTTTCGCCGTAAGTTCGTCCGCTGCTGATCTCCGCCCGCTTCCCGCACCGCCGATTATTGGTGCTACGAGCTATCTCGTAATTGACGGGCGTACCGCTCATGAGATTGCCGCGCTCGAGCCCGACAAACCGCTCGCGCCCGCGAGCCTGACCAAGCTCATGGCGGCCTATGTCGTTTTCAAAACGCTTCGGGAAGAACAGATTGCGCTGGGCGATGAAGTAACCGTGAGTGAAAAAGCCTGGCGCGCCGAAGGATCACGAATGTTCATCGAGGTAGGCAAGCGCGTGTCGGTTGAGGATTTGCTGCTTGGCATGATCGTTCAGTCCGGCAACGACGCGAGTATCGCTCTGGCCGAACACGTCGCCGGCTCGGAGGCCGTGTTCGCCGAGATGATGAATCAGTACGCGCGAGCGCTTGGCATGTTGTCAAGCAATTTCGTTAATTCGACGGGCCTGCCGCATGACGATCACTATTCGACAGCGCGGGATCTGGCGACGCTGGCGCGAGCCATCATCACGGAATTCCCGGACTACTACAAATGGTATTCGCTCAAGGAATATACGTTCAACGGCATAAAGCAGCCTAACCGTAATAATCTGCTTTGGCGTGACGACTCGGTTGATGGCATGAAGACGGGCCACACCGATGCCGCCGGTTACTGCCTCGTCTCGTCTGCACAACGTGACGGGATGCGCGTTGTTGCCGTCGTGCTCGGAA
Source organism: uncultured Gammaproteobacteria bacterium (assembly GCA_963711285.1). Taxonomy (GTDB): domain Bacteria; phylum Pseudomonadota; class Gammaproteobacteria; order Steroidobacterales; family Woeseiaceae; genus UBA1847. Next base: position 336,129 of record CAVQDJ010000019.1, on the reverse strand, counting down.
CCTCGAGCGCCAAAGCCAGAATCGATGGCAGCCAGGCGTTGCTCAACTATGCTTTCCGCTTCTTCGAGACCCGCTTGCTCTACAAAGCCGGCGTAGAAATTGCGCAAGCGCGAATCTGGAAATCAGCAAACGAATTTTCGCCACTCGGCGTAGTCGATGACCTTTACATCACGGTGCAGCGCGGTGCCTATGACTCGCTCGATTCTGTGCTGAACATTCCGGCGATTCTGGTCGCACCGGTAGCCCAGGGCCAGCCGCTCGCCGAGCTGAAGATCACGCTGGACGGCACCGACATTATCAGCGAGCCGTTGCGCGCTTTGGCCGACAACCCGAGCGGATCATTCTGGCAGCGAACGCTTGACAGCATCAGCCTGTGGTTTGAATGAGCAATCGGAAAGCTTCATGACCGACGAGACACTCCTGGAATTTCCGTGCGAGTTTCCTATCAAGATAATGGGACGCGATACGCCCACGTTCAGCGAAACGGCGCGGTTTCTGGTCGAGAAACATGTGGGTCCGATCAACGACGCGGCGATCCGCCGGGCATTGAGTCGCAACGGCAGTTTCGTTTCCATCACAATAACGGTCAATGCGCAAAGCCGGGAGCAGCTGGACAATATTTACCGTGACGTATCGGCACACGAAGAGGTGCTGGTTGCGCTATGAGCGGAATCGTCGTCCGCGAGTTGGGCCTGCAGCAGTACGAACCTGTATGGCGCTCGATGCAGGAATTCACCAATAAGCGCGCAGACGCCACGCCTGATGAAATCTGGTTCACCGAGCATCAGAGCGTCTTTACACTCGGTCTCAATACGGCCCCGGAACATCTGCTCGCCCCGGGCGACATCCCCGTAATCCAGGTCGATCGCGGCGGACAGGTTACGTATCACGGTCCGGGGCAGCTGATGATCTACCCGCTGATCGACCTGCGTCGTGCGGGACTCGGAGTTCGCGATCTTGTCACAGCGCTCGAACAGTGTGTCGTCGATCTCGCTGCTGACTACGGCATCGAGGCGGCGAGCCGCTGTGACGCGCCCGGCGTATACGTCGATAGCATCAAACTCGCGAGCATTGGGCTCAGGATACGACGTGGATCGAGCTTTCATGGCATGGCGCTCAATGTTGACGTGGACCTGGAACCGTTTTCGCGCATCAATCCTTGCGGCTTCAAGGGACTCGAGCTGACGGATCTTGCGCGCCTCGGCGGGGAACGCGATCTCGCTACCGTTCGAGATCGTCTGCTACCACACCTTTTGCGCCACCTGCGTATGGATTACGCGTTGAGCTCTCTTAGTTTATCTGGCGTGCCGACATCCCTCCACAGCCCCGCGTAGACACTGCCGCCCAGTCGCCCGGCATCCGCGGCAGCGCGCAGCATCGGCACAACGGAAAAACGTCCGGCCGCGCACTCTGCAAAGAAATCGGGACGATAAACGGCCACACCGCTGTAAGTGAAATCGGGACTGTCTCCATTGCGGATGCGGCCATCGATCAGGTCGAAATCGCCAGACGCTTTGTCCTGGGGCGTTGGCACCAGCACGAGATGACCTGCATCCTGATCGGCCAGCTCCGGAACGAGCATCGGCATGTCGGTGTAAATATCGGCGTTGACCACGAGAAACGGTGCATCCCCCAGCATAGGTAGCGCTCGATGAATGCCTCCGCCGGTCTCGAGGACGTTGTCGCCTTCAGGGCTGTAAATAACGTTGAGTCCGAATTGGGATCCGGATCCGATGCGCTCGATTATCTGGTCGCCAAGCCAACCCAGGTTGATCACAACCGTATCCACGCCGGCTGCTTTGACGGCGTCAAGATGGCGCTCGAGAAGACTATCGCCTCGCACCTCGACAAGAGCTTTGGGCACCGTGTCGGTCTGAGGGCGAAGCCGCTCGCCGCGCCCGGCCGCGAGGATCATGGCGATCACGATGGGTTACCGAGCGCGGGCAGGCAGCGCGCGTTGATCAATTCGACGAGAAACCCGAGCTCTTCGAAGCGCGGGCCCAGCGCAACAATATAGTTCAGCGTTCGCGGAACATCGGCCATATAACCCGGCTTGCCATCACGCCGATTGAGGCGCGCAAATATGCCCGCAGCTTTGAGGTGGCGTTGCACGCCCATGAGGTCGAAAAAGCGCATGAACTGATGCTCGCCGACCCGCTGCCGCATCGACGCATCCATCTCGTTGTAGAACGAGTGAGCCCAGGCAGCGACTTGTTCTTGTGGCCACTGGACATAGCAGTCTTTGAGCAACGACACCAGATCGTAAGTTAACGGCCCCTCGACAGCATCCTGAAAATCGAGAATGCCGGGGTTGTCCTTGGCAGTGATCATCAGATTGCGTGAATGATAGTCGCGGTGCACGAAGACCTGCGGCTGGTCGAGCGCATTGTCAACCAGCACGTCACACAGTGTTTGCCACTGCAGCTCATCGCCGTCGCTGAATTCGATGCCGAGGTGCTTTTCACATAGCCAATCATGAAATAACGACAACTCGAAACGCAACAATGTTTCGTCGTAAGTTGGCAACAACGATTGAAACGCGGTTCCGCGACTCTGCATTGATCTCAGTGCGCGCATTGCATCCCGGTATAATGGCGTCGCGGTTTTGAGATTGTCGATCGACTTCTCGAGGAATTGAACAGAGCCCAGATCGGTGAGCAGCAGGAATCCCTTGTCGAGATCTGCCTCGAGGACGCGCGGCGCATTGAGCTGCATCGCTTCCAGATAGCCGGCGACGCGAATGAACGGCCGACAGTCCTCCTGCGGCGGCGGCGCATCCATCGCAATGTAACTTTGCCGCCCGGAATGCAAGCGAAAATACCGGCGAAAGCTGGCATCTTCCGACGCGGGCTGCGGATCGGCAGCAGAGAGCCCGTCAATGCGGCGCAGCCAATCCCTCAATTCGGCCAGTCGGCCGTCGCTGTCAGAACTCGAAGTCTTGATCAGTGGTCTCCGTAACGCGTTGAAGCACCTGCAAAACTATGCGAAGGTAACATACCCCTGAAAACCGACAACTATCTTGTCTGTGAAAACTCTGATCATCGCCGGTGCCCTGCTGGTAGTGCCGTATGCGCACAGCGCAGAGCCGGACGCATGTCATGTGCCGCTCGAGCGAATCTCGACAGAGCGCCCGATTTCGACGATTGACGCCGCGACCGCCGATACCGTCGTTCTGGAAGTCGGTGAATTGCAGGCGCAACTCGGCGATGCGCCAGGCGCATCGATGACCGGCGGCGTCCTGCTGCGGCAGGGTGACAAGCTTGCTGGCGCCGAGAGCGCCCGGTTCGACGCAACGCGCAAGGCCCTTCTGCTCGAGGGTAACGTTCGCTATGAGGACTCGGGTTCGCAAGTTGAGTCCGATAGTGCAGAGTTTGCCTACGACCTCGGGCGCATCCGATTCGAAGGCGCCAACTTTGTGCTCGACGCGAATGGTGGCCGCGGCGCAGCGGAGGCGCTCGAAATCAATCAGCGCGGAACGCTCGAGCTGGACGGCGTGAGTTACACGACCTGTCCACCCGGGTCCAACGATTGGCTACTCCTCGCGAAGGACATCGACCTCGACACACGTAGTGGTGTCGGCACTGCAAAAGGAGTCCGGTTGCGTTTTCAGGGTGTGCCGATCCTCTACACGCCGTACATATCATTCCCGATAGGCGACGCGCGCAAGTCTGGCATCCTTACGCCGCAGATCGGCAGCACCCGGCGCGGCGGAAGAGAAATCACTGCGCCCTTTTACTGGAACATTGCGCCCAACTACGATGCAACGATAACGCCGCGTTTGCTTACCGACCGGGGTTTGCAAATGGGCGCGCAGTTTCGCTATCTGACGAACACATCGGACGGTAGCGCCAAAGTCGAATACCTCGCCAGCGACAGCATACTTGATGAATCGCGTTACTTGCTGCAGCTCAGGCACCGTAAGATGTTCGTAAACGGCTGGCGGAATCGCATCGATTATCGCGAAGTTTCGGACAGTCAGTATTTTGAGGACCTCGGCGGCACGCTGAGCATCTCGAGTATCACGCACCTGAATCGCAGTGTGCGTTTCGACTACCACACCGAAACCCTGTCGTTGTTTGGCCAGGTACAGGATTTTCAGACAATCGATGACGCGATCCTGCCAGTCGATGAACCCTACCGCCGCGTACCGCAGCTGCTTATGCGTGGCAACTGGCCGGAAAAATGGCTTGGTATGCGATTCGGACTCAACGGTGAACTCGTTAACTTCGATCGCGACGTGGGTGTAACCGGGTGGCGCCTCAACGTAGCGCCGACTGTCGAACTCCCGCTCTCGCGACCAGGCTGGTTCATCACACCGGCCGTTACACTCGATCACACGCGCTACGAATTGAGTGACACCCTGCCGGGCGAGGTAAGCGATCCAAGCCGGAGCGTACCTATTAGCAGCCTCGACATAGGCATGATCCTCGAACGCTCGATGGGTGGATCGTCGGCCGGTCGGGTCCAGACGCTGGAACCGCGAGTCCTGTACGTGCACGTTCCACATCGGGATCAGGATAACCTGCCAGTGTTTGACACAATTACGCCGGACCTTAATCTCGTGTCACTTTATCGCACGAATCGATTTCTCGGCGTTGATCGCATCGCGGACGTCGATCAGGTCAGTCTTGGCATCACGTCGCGCGTTCTCGATACAACCTCTGGCCGCGAACTCGTCACGGCAACGGTCGGCCAGACTCGTTTTCTGAGTTCCAGCGGTGTGACCTTGCCCGGCGAGCCTTTCGTTACAGAAGAATCCTCGGACTACATTGCCGAGGTTCGCTTCCTGGTGTATGAAAACCTCAATTTCGATTTCGGTCATCAATGGGGCAGAAAAGATCGGGGCACGACGCGATCCGAAGCCCGCCTGCAGTATCGTCCGGCAAGCAACAAAATACTTAACCTGGCTTATCGATTCCGCCGCGACTCGCTCGAACAGGGTGACGTGTCCTGGTCATGGCCCATCGGCCCGCGATGGAATTTCGTTGGCCGCTACAAGTACTCGTTGCGCGACAAGAAAGCGCTCGAAGAGTTTTTTGGCTTCGAGTACGAGAGCTGTTGTTGGGGGCTCAGGGTCGTGTCGCGCCGGCATATCTCGACGCGTGATGGAACTCGCGATTCCTCCATCGGTCTGCAACTGGTATTGAAAGGATTCTCCAGCGTGGGTACCGCTGCTGACAAACTGTTGGAACGTGGTATTCTTGGCTACTCCGCGAATCTCCGGTAATAAATAGTGTTAAAAATCAAGATATTATGCGCAAATGCGTGCGCAATTGCCGCTTTGTCCGTCAGCTCCACCGCGTCATCTGCCGAAATTTCGAGCACGGGTGAATTCATTGACGGCGTCGCGGCAATCGTTAACGAAGGCATCGTTCTGAAAAGCCAGGTGCGCGATCAGATGGCGTTGATCATTGAACGGGCAAGCAGCGCGAACCCGCCAATGCAGCTGCCGCCGCCCAATGTCTTGCGCGAGCAGCTGCTCGAGCGTCTGGTCATGACAGAGATTCAGCTGCAACGCGCAGAGCGAATCGGGATTCAGGTATCGGATCAAATGCTCAATGTCGCGATCGGGCGCATGGCCGAACAAGCCGGCGTCGCGTTCGAGGATATGCCGGTTCTGCTGCAACAGGACGGCATTAGTTATTCGGACTATCGACGAGATTTGCGTGATCAGATTACCTTGGAGCAATTGCGCCAAATCGATGTCGGCCGGAGAATCCAGGTGTCGCCGCGAGAGATTCAACAGTGTGTTGCGGACCTCGAAGGCAACGTTGTCGTCAATTCGGATTTCAATCTGTCTCACATCCTGATTTCGTTGCCGGAGTCGGCAACCGCCGCACAGATTGCGGATGCCAAAGCCAAAGCTGATGACGTGTATGAGCAATTAGGAAACGGCGCTGACTTTGGCGAGATGGCCGTACGATATTCAAATGCACAAACGGCGCTCGAAGGCGGATCGCTTGGCTGGATGAAAGGCAGTCAGCTGCCGACACTGTACACGGATGTCGTCGCCGCGATGGCAGACGGCGAGTTCTCAAAGCCGTTTCGCGGCGCGAGCAGTTTTCACATCGTGAAGATCAATGAGATGCGCAGCGCCAACCAGCGCAGCGAGGTCGACCAGGTCAAGGTCCGGCATATACTTGTAACACCCAACGAGATCATCGACGATGAAACTGCGAAACAGCGGCTGGATGATGCCGTAGAGCGCATTCAGAATGGTGAAGATTTTGCAGAGATTGCGAAGCTGCTTTCAGACGATCCGGGCTCCGCGAATTCGGGCGGTGACATGGGCTGGGCTGGCCCGGGCACCTTCGTCCCCGAGTTTGAAAAGGTTGTGAATAGCGCCGAAATTGGCGAACTGTCGTCGCCATTTCGCAGCCGCTTCGGTTGGCACATAGTTGAAGTGCTCGATCGGCGCGTCTATGACAATACAGAGGACCTCAAAGAGAGCAACTGCGTGACGGGAATCCAGAACAGCAAGATGGAGGAAGAAACCCAGCTCTGGATGCGCCGTTTGCGGGACGAGGCGTTCGTCGAGACTCGCATCTGAGTGTGTCCGCAGACGGCAGGACAAACTGTCGTGACTCCTGACAAGCCACTCATCATCACAGCCGGAGAACCCGCCGGCATCGGTCCCGAAATCTGTCTCGCCCTTGCGCGTGAGGTCCTGCCCTGCCGTTTCGTCGTCTTGTCGGATCCCGAGACGCTGCGTTCCCGCGCCCGCATGACCGGCATGGATGTAAGCATCACAGAAATTGACGCTGAGGATGCAGCCAGCACGCGGGCAAAAGACGGTGAACTCCACGTTATCGCCACGCGGTTTCCCGAACCGTCCGAGTGTGGCCGGCCCGGAACGGCAAACGCGCAGACTCTCCTCGATGGTCTGAAGCTCGCTGTTGATGGCTGCATGGACGGCAGATTCGCGGGTCTCGTTACCGCGCCGCTGCAGAAAAGCGTGATCAACGATGCCGGCATCGCGTTTACCGGCCACACTGAATTCCTGGCCGAATGCACAGGCACAGAGCTTCCGGTGATGCTGCTGGTCGCCGGCGACCTGCGAGTAGCGCTGGCGAGTACGCATCTGCCGCTACGCGATGTGCCTGACTACCTGACGCAAGAGAGAATCCGAAACGTATTGCAGATTCTGTTCGACGATTTGCAATCGAAATTCGGCATCGCGGTGCCGGAAGTCGTGGTTTGCGGTCTGAATCCGCATGCCGGCGAAGCCGGACATCTGGGCTCCGAGGACAAGGCCATCATCGCACCTGTCGTCGACGAATTTGCCGCGCGCGGTTACAGGATTCGCGGCCCCGTGCCGGCCGACACGGCGTATACGCCCGCCACCGGCCACAAAGACGCCGTGCTTGCCATGTATCACGATCAGGGCCTGCCCGTGCTCAAGTACGCCGGTTTCGGACACGCAGTTAACGTGACACTCGGCCTGCCGATCATCCGGACATCCGTCGACCACGGTACGGCACTCGATATCGCCGGTACGGGCAAGGCCGATGCCGGCAGCCTGGTTGAAGCCGTCCGGCTGGCCGCGAACATGGCGCAACAATGAGTCGGCATCGGCCGCGCAAACGATTTGGTCAGCATTTTCTCACTGATCCGGGCGTCGTCGACGCGATCATTGGCGCCATCGCGCCATCGAACGATGACGTTATTGTCGAAATCGGACCCGGGCTCGGGGCAATTACGCGATTGCTGGCTGCACGTGCCGGTGCGCTGCATGCAATCGAACTTGACCGCGATCTCGCAGCGCGACTTGTACGGGAGTTTGCCACCAATAGCGGCGTGACCGTGTATGAGGCCGACGCTCTGAACTTTGATTACGCTGCCCTCGGACCGTCACTGCGCATTGTCGGCAACCTGCCCTACAACATCTCGACGCCCTTGCTATTTCAGCTGCTCCACTACAGCGCGCAGATCGTCGATATGTACTTCATGCTGCAAAAAGAGGTGGTCGATCGCATGGCCGCTGTGCCCGGAAGCAAGGCATACGGTCGGCTCGGCATCATGCTCGGCTGCCACTTTCAGATCGATGCATTGTTCGACGTCGACAAATCCGCCTTTGATCCACCGCCCGAAGTGACGTCGGCTGTCGTCCGGCTTGCCCCGCTGCCCGCCGGAACCTATGTCATCGAGGACGAAGCACGCTTGTCGAGGCTTGTCGCCCAGGCGTTTAGTCAGCGGCGCAAGACCATTCGTAATTCGCTGCGCAACGTCGCTGATGAGGCACTGCTCGAGTCCGTTGGCATCGATCCGGGGCTGCGAGCCGAGGCAATCGCAATCGCCGACTATGTCCGCCTCGCGAATACGTTAGAATGACGGCACCCACGTGTAGGACACCGATGCCCGATGAACGACAAAAGCTGTGATATCCACATTCAGGTCGCCACAGACTACGTCGACGAGCAGTCCGAGCCCGATTCGGATCGCTACGTGTTTGCGTACACGATCACGATCTCGAATAACGGCGATGTGCCGGCACGGTTGATCAGTCGCCACTGGATCATCACCGATGCAAATGGCAAGGTCCAGGAAGTCAGCGGCGACGGTGTCGTGGGTGAACAACCGCATTTGAACCCGGGCGAAGAGTTTCGCTATTCCTCCGGTGCCGTCCTCGAAACACCCGTCGGCGCAATGCAGGGGCTGTATCGCATGGAAGCTGATAACGGTGTGAATTTCGACGCGCCAATAGCTCCGTTCACGCTTGCGGTGCCGGGCGTCCTGCACTAGATCCCGGGCCTGCTATGGCGGTTTACGCGATTGGAGATGTGCAGGGTTGCTACGACCCCTTCTGCGAGTTGCTCGATGCGCTGCGCTTCGACCCCGCAGAGGACACCCTGTGGTTGACTGGCGATCTCGTCAATCGTGGTCCCAAATCACTGAAAACACTGCGATTTGTGAAATCGTTGGGCGACTCCGTCGTCACCGTGCTGGGTAATCATGACCTGCACCTGCTCGCGCTTGCTGCCGGCAAGGTCCGCAACATAAACCGTTTCGAAACCTTGCAGCCAGTACTGCAGGCAAGCGACAGCGACGAGTTGATCGACTGGCTCCGGCATTGCCCGCTCGCACATTACGACAAGTCACTCAAGACCCTGCTCGTGCACGCCGGTACGCATCCGACCTGGAGTGTCAAGCGCACGCTCGCGCATGCCGCCGAAGTCGAAGCGGCGCTACAGAGCGATGATTACGAACCGCTGCTCCGCAAGATGTACGGCAATACGCCGGCTGAGTGGTCGAAGGATCTGAGCGGTTACAAGCGACTGCGCTTCATCATCAACTGCCTGACGCGCATGCGCATGCTGACTGCCAGGAAAGGGCTTAATTTTTCGCACAGCGGATCGCCGTACCGGGCGCGAAAGAACCTCACGGCGTGGTACGACTTCAAGAATCCGAAATGGGCGGGTACACGCATCGTGTTCGGGCACTGGTCAGTACTCGGTCTGATCGTATTGCCCGAATTGATCAGTCTTGATTCGGGTTGTGTCTGGGGCCGGCAACTCACGGCGGTGCGGATCGACAAGCGGATTGCGAGAGTATTTCAGGTCAAGGGTCAGTCATGACGGAGATTTCATGATGCGCAGCACACACGTCAACATTCTCGGCGCAGGACAGTGCGGTGCCTTGCTCGCGGCGATGCTCGCCCGCAAGGGCATGACGGTCAGCCTCTTTGAACGCAATATCGATCCACGTGGAGAGTTCGCGGCGGCCGGTCGCTCGATCAACCTGGCACTCTCGTCGCGCGGCATCAACGGACTGATAAAAGCCGGCGTGCTTGCACACGTCGAATCATTGCTGGTGCCGATGCGCGGCCGCCTGGTGCATGAGACGGACGGATCGACGGAATTTCTGCCCTACGGCCAGCGCGACGACGAGCAAATCTACTCGGCCTCACGCGGCGAGTTGAACAAACTGCTGCTGGACGCGGCCGACGAGCTCGACAATGTGGAAATTCATTTTGGACATGCATTGACTGGCTATGACCGCGTTGCACAGCACGCACACGTACTCGACATCGAAGCGGACAACGACTACGAGATCGAAGCGAGCCCGATCATTGCCGCCGATGGCGCGGGCTCGGTCATGCGCAATGCGCTGCATCAGTCCGGCATCGTAGGTGCGAATGAGATCCTGCTGGCGCACGGCTATAAGGAACTGGTCATTCCGTCCGGGCCCGACGGCGCTTTTCAACTGGAACCGCATGCGCTGCACATCTGGCCACGCGGCGAGTTCATGCTCATTGCGCTGCCAAACCCTGGTGGCGACTTTACGCTGACCCTGTTCATGCCAAATGAGGGCGAGACAAGCTTCGCCTCGCTGACCACAGAGCAAGCCGCGGCGCAGTTCATGGATAAACACTTTCCTGATGTCGCGCCGCTTATTACGGAGCCCGCACGCTCCATCGTGGAGAACCCGCTGGGCCTGCTCGGCACCGTTCGCTGCGAACATTGGCATGATCGTGGCAACGTGCTCCTGATCGGGGATGCCGCTCACGCGATTGTGCCGTTCCACGGCCAGGGCATGAACCTCGCATTCGAGGATTGCGTCGTGCTCGATCGAATCCTCGATGCCAGCGACGCAGGCTGGAATGAGGTTTTCAGGCGGTACGAAGATGAACAACACAAAAATGCCAATGCGATCGCGGATATGGCGCTCGAGAACTACGTGGAGATGCGGGATACGGTCCGCGACCCCAAGTTCGCGCTGCGCAAGGAACTGTCGTTCGAGCTCGAACGGCGTTTGCCCGACCGCTTCATTCCGCGCTACTCAATGGTCATGTTCCATGCGGAAATTCCCTACTCGGTTGCTCAGCAGCGTGGCGCGGTGCAAGAGACATTGCTCGAGGAATTCACACGCGACGCAGAGAACCTCGCTCAGGTTGACGTCGATGCCGCCGCGGCTGCCGCCACCCGGCAACTCGAACCGATTGCGTCAATCTAGTTTTCGCCGGCGCGGTACTTTTACGTATAGGTAGCCCGGGGCACGAGGTCCTATGCTTATGATTGATCCCGGATAGTCATGTCGATCCGGAGGTGCAGTCATGACGGCAAAGAGCTGGGCCGAACCCTACAAAATCAAGATGGTCGAGCTGATCAAGATGACCAGTCGGGAAGACCGTCTCAAAGCCATCCGAGAGGCTGGCTACAACACCTTTCTGCTGCGTTCGGAAGACGTCTATATCGATCTGCTGACGGACTCCGGGACGGGCGCCATGAGCGACCGGCAGTGGTCGGGACTCATGATGGGCGACGAGGCTTATGCCGGCAGCCGCAATTTCTATCAGCTGCGGGACACGGTCGCAGGAGTACTACAGCTACAAGTACACGGTTCCGTGCCACCAGGGCCGCGGTGCCGAAAACATCCTGAGCCAGATTCTGATCTCCGCCGGCGACTACGTGCCGGGCAACATGTACTTCACGACGACACGCCTGCACCAGGAACTGGCGGGCGCGACGTTCGTCGATGTCATCATCGACGAGGCACACGACGCCGATTCGGAACACCCGTTCAAAGGCAATGTCGACTTCGACAAGCTGGATGCACTCGTCGATGAAGTTGGCGCGCGAGAAGATCCCGTATGTCTGCATCGCAACCTGCGTCAACATGGCGGGCGGCCAGCCGATATCGCTTGCCAACCTCAAAGAGCTGCGCGCATGGTGCGACAAGCACGGCATCATGCTCGTGCACGACATGACGCGCGTCGCCGAGAACGCCCATTTCATCCAGGCGCGTGAAAAAGGCTACAAAGACAAGTCGATCCGGGAGATCGTGTACGAGATCTGTGCGCTGACCGACGCGGCGACGATGTCGGCCAAGAAGGACGCCATGGTCAATATCGGCGGATTCCTCGCGATGAACGACGCGAAATTCTACGAGAAGGCCTGCGGCCTGGTGGTCGTCTACGAAGGCCTGCACACCTACGGCGGCATGGCAGGACGCGACATGGAAGCACTCGCGATCGGCATCACGGAGAGCGTTCAGGACGACCACATCCACGCGCGTGTCGGACAGGTGCAGTATCTCGGGCGCCGTCTGCGGGAAGCGGGCATACCGATCGTCAATCCGATCGGCGGCCACGCCGTGTTCCTGAATGCAACGAAGATGCTGCCGCACATTCCGCAGGAACAATTCCCGGCGCAGGCATTGTCGGCGGCGCTGTATGTCGAATCGGGCGTTCGATCGATGGAAAGAGGAATCGTCTCAGCCGGTCGTGACAAGGTTACCGGTGAGAATCACAAACCCAGTCTGGAGCTGGTGCGACTGACGATTCCGCGGCGCGTGTATACGCAGGCGCACATGGACGTGACGGTCGAGGCGGTCGAAGAGGTAATGCGCCGACGCGACGAGATCAAAGGACTGCGTTTCACTTACGAGCCCGAAATGCTGCGATTCTTCCAGGCACGCTTCGAGCAAATCGCATGAAGACCATCATCGAGCCGTTCAGGATCAAGATGGTCGAACCCATCAAGCTGACGACGCGCGACGAGCGTGTGCAGATGATCGAGGCGGCGAAGTTCAATCCGTTTCTGTTGCGTGCCGAAGACGTCATCATCGACCTGCTCACCGACTCGGGCACCAGCGCGATGTCGGCCGAAGCCTGGGCGGCGATGATGCGCGGCGACGAGTCCTATGCCGGCGCGCGAAGCTGGTATCGCTTTCGCGACACCGTCAAGGACATCTTCGGCTTCGAGCAGGTCATCCCGACGCATCAGGGGCGTGCCGCCGAGCACATCCTGTTCGGCGTCATGGTCAAAGCGGATTCGATCGTCCCGAACAACACGCACTTCGACACGACGCGCGCCAACATCGAGTTCTGCGGCGGCGAGGCCCTCGACCTGCCCTGCGCCGAGGCCGATGACCTCGATTCCGAGCTACCCGTTCAAGGGCAACATGGATATCGAGGCGCTCGAAAAACTCGTCGCTGAGAAGGGCCCCGAGCACATTCCGCTGATCATGGTCACCGTGACCAACAATTCCGGCGGCGGACAGCCGGTTTCGATGGCCAACATTCGCGAAATCAGCCGGGTCGCACGGAGTGCCGGCATCCCGTTCTACATCGATGCCTGCCGCTTTGCCGAGAACTCTCACTTCATCAAGCGGCGTGAGCCGGGATTCGAAACTACACCGACGATCGACATCGCGCGTGAGATGTTCAGTTACGCCGACGGCTGCACAATGTCGGCCAAGAAGGATGCTTTCGCCAACATCGGCGGCTTCCTGTGCACCAACGATGCGGAGCTGGCGCACCGCGAGCGCAACATACTGATTCTGACCGAGGGCTTTCCGACCTATGGCGGACTGGCCGGCCGCGATCTCGACGCGATTGCCGTTGGGCTGCGTGAAATTCTCGACGAGCATTATCTCGACTTCAGACTGCGGTCAACGCGTTACGTCGTGCGACATCTGCTTGAAGCCGGTATTCCGGTGCTCGCCCCGGCAGGCGGCCACGCCGTCTACATCGATGCTCACCGCTTCCTGCCGCACATCGAGCCGCTGCAGTATCCGGGCCAGGCCTTAGCCGTCGAACTCTACATCGAGGCGGGTGTTCGCAGTGTTGAGATTGGTTCTGTCATGTTCGGGCTCGATCCGCATACGGGCGAAGAGCACCCTGCTCGTCTCGAGCTGCTGCGCCTCGCAATCCCCCGCAGGGTGTATACGCAGAGTCATATGGACTACGTGATCGAGGCAATTAACCTCGTCTGGGAGCGACGCGAAAAGGTTCGCGGCCTGCGTATCGTCGAGGCGCCGCAGTTTCTGCGACATTTCACGGCCGAGTTCGAACGGGTCTGAACGCCAGATGCCCGGCTAACGCAGTACGCGCCGTCCCGGGAACACGTCCTCCTGCATCTCGCCGTCGCGAACGACGATCTGTCCGCCAACGATGACGTGTTCGATACCGCCTGACGCCTGGTACGGATCCCGATACGTCGCGTTGTCGATGACGGTCTCAGGATCGAATACCGTGATATCCGCATCGGCCCCGGGCTGAATGCGGCCTTTTAGTGCCATCGCCGGGCTGTAATCGTCGAGCACGCGGCGGGCAGATAGGTCATCTTTCGCAATAGCGTCAGCAAGATTCAGGCTCCCTTTTTCCCTGACGTAACGTCCGAGCACGCGCGAATTCGTGCCGATGCCGAACGGCGCGACCTTCTGCTCCAGCGTGAAAATCGGAAAGCTGTCTGCTGCAACGATGACATCGGGAGCGTTGGTCGCGACGCTGGTCCATTCTTCCTTGTTGTAATGGTGAATGATCGTTCCACCCGGATGCTTGTCGCGATACTCGTGCCACGTTTTCTCAGTAAAACGCTCGCCGGTCGCGGCCCACTCGACATCTTCGTACGTGATGTCGAAAATCGTCTGCCAGTCGCGATTGAAGACGGCAGCCGTATTCGAAGTCGAAGCGGCGTTGTAAGGAAAAGACTCCGTAGTAATTCGGACACCATCCGCGCGAGCTTCGCGAATAAGCCGCAGAAATTCGTTGATGTTCCCCATCGCATTCGCCTGCACGTGGCAGATATGCACGGGCGCGCCGCTTGCTTTCGCAAAGCGAATGATCTCGAGCAGGCCGGCCGTGTCGCCCGCGATGCCGCGCCGGATGTGCACGATGACCGGCGCCTGCCTCTCGGCGGCTACGTCAAACACGACCTGCATCTCCGCGTCGTCGACGACTTCACTCATGTAGTCGAGCAGCATGCCGATGCCGAGTCCGCCCCGATCGAGTCCGTCCTCGAGATACTTCCTGAGCTCTTCGCGTTGTCGCGGCGACAGCGGCGCGCGGAATGCGGGCCTCTCCATGTCGCCCGTGCCGCCTTCGCCGATCGCGCGCGCGACCATGTCATCGGCACCGGATAACGCTTCACCCGCTTCGAGTAATGCCGACCTTATCCACGCGTGGCCGACCGAAGCGCCGTAGTTGATGCGCGCCCGGTCCGCGATCGCGATCGGCGCGTGCGTGCCGAACTCGCTGACCGGATAAGCGCCCGCCTCGAGTTCGAGTGATGTCGTCACACCGTCCTTGAGTTCGAACTCCTGGCCGAGCGGAGTCCACGAATGGCTGTGAATGTTAATGAAACCCGGAGCAACGACGAGACCGGTCGCATCGATCGTCGTCACGCCGTGCAACGGCTCCGCGGATACGACAGCGATGCTGCCACCATTGATGCCGACGTTGCGAACTTCATCGAGGCCGGACTCCGGGTCGATGACGCGGCCGCCGCTGATGACAAGCTCATATCCACTGTGGTCGCCGGCCGGATCCTCACTGCCGGTACAGGCGGCAATGCCGCAACCGAGCAAAAGAATAAACAGAAAGGGGGCTGACGCCCCCTTTCTCGTTTCTGCCTGTACGTAAGACACTAATCGAACGTTTTGTTGACCGTCAAGCCGTAGGTCGGCGGCATGTTCCAGAGATCCACGGTGCCAGCAATGTTGCTGACGATCGTATGGGTGCGGAACTCCTCATCCGTAATATTCTTGCCCC
Source organism: uncultured Gammaproteobacteria bacterium (assembly GCA_963711285.1). Lineage (GTDB taxonomy): Bacteria > Pseudomonadota > Gammaproteobacteria > Steroidobacterales > Woeseiaceae > UBA1847. The sequence goes on along the minus strand of CAVQDJ010000019.1, from coordinate 320,636 downwards.
ACGCGACGACTTCCCAGTCGCCGCTGGCGCTCGTCCATGCAAGACTGGAATTGAGAAGACCGTAACCATCTTCCTTGGACTCGTCGCTGTTAGCGACTTCGTGGAAATAGTCACCTTTTTGTGTGTAATTGACGCTCCAGTCGATCGTTGAGCCACCACCCAGATCAAACGTGTAGTTGCTGTTGATGCTGAAACTGTTTTCGGAAGATCTCGGCAACACGTTGCCTGTGAACAGGTCGTCACCGGTGGCAGTGTCGACGAACTTGTCGTACTCGGCATCGAGGTAACCGTAGCTCGCGTTGACGACCCAGTTTTCGTTGACCAGTGCTGTCAGGTCGATTTCCAAACCCGAACTGGTTGCCTCAGCGTTCGCACCGACGAGCAGCGAGCCGACGAGCCGGAATACCTGCAGATCCTGGTAGTCGATCGTGAAAACGCTGGCATTGAGACGGACCCGGTTGTCGGCGAACTCGGTTTTGACGCCTAGCTCGAAGTTGGTCGCATTCTCAGGCTCGAGCGCGACCGTCGGCATCCGCAGCAGTGTTCGTTTGCGCGACGAAAGCACCACTCTTGTAGCCCTTGGACGCCGTAAAATAGACCAGATTGTTGCCACCGAAGCGCCAGCTGAGACTTGTCGACGGCACAAAATCGCTCCAGTCGTCAGACGCGTCCACATCGTAGGGACCGTTCAGGACCGAAGGGTCACCACCCGAGCCCAGGTAGCCCAGCAATTGTCCGGGGCCGTTCGCCGGAATACCCAAAATCACGACATCAACGGGCGTCATGAGAATAGCGCTTGCCAATGCACTATCGAACGCTGGATCCTCATTATTGATCAGGGCCTGGTTTATCTTCTTCTCGTCTTTTGCGAAGCGGCCGCCGATGCTCCAGGAGAAGCTGTCACTGATATTCCAGTCGACCTGACCATACAACGCCGTACTTGTTGTCTCGTTGTCCTGCGCAAACACGATATCGCCGTCAAGCAGGGCAAAACCCTGCGCGGCAATCGGCGGGCCAAACGAGCCCACGAACTGCTCGGCGCGATCGACATTCTCCTCCATGAAGAATGCACCCACGAGCCAGTCGACATTGCCGTCTCCAGACGACGTAAGACGAAATTCCTGACTGAGTTGATCAGACTTCTCGTCGGCCGCATCGATCAGGTTGAACGGTGTAAGGCCAAATGGCATAGCCCGCGAGATCTTCCGACCACTGGTAATCGGTTTCGCGGTAAGCCGTTATCGACGTCAGCGTCGCGTTCGCGAGTTCAAAGTCGATCCGGGCCATCAAGCCACTGATGTCGCGCTTCTGATACGCGCCCAGAGAAGACGCGCATTTGCGAATGTCGCCACCTGTCGTCGCATCGATGACCGGCGGATAGACGACGGCGAGCATGAGGGGATCATTCAAACTCAGGTTGTTGACGTTGCGGCAGTTGCCGGCCTGATCGTCCTCAGAGTAGTCGGCAACAACCCGGATCTCGACCGAATCACTCGGTGCGAACGCGAGTTGACCGCGAAAACTGATGTTGTCTTCATCATGATAGTCCGTGCCGTCGACGACATTCTCGACGTAGCCGTCGCGCTTTCGCTGACTGAATGAGAAGGAACCGTTGACACTGTCGGAGATGCTGCCGCTGATCATGCCGCGAACCGCAAGCGTATCGTAATTTCCGGCCGTGACGCCGAACTTGGCAACGAATTCGTCGCTCGGCTTCTGCGTGCTAATACTAATGGCGCCACCGACTACGTTTTTTCCGAACAACGTGCCCTGCGGACCGCGCAGCACTTCGATGCGCTGCAGGTCATAGAGGTCCATCGATGAACCACCCGCACGCCCGATGTAGACCTCGTCGATAAAGGTCGCAACCGCCGGATCCGCACCCGCGGAATCCAGTGTTCCGCCGATGCCACGGATAAAGTACTGCGGCTCGCCGATGTTGAACTGCGTCATCGTGAAGTTCGGCGTTTCCATTGCCACGTCCTGCATGCCGGTAATGCCGCCTTCATTAATGTCGTCACCGCTGATCGCCGTGACCGAAACCGGAACTTCCTGCAGGCTCTGTTCGCGCTTTTGCGCCGTAACGATGATCTCTTCGAGCGCAAACTCGTCTTGCGCCGCCAGATCGACCGCTGCAAAAAGCGTCAACGCCGGAACGAGCCCAATTATTGAGATTCTGGAATTCATGGTGGTTCCCCTGAGAGTTGGCATACCCTTCTTATGCGCTAGCATTTTATTACGCGTAAGTACTTTTATGCAAGTGACCTAGCCGTGCACTTATCGCTGCCCAGGCGACGGATCAGTCGCTGGCGCAACGCGCATCGTCGATCGTGTCTCCCGCTCCCAAATTGACTGCAGTCGCAGGATACGGGCACAGCACCGCGTCAGTGATGACGGCAGTCTGCGGATTGCGCGCACGCGCGTGTATTTTCTCGGGCGCCGCGCCGGTCTCGACCCAGTTGTCGAGCGCAGTGATCGGATCGAACATCTCCGGGTGGTCCGATGGCAGCTCCCAGCAGTGGCCCTGACCCGGAATCATGAACAGGCGATAGAATGACATGATGCGATCCATGCCGCCCATGAACTTCGCAACACTCTCGTAGTAGTCGACGCTCTGGTCCGGCAGCACGAGCGGGTCTGCCCAGCCGTGCCACATCAGGTATTTGCCGCCGGCATCGCGAAACTCGCGCAGATCCGGATCGAGGGCATCCAGCAGTTTGCCGGTTACCGCAAGTCGCGCCGGATCCGTGTCGAAGTCAAAATCGAGTGACGTGTAGTCGTCCGGCGTGCCGCCTTCAAAACCCAGGTATTTTGCATAGCGCCCGCCTAGCTGGTTGCCGCCGCCAATCCGGTCTTCGGTGTCGAGAAACCAGACCGCCCAAAAGCGTTCGCTGCCGGCCGGCATGCCCGGAAACAGCTGTTTCCCGGCTGAGGTCCTGGGTCCCTGGTACCACTTCTCGAGCACGGCTTTTTCGGCATCCGTAAAACACTGACCGGCAGCGTCCTTGTCACATCCGGGCAGCGCCGCCACATCCACCTTGCACTGTCGCGGCAGACTGATGACGCCGTCCGTTTTGCCGTCTGTTGCATCACACTGTCCGATTACGGCCTGTTCGAGCGCCGGAAGCTTCGGCGCGAAGTTCCGATGCGTCAGGATTCTGCGCCCGTCATCAGTCGTATTTGACCGCACAACCCAGGAACCGTAGACGCCACCCGAGTACGATAAATTCAGTACACCACCGCCGCCGAGAATGCCGTCGAACAGAGTCGGGTAACGCTGCGCCGCTATCGCCGCCATGCGACCGCCGTTGGAGCAACCGCTGAAATACTCTCTCTCGGGTTCCGTGTCGTAGAACGCCCGCGTCATTGCGGTGCCCGCCGCGTGCGTCAGGTAAATGCCGCGGTGTGCATACACGTCCACGGCTTCGGGATTGCCCTGCGCCCAGGACGCTTCGCCCATCCCGCCTTTGTGGCCGTTGTCCGTCGTAACCGTCGCGTAGCCGCGTTTCAACGCTTCGTTGATCGTGTTCGAGAAGCCCGGTTTGTCCGGCATGACCATGCCGCAATATCCACCACAGCCGGATTGGTAGTATTTGCCGTTCCAGTCGACCAGCGGAAATCGCGCTTCGAAACCGATATTGGGGTCGATGACGCCCTGGAGCTGACAAAAGCCCGGCAGGTCCTCGCGATCGCTTACGATTGCGGTCGCATCAATAGTCGCGCCCGGAAAATCTTCGGACGACATGGCCAGACACTGCGCTTCCAGATCGACGTTTTTTTCGCACGCTGTCAGGCTAATTAGCAATAGACATGCTGCCCCGATCGTGCCGCGGCGATGGAACGCCATAGATTGTTCCTCAGTGTCCGATGACGAAACTGACCGTTGTCGTTGCGCTGCCACCAATATTGAGCGTGGCAATGTTTTCGGCACCCTCGATCTGATAGTCGCCGGCGTTGCCGGTCACCTGCTTGTAACTGTCGAGGAGCATGCGCACGCCCGTCGCGCCTACCGGATGACCGAGGCCGATCAGACCGCCGCTCGCATTGATCGGAATACGACCGCCCATTGCGATGTCGCCCGACTCGACCGCTTTCCAGCTCTCGCCGGGCGCCGTGATGCCGAAATGGTCGATCGCCATGTACTCGGTACTCGTAAAGCAGTCGTGCGTCTCGATGCCGTCGAGATCGTCTACACCGTTTATGCCCGCGCGAGCAAACGCGTCCGTGATCGTGCCACGCACGTGCGGGAAGACGTAATCGGTGCCACGTCCTTCGGCGATCTTCTGCGCATAGCTGATCGGCGCCGTGCGATGGCCCCAGCCTTTTATGTACGGCAGGTCGTCAATTAAAATGCCGCGGCGCTTTGCGTATTCGCCGGCCTTTGCAGCACTCGCGAGGAAAATGCAGGCCGCGCCATCGGTAATCTGGCCGCAATCCTGTTTGCGGATGCGTCCTTCGATGACGGGATTGGCTTCATCGTCTTCCGCAAAGCTCTCTTCGGTGAAAACCCACTTGCGCGTCTGCGCATTCGGATTGCGCTTTGCGTTCGCGAAGTTGACTTTCGCGATACCCGCCAGGTGTTCCTGCTTGAGCCCATAGCGATTGTCGTACTCCACCGCGAGCTCGCTGAACATGTGCGGCCACGGGTAGGTTGCATCGAGGCACTCATGTCCGGCCCACATCGCCGTCGGCCCGATATTCTCCGCAGCCTCCTGGCCCGGCACATTTCGCATCTGTTCCACGCCGATGACCGCGGCGAGCCCGTATCGCCCAGCCTCGATATCCGCCCCGGCCGCCAGGGCCGCAATGCTGCCGGACGCACACGCCGCTTCATGCCGCGACGCCGGCAGGCCCGAAAACGCGGGGTGCAATGCCGCGAAAAAGCCGCCCAGATGCCCCTGGTTGCAGAATAACTCGGCTGCGAAGTTGCCGACGTGCGCGACCTCGACCGACTCGGGCTCGAGGTCGACGGTTTCGAACGCCGCCTGCACCGTGTCGCGGAACATGTCGAAGATCTCGACTCCGTTCCTTGCCCAGTTTTGCGAAAAATCGGTCTGGTAACCGCCGAGGATGTATACGCGTTCTGCCATGGTCATTCCTGATAGCGAGATAACGTTAGTCGCCGCGCACGAAACGTTCGAGCTGAGCAAGCCGGTCACTGCCCCAAAACATCTCGTCACCAACAAAGAATGTCGGTGCGCCGAAGACACCACGCTGCATCGCCTCGCCCGTCACGTCCTTGAGCTTTCCTTTGACTGCATCATCGGCCGCTGCTGCGAGCAGCGTTTCGGCATTCTGCCCGAGTGCCGCAGCGACCTCGCCAAGCACCGCGGGATTCGAACAGTCGCGCCCTTCACCAAAGCTCGCGTGAAATACCGCCCTGGCCCATTCGCCCGCCCTGTCCACATCACTGTCGGCGAGATACCAGAATATGCGCGAAGCCGTTATGCCGTTGAATGGAAACGGCTTCGGCCAACGGTACGGCAGACCGGCCAGTTCGGCAGTGCGTTCCACGTCATGCCAGACATACCGGCCCTTGGCCGTGTCCGGGTCGGGCGGCGCGTGGCCCATAGACTGGAAAACGGCGCCGAGGACAATCGGTTTCCAGTTGAATGTTGCATCGAGATCATCCGTAAGTTTCGTGATCCCGGGTAAGGCGAGATAGGAGTACGATGATGAAAAATCGAAGTAGAAATCGATCGTTGCCGACATGGACTAATTCCTGTTGATTTGAGTCACTTTCATAAATAGACTGTATCCAAACAGGATACTAGGCTCACAAGCGATTATCAATTACACCAGGCGGGCAGCGGCACTATCGGGGGCATCATGCGTACGACACCGAATGAACGAATCGAAGACCTGACGCAACGAGGCTGGTGGGGCGAGAAGACGCTCGACGACCTGCTGCGGGCGGCCGTCGCGGCCAATCCGGACCACCTCGCACTCGTCGATCAGTTTAATCGCAACGAAATGTGCGACGGCGACGCACGGCGGCTGACTTTCGCGGAACTGGGGCGAGCTGCCGAAAACCTGGCGGCGACATTCTTCGCCAACGGGCTGCGCCAGGAACACATCGTCGTCGTGCAGCTGCCGAATATCGCGGAACTCGCACTCATCTACCTGGCGCTAGCGAAACTCGGCGTGATCATCAGTCCGGTACCAGTGCAGTACGGCCCGTTCGAGCTGAAAAAAGCAAAACAGCTGCTAGGACCGAAAGCATTTGTCTCGCTTTCAAATTTCAAGGGCAAGAATTTCGCAGCCGAGCACGGCGCCGCGTTTGCCGAAGACTGCACGGTATTCAGTTTCGGCGACGAGGCGCCCGAGGGCGCCGTCCCGCTGTCGCTGTCCACCGATACGCCGGTCGACGATGCCGGCTACGCCGCCTACGTCAGCGATATCGAGAATTCGGCAAACGACATATTCACGATCTGCTGGACTTCCGGCACGACCGGGCAGCCGAAAGGCGTGCCGCGCAGCCACAACATGTGGCTGTCGTCGTCGCGAGGCGCCAACGACGTCGCCGAACTCAAGGACCTCGAGCCGGTCCTGAACCCTTTCCCGATGGTCAACATGGCTGCGATCGGCGGTTTCCTTTACTCCTGGCTCATGCGATCGAACACGCTGGTGCTGCATCAGCCTTTCGACATGCAAGTGTTCCTGAAACAGATTCAGGACGAGAAGATCGCGTACACGATCGCGCCGCCAGCCGTCCTGACGATGCTGCTCAAGCAACGTGAGATCCTCGACTCGGTGGATATCTCGAGCCTCAGATGCATCGGTTCGGGCAGTGCGCCGCTGTCGGAGTTTATGGTTGCGGGCTTCGGCGCCGATTACGGCATCGAGATTCTGAACATCTTTGGTTCCAACGAGGGCATTTGCCTTGCCTCGGGTCCCGGCGATCTTCCCGACCACGCAGAACGTGCTCAATTCTTCCCGCGCTTCGGCGTCGATGGCTTCGAATGGAGCAATCGCGCCGGCAATCGCGTCAGGACACGCCTTGCCGATCTCGGCACGCGCGAGCTGGTTACCGAACCGGGCCAGCAGGGGGAACTGGAGATCTGGGGCTCGACAGTCTTCGACGGTTACTACGAATCGCCCGAAGCAAACGCCGAAGTGTTTACAGAGGACGGCTACTTTCGCACCGGCGACGTGTTCGAGATTACCGGTGACGGCGATGCGCCAAAATTCTACAAGTTCGTCGGGCGCTGCAAGGACATCATAGTCCGCGGCGGCGTCAACATCTCGCCCGACGAAATCGACAACGAACTGGCGGCACACCCAAAGGTGGCCGAGGTCTGCGTTGTCGGTATCGACGACGAGATCATGGGAGAACGAATCGGCGCAGCCGTCGTGGCCAAGCCCGGCGAGATCGTCACACTCGACGAACTAACCGGCTTCCTCAAGGAACAGGGTCTCGCCGTGTTCAAGCTCCCTGAGAAGCTGATGTGTGTCGATGAGTTGCCGCACAATGCCACGGGCAAGGTCGTGCGCCGCGAGGTCAAGGTCCTGTTCGACGCGGAATCCGCGTGATGGGGACAGCGTATATCTACGACGCCGTGCGCACACCGCGCGGCAAGGGCCGCGAGGGCGGCGCACTAAACGGAAAAACGCCGCTCGAACTACAGCAGCAATTGATAACGGCCCTCCTGGAGCGCAATGAATTTGCAGCAGATGCGATCGATGACCTGATCCTCGGTTGCGTCACCCAGGTTGGCGAACAAGGCGGCAATATCGCCAAGGTCGCTGCACTCTACAGCAGCTTGCCCGACAGTGTTTCGGGAATCACGATCAATCGTTACTGCACGTCGGGACTCGACGCGTGCAACTTCGCCGCAATGAAAGTGATGACCAGCGTCGATGACCTGGTGTTGGCCGGCGGTGTCGAATCCATGTCACGTGTCGCGATGCTCTCGGACAATGCCAGCTTCTATTCGGATCCTGCCGTCGTTATGAAAGCGGGGTTCGTGCCGATGGGCCTTGCGGCGGATCTCGTCGCCAGCCTCGACGGCATCAGCCGCGAAGAATGTGACGCGTACGCGGTGCAGTCCCAACAACGTGCTGCGGCAGCACAACAAAGCGGCGCATTTTCGCGGTCGTTGGTTGCGATCAACGGCGCGGATCAGGACGAGAGCGTGCGGGGTTCCGTGACCATCGAGAAACTTGCGACGTTCGAACCCTTGTTTGCCGAGTTCGGCAAAAAAGGCTATGCAGACGTGTTCAAGGCCGCATTTACCGATCTTGATGAGCTCCGCTACGTGCATCATCCCGGCAATTCGCCGGGCATCGTCGACGGCGCGTCGCTCGTCATCATTGGCAATGAACAGGCGCAGGTCGAACACGGGCTGACGCCCCGCGCGAAAATCCGGGCGATGTCCAACGTGTCTTCCGACAAACTGCTCGCGCTGACCGGTGGCATCGATGCGTCAACCGACGTACTTCGCAAAGCCGGCATGTCGGCGAGGGATGTCGACCTCATCGAGTTCAACGAGGCATTTGCGGCCGTGTCGATCAAGTTCACTCGCGATACTGACTGGGACGAGGATCAGGTCAACGTCAACGGCGGCGCAATCTCGCTGGGCCATGCAATGGGCGCGACCGGTGCGAGCCTCGTGGGAACCGTACTCGACGAGCTGGAGCGTCGCGACTTGAACGTCGGGCTTGTCGCAGTATCGGGCGCGGCAGGTATTGGTACCGCGACCATCATCGAGAGAGTATAGGAACGGGGACAAGCCTGATAACGCCCCATGGATTTCGTCGGGATATCCGCGGTCAGTCCTATGTGTCCTTTTCGCGAAAGGCCGCTATCGGGCGAAAAAAGAAGGATACGAATATGAAGATTTCGCTCGCTAGTGTGTCAGTTGGAGATCAGGAAGAAGCGTTGACGTTCTACACACAGAAGTTGGGTTTCAAAAAAGAGAAGGATATGCCGCTTGGAGACGCCCGTTGGCTGACTGTAATATCGCCGGAAGACAGGAATGGCCCCGAGTTGCTGCTGGAACCGAATGCTGATTACCCTGCGATGAAGGCGCTGAAGGAAGCATTGCGCAAAGATGGAATTCCATTTACCGCGTTTGAAGTAGAGGACCTCGCCGCAGAGTTTCTTCGCCTTAGGAAATTGGGAGTCGAATTTACTCAGGAGCCGACCGAGAGTATGGGCGTAGAATATGCAGTTCTCGACGATACCTGCGGTAACCTGATTCAGATCTATCAGACGACTGACTGACTTCGGAGCGAAGCTAACAGTGTCTCAGGATCGCTCGAAATAGAGGCATGATTTGTTATCTTCTCAACGGCGTTGTTTTCCGTAGTTGCCTAGGAAGCCTCTAGTTCAAAGCGTTCGCGCAGGAAGTGAGCGATGCCCTCGTCGTCGTGGTGCCCGATTACCGCCGTGGCGGCGGACTTGACCGCGTCGTTGGCATTTGCGGGTGCGTAGCTTTCGTCGGCCGCCTCGAACATGCTGAGATCGTTGTCGCTGTCGCCGAAGCAGATGACGCGCTCGAGGCCGAGCAGCTCCTTCAAGATCTTGATCGCGCCGCCTTTGCTGGCGTCACTGTGGTGAACGTCGAGCCAGCGCCATTGCTGTCCCTCCAATGCGATACCGGAGTAGGCTACGAGATGCGGCTCGTCATTGACGCCGCGGAGCACCGCATTGATGGCCTGGCTGTCGCCGATGGAATTTACGTGAGTGATCGTGGCGTCGGCCGACAACTCGTCGAGGGCGCGCGCCCTGATGTGCTCCTCAATGCCGAGGCTGCGAATCAGTTCGTGCTCGATGTCCGACTGTAGCGGTGGGTGGTACACGGTGCTCTCATGGTCTTTGTCCAGCGTAAAGACAAAAGGCGTAACGCCCTGGCCTATGCAGGCACGGACAACGTTGTCGAGTTCGTCCGCCGTCAGCATGGCTCCACTTGAAAAACGCCTTTGCTCCGGGTGCCAGATCATCACACCGTTTTTGTAGGCTTGTGGCAGATGGAACTGATGGCCCTCAAGAATCGCACGGGCGCCGTGCAGCGTGCGGCCTGTCGCAACAGTGTAGGCAATTTCGCGTTCGGAAAGGAGCTTCAGCGTCTCGCTTGTGAAGTCGGAGATTGCAGACTCTCGATTCAGGAGCGTGCCGTCGAGGTCGAATACAATGAGTTCCACCTGAGAAATCCATACGTTGAGGTAAACGACTAGTCTCGCCGCTCGGCCGGGCCGATGCAAACGCGCGCTCACTATCAGGAATCCCTACATCCCGTTAACCAGCTTCGCGGTGCCGGAATTCTTTTTCGAACGAGACATCCGCGGCCACGAGAGGCTGTTTGCACTCGCTGCACACTACTTCGCTGACTAATGGCTGGTCGCAGAGTTTATGCTGCAGGTTGAGCGGCGACTCGCCCTCGCGGATCAGCCAGCGATTCGCCCACTCATGGATGGTTATCGTGTGTGAGTAGAGGTCTCTGCCCATCTCGGAAAGGTGGTACTCGTAGCGGACCGGCCTGTCCTGGTACGGCAGGCGGTCGAACACGCCGACCTGCACAAGCAATTTGAGACGGTCGGCCAGAATATTCGTGGCGATGCCGATCGATGACGCTATGTCGTCATAGCGCTGCAGCCCGAAGAAAGCGGCCGCCAAGACGAGCGACGTCCAGCGATCACCCACGACATCGAGTATCGTGAACGCGTGATCATTGGAGTCGTCGCCCGATTCGTGTTTCGATTTCGAGCGGCGCTGATAGCGTGGCCGAACCTTCTTCGCCGACCGCGAATTCCTGCCCGGCGAAAACCGCACATCCTGTGGCGCTACGTCGGCATGACAATGGCCGCAGCGAAGCTTCGGATGCATGTCCTTGCCGCAGGTCTTGTGCGTCAGCACGGGTGGCAGGAAGCGACCCCTGCCCCATTTCGTCTCCCACTCCCAGCTCATGAGCAGGATCGGATACATATCGAGCCCTTTCTCCGTCAGCCAGTACTCGTATCGCGTCGGCGAGGTCTGATACGGGTGCCGGTAAAGGATGTCATGTTCGATCAGCGACTTGAGCCGGGCCGCAAGCGTGCCGCGAGCCACATCATTGCGCCGCCGGAACTCTTCGAACTGACGTACGCCGAGGTAAATGTCACGGATGATCATGAACGACCAGCGATCGCCGATAACAGTCATGCCTTGTGCGACCTGACTATTGAGTATCAGGTTCCGGTCAACCTTCGATCTCGCCCCGCTGCTCACGACTCAGACCTTTTCTGTTTCGGCCACATCGGTATCAGTCCACTGGTGCTTTTCATGTAGGCCTCATATCCGGGTTTTTCGCGCGCGAGTTTCTTGTCGAGCGTGCGCTGGCCGGTAACGTTGACGATCAAGAACGTATACAGGATCGGCCCGATAACGGTCAGGAAACCGATCGGGTTGTCACAGGCGATCAGGAACAATCCCCACCAGACGCAGAGTTCGCCGAAGTAATTCGGATGCCGCGAGTACTTCCACAGCCCACTGTTCAGCACCGTGCCCTTGTTGGCGGGGTCAGAACGAAAGCGCGTGAGTTGATAATCGGCAACCGACTCGAAAAAGAAACCCACGACCCACAATGCCGTACCGAGCCAGGCGAGCCAGCCCAGGGCAACGGGCACCGTGTAGACCTGGGCTATCTGCACCGGCAAAGACACGAACCAGATCACGATACCCTGCAACAGGAACACCTTGCGCAGGCTCAGCCAGACGAAGCTCCGCTCGTCTTTTGTCCATTGCCGGAGCCTTGTGTAACGCGGATCCTCGCCGTGGCCCCAGTTGCGCCTGATCAGGTGCACCGTGATGCGCAGTGCCCATAGACCGACGAGGATCAGCAGCAACTGTTTGCGTTGCGCAACGCCCTCGCCCAGTGCGTAACTGGCGGCCGTAATCGCAAACAAAATGACCGCGAAGAACATGTCGATGATGCTGACATCGCGTATTGGAATGCTGACCAGCCACAAGACGACAACTGCGCCGATAGCGACGGCGAAATTTGTCGCCAGCAGTATCAACAGGTCTTGCGTGACAAGTTCCAAGACGGCCCCATTGCATTGCCCGCATTGATGCAGGCAAACGGTTTTGTTAGTCTAATAATGAAAGTCACTATCTGCAAGCCCGGACTCTCTAATGGCAACAACTGAATTCGACGCGCGCAAGCGCTTTGCAGAGATGCGCTCAAGTTTGCGGCTACCGATCGTCGTCGCACCAATGTTTCTCGTGTCCGGGCCCGACATCGTTACTGCGGCAGCGCGTTCCGGCGTGGTCGGATCTTTCCCTTCGACAAACGCTCGATCGATCGACATCTTCGAAGAATGGCTCGAGCGCATTACGGGCGAACTCAAGCTCATGCGCGACCAGCAGGTCGCGGGCACTACCGATGTCTGGGCGCAAAACCTCATCGTACACAGCACCTACGACCGGCTCGACGCCGAGCTGGCGCTGCTGCAGAAGTATCAGCCGCCGATCGTCATCACGGCGCTCGGCAGCCCGAAACGAGCGATCGAAGCCGTGCACGATTATGGCGGTCTCGTGATCGCCGACGTCAACAGCGTCGAGCTTGCTCGCAAGGCAGCAGCAGCCGGCGCCGACGGTCTTGCGCTCGTGTCTGCCGGCGCGGGTGGACACACCGGGCAAATGGCCGGTTTCGCATTCGTTCCGGCCGTGCGCGAGTTTTTCGATGGGATCCTGATACTCGCCGGCGCCATTGGCGACGGCAGGGCCGTGCGTGCCGCCGAAGTTCTCGGCGCCGAACTGAGCTATATGGGCACGCGCTTTATCGCCACCGAAGAGAGCATCGCATTCGAGCCGTACAAGCAGATGGTTGTCGACTCCGATTTCTCCGATCTGCTTCTGAGCAATTCGTTTTCGGGCGCGCACGCCTACTACCTGCGCCCAAGTATCGTTGCGGCCGGCCTCGATCCGGACAATCTGCCCAGGAAGGACGGTATGGATCTGACCGGCTCCGAGACCAAGATCAAAGCATGGAAGGACATCTGGTCAGCCGGACAGGGCATCGGCACCGTGCACAAAGTCGAACCGCTCGCCGACATCGTCGACAAAATCGATCAGGAGTATCGGGCGGCCCGGCAACTGCCCTGACGATCAATCGCCGTCGTTCCGCATCAAGACCGGCGATAAATGTCTGAAAATTGCTGCCGGCACTTTCGAAGTCGAGATTCATGTCCGCAGATTGCAGTGTCTGCCAATTGTGACTGCCGCTTTCAGGTACGGGTATCGCCTCCGTGGTCTGCATTCGCGCTCTTGCGACCCGGCCGCCTCCTGCAATCAGAATCTCGCCACCGAATGCACAACCTGCGAGCCACGTGATCACAGGTGCGACCTGGGCGGGATCGAGTTGCGAGTTGACACTGTCGGACAGATGCGCGGCAGTCATCTGCGTCGAGGCATAGGGCGCAATGGCATTGACCCAGACCTGTTTCGGCGCGCCCTCGAGACTTAGCGATCGCATCAGGCCGATGACCGCGGCCTTGGACGCCGAGTAAGCGGGCAGGCCGAACTCGCCGAACAATCCTGCCGATGAGGTACTGACTATGATGTTGCCACCGTGTTGATCACACATGCGGCGAAATACCGGATGCACGACATTGATCGTACCCATGAGGTTGATGTCCAGCACATCGCGTAATCCCTGCAGTGTCTGTTTGCGAAAACTGCTGTTCTCAATGATGCCGGCATTGGCGACCAGACAATCGATGCGGCCAAAGTTTTCGAGCGCGCAAGCGAGTAAGCGCTCGCCAGCTTTTGTGTCCTCGACCGAACCATAGTCGGCGACGGCGCTGCCACCGCTGCTTACGATTTCTTCGACGACCCTGTCGGCGGACGCTTCCCGCTCACCTTCGTGGCGACGGTTATTTACGATCACGCTGGCGCCCAGCGCCGCGAAGTGGAGTGCATAGGCACGACCCAGTCCTTTGCCGGCACCCGTGATAGCGATGACTTTGCCTTCAACCGGACTGGACATCGCTTTGCTCCTGTAACGTTTGCACAAGCTCCGGCATGTCGCGACGCACGACTTTGCCCACGGCGTTTCGCGGCAACGACTCTAAAAAATGCAGCGCCTTGGGCGTCCGCACCGGGCCGAGTTCATGCCTGACGATTTCCAGAATATCCGCCTCGGAGAACGCGCTGTTCGCATCCCGGACAACGACGACTTCGATGCGTTCGCCCCAGTAGCGGTCTTCGACACTGTACGCACAACATTCCTGGATACCAGGCACCCTGGCAAGGACGTTTTCGATCTCGGCCGGGTAAACGTTGAAGCCGCCCGTGATGATGACTTCGCTGGCTCGACCCGAGAGGGTCAAGTAGCCCGACGCGCTGAGAAAACCGAGATCACCCGTGTGCAGCCATCCGTCACGAACTGTCGCATCGGTCAAACCGGGCTCATCGAGGTATCCCTGCATCACGATTGGCCCGGTCACCTCGATGTTGCCGATCGTACCGGCAGGCACCTCGACACTCGTATCGTTGACAACACGCACGCGGCTGTTGCTGCACGCTTTGCCGGCCGTGCCTCGCAAAGACGGGTCCCGCATCTCTTCGGTGCCGAGAGCAGAGATTGTCATCGGCGCTTCTGTCTGGCCATAGAGGGAAGAGATGCGTGAGCCGAAGGCGTATTGTGCTTCGACAATGCGGTCCGGGGGCATCGGCGCGGCACTGAAGGTCAGGTGGCGCAGTGCCGGGAACTGCCTGGGTGACAAACCAGGCTCCTGAAGCAATTTGTAGATCAACGTCGGCGGCATGAACGTCACGGTCGTATTGTCCCGCATCGCGGCAAGGATCGAGGCCGGCGAGCGATCGCGCGGGAATCGGTGCCGGCCGCCGGCCGCCAGAACCGGCAGCACATAGTGAGACGAGCCGTGAGTCAGCGGCGCGACCACGAGATTGCAATCGTCCGGCGCAAACTCGCAGAAAGCCTGCAAGTTCTCGATGACGGCCAGCATGTTGCCATGCGTCTGCACGACGCCCTTCGGCTCGCCCGACGTTCCTCCCGTGAACTTGACCGCGGCGACGTCATCGGGCGATGCGACTGTCGGCTCGAACGCCTGCTGCTCGGCATGCAGCTGGTCGAGCAGATAATGTCGATACGCTTCGGGCGCTTGTTCGACGGATTCGGGATCAACGAGCAGCAAATCCGGTTTCGCTTTTTGCGCGATGACTGAGTTCAGCGAGCGCCCGTTTTGCGGGTTGAGTGGCACCCAGACAAAACCCGAAACCAGAATGGCGAGGTAGGCGACCAGGTGCCCGGGATGATTCCCCGCGCAAAGCGCGATACGTCTGCCTGAATCGGGTAACAGCCGTCGCAATGAGGCACCGACCGATTCCACACGCTGCATCAGCTCGGCGAAAGTAAGCGTTTCGTCACCGTATTCGACCGCGACCGCCGCCGGATCGAGCGCTGCGCCGTCATAGAGGAGTTGCGCTAGGCTGGGCGCGGCAGCCATGTCAGTGCGCCAGCACGGTTACGGCCGTCGCGGCTTCCTCGACCTCGTAGAAACCGCCGCCATTCTCGGCAACCCCGATACGAGCGCCAGGCACCTGCCGGTCGCCGGCATCGCCGCGCAGCTGGGTCACAAGCTCGAAGATCTGTGCAATACCTGTCGCACCGACCGGGTGTCCTTTGGAGACGAGGCCGCCAGACGGATTGACGGGCACCTTGCCGCCGAGGCTCGTGGCGCCCGATTCGCTGAAGGGGCCGCCCTCGCCTTGCGCACACAGATCGAGATTCTCGATCTGCTGAATTTCGGCGAACGACGTTGCATCGTGCACTTCGGCAACGTCTACATCGGCGCCGGTAATACCCGCCTGCGCGTAAGCCTGCTCTGCGGCACGGCGCCCGATGTGATTCGCGTAGTCGCTAATCTCTCGCCGCGTGCCACTGGCGAGGCTGAGCCCGCGAATTTCGATGGCACGCGACTTGTCGAACAAACCGAGCGATGATTTGTTACACACGATGGCCGCCGCGGCTCCGTCTGAAATCGGCGCGCACATCGAGCGGGTAAATGGCCAGCAGATCGCTTTGTCGGCCAGCACATCGTCAACGCTCATATCGGCCTGGTACTGCGACAACGGGTTCATGGTCGAGTGGTGATGGTTCTTCGCGGCGATCGCCGCGAGTTGCCGCACGGTTGTGCCGAAGTTTTTCATATGCTGCCGCGCGAATGCCGCGTAGACATCCATGAAGAAACTTCGTTCTGCTGTGTCGACGACATCATTCGGAATGACATCAGTCGCGAGCCCGCGTATCCATTCCTCGGTTGCGGCAATCTCGTGTATGTCCGTACCACCCCTGAAAGCAGCAAGCATCGCTTCGCGCTTTTCCGGGAAGAACATTTTCTCTGCGCCAACGACCAGTCCAACATCGGCCATGCCGGCCTTGAGATAAGCCACCGACTGCAGCAACGCCGTGCTGCCGCTCGCGCAGGCGTTTTCGATATTGGCGATCGGGATGCCGTCGAAGCCCAGCGGCCGCAGCGCGATCTGACCGCGCACGGTGTTCTGGCCTTCGAGCATCGGCTGCCGCGTGTTCGAGAACCATGCAGCTTGAACCTGATCGACGCTTGCGCCGGCATCACGCAATGCGTTCGTGACCGCCTCACGCGTCAGGTCCTTGACAGACCTGTCCGGCATCTTGCCGAGTGAAGTCATGCCGATACCGACAACGAAGATACCGCTGCCGCTCATGCCCTTCAGCCCGTCCGCGCGGCGGGAAACTTCGTCTGCACGATGCGAAAGCGACCGGCCACGAATGCAAGATCGGACAGACAGGCATTGCCGGCCGGGTTGAGCCCAGTCACGTGAAAGTCGGAGTACGCTGCCGCGAAATTGATCGGCATGCCGGTCAGGTTGCAGGCGAGTGATGCACCGGCCATGTGGTAAGCATTCTCGGCACGCTCGAGAAATCGTTCATCGGTCGAATACACGTGCGACGTTATCGCACCATGCTCACGCACATCTTCGGTCGCACGCTGCAGCCCATGGTCCGCATCGTCGCAGCGGATGACGAACGAAATCGGCCCGAAGTGCTCTTTCCCGTAGAGCTCCTTGTCGCTTGCGTCGACGGTGAGCATCAACGGCGTTGCCGTTCGCGCTTTGTCGAACTCGGGATGCTGATAGCGGCCCGAACGACGCAGAATATTTCCGTCTGCGACAGCTGCCACCGCATCGATCGCCTCGTATATGTTTTTGTCAACAAGCGTGCCGCACAAATACGCAGCCTGTTTTGGATCTTCAACGAGCTTATCGACCGATGCGACGAGACCGCGACATACGTCGTCGAACGACGCGTGCCCTGTTTCGGTATCGATACCATCGCGCGGCACGAAAATATTCTGCACGCTCGTGCACATCTGTGCAGACGCCTGGCACAGGGAATGCGCGATGGCGTCACACATGCCCTGGAAATCATTGGTCGATTCGACGACAACGGAATTGCAGCCGGCTGTCTCGGTGTAGACGAGCGCGTTCGGGCAATTGTCTTCGATCCACTTGCCGAATTGCGGGCCACCCGTGAAATCGATGATCGCAGTATCGGGATGATGCAGCAATTCGATCGTTATCGGGTTCTTCCTCGTATCGGCCGCCATCGTGACGAGATTCGGATCGTGCCCGTGTTGTGCCAACACCTCGCGCATCGTGCGAACGAACAGCGCCACCGGTAAGGTCGTCTTCGGGTGCGGCTTGATGACAACGGGGTTGCCGGTCGCAAGGCTCGCGATTATTGCGGGATAACCGTTCCACTGCGGAAACGTGGCGCAGGTGATGACGACCGAGGTGCCGCGGGGCATCAGCCGGTAACGCTTGTCGAGCCGGGTCTCGGCCGACGCGCCGAAGCGACGCTCCCAGCGCGCTGTCTCGGGCACGTCCTTCATCGCTTTGTAAGCATAGACGAGCGCCTCGAGTCCCCGATCCAGAGCGTTGGCGCCGCAACCCGCAAACGCCATGATGAAACTCTGCCCGGCGGTATGCACCGTCGCGTGTGCATTGAGAAACAGCGATTCGGGTTTGCCTAACTGATCCAGTATTTCGAGACACACGCCGACACGCTCCTCCGTCGGCAAAATACACCAGCTTTGTTGTGCATCTTTGGCTGACTTGAACAGAATGTCGATGTCGACCTGCGGATAGCTGATGCCGAGCGGCATCTCGGTGAACGGCGACACCTCCTCCCCGATACGACTAATCGTGCCGGGCATGTCGACGTCGAACGGCTGCCCAAGCATCGCGTCGAACCCGGCTTTGGCTGCAGCCGGGATCTCTTTTCCGTGAACCTTGCTGCTCGGCGATTCGGCATACGCCGTCCACGAGTAACGCTTCTCGCAGGCGTCCATCGCTTTGTCGAGCAGCGCGCGATGACGTTCAAATAAGCCGCTCACTGATGCTTCCTGAGGTTCACCGTCATAGGATCATCGCTGTCGCGATACCGGTCGCGCACAATTTGTCGTCCGCTGTAATGATCTTGCCACTCATCGTGCACTGGCGCCTGCCGCGATGATCGACGCATCCGATGACTTGCATCGCTTTGCTGTCCAATGTCACTGGACGAAGAAATTTTGTATGCAGATCGATTATCGTATGCTGCTCTCCGGCATCGAGCATTGTCATGAGCGCACACCCCATAACCGTGTCGAGCAACGACGCGAGCACGCCGCCGTGTATGGTCGAAAACAGATTCAGGTGTGCAGAATCCGGTGTGTAACGAAGCATCACGTCTCCGTCCCCGACGCGCTCAACCTGGTAGTCGAGAAACTTCGCGATGCCGAAGCGCTCGTGCGCGCGCTCCTCGAAGTGTCGCATGCGCTCGAGGCCGGTCAAATGTGCGAAATCCGTATTGTAGTTGACAGTCAAAACAGTGAACCTCGAATAGCCGCGGCAACGGCCCCGGATAGTAACTTGTATAATTAGACTTACGCACGATATCATGTGAATTCTCGGGTTCGCAAGCCACGCAGAAACGACCATGCTGACCGATCTATTCAAGCTTCAGATTGACATGCTCGGTGCCAGAGGAGAACTGGCCGCCAGCGTGGCCAGTAGCTGGCTGCTCGACAGAGCGACGCCAAACGGTGGCGGCGATCGGCCCGTTGTCACCTTTCCCGGGTTTCTGGCGTCGGGCAATACCCTGCTGCGCCTCAATCGCTATCTGAATCGCCATGGTTTCGAAGCCCAAAGCTGGGGCCTGGGCCGAAATCTCGGGCCGCAGGGAACAAATTGGGGCGAACGGCTCGACACGATCGTCGAGGAAGTTGGCGTCACGATTAAGACACTGGCGGATAAACACTCGGCACCGGTTGCTCTTGTCGGTCAGAGTCTGGGCGGCGTCTATGCACGAGAACTGGCGCTGCGCATGCCCGAGGTCGTCGATCGCGTCATCATGCTCGGCTCGCCGACTTTTCATCCCTACAAAACGACGGACCTCAATCGCATCATCAGCCTGTTCGGCTACTGGATAAGCCGCCAGTCACACGCCGAAATGGCCGGTCGCGCCGGACTCCTGCACTGGGATGCCGATCAGCCGCCGATGCCATGCATTTCAGTACATAGCCCGGCGGACGGGATCGTCGACGAACCATCGGCTGTCATCCCACAGTACATCGTCGAACAGAGCGGGAACACCGCGCCGCGGGAAAACCTCCGAGTGTTATCGTCGCACATCGGTATGTCTGTCAATCCGTGTGTGCTGCTGGCTATTGCCGACCGGCTGGCACAAGACCGCAAAGCATGGGAGCCATTCGATCCATATCGTTACTATCCAAAGAGCCTGAAGTGGGCTGTCTCTTTGCTCTACCCGGCGCAGGAAACAGATACGGACGCTGTCGACATCAGGGAACTCGTGGAGCCCGGATGATGACGATGCCGGCCGTCAAACTCCCCGACGCGATCGTTACTCTTCGTGACGAGCATCGCTATATGGGCCTGCTGCTCACAACGTTGCAGGAACAGCTTGAATCAGAAGAATTCTCGGCACCGGAAGACTTCTTCCTGATGCAGGACATCGTGCGTTACATGCATGAATACCCGGACACCCAGCATCACCCGACCGAGGACCTGATGTTCGAAAAGCTCGTGCGGCGCAATCCCGCCAGGGAAATGGACGTGGCACGTCTGCGGCGCGACCACGTGATGCTCGGGGCCAATACGGCCGACATTCTTGAGTTGCTCGACGCTGCGGCGAAGCGGCGCACGCCTGCGGCGATAAAATCGCTGCGTGTCGCAAGCAGTGACTACATCGACAGGCTCAGACAGCACATGCAGTTTGAGGAAGCCGTACTCTTTCCAAGCGCAGTTCGTTGTCTCGCGCATAAGGACTGGCACGCAATCGATACGCGACTGGAATCCATGCAGGATCCACTCTTCGGGGCGACCGTGGAGCATGACTACCGGGTCCTGTACGAGTACTTCGCCAATCGCGCCGAGCAGCTGTCGCAGCGGATGACGGGTTACGGTTTTCTGCAGCTCGACAACATGATTCTCAGCGCGGATGCCGTCGAGACAGGCATCGCCGAGATATGGAATATGCTGCTTGAACATGCTGATTCGCTTGCGCAGGAGCTCAGGATCGTCACAAATAAGTCCTTTGACGGCCGCGGCCTGTTCCCGGCGATGACGGTACAGGCGGCGTATGCGGGTTTTGTCGGCAAGACAGCCTGCAATGCCGGCAGCGAAGCCGCAAGAATCTACTTCAGGACGCTAAAAGACGCAGCCGTATTCTTCTTTAAAGGCGCGCGATGAAACTCTACCCTTACATCACTGCAGAAGTTGATCAGTCAAGAAGCGGACGCAGCATTGCCGCATTTTTCGATTTCGATGGCACCTTGATCGCCGGCTACTCGGTCGCGTCGTTCATGCAACGGCGCATGCTGAGCGGCGGCATGCCTCCTCGCGAGGCGCTCGGACAGCTGATCGCGGCCTGGCAGTTCGGCATCAACCGGGCCGGCTTTGCGGATGTGCTGATGCAGTCGGCGACAACTCTGCGCGGCATGTCGGACGCGATCTTCAGCGAGACGGCCAGGGAAGTCTATGAAAAGGACCTGTCCGCTAATATCTATCCTGAGGCTCGCGCGCTCGTTGACGCCCATCGCGCCAAGGGACATACGGTCGTCATTGTGTCGTCGGCAACTCAATACCAGGTTCAGCACGTGGCGGCTGAACTCGGCATCGAGCATGTGCTTTGCACACGCCTCGAGGTCGCCGATGGTGCGTTGACCGGCGCGATCGTCCCGCCAGTCTGTTACGGCGAAGGCAAGCTCGAAGCGGCACGGAGTTTCGCCGAGGAAAACCGCGTCAGCCTGGACCGGAGCTATTTCTATACCGACGGCCACGAAGATATTCCACTGCTCGAGGCCGTCGGATTTCCACGGCCACTCAATCCCGACGACGAACTGGACAAAAAAGCGAGGCGCGAAGGCTGGCCTGTGCAGCGCTTTGCCAGTCGCGGCCTGCCCAGCCTCACCGACATCGTGCGGACCAGCCTGGTCTACGGGGGACTCGTGGGATCGTTTCTGAGCGGCCTGCCGGCGTATTTCCTCAACCAGTCGAAGCGCGACCTAGTCAATGTCGCCGTACCGACCTGGGGCGACTTCGGCAGTGCGGTTGCAGGACTCGACGTCGAAACCGCAGGCGAGGAGCACGTGTGGTCGAAACGTCCGGCCGTCTTTATTTTCAATCACCAGAGCTCGACAGACGCGCTGATCCTTTCGCGTCTGTTGCGCCGCGATTTTGCGGGCGTCGCGAAGAAAGAGATGCAGTCGAACCCGCTCCTCGGTACGATTCTCGGCGCGGTAGGCACGGTGTTTATCGATCGTAGCGACCATAAAAAAGCAATCGAGGTATTGCAGCCTGCTGTCGACAGCCTCAAGCAGGGAACTTCGTTTGTGATCGCTCCCGAGGGACAGCGCGGTCGTGGATACAAACTGGGCCCGTTCAAGATGGGCGCATTCCACATCGCCATGCAGGCCGGCGTACCCGTCGTGCCGATCGTGATCGCAAACTCGGCTGACTCGATGCCAAAGAGCGGGGTGATCATTCGGCCAGCCCGAATCAAGGTCAGGGTCTTGCCACCAATCGAAACAAACGACTGGACGACAGCAACGATTCACGAGCACGTCGATGAAATCCGTCAGATGTTTCTTGAGCAACTCGGTCAGAACACCGATCAGGAAAAGCAGCTGCGGCGCGTCAAATAATCGTGTAGAAACATACGATGCCGCAAATACTCGATAACCCGGAGTTTCACAGCGAACTCGCCTCTATTGCAAAAGCGTCGGGACAGCCGGTCGAGACCACATGGAAAGAGGCTCGCGACAACCTCGAGGAGATGCGCGGTGACCGTAATGGCATGGCGGTCAGTGCCTTTGCCTGGCTCAGCCGCTACGTGTGTCGCCGCGGTTATCATCCCGACTACTACTACGACACCAAAGAACTCGAATGGGTACGGAGCCTCGCCGCAAAGAAGTCTGTCGTGTACCTCGTTACACACAAGACTTACCTGGATTTCTTCGTTCTGTACGATTTCTTCTACCGCAACGGCATCGCACCGCCTTATATCTTCGGCGGCATCAACATGGCCTTCTCGGGATTCGGCTCGTTTGCACGGCGTGCCGGCGGGATCTTCATTCGGCGCACGTTCGCTGACAAGACCATATACAAAGCCGTATTGCGGCGCTACATCCAGCACCTGATCAGTGAAGGGTGCTCGTTCAGCTGGGCCATCGAAGGCACCCGATCACGCACCGGCAAACTCGTCCAGCCGAAGTTCGGCCTCCTGAAGTATGTGGCTGACGCGGCGCGGCCTCTGGGGAATGACGCCGTCGCGTACATTCCAGTGTCCGTCTCTTACGATCAGATCCCGGACGTCATCGACATGTCGGCTCAGGAAGCCGGTGCGACGAAAGAACCCGAGAGCCTGAGCTGGTTCGTCAGCTACATTCGGCGGCTCGGTGATCGCTTTGGCAACGTCTACATTCGTTTCGGCGACGCTGTCGAAATCGGCGACACGCCGGATGCACCAGACCTGACCGCGTCGCAGCAACTCGTCGCTCCCGAGATTATCGGCATACAGAAGCTCGCGTTCGAAGTCTGTTATCACATCAACGAAGTCACGCCTGCAACGGTAACGTCTCTGATCCTGATGTCACTATTGTGTCGCACGGCAGCCCAGCCGGCGACCATTCGTACCGACATTACAGCGTTGCAGAACTACCTTGAAAAACGTCAGTCAGCGTCGATTTTCGCCTCGCCAAATCGACCGATCGATGACGATCTGGACGCGGCCCTCGCCGCGCTGATTACCAACGGCATTGTGCAGCAGGACCCTGATGCCGACTATTGCAGCATCGTCCCCGAGCGCTATCTCGTTGCTTTGTATTACAGCAACATGGCCGTGCACCACTTCGTCATAGCCGCATTCACCGAGCTCGGTCTGCTCAATGTGGCGCACTCGAGTTCGGACAAAGGCGAGCGGGCGTTCCGCGCGGAAATACTGCGACTAAGGGACCTGTTCAAATTCGAGTTCTTCTTCTCGCGAACGGACCAGTTTCGCCAGCAGTTCATCGACGAGCTTCGCTACCTTGACGCGCCGACAGAAGCGATTGGCGCAGAGGACAGACACGCGGCGGAGGCGCTGCTGCGCCGCCAGCCATTGCTTGTTGCCTACGGCGCATTGTCTCCGTTCATCAATGCCTACCACGTCGTCGCCAACTGCCTGTTGCAGGATGGCGCCGATCCCGTCGGCGATCGCAGCGCCTTCATCGCGAAGTGCCAGGCCGAGAGTCGTAGAACCGGTGCGGGATACCCAGGCTTCGCATCGAAAGCGCTATTGACCAACGGCCTTAGCCTCGCCGAGAACCGCGGCTTGCTCGGCAGTGGTGACAACATTGCTGAGGAACGCCAGCGTTTCGCCAACGAACTGCACTTTATCTCCGGGCAGCTCCATGAGATTCGGGGAATGACCGCCTAGCTGGCTTTTTGGCGCGCTGTCCTTTTCTTCGCCGCTTTCTTCGCCGTTTTCTTCGCTTTGGGCTTTGCCTCGACGACTTTGTCAGCTGCTGCCTTTTTCAGGCTGCGAAACGACGACCTGGCGCAGGTCGAGAGGTATTCGGGATCTGGCGTGATCTCACGGCAGCCCGTGAACGAAAGCACGATGTCGCCGTTATAGCTTATCGCCGTAATAATCAGACCCATCCCGTCTATCACGGGGCCGCAACCGGTCGAGCTGATCAGTTTCGCACCATTGAAATACAGCGGTTGCTGCGCGCCCGGGACATTCGTGATCGTGCAGTTGCAAAGCCGCATAGCCCGATGACCGAGACCGAGACCGGTTATGAGGCGCCCCGCAAGCGCCTCCGTCGCAGCGGGAATATGACGCGTCAAATCCGTCATCTGCCTGGCGCCTACTGCGTTGTCGGTCTCCTTCGCATTTGCCGTCGCTTCTTGCACAGCGCGTAGCCGTGCCAGCGGGTCCGCAATATCGGAATGAATCGGCACAAACATCGTAGCAACTATGTTGCCCGCAACCTTCTCCTCTGCCGGCGCACGCGTATTGATCGGCGCCATTGCGACCAGTGATTCGGCAGGCAATTCGCCTTTGCTCTCGAGATACTTACGCAGGGCTCCACCACATATCGTGAGCACGACGTCGTTGACGGTCGCGCCGGGCACGGCTTTTCGGATGTCGCTAAGCTGTCTGAGCTTCAACGTCACGCCTTCGAACACGCGGTGCGGCGAGACTTTGCCGTTGAATCGTGTATTCGGAACGTCGCTTGCCAGATTGATGTCCGGCAACTCGCCCCTGAGAAGAGACTGGCTGATGCCGGGCAGCGTCGCCGCTACGGCTTTGCCCAGTTGCAGCGGTGCGCGCACGTTGTTGACGGCAGCGCGCGCCATCAGCCCTATCCAGGACGGCGGCCGCTCAGCCTGCCAGGGCTTGGGTTTGGGGTCAGGATCGTATTGCGGCGTCGTGCTATGCAGTCCCGCGACGATTTCGACACCGGTCGCCCCATCAATGGCTGCGTGATGATATTTCGCAACGACAGCGAACGCGCCCTTTGGAATGCCCTTGATGTTGTCGAGGCCCTCGACAATGTACATCTCCCACGGCGGCCGGCTCAGATCCAGACGGCGCGAGTGAATTCGGGCAACGAGAATACAAAGCTGCCGCCAATCGCGCGGCTCGGGCAGCGCGATGTGCCGAACGTGAAACTCGAGATCGAACTGGTCGTCGTCTACCCAGTAGGGATAGTCGATACTGAACGGCAACGACACGAGCTTTTGCCGAAAGATCGGCGACGTGTGTAACCGACTCTCGATGTACTTCAGAATGTCCTTGTGGCGCACCACGCCGTCGGGCGCCGTGCTCTGATCGTAGATATACAGGCCCGTCAGGTGCAGGTGTGCACCCTGGCTTTCAAGATAAAGAAACGACGCGTCTAGTGCGTTTAGCTGTCTCATGCATTCACGGCAATCTGGCTGGGTTCACCCGGCATGCCATTTTGCACCTCCGAACAATGGCTCGCAATCATCTCGGCCATTTTTGGCATCAGTTGTTCCGCAAGGTCGTGGCCCATGCCTGGAACGACCTCAAGCCGCGCGTCGGTGATGCAACTTGCCGTATGCCGGCCTCCCGCAGCCGGGATCAGCGGATCGTCTGCACCATGAACGACCAGGGTCGGCCGGCGGATCGTCCGCAGCAGCGGCGTGCGATCGCCGTTGGCCGCCATCGCGGCAAACTGTCGGATATTTCCGCCGGGGTCACAGTCACGATCGACCCATGACGCGATAAGCCGCCTTTTTTCGTCGACCGGCGTGGGGTAGCCCGGACTTGCCGTCAAGGCCCACAAGCCGACGAGATAGTCGACCATCGCATCGGTCTGCATGTTCTTCCTGTGCCGGAACAGTACATGTCTCAAAACACGCGGCCGCGGTCCTGGCAAGCCGAACTTGCCTGACGTCGACATTATCGATGTCAGGCTACGTACACGACTGGCATGTTTCGCCGCCACGATCTGGGCGATCATGCCGCCCATCGATACGCCGACGACATGCGCGTCACGAATCTGCAGCGCATCCAGCAAGCCGATCGCGTCGTGCGCCATGTCATCGAGTGTGTATGGCGTCTTGAGCTTGAGTTTGATCAGGCTCGAGAACATCGATCGCACCATGCCCGGCGCTTTGACGCCGTCCAGGTGCGTAGACAGACCGACATCGCGATTGTCAAAGCGAATGACGCGGAAACCGCGGCTCGCCAGCGACTGGCAAAGAGACTCGGGCCATACGACCAGCTGCGCCGCAAACCCCATGATCAGGAGAATGGCCGGATCGCCGGCATCACCGAAATCATCGTATTCGATTTGAATACCGTTGGCGTTTACGGCTGGCATTGCCGGCCTTGTCTAAGCTGCGCGTTGCGTCTGGGCGGCTCTGATGTCTTCCCCGTGAGCCCAGGTCGCGTGAGTGCCGCTGCATATCCTTTCCGGCAGGATGATCCGTGCCACCGGACCTGCCTCGATGTCCGTAGCGTCGATGATGACGCATTCCGAGCGATCTTCGATGAGGTCCGTAACGAAGGACACGAGGTAGCCATCGTCTTCACTTTGGGCATTCAGGCGAGGCGCGAACCCGGCCTCCGAGCCGTAGCGCTCCGCTCCGAGTTCGACCGACCATGACTTGCCGGTCTCGACGTCGTGCTTGCAATAGCCCTTGAAAAGAAACCAACCCGGTTGCGGAATCGCGCTGTAGGCATAGCGATACGGTTTGCCGCCGTAGCGCTGGTTCGGAATTCCAAACTCCAGCGTGCGGTCATCGAGACGCTGTTCCTTCGTCTCGCCGGTTTTGAGGTTGAAGCGCCAGCGATGCAGTCGGGCCCCCATCAGTTCCTGATCCAGGTAGGCCATCATGCGTTCGAACCCCGGTGGCGCATTCGGGTAGCTCGCCGGCTCCGGGTGCTCCTGGAAATAGCCGTCCAGCACGACTTCGTCGCCGTCCTCGTAGGCATTGATCCAGTGCAGAACATAGGTTGGATCGGCCTCGAACCAGCGAATCGTGTCCGGCGCACCGAACCTCGGGATGATGCCGAAGCGTGACGGAATCTCGGGGAAGAAGCGCACGGCGTGAATACCGCGCTCGAGCGCCTCCGGATCCCAGAACAGCGGCAGATCATTGATGATCGTGTAGTTTTCAGTGAACGCAATGTCGTGCGGCAAGCGCGGGCCCGGCAGCTCAATCGGAACGTAATGTTTGATCTTGTTGTCCGGTCCGACGACGCCGTAGTGAAAATACGGTGCGTGTTTGGAGTAATTGAAGAAGATCAGATCGCCCGTGCTTTCGACCAGGCTCGTATGCGCCGAAATGCCGTCGATTGGAACCCACGACTCGGTGCCGTATTGCTCGAGCGTGTATGGATCGAGGCGATAACCTTCGCCACACTGGTAAAACGTCGACAAAATCTTGCCTGCGTGCACGATTACGTCGGTTGAAGACGAATCTTTCAACCACTCCTGCGCACCCCAACCCGGCCGTGTCGAGCGCTTGGGATGCTCCATCAGACCGGCCCAGAGAGAGTGCCCTGCTTCCTGCTCCGCCTGGAACCCCTTCGTGCGTACGAAGCGGTTGCGATATTCCGCCTTGCCGTCGACGATGCTGATCGCGTGAATCATGCCGTCACCATCGAACGGGTGGTAACGACCGATCGCCTCGTGAATCTGATTCTCGGTATTGCGCACATAGACGCCATCGATGTCCTTGGGAATTTCGCCGATCACATCCATGTCGGTCGCGTTGTACTCCGAGTAGTTCGGCGTCCACGCACCGCTAAGGTACGGATGTTCATGATCTTTGACAGTTGGTTGAATACGATTCACAAGTTCGATCGTCATGGCGCCCTCGTTGGTTTCAATGCGACGGCGGCTGCCCGGAGCCACCGCCAGACTTAGTCAGTCTAATAGTGAAAGTCACTTTAATAAAAGTTACCAGCGTGGGGCGCACTTGGCAAGTGCAGAAACACCCGGCTACGGGCGGGATGGGAGGCAGCTTATTCCGCGCAGCGCTCGAGTGTCGTAACCGTGAAATCGTAATCGTTCACCTCGTCAGCGGCATATTCCTCGCGGCTGGTCTCGCGCCAGTCGCTGCTGTCGAAATCAGGCAAGTAGACGTCACCGTCGATTTCCACTTGCACACGCGTCAGATAGATCCGCTCGGCCAGCGGCAGGAATTGCTGATAAATATGACCACCGCCGATGATCATGATTTCTTCTGCATCCCCGGCAGCCGCGACGGCTTTATCGATCGAGTGCACGACCTCACAGCCATCGGCCCGGTAATCAGCCTGTCGCGTGATGACGATGTTCTGCCGCCCCGGTAACGGGCGGCCGATCGATTCGAACGTCAGCCGTCCCATGACAATCGGCTTGCCCATGGTCAGGCCTTTGAATCGCTTGAGGTCGCTGGACAGTCGCCACGGCAGTTCGCCCTGCACGCCGATGACATTATTCGTCGACGCCGCGACGATGAGTGATATCACACGGCGACCGCGGCGCGAATATGCGGATGCGACTCGTAGTTCAGAATTTCGAAGTCCTCGAACTGGTAATCGAAAATACTCGGCGGCCGACGCTTGATCGCAAGACGCGGCAACGGCAGTGGTTCGCGTCGCAGCTGTTCATCGGCTTGCTCGAGGTGGTTGCTGTAGAGATGGCAGTCACCGCCCGTCCAGACAAAATCGCCAACCCCGAGATCGGCCTGCTGCGCGAGCATGTGCGTTAGCAGCGCATACGAGGCGATGTTGAACGGCACGCCGAGGAAAATGTCGCAGCTGCGTTGATACAATTGGCACGAGAGTTTGCCGTCAGCAACCCAGAACTGAAACAGGCAGTGGCATGGTGGCAGGGCCATGTTGTCGATTTCGGCAACGTTCCAGGCGCTGAGAATGATGCGTCGCGAGTCCGGATCTTCCCTGAGCTGCCGCATTATTTGTGCTATCTGATCGACGCTGCCGCCATCCGGCGTCGGCCAGTTGCGCCACTGGACGCCGTACACGGGACCGAGCTCGCCATTCTCGTCAGCCCACTCGTCCCAGATCGAAACGCCGTTGTCCTTGAGGTACTTGATATTGCTGTCGCCGCGCAGAAACCACAGCAATTCGTGAATTATCGAGCGCAGGTGCAGCTTCTTGGTCGTGATCACCGGAAAACCCTCGCTCAGATCGAAGCGCATCTGGTGCCCGAACTTGCTGAGGGTGCCGGTTCCGGTTCTGTCTTCTTTCTTGACGCCGAGTTCGCGCACTTCGCGCATCAGGGACAGGTATTGGTGCATTTCAGGCAGCTGCCTCCTTGTTTTGTGAGCGATACGCCATGACAAGCATCGTAGCACCGATGATGATCATGGGTGCGCTCAGAACCTGGCCCATCGTGACCCAATCCATGGCGAGGTATCCAATGTGTTCGTCAGGCACGCGGTAGAACTCGATGTAAAACCTGAAGATGCCGTACAGCGTCAAAAAAAGCCCGGACACAGCCATGTACGGCCGCGGCCGTGACGAGAACCACCAGACGATCGCAAACAGGACAAAGCCCTCGAGTGTCGCCTCGTAGAGCTGCGATGGATGCAGAACCTGACCTTTGTACAACACGCCCCAGGGCTACGTCGGTCGGTTTGCCCCAAAGCTCGCCATTGATGAAATTTCCGATGCGGCCGAAGCCGAGCCCTAGCGGCACGAATGGCGCTATGAAATCCGTAACCTGCCACATCGATCAGGCCGCGCTTGCGGCCGAACAGCCACATCGCCACGAGCACGCCGATGAGCCCGCCGTGGAACGACATGCCGCCTTCCCAGATCTTGAACAAGTACAGCGGGTCCTCGATGAATGTATCCCAGTTGTAAAACACGACAGAGCCGACGCGTCCACCGACGATTACGCCAAGCATCGCATTGAAAATCAGATCGTCGACCTGGTCTGACTTGACCGGCGAATGCGCTGCGTGGCAGCGCCGCCTCGCCAGCCACCACGCAAACAGGAACCCGATGACGTACATCAGTCCGTACCAACGGATCTTGAGAAATCCGATCTGAAAAATGATCGGATCGATCTCGGGGTAGACGATCATGAAATGCTTCGGTTTAGAACGGGACCTGTATCATAGCAAACCATGAGCAATCGCCTCGCCAAAGAGACCAGTCCGTATTTGCTGCAGCACGCCGACAACCCGGTCGACTGGTATCCGTGGGGCGACGAGGCGTTCGAGCTTGCGCGTAACGCGGGCAAACCGGTGCTGCTGTCGGTCGGGTACTCCGCTTGTCACTGGTGCCACGTCATGGCGCATGAGTCCTTCGAGGACCAGGCGACAGCCGATCTCATGAACGAGCTATTCGTCAACATCAAGGTCGACCGCGAAGAGCGGCCGGATGTGGACAAGATCTACCAGACCGCGCACCAGCTCTTGATGCAGCGCGGCGGCGGTTGGCCACTGACGATGTTCCTCAATGCCGAGGATCAGCGGCCGTTTTTCGGTGGCACCTATTTTCCCAAAGACGCCCGCTACGGCATGCCGAGTTTCACAGAACTACTCGACCAAAGTTGCAGACTATTTCAATGAGAATAGCGACGAGTATTCGCGAGCAAGGCGCGCGGCTCACCGATGTGCTGGATCGGCTTATTCCGCCGGCTGCCGCGCCCACCCAACAGATGAATGCAACGCCGTTCGCCAAAGTCCGGCAGCAGCTCGCGAGCAATTTCGATCGCGAATTTGGCGGGCATGGTGGGGCGCCCAAGTTTCCGCATCCGCAAACAATCGCGTGGCTGTTGCAGACCTGGCGTAGATCGGCCAACGATGCCGAACCCGATATCGACGCGTTGTTCATGGCGACGCTGACGCTGACGCGCATGGCTGAGGGCGGCATTTACGATCACGTTGGTGGCGGATTTTGCCGTTATTCGGTCGACCGCTTCTGGCAGATCCCGCATTTCGAGAAAATGCTTTATGACAACGGCCCGCTGCTGTCTATCTACTCGCAGGTGTTTCTCGCGACGGGAGACAGGCTGTTCGCTGACACTGCCAATCAGACGGCCGACTGGATACTTGCGGACATGCGCTCGCCAGATGGCAGCTTCTATTCGTCTCGCGATGCCGATTCAGAGGGAGTCGAAGGCAAGTACTACGTCTGGACACCTGATGAGGTCGCGGCGTTGCTTAGTGCTGAGGACCACGCGATTGTAGCACGGCGTTTCGGTCTCAATGCGGACGCGAACTTCGAAGGCAGCTGGCATCTGAGCGTACGTGAGTCAATTGACGAGATTGCGAATGACCTTGGGGCATCCGCCGACGAGATCAAAGCCGCGATCAGTCGCGCCAGAGCAGCCCTGCTGGCAGAACGCGAAACGCGAGTGCCGCCGGGCCGTGATGACAAACAGCTGACGTCATGGAACGCGCTTGCGATTCGTGGCTTGGCGATCGCGGCGCGCATCCTCGAGCGGAACGAACTCGCCGATGCAGCTGTCGCCGCGTCAAAGATGATTCGCGACAAGCTCATGGTCAATGGCCGGCTGCTCGCGAGCTATAAGGATGGCGAAGCCCGGTTCCCGGCTTACCTCGATGACTATGCATTTCTGATCGATGCCCTGATGGAGTTACTTCAGACGCGCTGGGACAGCGCGCAGCTCGAGTTCGCGATGCAACTCGCGGAGACCCTGCTCGCCCATTTTGAAGACAAAGAGAATGGCGGGTTTTATTTCACGGCAGACGACCATGAGGCGCTCATGCACAGGCCGAAACCACTTGCTGATGAGGCCATGCCTTCGGGCAACGGCACCGCTGCTTTCGCCCTGCAGCGGCTCGGACACCTTGTTGGTGAACACCGTTACCTGGAGGCCGCCGAGAGAGCGCTGCGTAGCGCGTGGCAGGCAATGGACGAGTATCCACACGGTCATGTGACACTGCTGTCGGCCCTCGATGAGTTTCTGAATCCACCCGAAATCATCATTATTCGCGGTGCGGAAGCGGAAATCGAACGTTGGCGGGACTCGGCGGCCAGGCTCTATGCGCCGTCGCGACTGTTGTTTGCTATCGATGAAAAGCAGACAGACCTGCCCGGACTTCTCGCCGAGCGCACGCCGTTTCCAGGGGAGACCGTCGCCTACCGCTGCGTCGGCACGCATTGCGAACTACCGGTTACGACCTGGGAGGCGCTGGCCGCTAGCCTGTAAGAACAGCTTCCCGAATTTCATCGATTTTCGGTTTCAACTTCGGCCTTGGCGCACCAAGACAATGTTTGTCGCGCGGACAGTTCGAGCTGCGCTGGCAGATAATCGTCGCATCTGTTTCTGCGCCGTAAGCGATCCAGCCGATGTTGAGGATCTTGCTGATACTGATTAGCTGCTCTTTCGCTTCTGTCGGGATCGGGGCTGAGCCGCCGCCCGCATTGCAGCTTGCTTCAATCATGTCTATCGTGCGCATCGCGTCGATGTTCTGAGCGCTCAGCGCCGGTGCGAGATCGACCCCGGCGCACAGCACATGGGGATTGCCTGCCGCGTCTTTGCTGCGGATCGACTGACAACAATACAGGCGCTTGTCATCGCCGCTGCGCAAGATCGAGATCTGCGCCGCCGGTTGCGTCGATCGGGTATTCAGCATGCGAAAGACCGCCCAATGCTGGCACGGGTCGGACACCATCGTCATGTTGCCCCAGGGCAAGGGAATGCCGTTGCCGCGATAGACGGCGCGCAGGTTTCCGGGTGGATACGCATCAAAATAATGCCAGTGTGGATACGGCGAGACGCTGGACATGCGCCGCATCACGAGCGTTGTGGTCAAATCGATCGCGTCGCCAGAGTTGATCGCATACGCATGTTTTGCGAGAAACTGCCGGAACGGCGTCTTCGGCGCAAGGAGCGCCGCGGCAAAATAGCTGCACTCAAAGTCGCGCCATGCGTACAGAATGTCTTTGGCGTCGATGTTCACAGAGTCCGCGTCGTGACGCCGACCGCTAACCCTGCCACCGGATACCTGTGGCGCACGCGCACCGTCGCCTCCGTGCAGAGCCATGTGCGCAACATGATTTGCGATGTCAAACTTGAGTCTTGCCGGCATCGTTTCGAGCGACCGATTCAGATAAACCTTGTTTGGCGCATCGAAAAAAGAGCGCACCAGCGTATTGAGTGGCCTGTCCGTATCGCCACTATCCTTGAACGAGCTCTTGTCGAACCACTCGATCTTCAATCCCATGCGCTTCGCGATCTGCAGGATGTCTTGTGCGTGCAAGGGAAATTTCTTTTCGCCAATGCTCTCGGCCGCGCGTTCGAGATCCGGAAACCGATTCTTGCTTTCTTCCTGGTGCGCACGAATCAGGAGATGCGCAAACTGTCGGCCCGTGGTCCCGGTTTGTGCAAGCAGCTCCGGAATGGCGAGCTGCAGGAGTTTCTCCGAAAACAAGAAGCCGGGCTCAAGCGGCATGCCGCTGACCGCCGCGTCCGGTGCCGTATCGATGACCTCCTCGTCCAGTGATTCATCAAAAAACCACTCCGGTGTCTTCTGAAAGATTTCGGCAACGATCTGCAGCAGCCGTTCCGAGGGAACGCGTTTGCCGTTTTCGATCATCGACAGATACGAAACCGAGGGGGCCGCCTCGGCATCAACCTGGATGCATCGAACCGACAGATCCTCGAGCGTGAGGTTATTGCGCTTGCGCAAGCCCTTGATTTTGGAGCCGAGAAAGTGGGCTTTGCGCTTCAGGCCCTGTTGCAATGCCATTTTTACACCTTTGTGAAATTAACACTGTCAAATTTTTTCTGTGAAATTTTATCACATTGGCGAGTAGTATGGCCCATAGACAACTCTACCTGGCAGGGAAAAAATGATGACACGAGAGGAACAGATCAAACGGCTTGAATCCGAGTGGGCCGACAGCCCGCGCTGGAAAGGCGTCACGCGTACTTACAGCGCGGAAGATGTCGTCAAACTGCGCGGCTCCGTTCAGATCGAACACACGCTGGCCCGCCTCGGCAGCGAGAAATTCTGGCGTCTGCTTAACCAGGAAGAACCGGTCTGCGGGCTCGGTGCGCTGACCGGCAACCAGGCCATTCAGGATGTCCAGGCAGGACTCAAGGCCATCTACTGCTCGGGCTGGCAGGTTGCAGGCGACGGTAACAGCGCCGGCGAAATGTACCCGGATCAAAGCCTTTACCCCGTCGACTCGGTGCCGAAGATGGTCGAGCGCATCAACAACGCGCTGATGCGCACTGACGAGATTCATGCACTGAACGGCGACGACAGCATCGACTGGTTCCCACCGATTATTGCCGATGCCGAAGCCGGTTTCGGCGGCAACCTCAACGCGTTCGAACTCATGAAGAGCATGATTCGTGCCGGCGCGGCCGGGGTGCATTTCGAAGACCAGCTGTCTTCGGCCAAGAAATGCGGCCACATGGGCGGTAAAGTTCTCGTCCCGACCCACGAGGCGGTTGCGAAGCTCAACGCAGCCAGACTGGCGGCTGACGTATGCGGCGTGCCCACCGTGCTGCTTGCACGCACAGACGCCGATGCGGCCGACCTGATCACGTCAGACTCGGACGATCGCGACCATCGTTTCATTACCGGTGAGCGTACGCCGGAGGGCTTTTATCGGACGAAAGCAGGACTCGATCAGGCAATCGCGCGCGGCCTTGCGTATGCGCCGTATGCCGACCTGCTCTGGTGCGAGACATCGAAGCCTAATCTCGACCAGGCGCGTCGTTTCGCCGATGCCATACATGCCGTGTATCCGGACCAGCTGCTCTCGTACAACTGTTCGCCGTCGTTCAACTGGAAAGCGAATCTCGATGACGACACGATGAAAGTCTTTCGCGAGGAGCTCGGCAAAATGGGCTACAAGTTCCAGTTCATCACTCTGGCCGGCTGGCATGCACTCAACTCGAGCATGTTCAATCTCGCGCGTGCCTACAAGCAGGACGGCATGTACGCCTACTCGCAGCTACAGGAAAAAGAGTTTGCGGACGAGAAACACGGCTTCAGGGCAGCCAAGCATCAGTCGTTTGTTGGCGCTGGCTACTTCGACGCCGTGCAGAACGCGATCATGCACGGTCTTTCCTCAACGACTGCGCTGCACGGCAGTACCGAGGAAGAGCAGTTTGTAGCCTAGGTCCAATCAGCACCAGCCGTTAGCGGAGGAATTGACATGCACGCATTGAACCTCGACCGGATGTCGGGAGTTGCCCATTACGGCACGAGCTTGCTGGACGACGTGATTCCGCTGCGGGACGCGAGTCACGCCGACGTCGTCAGATACTCCGTGGAAACTCCGATGCGTTACGCAGAATGCTTCGGCGTGCTGAGTTGCGGGCGCAAGGTATCACTCGTCGACAGCCGCCAGTTCGTCGGCTGGTCTTGCCACGATGCCAGGCGCTCGCTCTTGTTTCGTAACGACGAAGTGAATATCGAGATTCACGTCGACCCGGATGACCCGAGTAGCTGCAGCGAGCCCGGACACGTTCGCGACATCACCATTCAGCCCAGGGATCGCGACACTACGGGCGCGCAACCGCAACGAAAGTTCATTACCGTCGACGGCAGCCTGATCGTCCTTTAGGAGCCTGCCCCCGGCAGGCCGGCTACAGAGCATCAATGGGCTGTAAGGGCCAGGCCGGTGGACGGCATGACTGTTGCCGCATTCTGACCCGCGAACAGCACCGGTAAGGACTGGATTTCCATTCCCACATTACGTACGACTGCGAAGTGCAGGTGTGGCCCACTTGAGAAACCCGTATTGCCGGAGTCGGCGATGTACTGACCACGCAGCACACGGTCACCAGGTCTAACGCGAATCGAGTTCGTATTCAGATGCGCGTAGATCGCGTAGGTGCCATCGTCGTGCAGAATACGGACGACATTGGCAGACGGCCCGTCCCGTTCCGGATCCAGACCACCGCGAAAATTGTTGCTCGCTACATCGAACACGATTCCACCGCGTGCCGCGAAAATATCCGTGCCAATCGGCATTGCAATATCGATGGCATGGTAACTATCCGGCGTGGTGTGCGTCGCAATCTCGGGGTACGCCTGCGTTACCGGATAGTTGGTTGAGATCGCAAATGGCACACGATACGCGACCGCAGGTCGATGCAGCGAATCAGGGCTGCCTGCCAAATAATGAAAGCGGTATTCGAGAAACGGCGCAGAACCGTCCTCGAGATAATCGAGGCTGATGAGCTGCAGATCACTACGCGCAGGCACGATCCACCGCAACTCGGAATCGGAACTCGGAAACTGAATGCCGCGAATGTTCTCGATATCGAGCACGAGTTCCACCGGCGCATAAAACTGGTTGTGAGCAGTCAACTGCACT
The DNA here is from genome assembly GCA_963711285.1 of uncultured Gammaproteobacteria bacterium. Taxonomy (GTDB): domain Bacteria; phylum Pseudomonadota; class Gammaproteobacteria; order Steroidobacterales; family Woeseiaceae; genus UBA1847. Next base: position 284,301 of record CAVQDJ010000019.1, on the reverse strand, counting down.
CGCGATCCATTGAAGCCGTGCGTTACGGAAATGCCAATGTCGGATTTGCCCTTGTTGAGCGCACGCACCTCTGCAACGTTGCCGTCCACGGGCGGGCGGTCGGAATACATCCACTCGCCGTCGGGGCCACGATACTTGTACAGCGCCTGAGCCTGCGCGATCCCACCGACAAAAAGCAATAGCGACAGCGCGATCAACAGCGCAGGCTGCCCCACCTTCGACAAGCGATCAGGAACCGATCCGCGACCGCTGCCAGCCATCTTTTGTTCTTCTGATTTCATAAGCCGGCCAATACTGGTTATCCAGTTTTAGAGTTATTACCTCGACCGTGCCATTCCAGGTCACAGTCTTGAGTCTTACAGATGTCTGATCCTCTTTGCCCGCCACCGCATCGACGAACGCCTGCAAATTGGGGGTTGGTGTTTCGTCAACTTCGACAACTCGACGACCCGCCCACAGTCCATACCGCGTCGCCGGAGATCCGTAGCTGAAAAACGCGACGTAGACACCATAAGGATCGATGCCGCGTTGTACGGCCATTGCGCGGTGCGGATCCTGCAGCAGCGCACCGGCCCAGGACACGGCTCGATCAATGCCGCGCCCATCCAATGAAGACGTCTCAATCTGCAGGTCCTTGGCCTCGCCACTGCGCCATACTGTGACCATAACCTGCGGTTTTTGAACCGCTTTTTCGATTTCGCGGAACGACGTCACGACATTGCCGTCCACGGCCAGCACCATGTCACCGTTACGCAGCTTTCGCGATGCGTCAGTTCCGGCGACGAGCCGCGTCACGCTTAGCGCACGGCGATTAACCGGATTATTGGCTTCGAGCCGTCGCAACCAGTCTTCATCGACGCCCATGTTGCGTGCCGCAAATAGCGGCGCATAAACGAATTCGGCTTCCAGCGAATAGAATGGCCGCCCTTTGCGCACGATGTCGACAAACTCCATGACGAGGTCCGCGCCGACGCCACTGTTCAATTGCGCACTGTCGCCACCGGCCTGAATCGCAAAGCTCGACCACATCGCGGCAACCCTGCCGCGCTTGTCAACGAGAACACCGTCGAAATCTGTCGGCGCGTTGACCAGACTGATACCTTCAATGTTTGAATCTCGAAAACGCAGTGTCCGCGACAACGGCAACGTCAGCGGGCCTACCGAAGACACCGTGCTCTCCTGATGGACAAGCTGGTGATCGCCTTTGATACCGACAACCCAGAGTTTGTCACCTGGCCGCAGTTCTTTGCTGTTGAATGTCGCCGCTTCGACCGCCGTGTCATTTATCGTCGCGGGATCGTATGAGACGATCGCGAGATTATGCAGCGGGTGAAGTTGTTCGATCTCGGCCTTTACTTCCAGCGAACCCGCGAACGTGACCGTGACGTCACCGATCGCGACGGGCACGGTATTGCGATCGACTACGACCAGGCCGCGCTCCTTGTCGACGATCAATCCGGTGCCGTAATAATGCCTGTCCGCAACACCGGATACGGTGTAGGGAAGATCGAAAGTGACGACCACCAGCGATGGCGCGATCGCACGCACTCGCGGATCGTCATACTCTTTTAATTGGGTATGGCCAACCTTGGGTGGCGATGGCTCGGGCCCGGGCCCGAGATCCCGACATGGCCAGATGCCGGTTGCATCGTCGCGCGAACAGCGACGCACGGGAAACCAGACGCGGTCCATCTCGAACGAGCGCACGATACTGTTCTGCGGATTGTCCATCGTGACGTATCGAACCTGTTCCCTGTCGCCATCTGCAAGAGCATTCAATGCTTCCTCGAGGTCATCGATGCTCTCGATCGGCTCGCTACCAAACTCGGTGATGACTGCGCCGCGTGGGATTGCGGATTTCGACAGCAGGTAGCCCGGATTGGCGACGTAAACGCCGGTTGCGGAACGGTTGTAGTGGCGTGCCTGCTGATAAGAGAGATTGTTTACGATGGCGTCGCCAAATTCCAGAAACTCATTGGGCGTGATCGAATGTAGATCAGTCACGCGAACCGTGTTGGTAATGCTGTTGCCGCCCCGCTCGACTTCTATTTCAATTTCCTGATTGACGCTGTCGTCGAGAATTGCAGCCAGCGGTACGAATTCCGCGATTAGCTCGCCGTTGATGCGCAACAGGATGTCCCCCGGCGCCAGCTTGCCGGCTGCAGGTGAATCGGGAATGACCTGCGCGACGGTCAACATTCCGGTCTGGTCAGGAAACAGCGAACGGGCTATGCGTTCCGAGTTATCTGTTAGTCCCAGGCGTTTGAGTTCGTCATAGGCCTTGCGCTCGAACATTGTCTGCAGGGTTCCGCGCGTAACCGGATCGCCCCGCTGGATAAGATCGAGCGCCCGGTGGATACGGTCCAGCGGCAAGAAGAAACTGCTCGCAGCAGAGTTGTTGGCACCGGCGTTTAGTGCAACAACTTCGCCATCAATATTGACGACAGGCGATCCGGACGAACCGCCCGAGGTGCCGGACGCCGCCTGCAGGTAGAAGGTATTGAAATCATTGTATTTGCCGCGGCCATAATCTGGCGCCTTGCGATCCAGACGGGCTATCGTGCCCGCAAGAATGGAAAGTTGCTCACCGGCGTCGTTACCAATGACACGGATTTCGCGACCGATACCGGCACCGTCCGGTGCCAGTGGCAATTCTGCCGGCTTGATGTAATGCAGCGCTGCCGGGTCATAGCGGAAGAACCCGAAGTCGTGCACAGGATCGCGGTAGACAGGCGTCAGGCGCACTTCCTCGTTATTGCGGAACACGGCTTCGGCCACGACGGGACCCGGCGTCACGACATGTCGGTTGGTCAGGATCAGGCCGCGCTTCGCATCGACGACGAAGCCAGTCGCCTGACTCGATGAATTCCATTCGGTGTCGAACGCCCGCGTGCTGTCGACACGAATCGAGACGACCCCCGACGAAATACGCTCGAGCGTATTGGTCCAGGCCGTGTCTTCGGCGGCCATCGCCATAAGCGGAAGCACAAGGCCTGCCAGCGCAGCCAGAAATCGTCCGTTGAGTCATAGTTAACCTGTTCAATAGTCCAATTTATGTTGTTATCTGGACTGGGCTCGAGCCCTGCGGTTCCCTATTTGAACAGATTATTCGGCTCTGTAGGAGCCTGCCATGCGGGCGACCCGGCTGTTGCCAGCGCGGCCGACGCCCAGATCGTTGAAATCAGGCCTTTTCAGGGTCGTATTTGAGATCAAGCTGGCGGGCCGCTTTGACATCATCCAGCCGCCGCACCGGCATTTTGTAAGGTGCTTCCTTGAAGCTCGTGCCGTTTTCCCTGGCCTCACGAGCGATTTCGACCATCGCAGCAACGAAATTGTCCAGCGTTTCCTTGCTTTCCGTCTCGGTCGGCTCGATCAACAGACACTCCGGGACCAGCAGCGGGAAGTACGTCGTCGGTGCATGATAGTTGTGATCGAGAAGCGCCTTGGCGACATCCATCGCCGTCAGATGCAGCTCTTTGGCCTCATGCTTTAACGTAATTATGAATTCGTGGCTTGCACGTCGATTCGGATAGGCAAGCTCGAATCCGGCATCGCGAAGTCGCGCCTGCAGATAATTTGCATTCAGCGTCGCGTATTCGGCAATACGTCGCATGCCGTCGCGCCCGACCATCCGCATGTATACATAGGCGCGCAGCAGTACACCCGCGTTGCCCATAAAACCGGACAGCCTGCCAATCGAGTGCGGCATGTCGTCCTCGGTCAGCCAGTCATATGTCGTCCTGCCATCCGCCTCTATCGCGGTGACGATGGGAATCGGCATATACGGCAGCAGGCGCTCGCCGACACCGATAGCGCCGGAGCCCGGGCCGCCACCACCGTGCGGCGTCGAGAAGGTCTTGTGCAGGTTCATGTGAATCACGTCAAAACCCATATCGCCGGGGCGGACCTTGCCACAGATTGCGTTGAGGTTGGCACCGTCATAGTAAAGCAGTCCACCGGCGTCCTTGACGATACGCTCGACGGCGATAATATGGCGCTCGAACACACCCAGCGTCGACGGATTCGTCAGCATGATACCGGCTGTCTTTGGACCGACGACAGCTTTCAAGGCCTCCTGGTCGACGTCGCCATCGCTGTTTGTCGGCACTTCACGCACGACACAGCCGCACATCGTCGCGGTCGCGGGATTCGTGCCGTGCGCGGCATCGGGAACGATAATTTCGTTGCGTTCGCTCTCCCCGTGAGCCACATGGTAGGCGCGTATCATCGCGACGCCGGACAGTTCACCCTGCGCGCCGGCCATCGGCGTAAGCGATACGCCGACCATCCCGGTTACCGCTTTGAGCATCTCCTGCAGTTCAAACATGCACTGCAAGAAACCCTGGCCGTGGCTCACCGGGCCCAGCGGATGACGGCCCGCAAAACCAGGCAACAACGCGAGCGAGTTGCATGCCCTTGGATTGTATTTCATCGTGCACGAACCCAACGGATAAAAGTTCGTGTCGATCGAGAAGTTCTTCTGCGACAAACGCGTGTAGTGACGCACGACCTGCAGTTCGGATGCCTCGGGCAAACGCGGCCGATCCTGTCGCAGCAGGTGCTCGGGCCAGTCCACATCGGCCGTTGCAGTCGGTGCCTGTGCAAATGCTCTGCGGCCCTGGCGTGACTTTTCAAAAATCAAGGTACTCATGTTTTCTTAGTCCTCATCCATCTTTATGCCCAGTGCGCGCAAAGCAGAACCGTAGTTCGGCTCGGTCGTGATGTCATCAATATGCTCGTGATGCACGATCGTGTTGTTCTCGTCCATAACGACCACGGCGCGTGCGAACATGCCGGCCAATGGGCCGTCGACAATTTGCACTCCGTAGTTCTCGCCAAACCCTTCGTGGCGGATCGCGGACAGGCCGATCACGCTGTCCAGTTTGTGCTCGGCAAAAAAACGCTTCTGTGCGAACGGAAGATCGTAGGAAATCATCAACATTGCGACATCCTCCGCCGCCTGGGCATAGCGGTTGAACTTGATGACAGACGTCGCGCACACGTCGGTATCGATGCTGACAAAGATGTTCATGACTTTACGCATGCCGATCCAGTTGGCGAGCGTCACGTTCTGCAGCTTCGTATTGACGAGCGACACATCCGGCGCATGAGAACCAATCGCGGGTAGCTCGCCCGCTGTCCTGTAGGTACCGCCTTCGAAATTGACGATTGCCATATCATTTTCAGGCGGAACGCCTGGTCTCCTTTGCAAATATATGTGCAACAGCAGCAACGTACGCGTCGATGTCTGTATCCATTTTTGTTTCGGTTGCGCAGACCAGTACCGCGTTGCCCAGTTCAGGCATGCTCGCGGCCAGGTCGTAGCCACCCAGAATATCCTGCTCGGCCAGCGCCTCGAGCACAGGCGCTACGGGCCGGTCGAGGCGAAGTGCGACCTCGTGGAAGTGTGGGCCGCCGAACAGCCGTTCGATGCCTTCAATCGCGGTCAGCCCCTCGACAAGACGCGTCGTGTTCTGCTGCGAGCGCAACGCAACTTGTCGCAGCCCTTCGTAACCCAGCAATGACATGTAGATGGTCGCCGCGGTCACCATAAGGCCTTGATTGGTACAGATGTTCGACGTCGCTTTCGAACGCCGAATATGTTGCTCCCGTGCCTGCAGGGTCAACGTAAAACCCGTCTCATCGTTCAGATCCGTCGTCCGACCGACGATGCGCCCCGGCATCTGCCGCACCTGTTGTTGCTTGCAGGTCATGAACCCGAAGTAAGGGCCGCCCGATGACAGTGGTATACCCAGCGGCTGGCCTTCACCGATGGCGATATCGGCGCCTTTTTCGCCCCAGTGTCCCGGCGCCTTGAGCAGCGCCAGCGACGTCGGGTTTACGACAGCGATAACGAGCGCGCCGCGCGCGTGCGCCCAATCGGTCAAACGGTCGACCTCCTCCAGGGTGCCGAGAAACGACGGCTGCTGAATTACGACGGCAACAGGCGCCTCGTCGTCGTCCGGCGTCGCCGCTGCGTTGCCGGTCGCACTGTGCATCGGCAGTCTGTCGAACGTGATGCCCTGACTACCCGCGATCGCCAGCGCAACCTGTTCGTATCTCGGGTTGACGCCTGGTGCGAGCAGAATTCGCCCGGATTTGATCTTGCGATTGCCGCGTACCGCCATGAGTGCAGCCTCGGCCAGTCCCGATGCGCCGTCATAAAGCGATGCGTTGCTGACATCGAGCCCCGTAAGCTCGGTAATCATCGTCTGATACTCGTAGATCGTCTGCAACGTGCCCTGGCTTGCCTCGGCCTGATACGGCGTATACGCGCTGTAAAACTCACCGCGCGTTGCGACATCCCAAACCGCTTGCGGGACGTGGTGCTCGTAAGCCCCGGCGCCGATGAAACACCGCGGCTCACCATCCTGGGCGGCACGCCGGTGCATGAGGCGCGTAATTTCCATTTCACTGAGCCCCTCGGGCAAGTTGTCCAGTGAATCAATAATAAGATTCGCAGGAATCTCGTCGAAAAGCGCATCGAGATCGGGTGCGCCAATCGTCTTGAGCATCTCTTCGGTATCTTCTTCGGTGTGCGGTATGAAAGGCATTTTTCTGCTCAGGCGTCTTCTTCATCTAAAAGGGTCTGATAGGCAACAGGGGTCAGCAAAGCACCCTCGTCGATATCGCCGCTCGGCTGCAGCTTGACGATCCAGCCATCTCCGTATGGATCGGTGTTAATTCTTTCGGGATCGTCGGCCAGGTCTTCATTGACGGCCACGACAGTGCCGTCGATCGGTGCGTAGACGTCGGATGCGGCTTTGACCGACTCGACGACCGCCATGTCACCACCACTCTCGACGTCCTGACCAAGCTCCGGCAACTCGACATAGACGAGGTCGCCGAGCGCAGCCTGTGCATGATCCGTCACGCCAACTGTGATGTTGCCATCGTCTTCGCGGCGCAGCCATTCATGTTCACTCGTGTACAACAAGTCTCCAGGTAATTCACTCATTGTTGTTCTCTCCCTTGCTCAGGTTGTCCTGATCAGCCTCAGTGGCTTCAGACTTCGATTCGTATTTGTCCATTGCGTACGAACGGCGTCTTCACGATCCGCACGTTCAGCAGTTTGCCGCGCACATCGACCTTCGCGCGCCCGTAATTTCCAGCGGGCAGGCGAGCAAGTGCGATCGATCGCCCAATCGTCGGCGAAAAACCGCCGCTCGTGATTTCACCGTCGCCGACACCGTCGACAACCACTCGCTGGTGATTTCTAAGCACGCCTTTGTCTTCGAGGAGCAAGCCAACGAAACGCCGCCGCGTTGCGTCCGCCCGCAGCCTTTCGAGCGGGCCGCGACCAATGAAGTCGCGATCTTCCGGGTCCCAGGCGACAGTCCAGCCAAGCCCTGCCTCGAGCGGCGAGGTGGTCTCGTCCATATCCGAACCATAAAGGTTCATCGCGGCTTCCAGACGTAGCGTGTCCCGTGCACCGAGACCACAAGGGGCAACGCCTGCCGCGAGCAGGCGATCCCAGATCGCCGGGGCCTCGGCTGCCGGCAGCAGAATTTCCCAGCCATCTTCGCCCGTATAACCTGTTCGCGCAACGAAGAGGTCGCCCGCCTCCATACCCGTGAACAGCTTGAGATCGAGCGCCTTCTCGCGCCATTCGGCATCGACACATGGCGCCGCAAGCTCGCGCGCCTTCGGCCCCTGCACGGCAATCATCGCGAGTTCTGCACGCTCATTGACGTCCACATCGTAAGATTCGGCGTGCTTGCGAATCCACGCGAGATCCTTGTCGCGAGTCGCTGCGTTAACTACCGCGCGGTACCAGCGTTCATGCATGAAGTAGACGATCAGGTCATCGATGACACCGCCGTCCTCATTCAACATGCAGGTGTAGAGAGCCTTGCCGGAATCCTTGAGCTTGAGGACATCGTTTGCCAGCAGGTGGCGCAGAAAGTCGCGCACCCGCGCGCCTTTGAGGTCCACGATCGTCATATGCGACACATCGAAGAGCCCCGCGTTGGTCCGGACCGCGTGGTGTTCTTCTTTTTGCGAGCCGTAATGCAGTGGCATATCCCAGCCACCGAAATCGACGATACGCGCGTCGGCCTCGACATGCTTGCCGTACAAAGGCGTTTTCGATCCCATATCACTTCCTTCGAGCCATAAACAAAAGGGGCGACAGATCGCTAGATCTGTCGCCCCTCTGTCCTTAAAAACCTGAGAGATCAATAGCTTACGCCACTTACCCCTTCGGTGGGCCGCTTATCGGGCCGCTCTCCAGAGCCAATCAGCGGTCACAGTCCTTCTGCCTGAGCGTTTCCGGGCTAGTTGCGCCTTCGGCGCCCCGCACAACCGTCGGGGTCTCTTCTGTGCACGCTATAGATTGGTGCGCGCAATCATAGCCAATGCGGGTGCCGGTTGCCAGCGGCACGGCGGGAAGTGACAATGCGCGTCTTTCGACGTCCGGAGAATCGCGTGCAGAAAACCCAGTCGATCCTGTGCATCGCATTACTTGGCCTTGCACAAGCCTCAGTTGCGGCGCCCGTTGATGACTTTAATGACCTCCTCGATGAAGTCTGGGAGTGGCGGCTCACCGAATTCCCGATGTTCGCCTCCCAACTCGGCGACCACCGCTATAACGATCGCTGGAGTGACCGAAGCCTCGAGGCGATCTCGCGCCGGCAGCAGCAAACTCGCGAGTTTCTGCAACGCGTCTACGCGATAGACCGGTCCGCGCTGGACGACGAAGACCAGCTCAACTACGAGCTGTTCCGGCGCTCACTGCAGGATTCCGTCGATTCGTTCGCCTTCAACGACCACCTGCTGCCTTTCAATCAGCGCGGCGGCGTACAGAATCTCGACAACAACACAAACAGCCTGAGTTTTGCGACGGTCAGGGACTATGAAGACTGGCTCGCGCGCATGGCCAGGATCGACGTCGTCATCGAGCAGGCGATCGACCGCGCAGAGGAAGGTCGCAAATCCGGCATGATGTCGCCGCAGATTCTTATGCAGCGTATTCCTGACCAGATTGCGGTCCAGCTCGTCAATGATCCCGAGGCGAGTCCCTTCTATAAAGTCTTTACCGAAATGCCGGATTCCATCTCTGATGACGATCAAAAGCGGCTCAGGGTGCTCGCTCGCGACACGATCTCGAAGATTGTGCTACCGGCTTACCGCGAGCTGGACAAGTATTTCTCGGGCACGTACCTGCCGGCCAGCCGCGAGAGTATCGGCCTGTCAGAATTGCCCAACGGCAGCGCATGGTATGAATATCTGGCACACCAGTTCACGACGACCCAGATGTCGCCTGATGAGATTCATCGCCTCGGCCTTGATGAAGTGCGCCGCCTTCGTGATGAGATGCAAGTGATCATCGACGAGCTCGATTTCGGCGGCAGCTTTCAGGACTTCCTTGTGTTCCTGAGAACGGATCCGCAGTTCTATTTTGATAATCCGGACGACCTGTACGAGGCGTATCTTGCCACGAGTAAACGTATCGACCCGGAACTCGTGAAGCTGTTCGGCAAGCTGCCGCGCATGCCGTACGGCGTAAAGCCGATTCCTGACTCGATCGCGCCCGACACAACGACGGCATATTACTCGCGCCCTGCCGCCGACGGCAGCCGCGCCGGCACTTACTGGGTCAATCTCTACAAACCCGAAGTACGACCAAAATACGAGATCGAAGTGTTATCGATACATGAGGCAATGCCCGGTCACCACCTGCAGATCGCGTTGCAACAGGAGCTTGGCGACATGCCGAACTTCAGACGCTTCACGGGCTTTACCGCATTTGTCGAGGGCTGGGGCCTGTACAGCGAAAGCCTCGGTCACGATCTTGGTCTCTACAAAGACCCCTATTCGCAGTTCGGCGCGCTAACTTATGAGATGTGGCGAGCCGTGCGGCTCGTTGTTGATACCGGTATTCATTACAAAGGCTGGACGCGGCAGCAAGCCATCGATTTTTTCAAAGACAATGCCGCCAAGACAGAACTCGATATCATTAACGAGATCGACCGCTACATCGGCATGCCCGGACAGGCTCTCGCCTACAAGATCGGTCAGTTAAAGATGAAAGCAATCCGAACGCGTGCCGAACTCGCACTTGGGGAGGATTTTGACGTCCGCGCGTTTCATGACGAACTGCTTGGCGGCGGCGCACTGCCGCTCGACATCCTCGAGCAGCGCATGGACGCCTGGCTCGAATCACAGCTTTGAGAGACCGTACGTTTCACAACCTGGCGTGCCAGTGACCGCGGCCAGGACAAACTAATGTAGTGGCGCACTCCGTGCTCTGCTGCAGGTACACGCCATGAAAATGATCCGTGGAGTTCATGTTTCGATACTCCTGCTGCTGCTGCTTCTTGGGCCTGTGCTAATCAGGCAGCTGATGCCGGCAGAAGGCAGGACTTTTCAAGGTGCGTCTTTGGATGAGACGCAACACGTCGAGATCAGCTTTCGCAACTCTGCGCAACAACTAACCTTGGGCGGTTTATTTTTCTCCCCGACCGGCGACGGACCGTTTCCCGCCGTCGTCGTAATCCACGGCTCCGGCACCAGCACCAGGGACAACCGCTGGTACCTGACGCTTACGCAGAATCTGCAGGAAAACGGCATTGCAGTTCTGCTTCCCGATAAACGCGGATCAGAGATGTCCGAGGGAAATTGGCGAACGTCCGACTTCCACGATTTGGCGACCGATACGCTGGCTGCCATCGAATACCTGAAGAACCAGCAGCACGTAGCTGTTTCGAGGATTGGTGTCATCGGTATGAGCCAGGGAGGATGGATCGCGCCGATCGTGGCTAGCCAGTCAAGCGACCTGGATTTTATCGTTTCCGTAGTCGGGGCCGCAGTCACGCCATCGGAGCAACTTCGTTACGAGGAGAACCATAACCTCAGACAGGCAGGCTTTCTTCCCGGTTTCTCGAACGTTGTCGCCATGATGTCGACAACCTACATCAAAAACATCGGCCAAAAGGAATTCTGGGACGGCGTCGTCGACTTCGATCCGCTGCCTTATTGGCAAAAGATTTCCGTCGATGCGTTCGCCTTGTTCGGTAGTGACGACACCAACGTCCCGTCAGCAGAAAGTGTGGCGAGGTTAACGGCTCTGGACAATCCGCGGATCAAGACTCAGGTCTATGATGGATCCGGACATCCGCTTGAAGATCCGGTGAATCAGGGTAACAGCATCTTCCGAGCGGATGCGCTCGCCGATATCCGCGCCTTTATCAACTCGGTTGCAGCAAACGCCAACTAGGCATCAAACGCCATCGAGGCCTGCCGCTCAGCCGCAAACTCGCGGCGTGCGATGCGCGCCCGTTCGACGGGCTTTGCGTCCGGATCGAAGATCTCATCAATGCGCGCGATGCGATTCGCAAGACCGGTACAGTTGGCAATCTGAATGTTGAGCCCGGGACGGGCGTTCATTTCGAGGATCAGGGGCCCCAGATCACGATCGATCACCATATCCACGCCAAGGTAACCAAGCTCGGTCACCTCGTAGCCGCGCGCCGCGGATTGCAGGATGAAATCCCATTCCGGAATCCTGAGCCCCGCGATCAGAGCGCCCGTATCGGGGTGCTCGTCCACGATGTCGTTGTCGAGCGCACCAGTGAGCGTTTCTCCAAGATTCATGTCGACGCCGGCACCTACGGCACCCTGGTGCAGATTCGCCTTACCGTCCGATGCGCGTGTCGGCAGGCGCACCATCGCCATCGCCGGGTAACCACGGTAGACGATGATGCGAACGTCCGGCACACCCTGATAACTGACTTCGGAGAAAATTGGATCGAAGTGTACGCAGTATTCGATCAGTGCTTTGTCCGGATTTCCACCAAGGCTGTACTGACCGCCGACGATATTGGAAATATGGTGTTTGATCTCGGCTTCCGAAACCAGCACGCCACTCGCAAGGCGAAACGTGTTTCGTTTGCGGTGACTGCGGCTCGTTACGACGAGAATGCCGTCGCCGCCGCTGCCGTGCGCAGGCTTGATAACGAAACTGTCGCGCTCGGCAACGATTGCAGCAAACTCCCTTGCTTCACCCTGATTCCTGATGATGCCGTATAACTCAGGCACGGCCATGCCGGCTTCCAGCGCAAGTTCCTTGGTCAACGCTTTATCGTCGACGCGCGGATAGAAGCGCCGTGGATTAAGCCGCATGATGAACTCGCAGTTGCGCTCATTGAGTCCAAGCACGCCCGCCACGCGCAGCTTTTGTGCCGTCGCAAACATCAGCGGCCGGCCAGAACTTTGAAGCGACGGAGTTCGAGCAGTCGATATCCCGTATAACGTCCAGCGAGAAGCACGAGCGCCAGCACGACAAGCAGCAGTTCCGGGAACGTGAAGATCAAATGCTCAAGCCATTGCAGGCCCATGAACACATAGGCCACAATGGCAACGATCAGGCTACCCAGTCCGGCACGCATGGCGTCCGCGGCACCACGCTCCTCCCAGACAACTGACATGCGCTCAATCGTCATGGCGATAATGACCATCGGAAAGAGTGCGACCGAGAGCCCGGTTTCCATACCCAGCTGGTGCGATATCAGGCTGATCATAAGCATCAGGATCACAACAACGATCAGCACGGCCGTCAGCCGGGGCACGAGCAAGAGACGGAACCGTTCGAGCAGGAAGCGAATGCTCAGGCCAAGCGCGACCAGCATCGTGAACAGAATGATTCCCCAGACAAGCTTGGTCTCGCGGAACGCCAATGCGATCAGCACAGGCATAAATGTGCCGAACGCGTCTATGCCAACCATGTTACGCAGCGCGACCATGACCAGCGCGCCGATTGGGATCATCAACAGCACGCTGTAGACAGCTTGCGTCTGAATGGGCAGGCTGTAAAGCGAAAAGTCGATGGCCCGCGTGCCTTGCTGAGCAGCCTGCGTCTCGGCAATCGTAACTGCGTCGAGACGGTTTTCCTGTGCGGCAAAACTCACCTGGACATTACTGCCTCCCTCGACACTGATCAGCGGCTCGTTGCCGCGCCACCAGATCAGGAACCGCTCGGGCAGGTCTTCCTCGGCCGTTATCGGATTGAAGTAGCGCCAGCGATCGCCATCATGAACTTCGAGCCACGCGATCGGCTCGGCGTTTCTTTGCCGCCCCTGCATTTGCAGGCCATGTACCATGCGTGCCGGAATTCGCGCAGACGCGAGAATAGTCGTGATGCTTTGGACAAACTGTGCGCGCGTGTCGGCATCCGATAGCAGCAGTTCGACATTCGTACCTGGCGATGGGTCGTTCATGCGGCGCAGCAATTCGGACAGTGAACGATGCCGGATCGGCGGAATGCTCCTTAACGTCTGCAACAATGACATCGACTGCCGTCTTGAATGGTTCATTGATTACGGGTGACGGCGGAAACGGTGGCGTCGTATCCAGTTGATCGGAGCCGGGATCCTCGTAAACGGAAATGCGGTAGTAAATTTTTTGCGGGCCGTCGGCGCGTCGAATGGCCCATTGCGCCTCGCGACCGCCGCTACCGTAGTTAAGGCTGAAGCCGTAACCGCGCGAGACCGAGTTCTCGTTGAGCATGCGAAAGCCCGGCGTCAGTGTCGGTATCAGCAGATTGACCTTGATGGAGCCGGGCCCGCTGTCGAAGCCTATCGCCGCTTCGACTGTCCAAACTGGCGTTTGCTGATTCTTGGTGAGTGGGAAACCCAGCACCTGCCATTTATAGCCGAACACGGACAAGCCGACGATCGCCAGAAATGCAGCCAGCCCGAACACATATTGCTGCTTCATCGGCCTATCCGCCGTGGCTCAATGCTAAACCAGTCAATTTCGTCTTGATGAGCCCCCCAATGCCACCTTGACGGCGCGGTCTCTTATCGGCCCACTGATGTTAAAAAGGCGCATGCCGGTTGCGCGCATCTCGCGGACCAGCGCCGAGTCTGTCGCAAACAGGCGGTTGAGGCCAGTCATAAAGTGCAGCATCGTCGCGTTTTCGCCCCTGCGGGCACGCTCATAGCGCCGCAATACGGGCCTGTCGCCCGGGTTTTCCCCGTTGCCGATCGCATCAGCGATGACGTCGGCGAGCGCAGCCGCATCCTGCAGGCCGAGATTGGCGCCCTGTCCCGCCAACGGATGCACGGCGTGAGCGGCATCGCCGATTAACGCCAAGCCTGGCATTACATAGTGGTCTGCGTGTCGCGCGCACAGCGCGAAAATGCCGCGCGGGCCTGCGACCGTCAGATTACCCAGCACATAGTCAGACGCCGCACTCAGCATACGGCCAAGTTCCTCATCGCTGGCGCGCATTGCCTGGTCGGCCGTGGTCTCTAGCGTGGACCACACAACCGAGATTCGGCCGTCGCTGAGCGGCAGCATGCCGAGCGGACCATCCGCGAGAAACCGTTGCCAGGCTGTATAACGGTGTGAGCTCTCCGGTCTCAGGTGCGTGACGAATGCGCTCTGTCCATACGGAAACTCGGCTGTAGCGATAGCAGCGCTTTCGCGCACGAATGAGCGCGCCCCGTCAGCCCCAATAATCAGATCAGTGTCGAGTGTCTCACCAGCTGTGAGTTCGATACGATAGCGCTGTCCGGTCTGTTGCAGCGACACGATGGGCGTATCGAAGATGAGTTTAACGTCGGCATCATCGAGCACGTCGAGAATTGCGTGCTGCACGAGTACGTTCTCGACGATAAAACCAAGCTGCGGTATCGCGAACTCAGCCGCATCGAAACGTAATGCCGAGGCGCTGCCGGCGCTACCGGCTTCATCCCAGACTCGCATGCACTCGTAAGCGCACGCGCGCGTGTTTTTGACATGCTCCCAAGCGCGGATCGAATGCAGAAGCTCGGCTGATCCTGTCGCAATGGCCGAAATACGCAGCGCCATATCGTCATCGCTGCTGTAGTGCGGCCTTGGCGCCGCATCGACTATCGTCAGCTGCATTTTGTCACTGCAGCGGCTTCGCGCCAGCAGCGTGGCGATAGTCAGTCCAGTGACGCCGGCCCCGGCTATCACTATTCGAAACGGCTTGCTCATGACAACGGCACTCCGCGTGACAGTCGCGGCAACCGGCCTGCGAGCCCCATCGTGTGCTTTGCAAACAGCGAGCGCACGCCGGGTATCAGATCGAAGCCGAGCATGCCGATATTGCGCAGCGCGCGTACGGGCCCACGCGTATCGCCGAACAGGCGTACGAGGCCATCCGTAAAGCCCACCACTTTCTTCTGGTCTCCACGGCGCCAGTTCGAATAGCGCTCGAGTACCGGTTCGCTACCGATGTCCGCGTTGGCGCCAGCATCACGCCGGGAATCCGCAATGCAGTCACACAGTGCCGCGACATCGCGCAATCCCAGATTGAAACCTTGCGCCGCGACCGGATGAAGCCCGTGGGCGGCATTGCCTACCAGAACGGCCCGCTGCGCGGTCAGACGCATGGCTTTGCTGAGCACGAGCGGATACGCAGCCCGCCTGCCTACTTTCGAGAACTCGCCGACACGATTACCAAAGGCATGCTGCATCTCGTCCAGGAATGCCGCGTCGTCGAGCCCCAGAACGCGCTCGGCATCCTGCTCCGAGACCGTCCAGACGAAGCCGGCCCGGTCGTCAGCGACCGGCAGCAAGGCAAGCGGGCCCTGCGGTGTGAAGCGTTCGTAGGCAACGTTGCGCAAGGATTTCTCGGGCAAGAGGTTGCCGATTACTGCGCGCTGACCGTATTCGATCCGTGTTGCCGCGATACCGAGCATGGTCCGCACCTCAGAGTTCGCCCCGTCAGCGGCGACGAGCAGATTGCAACTCAGCTTGCGCGGCTGATCGTCGGCTGTTTCGACCGTGACAGTCACCTTGCCGGGCGCGAGACTGGTGGCGACAATTCGCGCCGGACACAGTATGTCGAGCGACCCGACCCTGCCGAGCGCTCTTTGCAGCACGCCACCGAGCACCCGATTGATGACGACGTAGCCCAGCGCCTCGACACCCTGTTCGTCGGCATCGATGTGCGAAAAACCGAAGCGCCCCTGGTCGGAAACATGGATGTGCAAAATGGGTGTCGCCGCGGCAAGGATGTCATCCCACAAGCCCATTGCCTGGAACATGCGCTGCGAGCTCCTCGACAACGCCGTGGAACGATCATCGAAACTCGGCTGTGTCTCTGCCGCGCGCGGTACCGGCTCGACGATTGCAGCTCGAAGACCGAGCGGAGCCAGGGCAAGCGCAAGGCTGGCGCCGACCATACCGCCGCCGGCAATGACGATGTCATAGTGATTGTCGCGTTGTGCGTTCACGGTCAGCGTTGCATCAAAGCCTCGATCTGATCCGGTTCTTTGACGAGTCCCTTGGTCAGTACATCGGGTCCGTTGCTGGTCACTGCAACATCGTCTTCGATGCGTACTCCTATATTGCGCCAGCGCGCCGGGACTTTGCGGCTCCCCGCAATATAGATCCCGGGTTCAACTGTCGTAACCATTCCGGATTCCAGCAGGCGCCATTCATCGCCGACCTTGTAGTCGCCAACGTCGTGCACATCCATGCCGATCCAGTGCCCGGTGCGGTGCATGTAAAACTCGCGATACGCACCTTCTTTGATCAGTTTCGGCAGTGTACCTTTGAGCAGGCCGATTTTTCGAAGCCCTTTGGTGATCACCTTTACGGCAGCGTCGTGCGGCTCGTTCCAGTGATTGCCCTTGCGGGTCTTGTCAATTGCGGCAAGCTGCGCTTCCAACACTATTTCATACACAGCGCGCTGCTCTGCGCTGAACTTGCCACTAACCGGAAAGGTCCTTGTGATGTCAGAGGCGTAGTAGTCGAGTTCGCAACCAGCGTCGATCAGCAGCAGTTCGCCATCCTTGAGCTGCGCGGAATTGTCGACATAATGCAAGGTGCACGCGTTGGCGCCCGTCGCAACTATCGGGCTGTAGGAATAGCGTGCATCGTGCTTGCGAAATTCGTGTATGAACTCGGCTTCGACCTGGTATTCGAGAAGCCCCGGGCGAACCATCTGCATCGCGCGGGTATGCGCGTTGACCGCGACTTTTGCCGACTTTCGCATTGTCGAGATTTCTGCACGACTCTTGAACAGGCGCATGTCGTGAAGCAAGTGGTCGAGCGCGACAAATTCTTGCGGCGTGTGCACACCGCGATTGCCACCCGAGCGCAGAGAATTTACCCAGTCGGCAATTCTCGCGTCGAAATCCGGGTACAGCCCCATCGTGTAATACACACGATCGCACGACTCCATGATGCCGGGCAGAATGTCATCGATATCGTCGATCGGAAAAGCGTCATCTGCGCCATAGTGTTCCATTACGCCATCGCGCCCCATACGCCTGCCGTCCCAGCGTTCCCGTTCGGCATCGCGTTCACGACAGAACATCAGGTACTCACCGTTCTCTCTGCCCGGCGCCAGCACCGCAACAGCACTCGGCTCGGCGAAGCCCGTAAGGTAGTAGAAGTCGCTGTCTTGCCGAAAGCGGTATTCGACGTCGCGGCTGCGCGTCCTGATCGGTGCGGCCGGAAGTATCGCAATCCCGCCCGATCCGACCATATGCATCAGATTCTTGCGACGCCTCGCAAATTCCTTGCTATTCAATGCAGAACCTCCGGTACGCCATCGGCACTATCGGTATCTTCGGGCTTCTCTCTGAACTCCACGAGCTCTTCGTAGGTTAGCTGCGCGGCCACGCGCAAGTACTCGACAAGTTCGGCGTATGCTCCTTCGTTGCTTTCATCGTCGTCGTCATCTTCCACGGAAGCGCGCGTAATTTGCAGCATGTCCCTGATAATATCCGCCAATGGCTCGGCCGACAGCCGTTCTTTGAGCGCGTCGCCGTGCACACTCGACACCAGGCCGTGCAGAAAACCCTCGCACCAACGGGCTAACGCCGCGGCCCGAACCGCGGTGCTGTCGTCATCTGCGGGTAGCAATGGCTCGAATTCGGACTGCCGGTCTGACAGCTGTCTAAAAGTCGATTCGAACAATGTGCTGAGCATCACTTCGCACCCGCTGCGCGCCGGGTCGCTGGCATCCGTACCCTCCAGTACCTGAGACAGCCAGTCAAATCCACCGTGGGTCCCGGCGATCGCCAGGCGGCCCGACAACAGTCCGTGCGTCTGCGCCGCATCCCAGGTAGCACCACAGCGCCGGAGCGCGGCGTCAAGTTCGTCGTAGTGGACAGTTTGTCCCATTTGGTATGGTCTGAGAGTGCTGAAATCGGCCCAATGATCCCACGGAACGCGGGCGCAGGCCATGCTGAAAGGGGTCAGCGCTCATTTGCATTGATTCTGCCGGAACGCGTGTCTATATTGCTCATATGGCAGATGACATAAATGCAACCTTTGAGCACGAGTTAAAACGACTCGAAAAGCGCGTCGATGCACTCGTTAAAGTGTGCGATCAATTGCAGGACGAGAACAAATCTCTGAAGCAGCGCCAAGACGTGCTGACCGCGGAACGCGCCAATCTACTACAAAAAAATGAACAGGTACGAGCCCGCGTCGAAGCAATGATTGGCCGGCTCAAGGCGATGGAGCAAGGATCCTGAATATGACGACTTCCCAAGCGCAAGTGAGTGTCAGAATACTCGATAAGGAATACAAGGTCGCGTGCCCCGCACACGAACGTACCGACCTTCTCGACTCGGCGGAAGTTCTCAATGCAAAAATGCTGGAGATTCGAGATAGCGGTCGGAGTCGTGGGCCTCGACCGGATTGCGGTGATGGCGGCCCTGAACATGGCAAACGATCTTATTGCACGCTCAGGCTCGCGACCGCCTGCTTGAGGGTGACTTGAGTGGTCGGCTGAAAATTATTTCCGAACGCGTCGAAAGTGTGTTGGGCGAGTCTCAACAACTGGATTTCTGACGCATCGGGCTTGGAATACGATATGGCGCCTCCTGCAGTGTTCGATACCGACCCGGAAACCTTTCGACCCTAAATCTTTACCTCGGGGTCGTGCACTGTTGGTAGCATTTGAGCAGGGCCGTTAACGCGGCAAGCCTGTTGCTACTGCGGCTGACCCCACCTGTTGCTCCGGTTCGAGAGCGACGGTCTGTAACGGCACAGGCGGGAGGCGCTTTTGACCTACACCAGCAATTCTCAATCGGGTTTGCGCAAGTCGGCAATCGATGCGCGGAAATCGTTAAGCGATGTCTACCGTAACAAGGCGTCCTCGAGAATCTGCGAGAGTGTCATTCACTCGCACGAATTCATGTCGTGCAATTCCGTCGTTTGCTATCTGCCAAGCTTTGACGAAGTCGACCCGACAGCCATCATCGAGCGCGCGTGGCGCGCAAAAAAGCGCGTTTTTGCTCCAGTAATCACATCTCGAACCGAAATGATTCTTCGGCATCTTGCACCCGATACTCTGCTGACCAGGAATTTCTTCGGCCTCTGGGAACCGGTTTCCGGGCCAGTCATCGCCGCCAATCGGTGTGATCTTGTAATTACACCGGTTGTCGTGTTCGACGACGACGGTAATCGAATCGGTATGGGCGCCGGTTACTTCGACCGCTGTTTTCAATTCCTGAAACACCGGCGGCAATGGCGCCGACCGAAGCTCGTCGGCGTCGCGTTTGACTGTCAGGAAGTCGAGAAAATCGCGCCAAACCCTTGGGATATACCGCTTTATCGCGTAATTACCGAAAGTAGCTAGGCGTTTTTTCTGTCGTCATACTCCGACATTTGCACAAAATTAGGGGTTGTTTGCCGATGCGTATCCTTCGATAGCGGACTCAAAAAGTCTTATCGAGGTACCCAAAATCTCATCCGCTTCGAATTGGCTTATTCTTCGACGACCGATCTCGAGTTCGCTTGATCCCGATAGCTGAAAATTTTTCGGTGCGACAGAGAAGTTTCGAGTACGAAATCGGACTTGAATCACATTTTTGAAAGCGTTAACCACGTCACTTAACTTGCTGGATTTTTTGGATTTGTTGTATATACTCAACGCCGGGTACCCGACACGGAGAAAACGTATGGCTACTAAGAAGAAGTCTAGGAAAAAAGCTTCTAAGCGTAAGGTTGCGAAGAAGCGTAAAGTAACGAGGAAGAAAGCTGCGCCTAAGAGGCGGACAGCCAAGCGTAAGGCGAAAAAGAAAGTCGCCAAACGCAAGACGAAGAAAAAAGCAAAGCGCAAGGTCGCTAAGCGTAAGACTAAAAAGAAAACCAAGAAAAAGGCTAAACAGAAAGTAGCCAAACGCAAGACCAAGAAGAAAGCGAAGAAGAAAGCCAAGCGTAAGACCAAACGCAAAGCCAAGAAAAAGGCTAAGCGTAAGACCAAGCGCAAGACCAAGAAGAAAGCCAAGCGTAAGACCAAACGCAAGACGAAAAAGAAAGCCAAGAAAAAGGCTAAGCGGAAAGTAGCTAAGCGCAAGACCAAGAAGAAAGCCAAGAAAAAGGCTAAACGGAAGGTCGCCAAGCGCAAGACGAAACGTAAAGCTACGAAGCGGAAAGCGAAGAGAAAGACTTCCCGCAGGAAAAAACGCTAGGCTTTAAGCCGCTAGGAAGATTGGTTTTCTTCCAAAGCAACACAAAGTGCCCGCTTATGCGGGCACTTTTGTGTGTGCTACATCATCATTTTCGACGCTAATTCGTTATACTCTTGGCGCCAGTCATGGACGCTTCCGCAAAAAAACGCAATGCCGCTGAGGCCGCGCTCGGGTTTATCGAGCCTGGCACGGTCCTGGGTATTGGCACCGGCTCTACGGTCAATGCGTTAATCAAGATGCTGCCCGACGTGCGCGAGCGTATCGACAAGGTCGTCTCGAGTTCCAAAGCATCGACGGAGCTGCTGCAACAACAAGGCTTCGAAGTTTCGACGCTCAACGAGGCCGGTGACCTGGATCTTTACATCGACGGCGCCGATGAGGTCACAAAGCGGCTGCACCTGATCAAGGGTGGTGGCGGTGCGCTGACACGTGAAAAGGTTCTGGCCGGTGCCGCACGACGATTCGTCTGCATTGTGGATGAGAGCAAGTTTGTCGGCATACTCGGATCGTTCCCGTTGCCGATAGAAGTACTGCCGATGGCGCAGGCATTCGTTTCGCGCAAACTCATCAAGTTACGCGCACAACCGATCTGGCGCGAAGGATTCGTCACCGACAACGGCAATCATATTCTCGATGTCCACGGCCTGAACATCAGCAACCCGCTCGAGATGGAGGCTCGCCTGAATCAGATTCCGGGAATCCTGACCGTTGGGATCTTTGCCCAGAGGCCGGCCGACATCCTTCTGATTGCCGATGACGCGGGTGTC
The DNA here is from genome assembly GCA_963711285.1 of uncultured Gammaproteobacteria bacterium. GTDB lineage: Bacteria > Pseudomonadota > Gammaproteobacteria > Steroidobacterales > Woeseiaceae > UBA1847. Next base: position 263,126 of record CAVQDJ010000019.1, on the reverse strand, counting down.
AGGGAGTTGCGAGCCTGACCGCCGCACGCAGAACCTCCGTTGCAAATCCTCTACTTCACCCTCGTCGCCGCGCTCTTGTATCTGGCGTCGAACTGGATTTTGGAGCGCATTGAAATAGCCGCCGGCAAGCGTTTCCAGTATCGCTCCCTGCTGTTTTTCGGCATCCTTCTTACCCTCGCCCTGGTCAGCTTCGGCCTGATTCGCGCGTATACGGGAAATCACTGATTTGCCATAAATTTTTTCTTAGTTAGTATATAGAAGTCTGTACGTCCAACTGGGGGCGAAAAATGACCGAGAACAATAATCCCGACGGCGCAATGTCGTCGAACACGCCTGACCAGGAACAAATACCTTTGATGCAACGGGTCCTTGATAACCCGTTTCTGCTCCTGGTCCTCGGCATCGCGATTCCCACGGTGTTCTATCTGATCTGGGGAATTATCGAGATAACCCAGATTCCGATCGCGGATTAAGGGAGAAGCAACCATGGCTATCACACCTCCGAGTGAACGGATCTGGTGGCGGCAACCGATTGCGAAGGTCGAACTGGTCTGGATTATCATCGCCTTTATCTGGGGTCTGATCATGTTCTTCATGATGATCTACTGGCACGGCGCCGGAGAGCAGAATCTCTCCAGCGAGGCCTACCAGATCAAACCGCAGGTCTTCGCTCAGCATGCTCAGGACATGATCGATGAGTATAAGGTCCGGGACGAAAGCGGTTTCCCCGTCGTCCATCCGCCGGCCGGTAGCGACGTCTATCTGATTGCCCGGTTGTGGCAGTGGTGGCCAATTCTGGAACTCGAAAAGGACCAGAGCTACCGGCTGCACCTGTCCTCGATGGACTGGCAGCACGGATTCTCGCTGCAGCCCGTCAATATCAATGTACAGGTGCATCCCGGCTACGACATGGTCGTAACGATCAAGCCCGATCGGGCTGGCGAGTACGGGGTCGTCTGCAACGAATTCTGCGGGATCGGCCACCACATGATGGTCGGCAAGATCTACGTCGTCGAGTAGAGGGGGCGCCACGATGTCCAGTTTAGTAGATTTCCGAACCTGCCCGACGACCGGCCTCAGAGTCGATCGAGCGGCCGAAAAACTCATCAAGGCAAACGCCGTCGCCGCCGTCGTGTTCCTCGCGATTGGCGGACTGTTCGGCTTGCTGGTGGCGCTGACCCGCTGGCCGGCAGTGCATTTCCTTCCGGCCGACTTGTTCTACCTGGCGCTGACCGCGCACGGTCTGGACGTGCTGCTCGTCTGGATCATCTTCTTCGAGATGGCCGTGCTGTATTTCGCCTCGGCGATCTTGCTGAACTCCCGACTGGCGGCGCCAAAATGGGCCTGGACCGGATTCGGGCTGATGCTGTCGGGCGCACTGATCACGAATGTCGCGGTACTGCAGGGCCAGTCGAGCGTCATGTTCACGTCCTATGTGCCGATGCAGGCCGAACCGCCGTTCTATCTGGGCATCATCCTGTTTGCGGTCGGCGCGCTGATCGGCTGCGGTGTTTTCTTCGGCACCCTGGTCATTGCGAAACGGGACAAGACCTACGAGGGCTCGATACCGCTCGTGACCTTCGGTGCGTTGACAGCCGCGATCATCGCCGTGTTCACGATCGCATCCGGCGCAATCATCCTGATACCGACGCTGCTCTGGTCGCTGGGCCTCGTCAGCCACATCGATCCGACTGCATCTACAAGACCATCTGGTGGGCCATGGGTCACTCGTCGCAACAGATCAACGTCGCTGCCCACGTTTCCGTCTGGTACGCGATCGCGGCGATGGTGTTCGGTGCCAAACCGCTGTCCGAGAAAGTCAGCCGCACGGCGTTCCTGATGTACATCCTGTTCCTGCAGCTCGCCAGCGCGCACCACATGCTGGTCGAACCCGGGTTCAGCTCCGAGTGGAAGATCTTCAACACGAGTTATGCGATGTACCTGGCCGTGCTGGGCAGCATGATTCACGGCATGACCGTACCCGGTTCGATCGAAGCGGCGCAGCGTGCGCGCGGACTCACCAAGGGCATGTTCGAGTGGCTGCGCAAGGCGCCATGGGGCAATCCGGCGTTCTCCGGCATGTTCATGTCGCTCGTGTTCTTCGGCTTCATCGGCGGCATTTCCGGCGTTGTCATGGGCACCGAGCAGATCAACCTGATCATGCACAACACGCTGTATGTGCCCGGTCACTTCCACGGCACGGTCGTGGCGGGCACGACGCTCGCGTTCATGGCGATCACCTACATTCTGGTGCCGCTGATATTCCGCCGCGAACTCATGATTGAGAAAGCTCGCAACGTGGCAGCCGTACGTATTCGGCATCGGTGTCGCCGGCATCTCAGTGTTCATGATGGGCGCCGGAACGCTCGGCGTTGCGCGACGACACTGGGATATGACATTTGCGGATGCGATATTGCCGTTCGACTATCCAGCCGCGGCCTATCTGATGATGGGCCTCAACGGCATATTCGCCATTATGGCGGCACTGGGTGGCCTGATGTACGTCGTAATCGTCGTAGGATCCGTGTTCTTCGGCAAGAAGCTCGCGGACGACGAGAAACCGTCTTATCCGGAGGTTCCGCCGGCCTCCGCTGCGGTCAGCCACTATGGCAGTTCTGAATCTCTGAAAATTCCCGGAACCGCATTCCTGGTCGGAATCTTCTTCACTGCGTTTGTGCTTTACTACTTCGTGAACTGGAAGTACCTGTCCGAGATCTGGCCATTAAGCTAGCGGGAAAGCGGACGACAATGCGTACCATAGCCGTTTGCGGCGTTCTTATCCTTGTCGGGTTGGCTGCGCCGGCTGCGGCGCAGCAGGACTACGACCGGGACGCCGCCCTGGCAATCAGTCAGGGCGCGATCGGTCGGACGATCGATGACTACACGTTTCGGGACGTCGACGGTCAATCATTTTCCCTCCTGGCGCTCCGCGGCAAGCCGCTGGTTATCAGCCTGATCTACACGAGTTGTCACCACGTGTGTCCGCTCATTACGGCCAACATCGAGAAGAACGTCGACATCGCCCATGAGGCGCTTGGCGCAGACGCATTTTCGGTCGTCTCTATCGGTTTTGACTGGCAGGTGGACACACCAGATCGAATGCGCATGTATGCCGCTGCCAAGGGCATAGACACGCCGGGCTGGCACTTTCTGAGCGGCGACGAAGCGTCCGTAGCCGCTATCAGCGAGGACGTCGGGTTTCAGTATTTCCCGACCGCCAAGGGTTTCGACCATTTGTCGCAGACGACGGTCATCGACGCCGACGGCAAGGTGTATCGACAAATCTACGGCCAGGATTTCGACGCGCAGGCATTCGTCGAGCCCCTCAAGGAGCTTGTATACGATACGCCACGCGAAGCCGGAATCGTCGATCACTGGCTGGACACGTTCAAACTGTTTTGCACGGTCTTTGATCCGAATACCGGCCGCTACCAGTTCGATTACTCGATATTCATGACCATATTGGTCGGCGTGCTTTGCCTCGGCGCTATACTGGTGTTTATCGTGTACGAGTGGCGGCACGCAAGATGACCGTATTTTCATGGCGTTTCTGAAACGCACTCTCCGAATTTTGTTTGCGCGCGCCGAAGCAGTTTTTGACTGGACTTTCGGGCAGCGCGCCAATCCCTTCGCCCATCTGGGGTCACTCGGCTGGTTCTTCTTCTGGATTGTTGCGGCCAGCGGCATTTATCTTTACCTGTTTTTCGATACCGGGATTACCGACGCATATGCATCCGTCGAGTACATCACCAACGATCAGTGGTACGCGGCGGGCGTCATGCGCAGTCTGCACCGCTATGCGTCGGACGCGCTCGTCATCGTGGTCTTCTTGCACATATTGCGCGAGTTCTCGCTCGATCGCCTGCGCGGCAAGCGCTTTTTCGCCTGGCTGACGGGCGTCCCGCTCCTATGGTTTATCTACATCTGTGGCATCACCGGATATTGGCTGGTGTGGGACAAGCTGGCGCAATACATCGCGGTCGCGACCTCCGAGTGGCTCGATACGTTGCCGTTTTTCGGTGAACCGATCGCGAACAACTTCCTGAATAGCTCTACGCTCGGCGGCCGCTTTTTCACACTGATGGTCTTCATGCATATCTTCGCGCCGCTTTTTATGCTGTTCCTGATGTGGTTACACATCCAGCGGCACGCCCGGGCTCGGGTCAATCCACCCAGACCACTGGCCATCGGCACGTCCATTACGCTGCTTGTCCTGTCGCTCGTCTACCCGGCCGTCAGTCAGGGCCCGGCAAATCTCGATGTTGTGCCCGCGACGGTCAACCTCGACTGGTTCTACCTTGCCGCCTATCCGCTTCTCGATGTGATACCGGGCGGACGCCTTTGGCTCATACTGGTTGCAGGATCGATCCTCTTGTCGCTGATGCCGTGGATTCCGCCGGCGAAACCGCAACCGGCTGCCGTAGTCAGTCTCGACAACTGCAACGGCTGCGGCCGCTGCTTCGACGATTGTCCATTCAGCGCGATCACGATGGGCCCTCGCAGCGATGGTCTGGCATATGCCACCGAGGCAGTTGTCGACGTCGACAACTGCGTGAGCTGTGGGATCTGCGCAGGTGCCTGCCCCACCGCCACGCCATTCCGCCGCGCAACCACGATTGTGCCGGGCATCGAACTGCCGGACCACTCGATTGCCGAGCTGCGTGAGCGGACGCTGCAAACATCTGCGAGTTTCGACAACGTGCCGAGAGTCCTGATCTATGCATGCGATCACGCCGGCGCAGACGCGATGGGTAACAAGAACACGCAGCTCATCAAGATGCCATGCATCGCGATGCTGCCGCCGCCCTTTGTGGATTTCGTCCTCTCCCGCGGCCTGGCGGACGGAGTAATGCTCGCGGGCTGCGCCGAGGGAGACTGCTATTACCGGCTCGGCGACGATTGGACCCGCGAGCGCGTTGCAGGCACGCGTGATCCGTACCTCCGCAAACGGGTCGACCGGGACCGCCTGAGCCTCAGTTGGTTGCCCGCGGGCAGCAAGCGCCGACGCGCACGTGCACTCGCCGAATTCACAGCTTCGCTCGAAAAACTGCCAGCGAAAACGACGAGCAGGAGAGCCGACCGTGCATGACGCCGTACGCTATATTTTGCAGGCAATCGCTTATGCAGCTTTCGCGTTCGCTGTCGGCTACCTGTCGTTCTGGCCACGTTACGATTACGCATCGCCGGCGTCGGCCACCGTCAAGCTCTCTCTGAGCCACGCAACCGAGCGTGTCGAGCCTTGCGTACAGCTCACCCCCCAGCAAATTGCCGAGCTGGCGCCGAATATGCGTCGTTCGCAGTCCTGTGAGCGCAAGCGCGTTCCATTGTTGCTCGAGCTGGACCTTGACGGAGAAATGGTGATGCAACTGCAGGCCGCGCCGTCGGGACTCTGGGGAGACGGGCCTGCATCGATCTATGAACGATTCGATCTGGTTCCCGGCACACATGCAATCACTGTGCGGCTGCGTGATTCAGCGCAAGTTGATACATGGGACTATACTCATACAGAGGATGTCGTTCTCGAAGCGGGACGCTATCTGACAATTACATTCAAGGCCGAGAACGGGGGCTTCAGAATTCGGTGAGCCTTTTGCAATGGAAAGATGAATTCAAGGTCGGTATTGAAGAGGTCGATCACGAACACCGTGAACTCATCGGACTGATCAACGAACTGCATGAGGCGATACAGCGAAGCGTCGACGCTGATCAGATCCTTGAGTCGCTGGGCGAGATTTATGCACAGATCTCGGCGCATTTTGCGCTCGAAGAGAAGATGATGCGCAAAATGCGGTATCCGGCATACGCGGAACACAAGGAAGATCACGAAACGTTGCTTGATGACCTGCGTGACATCATGGACGACGTAGAGGATGACGGCGTTCTGAACGAGGCGCAACTGATCAGCGATCTGAATCGGTGGTTCGGTGACCATTTCCGAACGCACGACGCGAAGCTGCATCGGTCACCAGTTGCGTAGTGCCCCTGATTAGCCTCTTTGTGCAGAACGTCGGCTTAAGTTCATAAGCCGACATCCCGAACTGCAACTCTTATCTTTGAATGCCACGACCCGGTGTCCACGGTACTTTGGCCGTATCCATAGCCTCCTTGAGACCCGCATATCCCGTATCTACGATTGTAGTGAGGTCAGCGACGACTTCATCGTACAACGCTCTGGCAATGCGCAACGACTCTCGCTGTTCCGCTGTCGGACCATACGCATTCGCGGTCGCCGCAAAACGCGCATGCCACAGTCGCGCTTGCACGGTCATCTCGTCCAGGTCTTTATATGCATCACGCTTTTCATTATTGCTCAGCCGGTCACGAGCCGCCTTGAGAGCCTGTTGAATCGAGTTCGCTATCTCGTACAGTGAACCATCCGTTGTTGAACGCTCCAGCGTAACCTTGACAGCGTCCAGTTCGAGTACGATTTCATCAATGGATGCCACGCTACCGGTAGCAGCGCGTATCAGCTCATCGACCTGAGTTTCGAAAACAACGCGTTGTTCCTGAGTACTGCCGGGTAAAACCGGGTCCGGCCGAATCGAAACCACGTCGAAGCTCTGTGGCTGTCCAATCTCGGTCAAAACACCATCTACTCGTTTATGCATGGCGACCGTGAATTGGCCCGGCACGACGAGCACGCCGGAGCCCTCCTCAGGCTCTTCACCTTCGACTTCGGGCATCCAGGGCTCGAGCGCCGGGTAACGGAAGTCCCATGAGGCGCGATGAAAGCCTGCCTCAGCCGATGCCTCAATCTGCCTTACAACGGCGCCGTTACTGTTCTTGACAGTAAAAACGATGGCCGGGGCGTCCTCACGATCCTCATCGAGGATGGTGTCCCAGTCGCCGAAGGCAACGTTCTGGTTTTCTGCCTCTTGCTCCTTCTCGGCTTCACGTCGTGTGTCTTTGTTGCTCTTGAATCCGTTCGCGAGGTAATAAGTGAACGTCGCGCCGAATTCAGGGTTTGGCGCGGTGAAGAACCCGTCACCCTGACTGCCCACGCAGCCGGGCTCACCACAACCCAGCGGTCGTCGCGGCACGTACCAGCGCGCAGCGCGCACCGGAAACAGTACATTGCCACCCTTCAGCATGCTATCGCTGACCATGCGCAAAGGACTGTAATCATCGAGAACGTAAAAGCTGCGGCCGAATGTTGCGCCAACCAGATCATTCTCGCGGGTTTGAATCACGAGATCGCGAAACGGAATATTGGGAGCACCGCCCTTGAGTTTCGTCCAGCTGCCACCGCCATTGACTGTAAAGAAAACGCCAAACTCGGTGCCAAGGAACATCAGTCCCGGTTTGACGTGATCCTGCACAATGCGCCACAGCACATGCCGCTCCGGCAGGTTGCCGGCGATGCTCTTCCAGTTGCGACCGCGATTCTCGCTTTTCAGAATATACGGCGAGAAGTCGCCGCTCTTGTGATCGTCGACGACGGCATAAACGGTGTCCGGGTCGTGAAGATCCGCCTTGATATCGTTAACGAAGAAGCGCCCTGGTACGCCGGGCAGTCTGTCAATCGTGCGCCAGTTCTGGCCATTATCTTCGGTAATCTGGATCAGACCGTCGTCGGTCCCCACATAGACAAGCCCCTCGACCCTGGGTGACTCAGATAGCGACGTTATCGTATTGAACATGGACATCGCCAAAAGATCCCATGGCGAATCATGGCTCCACGTGCGGCCCATTACGGGCCGGCGCACGCGGTTCTCGTTACGCGTCAGGTCACCGCTGATTGCCTGCCACGTGTCGCCATAATCGTCGCTTTGCCAAACGCGCTGCGTGCCGAAATAGATCGTTTTCGAATCGTGCGGGCTTACCAGGACCGGCGAGTCCCAGTTATATCGGTCGGGCGGCTCACCCTCGGCAGCCTGCGGACGTATGTAGACGCTTTCGCCGGTGCGCCGATCGAAGCGTGTCAGGTTGCCCTGCTGCCACTGCGCGTACACGATATCAGGATTGTCTGGATCTACCGCAGACTGATGGCCATCGCCGAACAGCGTGACAAACCAGTCACTGTTGCGAATGCCAACGTTGTTATCCGTGCGTGAAGGCCCGCCCTGGCTATTGTTGTCCTGGGTGCCGCCGTACACGTTGTAGAATGGCTCGTCGTAGTCGACAGCAACCTTGTAGAACTGCGTGACCGGCAGGTTGTTGACGAAGCGCCACGTTTCGCCCAGATCCAGGCTCTCGTAAATACCGCCATCCGTGCCGACCAGCAGATAATCCTCGTCATCGGCACGAAACGCCATCGCGTGATGGTCGCTGTGCTTGCTCTCGTGGTCCAGCTTCGTGAAATCCGCGCCGCCGTTTTCAGTCATGTGCATCTGCACATCCATCTGGTAGACGCGATCAAACTGGTGCGGGCTGGCAAACAGCTCCTGATAATAATGAGGCCCTGTACCGCCGGATAGATATTCGTTCTTCTTCTCCCACGACTCGCCGCCATCCGCCGAGCGCCAGAAGCCACCGGTACGGTTTGCCAGTTCGATAGTGGCGTAGATTACATCGGGGTTTTGCGGGCTGATCGCGAGTCCGGTCTTGCCCATCATTTCCTCGGGCAAGCCTTCGGTGAGTTGCCGCCAGGTTTCGCCCCCGTCAACCGATTTATGAATGCCGGTTCCCGGGCCGCCGTCCATGACGACGGCAACATTGCGCAAGCGTTGCCAGGCCACCGCATACATCACATCGGGGTTGCGCGGGTCCATGTGAACCTCGGATACACCCGTGTACTGATCATCCGCGTCGGTATTGCCAAGACCGTCGCCCAGCACTTTGCGCCAGTTCTGACCGCCGTCCGTCGATTTGAACAGGCCGCGATCGCCACCGGCGGACCACAGCGGTCCCTGGGCCGCGACGAAGATCGTATTGGAATCTCGCGGGTCCAAGCGGATCATTCCGACATGCTCGGAATTCGAGAGCCCCATGTTCTCCCAGTTCTGACCGCCATCGCGGCTGCGATAGACGCCATCGCCATAACCGACATGTCTTCCGCTTACATTTTCACCGCTGCCCACCCAGATCGTATTTGAATTGTTTGGATCAATCGTGATGCAACCGATCGAGTAGGACGGCTCATCGTCAAATATCGGTGTCCACGTCGTGCCGGCGTTCTCCGTCTTCCACACACCGCCACTGCCAACAGCCACGTACCAGGTACTCGGGTCCTCGGGATCAATAACGATGTCGGCGATACGCCCCGACATGAAGGCGGGACCGATACTGCGCATCGCCAGGCCTTTGAAGGTCGGCTCGTTGAAACCCGGATCCGGTTTGGGCTCGTCGTCAGCAAACGCCAATGCAGGCAGGCCAAGACACAGGATTAAGGCGGCAAGGTGCTTTCTCATGATGACCTCTCGATTCTTCTATATTGGCGCGGCGGGCAGCGCCCTGATTTTCCGGAACCTTAGCAGGGGCCGTGCAGATCGTCGACAAATCTCTGCAACAGAGCAAAAGAAGAAAGGCCCCCGCGAAGGGGGCCTTTCCTTTTTCTGGCTGGGGGAGAGGGATTCGAACCCCCGTTGGCGGAGTCAGAGTCCGCAGTCCTACCGCTAGACGATCCCCCAATAGGGTGGAATCAACGCCCGGATTTAACGCTTCGAGTACTGCGTTGCGCGGCGTGCCTTGCGAAGACCAACCTTTTTGCGCTCAACCTCGCGAGCATCGCGCGTCACGAATCCGGCTTTGCGCAGCGTGGGGCGCAGTGACTCATCGTACTGCATTAACGCGCGCGTCAATCCGTGGCGGATCGCACCGGCCTGGCCGGTCGTGCCACCGCCCCTGACCGTCACATTGACGTCAAAGGTATCGCTCATCTGCATGAGTTCCAGCGGCTGCCTGACGATCATCTGCGCCGTCTTGCGGCCAAAGAACACGTCGAGCGGCCGGTTGTTGACCGTAATCCCACCGCTGCCGGGCCTAAGGTAAACACGGGCTGTCGAAGTTTTGCGACGGCCGGTTCCGTAATACTGTGTGTCACTCATTATGCATTCACTTCAAGTGGGATTGGCTGCTGTGCAGCATGATCGTGTTCGGGACCTTTGAATACTTTCAGCTTGGAGTACATCTGGCGCCCCAGGGGTCCGCGCGGCAGCATGCCTTTGACGGCAGTCTGCAATACCCGCTCTGGCGCCTCGTCGAGCAGCTTTGCAAGCGATATCGATTTGAGGTTGCCGATGTAGCCCGTGTGGCGATAATAGATCTTGTCTTTGAGCTTGTTGCCAGTCACACGAATTTTCTCGGCATTGACTACAACGATGTAGTCACCCGTATCCACGTGCGGCGTGTACTCGGGTTTGTGCTTGCCACGCAAGTGGTGCGCAATCTCGGTCGACAGGCGACCCAGGGTCTTGCCCGTAGCATCGACCACGAACCAGTCGCGGCGAACCTCTGCCGGTTTTGCAGAAAACGTCTTCATTATCTTATTTCCGTCGGGAATTCAGTTGCTTCGACCCTGCGAGCTGGCGGAGGGCGGAAAGGCGCGAAATTCTACTTGACAGCCCCGCCCAATGCAAACTGTGAGGGTATTTTCGGGCAAAACAAAGCGCCCCGGAATGGGCGCTTTTTCAGTTATTAATTCAACTACTTATGAGCACGTTGGCGCCGCTCAGAAGGTATATTCGAGCGACAAGGCCGTGAACGTATCGGTCTCCTCGGTTAATGGCGGGACATCCGAGTTGTTTTTGACCGTGTATGAGGCCACGAGTGCGAGGTTCCCGACCAGCTTGGCAGACAGCCGGGTGACCGACTCGAAGTAGGTATTTTCCTGGCCGCCCTCCACGAGAAGGTTCTGCTGGAATTGCGAGGTCTCACTCAGCTGCCAGGTATAGTTCAAGGCTCCGCGGGCTATCGTCTCGCTTTCTTCGCTGCCATCGGAAAGATCTGATTGCCGCGCACCGCCGCCGATTTCGGCGTTGAGCTTGTGCCTGTCCGTGTGGATCAGCCGACGTCCGTAGCCAAGGGTCTGGGAAAACTGGGTTTCGTAGCCGCTGAAGCGATCCTTGCGCCAGTCCAGCTGCCCGAAAATATAGTTGCTCTCGGAAAAATTGCGCTCACTCTTCCAAAGCGCCTCGTAGGCCTCGGTCGTCGTAGCGTCATCCTGAGTCGCAAATATCGCCTTCGCTCCTAACAGGTGTTTCCACTCGCTGGCCGAATAACTGATTTCAAAACCCGAGTTAAGATTCGAGTTGTCGGTGTTGCCCGAGGTTGCCAGATAACCCAGCGTTGCCTTGCCGGCCCACGGGCTCTTGTCCGCTTCTTCTTCCTCGGCTGCGAACAAAGGTGTGGCAAGCACCAGCAGGCCGACGACGTATACGTTGCGCAAATCCATTCTAAAGCTCCATTTTTTGGGCCGCGGAGTATACCGTCAGTACACGGCAGATTGCTATTGCTATAATCCCGTTCATGCAAAGCCGGAATCTGACACCACTCGATCGTCTGCTCGCCGGCGCCAATAATGCACTTCGCACGATTGCGACCCCTGCTGGACGACCCTCACGTAAGAATCCTGCGTCGGAGATTGCCGAAAGCGAGCTCAGCGACGAGCAGAAGTCGCATGCTGCTGGCCTGATGCGAGTCAACCATGCGGGTGAAGTTGCCGCACAGGGACTGTACCAGGGCCATGCCTCAGTGGCGCGGGACGCTGCGACAGAGCAGCAGATGCAGCGCGCTGCCGAAGAGGAGTTCGACCACCTGGCCTGGTGCGAGCAACGACTGGCCGAGCTTGATGCGGAACCGAGTCGACTCAGTCCGCTCTGGTACGCGGGTGCATTTGCGATCGGTGCCGCCAGTGGCGTTCTCGGCGACCGCTGGAGTCTTGGTTTCATCGCAGAAACCGAGCGGCAGGTGTGCACACATCTCGACAATCATCTCGACCGGCTGCCTGATCACGACAGGAAAAGCCGTGCAATCGTTCAAAAGATGCGAGACGAAGAACAAGAACACGGCGAAAACGCGATCGCGGCGGGCGCGGCACAATTGCCCGATCCGGTACAGCGGCTTATGCAACTTACTGCCAAAGTGATGACGAAAACGGCCTATCGGCTATGAAATCAATAGAAACACGGACTTAGCTTGCCCTTCCGAGCGAACTGTATTAAAAGAGGGGCGCACCAGTGTTGAGGACCAACCTATGCAGACCACAGCGAAGACCCTGAGCGATGTACCGGCGATTAATCGATTCCTGAGCTACTGCCGCGTACGGACTGTCCCTTCCAAGACTGTAATGATTCACGCAGGTGATCTGCCGGACGTGCTGTATTACATCGTCGATGGTTCAGTAGAAGTCATGATCGAAGACGAAGACGGCAACGAAATGGTGCTGGCTTATCTGAATAAAGGTCAGTTTTTCGGCGAAATGGGCCTGTTTTACGAACAGCCGACCCGCAGCGCCTGGGTCCGGACGCGCACCGAGTGCGAAATCGCCGAAATGACCTATCCGCGTTTCCGGCAGATTGCGAGCGAGAGTCCGGGGCTTGTCTTCGAACTGGCAACTCAGCTCGCGACGCGGCTGGATCGCACGAACCGCAAGCTCGGCGACCTTGCTTTTGTCGATGTAACCGGGCGCGTCGCGCACGCAATCATGGATCTCTGTAACGAGCCTGATGCAATGACGCACCCGGACGGAATGCAGATCAAGGTCAGTCGACAGGAACTGAGTCGCCTTGTTGGCTGCTCGCGCGAGATGGCAGGCAGGGTCCTCAAAGTGCTCGAGGAGCAGGGGCTCGTCACTGCCAGCGGCAAGACTATTGTCGTATACGGCGCCAGGCCGAACCGCAAGTTCTAAACGGCTTTAGCTATCTCTTTCTTCATCGCGGTAATCGTCGCGGCATAGTCGTCGCTGCCAAAGATCGCCGATCCTGCAACAAACGTGTCGGCCCCGGCTGCGGCGATCGCGCCGATATTGTCGACCTTCACGCCGCCATCGATCTCCAGGCGGATTTCCCGCCCGCTGTCATCGATGATGCCCCTCGCCTCGCGCAGTTTTTCGAGTGCCGACGGAATGAATTTCTGCCCACCGAAGCCCGGGTTGACTGACATGATCAGCACGATGTCGACTTTGTCGATAACGTGATTTAGGCAGGCAAGCGGGGTTGCGGGGTTGAATACGAGCCCTGCCTTGCAGCCCTGTTCACGAATCAGGGCGAGTGAACGATCGATGTGCCGGCTCGCCTCAGGGTGGAACGTAATGTAATTAGCGCCAGCCTGCGCAAAATCCGGGATGATCCGATCCACGGGTTCGACCATCAGGTGCACATCGATCGGCGCCTCGACACCGTGCGTGCGCAATGCGTCGCAGATCAGCGGACCGATGGTCAGATTTGGCACGAAGTGATTATCCATGACATCAAAATGAACGATGTCTGCGCCAGCCTCCAGCACCGCGTCAACGTCCTCACCCAGGCGCGCAAAATCAGCCGAGAGAATTGAAGGTGCAATCAGTGGTGTCACGATGTGGTTCCTCTTTGGTCTGGATGGGCTTGTATCGTGGCGCTAGTGCAGGTGCGGGAGCGTCATTTTGACGTCAAATGTACCTGAGGCCGGCGCATTGCGACAGGGTTCATCGAATCGATCGTCGCGCTTTGAGCATTTCGTAAGCACTGCGTATCTCGCGCGTGCGCTTCTCGGCCTCAGCAACGACTTCAGCTTCCGGATTGCTGGCTGCAATTTTGTCAGGATGGCTTTTGTTTATCGCCCGCCGGTAAGCTTTCTTGATCTGATCATTGCTGGCTGACTCATCGACACCGAGCGCCCGGTACGCCTGCTTGATGCGCCGCGTATCGGCATCGCCCGCAGGCGAGCGACGGAATCCTTTTTGTGCGCGGATCATCGCTTCGAGCTGAGCCAGATCGACACGGCCTATATCCAGCTCGTTACAGACGGCCCAGATCACCGCACGCTCTTTCTGTTGCAGACGATCCTTCGCCATCGCCACTTCGAGCAGCAGGCGAACAAACAAAATGCGGAGATCAGCACGACGTGCGGCTGCGCGGCGCAACTGACGAGCGGTTTGCACGAGCGGAAACGCCGCACGTTTGCCCTCATCGAACCAGTTGATGGCGTTGCGTACTTTCCCGGGGCCGAGCCCGAGACGGTGCATCACCGCGCGCGCCGCGCGAATTTCCTCCTCGCTGACGTGGCCGTCCACCTTCGCAATATGGCCCATCGTCTGGAACAGAGGCTTCAGGTACTCATCCGGCAGACGTCCGCTTGGCGTGCCCTGCTTCTCGAAACTGCGGTATCGCTGCGCGAAGCCGCGATCGAACTGATGCCCGAGAATGAAGCCGAGGACGACGAACCAGGGCTTAAGGGTCAGCAGGCCCGCCAATGTGCCGATTATTTTGCCCCAGTACAATCCGGAATCTCGTCATGAGTCGTGGGCCAATCCTAACGTCTGTGCGCCATGTTTCCTATGGCAGCGCTTGCCTCGGCTATGCTGAACAGCGATCATCGCGTTGTCCCGCAACCGGAGAGCGCCGCCACAATGAATTCTGCCGACGCACTGTTTGAGTCGCAGCTGCCCGGCTTGCCGTTGGTCGGACGCGGTAAAGTCCGGGACATCTACCGAGTGGACGATGATCACCTGTTGATCGTGACGACAGATCGTCTTTCGGCCTACGACGTCGTGCTGCCTGATCCGATGCCCATGAAAGGCTACGTCCTGACGCAGATTTCGCTGTTCTGGTTTCGCATGATGGCTGATCTGGTCGACAATCAGCTGACCGAACTGACGATAGGCGATGTCGTAACCGATCCCTCCGCCGCGAAACGGCTGCGGGATCGTGCCCTCGTCGTCAAACGACTCGAGCCTCTGCCGATCGAGGCGGTCGTGCGAGGCTACCTGATCGGCTCCGGCTGGCGCGACTATCTCGAAACCGGGACAGTCTGTGGCATCGATCTGCCACCTGGCCTCGAACAGGCCGAGAAGTTGCCGCGAACGCTGTTTACACCAGCGAGCAAAGCGGCCGCGGGCGATCACGACGAGAACATCAGTTTCGATGCTGTCATCGATTTGATCGGCGACAAGCTCGCGCATCGGGTTCGCGACCTATCGATCGCGATCTACGAACGAGCAGCAGAATATGCGCTTGGGCGCGGCATAATCATTGCGGATACAAAATTTGAATTTGGTGTCGACAGCGAAGGCCGTCTTTATCTGATCGACGAGGTATTGACTCCCGACTCATCCCGTTTCTGGCCGGTCGACGGCTATCGTACCGGTATCAGTCCGCCGAGCTTTGACAAACAATTCGTGCGAGACTATCTCGATACGCTCGATTGGGACAAAACGGCGCCCGGCCCGGCACTGCCGGAAGATGTGCTGCGACGTACCAGCGAAAAGTATCAGGAGGCCTACGCCCGGCTGACGGGCGCCGCATAAGCACGCATCCATGATTCCAACGCTTCGAACCAAGCTCGACGACATTGTCTGGGGATTCAGTCTGGAAAAGCGTGGCATGCCCGGACGTGTAGTTGCCGTCATTCTGCGCTACCTGTACGGATTGACTCGTGACATGTTCTCGGGTCAGTTGTCGCTGCGCGCCATGAGCCTCGTTTACACGACTCTGCTGGCGATCGTACCGCTGATAGCCTTCAGCTTCTCGGTGCTGCAGGGCTTCGGCGTTCATAACCGGCTCGAACCGCTGTTGTTTGAATTGCTCTCACCGTTAGGCGATCAGGGTGCCGAAATCACCAGGCAAATCATCGAACTCGTCGATGGCGTGCGGGGCGGTGTACTCGGCGGCGTCAGTCTCGCATTCTTTATCTACACCGCCATTTCCATGGTTCAAAAGATCGAAGAGAGCTTTAACTACGTCTGGTATGTCGCAAAGCCTCGAAGTTTGGCGCGGCGCCTGACTGAATACATGATCGTGCTGCTGATTGGCCCGGTCGTAATCGTCATCGCTCTCGGCATGATTGCGTCATTACGGAGCAACACACTCGTGCAGCTATTCCTGACGAGCGACGCCATTGGCCCGATACTCTTCGTGACCAACAAGCTGACACCATACTTGCTCGTGACTGCGGTCTTCACGTTCCTTTACATGTACATGCCCAACACACGCGTGCGCTTCAAATCGGCGCTCGTCGGCGGCATTGCCGGCGGTTTTATCTGGGCAAGTATCAGCGTCATCTTCGCTACGTTTATCCTGTACTCAACGCGTACGCAATTGATCTACTCTGGTTTTGCTGTCGCAATCATCACGTTGATCTGGCTATATCTGAACTGGCTGGTTCTGCTTATTGGTGCCCAGCTCGCCTATTACTTTCAGAATCCTGCATTTCTACGCATTGGACGCCGCGAGCCGCGCTTGTCGAACGCAATGCGCGAGCGGCTTGCGCTTAATATCATGCTCCTTGTCGGCCGTGCGTTTCGTGACCCGGCAAGCTCCATCACGGCTGACGAGATCAGTGACAAGCTGCGCATGCCCTCTATCGCACTTGCGCCGGTCGTTGCCGCGCTGGAAGACGGTGGCCTCCTGGCCACAACGGAAAAAGAAGACCTGTTGCCGGGCAAGGACATGGCGACCATTCAGTTGGACGATATTCTGTCTGTCGTCCGTGTACACGGGGAAACCGGCTCTTATCGGGATCCCAAATGGTCGAGCGAAATCGATGCGCTCGGCAAAAATCTTGATGACGCTGTGCTCGCAATCGTAGGCTCCCGAACGCTGGTAGATTTGTTAGAGCCCGCGGCAGAGGGATAACAGTGGACAACAGCACGATCGATATCTGGCAGATGCTTATCGGCCTGCTCGGCGGCCTGGCCATCTTCCTCTTCGGCCTCGACCAACTCACGGACATGCTCAAGGCGACGGCCGGAGCGCGCATGCGCGACGGTCTCGCCCGCATCACGACCAATCGTTTCAAGGGCGTAGTGGCAGGAGCATTTACGACAGCCGTCATTCAGTCGTCGTCGGTGACCACGGTGCTCGTCGTCGGCTTCGTCTCGGCCGGACTGATGACGCTGCAACAGTCCATCGGCGTAATCATGGGCGCCAGTATTGGAACGACAGTGACGGCGCAAATCGTCGCTTTCAAAGTCACGCAGTATGCACTCATTGCCGTAATCGTCGGCTTCACCATGCAGTTTTTCTCGCGCATCCATCGTGTCAAACGATACGGCATGATGGTGCTGGGTCTCGGGCTCGTGTTTTACGGCATGAACATGATGGGCGATGCAACGCGACCGCTGCGAGATTATCAACCGTTCATCGACCTGCTGGCGCAGATGGACAATCCCATTTTGACGATTCTGTTGAGCGCAGGCTTTACGGCCGTAATTCAAAGCTCGTCCGCGACCACCGGCGTAATTATTGTCCTTGGCAGCCAGGGGCTGATCTCGCTGGAACAGGGAATTGCACTCGTTCTTGGCGCCAACATCGGCACCTGCGTGACGGCGCTGCTGGCGGCGATAGGCAAACAACGGCAAGGCGCACGAGCAGCGCTGATTCATGTGCTGTTCAATGTTGCCGGTGTTCTCATTTGGTACAGTTTTATTGACGAACTTGCGCAATTGTCACGCTGGCTGTCTCCAGCCGCCGCCGGGCTTTCGGGAACGGAGCGTCTCGCCGCCGAAATGCCGCGGCAGATCGCCAACGCGCACACGATCTTCAACATTGGCAATACGCTGATATTCATCTGGTTTACAGGAACACTGGCTTGGCTCGTGACCAAAATTCTGCCGCAAGAGCGGTCAACGGAAGCGGGTGAAATCCAACCACGATTCCTGAACCTCGCATTGCTCGAGACACCGTCACTGGCACTGGACGCCGCACGCATGGAGATCGTCAGAATGTCAGGGCACGTCTTGCCGATGGTCCGTCAGGCGGGCCCCGCGGTGCTTAACGGATCGCTGCAGGATCTCCGCCAAATTCACAAACTCGACCACGAGGTCGACGTTTTACACCGCGCCATCGTGAAGTTCCTCGGCCGGCTATCGCGCGAGAAGATGATTCTTGGCGAAACGGAATCAATGCAGAATTATCTCAGTATCGCCACCTTATTCGAAAGTATCGGCGACGTCGTCGAGACCGGTCTGGTGCATGTCGGCAAGCAGCGCATCAAGCGCGATGTTTTGGTCAGCATGGATACGCAGAAGATCATCAACGAACTGGCGGACAAAGTGGTTTGGGCTTTGGAAACCGCGACTGAGGCGGTGGATCGCGGTGACGAATCGCTGGCGCGAGAAGTTATCGACGCCAAGGATGAGCTTAATCGAATCGCAGATCAGATCAGCAGCCGGCTAGTCGAGCGGCTGATCGCTGAAGACCCGCACCGGACATCGACCTATCGCGTGGAGAGCCAACTGGTCGAAAATTATCAACGGATTTTCTATTTCACGAAGCGAATCGCCAAGCTGGTTGCCGCAGAGGATATTGTTGAAGAAGATCAATCGCCGGCAATCGCCACCTAGCTGCCGGCTATCGTCATCTCTTCGACGAGTAGGGATCCACAACGAATGCCGCCGCGCACATCCTGATCGCTGCCGATTGCCGATATCCGCGGGTATAGATCGCGCAGGTTGCCGGCAATCGTTATCTCGTGCACAGGATACTGAATCTCGCCGTTCTCCACCCACTGCCCGACGACGCCGCGCGAATAGTCGCCAGTCACGGGATTCACGCCCTGCCCGATCAGTTCTTCCACGACGAGGCCCGTGCCCATCACGGCAATCATTGCCGCAAGATCGCCGGCATTGCCGGGCACGATCAGGTTCTGCGCACCGCCGGCGTTAGCAGTAGTGCGCAAGCCCAATCTACGCGCCGAATAACTACTAAGTACATAGCCTTGCAGAACGCCAGCGGACACGATGTCACGATCATATGTCGCCACGCCTTCACCATCGTACGCGGCACTCGACATCGCCTTGGGCAGGTGCGGTCGTTCCTGTATGCAGACAAACTCGGGAAAAATCTGTTCACCAACCGCATCGAGCAGAAATGACGCCCGTCGGTACTGTGCACCGCCCGAAATCGCCCCGATCGAATGCCCGATGAAACCGCGCGCCAGCTCTGGGATGAACAGAACGGGCGCCCTCGTCGTTTTAAGTTTCCTGGCGCCGAGACGACCGATGACGCGTTTAGCCGCGGTTTCACCGATCACCGCTATACTTTCGAGGTCCGCTGGATCGCGCGCTGCGCTGTAATAGTAGTCGCGCTGCATGTCGCCGTTTTCGCTGCCCAGTACGACGCAACTAAGACTGTGGCTCGTTTTCCTGAAACTGCCGACAAATTCGTGCGTATTGCCGTAGGCGCGGGACCCGCGATTGCTGGACACCGTGGCGCCTTCGGAGTTGTTGATGCGCGGATCGAATTTCAGCGCCGTGTCTTCGCACTCTATTGCCATCGCAATCGCAGCTTGCGCATCGATCGGCCACGGATGGTCAAGGTCCAGATCCTTGACATCGGTGCACATGAGCTCTGCATCGGCAAGCCCAGCATGTGGATCCTGCTCTGTGTACGTCGCAAACGTGCACGCCTTCCTGACAGCCTCGCGAATAGCCTCGGGACCGATGTCCGAGGTGCTCGCACTGCCTTTGCGTGAGTCTTTGTATACGGTGATACCCACGCCGCGATCGTTCGTGTACTCCAGATTTTCGACGTCGCCGAGGCGCGCAGTTGCCGACAGACCCCTGTCATGGCTCGCGGCAACTTCGGCCTGGTCGACACCTTGCTGCCGCGCTTCATCGAGCGCCATGCGTACAAGCGCCTCAAGTTCCTTCGGTTCCATAAGGTAAGCTTAGCCGGTGACCGAATCAAAGCCCAGCAAAAGCGTGAGAAAGCGAGCGCACCTCGAGTTGCAGGAACTTGGCGAAGAGCTCATTGCTCTTAATGATTCAGAGCGTGCGGTACTGTCGCTCGACAACAGGCTGGACAAGGCCGTGCGGGATGCCGGCAAAATCAGTTCCCGAGGCGCGTTGCGTCGACAAAAACAGTTGATTGGCAAACTGATGCGCGACGTCGACCCGGAACCGATCCGTGTCAAGCTCGCTGAGCTGCGCGCTGATGACGCTCGCATGAAGCGGTTATTTGCCAATGCCGAGCGCTGGCGCGACCGCATTGTCCGCGATGGCATGGATGCGCTCCGCGAGTTCGAGGCCGAGATCGGCGCAGTCGATGCTGACCTTCGGGCCTTGCTGGACGACCTCGACGTCGCAGTCAGTGAAAAAGCGGAAAAATCCGTGCGCCGCCAGATTTTCCGCCGCATTCATCAAAATCTGGTTAGAATTCTCTGATGAGTATCGAAGTCGGCATCATTATGGGTTCCCGATCCGACTGGGAGACCATGCAGCACGCAAGCGAAACGCTCAACGCGCTTGGCGCGCATCACGAGGTCCGCATCGTGTCGGCACACCGTACACCCGATCTGCTGTTCGAATACGCGGAATCGGCCGTTGGTCGCGGACTCAAAGTGATCATTGCGGGCGCTGGCGGAGCGGCACACCTGCCTGGCATGACCGCAGCGAAAACGCGTCTCCCGGTGCTCGGCGTTCCCGTGCAGTCCAAAGCGCTGCAGGGAATCGATTCGCTATTGTCGATCGCGCAGATGCCCGCCGGCGTGCCAGTCGGCTGCATGGCGATCGGCAAAGCGGGCGCCATTAACGCGGCGCTGCTCGCTGCCGCAATCCTCGCGATCGACAATGACAGTATCGCGGTTGCCCTGGACAAGTATCGGCAGAATCAGACAGACAAAGTTCTCGCCGATAACGACCCAAGCCAGTAACGACCGCAGATGCGAATTGGCATTATCGGCGCCGGACAGCTCGGCCAGATGCTCGGGTTTGCTGCGCGGGCGCGTGGTTATACATGTTTCTTTCTCGATCCGTCGGCAAAGCCGCCTGCCGCCAGGATCGGCCCCGTCATACAGGCACGATTCGACGATCGCGTTGCGCTTGCCGTATTGGCGGACAAGTGCGATGTCCTTACCTATGAATTTGAAAATGTGCCGGTCGATGCGCTGAGCGACGTTGCGGATCTCGTGCCGATCTACCCGCCACTCGATGCTCTGCGGCACGCGCAGGATCGGCTTGCTGAGAAACGGTTGTTTGCGGCGCTGGACATACCGACACCGGAGTACCGGGCGATCGACTCGTCTGATGATCTGCAAGACGCTGTGGCAACGATCGGCCTGCCGCTGGTCGTCAAGACACGCCGGCTGGGCTATGACGGGAAAGGCCAGTTCCTGCTGCAAAGCAACGCACAGGTCGACGAGGTCTGGCAGGACCTCGGCGCCGCTGATCTGATTGCCGAACAATGGGTCGAATTCGACTACGAGGTTTCGGCAATTGGCGTGCGCAGTATCAGCGGCGATATCGCTGCTTATTGTCTTACGCGCAATGAGCATGCAGATGGCATTCTGCGCATCTCCCGCGCGCCCGTCGAAGACTCGGCGCTGACCGAGCAGGCCAATGCGCACATGCACAGGCTGCTTCAGCATCTGGACTATGTCGGTGTCCTGGCCCTCGAGTTCTTTGTTAGGGGTGATCGGCTGCTTGCCAACGAATTCGCCCCCCGAGTCCACAATTCGGGACACTGGACCATCGAGGGCGCAGAAACCAGCCAGTTTTCGAATCACGTGATGGCGGTTGCGGGCGAGCAGCCGGGTCCAACTGGCAACCGTGGCCACGCGGGCATGGTCAACCTGATTGGTCTCCTCCCCGACTCTGCGCGCCAGCTCACGGTCGGTTCGCTGCACGATTATGGCAAGACGCCACGCCCGGGCCGAAAACTAGGCCATATCAGCGTTGTCGCAGACTCCGCCGCAGATCGCGATCGGCTGATCGCCGAAATCTGCGATTCTGTGACGAAATCGAGTAGTCAGGCAGGTACTACGACATAGCGTGCCGTACAAAAAATTGGGTAAACTGATTGGAAATCGCCAAATTACAGGCTTTCTGCACATAACAATGACGCCGAGCGTACTAAACTAGCGACATGTCTTATCTGGAGCATTTCGAACTCCGAGAGCAACCGTTTTTGCTCACGCCGGATCCGGACTTCCTGTACTGGAGCAAGCAGCATGCCCGGGCCAAAGCCTACATGGAGTCGACAATCTGGCTCGCAGACGGCTTTGTCGTCATCACGGGGGAGATCGGCTCCGGCAAGACGACGCTTTTGCAATCCTTCCTCGCCGAGCTCGAGGACGACATCGTTTACGCCGTCGTATCGCAAACACAGCTGACGCCGACCGAGTTTCTGCAGGCAGTGCTGACCGAGTTCGGCTTCAAACCATTCAATAAGCGCAAAGTCGAACTCCTCGACATGCTCAACATGTTTCTTATCGAGCAGTACTCGAACGGCAAGAAGGTTGTTCTGATTGTCGACGAGGCACAAAACCTGACCAGGAAGGTGCTCGAGGAAATCCGCATGTTGTCGGGTATCGAGACCCAAAAGGAAAAGGTACTGCGCATCATCCTCGCGGGACAGCCCGAGCTCAAGGAGACTCTCGAGTCGCCAAACCTCAAGCAGCTCATACAGCGGGTTCGGCTCCGCTTTCATCTCGGTCCGCTCGACGGCCGCGAGATGCGCGAGTACATCAGGCATCGGCTTGACGTTGCAGGCCGGGAAAGCGATGACCTGTTCAACGAGGATACGTACGACATTATTCACCGCTATTCGGGCGGCGTGCCGCGGCTCATCAATACACTATGCGATACGGCGCTACTGTGCGCGTTTGCCGACGAAAAACATGTCGTCGACAGCGAAGAGATCATGTCGGCCGTTGCAGAGCTCAACTGGAAGGAACACGAGAGTAATACGGGACTGTATGACAAGCTGCAGCAGGTCTCCGAACGGCTGAGCATGCAGAGCAACGTGACCCAGATCGAAGTACGTTCCGACGGAGACAGGCTGTCCGTACAGTCATTTCCCCCGGGCCGCATCATCGTAGGCCGGTCGCCTGATAATGAAATCTACATCAAAAGCAAGTTTGTCAGCCGCCACCACGCTCAGCTTATCAGCGACGAGAACGGCTGTGTATTGGAAGACCTGAACAGCACCAATGGCGTGTTCATCGGCGAAACACAAGTCAAGAAGCACCGCCTCAGCAGTGGCGACGTCGTGACGCTCGGCGTACACGAACTCGTCTACACCGACCTGCGCGAGATCGATACGGCCAACGAACAGGATTATGCCGAAAATGACGACGAAGCGTCAGTCGTCGGCGAATGAGTCGATCAGTTATCGGGTCGCTGGCCGGCGCGGCGATCCGTGACGCGGTAGTCACGGCGTTTCAGAAGTACGACAAGGCCGGCGACGAGGCATACTACCCCCGTCACGAAACAGATCTCCGGCCAATACCAGTAGTTGTTATACATCGATGCGCCCAGTGACAGCGCGCCTACGAGCAAGTACAGGTATGGCAGGCTTTCATATAATGGTCTCGAGACCCACATAGCGTCTGCTTCTTCCCCGGTTACGAGACCCATTGTCCATAGCCAGCGCTGTTGAGTCCAGTCATGAAAGAGCCTATCCGGCCGTGTGCCAGACTGGAAACTCAATATAAAGGGTCGGAAGTGACGTTTTTCGAGGCAGTCTAGTGCTTGGGGCCGCCGATCCCGAACAGGCCAAGCAGGCGTGACAGGATTGAGTCAGACAAGCCGTCCACCGCAAGATCCGGCTCAGCATCGTGGCCATCAGTGCGAAATCCCTGCACGAAGTGCTGCGAATTGGCGTCCAGATCCTTCTCTGTGATTGTATTTTCGAATGCCATGTCGATGATCCTTTGATAGACAAACGAACACTACCGAAATCATATGTCGAATTCCGTGAACAGCCTCGCAATGCAGAATGTGAAGCACGATGTCGCAAGCTTATGTAAACACGAATTGGGCTGTGGCCGCGATGTTTGTCGAGGGAAGTAAAGCGCAGCACAGCGAGCTCCCGTCAAGCGGGATCAGTACATGAGCGAGACAAATGCCGCGGCCATAGCCCTCTGGGAACTACGCAGTGCCGCCGACCGTCAGTTCGTCGATTTTCAACGTAGGCTGGCCGACGCCGACCGGCACGGATTGGCCTTCTTTACCGCAGGTACCGACGCCCGAGTCGAGTTCGAGATCGTTGCCGACCATCGAGATCTTTGTCAGCGCTTCAGGACCATCGCCGATCAGCATCGCCCCTTTGACGGGTGTGGTGACCTTGCCGTTCTCGATCAGATACGCCTCGCTTGCCGAAAACACGAATTTGCCCGACGTGATGTCGACCTGGCCGCCTCCGAAGTTGGGTGCATACAGGCCTTTTGTCACGGATGCCACAATCTCGTTGGGATCGTGCGGACCGGCCAGCATGTAGGTATTTGTCATGCGTGGCATTGGCATGTGTGCAAAAGACTCACGTCGGCCATTGCCCGTCGGCGCAACCCCCATCAGGCGCGCATTCAGCTTATCCTGCATGTACCCCTTCAATACGCCATTCTCAACCAGCACGTTGTACTTGCCGGGTGTTCCTTCATCGTCTACAGCTAACGATCCGCGCCGATTCGGCAATGTGCCATCATCGACTATCGTGCAGAGTTCCGAGGCGACCTGCTGACCCAACTTGCCCGAAAATGCCGAGGTGCCTTTGCGATTGAAATCCCCCTCCAACCCGTGTCCGACAGCCTCGTGCAGCAAAATGCCGGGCCAGCCCGGGCCAAGCACCACAGGCATCATGCCGGCCGGCGCCGCCATCGCCTCGAGTTGCACGGCAGCCTGGCGCACGGCCTCGCGTGCGTACTGCATCGGCGTATCATCCGACAGGAAGTAGCTGAGATCCGCGCGGGCGCCGCCGCCTGCATAACCCTGCTCGCGCCGCCCATCCTGAAGCAGAATGACGCTGACATTGAGACGCACGAGCGGCCGCACGTCGGCGGCGAGCGTGCCGTCCGAGCCCGCCACCAGCACGAGATCCTGACTGCTCGCGAGACTGATAATCACCTGCTCGACGCGCTGGTCCAGATCGCGGGTCGCGGCCTCGATTTCTCCGAGCAATGCCGTCTTCTGTGCATCGCTGATACTCGTCGTCGGGTCAGTAGCTGGATAAAGCCGCGTTGTGTCTGCGCGATGCCAAACCTGCAGCGCCTGCGTGTCTCCCTGCCGCGCAATTGCCCGTGCCGCAGTCGCAGCTTCTTCGAGCGCCGGCAGAATCAGCTCATCGGAGTACGCGAAACCGGTCTTCTCGCCACTGACCGCCCGAACGCCGACTCCCTGATCGAGACTGAAGCTACCCTCGCGAATGATCCGATCCTCGACCGTCCAGCTTTCCTGGCGGCTAACCTGGAAATACAGGTCCGCGTAGTCGACGCCTCCCTGCATCATCGAACCGAGGGTTTTGTTCAGGTGATCTTCGTCGAGTCCTGCCGGCTCGAGCATTCGCGACATAACCGCGTTGATCGGATGTTCCTCAATTTTACTCATTCAGTTTCCAATTGCTGTGGTCTGGATGCGCCGATTTGCAAGTGCCGGAAATTCACTGCGCAGTTTGGCTGGTTTGTCCGGATCTATGTCAGCTGCGACGTGACAATTGCCCTCGGCCTGTTCAGCGAGGACCGCACCCCAGGGATCAATGATCATCGAATGCCCGTAAGTCGATCGATTGTCCGGATGACCTCCATATTGCCCGGGCGCGATGACGTACGCCAGATTTTCGATCGCGCGCGCTGAGAGCAACGTTTTCCAGTGAGCGGTGCCGGTCACTTTTGTGAAGGCGGCCGGAACCGTAAAGACCGTCGCCCCGTCGTCGACAAGGCGCCGATACAGCTCCGGAAATCTAAGGTCGTAACAGATCGTGAGTCCGATTGTGCCTATGGGCGTATCGACGGTCACTGCGTCGTCACCCGGATACATCGACCACGATTCCTGATATGACTCGTCATGATTCGGCAGCTTGACATCAAACAGATGAATTTTTCGGTACAAGGCCTGCTGTATGCCGGAAACATCGTAGACCGGGCAGCCACCATAAACGCGATCGGATTCGGGTGACCGCAGTGGCATACTGCCTGCTACGATCCAAAGGCCGTGGCGTCTTGCTGCGCTCGCAAGAAAAGTCTGTATCGGTCCGTCGCCGGGTTCCTCGGCGTGATTCGCTTTGTCGCGGCTATTTGCGGGCATCAGCGCAAAATTCTCTGGCAGTACCGCCAACAGACATCCGTCGGCCGCCGCTTCTCCAAGCAAACGGTCCGTCAGCTGCAGATTCTTATCTACATCCGCCTGGCTGTTCATTTGAATTGCAGCGACCCGCATGGCTGTATTCTATGCTTTCCCTACTGTGCTTCTTTGATGCAACCCGCCAACGCGCCGTTGAGTGCAAAGACCTCGGCCGTCGACGACTCTATTTCCGGCTCATCCCAGGATCCGCCGATACCATAATAGACCTGGCTGACCTCCTGCAGTGGTTTCTTGAAGATCTGCGAGAAGATCAGCAATGCAGCCGCGACCTGCGGACCGGCGACGAGCGCACCGGCGACCGGCAGCGCGTTACCAAAGTTCGCACTGACCACGGCCGTCTGGTCGTAATCCCGGCTAACGAGACCAGCGCGCCCGACGATGCCGATATCGGCAGCCGGGCTTTCAAGCGCCAGGTCGCATGTATAAGTATCGCCGTCGACAATCACGAAGGTGCCCTTGATCCTGTCGAAACCAAAACCCTTGCCGAACACATCGCGAAAGTCGAGTGATAATCGGCGTGGCAGAGCCGCGACACTCATCAAACCGAATACGCGGCCTGCCCCGGCTTTGACTTCGGCGAGCTGGCCGGTCCCGATTCGAACTTTCACCTCGCCGTCCAGCGACTCGAGCATGTCGTCGCGCGGGCCGCCCGACCAGCTAAGGTCCAGCAGCATCCCCAGATCATCACTGACGATGCCGGGATTATAGTCAAGACGCTGCATTGTGCGCTCGACATTGGTGCTTGTCAGCGAAGCGGTAATAGAACTGCGATGTCCTTCCGGGTCGGTTTCGTCGAGGACCCATTTCCCCGTACCGACAATCTCGAAGGTCTCGTCTCTGGCGATGATTTCCTTCGACTCGAGACCGTCTGCAGTGCGTAAGAACGTCGCGTCCACGGCCCCGAAAAAGCGGCTGCCAAACGCTGTTTCCCGGGACTTGATCGATATGGGCGGCAGCGACCTTGGATCGATATTGCTGCGCTGTTCCCTGAAATCCAGGTCGTCACCGGGCAGTACGAGCCGCTCTGCCTCGATGACGATCTCCCGTCCCGAGTTGAAATCATAAGGCACAAATGCGGAACCGACGATATCGTCACCTTGCAGCTGCACGAGCCAGTCTTGCGCGCTGCGGTCGACGCGGACGCGATGATCGACAAGGTGCTGGCCGAGCATGTGAAGATTGCCGATCGTCATGTCGATCGAGCGAATACGCTCCGATACACCGGTCTTCGTCGCGGACTGGCGAGCGAGATCAAACCACTCCTGTACGTGCACATATTCCGCTGCGCCGCGCAAATGCAGGCCACGGGTATCCGGAACGCTCTCGATGTCTGGCTCGATACCGAATGAAAGGACACCGCGATCGAGATCCCAGCTATCTTCAGCTTTGCCAAATGCTACCTGCCAAGAAAGGAGATCGCCGGCCGTGCCGGTGCTCTCGACGAGCTCTCCTCCTTTTGGCATGAAGACAGTCGCGTTGAAGTCGATCGTGTCATATAGCGGCTTGCCAAGTGGCTGTGGCAGATCAATCGAATATCCAGCCAGATCGCTCGCGATTTCGATGGCAAACGGTGCCGGTTCGTCGACCTTGCCGCGCGGAAATAACAGCCTCGCTGAAAAACCGGACTCGCCAGTTACGCGATCGGACAGCGGCAAACCGAGCTCCGCGCTCAGCGCATCGGCCGTCGCAGCCCCGACAGCGTTCGCGATGACGCGGTACTTGGGCATCGTCTCCGGCGCCTGAGAGAGTTCGATAGAAATGGGCTTACCCAGAAACATGCCGCTCAGCGAGTCACTGCCGATATCCTCGCGCTCAACCGTGATATTCCCGCTCATTTCCTGAAGCGGCGCGTTGAAGCCTTCGAATTGCAGACTCGCATCGCTTGTTTGGAGCCTTGCCGTAAACGTGAAGCTCTCCCAGTCCCGAACCGGGACATTGAGGTCGAGATTGACCGAGGCATCGCCGGAAACCCGGACCCGCTCCAGCTGACCGCCGAACATCTCACCGATGGGACTTTGAATCGATAGCTGCCGCAACGACTCGAGAGTGCCGGTCGCGAGCGCACTCAGCGTTAAGATACGGATTGCGAAAGTCCGCGATTTCGATCTTCGCATTCGTAATCTCGTTGCCCGCATTGATGATGCGGCTGCGGCGCGAATAAAGACTCATGTTTTCAATGGCGACATCGGCGTCGATGACTTGTGCTGCGGGCCACTTCGGTTGATAGACGACCACAGCGTCACGGACAGTGCCTTCGATTAGTAACTTCCCTCTCCCTCATCGAAGGGCCATTTGTCCATCGGTCCGTAAAGTGTCGCCCTGCCGTTATCGACCCGACCGGATACGAGCCCCTCCTGAAACCACTGGCTCATCCTGGGCCGCTTGGGCATGAAGGGAACAAATCGTCTTGCCTCAGCAACGTCGCTGACGCTAAACGTGCTCTCGAGATCGATCAACGGCTTGCCACCAGCATCGAGAAGCGACAATTCGACGCTCGTTTCACTGTCGAAGAAATCATTGCGCAGCCTAATGCTGTCAGACAGTACCGTTGTGCGATTGTTGCTGCGACGCCAGATTACGGTTCCCAACGCCGTGTCGAAATCCAGCGGTTGCCCGAGAATTCCGGGTGCATCGACGACGAGACTGTCTGCATCGATCTCGAGCAGCCCACTGGTGCTATCGGCACGAATGCTTCCCGAGAGACCCCTGACCCCGGGCCGTTTGTCGTGGGCAGCCACGCCGACGTCAGTCATTTCGGCTACTACGCTGAAGCGGGGTGAATCGGTCCCCAGATCGCTCAGCGTTAACGCCAGGTCACGCACAACACCGCTGGGCTCGTATTGCGTCAATAAGCTCCCTTGATTTTCATTGAGCCACGGCCTGGCGACCGCGAGATGCGCAAAATCCAGATACGATGCGCGCGCATCGAGCATTACGACCTTACCGTCGGCGTCCGTGCCCGTTTCAAGACGCAACGTCGTCAGCGGCCACTCACCCGCCGGCGTCGTCGCTCGAAGCTCATTGGCGGCGATGAGCCAGCCATCAGCGTCATTCAGGAATTCGATCCTGCCGCTCACAGCAAGGCCCGACAAACCGGCAATCGAGACGTTCCTGGCATCGATGTCCGCGGTGGCGCTCTGCACAGTGTTGTTCGCGTAGACGAGCGACATTTCCAGATCGCTTCTGCCAGACTCGAACTGCACCGCGTCAGAAAGCCCAAGCGCCGTGATCCCGGCCAGCCTCAGGTCATCGACTTCGACGCTGATGTCCCAGCCCTGTTCTGCCGTTTCCGTCGCCAGAAGCTGCGTTGCGGATGCCACCAGGCTTCCGCCCAGGTCGTCGGGCAATTCCAGCTCCGCGTCGATGGCGATGCGTATGGCGTCACGGTGCACGAGAAATCGTGAAATCTGGAAAAGTCTGGGTTTCTCATCTCCGGGCTGCAGGAACTGCACCTCGACATTTTCGCCGATGATCTCTATCGGGCCCACACCGGATCCCGCAGCTCCATCGACTCTGTCAGGGCGCACAGGAATCAACTCATTCGGTGGGCTGCCCTGCACCCACCACTCACCATTGGGCAGCTGGCGGACCTCGAGGCTCGTATCACGGACGACCACGCGATCGACGACGGCCTTGCGGTCGAACAGCAGTCGCGTCAGCGCGAGACCGATACTGACCTCATCAGCCGCGACAATTCGCCTCAGGCTTTCCGGCGCAATAAGTTCGGCATCGTAAAATTCGATTTCGGGGCCACTGAGTCCCCAGCGCGCATCCATCCCGGAAAACTCGACGTTCAACCCGATCGCGGCACTCGCCCAGCCCTTGATATCTTCCTGGTATTCGGGAAGTCGCGGCAAAAACAGTCGGAACAGGCCAACGGCAATGGCCAGCAATATCAGGATGCCGCCCGCCGCATAGGCGAGATACTTCATCAGACGTCTGAATAACTTGATCATTGATTTGGCGTCATCGCGTGGCTTTACATCAGAACGACATCGAACTGGTCCTGCAAATACAGCGACTCAGGTTGCAGGCGTATGGACTTGCCTGTCTGCTCTTCAAGGGTTGCAAGGCTCGGCGCCTGCTCGTCCAGCAACAATTCAATGACATCCTGATGTGCCAAAACCATCGCCTCATCAAACTCGAACTGCCGTGACTGGCGAATGATCTCGCGAAACACCTCGAAGCAAACCGTCTCCGCGGTCATGACGAAACCACGCCCACTGCAGCCTGGACAATCTTCGCAAAGGATATGCTGCAAGCTCTCGCGGGTGCGCTTGCGCGTCATCTCGACAAGGCCCAGCGGGGATACGGGCGTTATCTGGTGGCGTGCGTGGTCGGTCGAGAGCGACTGTTCGAGCAGCTGCAGGACATTCTCACGGTGAACCGGTTCCTCCATATCGATGAAATCGATAATGATGATGCCGCCGAGGTTTCTGAGCCGTAGCTGCCGCGCGATAGTTACGGCCGCCTCGAGATTCGTGCGATATATAGTCTCTTCGAGATTGCGATGGCCGACGTAGCCGCCCGTGTTGACATCGACCGTTGTCATCGCCTCCGTCTGATCAAAAATTAAGTATCCTCCTGATTTTAAAGGGATACTTCGATCCAGCGCCTTGCGAATTTCGTCCTCGATCGCGTGCAGGTCAAAGATGGGCCGGCGGCGCCGGTAGAGCTCCAGCATCGGCGCCACGGGTGGCAGAAATGTCTCAGCAAAATCGTGCATGGCCACAAAACTTTGTTCCGAATCGACGAGGATGTGTTCCACGCTCTCTGTAACGAGGTCCCGAAGAACCCGCAGCGGTAGCGATAAATCTTCGTGAACCAGTGTTCTTACCTGAGCTTTGCTGCACCGTTCCTGAACGACGGCCCACAACTTGATTAGAAACTTAAGGTCGGCCCGTAGTTCCTCGATTTCGGCGCCTTCGGCAACGGTTCTCACAATCGCGCCACAATCGAGTTCTGCCTCCTCGAGCAATGCCACGACGACGCTGCGCAGCCGCTCCCGCTCATCTTCATCCTCGATGCGCGCAGAGACTCCGACACTGTCGCCTTTGGGCAGCAGCACAAGCTGTCGCGATGGCAAGGTAATGAACGTTGTCAGTCGCGCACCCTTGTTGCCAAGCGGGTCCTTGACGACCTGTACGAGCACGTCTTCGCCCTCTTTGACGAGTTCGCGGATGCCGGGCAAGTTGTCGTTCGAAACGTCGCTATTCTGCAGCGACACGATGTCGGATGCATGCAGAAACGCGGTACGCGGTAGGCCAATATCGATGAAGGCCGCCTGCATCCCGGGCAATACTCGTGACACGCGGCCTTTGTAGATATTGCTGATAACGCCACGACGCGATGCTCGCTCCACATGAACTTCCTGTAGCACGCCATTCTCGAGCAGCGCCGCACGCACTTCGTTCGGCGTCACGTTGATCAGGATCTCTTCTTTTCGTAACTCGTTCGTCATTCCTATCTCTAGGACTTTTGCCGTCGCCTGCTAATGATAAGCATCTGACCAGCAGCCATCCGTGTGCCTCACAATATTCTCAAACCCGCATCGCGCAGCAGTTGCACGGTCTCAAAAACCGGCAATCCGACGACGCCTGAGTAACTCCCAGAAATTATCTCGACGAAAACCCCGCCAAGACCCTGAATAGCATAAGCCCCCGCCTTGTCGCAGGGCTCCCCACTTTGCCAGTATGCGAGCGCCTCGTCAGGACGGATTTCCCGAAACTTGACTTCCGTCGCGGACAGCGCGGTACGGACACGCATTTGCGCTTGTACTGCAACGCCTGTCAGCACTCTGTGGGTCTGGCCTGACAGAGCCTCGAGCATCTCAATGGCATCGTTGCAGTCCTCTGGCTTGCCAAAAACCCGCTCACCAAGCACGACCACAGTATCAGCGGCGAGCACGATCTTTGATTCGCCATTATTGGCCAATTCAGCCTTGGTGACGGCCAGCCGCAGCGCCATCTCCTCGGCCGGTTCTCCTTTCAGCCTGCGTTCGTCAGCCTCGACTCCTTCGGCGGAGAACGTCAGGCCTAATGCGCGGAGAATCTCCTTTCGCCGCGGCGACGAAGATGCAAGGTGTAAAGTCGGTGCGGGCATGTGTCAGCAGGCACCGCTTAGTCGCGGTGATACGGATGGCCTGCCTGCAACGACCATGCGCGATACAGCTGCTCGGCAAAGAGTACGCGGGCCAGGCCGTGCGGCAACGTCAAGCTCGATAGTGACCATATGAAATTTGCACGTTCACGACATGCCGAGGATACGCCGTCGGGCCCACCGATCAGGAAACAGAGATCGCGACCGTCCGATTGCCAGTCGGCGAGCCGCGCGGCCAGATCAGGACTTGTCATTTGTTTGCCTCGCTCGTCAAGTAGCACGACCTGCTCGTTGGCGTCCAGCTTGGCGAGCAGTTGGTCGCCCTCGGCCTGCTTCGCACTTCCCGACTTATCATTCTTGCTACGCCGCACCGTTGCTATGCGGTCAAGTCGGAACTTCCACTCCCGCGGCAGCCTTCCCGCGTATATGCCGAATGCTGTATCGACCCACGGCGGCTGACGGTCGCCGACGACAATCACGCGGATATGCATGGGCTACCTGTCGGTGGCGGCAAGATCGCCCGACAATCCGAGCGACCACAGTTTCTCCAGATTATAGAACTCACGCACTTTGGGCAGCATCACGTGCACGACGGCTTCCTGCAGGTCAAGCAGCACCCACTCACCGCCCTCTTCACCCTCGACCCCTATAGGCTTGTGGCCGGCTTCTTTGGCTTTCTCGGCAACGTTTTCGACGAGCGCCTTAACATGTCGGTTCGACGTGCCGCTTGCAACAATCATAAAGTCGGTTACGGTGGTCATATCACGTACATCGAGTTTGATAATGTCCTGCGCCTTCATGTCATCGAGGGCGTCGATGACAAGCGTGCATAACTGCTCACTGTTCATGCGTTGTTCTCTGCGTATTTCAAATTTGTCTCCTACAAGTTTTCTCAGGAATAACAGCCGCGTTCTTCAATGAAGTCACGGACGGCATCCGGCATCAGGAATCTCGGATCCCGGCCCACCGCGATCAGGTCGCGAATTTCGGTAGACGCGATCTCGAGCTGCGTTACGGCGTGGATGTGCACGCGGCCATGAAGATTCTCGTGAAGATCGTCGACGCGATGCGTGCCGCAGGCCGTAATCATGTCGCCGAGTTCACCGATGTCCGGCGCTTTCCAACCCGGCCGGTGCGCGATAATAATATGGGCGAGATCGAGAATCTCATACCAGCGATGCCAGCTTGTCAGCCCTAAAAACGCGTCCATACCAATAATCAGACCCAACGACGCATCCGCGCGTTCCTCACGAATCTCCGCCAGCGTGTCGACTGTGTACGACGGCCCCGCACGCCGGAGTTCGCAGTCGTTGACGACGAACCCGGGCTGACCCTTCGTTGCCAGTCTGACCATCTCCAGCCGCAGTCGGGCCGTCGCGAACGTCTCGCCACGATGTGGCGGATCGCCGCTGGGCACGAACCAGATTTCGCCGAAGCGCAGCGCCTCCAGCATTTCGAATGCCGTTCGCAGGTGTCCGTAGTGAATTGGGTCGAACGTGCCGCCGAATATTCCGATCGGGCTCATCGAGTGGACATCCCGAGGACGATATCGGTCGACAGCTGCCAGGGA
Source organism: uncultured Gammaproteobacteria bacterium (assembly GCA_963711285.1). Classification (GTDB taxonomy): domain Bacteria; phylum Pseudomonadota; class Gammaproteobacteria; order Steroidobacterales; family Woeseiaceae; genus UBA1847. The sequence continues at coordinate 229,308 of CAVQDJ010000019.1, read as the reverse complement.
TCGGCGCGCGATTGCCCTTTGGCCGCCTGGTCGGCATGGCTGGCAGTCTTGAGCAGGTGGTGAAAATCTCCATGCTTATGGCGGCTGACACAGCTTCGCACCAGGGCCTGGCGATTGCGCCACACGCCGGTCTTTTGCATACCACTCGCGAGATCCATGCCTCGAGAAACCGTATCCGTGAGGCTTGCAAGCGTGCGTAGTTCCCTGGTCAGCGCCCATATGACGATGACGGGCTCTACTCCTTCGGCCCGCAGGCCGGACAGTATCCGCAGTGCGCGCTTTGCATCGCCGCCGAGCGCCGCATCCACCAGCTTGAAGACGTCATAGCGGCTGCTGTTGGCGACCGCCGCACTGACATCCTCCGCACTGACCTTGCCTTCACCGAGTATCAGGCGGAGTTTCTCGATCTCCTGGCCAGCCGCCAGAAGATTTCCCTCGACGCGATCGGCGATCAGTGCGACGGCACCGCGATCCGGCTGCAGTCCTGCCTGCCGCATGCGCCCGGCGATCCACCCTGGCAATTCGCGCACGCCAATCGGCCACACCTGACTGTGGATGCCTTTGGCCTCGATCGATTTGACCCACTTCGATGACTGAGCGCTGCGATCCAGCTTCACACTGCTGACGATGAGCATGAGGTCGGCGTCGGTACTCTCGACAAGATCAGCGATCGCCTGGCTACCCGCGCGGCCGGGCTTGCCGGTCGGCAGACGCAATTCGACGATGCGTTTCTCCGCAAAGAGCGACAAATTGGCGCTCGAATCGCGCAGGTGTGCCCAATCGAATCCCTGCGCTGCAATATGCAGCTCGCGAGAAGTGAACCCATGCAGACGTGCTGCTTCGCGAATTGTGTCGAGCGCCTCGGACACCAGCAGGTGCTCATCTCCCGTCACCAGGTAACAATGTGCCAGATTTTTCTGTAGATGCGAGGGGAGCTGGTTTACGTTGATCTTCAACCAAGCTGCTCCATGCTCACCGACTCGCCTTCGAGCAGCACCGGTATGCCGTTGGTAACGGGATACAGCATCTTGCCATCATCGGTGACCAGCGCCTCCGACAGGCGCGAGTCGAGCACCCGGCCATCTCGATTGCTCAGCCTCCCGGCATCGATCGCTTCATTGACCTCTTTGAGCGTCCCGCTCCTGGCGAGCGAAAGCTCCTTGTGGGTCACAGGGCAGCGCAGTATTGCTAGCAGTCGTTTGTCCATATACCTTCCCGGTCTCTGATAGGATAACGGCATCTCGCTATGGATCAAAATATGTCGAAATCGGGCAGCTGGCTCGATGGCCTCGCGGTCGGCTTATCGGCACTGTGCCTGATCCACTGCCTTGCGCTGCCGCTCATCGTGGCGGGTCTGCCGTTTCTCGCCCAGTTTGCAGACGGTCACCTGCATTTGCAGATGCTGGTCGTCGTTCTGCCGCTTAGCATCGTCGCGCTTGGGCTGGGATTTCGCCACCACCGCAACCTCAGGATAGTGATCGCGGGCGCCGTGGGCATGCTTACGCTATTGATCGGCGCTACGGTAGCGCATTCGCAGCTTGGCCTGGCCGCCGACCGCTTGTTTACGATCGTGGGCGCGCTGGTACTGGCCGCGGCACATTTTTACAACAGTGTCCGCACCCGTGAACACAAAGCCGGCGCATAGGCGACTCCTACAGGGAACGCATCAATTCGTCATTGCCACACTGTTCAGCCGCCTCGATCGCCAGTTCCCTGTCATCCGGCAGCGGCCTGAAGGCCTCGTTGATAAGGCGACAACGCATCATTAGCTTGACCGCTGCGACATACTCCCGCTCCGCAAGCAGACGACTGAGATAAGTCTGTGCGAATACGAGCGCCGGCTCCTTGATCTCCCACAGTAGCATTTGATCGAAAAACCACTGCCACGCGCTGTCGGGTTCCGGGTCCGTCCCGAGCCAGTCGCGAATATGTTTGAAGCCGCCGGCACGATTGCCCCGGCTGATGAAGCCATATGCATGGTTCAACGTATTCGTGCGTGCGCTTTGCAGCTGTTCATCGAGCAATTCCTGGTCGGGCTCGGCCGGCTCGTGAATCCTGATCTCGTCGTGAAACTGATGTGGCCGAACGACCGCGCCGATCAGCGCGAAAAAAGCGAAGACGAGATACGTCGTAAGCAGTTCCAGAAGGAAATCTGATATGCGCCGCGTACTCAGCCACCAGACAATTCCGCCAACCACGAGAAGGTAGCTTGGGAGCATCCAGTAGCTGGCGCCGCAGCGGCGAATCAGTCCCGCGACGGACCTCGGCGTCAGGCATTCCACCGGGTTTCGCGTAATCGCGAGCACGGCGAGTGATGCGGGTATCACAGCAGCGAGCAGCAGGTTCGCGACCAGCATGGCAGCGAGCCCGAATTTGCTGCCCAGGATATACGTTACGTAAATCACGACCGCGGCGTGAACGATCACGAACAGGCTCCAGGCATTGCCGAACCAAAGCAGATCGTCGACGTTTAACGGGCCCGGATCCTGCCCTTTGGCACGCGATTCGAGAACCCGCATCAGATAGCGAAAAAATGCCGGAAGTATCAGCAGCAACAGGAGCAGGCCAAGAACACCGCCGCTTACGGCAAACTCGATGATCAAAAACAAGGTCAGCCACGAAAACAGGACCGACAGATTGGTCAGCGGGCTAAGCAGCTCTCGGCCAGCATCAGCCGGCCTCAGCATCGTCTTTCTCATTCTTTGGCACCGGGTCATAGCCGGACCCACCCCAGGGGTGACAGCGCGCTATGCGTCTTGCGGTGAGCCACGTCCCTCGAAACGCACCGTGCTCACGCAGCGCCTCGAGCGCATATTGCGAACAGCTCGGTTCAAAACGGCAGTTGTTGCCGAGCCATGGCGAAATGGCAAGGCGGTACAGCCAGACCAGCATGAGCAACGGCCAGGCCAACAGAGTACCCAGCGCTTTGATCATCAAGCCGCCTGCAGCGCCTCGGTGGCGAACGAGCGAATGGCGTTCAGCATCGATGACAGCCCGTTGCTCCGCGTCGGGCTCAAATGCTGCTCGAGTTCCAGGGCCGACACGAAAGTCGGCGGTGTGTCGAGTATTTCCTGTGGCTTGCGGCCGCTGTATATGCGCAGCAGCATCGCGATCAGCCCCGATACAATCGCCGCATCCGAAATCGCACGGAAACGCAGCCTGCCATCCTGCTCACTCGCGACGAACCAAACCTGCGACTGACAGCCCTTGATCTTGTTGGCATCGATGCGTTGGGCATCGGGAAACTCGGGCAGACGCCGCCCGAGATCGATCAGATACTGGTAGCGGTCCATCCAGTTATCAAAGAACTGGAACTCCTCGATCAGCTCGTCCTGCGCGGTTTGCACTTCGTTGCTCATCAGTCACTGCGCCGCCACGTGGTGCCGCCGGCTCCATCTTCAATCTTGATGCCGGCTGCCGTCAATTGATCACGCACCGAATCGGCCGTCGCAAAGTCTTTGGCGGCACGAGCCTTGTTACGTTTCCCGATCAGCGCTTCGATTTCGTCCGACGAAAGCTCGCCTTCGACATGTCCCGCGAACCATTCCTCAGGATCCGACCGCAGCAACCCCATGAGATCCCCGGTCGCCAGCATCGTCGCCGCGAGTCGCTGTTGCTCCTTGGCGTCAACTGTCTTATTCAGGGTCTTCGCCAATGCAAAAAACTCGGCCATCGCTTTGGGCGTATTGATATCGTCCTCGAGCGCCGCGACCAGCGCTTCGGGTGGTTCTGCCGCTTCACGCATGCCCTCTGGAACATCGATGCCCCGTATCGCGCCATACAGGCGATCCAGCATGCGTTTGGCCGCTTTGATCGTTTCCTCCGACCAGTCGAGCGGCTGGCGGTAATGGGCGCCAAGCAGTGCAAGACGGATGACCTCCCCGGGTATCGTCTTGATCAGATCATGAACCAGGACGACGTTGCCCAGTGACTTCGACATCTTCTCGTGATCCATTGACAAGAATCCGTTGTGCACCCAGTAGCGCGCGAAGTCGGCACCGTCGTGCGCACAGCGGCTTTGCGCGAGTTCATTCTCATGATGCGGAAACACGAGATCCTGTCCGCCCGCGTGGATGTCGATCGTGTCGCCCAGGTGCCTGGCCGCCATCGCCGAGCACTCGATGTGCCAGCCGGGGCGCCCGCGACCCCAGGGTGAGTCCCAACCTGGCAATTCGGGCGTCGACGGTTTCCATAGCACGAAATCCTGCGGCGACTTCTTGTAAGGCGCCACCTCCACGCGCGAGCCCGCGATCATCTCCCGGAGATCACGCTTCGACAGAGCGCCGTAGTCTGCATACGACGTGACATCGAACAGCACGTGGCCTTCCGCTTCGTAGGCATATCCTTCTTCAAGCAGCGTGCTGATCATCGCGACCATGTCATCGATGTGCTGCGTTGCGCGAGGCTCGACATCGGGCGGCAAAACGCCGAGCGCACCCATATCATGGTTGTAGGCCGTCATGAACTTCGCCGTAATCTCCTCGATCGGTTTGCCCGTCTCAATCGATGCCGCATTGATCTTGTCGTCCACGTCGGTGAAATTGCGCGCGAATGTCAGATTGAACCCGCGCCGCAGAATGCGCGCCAGCAGATCAAACACGACGGCCGGACGCGCATTGCCGATGTGCGCGTAGTTGTAAACGGTCGGGCCACAGAGATACATCGTCACCTTGCCTTCATGCAATGGCTCAAACGGGACCTTGCGGCCTTGCCTGGTGTCGTGCAGATGGATCGTCATCGCTTTCTTCGCTTGCGCGCCTAAAAGGACGCATGATAGCAATATTGCCGCCGCCGGCTATGCCTTGTATTCTGCCGCCCCGCGCCATGATTTATCGAGGACAAGCAATGTCTGTCGCCCCGGTCAAGTTTCAGGCCCGAGAATCGATCGGGCAAGTCGAAGAAGGCAGCGATCTGGCGCCCAAATTCGATGATCGCGGCCTGATTACCGTCGTTACAACAGATGCCGACTCCGGCGAGTTGCTCATGCAGGGCTATATGAATGCAGAGGCGCTGGGCCAGACGATCAAGACCGGCGAAGCGCATTACTACAGTCGCAGCCGGCAGGTTCTCTGGCACAAGGGGGCGACGAGCGGGTTCATTCAAAAGGTGCGTGAGCTCCTTGTGGACGACGATCAGGATTGCATTTGGCTGCGCGTGGAAGTTGCCGGCGGTGCGAGCTGCCATGTCGGTTATCGAAGCTGCTTTTACCGCAGCGTGCCAGTCGGCGCGGAATTCGAAGTCCAGCAATCAAATGGTCATATCGATCTCAAGTGGACCGACACCGACAAAGTATTCGATCCCGACGACGTGTACGGCGACGCGCCGAACCCGACAGTTCTCTGAAGACTCAGGCGCTCACGCGCTCTGCTAACGCTTTTGCGCAACGATTGAACGTCGTAAGTGCCGCAAGCACTGCAACCGCGGCCAGGATCGCCGTGGACCACCAGCCCGGGTCGAGCCCGATACCCAGCAGCAATCCCAACAGGCCGAAAGCGAAAGCGCGGTCACTCTTGCCCATCGGTCCATCGTAGCGCCGGCTGGCGCCAACCTGCACCGCGACGACCCCGGCCATCTCCGTCAATACCGACAGCAACACGACGCTCACGACGAGCATCGCCGGAACGCCGGGCACGACCGCAAACGGCAGATACAGCGCCGTGTCCGATACGACATCGCCGAGTTCATTGAGGATGCCGCCCAGATCACTCTGCATGTTGTGCTCCCGTGCCAGCATGCCGTCGATCGCGTTGAGCGCCATGCGCAGAAACAGCCATACAGGGATTAGCAACGCCGCCCAGCGTTTTGTCGGGTAGAGCGCAAACAACAGCCCGACGATTATCGAGAACAACAGTGCCGCAACGGTGACCTGGTTGGCCGAATACCCGGCATCGGCAAGGCGCTTGCAGACCGGACGCAGAAGATTCTGAAATGCGGGCTTTAAATCGTAAATGGTCATACGTTGAGCCTCCCCAGTTCGGCCACGCTGTCCTGCAGATCCTGGCAGATCTCAAAGACCGCGGCGGCGGATTTGTCCAGATGCGCATACTGGCGTGGTCGTCCAATTCGTAGCCGCAGCTTGCGCGGCCGCGGCAGCAGCTTGCCTTTTGGCCAGGCCTCGAACCCGCCACGCAGATGACACGGAATCACGGCAAGATCGGTGCCGACAACAAGGCGACCGATTCCCGAGCGAAACCGGCCCATTTCGCCATTTGTGGTGCGCGTGCCCTCTGGAAAAATGATCAGAACATTGCCCTCGTTCTTCAGCAACTCTGCGCATACGCTCAGGCTTTGTGCGCCTTTGACCTTGCGATCGAATGGCAGCGCGTTGATCAGTATCGCCGACACAGCCGAGCGCGGCAGGCTCGAGAAAAAATAGTCGGCGGCGGCCGCCGGAAAGGTGCGATGAATCTTCGGCAGTGGTACCGAAGCGATCATACACAGCGTATCGAGGTGACTGGTGTGGTTGCAGACGAGAATGAAAGAACCGTGTTCAGGCAGATTTTCGCGCCCTGCAATCTCAAGGCGATGATACAGCCGCATCCAGCCGCGAAGCAGCAGCGCGGCAGCCGAGCGAATTGCGTAAACCAGCATGTAAGGCTGCCGCGGAAAACCGCGCAAGTGCTCGACCATCGTCGCGTCGATGTCCGGCGGCGGGTGATACTGCCATTCTTCCATCGCAGCTCTGCTGTCAGGCCAGCCCGAGAAACCAGCGGCCGGCATGGAAAAAGAGGGGCGCAACGAAAATCATGCTGTCGACCCGATCCAGGATGCCGCCATGACCTTCGATCACGGCACCCATATCCTTGATCCCTATGTCGCGCTTGATGAAACTGATCACGAGATCGCCGAGCTGGCCACCGATACCGACAATGAGACCGGCAAGGACGAGGTGCCACGGATCCAGGTGTGGAAATGAGAACCACAGCAACCACGGCATAACGAGCGAAACACCAACAGCCCCTAGCGAGCCAGCGATGGTCTTGTTAGGGCTGATGTTCTCGCACAGTTTGCGCTTGCCGAACAGCTTGCCGAACGTGAATGCGGCGATATCGTTAACTTCCACCGCCAGGATCAGGAACAACAGGTAGCCGTAGGCGTTTGCTGTGTTCGTCAGGAACCCCAGATGGCTGAACATCCAGCCGAAATAGACGAAGCCGACGATCGCCAGAGAAACCTGCCGCAGTTGCCCCTTGGCGCGATTGCGCAAGATCGGGGTCAGTAAAATTGCGGAAATGACATACACGGGCATGGCCATAAAAAGCCCGTACCATCCGGGCGTGCCGAGCCTGGGATCGGCAACGAATGTCACTGCCGCGATCGCTGCGATCGAAACATAGACAATGCCGGTCAGCCACCAATCGTCATAGAGCCCGGTCGCCCGTGCAAATTCCTTGAAGCCGAAGATCGCCAGTACCGCGACACCGATAATCGTGGCGGTCCTGCCGAGAAAAATGACGCCAACCACAATCGGGATCATGATGAGCCAGCCACGATAGGTGCGCATGATCGAGGTTACGTCTTTTCCGGCTGCGCGCAGCAGACCGATAGCCAGACCCGCAAATACGAGCAGACCGCCAATGATCTTCACATACGTCAGGAATATTACGCTTTGCAGGGCTGTATCGATTGTCACGAGTCATTTCCCCATGAGATACATGCCCAGGACGAGCAAGCCCATGCCGCCAACATTAACCGGCTTAATCGGAGTTTCGTAAATTACGAGCGCCAGCAATGCGGCCCATATGAACGTCGTGGCATAAATCGGATACAAGACAGTCAGCGAGCCGCCCTTTTTGAATGCGGCGACGAACAACACCATGACGGCGGTATAACAGGCCATGCCACCGAGCAACCGGGGATTGAGCAAATAACCTGCAACCGAGCCATCAGCCAGATCCGCACCAGATTTGTAGAGATACTGTCCCAGAGCACCCATCAGCGACGCAAGAAGGAAAAAGAAAATCGAAATGAAAGGTGTGGACATCTGGCTTCGCCTTTTTTGTATGTTGCTGCCGACTAGAACCGACCCTCCTGGTCGTGGCGGCGCTTCTCCCGGCGTTTTCGCACAGCACGCTGCGGCTTGCGAAACGCGATAGCCCGAGCCTGATAGGCATACTCGATCGCGCCTATCAACCATAGCAAATAGCCAAGCAGCTCGATGAACTCTTCTACAGCGAGCTTAACGACACGATTATAATCATCGCCAAGTATCGATATCCACAGCGGTTCGCGTGCCACCAAGTGGACGAACGCGAATAGAATCACGGCTCCCGCGAACACAAGCGCAAGGCCCGGTGAAGGCCACACGCGCGCCCAAGCTATTCTGACGCGCTTGCGTACGCGGTAGGTGTAGACAATGATCAACGCCGCCGCGAAACCAACCAGCACCTGCCACAGGTTTTCCACGAGATACCGATCAAGAAAATAGTCGAGTTCGCGAATCAGAAACACCAGCGCTATGCCACCAAACGGGATTGCGATCGGTCTTTGCGATGGGCAGTAGTTAGCAACCCATGCCAGCAGCGCACCACATACAGCGATGATCAGAGGCTGGACCAGTTCGACCGGCGAAAACTCACTGGTGCCGAACTGGTCGCTCGAGTTGACAAACACGTGCAGTCTGAGGCTGCCCGGAAATGACATCTCGAGTTGCGTCAGCATCCATGTCAGCAGCGCGATACCGACGAAGTAGGAAACATAGCGGGGCCAGACCATACCCGACTATACAATAAGTCAGGCACGCAGCCTGAACGTGGCTTCGCCGTCAGCCGAGAGCAGCCCTCTATCAATCAACCACTTGCGCGCGTCATCGGCATCATTCGCGTACCAGGACTTCGTATCACCGAGACGAAAACTATAGCCCCAGGTATCCATGTCCCGCATGATGCGTTCGCGCCCCACGCCCACAATGTGCTCGGCAAGAACGAGCTGAAGAAAACATACCGCCACTTCCTCGAGGTCATCGCCGCCCGCGTCGCGATTGAGCTGCTTGCGCCGGTTGGGCGTCATGCAGACGATGTGGCAGGTTTCGTGTAGTAGTGAGTGAATCGGTGTGTCGGCGCGCACGTAGACGGTTTTGCCAACGATTCCGGCCTCCGCGCCGCCCCAGTAGCTTCCCGTGATCTGTTCGCAATCGGCCTGCAGGCGGAGTTCCAGCCCATACTTCTGCAGCAGGGAATCGAGCGATGCCCGAGGCACGTCGCCTACCGCAAGCACCTTTTCAATGGGCGCAGGCAGGTCCTTACAACGTTGCGAGCTGCTTGACGACAATGCGTACGAGGTCTTTCACGATGGCTTCGCGCAATAGCTGCTCCTCACGCGCCTTACCGAGGACCAGCGTCTCGTCATACGTATAACTGCGAGTCCGCGTCAGGAACTGCGGTTCCAGAAGCCGTTTTTCGCCGCTGAGCAGCGAGTACTCAACCAGGTAGTAGACTTCGTACTCGGTCGGCACATTGCGCGCAGACACCGACAACACGCGCTGATCGGTTTCGTCGACACTTATCACCATGATGGCCGTCGCTTCTGCGGGCGTGTCGACAAGCTCTACACCGGCCGATTGCAGTCGCCGTCGCAGTTCACGATGGAACAGGCTGTTGCGCTCGACAGGATCGATATACGTGCGCTGCATTTCGGCAGGAGCAGTCAGTTCGCCCGGCATGTGAAATCCGCAGCCAGCAAGCAGCACAACCAGAACCATTGTCGAGAATCTAGACAACGATATTGACCAGGCGTCCGGGCACAACAATGGTCTTACGTACGTTCTTGTCCGCAACAAAGCGCTGCACGTTCGGATCGGCAAGCGCCTGCTTGCCGACCGTGTCGTTATCGGCATCTGCCGCAACGGATATGCGGCCGCGCAACTTGCCGTTCACCTGAACGACGATTTCGATCAGGTCTCTTTCCAATGCGCTCTCGTCTGCCTGCGGCCAGGCCTCGTCGATTAGCGCAGTTTCATGACCCAGTGCGGCCCAGAGTGCGTGACATATGTGCGGCACAATCGGCGACAGCATCAGAACTACGGCTTGCAGTGCTTCCCGAACAACCGCGCGGTCTGCGTCCGAGGTGCTCTCGAAGCGATTGACTGCGTTTAAGAGTTCCATCGACGCCGCAACGGCCGTATTGAATGTGTAACGTCGGCCGATGTCATCGCTGATTTTTGCAATGGATTGATGCGTTTTTCGTCGCAGGTCTTTTTGCGGTGCAGCGAGCCTGTCGCGATCCAGCTCGCCCACCGGTCCACTGTCCAGGTGCTCCTGGACAGCGTTCCAGAAGCGCCTGAGGAAGCGGAAGCTACCCTGCACGCCGTCATCCGACCATTCCAGCGCCTGCTCGGGTGGGGCCGCAAACATCATGAACAGCCGCACGGTGTCCGCACCGTATTTCGCGATCAGTTCCTGCGGATCGACGGTGTTGCCCTTGTTCTTCGACATCTTCGCGCCATCTTTGAGCACCATGCCCTGTGTGAGCAAATTCGCGAACGGCTCGGACACGTCGGTCAGACCTTCGTCGCGCATGACGCGTTGGAAGAACCGCGCGTAAAGCAGATGCAGGATGGCGTGTTCGATGCCGCCCGTGTACTGATCGACCGGCGTCCAATAGGACGCTCTCTCATCGAGCATCGCAGTGTCGCTGTCCGGGCATGCGTAGCGTGCAAAATACCAGGATGACTCGACGAAGGTGTCGAATGTGTCTGTCTCGCGACGAGCATCCTTTCCACACTTCGGACACGCGACGTTTACGAACTCAGGAATGTCCTTGAGCGGCGAACCGTGCCCTGTAAACTCGACATCCTCGGGCAGCACGACCGGCAGCTGATCCTCGGGGACCGGCACCGCACCACATTTATCACAATAGATGATCGGGATCGGCGTGCCCCAATAACGCTGCCGCGACACGCCCCAGTCTCGCAAGCGATAGTTGATCGTGCGCCGACCGCGGCCTGACTGTTCGAACCAGTCAGCAATGGCATTGAAGGCGTCCTCGTAGTTGAGACCGTCGTACTCCCCGGAGTTAATGAGCACACCTTTGTCGACAAAGACGGCGGCGTCGATATCGATTTCGCTGCCGTCGGCAGGCGCGATGACCTGTTTGATAGCCAAACCGTGTTTTTTTGCGAACTCCCAGTCGCGCTCGTCGTGCCCAGGAACAGCCATGACCGCGCCCGTGCCGTAGCTCATCAGAACGAAGTTCGCGACCCACAGCGGCACCTCATCACCGGTCAGCGGATGTATCGCCGAGATACCAAGCGCCATGCCCTTCTTTTCCATCGTCTCCAACGTCGCCTCGGCAGCGTCGGTTTTTCTGCACTCGTCAATGAACGCGGCGATATCCGGGTTGCCGGTGGCCGCCTTCTCCGCCAGCGGATGCTCCGCCGCAACGGCCATGTAGGTGACGCCAAACAGCGTATCGGGGCGTGTCGTAAACACGGTCAGCGGCTCACCTTCTCCCGCAACATCAAACGACAGCTCGATACCCTCGGAGCGTCCAATCCAGTTGCGCTGCATGATCTTTACCGAGTCGGGCCAACCTGGCATCCGATCGAGTTCCTCGAGCAGTTCGTCGGCGTAGGCCGTAATCTTCATGAACCACTGCGGTATTTCGCGACGCTCGACCAGCGCATCCGAGCGCCAGCCGCGACCGTCGATGACCTGTTCGTTCGCCAGCACTGTCTGATCGACGGGGTCCCAGTTGACCACCGAGTTCCTCCGGTACACGAGTCCCTTTGCGAACATCCTCGTAAACAGCCATTGCTCCCAGCGGTAGTACTCTGGCCGGCATGTCGTGACCTCACGGCTCCAGTCGTACGCATATCCGAGCCTGTCCATCTGGCTGCGCATGTCTTCTATATTGTCGTAGGTCCATTTCGCGGGCGGCACGCCGCGCTTGATCGCAGCGTTTTCGGCTGGCATGCCGAATGCGTCCCACCCCATCGGCTGCAGCACATGCTTACCCTGCATGCGCTGATAGCGGGCGATGACATCACTGATAGTGAAAACACGCACATGCCCCATGTGCAGTTTCCCGCTCGGATACGGGAACATCGTCAGGCAGTAGAACTTTTCCTTGTCGTGATCTTCGTCGACCTCGAAACAGCGCGACTCCTGCCAGTATCGCTGGGCGGCTATTTCTATGGTCTCAGGTTGATAGGGGGTGCTCATGGCGCTTTCATTTGTTGCTGTTTGCGAAACCCGGAAGCCTACAGGAACAGGCGGCAATTCGCAGCAGCGGCGCCGTCTTCAGAGGCTGGCACGTCCCCGCAACCAGAGCGCCGCCAGCAGCAAAAAACATATGCTCAGAACCAGCCAGTTGCCGACACTCACATACGGCGTGCCACCTCGGCGTGGCTGCACCTGCATCGTCATGATGGCGGCCTCGAACTGTGGACCCTTCTTGAGAATCTTGCCGTCAGGGCCGATAAACGCACTAATACCCGTATTCGTTGCCCGGATCGTATGGCGCCCAACCTCGAGCGAGCGCATCCTCGCGATCTGAAGATGCTGATGCGGCGCGATTGAATCGCCGAACCAGGCATCGTTACTCACGTTGATGAGCAACCCGGCGTCGGGCAGCGCGTACAACTGCTCGGCGCCATAGGCGTCTTCATAGCAAATCGCGACAGCCAGTTTGACGCCGTCGCGAGTCGCGATCAATTTCTGCACATCCGCGCCAGCCGCCAGGTCATTGTGTGGCAGGCTCAGCATGCGTAACCATTCGCGAACCTGCGATGGCACCGGAAAATATTCGCCGAACGGCACGAGATGCCGTTTGCGGTAAACCTGCCGCTGCTCGCCATCGACAGCAATGACGCTATTATAGATCTGCGGCTCCAGCGTACGCTCGGTGACATGCTCGAGGATGCCGAACAGTATGGTTTGCCCGGTTATTCGACTGTCCGACTCGAGCGCCTGGATGTAAGACTCGACCCGATCGGTCACCGACGGTATCGCCACTTCAGGCCAGACAACGATGTCGCTGCGCGCGGCACCTCGAGTCGCCTTTTGATAAAAGTTCAGCGTTGGCTGGAGATTCTTCGGCAGCCATTTCTTGTCCTGCGAAATACCGCCCTGGATCAGGGTAGCGGTAACGGGCTCGCCGGCAGGCTCGGTCCAGTCGATGGACTTGAGTATCGCGCCGATGAGCCAGGGCAGCACGACGATGGCAATGGCAATCCACTGCTGGCGGCCGCGCGTCGAAAACGCGACGAGGACCGCGGCAACGCTTGCGATTAGCAGGGCCGACACGCCGTAAACACCGAGGACCGGCGCCCAACCGGCCAGGGCCGAATCAACCTGGCTGTAACCGAGCGCCATCCAGGGAAAACCGGTCAGCAACCAGCCTCGGGCCCATTCGACGAGGACCCACGCTGCCGGCGCCGCAGCCAGCAACAGCCAGGGCTCACCGCTCGCAAACCGGCTGATGAGCCAACCCGCGAGCATCAGGTACAGCGCCATGAGCAGGACCAGACCGAGCATCAGGAGCAGCGCGATCCATACCGGCGCCTGACCAAAAACGACCACCGAGATATAAATCCAATAGGTGCCCGAGAGGAACAGGCCAAAACCGAACCAGAATCCGTGTTTCGCAGAGTCTCGCGGCGAATTGGTCAGGCATACATACAGAAATGGCAACAGGAGCAGCGGGGCGAACAACGACAGGCCGAACGGCGCAAAAGCGGTTGTAGCCAGGCAGCCAAAAACAAAAAAGATGAACTGGCTGATCCGGGGCCGGTCCGCCGGTAGCAACAGTATCGACGGTTCCCGCGCCACTCGTCAGGAATTCCGCTGAACCTGCAAAGAATCGATGCGGCGCTTGTCGGCCTTGACGACAGCGAACTTGAATCCGCCGAACTGAATCGCCTCGCCGCGACGCGGCAGCCGGCCGAGCTCATGCATCACGAGTCCGCCGATCGTGTCGTACTCCTCGTCGACGAGTTCGCAGTCGAAATACTCGTTGAAGTCTTCGATACGTGTCAGCGCACGCACTGAAAAACTGGGCTTGCCATGCTGGTCGCCATCCGGGCGAATGAACGCGGCTTCGGCGTGATCGTGCTCGTCATCGATCTCCCCGACAATCTCTTCCAGCACGTCTTCGATGGTCAGCAAGCCTGCCACGCCGCCGTACTCATCCACGACGATGGCCATGTGATTGTGGCTGTCGCGGAACTCCTTGAGCAGCGCATTAAGGCGCTTCGACTCGGGAATGACAGATACCGGTCGTAGCAGCTTCCTTAGCGGTACTTCGTCGGCGTCCTCGCTACCAAAATAACGCAGCAAATCCTTTGCAAGTAAGACGCCGAGAACCTCGTCCCGATCCTCGCCGATAACCGGGAAACGGGAATGGCCGGACTGAATTATCGTGGACAGTATTTCGTCGAAGTCTTCTTCAATGTCGATGACGACCATGTGCGAGCGCGGCACCATTACGTCACGCACCTGTGTCTCGGACACCTCGAGCACGCCGGAAAGCATACTCCTCTCCTCGGCGTCGAGATCGATCTCGGATTTTTGGATAAAGTCGTGGATTTCTTCGCGGCTCCAGGGTTCACCTTTGAGTGCACGCTTCAGGCGTGCAAACAAACTGGTGCTTCCTGTGCCGCTGGTACTTGGCGGTTTGTCGTTCATTGACCCTGGTTTGGTATTCCGGCTTGGATGCAGCTTATTGTATCAGCTTGACGTTACGAGCTCGCGTACGGGTCCGTCACACTTCTCGCGGCAAGTATCCTGGTCTCCAGACCCTCCATTTCAGCCGCCTCGGCGTCGGTATCATGCTCGAAGCCCAGCAGATGCAGCGTGCCGTGAACGAGCATGTGACCCCAATGGTCTGCCAACGACTTGCCGTGCTCCATCGCCTCGGCTGCAACAATCGACGCACAGATGACGACATCGCCTAGCAGCAGGGTGGCATCCTTCGGCAGACCCTCAATCCTGCCCGCAGGAAACGACAACACATTCGTCGCCTTGTCCTGTTTGCGGTAGTGCTTGTTCAGCGCTCGAATCTCATCGGCGTCGACAATGCGCACGGCGACTTCGACATTACGGTCCGGCGCCCTTGACGACTGCCCGACCGCAATATCGACCCAGTTGCATATGTCGGCCTGTGACGGAATATCCGGTTCGTCGCAGGCCAACTGCACATCAACTTCCAGAGCGTCATTGTCGTCCGATTCGTACGCTTCCACGATTCGCTGCACCAGCGGATGGCGGACGACATCCTTCGGCGTGAAAAAGGTAAAGGCTATGCCTGCGACGTTGTCGAGTATGCGCCTCGCGTTATTCAGCCCGGACTCCTGCTTGTTGGGCAAGTCGATCTGCGTGATGTCACCGGTAACGACCGCATGCGAACCGAATCCGATCCGTGTCAGGAACATCTTCATCTGCTCGACGCTCGTATTCTGCGCCTCGTCCAGGATAACGAACGATTCGTTGAGCGAGCGCCCTCGCATGAATGCCAGCGGTGCTATCTCGATTACGTTGCGTTCAATAAGTCGCGTGACAGTGTCGGCGCCCATCATGTCGTACAGCGCGTCATACATCGGCCGCAGATACGGATCGACCTTTTGCGACATATCACCAGGCAGGAAGCCGAGTCGCTCACCCGCCTCCACGGCCGGACGCACGAGCACGATACGGCGCACCTGCTCGCTTTCGAGTGCATCGATCGCAGTCGCAACGGCAAGATAGGTCTTACCGGTACCGGCCGGTCCGATGCCGAATGCGAGATCGTGGTTACGAATACTCTTGAGATAGACCGTCTGATTGGCGCCGCGTGGGCGAATCAATTTATGCCGCGTCTGGATCGATACGGTGTCGGCGTCACTCGTTCCGCATCGCTTTCGTCGGTCGCAGGTTCGTCTTGTTTCATGACGGACTCCTGCAAAAGCATATGTACGCGCTCGGGATCGAGCCGTTCGCTGTCGGTCATCTGGAACAGTGACAGCAAGACATCGCTACCAATCTCCGCTGCACCGGGCTTACCCGTTACACGAAAGTGGTTGCCGCGACTTGCGATCTCGACATCGAGGCGGCGTTCGATTTGCCGCAGGTGTTCGTCAAACTGACCGCAGAGATTAGCCAGGCGGTTGTTGTCGGCGGGCTCGAGGACCACGTCCCGAGAAATCTGGATCGCATTCAAAGTACTTGGGAGACTACCGCGATGCGCGGAGATTGAAAAGTAGATACTTCACAGAGACGAAGGTCTTAGCTGGCGGCCCGGCGAGACGACATCGTAACCGCGCTGTTTGTTCGTCCACCAGGCGGCCTCGAAGCGAGTTTGGGAGTGCCTCGGTAATGGCGACGTCGACAAACCTGCCGATGCAAGATGGATCCGCATCGAAGTTCACCCAACGCATGTTCTCGGTCCTGCCGGCAAGCTGATTCGCGTCTTTCTTCGAAGTCTTTTCGACGAGCACGCGTTGCGTGGTTCCAACCATACCTCGACTGATTTCGAACGCCTGCTGTTGATGCGCGCCTGCAATAATTGCAGGCGCTGCTTCTTCACATCCATCGGTGTGTCGTCTTCGAGGCTGGCAGCAGGCGTACCGGGCCGCGCGCTGTAGATGAAACTGAATGACTGGTCGAAGCCGATTTCGGCGATCAGGTTCATCAGTTTTTCAAAATCGTCATCCGTCTCCCCGGGGAACCCAACGATGAAATCCGACGACAGCGAAATGTCGGGGCGCACCTCCCGGAGCTTGCGAATCTTTTGCTTGTACTCGAGCACCGTGTGGCCGCGCTTCATGCGCGCAAGAACATGATCGGAGCCGTGCTGTACCGGCAGGTGCAGATAATTGGCAAGCTTGGGAACTTCGGCATAGGCCTGAATAAGGCTGTCCGTGAACTCGACCGGGTGTGAGGTCGTAAAGCGGATACGCTCGAATGCCATCTATGGCCGCGACGTAATAGATAAGTGTCGCAAGGTCCGCAATCTGTCCGTCATGCATCGGCCCCCGGTAGGCGTTGACGTTTTGACCGAGCAGGTTGATCTCACACACGCCCTGGCCCGCAAGGCTGACGCACTCCGCGATCACATCGTCCAACGGCCGGCTGACTTCTTCGCCGCGTGTATACGGTACAACGCAAAAACTGCAGTATTTGCTGCAACCTTCCATGACGGACACAAACGCGGTCGGGCCGTCGGCACGCGGCTCCGGCAACCGATCAAATTTCTCGATCTCTGGAAATGAAATATCGACGACGGGTTTATTCCCGGCGCGAGCGTCTTCGATGAGCCCCGGCAGGCGATGCAAGGTCTGTGGACCAAACACAAGGTCGACAAACGGTGCACGCCGCGTGATGCCCTCACCTTCCTGGCTGGCAACACAGCCGCCAACACCGATCATGACGCCCTGGCGCTTCTCTTTCAGCGCGCGCCAGCGGCCGAGTTCGGAGAAGACCTTTTCCTGCGCTTTTTCGCGTATCGAACACGTGTTAACGAGCAAGAGGTCGGCCTTGTCCGCATCAGTCGTGAGCTCGTAACCATGCGATTCGCGCAGGACATCCGCCATTTTGTCCGAGTCATACTCGTTCATCTGGCAACCCATGGTCTTGATGTAGAGCTTTTTGCCCATGCCTGCTACCGAATAAAGCCCATCGCTTCGAGCTTCACGAGAATGCGATGCGCCGCGAGGTCCGGCGTAATCTTGACCGTGTCGATCACCATCTCCGCGTTCTCCGGCGCTTCATACGGATCCGAAATTCCAGTGAACTCCTTGATCTTGCCCGCACGGGCAAGTGCATAGAGCCCCTTGCGGTCGCGCTGTTCGCAGACCTCGACGGAAGTCGACACGTGTATCTCGATGAAACCGCCAACCGGTGCGATCAATTCGCGAACGGCGCGGCGCGTTGCCGTGTACGGCGCAATCGGCGCACAGATCGCGATTCCGCCATTCTTTGTGATTTCACTGGCGACATAACCGATGCGCCGGATATTCAGATCGCGATGCTCTTTCGAGAAACCGAGTTCGCTCGACAGGTTTTTACGCACGATGTCGCCATCGAGCAGACTGACGGGACGGCCGCCCATTTCCATGAGCTTGACCATGAGCGCGTTCGCGATCGTCGACTTGCCGGAGCCACTTAGCCCAGTGAAGAATACTGTGAAGCCCTGCTTGTGGCGCGGCGGGTGCGTGCGGCGCAATTCCGCCACGACGTCGGGAAAGGAGAACCACTCGGGGATCTCCAGCCCTTCCTGAAGGCGCCGGCGCAATTCCGTGCCCGAGATATTCAGCACCTGGTCGTCATCGGTCTTTTGATCGATCGGGATGTACTGTGCGCGATTCTCGGCGTAGACCATGAGCTGAAACGGCACCATCGTTATGTCTAGTTCGTCAGCGTGCTCTTTAAGCAGTTCCTGCGCATCGTAAGGGCCGTAGAAATCCTCACCGTTGCTGTCCTGACCTGGACCCGCGTGATCGCGACCGACGATCAGGTGCGTGCAGCCGTAGTTCTTGCGAATGATCGCGTGCCAAAGTGCTTCGCGCGGACCGCCCATGCGCATCGCCAGCGGCAGCAGGCTCAGCATCGTCGTCTGTTCCGGATAACGATTCAGCAGCTGCTCGTAGCAGCGGACACGCGTGAAGTGATCGACATCGCCCGGCTTCGTCATGCCGACGACCGGATGAATCAGCAGATTCGCTTCGACATCGCGGGCGGCGCGCAGAGTCAGCTCCTGGTGCGCACGGTGCATCGGGTTACGTGTCTGGAACGCGACAACCTTGCGCCAGCCGAGTTTCTCAAAGCGATCGCGTACTTCGCCCGGCGCGTCACGCAGATGCTTGAAATCATAGTGCGTCGGTGCCTCGATGCCCTTGATGCTACCGCCAACGTAGACCGGATTTCCTATGTTTTTCAGGTAGTTGACTGCCGGATGCTTGTCGTCAGTCGTGCCGTAGACGCCTTTGGCTTCCGCATCGAGATCCGGAGTCCAGATGTCCCCGACTTCGAGCGTCGCGAGAATGACGCCTTCGAGATCACGCAACGCGACCTTGTCGCCCGACTTGATGTCCTTGGCGAAACTCCTCGGTCACATCGAGCGTGATCGGCATCGGCCAGAGCACCCCGCTGGTCAGGCGCATCGTGTTGACGACCGAGTCGTAGTCTTCCTTGTTGAGAAATCCCTCGAGCGGCGAAAACGCGCCGTTCAGGAGCAGTTCGATATCGCAGAGCTGGCGCTCGGTCAGGTCCCATGACGCATACTCGCGCGCGGCCTCTTTTTCAGCCGCAGCCTCGTCAGCCGCCAGATACAGATCTTTCAGTTCGCCGCCATGCGGCTCTTTAAACGCACCCATTTTCTCGTGTCCTTGAATCAAAAACGCGGCGCGGGCTCAAAATCGGCCTGCCCCGCGTAAAATAGTGAGGCGCGCGATCCTACACCACCCGCGCCGGGCAGTCACTGCCTGCCCGCCTGCTCTCACCGCAAGTATTTGTCCGTACAGCACTTGCCGGTCCGGGAGCCTATGATCAGAATAGTGTTTTTCTCCGACGAGCAGCGGTAGCCGGCCATGAGCCTCATCGAATTCGCAGTGCCGACAGCAGTAGCAGTCCCGGAATGACAGTCCGCGAGCTATTCACCGAATGCGTGAAAGCGGATGTCGGCGGTGCTGCCGTTTCGGGCAGCCAACGGCAAGTTCGCCGGCAAAGCATCCATCCGCCATATTGCTCGGCGAAGTCTGTATTCCGCAGGCCATGATCGAACACGCAAGGCTGCTGGGTGACACCATCGAGGCGCTGCGCTTTCCGCCGAACTCAGCGAGCAGTAACTGCTCGACCTGACCATCGATGACTTCATCATGAATGATGCCGCACAATCACGCCGGCGTCACCGATGGCGAAGGCCCTGGCGATCATGGAAAGCTACAACACGACCTACCTGTTCGTGATCGACGCCGAACACAATTACCACGGCACGCTGAGTATCGTGTCGCTGGCGCGCCGCTTGCTTGAACGGAATCCCTGAAGTCGTGAACTGCCCATCGACATCAGCTCCATGTGGATTGCATCGGCCATCCTGGTCGGCGCGTACGTAATGATTTTTAGCGAACGGCTGCATCGGACCTATGCCGCGCTGGCTGGCGCTGTTGCAATGGTGGGTGTCGGCGGCTGGCTGGGCTTTTACAGCGAGGAAGGAGGCGCTAACCTCCATAGACGCCAACACCATCGTGCTGCTGATGGGCATGATGCTGCTGGTTGCCCTGCTTCGCGCAACGGGGTTGTTCGAGTACATGGCGATCCGCCTGGCGAAAGCGTCCGGCGGAAGACCGATACGGCTGATGATCTACCTGGGCGTCGCGGTCAGCGTATTGAGCATGATTCTCGACAACGTCACCACGGTGATCATCTTCGCCCCGCTCACCATACTCGTCACGCGTCTGCTCAAGCTGAACCCGGCGCCGTTCCTGATCGCGCAGGCCATGCTGTCGAATATCGGTGGTGCTGCGACGCTCGTCGGTGACCCGCCGAACATCATGATCGGCAGCGCCGCCGGCATCGACTTCCTCACATTTCTAATCAACATGGCGCCGCTGGTCGCAGCGCCCTGGCTCGCCACCATGCTCTTGCTGCTGGTTCTTTTCCGCAAGGAGCTGCGGCCCGTCAGCAGCGAACCTGCATTAGTCGACCTCGATGAAAATAAGGCCATTCGCGAGCCCATGCCCTGCGCCGCATGTTGCTGGTCATGGGCCTGGTCGTGATTCTGTTCTTTGCGCACCACCGGCTGCGCTTTTATCCGTCCTTCGTCAGCCTGATCGGACTTGCACTGGCACTGTTACTCGTACGGCCGCACGCCGACAAACTCGTCGCGGAAGTGGACTGGTCGATACTGCTTTTCTTCGCCTCACTTTTTGTGATCGTCGGGGGCGTCGAGGCGACCGGCTTGCTCGACGTCATCGGCAGCGAACTTGCAGAGGCCGCGCGAGACCCGAACATGTTGCTTGTGACGGCACTGGGACTCATGTGGATCGCCGCCATTCTCAGCGCGCTGATCGACAACATTCCGTTTACGGTTACGATGATTCCGATCATTGGCGCCTTGTCCGCCGAAGGCATTGACGTCGACCCGCTGTGGTGGGCACTCGCCATCGGCGTCGCGTCTGGGCGGTAATGGCACGCATATCGGTGCAACGGCAAATATCGTCGTCGTTGCACAGGCGGAACGCAGCGGCGTGCCCGGCGCCAGGATCACCCCGTTGCAGTGGCTAAAGATCGGGCTGCCCGTGATGTTCTCGGGCCTGGTTGTGGCAAGCCTTGCGTTTGCCCTGCTTTACTGAGGGATCAGAACGAAAGCCTAGAAAGGAATGTCGTCGTCGAAGTCGTCGGGACCTGCCTGCGGTGGCGCACTTGGCGGCGCCGAGCTCGAACCCGACCGAACCCGAACCCATCGGCGACCGCCACCGCCGCCGCGTCCGCCGAGCATCTGCATTTCGTCGGCGATGATCTCGGTGGTCCAGCGGTCCTGGCCGTTTTTATCCTGCCATTTGCGCGTGCGCAGCTTGCCCTCGATGTAGACCTGCGAACCCTTGCGCAGGTACTCCGCCGCAATCTCGGCGAGACGATTGAACATGGCAACCTTGTGCCACTCGGTACGGTCTTTTTGCTCGCCCGTCTGCTTGTCCTTCCAACTCTCGTTAGTGGCCACTGTCAGATTGGTCACCGCAGATCCACTGGGCATGTAGCGCGTCTCGGGATCGCCTCCGAGGTTGCCGACGAGAATGACTTTGTTTATTCCGCGGGCCATATCAGGTCCCCTGTCAGATGATGTACTTGTTTTTTTGCCCATCCGGCTGCCACCGGTGAGGGTCGACTATTGTAGAGCCTGAGTGGCCAAATACCACCCCGATTTCTCTAGGATCGCTGCCGAAAGAGACTCGACATCGCCAGCCAGATAGCCGCGAGCAGCGCACACACGAAGAACACGTCCGCAGGGCGGCCCGCCGCCAGGAAGCGTCCACCGATCAGACCGCCGACGAATGCGCCAAGAAACTGCGCGCTCGAGAACACGCCGAGTGAGGCGCCGCGCACCTCGCCGTGAGCGAGTATCGACAAACGCGCCGGCAGTCCCGCCTCGAGGAAGTTGAATCCGGCAAAGAACGCGACGAGCGCCAGGAACACGGGGACAACGGCAACGCCTGCAAACGTCAACATCATCTCACCCGCGACGAGCAGCGCAACGGCGATGCCGATGGTCACGGCCTTGCCTTCACGCTCGTCGCTCAGAATCAGCGGGATCGTCCCGAGCAGCGACACGAGCAACGCACCGACGTACATTTTCCAATGATCGGTCAATGCGAGTTCGAGGCGGTTTGCGAGCAGGAACGGCAGCGCCACGAAACTCGCAGTCAGAATCGCGTGCAGCAGGAACACGTAAAAATCGAGTCGCAACAGGTCGGCACGAAATGCGGATCTGAGATCCCAATTGGGTGCTGCGTCGGGTCTTTCGATCGTGTCCGGCAAACGGGTCAATAGCAGGCCTGCAACCACGGCGAGCAGCGCCGCGAGCCAGAACAACGCTGGCACGCCGAATTTGGCCGCGATAGCCGGCCCCAGGATCAATGCGACGATAAAAGACGCGCCGATGCCGATACCGTAGAACGCCATCGACCGGGTGCGAACCTCCTCGCGCGTGGCGTCGGCGATCAGCGCAGCCAGTGTCGCCGAAATAGCGCCTGCGCCCTGCAGGAGCCTGCCGATGATGACAGTCCAGATCGAATCCCCAACAGCAGCGACAACGCTGCCCGCGGCGAAGATGATCAGGCCGGCAACGATGACGGGCACCCTGCCGATCCTGTCTGACAGTGCGCCGAAAGGGATCTGCAGGCCGGCCTGCGTCAGTCCATAGGCGCCGACGGCAAGCCCGATCAGGATCGGCGTCGCGCCCTCGAGTTCAGCCGCATGCAGTGATAAGACAGGCAATAGCGCAAATAACCCGAACATTCTGAAAATTGCGATTGACGCCACGACGCCGACAGCGCGCTTCTCGGCAGGCAGCATGGCGACAATACTGGTGTCAGAGTCGGTCTTCATCGAGAGAGTTTTTGCGCCAAAGTCAGAGGGCGGCGTATATTAGCAGGTTGTTCGGCGTTTACTGATACCTACATGAAGACCATCGACATCCGCGGTGCCAGGACACACAACCTGTGCAATCTCGATCTGAGCTTGCCGCGGGACAAGCTGATTGTGTTCACGGGCCTGTCCGGCTCGGGCAAATCCTCGCTCGCGTTCGACACGATCTATGCCGAGGGTCAGCGCCGCTATGTCGAGTCCTTGTCCGCGTATGCGCGTCAGTTTCTCTCGATGATGGAGAAACCGGACGTTGATCATATCGACGGCCTGTCGCCCGCGATCTCGATTGAGCAAAAGTCGACCTCGCATAATCCGCGGTCCACAGTCGGCACCGTCACCGAGATTTACGACTATCTGCGCCTACTCTACGCGCGTGCCGGTATTCCGCGCTGCCCCGACCACGACACGGACCTCGAAGCACAGACGGTTGCCCAGATGGTCGACCAGGTACTCGCGATGCCCGCGGGTGCCCGCCTGATGCTGCTCGCCCCTGTCGTCGCCGATCGCAAAGGCGAACACGTGCAGCTGATGCAGGACCTCATGGCACAGGGCTTCATTCGCGCCCGAATCGATGGAGAGATCTACGAACTCGACCAGCCGCCGTCGCTCGACCTCCGCAAAAAACATCATATCGACGCGATCATCGATCGCTTCAAAGTCAAGGACGATATCCGCCTGCGGCTTTCCGAGTCGTTTGAAACAGCGCTGCGGCTCGGCGACGGCGTTGCGCGCATAGCGTTTATGGATCAAGCCGACGAAGAAGAGCTGATCTTCTCCGACCGCTTCGCCTGCAACATCTGTGGCTACTCGCTCACGGAGCTCGAACCTCGACTGTTCTCGTTCAACAATCCGAGCGGCGCATGCCCGGGCTGTGATGGTCTTGGCGTGAAACAGTATTTTGATCCCGAACGCGTTGTCGTAAACGAGGACTTATCGCTCGCCGGCGGTGCGATCCGCGGCTGGGATCGCAAAACGACTTATTACTACCAGATGATTCAGAGCCTGGCCGCACACTACGATTTCGATCTCGAGACACCGTTCAACAAACTCACAAAGAAACTGCGCGACATTGTCCTGTACGGCAGCGGCGGCGACAAAATCGAGTTCTACTATGAGAACTCGCGTGGCATGCAGATCAAGAAGCGGCATCGCTTCGAGGGTGTCATTCCGAATCTCGATCGACGCTATCGCGAGACCGAGTCTGGCGCCGTTCGCGAAGAACTCGCGAAATTCCTCAACAGCCAGGCCTGCCCGGATTGCGAGGGCACGCGCCTGAATCGCGCCGCCCGGCACGTGTTCATCCTGGATTTTTCGCTGCCGGAGATTTCGAACCTTTCGGTTGGCCACGCGCGCGAGTTCTTCGAAACGCTCAAGCTCGAGGGATGGCGCGCGACGATTGCCGAGAAGATCGTCAAGGAGATCGGCGACCGGCTCGGTTTTCTTAGCGATGTAGGTCTCGATTACCTGTCGCTGGACCGCAGTGCCGAAACGCTTTCGGGTGGCGAAGCACAGCGCATTCGCCTTGCAAGCCAGATCGGGTCGGGGCTTGTCGGCGTGATGTACATTCTCGACGAGCCCTCGATTGGCCTGCATCAAAGGGACAACCAGCGCCTGCTCGGTACACTAACGCATTTACGCGACATCGGTAACACGGTCATTGTCGTCGAGCACGATGAAGAAGCGATACGGTCAGCAGACTATGTCGTCGATCTCGGCCCGGGCGCGGGCGTACACGGTGGCAAGGTTGTCGTCGCCGGCACGCCGGACGAAGTACAAAAGAGCTCCGCATCACTGACCGGTCAGTACCTGTCAGGAAAACGCAAGATTCCCGTGCCCGCAGAGCGCACTCCGGCGAATCCCGATCGCCAGATCACGATTGTCGGCGCGACCGGTAACAACCTCAAAAACGTCAATGCCGCGATTCCCGTAGGCCTGATGACCTGCGTCACGGGCGTATCCGGATCGGGCAAATCGACGCTGGTCAACGACACCCTGTATAAAGCAGTTGCCGACCTTTTGAACCGGAGCAGCCGTAACCCCTCGCCGCACAAGGAAATTTTGGGTCTTGACCTGATCGACCGCGTCATTGATATTAGCCAGAGTCCGATTGGCCGCACACCGCGCTCCAACCCGGCAACCTACAGCGGACTGTTCACACCAATACGGGAATTGTTCGCCGGCACGCAGGAATCGCGTTCGCGCGGTTACATGCCGGGCCGATTTAGCTTCAATGTCAAAGGCGGTCGCTGCGAACCGTGTCAGGGCGACGGTGTCATCAAGGTCGAAATGCACTTCCTGCCGGATGTATACGTGTCCTGTGACACTTGCCGCGGCAAACGCTACAACCGCGAAACACTCGAGATTCGTTACAAGGGCAAGAACATACACGAAGTACTCGAAATGACCGTGGAAGACGCCGCCGTGTTCTTCCAGAATGTGCCGGTCGTCTTCCGCAAATTGCGAACGCTTATGGATGTCGGCCTTACTTACATCCGGCTCGGGCAAAATGCGACGACCTTGTCGGGGGGCGAAGCGCAGCGGGTAAAACTTGCCAAAGAGCTCTCGAAACGCGATACGGGCAACACGCTGTACATTCTGGATGAACCAACGACCGGGCTGCACTTCCACGATATCGAGCAGCTGTTGGGCGTTCTGCACCGGCTACGCGATCACGGCAACACCATCGTCGTCATCGAGCATAATCTCGACGTCATCAAGACCGCCGATTGGATCATCGACCTGGGCCCCGAAGGAGGCGACGGTGGCGGCGAGATTATCGCGGCCGGAACGCCAGAAGACGTTGCAGCCAGTGCGCATTCATTTACGGGTCAGTATTTGAAACCGCTTGTCGAAAGCTCTCGCGAATCGGTCGGCAGCACCCGCGTCGGTACGTAAGTACAGCGACGGTTCGATCAGCTCGAGCTCCATGAGCAGGAAGTTACCGCCGGCATCGCGCACGAAGTCAGCTCGAACGTAAACCGGTTGTGGATCGATCAGAGCGAGCACGCGTTTTGCCGTTTCGACCTGCATGTTAGTGGCCGTGATTGCCTTTATGTCAGCGCCGTGCTCTTCCTGACATCGAAAGTCGCCAGGCTCCGGTGTTTTGAGAATCGCGTGACTGTACTCACCGTCAAAGAAGAACAGCGAATATTCGCCTTCGCTCTGCACGTTCTGCATGAATGGCTGAACGAAGAAGGGACGCCCGTCGAATGTCTTTTGCAAATGCCTGGCGAGCTCGTCGGAAACCGGATCGGACAAGACATAGGTATCCTGTGCATTTGCACCGACATCCGGCTTGATGACAATTTTGTCGGCGGCAAGCGTTTCGAACCAAAGCGGTATCTGCAAAACGTCGATGTCGTCGAACCAGATGCTCGGCACAATCGCGGCGCCGCGCGCTTCGAGATCACGCAGATAGGTCTTCGTAAGCGTCCATTGCACGAGCGACAGCGGATTCAGCAGGTGTGCCGAGGACACGTCGATAGATTCGAGAACGCGCATGAAAAGTTCTGCATCCTGCGGGTAATCCCACGGCGTGCAGATGTAAACGGCATCGAACTCGTCCCAGTCGATTGACGTGTCGCGCCACGGCACTGTGTCGACGCGCCAACCCAGCGCCGCCATGGCGTCGAAGCTCAGGTCATAATCCGTGACAAAATCACCCGGATCGTGCATCGTCAGGTAAGCACATCGTTTCACCCGGCGCATAGTACTCGATCCGCGCAAGGCGTAGAATGATTACCGGCCGCAGCGCGCGGAAACGGATAAAAGCTATTAAAAACAGAGAGTTATCGTTGTCAAAAAACTTGATCGCAGCAGTTCTTTTAGGCGTGTCGATCGCGAGCGCAGCTACCGCACAGGAAGCCGATGCCGTGCAATTGTATTCTGAGCGAGCCGACGGACCGGTACTGACAAAAGAAGGTGCGGCACACTTTGCACGCCTCGCCATCGACTGTATTCATAAGGAATACCCGAACAAGCTTAACCAGGTATTGCAAAGTGACGAGTTCCTGCTGTCACCGACCGCATTGCATCCTGCTTTCTACGGCTGCTTCGACTGGCACTCGTCCGTACACGGCCACTGGATGCTCGTGAAACTGCTCAAGGCGTTTCCGGATATCAATGATCGCGAGAAAATCGTCGCGGGACTCGCGAAATCGCTGACCGCTGAAAACATCGCAGGCGAAGTCGCCTACTTCGACAACGAGTCGGGCAGTTGGGAACGAACCTACGGCTGGGCCTGGCTATTGCAATTGGCAATGGAACTCAACACGTGGTCCGACCCGCTCGGAGTAAAACTGGGCAACAATCTCGAGCCACTGACGCAATTGATTCGCGACAAATACATCGAATTTCTGCCGCGGCAAGAGTATCCGATTCGAACCGGCGTGCACCCGAACACGGCTTTCGGCCTGTCGTTCGCCCTCGACTATGCGCAATCGGCGAAGGACGAGGAACTAGTCCATTTGCTTGTATCCAGTGCGCGTCGTTACTACTTGGGTGACAAGGATTGCCCACTATCCTGGGAGCCGAGCGGCGAGGACTTTTTGTCGCCGTGTTTCGAGGAAGCCGCGTTGATGGCACGTGTGTTGTCGAGTGCCGAGTACGACGCCTGGCTGAGCGAGTTTTTGCCCGGACTGTCCGACGCCGGCGCGCTGGCTCCGGCCAACGTCAGCGATCGGTCGGACCCGAAGATCGTGCATCTGGACGGACTTAATCTCAGCCGCGCCTGGAATCTGCAGGTCATAGCATCGAAAACCGTCGCTGCCGGTACCGCAGCCCGATTACGCGCCTGGGCCAGGGATCACCTCAATGCGTCGTTACCGTACGTGGCGAGCGTCCACTACGAAGGCTCACACTGGCTCGGCTCATTTGCCGTCTATGCGCTGACCCGTAGCGGCTGACGTCGCGGCTGCACGACTCCCGGCCGCGCCGAAGCTGCCTGTTCTGAGGAAGCGAATCGTCAGCTCGATCGGCTCCTGCATCTTCATGATGTAAGCGTGCGAATGCGCAACCGTGGCGTGATCCTGCATGCCTTCGAGCTTGGTGTCCTCCACGGACACGCGGCCATCGTCGGGATCAGGCAGGACCGCGGACGTGACCGGATCGATCGTTCGCGTCCCTGCGATGACGCCGAGCTCGAAATTGGCCGGTCCAAGGGCCAGCGGCACGCTGCCCTCGCCTTTGCCGAGCTGCCGGCCGGTCGGACCGTTGATCCAGTCATACCCTGGCACCTTGGTCATTTCGTCAGCAGCGACGCTGCCCTGGTTCGGTGGCGCGAGCATGACAACGCGGCCCAGTTCGGGAATCTCATGCCCGGACAAATACTGACGAATAAGTATGCCGCCCAGCGAGTGCGCAACAAAATGAATCGTCTCGGTGTCGGGCCGCGCGCGGCAGTACTCGAGCCCCTGCTCGATGACCATTGGTGCAAGCGCCTCGATCGTGTAGTCACGCGACGGATAGTCGACGTTCACCGCGTCAAAACCGTCGTCGAGCAAGGCCTCGTACATCTCTTCCATCGATGACGCCGTGCGAATCAGACCGTGCAGCACAACCACGCATTCCGACGCCAAGCTGACAGATGCAATGAGCAGCACGGCGAGCGCGGTAACAAAACGCAGCGTGACTCTCATCCTCCCACGAACCCCGCCGCGCGCAGCTGCCGATCATGCCAACGGCTCAGCAGGATGAGCGCAGCCACGGCGCCGAGCAGTGCAAACCACATATCGGACTGCGTGTCCCAGACATAGCCCTGGGTACCGAGAAATGCGTCAGCCGCCTCGTCGGACAGCAATGCCACCCACCACTCGAGCAGTTCGTATGTCGCACTGATCGCCAGGCAAACACAGACGATCAGAAAATCCCGCCAGCCCGCAAAGTTGATGACCTTCTTTCTGATCAGAATTTCGCGGGCCACGATCGCCGGTACGAAGCCTTGTGCAAAGTGACCGAGCTTGTCGTAGTCGTTACGGCCCTGATCGAACGCGTCCCGTATCCAGTCGCCGAGCGGTACCTCGGCATAGGTGTAGTGGCCACCGACCATGAGAACGATGCAGTGAATCAGGATCAGGACATACGTCAGTCGTGTCAGCGGAAACCGCTCACGCGTGAACCACAGTACGGCCGCTGCGACGATCGCGGGCGCGACCTCGAGCATCCACGTCGGATAGTCGTGTGGAGCGATCCCGGACCAGACCAGGACCACGACAAATACTGCACTCCAGGCCGTCTGCAGCTTTCGATCGATCATTCGCTACTCTCGGGCAGCCGAATTTCGGCGCCGGCCCGCGTTCGCCACAAGCCCTGACTGGAGAAACACTGCCAGACCCAGGGCAACCAGCGCAGCAACGCGAAGCTCAGCCACAGCGCCCATGCAAGTATCAGCACTTTGTAAATCCACATCGGCACGGAAAACGCCGTGGCCGTCGGCAACACCGAATCGCTGCGGTCGGCAAACCAGATCAGGGTGTTGCCATAGGAACCGTTACCCGTCACGTTCATGTCCGGCGTGCCCAGGAGACCCATCGGCAGACTCGTGACAATCGATCCGAGCGCAATGACCGTGATAATGGCGATCCCGACCTGCAGCGCATCGAATCGCCACCAGGACAGATCGAATTGCCAACGCCTGCGCGCGCCGCAAGCCAGCAACCAGACAATGACGACGCCGAGCACGGGCCAGCTGAAAGTGCTGAAGCCGAGCCCGAGCAACAGCCAGTCGCGCGTCTTGAGGGGCGTCAGGTCGATGGCGCCGAGGATAATCGCGAACAGCAAGAGCACGGCGAGCTCCGACCAGTACAGGACGCCGGGCCCGAGCCGCGGCCCGTTCGTGGCGAGCAGCCAGCGGTTAGCCGGCAACTGCAGTTGCGAAACGATGTTGCTGGCCGGCGCGCCGATATTGACGGCGGGTGTTGTCGTGCGCGCCCCGAATTCGGCGTCGCTGCGCCAGCTGACTTCAATGTCGTGCTCGCCCGGCAGTATCGGCACCGTTAACTCGCCGTCATCAGCGCGCAGCGGTTCAACCGCGCCATCGATAATCACCTGTGTAACGCTGGCCTCGTCGGGCAGGCGCAGCATATGCTGGGCGCCGCTCGTACTGCGATAGTGAAGCGCCATCGTGGCGTTACTCGAACGACTGCCGTGCTCGACGTTCAATTTGACCGAGTCGAACGCGAGCGTCGATCCCTGACTCGCGTCAGGACGGGTCGCTGTGATCGTCAGACTTTCTCCACCGCGCGGATAAAACTCGGCCACACGAACGTCGCCTGCGCTCGGTCTGCTCTCACTTTCCGGCACGCCGTCAAATTCCGCATGCCAGACGCTGCCAACGCCAATCCACCAGACTTCCTGCCACGGTGCGCCCGCCTCTGCCGCAAGCACTGTTGGTGATATTCGCGGCAGGCTGGAGCGCCATGACACGACGCGCCGGTTCGGCTCCATCGAGACCAGCAACTTGCCGTCAGTCACCGTGAATCCTTCGCTCAGCACGGACTCGCCCGCGATCAATGGCACTTCGAGCGTCAGCAGACCCTCCAGCGGTGCAACACGATGCACAGTCGTCGTCACGCGCCAGTCGAGATCAAGATCGATGGAGCGCTCGATACGCACGAAGGCAGGAAAGCGACTGCTTTCCCAGCGTGCCGTCGCGTCTCCATCGCCGTCGCTCTGCAGCCTTGTCAGCTGCAGCGATCCGGACAGCAGGCGCCGGTCCTTGATGCCGGCAATAAACCAGCCGTCTCCCGCAGCCTCGATGACGCGCGGCGGTGTCGGGAAAGGTATCTCGAGGCTGTCGGCGGCCGGCACCGGACCGCTCAGGCGGATCGAATGACGTCCGGCTGCCAGTCGCACCCATAAGGACTGATCATAGCCACGAATAACCTGAGCGGCCGCCGAGCCATTCACGAGTAAGACGACCGGCCGCCAACCCTGATCGGACCCCGGGAGCGGCACCGCAACATCGGCAAGCGCGTGCACGATCAGATCCATGCTGACACCGACCTTGCTGACATCGACGTCCGCAACAACCAATTCGGCGCATCGGGGCGCGCACTGCGGCGGTTGCAACAGCCGGCTCTGCAACTCGCGCAGCAGGTCGGGATGTGGCGTCTCGGCCTCTGCAATCGGGCTGACGGCCATGAGCAGCGTCAGCAGTCCGACCGCGAAAAAGCCGCCGGCCCTGGATGGGCCCAGCTTCAGACCGCCCGGCCACCGCAGCTGCCCTTTAAGGACCTCCGCGGCCAGCACGCCCGTGAAACGCAGTAACAGCAACACCAGCAGAAAGCGCAGCACGGTAACGGCCCAGCGCGGCACGATTACGAGCCGCAGCGATTGTTCGGCATCTACGGGGCCGCTCCAGTCGAGTCGATACGAATTCCAGCGCCACGACGGAATGCCCGGACCTGCCTGCACGATTGCGTTGGGTGCGTAGCGGGCGTAGCTCAGCGCCACTTTGCTCGCCGATACGGTGACCTCCTCGAGCGACATCACCTCGCTGGGCGCCGCTCGCCTTGCCTGTTTCTCGAGCTGCACAAGCTCGTCAGCCTCGAAAGCCATCGTACCGGCGACGCCGGCCTGTGGCACCGGCGCACTACGTGGCATGTCCATCGCCGGCGCTGCGAGATGGCCCACACCGTATTGTGGTTCGAGCTGTGGATAGATCGCCACGCGCAGCTGGCTCGCAATAAATGGCACGAGCGCCAGCACGAGCACGACGGCGCTCACAGCCTGGTAAGCGCGCACGGATTGTCGCAGCCGGCCTGCCGGGGCGACGCGCAGCAGGGCAATCGCCACGAGCAGATTCAGCCACAGCCACGCGGGTGCGTTCAGTTCATGAAAGCTCAGTACGAGCGCGGAAAGCGCAATAATCCCGGCCGTGCGGCCGAACAAGCGCCACGCGGCGATCGTGATGATCAGGACGAGGAAAAAGTCGAGCAGTTGCCAGCGGCTGACCCAGCTTCCGGGCGCTTTGTCGGCTCCAGGAGCAGCCAGCAGTTTGTGGCCCGGCGGCAAGTGCAGCACGGTCGACACGTTTGCGAATCGTGTATCCCATCCGGTGACGGGCGTCGGCTCACGTGTGTCGGCGCGTCCGATCGCGCCCAGATCGACTGCGTTGCGGCGCAGCTCGACGCCGGTCTGTCCGTCCTGTTGTCCTTTTGTGATCAACAGGTTCGCTCCGCCTTCAGTCGCGCTCAGCAGCGCAAACGGGGCCGCCATGTCGAGACGCCAGCCCGTGCGCATTTTGCCGCCGACTTTGTCGCTGACGACGAAGCCGTCGCCGTTGAAGTCGAGCCACATGTCACGCCGCAGGTACAGCTCATTGTCTGCCGCTACGGCGCCGCGACTGCGCTCCGTTATTTCAAGTGTCTGTCCCGCCTCGATGCGGAAAGCGGGCAGTTGCTGCCAGTTCCCGGGCACCTGCACCTGCTGCGGATCGATCGGTGGCAGCCCCTCTGCTGCGGTTACGCGCAGGCGGTCGTTCGATCGGTAGCTCCAGATCTCGCTGTCCGGCAGGTTGACCTCCGACGCAGGCAGCGTCACGGCGTTCAGCACATCGGGCCCGCGCGCAGTTAGTGAAATCATCCACTGGCCGGGCCGAACCTGCACACGCAGCTTGCCATCGGGCTCGAGCCGCGCCGGAAGCTGGCTGTCGATCGAAAGCGGGACAAAGCCATCGGGTAATACCGGTCCAAACAGCTCTTCGCGAACACCGCCGGATACGTTGATTCGTATGCTCGTCGTAAGTCGGGTCGGCACGTCATCCGCAACAAGCCGATAGACATCTGCTGTTATCGAATCGCGAGACTCCACATCGCGTGTTTTTTCTCCCAGAAACACGCCGCCGCCCGTGAACTCCGGACGCGCGACCGGGCTGCCACTGATGGACAAATCGACGAGCCCGCTTTGCACCGGAATCCGCAGCACGCCCGGGCGTTCGTCCCACTCGAAGCTGCCTGCCAACCGGTAGCTTCCCGTACCCAGTAATACGCTCGGTACCCCGTCATGCAGGACGACCTCGATCGAACGGCCGTTCGACGTTACCCGAGACGGCCAATACGAAACGTCGCCCGGTAATGGCACCCACTGCTCATCTGTGTAGACGGTCCAACCCTGAGTGAAGCGTGCGGAACCCGAATCAACCTCGAGCCCGAGCGAGCCGGGCCACGCACAGACGAACTCGGCTTCCTTGGTGGCACTGCGATTGAAAAAGAATGGGCAGTTGCGGTATTCCTGGCCATCGAGCACCCACTCCTGCCAATCCTGCAGCTGTTCCGGTATGTAAATATCCGCAGCCTCGACTGCAGCGGGCGACAACAGCGCGATAAGAACCAGTCTGAGTAATCTGGACATTGAGCCTCCCCAGCCTCTTGGCATGCAACACTATACTGTAAACGCGGCCTTGCTCCGCTCAGGGTCGATCAGCTACTCAATAATGCGGCGGCCGCTCGTCCTGCGACCCGTCACCAGGGAGCGCCTCGCCGATGGTGCGAACCTTGTCGACCAGCGCAGCATACATCTCCTCGAGTTTCATGATTTTGGCCTGCTGATCGGTGATGACATCGTTCAGTTCGATTAGCAGCTGATCCTGATGCGTCAGTTTCGATTCGATTTCGACCAGTCTTTCCTCGCTCATGATAGCCTCTCGTTTCCAAGATTTGGGGTCAGACCGCGCTTTAGCAAATGCGTATCAGGTGCAGTCCGAACCCAATGATCGCCTGACAGGCGCTCTCCTACAACAAACTTATGTCACTACTACGTTTCGATGAAGTCACCCTGGAATTCGGCGATCAGAAGATCCTGACCGAAGCCGAACTCGCAATCGAACCAGGCGAGCGTATCTGTCTTATCGGTCGCAACGGCGCCGGGAAATCGACAACCCTGAAGCTCATCACAGGCGCGATCGAAGCCGATCGCGGCGAGATCGTGCGCGGCGCCAGTCTGATTATCAGCCAACTCGAACAGACCTTACCCGAGGCACTCGACCAGCCGGTTCACGATGTTGTGCGCTCCGGCCTGACGGAAATCGACGCACTGCTCGCTACATATGCCGCACAGTCGAAGCTCGAGCTCGAGCTCGACAAACATGCACTCAAAGAACTCGAGGCGCTGCACGCGAAGATCGATGCGCACGATGGCTGGCACATCGAACAACGAGTCGAAGAGACCATCACGGATCTGGGCCTCCCGGCGGAAAAGAAGATGAACGAGCTTTCGGGCGGCTGGCGACGGCGCGTCGCTCTCGCCCGGGCGCTCGTGCAAAAGCCGGACCTGCTGCTGCTCGATGAGCCTACCAACCACCTCGACATCGCGACGATCAAATGGCTCGAAGACAGAGTCTATTCGTACCCGGGCGCCGTGTTGTTCATCACGCACGACCGTGCATTCCTGCAGCGACTGGCCACGCGAATCGTCGAGATCGACCGTGGCAAGCTGACGAGCTGGCCAGGCGACTTCGATAACTACCTGGTTCGCAAAGAGAAAGCGCTCGAGGACGAACAAACGGCGAACGCAAAGTTCGACAAGAAACTCGGGCAGGAAGAAGAGTGGATTCGCCAAGGCATAAAGGCACGGCGCACGCGCAACGAGGGCCGTGCGCGCGCGCTTGTCGAGATGCGCGAAAAACGCGCCGGGCGAGTCAAGCCAGACGGGCAGGCGCGTATCCATATCGAAGAAGCCGAGCAGTCAGGGCGCAAAGTCATTCGTGCGCGCAATGTCAGTTATCGCTACGATGATGAGCCGTTGATCGATAACTTCTCGGTCAAGATCATGCGTGGCGACCGCATTGGCCTGATTGGCAATAACGGTGTCGGCAAGACCACGCTGTTGCGTCTGCTTTTGGGTGAACTTGAGCCGCAATCGGGGACCGTGAAACACGGCACGAATCTGGAAGTCGGTTATTTTGATCAGCTGCGACAGACGCTCGATCTCGAAAAATCCGTGGCTTACAACGTTGGCGATGGCCGCACACACATCAGGCTCAACGGCAAGGACCGCCACATTATTGGCTATCTCAAGGGATTTCTGTTCGGCCCTAAGCGCGCGATGATGCCCGTCAAGGCGCTGTCGGGCGGCGAGCGCAATCGCGTTATCCTTGCGAAGTTGTTTACTCGGCCCGCGAACCTGCTCGTTCTCGACGAGCCGACCAACGATCTCGACATTGAAACCCTCGAAGTCCTCGAACAAAAATTGTGTGATTTCACGGGCACGCTGATCGTCGTCAGCCATGATCGCGAGTTCCTCGACAACGTCGTGACGAGCACGATCGTTTTTGAGAAAGACGGCCGAATCCAGGAGTACGTCGGCGGCTACAGCGACTGGCTGCGCCAGGGTCGCCAGCTTGCCGAAACGGACCGCCCCTACCAGGCGTTTGCGCGCAAGCGGGCAGAAGCCGAGCGTCGCCGGCAGAGAAAGCCCACCAAACTCAGCTATAAGGACCAGCGCGAACTCGATGAGCTGCCGGCCGAGATCGAGGCTATCGAGACCTCGATCGCGGAACTGCAGCAAGCTGTATCAGACCCCGGGTTTTTTTCGCAGGATCACACGATCGTTCAGGAACGCCTGCAGGAACTGGCTGACAACGAAGCGCTCCTCGAACGGCGCATGGCGCGCTGGAGCGACCTCGAAAACCTGCAAACGCAGCTCAACTCATAGTAATTGCAACAGCAGGGCAACGAGGCATAGCCAGCTGACCGCAAAACTCAGTGTGCGCACCCAGGGTATGCCGGCTCCGTATACGATGTAGTGAACAACCCGGACCCAGAAATAGACCTGGCATGCCAGCACCGTGGTCTCAGTGCTGATACTCACCGCATTCAGCGTTAGAACCAGTGCCGCAAATATGACGAGGTTTTCGACGGCGTTGTAGTGCGCTGCTTTCAGTCGGGCTGCCCATGGTGACAGCGGCTTCGGGTTTTCGGGATAACTTACGGCGTCGACCAGGCCACGTACCGCGATTTGATTGAGAATGTACGGCAGCCAAAGCACTGAAGTCAGTGCGGCCACCCAGGTCAAGCTTGTCAGTTCACTCGTCATTTTCTTCTCCTTCTTGTATTGGCTACGACCGCGATCTTCTTATCAGGTAATAACAGACGTCGGCATGAGGCATGTCGTCCGGGTAATCACTGACCACAAAACCCATCGACTTGTAGCATTCGTAAGCCGGTATATTATCGCGGAACACGAATAGTGAAAATTCATCACCCGGAACCCGTGATTGACCAGCGGTCATGAGCATGCTGATCAGGCGTTTACCCACGCCTTCGCCACGCATGGCCGGATTCACGACGAGACGCGCAAGGTGCACGCGGCCGTCGCGATCGTACAACTGGCCAAATGCCGCGAACGTTGCCGACCGATCACGCAGGCTAAAAGACGCCACGCGACCCCAACAAATGTCTTCGAAAAAGGTGCTGTGCGTAAACGGGTAACGAAACGATGGCCCGCCCCAGATCAAGATGTCATCGGCCTCCGGAAACCAGCACATCAACTCATCGATGTCGGCCCTCGTCGATTCCCCAAGCAACCAGCCGTCGTCACTTCGTAAGTCCGAGATCATGGGCGCGCTACTGTCCCGGCATCGTCTCCGCGAAATAGCGATCGAAAGCTCGGTGTACGGTCTCGGGAGAAATTCCGATCGCCTCGACCGCTTCGTTGAATTTTTCCATCTCGGCTACCTGTCGCCGGCCGTGCGCTGCCATGACCTTGAGTGCCATGACCGCAATGTCTTCCTTGTCGGCGTCTGAGAGAGTCGGTGCGAGCTCCGCAAGTACCTGACGTAGCTCGGGTTTCTCTGCCATTTCGCTAATAGCACGAGTCAGGAGTTCGAGAGACTCGGCGCCTTGCAGCCTAAAATGCTCTTCGATCAGGTCGATCATTTTCGCCGACTCTTCCGGCTCTATCGTGCCGCCACCCTGGGCGACGAAAATCAGCATCGCCGCCACAAGAAACTGGGAGTCATACGTCTCGGTACCCTTCTTCGTCTCCACGACGAGCGTCGTTCCTTCAAGACGTTTGGCAATGATAGTTTTACTCATCCCGCAATCACTCCACGTTGTATCGTTTGCGCATGACTTTCACTGATTGCCCGATCAATTTTTCGAGCACGGCCGCATCGACATCGTCGAGCTTGTTGAGATAGAGACACGATTTGCCGGTCTTGTATTTGCCGAGCTTTTTCATCAGCGCCGGAAACTCCTTGAATCCCGGCATTATGTAGACAACGAGATTCTGCTTGCGCGGCGAAAACCCCACGAGGATCCAGTCGCCCTCACGGCCGCTCGCATACTTGTAATGATAGGTGCCAAAGCCGACGATACTTGTACCCCAGAGCCTGGCGCGCTTGCCGGTCGCTTTGCGCATCATCGCAGCAACTTTTTTTGCATCAGCGCGCCTCTGCGGATTCTCGATGGCGTTCAGGTACTGCGCCACGCTGGTCTTGGTTACTTTGGTCTTATTCTCAGCCATGCGAGACCCCGTTGGTCTGTCCCGGTCCATAATACTCCTGACCCAGGCGTATTACCTCAATGTGACGTGCCGAACAGGCGGTCACCCGCATCACCGAGGCCGGGAACGATGTACTTTCTCTCGTCGAGTTCCTGATCGATCGAGGCCGTGTAGACCGGCACGTCGGGGTGTGCTGCTTCAACGAGTGACAGGCCTTCCTGGCAGGTCACGATGCAGATAACCACGATCTGTCCAGCACCTGCCGCCTTCAACTTGTCGATCGCTGCGATGGTCGACCCTCCCGTCGCGAGCATAGGATCGATGATTATGCAGGTGCCTCCGTGCGTCTGTGGCGGGAACCGCTCGTAGTAGCTGACAGCCTGTTTGGTCTTCTCGTCGCGATACAGGCCCACGAATCCAACTCGGGCTGTTGGCACAAGTTCCAGGATACCTTCGAGCATGCCAACGCCTGCGCGTAATATCGGCACAACGACAATGTCGGTATCGATTTTGCGGCACGATGCCACCGCAAGCGGCGTCTGTACTTTGACTTCTTTCATTTTGATATTTTTCAACGCCTCATAGCACAGGAACTTCGTGATCTCTGTAGAAAGTTCGCGAAAGCGTTTGTGTCCGGTCCCGACGTCGCGAATGATGGCGAGCTTGTGCTGCACACATGGATGATCGACTTGTTCGTGCATGATCTATGCTCCGTTATTGCTTTTCGCTAGTCGATTGTCGACCACAGCGCAAACTCCGTGCCCGCCGGGTCGATAAAATGAAATCGCCTTCCGCCCGGGAAATCGAAGATGTCCTGACTGATAGTCGCACCAAGATCCTTGACGCGCTCGACGTCACGC
This sequence comes from uncultured Gammaproteobacteria bacterium, assembly GCA_963711285.1. GTDB lineage: Bacteria > Pseudomonadota > Gammaproteobacteria > Steroidobacterales > Woeseiaceae > UBA1847. Next base: position 190,949 of record CAVQDJ010000019.1, on the reverse strand, counting down.
TCGAGATCGTCGCTATAGAAGACAAGCAGAATGCCGGTCGCCGGAGCCGGGCCGGCGGAACGGCGCAGCCCGCCGTCAAGGCGGCCGTCGTTAAAGCTCGAGTAGTCCGGACCCCAGTCCTGAAACGTCCAGCCGAACATTCCGCTCAGAAAGTCCTGCGCCTTCTTGATGTCCGTGACCGGAATCTCAACGTAATCGATGCGCCCTTCTTCTCTCATGTTATTACCTCGTTACGGCGATTTGAGCCGCATTATTGGCCGTTCCGCATCGATGACCACAACGCCGAAGTCACCACTGATTTCATTACGCCCGTCCGCAAGGCGGCGGAAGCCCTGGATCGCACCAAGACCGAGTTTTTGTGCAGCGGCGGTCGGTTCTGCAGTCGCGGGCACCCTGTCCGCTATGACGCTCTCGCAGTAAGGAAATTCGATCACAGCCGGTCTGATGCATACTTTTTGAGCCGGCCGGGGTTTTTCGTAAAACGGATGTTCGGGTGTCAGGAACAGATCGATGTCGATCATCAGCGTCTCTGACGTCACCTCCCAGGACAATACGAACGATCGCGACAGGTCGACTGCAGCAAATTCCCGCAGCTTTCGCCAATCGGTTGAGCCGTCTTTTGAAGTGTCTTTGGTCGTCATGACTCAGACATCGCGACACAAAGATGCATTGTTCATTGCTTACTCATAAAGGGCCCAACTCGTGACCAATTGCTTTAAGAAAACCGGCTTTGTCGGCCGGTGAAATCATTATGCGTCGATTCTTGCCGTAACGAATGCGCAAGCGATCCAGCGAGAGTGCCGGCGACGACAGCGGGCTTCTTGTCGCCTCGACGGAGCTTATCTGCTCAATCGCAACTTTCCAGCGTATCGGTCCCGCGGCGATGATCAACTTGCCGCGATCCACAACGTAGTAGGTACCCAGCGTCAGCCAGACAATCAACGCAGCGATAGCTATGCCCAAAAGAATCATGGCAGTAGCCACGAGCGGGTCGCTGGCCCGAACTGCCGCATTGGCTATGGCGAAAACTACTCCAACAATCACGATAACCAACAAAGCAATGATCCAGCTATCGACCTTCGATTTGAACCTCTTTGCTGCCATAGCGTCGTCTCAGGAATCAGCCAAAGGTATTCCTGACCCAGACGCCGATCAGATGTGAAAACACGACGACGAGAAACGCGATGGTCAGGTGCTCGGCTATGATCATGACTGGCGACGCGTTTTGTGCACGTGCCAGAAAGTAGCTCAACACTATAATCACGAGCATACCCCACGCCAGCGACGCTATGACAGCTTGATCGAGGGGCAGAAGCAGCAGCGGCACGGCAAAGCTCAGCGCAAAGATGAACTTGTTGAGAAATGTCGAAATCGTCGCGGACCAGATGTGATGTGCCGTCGCGTCCGGCTTTGCTTCCTCGGCAAGGTGAATGCCGAGCGCATCGGACATGGCGTCGGCGACAGCGATCACGAATATTCCGCCAATAACCGCCGCAACCGAGCGCGTGCCTGCGTTAAGCCCGGTGATCAGCCCGATCGTCGTGATCACGCCTGACGTCGCGCCGAAAAACAGGCCTGTTCGGGCACCATCGCTTTTGAAAAACTCCATCCTGATCTCTCTAACTGCTCAGCTGTATGCCGTAGATGCAGACCTCGCCATCTTCGTCAGGCATTCTGTGCATTCTCTCAAACCTCAGCCCCAATTTCCTGATCAGGCCAATGGACGCTCTGTTATCAGGTGAAATAATAGCCACCAGACGCGTTAGCCGCAGGACCGCGCGCGCATACTCCATGACCGCGCACGAAGCTTCGTAGGCATAGCCTTTGCCGCAGTACTCGGGCAGCACGCCGTAACCGATATCCGGTTCATCGAGACTTTCGCGCCGGAACAAACCGCAGATTCCGATCGCCGTGTCATCACCCTTGAGTGAGACACGATAGGGGCCGAATCCGTACGCCGCATATAGCTGCAGCGCGCCTTTTGCCATTTCATCGCGAGCTTCATCGAGCGTGCGGATACCCCGGTCGCCAACGTGGCGGACGAAAGCCGGGTCGTTCCAGATGGCCAGCATCAGGTCAGCATCGTCCAGCGTCAGCCAGCGCAGCCGCAGGCGCTCGGTTTCGAGCCGGAATGCCTTGCTCACGCGGGCATCAGTGCCAGAGGCCCAGGATTACCGCATAAAGAACGAACAGGGCGGCTACCACAGCCGCAATATAATTGATCTCCATCACCTTTCCCCTTGCCTGATCATTCTTAACGCGAAGGCATGCCGTCAAAGAAGTCGACGATCCCGGTCTCGAGGGAATACTCCGCGCCCACGATGACCAAACCCTCGTCACGTTCCAGGTCTTCGATTATTTCGGAGCCGTGACGCATCTGCTCAACCGACGCGCGAATATTTGCGCGCACCGCCTGCTCGATCAGGGCGTCCGGATTGTCGCCCAGACCTTGCGCGAGCAGCGGCTCGACTGACGGCCTGACAAAATCGACGATCGAACGCAGGTTCGGCGAACGATTCTCAGTTGCTTTCTGCAGCTGCTGCATCGTCTCCTCGATGGCACCGCACTTCGAGTGTCCAAGCACGACGACGAGTCGCGTGCCGAACTTGGTCGCCGCAAACTCCACGCTGCCGATCTGCGACGGAGCGACGATATTTCCGGCTACGCGGATAACAAACAGATCACCAAGGCCCTGGTCGAAGACGATTTCGGCCGGCACTCGTGAATCCGAGCAGCCGAGAATGATCGCAAACGGCTCTTGACCATCGGCAAGCTCGGCGCGCCGGGTCTCGATTTGGCTGTCGTCGGCCTGCACATTCGTCGCGAATCGGCGATTCCCTTCCTGCAGGCGCTCAAGTGCTGTTCGTGCTGAAACCATGGGTGCTCCCGGTGTGTTCGCTAGTTTACTCTGAGAGCGAGGCCCTCTCGCAACATGTCGACCGTTTTCCAGCCTCTCTGGCGACGGTCCGGATCCGTATCTGCCGCCGCCGCGACCTGTTCGATGCGTCGTGTGTAGTCGGCGGGAAACGCCAGCTCCTTGCAGCCAAGCAGCACGATTTCCCGGTACCAGTCATAAGGTTGCAGAGCGTCATCGACATGCGAATCGGCGGCAATATAGGTGGCGCACTCGCCTACTCCGGGAACCACGATACTCGCATCGACATAACCAGACCCGAGGCCCTCGATGCGGTCCAACAGGTGTTTGTCGGCTGCGCTCATCCGATAGACAGCCACGTACACGCCGCTGCTTCCCTTGAAAATGCTGCATTTCCCCGAGGTGTCGGTGCTGCGTTTGTGAAAGCGCAGCGACCAGTCAGGCAGATACCCGGTCCCCACGAGCCGCGCCGATGCTGCGCGGGCCCTCAGCCGCAGGGGATGCAGGTTGGAGCCGTACGCTGCGTAATGAACAACCGTCACTCAGCACCCACTACGGACCGTCGCGTCCCTGTGCATGGACCTGCAGCCTGCAGAAACGGGCCTTCAGGTAACTCAATGCACCGACAGGAAAAGGCAGCCACACGATTGCCGCGTAGAGGCCCGCCTGCAGGAACACCATGCCCGTTGTGATAATCGCCGCGATCAGAATCAGCGCATTGACGATGGCTGCAGGGACCCTGCTGATGCCGACCACGCATCTACAGTTGGGACACCGGTAACTGGAAAAGAGAATCGCGGCGACAGGCACCGTATTTTCCGAGCAGTTCGGGCAGGGTCTCTGCATGGCTGATACCTGCAGCGTTCGGCAGCCTAGCCGAGACGGCGAATGCCGATTGCGTCGCGAATCTCGCCAACATACGGTACGGCGATCTCGCGCGCGCGCTCAGCGCCCTTTTTCAGCTCGGCCTCGACAATCGCCGGGTCCGCGATCAGCTTTTCGTACTCTTTGCGGGCGGGTTTGACGTGATCGTTGATGTATTCGAACAACAACTGCTTCATCTCGCCCCACGCAATACCCTCGGCGTAGCGTTTGGCAATCTCCGCCGTCTCGTCTTGTGTCGCAAATGCCTTGTATATGTCGAACAGCGTGCTGTCGTTGCTGTCCTTCGGCTCACCCGGTTCGAGGCTGTTCGTCTTGATCTTCATGATCAGTTTCCGCAGCTGCTTCTCATCCGCGAACAACGGGATCGTGTTGTTGTAACTCTTCGACATCTTGCGGCCGTCAAGTCCCTTCAGCACGGCCGTATTTTCGCCAATTACGGCTTCGGGCAGTACGAAGGTTTCACCGTAGTGATGATTGAAGCGCTGCGCGATATCGCGCGCCATTTCGACGTGCTGCTTTTGATCCTGACCGACCGGCACTTTGGTGGACTTGAACATCAGAATATCGGCCGCCATCAGAATCGGATAGCTGTAGAGCGCCATCGTGATGCCTTTGTCCGGATCCTTGTTGCCACTCTCCTCATTGGACGCAACCGCAGCTTTGTAGGAGTGCGCCCGATTCATGAGCCCTTTGGCTGTCATGCCGGTCAGAATCCAGGTCAGCTCCAGTATTTCGGGAATGTCCGACTGCCGATAGAAAAAAGCGTGCTCCGTGTCGAGACCGAGCGCCAGCCACGCCGCGGCAATCTCCAGCGTCGAGCGCACGATTTTGTCGGGATCCTCGTTTTTTGCCAGGGAGTGATAATCCGCAAGGAAATAAAAGTGCTTCGTGCTCGGGTCTTTGCTTGCGGCGATGCCGGGCCTGATCGCACCGACATAATTGCCGATATGCGGGGTGCCCGTCGTGGTGATTCCTGTGAGATAGTTTTCCTGACTCATAGTCGTCTAGTAACCGGCCGCTTGTCCGTCTTTGCGAACTTCCGAGGCGCCATAGTACACCCCCTGCTTGTCGTCCCGCATGATTGCCTGATAGCCGCCGAACGAGCCATCGCTCGCGCCGAGCGTATGTCCCATCGCCTCGAGTGCGTCGCGCGTTGCCTGGCTGAACTGCCGCTCGAGATGCACGACACCGCCGTCGGTCATCACCTCGCCGGTTGGCTCTGACGACCCTTTGTGATTGACCCGGGCAGCGTCCCCAGCCTCCTGCAGGTTCATGCCAAAGTCCAGCATGTTGATAATGATCTGTGCGTGCCCCTGCGGCTGCATGGCACCGCCCATGAGGCCGAAGCTGATCAGCGGCTTGCCGTCGCGCATGACAAACGCCGGGATGATCGTATGAAACGGTCGCTTGCCTGGCTCGAGGACGTTGGGGTGGCCTTCCTCAAGCGAGAAGAGCTCGGCGCGGTCCTGCAAAACGAAGCCCAGATCACCGGGCGTCATGCCCGACCCCATGCCGCGGTAGTTGCTCTGAATCAGCGACACCATGTTGCCATCGCCGTCGGCGACGGTCAGATAGATCGTATCCCCGTGCCCGAGCTTCGCGTCGCCGGCCGCGTATGACATTGCAGCCTTTTCCGGCGAGATCAACTTGCGGCGCTCGGCTGCGTATTCCTTCGAGATCAGCCAGTCGACCGGCACGTCGACGAAGTCCATATCCGCGTAGTAACGCGCCCGATCCTCGAACGCGAGTTTCTTTGCTTCCACCAGCGTATGTATGTACTCGGCGCTGCCAAAGCCCATCGACTTGATGTCGTAGCCCTCGAGTATGTTCAATATCTGCAACGCGGCGATGCCCTGCCCGTTCGGCGGCAACTCGTATACGTCCCAGCCGCGGTAGTTCGTCGACACGGGCGTAATCCACTCCGATTCATGTGCCGCCATATCCTCGTAGCGCAGCAGGCCGCCCTGTTCGGTCATATAGGCGCCGATACGCCGTGCAATGTCGCCCTTGTAGAACTCGTCACGTCCGCCCCCGGCAATCGCTTCGAGCGTGTTGGCGAGACGCGGATTCCTGAACAATTCGCCCTTCGCCGGTGTGCGGCCATTCGGCATATACGTATCAGCAAAGCCCGGATATTCGCGAAGATTTTTCGCCCCCCGTACCAGCGCGGCTGCAATGACTTGGGAAACGGGAAAGCCATCTCGGGCATACTCGATCGTCGGCGCGAGAACGTCCTGCATCGACAAGCGCCCGAAGCGCCCGTGTAGTTCGAACCAGCCATCAACGGCGCCGGGCACGCTTACGGGGAGCGGTCCATATGCCGGAATTCGGTCGATGCCGTGCTCCCGAAAATACTCGAGCGTCATCAGTGCCGGTGCCCGGCCGGACGCGTTGAGCCCCACGAGCTCCTGCTTGTTCGCATCCCAGACGATCGCGAACAGATCACCGCCGATACCGTTGCCGGTAGGTTCCATTAAGCCAAGCGCCGCGTTGGCAGCGATCGCTGCATCGACCGCGTGCCCGCCCGCTTTGAGAATGTCGAGGGCTATTTGCGTGGCCAGCGGCTGGCTGGTCGCGGCCATGCCGTGCGGTGCAATTATCTCGGATCGCGACGCGAACGGCTTGCCTGTGTTTCGGTCATAACCGGGTTCAACTTCCGCCACCGCCGTGCCTCCAGTGATTATCAACGCAAGGCCTATCCACCATGCTCGCCGTGTCTTCATGAATTTCGGGCTCCTGGGCAAGGGCGCCCATAATGCCTAGATTGCGGGTCTATTGAAACACGGTATCATGCCGTGCATGAGCGACGACTATTCCGACAAGAACCCGAGTCTAGGGGCCCTTTATCCGGCACATGTTCGGGAACTTCGTGCGCGCCATGACCATGCGCTCGAGAGCTCGGGCGCCGCTCATGCCGTCATCTTTTCAGGAAGCCCGAAAGTCGCGTTTCTCGACGACTTTCAGTACCCGTTCAAACCGAACGCGCATTTTCTTGGCTGGGCGCCGCTCACGAATCTGCCGTTGTCCTACATCGTGTACACGCCGGGAGAAACGCCGCGGTTAATCTACTATCTGCCGCACGATTACTGGCACCCGGTGCCCGGGCAGCCCGACGGCTACTGGACCGGTTCATTCGACATTCGCATCGTGCATTCGATCGAGGAGGTCGCCCAACATCTACCGGACGATCGTGCCAAGTGCATTCTGATCGGCGAGATCGACGACCCGGCGCACGCGTTCGACATCGAACGCATCAACCCGACATCGGCAGTCAATAGTCTGCATTACGCACGCGGCGTGAAGACCGACTACGAAGTTGCGTGCATGCGGCTCGCGTCGCGCCGTGGTGCCCGCGGCCATGTCGCGGCCGAAGCTGCGTTTCGCGAAGGGCTGACCGAGTTCGGGATTCACCAGGCCTACTGCCAGGCAGTGAGCCATGCGGATAACGAGCTGCCCTACAGCAACATCATTGCGCTGAATACGCACGGCGCGGTTCTGCACTATACCGATCTCGACAGGCAGCCTCCCGGGGAAACGCGTTCATTTCTGATCGATGCGGGCGCCCAGGTGCACGGCTACGCGTCCGACATAACTCGCACCTACTCTTTCAACGACGTGCGTTTCGCTGAATTGGTCGAGCGCATGGACACGGTACAACTCGAAATCGTCGCCAAGGTCCGCGCGGGTGTCGACTATCGCGACCTGCACGTCGACACACATCGCATGCTGGCCGGAGTACTCGTCGATGCGGGGCTTGCCACGGGCGATCCTGACACGTTGCTCGAAACCGGTGTGAGCAGTGCATTTTTCCCTCATGGTCTGGGCCACCTGCTCGGCGTGCAGGTACACGATGCCGGCGGATTCATGGAAAACGAAACGGGCACGATAATCGACCCACCCAGCGGCCACCCATTCCTGAGGCTGACGCGTGTGCTCAAGGAAGACATGGTGCTTACGATCGAACCCGGCCTCTATGCGATTGACATGCTGCTCGAGAATCTTCGGGGCACGCCGGCCGAGAACCACGTTATCTGGGACGGCGTGGACTGGTTACGGCCATTCGGCGGCATTCGCATCGAGGACGATGTACGGGTAATGGCCGACGGCTGCGAGAACCTCACTCGTGACGCGTTCGCGGCAGTGCACTGACCCAAGGGCGGCCCGCTGACTCCCCCGACAGCGGGTCGCTTTTTTAATTGCGGCTTTCTTCCTTGGCCTGTGCTTTTAGTTTGCGCTTTACGCGGGCGCCCTTGCGCTCGAGTAAAGGCAGTATCAGATGCCCCAACCAGGGCATCAGGTACATAACCGTGGTAAGGGCCCCGCTGACTGGTGGCATCGATCGCTCTCGCCGATTATTGCCGCAAAGGTCCAGAATTACCTGCGCCACTTCTTCGGGTGTGCTCATCGGCTGCGAAAACGTCACGTCCGATGTCTGATCGATATCCGCCAGAATGAATCCCGTCGAGATCGGTCCCGGAGACACAATGGCGATCTTGATGCCGCTATCCCTGAGTTCCTCAAACAGAGAATAAGTAAATGCACGCAGTCCGTTCTTGCTCGCAGAATATGTGGCGCTGTTCGGAACGAATGTGCGCCCCGCGAGCGACCCGACATTGATGATCGCGCCGCCACCCGCGTCCCGAAGATACGGCAATGCGACGCGACTGAGCATTATCGGCGCCCTCAGGTTCACGTCGATCATCCTGGCAAGATCGGCGGTGTCTACAGATTCAACGGGACCGCGTTTATGGAATCCAGCATTGTTTATGAGGATATCGACGCGGCCGAATTCGAATTCGGTTTTTTTGAATACGTCGACGCAGGCCTCGGCGTCCGCTACATCCATCGCGAAAATTTCGACCCGCGTCTTGTCGCGAAGCTCTTCGGCCATGGACTCGAGGTTTCGCTTGCTCCGCGCCACAAGCATCAGGTTCGCGCCGGCCTCAGCGAACATCCGCGCGGTCGCGGCACCGACGCCTTCGGACCCGCCGGTGATAATCACCGCCTTATCTTTGAAAATCATGGCCGGAGTTTAACAGGGCCGGCGCCTACACGAGAATTCAGAACCCGAGGTAGCCCTTGATCTTTTTCCAGAGGGACGGTTCCCAGCCGTACACGTCAAGCATTTCGGGATCGAGCCGGGCAACCGGCATGGTGGTGTCGGGCTTGAGCGTCTCGTTTGCTGCCAGGTCTTCGGGACGCAACTCGCACTCGCCGTCACCGGCTTCGGTAAGACCGTCGACGGCCAGACTCAGGTACGGCAGTACCTCGTCGTCCACGATGTCGTCCATGAATACGGCGTCCGGGTCGAAGGATTCCTTCGACAGGATGACGCAATCATCAAATGCCTTGTCGTTGCTAATGTCTCTGTTCCTGCTACCGAGTCTGTACAGGTTAGATCGGATCGCCAGCCCAAGCTGTGAGCGGACTCACAAGACCAATAAATATTTTTATTCTTTTAAAAACAGTTAGTTACTGTAGGGCTCTTCGCAGAAATCGGGATAATGGCTTGGCTCAGGCATCGCGTGGAGATCATAACGTGACAAAAAAGCCGGGCAATGCCCGGCTTTTTTTTGAACAGGAAACCTCAGTGCCGCGGTGCACTCCGATGTGCCGGAGCAACACGAGACGGTTGTCAGGCTTCGGCGGCGGCCTCGACCTCCGGCGCCTGATCCGTCAGCATCACTATCGCCATCGGCGCCGAATCGCCTGGACGCAGGCCGGTTTTGAGAATGCGCAGGTAACCGCCGGGTCGGTCCTTGAAACGCGGCCCGAGATCAGAAAACAACTTACCAACCACTTCCTTGTCACGCAGGCGATCGAAGGCCAGGCGACGGTTCGCCACACTGTCCTCTTTGGCAAGAGTGATCAGCGGCTCGACGACGCGGCGCAGTTCCTTGGCTTTGGGTAACGTCGTCTTGATCGTTTCATGCTTCAACATCGATGCCGCCATGTTGCGAAACATGGCCTTACGGTGCGAGCTGTTGCGACCCAGTCGACGACCGGATTTTTTATGACGCATTATTCTTACCTTTAGATACTGGGGTTCTTACGCTGTCATTCCGAGCTCGTGCTCCGGACGCAGACTCGCCGGCGGCCAGTTCTCGAGGCGCATGCCCAGTCCGAGGCCGTGTCCTTCGAGAACTTCCTTGATCTCGGTGAGAGACTTCTTGCCCAGGTTCGGCGTCCGCAGAAGCTCCACCTCGGTACGCTGCACCAGATCACCGATGTACATGATGTTCTCTGCCTTAAGGCAATTCGCGGAGCGAACGGTCAGCTCGAGTTCGTCCACAGGTCGCAGCAGTATCGGATCGACCTGACTTTCTGCCTGGGCGCCAATGCCTTCGTCCTGGCCTTGCAGATCAACGAATACCGATAGTTGATCCTTGAGGATACTGCCAGCGCGGCGGATAGCCTCTTCAGCATCGATCGTGCCGTTGGTTTCAACTTCGATGAGCAGCTTGTCGAGATCGGTGCGCTGCTCGACGCGGGCCGCTTCGACGTTATACGTCACACGATGGACCGGGCTGAATGAAGCGTCGAGCTGCAACCGGCCAATCGGGCCTGACTGCTCCTCGAAAACCGGACGCTGGGTCGCCGGACGATAGCCACGACCGCGCTCCACCTTGAGGACCATGTTCAGCTCGCCAACCTTCGTAAGATTTGCGATGACAAGCTCCGGATTCATTATTTCGACGTCATGATCCAGCTGAATGTCAGCACCGGTTACGGGGCCCGGCCCTTTTTTCGAGATTCGAAGCTCGGCCGTATCGCGCGTGTGCATTCGCACCGCAACCTGCTTGAGATTCAAGAGGATTTCGACGACGTCTTCCTGAACGCCCTCGATGCTCGTGTACTCGTGCAGCACGCCTTCGATCTCTGCCTCGGTGATTGAAGCACCAGGCATGGATGAAAGCAAAATACGGCGCAGCGCATTGCCGAGTGTGTGGCCGAAGCCACGCTCAAACGGCTCAATGACAACTTTGGCCAATAAATCATTCACCGGCGTGACCTTAACGACACGCGGTTTCAGAAATTCATGTACAGATTCCTGCATGGGAAAAATCCCTCCTGACTACTTGGAGTACAACTCGACGACAAGGTTTTCATTGATATCGGGAAGAACATCTTCACGATCCGGTACAGCCTTGAAAACACCTGACATCTTCTTCGTGTCGACCTCTACCCAATTGGGAAGGCCGACCTGGCCAGCAATCTCCATCGCACTTTGAATGCGCAGTTGCTTGCGGGCCTTTTCACGAATAGCAATTGAATCGCCTGCACTTATCTGTGCAGACGGAATGTTAATGAGTTTGCCGTTCACCTCGATGCTCTTGTGGCTAACCAGCTGGCGTGCTTCGGCACGCGTGGAAGCAAAGCCCATCCGATAAACGACGTTGTCCAAACGACCCTCGAGGAGGCGCAGCAGGTTCTCACCCGTGGACCCCTTCAGCTGTGCGGCACGTTTGTAGTAATTGCGAAACTGCCGTTCCAGCACTCCGTACATGCGGCGCAGCTTCTGCTTTTCGCGAAGCTGCATACCGTAGTCCGACAAACGTGGTCGACGCTGCGGCGCCCCGCCCGGCGGTACGTCGAGCTTGCACTTCGACTCGAGCGGCCTGACGCCGCTCTTCAGAAACAGATCCGTGCCTTCGCGACGGGACAGTTTGCACTTTGGTCCTAAATATCTTGCCATTGGTAAGCCTCTATACCCGACGCTTTTTGGGCGGGCGACAGCCATTGTGAGGAATTGGTGTTACGTCCTCGATGTTTTGAATTTGAAAACCCAGCGCATTCAGGGCACGCACTGCAGATTCGCGTCCCGGGCCTGGCCCACGGACACGCACATCCAGATTCTTGACCCCGAAATCCAGCGCCGAACGGCCAGCTTTCTCAGACGCAACCTGCGCAGCAAACGGCGTCGACTTGCGTGAACCACGGAACCCGCAGCCGCCTGCGGTAGCCCACGACAGAGCATTGCCCTGGCGGTCGGTAATCGTGATGATCGTGTTGTTGAAGGACGCATGGATGTGGGCGATCGCATCGACCACATGCTTTTTGACCTTCTTTTTCTTTGGTTCTGCCATTTCTATCTCTTAATAGGTCTACGAGGACCTTTCCGCGTACGCGCGTTAGTACGCGTACGTTGGCCGCGAAGCGGCAAACCGCGCCTGTGACGGATACCACGGTAACAACCGAGATCCATCAGGCGCTTGATGTTCATTGAAATATCGCGGCGCAGATCGCCCTCGACTTCGAAATTTGCGACTGCCGTACGCAGCTTCGCGACCTCGGGTTCGGCAAGATCCTTCGTCGGCGTCGATGGTTCAATTTCGGCCGCCGCGCAGATCTGCTGCGCACGAGTATTGCCAATACCGTAAATCGACGTGAGCGAAATTACGATGTGCTTGTTCAGCGGTATGTTTATGCCTGCTATACGTGCCACTCTACTATTTCCTCGTTTTGGGCCTTGTCGCGCATGCGACGCCCTTATCGATTAACCCTGGCGCTGCTTGTGCCGTGCGTCCGTACAGATCACCCGCACAACTCCATTGCGACGAATGATTTTGCAGTTCCTGCAGATTTTCTTGACTGATGCTCTTACTTTCATGAGATCTCTCCTCGTGCGCTGACTGAATCAGCGTACTTGTCCACCTCTGCCGTAGTTGCGCAGATTGGCTTTCTGCATCATGCCCTCGTACTGATGGCTCATCGCGTGCGCCTGCATCTGCGACATGAAGTCCATCGTAACGACGACGAGAATAAGTAATGACGTTCCGCCGAAACTAAACGGCATGCTGGGATAGAACATTCTGACCAGCTCCGGAAGGAGGCAGACTCCTGCGATATATATCGACCCCCAAAACGTCAGTCGGGTCAGGACCTTGTCAATGTAGTCGGCCGTCTGTGCACCGGGCCGAATTCCCGGCACGAAAGCACCCGAACGCTTGAGATTGTCGGCCGTATCCTTCGAGTTGAACATCAGCGCGGTATAAAAGAAGCAGAAGAATATGATCATTGTTGCGTACAACAGCACGTAGACGGGCTGTCCTGGCCCAAGGTTCGCACCGACCGTCTGCAGCGCCCTCTGTAACGCATTCGGCTCTGCCGCCTGACCGAAGAACTGGGCGATAGTCGCCGGAAACATAAGGATGCTCGAAGCGAAGATAGGCGGAATCACGCCCGACATATTGATCTTGAAGGGCAGATGCGTGCTTTGCGCCTGGTACATCTTGCGTCCCTGCTGGCGCCGGGCGTAGTTCACGGTGATGCGACGCTGTGCGCGCTCCATGTAGACGACGAATACAATGGCCGCGACGCCACCGACAAGCATCAGGATTGCTGTAACCGGTGACATCTCGCCATTGCGCACGAGCTCTGCCGTGCCAGCAATCGCTGCGGGCAAGCCCGCGACGATACCTGCCAGAATGATCATAGAGATACCGTTACCGATACCGCGTTCCGTGATCTGCTCTCCGAGCCACATCAGGAAGACCGTTCCGGTGACGAGCGTAATGCATGCCGTGATCAGGAATGCCGGCCCTGGATTCACGACGAGGCCTGCCTGACCCTGCAGCCACGATGCGGCAGCAACGGACTGGAAACTCGCGAGCGCGACAGTGCCATAGCGCGTGTACTTCACTATCTGCCGACGGCCCTGCTCGCCCTCTTTTCTGAGCTGCTGCAGGCTGGGCAAGATGTGGCTCGCCATCTGCATGATGATTGACGAGGAGATGTACGGCATGATGCCCATCGCAAATATGCCGAAGCGCGACAATGCGCCACCTGAGAACAGGTTGACCATGCCCAGTAAGCCGCCGGCCTGCTGCTCGAAGAAGGCGGCGAGCGCAACCGGATCCACGCCAGGTACCGGAATGTAGGTACCCGCACGGAAGACGATCAGCGCACCCACGAGAAACAATAGACGAACTTTCAGTTCGCCCAGTTTGCTCGCCGCTTTCGCAAGATCTGCCGGATTTTGTTGGGGCTTCTTTGCCACGTTCCTATTCCTGGATGGTCCCGCCAGCTTTCTCGATGGCTTCACGCGCACCTTTGGTTACAGCAAGACCTTTGAGCGTTACCGCCTTTTCGATCTTGCCGGACTTGATCACTTTGACTTTGGTCACAAAGGCCGGCACGAGATTCGCTGCCTTCAGAACGTCGATATCGACGACTTCTGCCGTCGGAATCTCGAGCTCGTGCAAGCGCAACTCGGCCGTCAGGCGCGCCATGCGTGAGTTGAATCCCACTTTCGGCAGGCGGCGCTGCAGCGGCATCTGACCGCCTTCGAAGCCCACCTTGTGGTAACCACCCGAGCGTGCATGCTGGCCTTTCTGGCCCCGACCGCTGGTCTTGCCCTGGCCCGCCGAGTGGCCTCGCCCGCGGCGCTTGCCAACCTTCTTCGCACCCTTGCCGGGCGACAACTGATTAAGACGCATGTCAGACTTCCTCAACCGAGAGCAAATACGAAACGCGATTTATCATCCCGCGATTCTCAGGCGTATCGATAACGGCCACGGTCTGGTGGATTTTGCGCAGACCCAGGCCCGCGACACAGGCCTTGTGGCTCTTTAGCCGACCGTGCTTGCTCTTGACCAGCGTGACCTTTAACTCTTTTGCCTTCGCCATGATCTAAGTCTCTGATATATCCTGGTTATGACCGCGGCTCAGGCCACGATCTCCTTCACTTTCTTGCCGCGCTTTGCTGCGATCGCCTGCGGAGAGTGGATCTCCGACAGTGCCTTGATCGTCGCGCGAACAACATTGATCGGGTTACGCGAGCCGTAGCTCTTGGCCAGCACGTTCCGAACTCCGGCACACTCGAAAACAGCACGCATCGCGCCACCCGCGATGACGCCAGTACCTTCTGATGCCGGCTGCATGTAGACATTAGTAGCGCCGTGACGCCCCTTCTTCGCATACTGCAGCGTGTCGTTGTTCAGGTTGACCGCAATCATGTTCTTACGAGCGCTTTGCATTGCTTTCTGGATAGCGATTGGCACCTCGCGTGCCTTGCCGTAGCCAAAACCAACCTGACCTTGCCCGTCGCCAACAACTGTTAGCGCCGTGAAGCCAAACTGGCGACCACCCTTGACAACCTTCGCCACACGATTGACCGTGACCAGTTTCTCGATCAGGTCGTCGCTAGCCTGTGTTTGTTCGTTTCTTGCCATTATTGGTCCTTAAAACTTCAATCCAGCTTCACGCGCCGCATCGGCCAGTGCCTTGACGCGTCCGTGATAGCGAAAACCTGAACGATCGAACGCAACCGTATCGATGCCGGCCGCTTTCGCTTTCTCAGCGATGCGGGCACCGACGATTGCGGCCGCCTCTACGTTGCCGCTGCTCTTGACGCCTTTGCGCACTTCCGACTCAACCGTCGATGCCGATGCGAGGACTGTGCCACCATCAGGCCCAATCACCTGCGCATAGATGTGCCGTGGCGTGCGATGCACGCTCAGCCGATTTACCTCCAGCTCGGAGATCTTGGCGCGCGCCTTGCGGGCGCGCCGCAGACGATTTTGTTTCTTGTCGAGCTTCATAATCCTCTCGCTAATCTATTTCTTCTTCGCTTCCTTGATCACGACGCGCTCATCGGCGTAGCGAACACCCTTGCCTTTGTAAGGCTCGGGGGGGCGGAAGCGACGAATCTCGGCTGCAACCTGGCCGACCTTCTGCTTGTCTGTACCCTTGACGACGACCTCGGTCTGGCTCGGCGTCTCGACTGAAATACCTTCCGGCACGTCGTAAACCACGGGGTGCGAAAAACCGAGCGTCAGGTTGAGCTTGTTTCCCTGTGCCTGCGCGCGATAACCAACGCCCACAAGCGCGAGCTTGCGTTCGAAGCCGCTGTTCACACCCTGCACCATGTTGGCGAGCAGCGCGCGTGTCGTACCCGATATTGCGGTGGAAAAACGCGATCCCGAGCGCGGCGCTACCTGGAGCGCACTACCGTTTTGGGACAGCTCCACCTCGGAGTTCAACTCAAGCAATAACGAGCCTTTGCTGCCCTTGATCGTGACAACATTGCCTTCCTGCTTGAACTCAGTGCCTTGCGGCAGCTCAACGGGTTCTTTTGCAATTCTGGACATAGTCTTGTCTCACATGGCTCGGACTACAGCATCAACTAACGATGCAGAGAACCTCGCCTCCAATACCTTTTTCTCTTGCCTGGCGATCAGACATCACGCCTGCGGACGTCGAAACAATCGCAACGCCCAGACCACCGAGGACCCTGGGCAGCTCTTCCTTGCCGCGATAGATACGCAGACCCGGCTTACTCGCGCGCTGTATGCGTTCGATGACGGGCACACCTTCAAAGTACTTGAGCTCGACGTTCAGCGACTTCGTAGCGCCCTCACCGTCGGTCGAGTAGTCCGTGATATAGCCCTCTTCTTTCAGCACCTTCGCAACAGCTTCCTTCGCCTTCGACGCCGGCATCGAAACACTCACCATGCGAGCTTTCTGGCCATTACGAATGCGTGTCAGCATGTCTGCAATCGGATCGGTCATACTCATATTCTGTCTCCGCCTACCAACTGGCCTTCGTTAGCCCAGGAATTTCGCCGTTCATCGCGGCTTCCCTGAGCTTGTTGCGGCCGAGGCCAAACTTGCGATAGACACCATGTGGGCGCCCCGTAATCGCGCAGCGATTACGCTGCCGCGTCGGACTTCCGTCGCGCGGCAACGCGTTCAGTTTCGCCTGCGCCTGCTGCCGCTCATCGTCCGAACTATTGATGCTGCGAACGATCGCCTTAAGCGCAGCACGCTTCTTTGCCTGCCTTGCGACGAGCTTGGTGCGTTTGAGCTCGCGCATAATCATCGATTTCTTGGCCATGTTTGGTAAATCTCGTCTTTTATTTCTTGAATGGGAAGTTGAACGCTTCAAGCAGCGCCTTACCTTCCTCTGCATTTCGTGCCGTCGTGGTAATCGTGATGTCCATGCCCCGAATCGCATCAATCTCGTCGTAATTGATCTCCGGGAAAATGATCTGCTCGGAGACGCCGAGACTGTAGTTACCTTGACGGTCGAACGCTTTCGGGTTCAGCCCACGAAAGTCACGGATACGCGGTATCGCGATATTCACGAGACGATCCAGAAACTCGTACATGCGCTCGCGGCGCAGCGTCACTTTGCAGCCGATCGGCATGCCATCACGAATTTTGAACGCCGCAACGGATTTCCGGGCCAGACAGATCACGGGACGCTGACCGGAGATCTTCTCCATGTCTGCGCGCGCCTTTTCCAGCACCTTCTTGTCGGCAACGGCCGCCCCCACGCCCATGTTCAGCGTGATCTTCGTGATACGCGGCACCTGCTGCGGGTTGCTCAGGCCGAGCTTCTTCTGAACCGCGCCGGCAAGCTCTGTTTTGTATTGTTCCTGTAATCGAGACATTTCTCTTTACTCTGCAATCGCCCGTTGTGACGGGCTTTTACGTTGCTTTCGCAATCCTTTTAGATATCAACCACTTCGCCGGTACCGCGAAATACGCGCACCTTGCTGCCGTCATCCTCGACACGAATGCCGACCCGTTCGCCTTTCTTCGACTTCGGGTTGAAGACCAGCACATTGGAAATATCCAGCGGCATGGCCTTGTCTTTTATGCCGCCCATCTCACCAATATTCGGGTTCGGCTTGGTGTGCTTCTTAGCCAGGTTGACGCCTTCGACAAGCACGCGCCCGTCATCAAGAATCTGCAACACCGTGCCTCGCCGGCCTTTGTCCTTGCCGGTCGTTACGATGACTTCGTCGCCTTTCTTAATCTTGTTCATAATCTTTACCGTGGTTACCGGGCCCCTACAGGACCTCGGGTGCCAGCGAAATAATCTTCATAAAGCGGTTCGTCCGCAGTTCACGAGTAACCGGGCCAAAAATGCGCGTGCCAATCGGCTCCAGCCGGGCGTTCAACAGAACTGCGGCGTTGCCGTCGAAACGAATCAACGACCCGTCTTTGCGACGAACGCCTTTACGCGTGCGCACAACTACTGCGTTATATATCTCGCCCTTTTTGACCTTGCCACGTGGAATAGCATCCTTGACACTTACCTTGATTACGTCGCCGACACCTGCATAGCGACGCTTCGATCCGCCGAGCACCTTTATGCACTGCACGCGACGGGCGCCTGAGTTGTCGGCCGCATCAAGAACTGTCTGCATCTGAATCATGACTGCTTCCTAAGCCTTTACCGGTCTGCCGCCCGCTCAACAACGTTGACGACAGCCCACGATTTGTTCTTTGAAATCGGCTTGCACTCGGAAATCGCGACGCGATCACCCGGCTTGCACTCGTTACTCGCATCATGTGCCAGCACTTTTGTCGTGCGGCGAATGTACTTGCCGTACATTGGATGTTTGATCAGGCGCTCGATGGCGACCGACACGGTCTTATCCATCTTGTCGCTGACAACACGACCAACGATTGTACGTTCTGCCTTTTCCGTCTCTTCACTCATTTGATATCACCCGCTGCACGTGCCAGCTCGTTCATTACGGTCTTGACCCGCGCAATACTCTTTCTCACACGGCGGTGCTCGTGGTGCTTGTTCAACTCACCAGTCGCCTGCTGCATGCGCAGATTAAATTGCTCACGCCTCAACGCAAGCAGCTCCTCGTTGAGTTCATCGATCGACTTTCCACGAAGTTCATTGGCATCCATCACATCACCTGCCGTTCAACAAAGGCCGTCGAGAAGGGCAGCTTGGCCGCAGCCAGGCGAAACGCCTCGCGTGCAATCTCTTCCGTCACACCTTCCATCTCATAGAGCACGCGCCCCGGCTGAATCTGACATACCCAGTATTCGACGTTGCCCTTGCCCTTGCCCTGCCGTACTTCAAGAGGCTTCTTCGTAATCGGTTTGTCAGGAAATACCCGAATCCAGATCTTGCCGCCGCGTTTGATATGGCGCGTCATCGCGCGACGTGCTGCCTCGATCTGGCGCGCAGTCATGCGACCGCGCCCGGTTGCTTTCAGGCCATAGGTACCAAATGCAACCGTGCTGCCACGCAGCGCGAGACCCCGATTGCGCCCCTTTTGCTGTTTGCGAAATTTTGTTCGTTTAGGCTGTAACATCTCTCATACCTGGTAAGCGTGGGCCTCTAGGAGCGCGCGCCAGCTGCGGCCTCAGCGGGCTCTGCCGCCACGGCTTCGGGTTTTTCAAAAACCTCACCCTTGAAAATCCAGACCTTGACGCCGATAACACCGTACGTCGTTTGCGCCTCGGCGAAACCGTAATCAATATCCGCACGCAATGTGTGCAGGGGCACACGACCTTCGCGATACCATTCCGAACGTGCTATTTCCGCACCATTCAGTCGACCGCCGACCTTGACCTTGATGCCCTCTGCGCCAACGCGCATTGTGTTTGTCACGGCGCGCTTCATAGCCCGGCGAAACATCACGCGACGCTCGAGTTGCTGAGCAATTCCCTCAGCAACGAGCTGTGCATCAAGCTCCGGCTTGCGAACCTCGTTGATATTGATGCGAACATCGCTAATCGGCATGCCGATCATTTTTGCGACTTCGCTGCGCAGCTTCTCGATGTCCTCGCCTTTCTTGCCGATCACGATGCCAGGACGAGCCGTATGAATCGTGATATTGACTTTTTTCGCCTGCCGCTCGATAGCGATCTTGCTGACCGATGCGTCTTTGAGCTTCTTCTTTATCAAGACACGAATCTGATGGTCAGACTTGATATAATCAGGAAATGTCTTCGAATCGGCATACCACTTGGACGTCCAGTCCTTGACGATGCCCAAACGAATTCCTGTTGGATGTACTTTTTGACCCATATTCTTTACTCGTCCCGCAGCCGAATCGCTGAGAAAAATTCGAATTCCGCGACCACTATTCGTCCCCTACCCGCACGGTGATGTGACTATTCCGTTTGATAATGCGTGCGCCGCGGCCTTTCGCCCGGGCACGAAAACGCCGGAAAGTCGGAGCCTCATTCACCTCAATGGTTGAAACCTTCAATTCATCTATGTCCGCGCCGTGATTATGCTCAGCGTTGGCAATAGCCGACTCGAGAACCTTTTTCACAATCCGGGCGCTTTTCTTTGGCGTAAAAGTCAAAGTCCGCAGAGCATCATCGACAGTCTTGCCGCGTATGGCATCAGCCACAAGGCGGCACTTCTGCGGTGATATGCGCGCGTATCGAAGTGTTGCTGCAACTTGCATGAACCAGCTCCCCTACTTCGTCTTCCGGTCACCGGAGTGACCACGAAACGTTCTCGTGACCGCAAACTCGCCCAGTTTGTGGCCAACCATGTTTTCGGAAACCAGAACCGGTACGTGCTGACGACCGTTGTGCACCGCAATCGTCAATCCGACCATGTCAGGAAGCACCATCGAACGACGCGACCAGGTCTTGATCGGACGACGATCGTTCTTTGCTGCTGCCTCAGCAACCTTCTTCGCCAGATGCGTATCAACGAATGGGCCTTTTCTAACACTGCGTGGCATTACTCTGATCCTTAACTGTTACTTGCGCTTACGACGACGCAAAATCATGTTATCGGTGCGCTTGTTCGAGCGCGTCTTGGCGCCTTTCGTCGGCGTACCCCACGGGCTTACCGGATGACGACCACCGGAAGTGCGACCTTCGCCGCCACCGTGCGGGTGATCGACAGGGTTCATCGCGACACCGCGTACCGTCGGGCGAACGCCTCTCCAGCGACTGGCGCCAGCCTTGCCCAGCTTGCGCAGGTTGTGTTCGCTGTGGCCGACCTCGCCTATTGTTGCGCGACAGTCGACATGAATCTTGCGCGTTTCACCCGAACGCAGCCGCAGCGTTGCATAGGCACCTTCACGCGCAGCGAGCTGCGCATAGGCGCCAGCTGAACGCGCTACCTGCCCGCCCTTGCCCGGCTTCATTTCCACATTGTGAATAACCGTACCAACGGGGATCGAGCGCAGCGGCAGCGAGTTACCCGGCTTAATCGGTGCATCCTCACCGCTGATGATCGGCGCACCATCGGCAACGCCCTTTGGCGCCAGAATATAGCGGCGCTCGCCATCGGTGTACTTGACCAAAGCCAGGTGCGCACTGCGATTCGGATCATATTCGAGCCGTTCAACGACACCTGGAATACCGTCCTTGTCACGCTTGAAGTCGACAATCCGGTAGCGCTGCTTGTGGCCACCACCTTTATGCCGAACCGTAATTCGGCCGTTATTGTTACGACCTCCTTTCGACGATTTCTTGTCGACAAGAGCACTATGCGGCTTGCCTTTGTGCAGACCGGGCGTCTTGACGGTGACGACAAATCGGCGTCCGGCCGATGTCGGTTTTGCTTTATGAAGAGACATGACTAGAAACCTTAATCCGCGCCGAGGAAGTCGATTTGACTACCTTCAGCCAGCCTCACGTAGGCTTTTTTCCAATTCACGCGCCGGCCTTTCGTCTGGCCGAAGCGCTTGATCTTGCCGCGGCAGTTGATGACCTGAACGCCATCGACCTTGACTTCGAACAGCAGTTCGACAGCCTCGCGAATCTCACGCTTGGTCGCATCCGGACGTACTTTGAAGACAATCTGATTGTTCAGCTCCGCGGCCAGCGTGCTCTTTTCGGATAAGAGCGGCCCTTGCAGCACTGTCATCAATCTTTCCTGGTGGGCAGCCGCAGTCATGACAGGCGCTCCTCAATCAATTTCAACGCTGGCAGTGTGATGAGCACCTTGTCGAAGCGGATCAGGACCACAGGGTCAATAGACGCTGCGTCGCAGATACCGACATCCGGAAGATTTCGCGCCGCCAGGAAAAGCTTTTCTTCAAAGGCTTCGTTCAGGATAAGCACGTTATCCAGGTCTAGTTCTTTCAGCTTGGTCGCAAGCAGCTTGGTCTTGGGCGCCTCGATAGCCAGTTCCTTGACGACGACCAGGCGATCCTGACGCACGAGTTCTGACAGCACCGAGCGCAGCGCGGCGCGATACATTTTCTTGTTGACCTTCTGCCCGAAGTCGCGTGGCTTCGCCGCAAACGTGCGGCCGCCGCCGACCCAGATCGGACTACGAATGGTGCCTGCGCGAGCCCGGCCCGTGCCCTTCTGGCGCCACGGTTTGGCGCCGCCGCCTCGAACCGCAGCACGATTTTTCTGCGCTTTGGTTCCGGCACGGCCGCCCGCCAGGTACGCCGTAACGACCTGGTGCACCAGTGCTTTGTTGAATTCAGCACCAAATGCGGCATCTGCAACGTCGACAGATCCGCTGCCTTGCATTTTCAATTTCATGCGGGCGCCCCTGCTTTCGAAGCCTTGATCGCCGGACGGACAATTACCCGTCCGCCGCTGTGGCCCGGGACCGCGCCCCTGATCAAAAGAAGATTGCGCTCGTTGTCCACGCGCACGACCTCGAGGTTCTGTACTGTGCGGCGAACATTGCCCATTTGGCCCGACATCTTCTTACCCTTGAAGACGCGGCCCGGCGTCTGGTTCTGACCGATAGAGCCCGGGGCCCTGTGTGCCAGTGAATTACCGTGCGTAGCATCCTGCATGCTGAAGTTGTGGCGCTTGACAGTGCCTGCAAATCCCTTGCCGATCGATGTGCCGATGACGTCGACTTTCTGCCCTTCTGCAAAAAGGCCGACCTCCAGCGCCGCGCCAAGCTGATAATCCTCCTGATCAGCATCACTGAGGCGGAACTCGGTAATTAGGTCGCCGGCTTCGACCTTCGCATTCGCGAAGTGGCCGGCTTGCGGCTTCGACACGCGAGACGGCTTTTTGCTGCCAGCAGTTACCTGCAGCGCACGATAGCCATCAGTCTCAACGGTCTTCACCTGAGTGATTCGGTTTGGCTGTGCCTCGATAACGGTCACGGGGATCGATTCCCCGTCGTCCGTAAAGACACGTGTCATGCCGCACTTGCGGCCAACAAGACCCATCGTCATCTTCAAAAACCTCGCACTGACTTCGATTGGCCAGCGCCGCTATTTGGTTCTAAAACCTGAAATCTCTTTCACCGGCCCGACTGCGATTGGCCGGGCCTGCATAATGCGCGTCTTTCAGACACGCGAAAGGGCCAGCCATCGCCGAGAACCTCGTGTTCTCTGTGCTCTGGGGCTGACCCTGCGTTCCGACCCGAACTTCCGCCCGGCCCGGCCGTTCCGGGATTTGCCGTGTCGCCTTCGATTTCCCGGCGACTAGATGCTTAAGCGCCGCATGCAATCAAAACTGTGGCGCCTTTCCTGAATCTGGCCGACTCCCGGCCCGGCCAAATCCAGCGAGCCAGCAATTATACCGCCGAAGACCCCGGAATCAAGCTGTTTTCGGGCGATTTTGCGGTCTTTATTCGGGAGCCCCACGGCTCGCCTGCAAAAAATCCTAATTCAGCTTGATCTGAACGTCCACACCAGCCGGTAGTTCCAGCTTCATCAGCGCATCAACGGTCTTGTCTGTCGGGTCGACGATATCCATGAGCCGCTTGTGCGTGCGAATCTCGTACTGGTCACGCGCATCCTTGTTGACGTGCGGCGAAATCAGTATCGTAAAACGCTCCTTTTTCATCGGTAGCGGTATCGGGCCCTTGACCGTGGCACCCGTGCGCTTGGCCGTGTCCACGATCTCACGCGCCGAGGTGTCGATCAGGCGATGATCGAACGCTTTCAGGCGTATACGTATGTTTTGGTTAGTGGCCATAAAGGCTCCTCGGTTAGTCAGTCTGTCGCCGTTAACGGCCATGTCGGCCGCGGCAACCGTATGCATTACTCAATAACTTTCGCTACGACGCCGGCGCCGACGGTACGGCCACCTTCGCGGATAGCAAAGCGCAAACCGTCTTCCATCGCGATCGGTGCGATCAGGTCGACAACCATCTTCACGTTGTCGCCCGGCATCACCATCTCGGTGCCCTCCGGCAACTCCACCGCACCCGTTACGTCCGTCGTGCGGAAGTAAAACTGCGGCCGATAGCCCTTGAAAAACGGCGTATGCCGGCCACCTTCGTCCTTGGTCAGAATGTAAACCTCGGCCTCAAACTTGGTGTGCGGCGTAATCGATCCCGGCTTCGCCAGTACCTGACCACGCTCAACCTCTTCACGCTTGGTACCGCGCAGCAGCACGCCAACGTTGTCGCCGGCCATGCCCTCGTCCAGCAACTTCCTGAACATCTCCACGCCCGTGCACGTCGTCTTCTCCGTGTCCTTGATGCCGACAATCTCGATCTCGTCGCCTACTTTAACAATGCCACGTTCTATGCGCCCGGTTACGACAGTGCCTCGACCGGAGATAGAGAACACGTCCTCGACCGGCATCAGAAAATCACCGTCTATGGCGCGCTCCGGCTGCGGAATGTAGCTGTCCATCTCCTCGATCAGCTTCAGTACCGACGGCACGCCGATGTCCGAGGTATCGCCCTCGAATGCCTTCAGCGCCGAACCGGTCACGATCGGCGTGTCGTCCCCAGGAAACTCGTACGTCGACAAGAGGTCTCTGACCTCCATCTCCACCAGCTCCAGAAGCTCCTCGTCGTCAACCTGGTCCGCCTTGTTCAGGTACACCACGATGTACGGCACACCCACCTGGCGCGCCAGCAGAATGTGCTCTCGCGTCTGCGGCATCGGGCCGTCAGCCGCCGATACCACGAGAATCGCACCGTCCATCTGCGCCGCTCCCGTGATCATGTTCTTCACGTAGTCCGCGTGGCCCGGGCAGTCCACGTGCGCGTAGTGGCGGTTGTCGCTCTCGTATTCCACGTGCGCCGTCGCAATCGTGATGCCACGCTCGCGCTCTTCGGGTGCATTGTCGATCTGGTCGTAGTCCTTCACCTCACCGCGGCCATGACGCTCCGCCATCACCTTCGTCAACGCCGCCGTCAGCGTCGTCTTGCCGTGATCCACGTGTCCAATCGTGCCGACGTTTACGTGCGGCTTTGTTCTTTCAAACTTCTCTTTAGACATTAGCTTGCCTTCTTCATTACTGTGTCAGCCACGTTTTGTGGCACTGCTGCATATTTTTCGAACTCCATCGAATACACGGCCCGCCCCTGGCTCATCGAGCGCAGGTCCGTCGCATAACCGAACATCTCTGCCAATGGCACTTCGGCGCGAATGACTTTGCCCGACGGCGAGTCGTCCATGCCCTGTGGCAATCCGCGACGGCGATTCAAATCACCCATCACATCGCCCATGTAGTCTTCCGGTGTCACCACTTCGACCTTCATTATCGGCTCGAGCAATACGGGATTCGCCTTCAGCGCACCGTCTCTGAAGCCCATGCTGCCAGCAATCTTGAAGGCCATTTCGCTGGAATCCACGTCGTGGTAAGACCCGTCGTATAATGTGACCTTACAATCCACGACCGGATACCCCGCCACAACGCCATTTTCCATTTGCTCCCGCACACCTTTGTCAACTGCGCCGATGTACTCTCGCGGAACGACGCCGCCGACGATCGCATTTTCGAACTCGTATCCTTCGCCGGCCGGCCGCGGCTCTATGCGCAGGAATACGTGGCCGTACTGGCCGCGTCCGCCGGACTGGCGCACGAATTTACCTTCCTGTTCCACCAGCTTGCGAATCGTTTCACGGTAGGCTACTTGCGGCTTGCCGACATTGGCATCGACCCTGAATTCACGCTTCATGCGGTCGACGATGATGTCGAGGTGCAATTCACCCATGCCGGAGATAATGGTCTGCCCGGACTCTTCATCCGTATGCACGCGAAATGACGGATCTTCTTTGGCCAGTTTCTGCAAGGCAAGGCCCATTTTCTCCTGGTCGGGCTTCGTTTTTGGCTCCACCGCTACCGAGATTACCGGCTCCGGGAATTCCATGCGCTCAAGCGTGATCGGCTGCTTGATATCGCAAAGGGTGTCACCCGTTGTTACGTCTTTGAGCCCGACGGCCGCCGCAATGTCACCAGCGCAGACTTCCTTGATCTCTTTGCGATCATTGGAGTGCATTTGCAGAATTCGACCGATGCGTTCCTTCTTGCTCTTGACCGGGTTCAAAATCGTGTCCCCGGAATTAAGGATGCCCGAATAGACGCGGAAAAACGTCAGATTGCCGACGAAAGGGTCTGTCGCGATCTTGAACGCCAGCGCCGCAAACGGCTCGCTGTCGTCCGCGTGGCGCACACCTTCAGACTCGTCGTCATTGATACCCCTGATTGCGGGCACGTCGATCGGCGACGGCATGAACTCAACGACACCATCGAGCATCGCCTGCACACCCTTGTTCTTGAACGCCGAGCCACACATTGTGACGACAATTTCGCCGGCCAGGGTTCGTTCGCGCAGACCCCTGCGGATTTCATCCACATCGAGCGTGCCTTCTTCGACAAACTTGTCGAGCAGCTGCTCATCACCCTCGGCGGCGGCTTCTATCATCTTCTCGCGCCAAACCTCGGCTTCCGCCAGCATGTCTTCCGGAATTTCAACTTCATCATAGGTCGTGCCCATATTGGACTCGTCCCAGTAGATCGCCCGCATGCCAATCAGATCGATGACGCCGGCAAATTTCTCTTCCGCACCGATCGGCAACTGGATAGGCACCGGGTTCGCTCCAAGACGCTCGCGCACCTGATTAACGACGCGCAAGAAGTCCGCTCCGGCACGATCCATCTTGTTGACGAAAACCATGCGCGGCACATTGTATTTATTACCCTGACGCCACACCGTTTCCGTCTGTGGCTCAACGCCGCCTACCGAGCAAAGTACCGTGATAGCACCGTCGAGGACGCGCAGGCTGCGTTCGACTTCAATCGTGAAATCGACGTGCCCGGGCGTATCGATGATGTTGATGCGATGCTCGTCGAACTGCTTGTCCATGCCACTCCAGAAACAAGTGGTCGCTGCCGACGTAATCGTGATGCCGCGTTCCTGCTCCTGCTCCATCCAGTCCATGACCGCTGCGCCGTCATGTACCTCACCTATCTTGTGAGAGACACCCGTATAGAAAAGCACGCGCTCGGTCGTCGTGGTCTTGCCCGCGTCAATATGGGCCATGATGCCAATATTGCGATAGCGTTCGATGGGTGTTGTGCGGGCCACGACAAGATCCTGCTGATAATAGTGAACACGGCTCGGTTAAAAGAACCGGCCTACCACCGGTAGTGCGAAAACGCCTTGTTGGCTTCCGCCATGCGGTGCGTGTCTTCTTTCTTTTTGACGGCCGTGCCGCGATTCTCCGCGGCATCCATCAGTTCATGAGCAAGGCGATGCGCCATCGATTTCTCGCCGCGCTTGCGCGCAGCGTCGATAACCCAGCGCATTGCCAGCGTCTGGCGACGAGCCGGGCGAACCTCGACGGGCACCTGGTAAGTGGCGCCACCTACACGGCGTGACTTCACCTCGACCACCGGCTTGACGTTTTCGAGCGCCGACTCGAGCAATTCGAGTGCCTTGTCGTCCGTCTGCGTTTGCCTTTCCGAGATACGATCGAGTGCACCATAGATGATGCGCTCAGCAACGGACTTCTTGCCGTCATTCATGATCATATTCATGAATTTAGCAAGCAGGTCACTACTGTACTTCGGGTCGGGCAGAATCGTTCGTTTCGGTGCCTGTGATCTTCTGGACATTTTTCGGTCTCTTTATGCACGCGGCTGCAGCCGCGCTTGTGCTTATTTATGAGGTGGGTCGTTTCATAAGGTGGTTGCGGTATCAACGGCGCTCATCATGACTTCGGGCGCTTGGTTCCATATTTGGAGCGGCCTTGTCTGCGATCAGAAACGCCGGCGCAATCGAGCGTACCGCGCACGGTGTGATAGCGGACACCCGGCAAGTCCTTCACTCGACCGCCGCGAATCAGCACGACAGAGTGCTCTTGCAGGTTGTGACCTTCCCCACCGATATAGGACGTAACTTCAAAACCATTCGTCAGCCGTACTCGAGCGACCTTGCGCATTGCCGAGTTGGGCTTCTTCGGTGTCGTTGTGTATACACGCGTGCAAACACCACGTTTTTGCGGGCTTGCATCCAATGCCGGCACCGTGCTCTTGACGGGCTTGGTCGTGCGTGGCTTGCGTACTAGCTGATTCACTGTGGCCATAGGGCTCTCATCTCTTTCGTTAATCCAATGTACGTGCGCCTGAAAAAAACGCGCACACCCGAGCGCCGAGCCTCATACGGCTCAGATTTCGGGTAGTGGGGCAAAGCTGCAAGTGATTGAATCAACTGCGCTTTTAATGCTGTCGAACCCCCTGGCTCTCCCGCATTCGCCCCGAAAAATCAGGGCCCGCTGTGGGCGGGTCCCGGGGTTAAGGCCGGGCATTGTAGGGACGCCTGCGCTAAGCTGTCAAGCATCCACTGGCCCTTGTTCTTACGAGCTCGTCGTCGCTTCCTCGGTGCCTTCCGCCGCCGCTTCGACATCGGTGCCCACAGCAGTCTCGTCTGCCGCCTCTGCGGCATCGATTTCCTCGGCGACATCCGTCGCTGCCGCTTCTCCGGCTACCATGGCTTCAGCCCTCGCGACCTCGTCAAGCTCCTTCAGCTGATCGGCAAGCTCCTGCTCTCGCGTACGGCGGCGCTCGGCGTGATGCGCAAAACCGGTGCCGGCCGGGATCAAGCGACCCACGATAACGTTTTCCTTGAGACCGCGAAGATCGTCGCGCAGACCACGAACTGCAGCCTCGGTCAGAACTCGCGTCGTCTCCTGGAACGATGCGGCCGAGATAAACGACTCTGTGGCCAAAGACGCCTTTGTGATACCCAGCAATATCGGATCGATCGTTATCGGGTCCTTGCCCTGCGCCTCGAGCTGCTCGACTTGCTCGAAGTAGCGCGCTTTGTCGATCTGCTCGCCCCTGAGATAATTGCTTTCGCCCGGCGTGGCGACAATGACCTTGCGCAGCATCTGACGAATGATCACCTCGATGTGCTTGTCGTTGATCTTCACACCCTGCAGCCGGTAAACGTCCTGTATTTCACGAACGAGGTAATCAGACAGGTTCTCAACGCCCTGCAGTCGCAATATGTCATGCGGATTCGGTTCGCCGTCGGCGATCGTTTCGCCCCTGACGACCTGCTCACCCTCGAACACGTTGAGGTGACGCCACTTCGGAATCAGCTCCTCATGACTCTCGCCGGACTCGTCAGTGATAACGAGACGGCGCTTGCCCTTGGTTTCCTTACCGAAGCTGACCGTTCCGGTGTGTTCGGCCATGATCGCCGGCTCTTTCGGTTTTCTCGCTTCAAACAGGTCGGCAACGCGTGGCAGACCACCCGTGATATCGCGAGTTTTCGACGATTCTTGTGGAATACGTGCGATAACGTCACCGACAGCTACTGTCGCCCCATCGCTCATGCTGATGATGGCGCCTGCCGGAAGCGCGTAAACGGCCGGAATCTCGGTGTTGGCAAAGAAGATATCCTCGTCCTTGTCGTCAACGAGTCGTGCAACCGGTCGCAGGTCCTTGCCCATCCCGCCACGGCTCTTCGGATCGAGTACAACGATGCTCGTCAGACCCGTGAACTCGTCAACCTGCTCGGTTACGGTCACGCCGTCGACAAAATCTTCGAACTTCAGTTTACCCGCCACTTCGGTGACAACCGGGTGCGTATGCGGGTCCCAGGTCGCAACGACCTGACCCTGCTTCACGTCAGCCCCGTCAGCGATCGTAATTGTGGCTCCATAAGGCACTTTGTAACGCTCACGCTCGCGACCCATCTCGTTGATGACCGAGATTTCGCCCGAACGCGATACCGCGACAAGATAGCCCTTATGGTGTGCGACGGTTTTTATGTTGTTCAGCTTGGCGATGCCTTTCGACTTGATTTCAATGTTATTGACGGCGGCGGAACGAGAGGCTGCACCACCAATATGGAAGGTGCGCATTGTCAGCTGCGTGCCGGGCTCACCGATCGACTGCGCCGCAATTACACCGACCGCTTCGCCGATGTTTATGCGTTTGCCACGCGCAAGGTCGCGACCATAACATTGTGAGCAGACCCCATAGCGCACTTCACAGGTAATCGGCGACCGAACCAGAACATGGTCAATTGACAGATCCTCGAGGTGTGCAACAGTTTCTTCGTCCAGCATCGTACCAGCGTCGAATGCGGCCTTGTCGGTGCCTGGAATCAGCACGGCCTCAGCCAGAACGCGACCCAAGACACGCTCTCTGAGCGGCTCGACAACGTCGCCGCCTTCAACCAGTGGCGACATAGCGACACCGTTTTTCGTTTCGCAATCAACTTCAGTTACAACCAGGTCCTGCGCAACGTCGACGAGTCGACGCGTCAGGTAACCGGAGTTAGCCGTCTTCAACGCTGTATCGGCCAGCCCCTTACGCGCGCCGTGCGTCGAAATAAAGTACTGCAACACGTCGAGACCTTCGCGGAAATTCGCCGTAATCGGAGTCTCGATGATCGAGCCGTCCGGCTTTGCCATCAGGCCTCGCATGCCGGCCAGCTGTCTGATCTGCGCCGCCGAACCGCGAGCGCCCGAGTCAGCCATCATGTAGATCGAGTTAAACGACTCCTGATCAACAGTTTTGCCGTCGGAATCCTTGACCGATTCGGTACCGAGCTTGTCCATCATCGCCTTCGCGACCTGGTCATTAGTCCGTGACCAGATGTCGACGACCTTGTTGTAACGTTCGCCGTCGGTTACCAGACCCGATGCGTACTGGTCCTGAATCTCCTTCACCTCGGATTCAGCAACTGACAGAATCTCCTCCTTGTTCTCGGGCACGACCATGTCGTTCACGCCGATCGAGATGCCGGCCATCGTTGCAAAACGGAAGCCCGTGTACATCAGTCGGTCAGCGAAAACGACGGTTTTCTTAAGGCCGAGGTTTCGATAACAGGCGTTAATCGTATTCGAGATCGCCTTTTTCGTCATTGCCCGGTTGATCAACGCGAAATCGAGGCCATCCGGAAAAATCTCGGACAGCAAAGCGCGGCCGACGGTCGTGTCGACAAGCTTTACGACTGCAACGGGTTCTTCGCCTTCCTGTTCGACCTCGGACGTCTGGACACGAATCTTGACCCGGGCTTGCAGCGCCGCGGCGCCGCTTTCATAAGCACGGCGGGCCTCGCTGATGTCCGAGAACATCATGCCCTCGCCTTTCGCGTTTATGCGCGTGCGCGTCATGTAGTACAGCCCGAGGACAACGTCCTGCGACGGCACGATGATCGGATCTCCGTTGGCCGGTGACAGAATGTTATTGGACGACATCATCAGCGCGCGCGCTTCGAGCTGCGCCTCGATCGAGAGCGGTACGTGCACGGCCATCTGGTCACCGTCGAAATCAGCATTGAACGCGGTACAGACAAGCGGGTGCAACTGGATCGCCTTGCCTTCGATCAGAACCGGCTCGAACGCCTGAATACCCAGACGGTGCAGCGTCGGCGCACGATTAAGAAGTACCGGGTGTTCGCGAATGACCTCTTCGAGAATATCCCAGACCTCAGCACCTTCACGCTCGACGAGCCGCTTGGCCGCCTTGATCGTGGTCGCCTCACCGCGCAGTTGCAGCTTCGAGAATATGAACGGCTTGAACAGTTCGAGCGCCATCTTTTTCGGCAGGCCACACTGATGCAGTTTGAGCGTCGGTCCGACCACGATGACCGAGCGGCCAGAGTAGTCGACGCGCTTGCCGAGGAGATTCTGCCGGAAGCGGCCCTGCTTTCCCTTGATCATGTCGGCCAGCGATTTCAGCGGACGTTTGTTCGTGCCGGTTATCGCGCGGCCGCGACGCCCGTTGTCGAGCAACGCATCGACCGATTCCTGCAGCATGCGCTTCTCGTTGCGCACAATGATGTCGGGCGCATTGAGTTCGAGCAGACGACGCAGGCGATTGTTTCGATTGATAACGCGACGATAAAGATCGTTCAAATCTGACGTCGCGAAACGGCCACCATCGAGTGGTACAAGCGGGCGCAGATCCGGCGGCAATACGGGCAGGACTGTGAGTACCATCCATTCGGGCTTGTTGCCCGATTCAACGAATGACTCGATCAGCTTCAGACGTTTCGATAGCCGCTTGATCTTCGTTTCGGAACGCGTCGCACCCATGTCTTCACGAACCTGCAAAATTTCGCGCTGCAGATCGATTGTCATGAGCATCTCGCGAACGGCTTCGGCGCCCATGCGAGCATCGAATTCGTCGCCGTATTGTTCAAGCGCGTCGAGATACATTTCGTCGGTCAGCAGCTGACCGCGCTCCAGCTCGGTCATGCCGGGCTCGACAACAACGAAGGCTTCGAAGTACAGCACCCGCTCGATTTCGCGCAGTGTCATGTCGAGCATGAGGCCGATACGAGACGGCAGTGATTTCAGGAACCAAATGTGCGCAACCGGGCTCGCAAGCTCGATGTGTGCCATGCGCTCACGGCGGACCTTGGTCTGCGTGACTTCAACACCACACTTTTCACACACTACGCCGCGATGCTTCAGGCGCTTGTACTTGCCACAAAGACACTCGTAGTCCTTGACGGGACCGAAGATCTTTGCGCAAAACAGGCCGTCGCGCTCGGGCTTGAATGTGCGGTAATTGATCGTTTCGGGCTTCTTGACTTCGCCGAACGACCAGGAGCGCACCATATCCGGGGACGCCAGGCCGATGCGAATGGCCTCAAAGTCGTCAACCGGATTCTGGTACTTGAAAAGCTTTAAGAGATCTTTCATTAGTCTGTCTCCAGCTCAATGTTGATACCCAGAGATCGAATCTCCTTGACCAGAACATTGAACGATTCCGGCATACCGGCATCCATTTCATGTTCGCCGTCGACGATGTTCTTGTACATCTTGGTCCGGCCCTGCACGTCGTCCGACTTAACCGTCAGCATTTCCTGCAAGGTGTACGCGGCGCCGTAGGCCTCGAGTGCCCAGACCTCCATCTCACCAAAGCGCTGGCCGCCGAACTGCGCCTTGCCACCGAGCGGCTGCTGTGTAACGAGACTGTAAGGTCCGGTCGAGCGTGCATGCATCTTGTCATCCACGAGATGATTGAGCTTCAGCATGTACATGTAACCGACGGTGATGTCGCGATCGAACTCCTCACCGGTACGGCCGTCACTGAGCCGCGACTGACCCGAAGTCGGCCAGTTCGGCGAGTTCGAGCATGCCCTTGATCTCGGCTTCAGCGGCACCGTCGAAGACGGGCGTTGCAGTCGGCACGCCGTTCGTCAGGTTTCCGGCAAGCTCGACGACCTCTGCGTCGTTCAGGGACTTGAGGTCCTCGATACGGCCGCCGGTCTTGTTGTAGACCTTTTCAAGGAACTGCCGAATCTTGGTGACCGATTCCTGCGCTTTGAGCATGCCATCGATCTTCTTGCCGAGCCCTTTCGCCGCCCAGCCGAGATGCGTCTCGAGCACCTGGCCGACGTTCATTCGAGAAGGTACGCCGAGTGGATTCAACACGATATCGACCGGAGTGCCGTCTTCAAGATACGGCATGTCTTCAACCGGCACGATCGTCGAGATCACACCCTTGTTACCGTGGCGGCCAGCCATTTTGTCACCTGGCTGAATCCTGCGCTTAACCGCCAGATACACCTTCACCATTTTCAAAACGCCAGGTGCCAGGTCGTCACCGGCAGTGATCTTCGCTTTCTTCTCTTCGAAGCGGCGATCAAACTCTTCGCGCTGCGCATTGAGACGCTCAAATGCCTTCTGCAACTGCTCGTTCGCATCATCGTTCTTCAACCGAATCTCGAACCACTGCTCGCGCGGTACCTCTTCCAGGTACGCTTTCGTGATCTTCGATCCCGATTTGAGCTTGTTCGGACCGCCCTGCGCCATCTTGTTGATGAGCATGCGCTCGACACGTTCGTAAATGTCTTCCTCGAGAATTCGCAGCGTGTCATCGAGGTCCTTACGAACACTCTCGAGCTCCGCTTTCTCGACCGACAAGGCGCGAAGGTCCTTCTCGACGCCGTCGCGCGTGAAGACGCGCACGTCGATGACCGTGCCGTCCATTCCGGGCGGCACGCGCAGCGAAGTATCTTTGACGTCCGATGCTTTCTCTCCGAATATCGCTCTGAGCAATTTCTCTTCGGGCGTCAGCTGAGTTTCGCCTTTGGGCGTCACCTTGCCCACAAGAATGTCGCCAGCGTTAACCTCGGCGCCGATGAACGCAATTCCGGACTCGTCGAGTTTGGCCAGTGCCGCGTCGCCGACGTTCGGGATATCAGACGTAATGTCCTCCGGCCCGAGCTTGGTGTCGCGCGCAACGCACTGAAGCTCTTCGATATGAATCGTCGTGAAGCGGTCTTCCTTGACGACGCGCTCCGAGATCAGGATCGAGTCCTCAAAGTTATAGCCATTCCAGGGCATGAACGCCACAAGCAGGTTCTGCCCGAGCGCCAGCTCACCCATGTCGGTTGACGGTCCGTCAGCCAGCACGTCGCCACCCGAAATCGAATCTCCGGCTTTGACTAGCGGACGCTGGTTGATACAGGTGTTTTGATTCGAGCGCGTGTACTTCGTCAGGTTGTAAATATCGACACCTGGCTCAACGGCGCTGGTTTCGTCATCGTTCACACGTACGACGATACGCGACGCATCGACTGAATCGACCGTACCGCCGCGGCGGGCGACAACCGTGACACCGGAGTCAATCGCCACGGCACGTTCCATGCCCGTGCCAACCAGCGGCGCTTCGGCGCGCAGCGTTGGCACTGCCTGACGCTGCATGTTCGAACCCATAAGTGCGCGGTTAGCGTCATCGTGCTCAAGGAACGGGATCAGCGAGGCAGCGACGGATACGATCTGCCTTGGCGAAACGTCCATGTAGTTGACATCTCCCGGCCCCGAAAGCGTGAATTCGTTCTTGTGGCGCACGGCAACCAGATCCTCGAGGAATTTGCCGTTCTTATCCAATTCCGAGTTCGCCTGCGCAATGATGTACTGGCTCTCCTCAATGGCCGACAAATATTCGATATCGGCCGTTGCCTTGCCTTTATTGACTTTCCGGTACGGCGTCTCGAGGAAACCGTACTCATTCGTACGTGCGTACACCGCAAGCGAGTTGATGAGTCCGATATTCGGGCCTTCAGGTGTCTCGATAGGGCAAACACGACCGTAGTGCGTCGGGTGCACGTCGCGAACCTCGAACCCGGCGCGCTCGCGCGTCAGGCCACCGGGGCCAAGTGCCGAAACGCGACGTTTGTGAGTCACTTCCGACAGCGGATTGTTTTGATCCATGAACTGCGACAGCTGGCTCGAGCCGAAAAACTCCTTGACGGCTGCAGCAACAGGCTTCGCGTTGATCATCTCCTGCGGCATCAGGCCCTCGGTCTCGGCCTGCGTCAAACGCTCCTTGACCGCGCGCTCGACGCGGACCAAACCAACGCGGAACGCGTTCTCGGCCATTTCGCCAACGCTACGCACGCGGCGATTGCCGAGGTGATCAATATCGTCGACGTTTCCGTAACCGTTACGAATGTCGATCAGTGTTTGCAGAACGGCGAGAATGTCATCTTTTTCGAGAACACCACTACCTTCCGAATTGTCGCGACCGACGCGGCGATTGAACTTCATGCGGCCAACGCCGGATAAATCATAACGGTCCGGATTGAAGAACAGATTCTGGAACAGATTCTCTGCCGCTTCCTTGGTTGGTGGCTCACCCGGGCGCATCATGCGGTAAATCTCGACGAGCGCCTCGAGGCGTGTCGTCGATGGGTCGATGTTCAGCGTATTCGAAATGAACGGGCCGCGATCGAGATCATTCACAAACAGCGTACGAATATTCTCGATGCCGGCCGCGACTAGCGCCTCGATCAGCTCGGCAGTCAGCTCGGCATTGGCAGCCGCAAGCAGCTCGCCGGTTTCCGTGTCAATGACGTCGTGCGCGAGAATCTTCCCTTCGAGATACTCGGCAGGCACAACGAGCTTGTCGACTGTGGACTTGTCCATATCGCGGACGTGCTTCGCTGTGATGCGACGCCCTTCTTCGACAATCAGCTTGCGACCAAGCTTGATATCGAAGGTCGCCGTATCACCTCGCAGGCGGTCCGGAATGAGCTGCATCTTGATTTCTTTCTCGGAGAGGAAGAATTCATTCGTGTCGAAGAAAAGTTCAAGCATCTCTTCGTTGGTCATCTCCAGCGCACGAAGAATTATCGTCACCGGCAATTTGCGGCGACGGTCAATTCGGGCAAATACCGAGTCCTTGGGATCGAACTCGAAGTCCAGCCAGGAGCCTCGGTACGGAATAATGCGCGCGGAAAACAGCAGCTTGCCCGAGCTGTGCGTCTTGCCCTTGTCATGATCAAAAAACACGCCCGGAGAACGGTGCAGCTGCGACACGATTACACGTTCGGTACCGTTAATCACAAACGTACCGTGATCGGTCATCAGCGGCATCTCGCCAAGGTAGACCTCTTGCTCGCGAATATCCTTTACGGGCTTCGGCGTACCGCTGGCTTCCTTGTCATAAATGACCAGGCGAACTTTGACGCGTATAGGCGCTGCGTAGGTCAGCCCTCGCATCTGGCATTCCTTGACGTCAAAGACGGGCTCACCGAGGCGATAACTCACGTATTCGAGCGCTGCGTTGCCCGAATAACTGACGATCGGAAACACCGATTGGAATGCTGCATGCAGACCGCGGTCATCACGGTCCTCAATCGTCTTGTCCGTTTGCAGGAACTTCTTGTACGAGTCGACCTGGATCGACAGCAGGTACGGCACGTCCAGAATTGTCGGACGCTTGCCAAAGTTCTTGCGGATGCGCTTTTTCTCAGTGAATGAATAGGCCATTCGGGAATACCTTCGTTAATTACAGATGCGCGCAAGCAGCCAGCCGCTTAGCGGCTGGCTGCTTGCCCGACTTGTGGACCGTCGGGTCCTTTGCAAAAGAGACAGCAACAACGTCAATGAATTGACTATTTCAATTCAACGCTGCCGCCAGCTTCTTCAAGCTGCTTTTTAACCTCTTCCGCTTCGTCTTTGCTAACGCCTTCCTTGATTGTCGATGGAGTGCCCTCGACCGTGTCCTTGGCTTCTTTCAGGCCAAGCCCGGTGATCGTACGGACGGCTTTGATGACGCCGACTTTCGCGTCGCCAAAACCTGTGAGAACGACGTCGAATTCGTCCTTCTCAACTGCTGCTTCAGCAGCATCGCCACCGGCAGCTGCTGCCGCAACGGCAACCGGTGCCGCTGCAGACACACCCCACTCGTCTTCGAGCATCTTGACGAGTTCAACCACTTCCATGATTGGCTTTGCGCTCAACTCTTTGAGCAGATCTTCGTTTGACAGTGCCATTTCGCTTTTCCTCTAAATTACATTTCCTGAGTCAGGTAATACTTTCATTCGTCTTGTCAAAAGACTGTGAATCTGACGATTCAGCCTGCTTCCTGACCGCCACGAGCACCAAAGGTGCGCGCAAGCATTGCAGAAGGCTCGGCCAATGTGCGTGCCAACTGGGACATCGGTGCCATCATTACGCCAAGCAGCATTGCGCGCGCCTGATCCAGAGTTGGCAAATCCGCCAACTTCATGAGATCGGTCGCAGGCAACAACTGCCCGCCGGCTGATAGCGAAACCGCCTGCAGAGCAGCGTGCTCCTTGGCGAAATTCTTGATGACCCTGGCAGCGGCACCTGGATCGTCTTTGGCAAACGCCAGCAGAATCGGTCCCTTGAGTGCGTCATGCATACACTCGAAATCGGTACCTTTGACGGCGCGGCGTGCCAGCGTGTTTTTTACAACACGCAGATACACTCCGGCATTGCGCGCTTCTTTGCGCAACTCCGTCATTTCCGCAACAGACAGCCCTCGATACTCGGCTGCAACAGCCGTTACCGAGTCGCCTGCAACCGCGTTCACCTCTTTGACAAAAGCTTTCTTGTCTTCGAGTCTCAGTGCCATGAATATCTCCTGGCCTACGGTTTAACCAAATAGGTGAAGTCATTTGCCGTCACTCCACTGGAAAAAACTCTTTCCTTTCGGAACAACTAATCTTCCACCTTCCTATTCCGGAACATCCGTTCCATGTCGGATGGCAACCGTCGCCAGCTAATCTGACTAAGGTTTCACCATCTGCGTAGGCGGTTATTAAGATCAACAACCAAGTTGATCGCCTACGGTCTTCGACGATCGCCGCGTCCCTGCGGCTACCCGAGGCATCGCCCGAAGGCCATGCCAAGAATTCTATTTACTTCGCTACCGCCCCAGTCGAGCCCGATTAGGCATCGACAGAAGATCTATCGACTGATACGCCAGGACCCATCGTCGACGAGACGGTCAATTTCATGACATACGCGCCCTTGGCTGTAGCCGGCTTCGCCTTCTTCAGGTCCGCCAGCAGCGTCTCGAGGTTTTCTTTCAGCGCCGGCACTTCGAAATCGGCGCGGCCGATCGGGCAGTGAATAATACCGGCCTTGTCAGTGCGGTAACGCACCTGACCAGCCTTGGCGTTCGTGACAGCTGTCTCGACATCGGCAGTGACCGTGCCAACCTTCGGGTTCGGCATCAGTCCGCGCGGACCGAGAATCTGGCCAAGCTGGCCAACGACTCGCATGGCATCCGGCGTCGCGATCACGACATCGAAATTCAACTCGCCTTTCTTGACAGTCTCGGCAAGGTCTTCGAAGCCGACAATGTCCGCACCGGCAGACTTCGCCTTATCGGCGTTTTCGCCCTGTGCGAAGACTGCGACACGGACGGATTTGCCGGTGCCGTTCGGCAGCACGGTTGAGCCGCGAACTACCTGATCCGATTTGCGCGGGTCAACGCCGAGGTTGACCGACAC
This sequence comes from uncultured Gammaproteobacteria bacterium, assembly GCA_963711285.1. Lineage (GTDB taxonomy): Bacteria > Pseudomonadota > Gammaproteobacteria > Steroidobacterales > Woeseiaceae > UBA1847. Next base: position 152,550 of record CAVQDJ010000019.1, on the reverse strand, counting down.
GTCGATACTCTCCGCGAACTTGGCCGTGGCCAGTTCTTTGACCAGGCCCAGTGCCTCGTCAATCTGATAAGCCGTCCCAGGTTCGACCTTCTCACGCGCTGCCTTCTTTCGTTTGCTAAGTGCAGCCATTACTTAACCCCTTCCACGTCGATGCCCATGCTCCGCGCCGTGCCGGCGACCGTGCGAACCGCAGCATCCATATCGGCCGCAGTCAGGTCCGGCATCTTTGTCGTCGCAATCTCTTCGAGCTGCTGGCGATTCACCTTGCCAACCTTGTCGGTATTCGGCTCGCCGGAGCCCTTCTTGATGCCGGCTGCCTTTCGCAACAGAACAGCGGCCGGCGGCGTCTTGGAAATAAACGTGAAACTACGGTCGCTATAGACCGTAATGATCACCGGAATCGGCAAGCCCGGTTCGGTACCCTGGGTCTCTGCGTTAAATGCCTTGCAGAACTCCATGATATTGACGCCATGCTGACCCAATGCCGGGCCGACGGGCGGTGACGGATTAGCCTGGCCCGCTGGGACCTGTAGCTTGATGTAGCTAGCTACCTTTTTAGCCATCTTTATATCCTCTCGAGTTCAAGCGCCCTGTCAGGGCTCCTCGTACTTTGTAAATCTGTAAGGGCCCGCAACATCGGCGATCCCCTGCGGATGTCTTAACTAACCCTTCTCAACCTGGCCGAAGTCCAGCTCGACGGGTGTTGACCGACCGAGAATCTGAACTGCGACCTGTAACCTGCTCTTTTCGTAGTTGACCGACTCGACAACACCGCTGAAGTCGTTGAACGGCCCGTCGATAACGCGAACGACCTCGCCCGGCTCGAACAGCACTTTCGGCCGCGGCTTGTCGACCCCTTCCTTGACGCGCTGCAGAATTTGGTCCGCTTCCTTGTCCGAAATCGGCGCCGGACGATCGCTCGACCCGCCGATAAAACCAAGCACCTTTGGCACTTCCTTCACGAGGTGCCAGGTCTCGTCGTCCATATCCATCTGCACGAGCACGTAGCCCGGGAAGAACTTGCGCTCACTGCGTCGTTTCTGCCCTTCTCTCATTTCGACCACTTCTTCGGTCGGCACGAGGATCTCGCCAAACTTGTCCTGCAACCCCATCCGCTCGATGCGCTCCTCCAATGAGGATTTCACCTTGTGTTCGAAGTTCGAATAGGCGTGGACGATGTACCAGCGTAAAGACACTGACGTATTTCCTTCTAAAACCTGCAAAACTCGTCTAACCGACGAGGCGTCGGGTCAGCCAGAGCAGCCCCGAGTCCAACAACCAGAAAAACACGGCCATGATCAGCGTGAAAACAAACACAGCGATAGCCGTCTGCGTTGTCTCCTGCCGGGTCGGCCAGACGACCTTGCGAATCTCGACACGAGAGCCCTGGATGAAGTGCCATAGCCGCTGACCCTGCGTGCTCGTCATCGCAATCGCGATGCCGACACCTGTACCGCCGAGCACCATCAGAACCCTGAGCGCGAGCGCCAACTCAAACTCGTAGTAGTAGTACGAGTAGAGCCCGCCGACGAGGGCAGCAGCCGCTATGAGCAGCTTGACGATGTCCAGCGCACCGCTCTGACTTTGTTCTGTATGTGTCGTCATGATCGTAATTAAGCCAACTGACTCAAGTGGCAGGCCAGGAGGGAATCGAACCCCCAACCTGCGGTTTTGGAGACCGCCGCTCTGCCAATTGAGCTACTGGCCTGTCGCGTAATTCGTTCTCTAGTAACAGTAACCGAGCCGAGCACGCCACAAGCCAGGCGTGCTCGGCTATCGCGTTCTACTTATTCAATAACCTTTGCTACGACGCCGGCGCCGACGGTACGGCCACCTTCGCGGATAGCAAAGCGCAAACCGTCTTCCATCGCGATCGGTGCGATCAGGTCGACAACCATCTTCACGTTGTCGCCCGGCATCACCATCTCGGTGCCCTCCGGCAACTCCACCGCACCCGTTACGTCCGTCGTGCGGAAGTAAAACTGCGGCCGATAGCCCTTGAAAAACGGCGTATGCCGGCCACCTTCGTCCTTGGTCAGAATGTAAACCTCGGCCTCAAACTTGGTGTGCGGCGTAATCGATCCCGGCTTCGCCAGTACCTGACCACGCTCAACCTCTTCACGCTTGGTACCGCGCAGCAGCACGCCAACGTTGTCGCCGGCCATGCCCTCGTCCAGCAACTTCCTGAACATCTCCACGCCCGTGCACGTCGTCTTCTCCGTGTCCTTGATGCCGACAATCTCGATCTCGTCGCCTACTTTAACAATGCCACGTTCTATGCGCCCGGTTACGACAGTGCCTCGACCGGAGATAGAGAACACGTCCTCGACCGGCATCAGAAAATCACCGTCTATGGCGCGCTCCGGCTGCGGAATGTAGCTGTCCATCTCCTCGATCAGCTTCAGCACCGACGGCACACCAATGTCCGAGGTATCGCCCTCGAACGCCTTCAGCGCCGAACCGGTCACGATCGGCGTGTCGTCCCCAGGAAACTCGTACGTCGACAAGAGGTCTCTGACCTCCATCTCCACCAGCTCCAGAAGCTCCTCGTCGTCAACCTGGTCCGCCTTGTTCAGGTACACCACGATGTACGGCACACCCACCTGGCGCGCCAGCAGAATGTGCTCTCGCGTCTGCGGCATCGGGCCGTCAGCCGCCGATACCACGAGAATCGCACCGTCCATCTGCGCCGCTCCCGTGATCATGTTCTTCACGTAGTCCGCGTGGCCCGGGCAGTCCACGTGCGCGTAGTGGCGGTTGTCGCTCTCGTATTCCACGTGCGCCGTCGCAATCGTGATGCCACGCTCGCGCTCTTCGGGTGCATTGTCGATCTGGTCGTAGTCCTTCACCTCACCGCGGCCATGACGCTCCGCCATCACCTTCGTCAACGCCGCCGTCAGCGTCGTCTTGCCGTGATCCACGTGTCCAATCGTGCCGACGTTTACGTGCGGCTTTGTTCTTTCAAATTTTTCTTTAGACATGAGCTTTTTCCTGCTTATCTAAGTTGTACTCTGAATAACTCTTTTCAGGCCCTGGAGCCCACACCCGGATTTGAACCGGGGACCTCTTCCTTACCAAGGAAGTGCTCTGCCCCTGAGCTATGTGGGCCATTCACCGACCAGTTCCTTACCATCCGTCTGGAGCGGGTGATGGGAATCGAACCCACATCATCAGCTTGGAAGGCTGAGGTTCTACCGTTGAACTACACCCGCCTTGCGCCTTTTTCCGGCGTGCAAAAATCCTGACAGTCTTTATTAGTCAAACCGTCCGGATTTCAAATAAGTCTCTTTGTGTCTTCCCCGCGGTGGCGCTGTCATCCAGTCGCACACCTAGTTCAGATTGTGTCTCGCGGCCTTTTTTCAAGCACAAAAGGGGTCTGAAAACGAAGTCAGCCAATGCTGCTATACTTGATCTCTACCTTCCTCCGCCGAACCAGTAGTCTGGTGGAGGGGGTAGGATTCGAACCTACGTAGGCATAGCCAGCAGATTTACAGTCTGCCCTCGTTGACCGCTTGAGTACCCCTCCGCGGACACAAGCCGGCTATTGTCTAATCGTCCCGCCTAGGTGTCAACAGCTAAGCCACTGATTTTTTGCCTTGGGCGCCGGGCGCCCTGGCAGGCCGATACTCCATCTGAGGTCGGTTTCAGGGCTTCAGCGACCAGTGCCAGGGTTCGTAGGTAATTCCCCAGGGGTTTTCACGCGGATAGGTCATGGAGAAGCCAAATTCGATGGCCCGTGACTCGAGCCATCTAAACGCGTCCGTTGCTTCGAATTCCTCGGTCAGCGGCCGGGATCCCGGCGTTGCGATATCCACGGCCCTTCCGGTGTGGTGTTCACTGTGTCCCGGGGCCGCATTGACGGTCAATATATCGTCGATGTCCTGGCCCGCGTTGATCTTCTTGCGTATCAGCGCGGCCTGGTACTCGATGCCGCGAAATCCCGACACGATCAGCAGCTGTATGCCAACAGCATCTGCGGCATCGACCATCGCCCGCCATTGACGCGCGGCATCGGGCGTCAGCCGCTGCATCCTGCCAACGAGATTGGGCCCGACCTCGACGAGCTCCACGGCTTCCTCGAACGCTGGCGGGCCGCCAGCCTGACCGTAGTCGGCCGCAATGCCGAGTTCTTTGTGAAGTTCGCGTAGCATAGGGGCCGCGATTGTCCCACAACCGCACGGATCGGAACATCCTGATCATGGGTGATGCCGCTCCCATAAGCAGGTGACCGTCGAATATGAAACGAGACACGATCTACGCCACAGGCGGCCAGGATGCCGAACCCTTCCGCTTCAATGACGCCGTGGCGGAGGTCTTTCCGGACATGCTCCGACGCTCGATCCCGGGCTACGCAGCCACTCTCGAGGCGATCGGTTCTCTTGCGGCCCGATACGTCAAAGCCGGCACGAATTGTTATGACCTGGGCTGCTCGCTCGGCGCGGCAACGCACGCGATGCGCCAGGGTATTCGTGCGCCAGACTGCCGGATCATAGCGATAGACAATTCCGAGGCGATGATAAGACGCTGCCAAAAGATCGTTGCCAACACCGAAGAACCCGGCATGGTCCCGGCGCCCATAGACTTCAGGCTGGATGATATTCGTGACGTACCTATCACCAACGCCTCAATGGTCGTCATGAATTACACGCTGCAGTTCCTCAGTCTCGAGGATCGCAACGCCATGCTTGCACGCATTTTTGACGGCCTGATTTCCGGCGGCCTGTTCCTGCTGTCGGAAAAAGTGATCGACGACGACCCGAATATGGAAGAACTGCTCATCGATTTGCATCGCGAGCACAAACGCCGCAACGACTACAGCGAACTGGAAATAAGCCGGAAAAGAGCAGCGCTCGATCATGTGCTCATACCCGAGACGGTCGCTGACCATCGTGACCGACTTGCTGCCGTCGGGTTCGCACACAGTGCGGTCTGGTTGCGCTACTTCAACTTCGTTTCGATCGTGGCGATCAAGTAAGGATGCTTGACTACCCGGCATTGTGGCAGTGTCTCGCCGATGTTGGCGTCGGTTCCTGGCGAGCGCCGGTCGAAGCCCTGGTTCGCGAGCGGCTGCGCGATACTGCGCACGGCGACTTTGCCAAATGGCGACGTACTCTCGAGCAACTGCGCACTTGCGACGCCAGCGACTCGCGGACAATTCGAGATCTGCTACTGGCCCTGTCGCCCTGGCGCAAAGGGCCATTCGACGTTGCCGGCATCACGATCGACAGTGAATGGCGCAGTAATCTCAAATGGGACCGTCTCGAAGAGCGACATCGCGCCGCTCGAGGGGCGCTCGGTGCTCGACGTTGGTTGTGGCAATGCTTACTACGCGATGCAGATGCGAATAGCAGGTGCCCGCGCTGTAATCGGGATCGATCCGACACTACTCTACATCGTGCAGTTTCTGGCCATCGATCACTTTCTGCAAACAGGACACGTATTCGTGTTGCCGCTGCGGCTGCACGAGCTGCCGCAGGATTCGCGTAGCTTCGATACAACGTTTTCCATGGGGGTCCTGTATCACCAGCGCTCGCCCATCGACCATTTGCGGCAGCTAAAAGGCACGTTGCGCACGGGAGGTCAGCTGGTGCTCGAAACGATCTTCGTGCCCGGCAAGGAATCCTACGCTTGCACGCCACCGGATCGTTACGCGCGTATGCGCAACGTCTGGTTGCTCCCCACGATCGCAGAACTGACGACCTGGTTGCGCCGCAGCGGATTTGCGGACATCGAGGTCATTGACGAATCGGTGACAACCACCGACGAACAGCGCAGCACGGAATGGATGGCGTTCGAGTCGCTGCGTGAAGCCCTGAAACCAGACGATCCTGACTGGACCGTCGAGGGCTGGCCGGCACCCCGGCGCGTCGTAGTGGTTGCGATTGCGCCGTAATTTCAATAAATTCTGTTCAAACAGAAATAAGAGAAAAACAATGCAGCTGTCACCTGCCGTGGAGAAATACGTGCTCCATTGGGGCGAAATGGGCACGCGCTGGGGTACCAACCGCACCGTTGCCCAGATTCAGGCCTTGCTATACCTCTCACCCGAGCCGCTCCGAGCCGATCAGATTGTCGACGCGCTGTCCGTGGCGCGGTCCAACGTCAGCACGAGTATCCGGGAACTACAGGGATTCGGACTTGTGCGTATGACGCATGTCCTCGGCGATCGGCGCGATTACTTCGAGTCGCTGCACGATGTCTGGGAGTTATTTCGCGTAATTATCGAGCAGCGCAAGCAGCGCGAACTAAATCCGACGCTTTCGATGCTGCGCAAGGCAGCCGAAGAAGTTGACGCAGAGTCTGACACTCATCCAGTCACCAAGGAACGCATTCACAACATGCTGGAGTTCATTGAGTCGACGAGTAACTGGTATGAGCAGATCAACGATATCCCGACGTCGACGCTTACAAAGCTAATGAAGCTGGGTAAAGGAATAACGAAACTGGTCAGGAAGTAGGCGCAACGGAACATGCGTCATGAGTGACTACGATTGATGCGGTCCGCTCACGCAGAATCCATACTGACTCCGTTATCGCCCGTGCCTCGGGACCACCGCTGACCGCGTCCGCGGGCCGATAGAAATATCCGCCGGATGTATACGTCCATGTATGCGCTTCGTTGTCCACACATTCACTGTCCTGATACTGGCCCCGGGCCAGGTATCCCTCACGGACCACGGATGATGACTGCCAGGGCATCACGGTGCCCGGTTGAATTCGCAAAATCCATGTCCGTGCACCGTTACCGGGATCTGATCGCAGGTCCTTGAATGTGACGCCTTCAGTATCGGTCGGTTGCCACTCGACGAGTCGTGTGTCGAGAATGGTCGGCGACCTGATCATCGCTAACGGATCCACGTCATCGAGAAAATACAGGATGCGGGCACCTTCGGAGGTCTGCAGATTGAAACCGAATGAACCGGGCGGCACATGAGCGTAGCCGCCGGGTCCTAATTTGATGTCGCCGACCTCAAGATCCCCGGCCAACACGAAGATCTCGAGCGATTTGCCGGGCGAACCTCCGCTGGTCCCTTGCCAGCCAGTCGGCAAATCGATCCGATTGCTCGTGCGCCGCGTTTTCGGGTTGCCTGCGAATTGTTTCGCGCGCACGCCTGGCAACGTCGCCATGAAAATGTCTTCGAGTTCGTCAGACTGAACGAACGCGGGGTACGGAAGTTTGGGCGGGCCGGACGCACATCCCGTCACCAGTACCACGAAAAAAGCCGCCCAGAATCTGGGCGGCATATCAAGCAGAAGATGTAGTGGGCGTGTTACGAATCGCATTAGAAAACGAAACCTCCGTGTCACGATTGGATTCTGTGTCGTTCGTCAACGTGCAGACAAGTCGCTGCTTCGATAGCCGTGACGAGCTGCGCAGGCAGCTGATCACATAAGCAACGTGTTGAGAGGAAGCACGTGATGCCTGCCGTCGAATCATGCATCCGGCACGGCGCCCTGCCCGCATTGCCTTTTACATCCCATCTCCGTGCGTACCGAGTTGGTACGCACGGAATGCTACTACATCTTGTATAGGAAGGCGAGTTATGCACAAGATGTGGGTTCTCATCGGCCAATCGGATGGTAAACGGCTTGAACGACGACGACACGATTCTGGGACGATCGATACATCAGAAAGTCGGGCTGATTCTCGGCCCGTCGGTCTGCGGCCTGATGTTGTTATCCGGCGCACCCGACGATCTGTCGCCAGCCGGATGGACAACCGCAGCGCTTGGCATGCTCATGGCCGTTTGGTGGGCAACCGAAGCCGTGCCAATCGCGATAACCGCCCTCTTGCCGCTGGTATGCTTTCCCCTGTTCGGTGTCGCAAATATTCAAGAAACGGCCGCGCCGTACGCGAACAAGGTCATCTATCTCTTTCTTGGCGGTTTCATTGTTGCGTTTGCAATGCAGCGCTGGAATCTGCACCGACGCATCGCGTTGGGCGTCTTGCAACACGTCGGCGGCAATGGGCGCTCGCTAGTGGGCGGTTTCATGCTCGCCAGTGCCGTAATCAGCATGTGGGTCATGAACACATCGACAACGATGATGCTATTGCCTATCGCCGTTTCGATCATCGCGGTCATTCACAAGTCGGTTGCCGGGCTTGACGAAAAAGCCAAAGCCGATTTTCAGTGTGCCTTGCTCCTGGGTGTTGCCTATGGCGCAACGATCGGCGGCATGGCGACCCTCGTGGGAACCGCTCCGAACGCGATGCTGGCGGCATTCATGCTCGAAAACTACGGTACAGAGATCGACTTTGCGAGCTGGATGCTCGTCGGTCTGCCGCTATCAGCCGCGATGCTTCCACTCGCATGGCTGGCACTTACAAGAATCGCGTTCAAGGTGGACTTCCAGACCTGCGGCGAGGGACGTGCTGCGTTGCAGCGCATGCATGATGACCTGGGTCGCATAACAGTTCCGGAGATACGCGTCGCGATCGTGTTCGTCGTCATGGCACTGACCTGGGTCGGACGACCGTTATTGACGCAGCTGCCGGGGTTGTCGGCGCTCGATGATTCGGGGATCGCCATGGCCGGCGCGGTCGCATTGTTTCTGATACCCAGCGGCGACAAGCGGGACCCGCTGCTGCTGCGCTGGAAATACGCGGAGCGCCTACCGTGGAGCGTCCTGATTCTGTTTGGTGGTGGCCTGACGCTGGCCGGAGCGGTTACCCGCACCGGCCTCGCCGAGTGGCTGGGCGGCAACCTGCAGGCGCTTGGCATGCTGCCACTCGCGCTGCTCGTGATCATCGCCGCCGCGATGATCATCTTTCTCACTGAGCTGACCAGTAACATTGCGACAACCGCGACGTTCCTGCCCGTGGTTGGCGCTATCGCCATCGAGACCGGCGTGGACCCGATCGTGCTGACGGTTCCCGTTACGCTCGCTGCAAGCTGCGCTTTCATGCTGCCTGTCGCCACGCCCCCTAACGCGATCGTTTTCGGCTCCGGTCTGTTGACGATTCCGAAAATGGTGCGGGCCGGCATCGCGCTCAACATCATCGGCCTCGTCCTCGTTTCGCTTGTGGCGCTGACTCTGGCACCGAAGATATTCTAGGAACCAACAGATGAACGACGACTACCCGGTATCGAAACAGAACAAGGTCCGGCAATTAAGGGAAAAGGCGCAATACGACAAACCTGGCGTGCACGCGGTGCTCGATTCTGCACTCGTTGCACACGTCGGGTTCGTGCAGGGCGATCAGCCCGTCGTCGTGCCGATGATCTTTGGCCGCGAAGGCGAAACGATTTTTTTGCACGGCGCAAGAAAAGCCAGGGTGATTCGGCTTCTCGACGAGACAGACCGCGCGTGTCTGAACGTTACCCACATTGACGGCATCGTGTTTGCTCGCTCAGCCTTCAACTCGTCGATGAACTACCGCTCCGTTACCGTCTTCGGCACCCCGAGGTTGATTAATGATCGGGACGGCAAGTTACACGCTATGCGCGTGATCAGTGAGCACACGATGCCTGGCCGCTGGGATGAACTGCGGGACCCGCTGGAAAAAGAAATCAAGATGACCGGCGTCATCGCGCTCGAGATCGAATCTGCGTCGGCGAAAATCTCGAGCGGCATGCCGAACGATGAAGATGAGGACTACGACATCCCGATCTGGGCCGGCGTACTACCGATTAGGACCGAACTAACCGAGCTGCAGCCTGATGAGCGAATTCTGGAAGGCGTCGAACCGTCGGCCGTCGTTCGTGCGCTCGAAGACAAAGTCCTTTAGGCAGTTTCCCGACCGAGGCTTAAGAATTACAGTGCTCTCATAAGTTCGCTGTTCTCGGCCTCGAGCCTGAGCAGCGCTTCTTTCGTATCGAGGCCACCGCCGAAGCCGGTCAGATCGCCGCTGCTACCGATGACACGATGGCACGGCACGATAATCGGAATCGGATTGCGGCCGTTTGCAGCGCCAACGGCGCGTACAGCTTTCGGCCGACCTATCCGCCGCGCGATCTCACCGTAAGATGTCGTCTCCCCGTAGGGAATGCGCTGCAGTTCCTCGAGCACTCGCACCTGAAACTCGGTACCCGACAAATTGAGTGGCAGATCGAAGTCCTTGCGCTTGCCGGCAAAATACTCCTGCAACTGCCGGCGGGCCGCCGCGAACGGCTTTTCGTTGAAAATCCAATCCGGGTGCGGGTCGCGACGCATCTTGCCCTGCGGAAACCCGACCAGACTCAGTGCCTTTTCATCGCCGGCCAGTAACAGATCGCCGATCGGCGTATTCAGGTAACAGTAGTACATCATTCATCCTCCGGAGTCCGATAAGGAACTCCACAACAAAATTGCCGCGTAGGCACGCCATGGTCGCCATGACTCGGCGCGACATTCCAATTCGACAGCACTGGTCTTCCGGGTACTGTCCACCGCTTTGAGCAACCCCAGATCCGACGCCGGAAAAGCGTCCGGGTATTTCAGGGCCCGCATCGCCACGTACTGCGCCGTCCAGTCGCCGATACCATGTATTGAGGTCAGCGCTTCGCAAAACGCATGCGTGTCCTGGGCGCTATCGAAACTGATGTCACCTCGGACCACGGCGCTTGCGACACGCCTGATCGTCTCTGCCCGGCTGCGCACGAGACCAATGTCATTGAAACGCGCCCGAGCGAGTTTTTGCGCCGACGGAAACACGCGGCCCAGTTCCAGTTCGTCGGCGCGCCCTGCGAGCGATGCCGGCAGATCCACCCGACTCCCGTAGCGCCGCACGATTCTCCCGGCCAGCGTAGTTGCTGCCTTGACCGACACCTGCTGGCCCAGAATGGCCCGGACCGTCAGCTCGAATCCGTGCCAGGCGCCCGGCACGCGAACCCCGTGTTTGTTCTTCAGCAGTTCGTCGAGCCGCTCGTCGGCACGAAGCACCTCTTCGATGTCGACAGCCGGCGCATCGAGATCCAACATCTCGCGCACGCGCTGCACGACATTGAACATTCCGGGCGTGGCGATGCCGTGCAGCGACAAACAAATGCTCGCACCCGTTTCGTCCTGACGACACTCGATAACGCCAGGTTGGTCGTCGACGAGCACGGTTCGCAAATAGCTTCCACCAATGACTTGCTCGACCCCTGGTGTGGCTCTTCCCCGCAGAAACCCGAGCAATGCGACCCAGTTGAACGGCTGCCGGTAGGGCAGCCGTACGCTCAGCGCGCTGTCCCGATCGAAAGGCTCAATGCGATTGCGGCGCAGGTCGCGCGGCGAACGGCCGTAAGTCTTCTTGAACGTGTCGTTGAAACGCCGCACGCTGCCGTAGCCTGCTGCCGTGGCGACATGCGTCATCGGTAGATTCGTCTGATCGATAAGTCGCTTCGCAAAGTGCAAACGCTGCGTATGTGCAACCGCCAGCGGCGATGCGCCGAGGTGTTTCGAAAACAGGCGTCGCAGATGACGACTCGTGACGCCGAGCCGCTCCGCGAGCTGCTCGATCGAACCGTCATCAAGCGCGCCGCCGGATATCAGCCGCAGACCGCGGCGAACAGTTGTCGACGTTCCGCTCCATGCCGGTGTGCCCGGTGCGCACTCCGGACGGCATCTGAGGCAGGGTCTGAAACCCGCTTCACAAGCCGCAGCCGCGCTCGGATAGAACGCGACGTTCGCTGACTTCGGTGGCACGGCGGGACAGATCGGACGGCAGTAGATCCCGGTCGTCCGGACGCCGACAAAAAACTGGCCGTCAAACCGTGCATCCCGGGACAATCGCGCGCGTTCGTAGATCTCGTGCTGTTGCATAAGGCCAGTATACGCCGCCGGGCGGCGCGAACTAGCCAGAATCGGACCCGCACCTTGCCGGGTCCGAATTCGTACTATGGAGACAGTGACAAATCTTGGCGGGTCTTACTTGTCGAGGCCGCCCAGGCACATGTACTTGATCTCGAGATAGTCGTCGAGCCCGTACTTCGAGCCTTCGCGGCCCTGCCCGGACTCTTTTACTCCGCCGAACGGCGCTGCCTCGTTCGAGATAATCCCCTCGTTAATGCCGACGATGCCGTACTCGAGGCCCTCCGCAACGCGCCAGATACGGCCAACATCGCGTGCGTAGAAGTAACAGGCCAGACCAAACTCGGTGTCGTTGGCCATCGCGATCGCTTCTTCTTCGGTCTTGAATTTGAATAGCGGTGCAACCGGGCCGAAGATCTCCTCGCGAAAGACGCGCATGTCTTCGCTGACGTTGGTCAGCACGGTCGGTTCGATGAAACAGGCGCCGAGGTCGGAGCGTCCGCCACCGGCCGCGACGTTTGCACCTTTGGCCACTGCATCCTCGACGAATTCCAGGACGTCGTTCGCCGCACCTTCGTTAATCAGCGGGCCCACCGATACGCTCTCGTCCGTGCCCTGCCCCAGCTTCAGCCCTGCCGTTGCTGCTTTGAGTTTTTCGGCAAATTCGTCGTACACACTCTCCTGCACGAGCATTCGGTTGGCACACACGCAGGTCTGCCCGGCGTTGCGGAACTTGCAGATCATCGCGCCTTTGACCGCCTCATCGAGATCCGCGTCATCAAACACGATGAACGGCGCGTTACCGCCGAGTTCCATCGAAGTTCGTTTGACGGTGCCGGCGCATTGCTCCATGAGCATCTTGCCAACCTGCGTCGAACCCGTGAACGTCAGCTTGCGCACAATCGGGTTGCTGGTCATTTCGGCGCCAATTTCGCGCGTCACGCCGCCAAGAACGTTGATTACACCTGGAGGCACGCCCGCGCGCTCAGCCAATTCGACGAAGGCGAATGCGGACAGCGGCGTTTCGTTTGCCGGTTTACACACGACCGTGCAGCCAGCCGCGAGCGCCGGAGCGATTTTTCGCGTCAGCATCGCATTCGGGAAATTCCAGGGCGTTATGCAAGCCACGACTCCCACCGGCTGCTTGATGATGACAATGCGCTTGTCGTTCGAGGGTTGCGGGATCGTGTCACCGTAGATGCGCTTGGCTTCTTCAGCGAACCATTCGATGTAGCTTGCACCGTAAGCTATTTCGCCACGCGCCTCGGCCAGCGGCTTGCCTTGCTCGGCCGTCAATATCTGCGCGAGGTCCTCCTGGGATTCCATCATCAGGTTGAACCATTTCCGGAGAATCGAAGCGCGCTCTTTGGCCGTCGTCTGCCGCCAGGTCTTTTGCGCCCTCTCGGCTGCCTCGATGGCGCGACGCGTTTCAGCGGTGCCGCACTTGGCAATCGCGGCTATAGTCTCACCGTTCGCAGGATTCAGAACGGGGCGCGTCTCACCGCTGTCCGCGTCGATCCACTGGCCGTCAACGTAGGCCCGGGTCTTGAATAGACTCTTATCAGAAAGCTGCATGTTACCGACACTCCAAGATGTTATTGGATAGCCGATTAGTATGAGATCTGCGGCCCACCGGCGCAACGCCGGCGGACCGCAGAGTAGCGGTATATCAGGCAGCCTTACTCTTGCCTGCCGCCAGCCAGCTTTCCAGATCGTCGGATCCGCCAATCAACTTCCCATCGATGAACACCTGCGGGTAAGAGGTCGCATCGGCGACTGCACGCAGCGTGCGGTCGGTGTAGTCGCGGTTCAATACGAGCTCTTCGAACTCGATGCCTGCGTCCCGCAACATGCCTTTGGCGCGGGCACAGAACGGGCAGCCGGGACGCGAGAAGACGGTCGCATCGTGCGGCCGCTCTGCCTGTGGGTCGAGGTAAGCGAGCATCGTGTCGGCGTCCGAAGCAACGAACGGGTCGCCGGGCTGCTCGGGTTCGATGAACATCTTTTCTACAACGCCGTCACGAACCAACATCGAGTAGCGCCACGAGCGCTTGCCGAATCCGAGGTCTTCTTTGCCGACCAGCAGCCCCATGCCATCGGTAAAATCCCCGTTGCCGTCAGGCAGGAACGTCACGCGATCGGCTTTCTGGCTGCGCCGCCACTCATCCATGACGAACGCATCGTTTACGGAGACACAGATCACTTCATCTATGCCCCGGGCCGCAAACAGCGGCTGGAGTTGGTTGTATCGCGGCACGTGCGACGACGAACAGGTCGGCGTGAAGGCGCCGGGCAGCGAGAAGACGACTACCGATTTGCCGGCGAATACGTCGTCGCTGCTGAGATCGACCCAGTCGTGGTCGCGACGGGTCTTGAATGTGACGTTCGGGACACGCTGTCCTTCAATTCCTTTGAACATGTTTTTCTCCAGTAGTGTAAATCTGATCAAGCCAGCATGCTTCTGAGCATCCAGGCGGTTTTCTCATGAATCTGCATCCGCTGTGTCAGCAAGTCTGCGCTGGGCTCGTCATTTGCATTCTCAGCCGCGGGGAATGCCTCCCGCGCTGTGCGAGCAACAGTTTCCTGTCCGATCACGAGCTGGCGAATCATTTCCTCGGCACTTTCGTCGCCCGACCCCTCGGTGATCTTCGTCAATTCAGAAAAAGCCGAGTACGAAGCAGGCGCTTTGATGCCCAACGCACGAATGCGCTCGGCAATCTCATCAACCGCGGTCGCCAGTTCCGTGTATTGCGTTTCGAACATCAGATGCAGGGTGTTGAACATGGGCCCAGTGACGTTCCAGTGATAGTTGTGCGTCTTGAGATACAGCGTGTAGCTGTCTGCAAGCAGCTTTGAAAGGCCGCTTGCAATCTCTTCGCGATCTTTCGAGTCGATTCCAATATCGAGTTCCATTGTTTTCCTCCTTATTTGATATGCCCTAGTGTAGGGCTCGATATTTGATAAATAAAATGGTTTAATTCGTTTACTATATCCGATTTTTTCGATCATGCGATTTCCAAGCACCAAACAGCTGCAGTACTTCGTGGCTCTCGCCGAGACCGGCCACTTCGGCCGGGCCGCGGATGCGTCGTTCGTTTCGCAGTCGGCCTTTAGCAACGCAATCAAAGAGCTGGAAAACACGCTCGACACACAGCTCGTGGATCGCACCAACCGACAGGTTACGATCACGGCGAAGGGCCAGCAGGTCGCGACCCAGGCGAGACTCGTGCTTCGCGACATAGACGATCTCGTCGAACTCGCCGCCGGAGAGAAGCAGCCCCTGACCGGTGAATTGCGCCTCGGCGTAATTCCTACGATTGCGCCGTTTTTGCTGCCGCACGCACTACCACGGCTGCGTCGCGAATACCCGCAGCTCAAGCTTTACCTGGCGGAGGATCAGACGCAGCGTATCTACGAACGGCTCATGGAGGGTGAGTTGGACGTTCTGCTGCTGGCTCTGCCCTGGGAGATGCGCGGTGTCGAGGCAAAAAACCTGTTTCGTGACCCGTTTCGGCTGGCCTGCCACGAAAAGACGACGCGTGTGGACCCTGAGAATTACCGCTTCAACAGGCTCGACGCCGACAGCATCCTGTTGCTCGAGGATGGCCACTGCCTTCGCGACCACGCGCTGGCGGCCTGCAAGATTCGCAGTACTCAGAAGGTGCAGCGGTTTGCTGCAAGCAGTCTTCTGACGCTGGTCGAAATGGTCGATGCCGATCTCGGCATCTCGTTCCTGCCTGCAATGTCGGAGGGCTCATCACTACTCAGGAATACGCGCGTCAAGCTCTACCCGTTGGCCGAGAGCAGCTATCGCCAGATCGGGCTGGCGTGGCGTAAGGGCAGCGGCCGGGTAGAAGAATTCAAGTTGCTCGGGTCTTTTCTGGCGAAAAACTAAGGGGCCCGCAAGGGCCCCACTTTTTCGTCTTGTTCCGGCAGCAACAGTCGGATTGCCGCCTGACATTATTCACGGTTCGAATGCGGTCTCGGCTTCGAACAACTCTTCAAGAAGCCGGTGCCACTCTGCATATTTCTGGTCGACCCAGTCTTCGAGTTCGGCGACGCGAACCTCCATCGTTTCGACTTTCGGCCCGACCTCGTTGTTGAAGGCCACTGCGAGCCGGTCCTGTTCCTGCGCGATGATTCTGTCCGACTTGTAATTTTCGTAAAGAATGAGCATCGCCTCATAGCTGCCACGCGGCGCGTCTGATCTTGTGTTCTGCGCGCGCCTGGCGTCCTGCACCTGATATTTTACGGCCTTGCGCCGATACTCGCGCCATAAATCATAGATCGATGCTATGTCACCGTGAAGTTGCTTAAATTTCTCGTCCACGGTATCTGTGATCACATACTCGGTGCTGCGTATGCGCTCGATCCGGTCAAGCATCGGATCGTTATTCGCAGGCAGGCGTTGAACCAGGAATGTGCCGTCTGGTGTGATGTTCAGGTAATCACCAAATGCGGACGGCGCAAGCTGATTCGCATAGCGCAGCAAGGAAATTTCGGCGATGTCTGCAAGAGCTTTGTCGTCCAGATTGCCGCGCGCCAGCAGCAGGCCTTCTGCAATATCGTCGTAGAGTTGTCGACTTCCATGCAGACCAGCGAATGTCTGGTCGAGCCATACACGTCCGCTTGCGTCGACGGCCCGAATCTCGAGGCCCAGAGATTCGCCGTCGGACCGGATAATCGTCCCGGACACGAGGAGCTCCGCGGCAACATCCGGCTCGGGCACGACCCGCACAGCGCCCCAAGCATTACTTGTGCTTAACGTGTCACGCAATACGAAGGGCAGCAATCTCGCTTCGATTTCGCGAATACGCGGAAACACCTGCAGGTCGCGATGCACCGATGCGTCTGCAGGCACGCCCGGATCGAAGACCGCGATGGACACGTCGAGCGCCGCAAGTTCGCGCGCATCGGCCACGAGATGCTGATTCAGGCCCGAAAACAGAATGAGTGCCTGTAACACGAGTAACCTGCGGCGCCGGGCAGCTAAACAGCTCACGGTTCTATCTCGCCGGTACTGCACACGCGTTTCATGCTGAGTGTCTCAATACAATTGAAGAAGGACCTGGGCCGGTCGAATTTCGAATAGAAGCGTCGCAAAGTGAACGGAATTCGTGACGTGCTGGATGACACGGTCGTTACCACACGCAGCTGCTCGCCATCTGCGGAGATCGTGAAGCGGTGAGTAATCTGCAAGCCATCCGGCAGCACAAGATTGGCGACGAGCTGCTTGCCATCCCAGCCGCATATCTCTGTCCCATAAACACTATCGATGCCCTTCGCTACCCCGTCGTAGAATGCACAGGTCATCGCGAAATCGCCCTTTCTCGCGACGCTGATCTCGTAAGCGTTTTGTGAAATCGTCAATACGTCCGGTCGCGTAATCAATTCTGCAAGGCGTGCCAGCGCAACCACTGAAGATATGTCTTTTGACGACGCCATCGCGGTGCCGGGGCGCATGGAGTAGCGTTGGTCCGCCGAAGTCTGGCTGAGCTTGTAATACGCCTCGCGAAGCACGGCATTGACGTCGTCATCGCGCGCATAGTTGCGTTCCCAGGAGCCACCGAAGTCGGCCGGCATTACACCTGAAAAACGCATCATCTCATCATCGATTACAGGCTGCCTCGAACAGGCCGCAAGTAGCAGACACAAGACGAGCATGTTGCAATTTCTTGTCACTGGCTGAGCATGCCCCGGGGTCTGCGCTTTTCCTTCATTAATGTTCGTATGATTGCCAAATAGACTTCGAGGTCAAGCAGAAGCAATAGTTCAGGGCATAACGGCCTTGCATTTCGCCCAGTCTCACGCAAAACGCCCGCTGCAGCGGGCGTTTTGGTCTTATTTCCGCGAAGCGACTAGTCGCGCGATAAGAAGAACCGCAACACATACCACAGCATGAGCGCTATCGACGCAAACAACTCAAGCGCAGCCGCAATATAACGGTCTTCAGGATACACCTTAAGAATTTTCGACGTATCGTAGAGTATCGAGGCACCCGCAAAACCAATCATGGCCATGGAAAAATAGGTACCGAGATCGAATCCGACGAGAATACCCATCACGATTGTGCCGAGCGCAATCACGCCACCCCACATCAGGAAGGTTCGCAAAAAAGAGAAATCACGGCCGCTGAACATGGCGACTGCGGACAGCACGACGAAAGCTCCAAGTGTGATCGCCACCGCGTAATCGATGATCGTCGGATCGATCGCCATGGCAATGTAAAACATCGGTATGAAGATTATCGCCTCTGCAAGCACAAAGCCGGCAAGTGCCGCATACTGCGCGCCTTTAGACTCGACTCGATGCGCGACGTGACTCGCAATCCATGAAACGACAATAAACGCGCCCAGCACAGCAAGCCACGATTTCTGGAGCATGAATATCGCAAGTTGCTCTGCGTATGGCGTTTGAAAAAGCCAGAACTCTATACCCGCAAACAAGAAGATCGCGCCGAGCAGGTGCATATAGGTTCGGTTGATAAATTGTGACCGGTCGGTCTGTTCGATTGCCGGTTGCCCTATCGACTCCGGCGTCAGGTCTTCTGCGTTCATTGCGGACCACTCCATAAACGATGGTCCGGTCAGATTAGGCCGATAGCACGCCTGATGCTGAGAGCCAACTCTCAAATGGTATTTAACGTAACGTTTATAGTGCCAACATCGTCACAATTCGGCACCGCTGACCCTCATGCACCTTCGTTCCTGATTTAGCGACCCTTAATAGCACGATCAAATAATCACGTACCTGGAAGGTCCGCTTTCGCTCCAATCGGTCATTCGAACAGCCGGAAAACAGGCGTATTGACAGGCCGCATAGATACCGTAGGCGAATAACCCAATACTTGGCACCAATTCGAATGCCCACCGGATGAGGCGGGATCGAACTGTCCTAGGAAGGTTTTTCAGGTCTTCGAGATAGCGTTCTTCAGCGATTGTAAGCTTGTCATCGACCATGCGAAGTGGTATTCGAAGAATTTATTAGGCGCGCGAAACAGAGAATTGTGAGCGGCCGCAAAGGGTCGGCAGCAGAAGATAGGAAAAAGACAGAACGCCGACGATGCCCATCCCTAGGAGAACCAAGAGGCCTATTGTGCGGCCAACCCTCCTGGAACGCTGAACGCGTTTGCGCGCATCACGTCTTTCCCGATCCAGTTCGGCCTCGAGTTCCTCTTTAGTTGGCATCTCACTCGGCATGCGATGAAGGACCGAATTGGGTCAGTAGCAGTCAGTCGCTAGTTTATCACTCGACCGACTGGTTCCGGCCAATAGCGGACACTCGTCATCGGTAACGAATCAGTAATTCTCATCCCACCTCCTTTACCCACTGCCGATAGGAGATTGGCCACAGCACTTATTCCTGTGACGCTGGACCGATCGCAAAATCGACGACCAGGGGCAAATGATCGTAATAGAGGGGATCTCCGTCATAGAGCACGTCGGATACCTGCAAACCAAGTATTGCCAGTTCGTCGGACGACAAGACCATCGTATTCAATACGAAACGCCGACAAACAGTCATAACGCTATCCGTGAAGAGAATGCGGTCCAAAGCGCTAGGTTCAAATGGTAGATGGTCATTGCGCCAAGTGTAGTATTCGCGACCCATCGCGTTGTGGCTGGGTCTGGCGTCGGCCATGTCCGTTCCGTCCCAGTCAATTCTGAAATCTGGTCCGAAAGTCTCTTCGTCAGAAATATTCCCACTTATCAGCGTCTCGAAAGGCTGCATCGAAGCGTTTGGCACGACGTTCATATCACCCAATATGA
Source organism: uncultured Gammaproteobacteria bacterium (assembly GCA_963711285.1). Classification (GTDB taxonomy): domain Bacteria; phylum Pseudomonadota; class Gammaproteobacteria; order Steroidobacterales; family Woeseiaceae; genus UBA1847. Next base: position 133,066 of record CAVQDJ010000019.1, on the reverse strand, counting down.
CAACCGGGGTGTTTTCGGCGATGGCATTCTTTTGAGCAGAATTACGCAGATCACGCATCCAGCGAACTATGGCGTCTGACTGAATTTGACGCATCTGCACCTGGCTTACGTCGGCTCCGCTTTTGTTGTGCACAGCGACCATTAACAGGTCGGTGCTGCCGAACGTATCCGGTAAATCTACAAGAGCCGACGCAAATCCGTAGTGAAAATCTGGCAATCCCCACTGGAGAATTGGATATGGAACAACCAACTCGCCATCTTGCCAACGCATCGGGTAGCGGCTAATCAAAGCATTATCCGAGACAGAATGGACGTGCCACGATTCTCCATCCGCCAGAGGCATTAACCGATTCATTAGGCGCGTGAGTTCCGCAACTCTGTCCAGCGACACCACTTCTTGGAGAGCTATTACATCCGGATGAATCACTCGAACGATACGCGCGAAACTCTCACGGCGAACGCCGTTGGGCGGCAGGATCGAGTCTTTCTTAACGTTCCAGGTCATCACGCGGACGTCAGACAAATGCTGGTGGCGAAGGACATCTGACCGGTACGAATCGTTTGCGTGATTGATTCCGCAACCGGAAAGAGAAACAGAAAAGACGTACAGTAAGAAGAGCGCTTGGGATCGACGGATAGCACACTCTAAATTGGTTCGTCTCATGAAAGCACTTTTCCTGCCGATTGATTCGAGCGTGTCGACGCTTTTATCTCCAATGTCTGCTTTGGGTCACTAGCGGGCCTTACGCCCAATACTAGCCTAATGTCTGCATTGGAACGTATAGCAGCCTTTGGGCAAGCAGATTTCGCGAGTCCCTGGCTAAATGTCCGCTTGCACAATTAGCGGTCGTTCAATCCGCCTGAAAAGCGCTGAATTGACGGGCAGTTATCGGCCACAGGCGGTCATACGAACGAATCGGTCTCCAAGCTACACGGAAGTGACCTTACCAACGCAATAGCGAGGGGGTCGGGTATTGCAACGAGGCCTAAGTTCTAGCCCATTCCTGTCGCCGTTTGCCCAGTCGAATTCACGGTTGAGATGAGGAATTGGCGGCAGGTTCACTCTCCGGGCAAACGCCCCTCACGAATTCCACCGCATAAGTATCCGTCTGATAACGGGGTACGTTCGGAAAGCCCTCCGGTGGATTCGGGACAAGCCAGTAGCGGCCGCCGCTGGCGTCTGGTCCCGGAGGATAGACGTCCCCGGACTCGTGGTGATGCCATTCTACATCCACCAGCAAGGCCTCGATTTTTTGACCGTTGTAGTCGAGTGTTTCCCGGCCCACCCAACTGGCAATCACCCGGTAGGTGGCATCAAAGCTCATCATTGACGCCGAAAACTCCAAAGGTGAATCCTGATAACCCAGCGTGGCAAGCGGCAGACCCATTGCGGCGCCATGCATCATCTTCGAGTTGATCTTGCCCTGCACGTTCTCAGGCGCGCCACCCAGTGCGCTCCAGCCCCGATAACCGTCCGCATTCAATTCCTGTACCGCAAGTAGTTTTCGAGACGCGTCAGGCATGATCGCGACGATCTCCATTCGCCGTGGTCCAAAGGAATCGCGCTCGAAATAGGTCGTGGCAACGGTCGTCGGACCGCCCGGTCTTTCGACGATTTGACGCAGCCGCAAAATCTGATCGCCGATAACAGTGACCTGCTCCGTAAGCATTCCCCCGTCCACCCAGTTCCCTTCCGTCAAGGCACATTGCTGCCACTGCAGTTCATAGCTCGCAATTTTTCGACCATCGATTTGACCATCCCCAATCGCCAGCGGCCGGGTAGCTGTGCCGGCGGTTGCACAGCCGGCAAGCATAACGAGAAACAAAGCGATATTGCGCATCTTGAATCCTCCGTCCAACGGTTGCTTCAATTCTGTTGTTTGCGAATCTGCGTCAACACCGTTTTCAGAAATCTGATTCTGCTCTCGGCGTTCATGACTCCACCCACGGCACCCAGGTGTTCGAAGAAATCGTCCGATGCCGGATTTTGACGCACGTATTGTCGACTATTCTCTAGATGAAGGTCCAAATCTTTCAGTACGCTCTCAGCAAGAGCTATTTGCTCCTTGTGTGCGAGTGCACCTAGAAAAAACATACGGCTTCGTAACGGATCGAATATTTCCGACAGTAGAGCGGGATTCGCTATTGCCTTGATCCACGCCTTGAGCGCCTTCTTGCCTTCCCGTGTAATCGACAGAGGCCTGCGCCCACGGCCATCACTGCTATCGTTGGTCGACTGAATTAATCCTTCGTCTTCCAATCGGGACAGCAGCGGGTAAATCGCCCCGGCTGAGGCCCGCCAATGAGAAGATGGCGATGCTTTCAGCTCCATACGCAATGCATACGCGGTGCATGGTTGGCGTTTGAGAATAATGCCAACCGCAACGCCTTCGAGTTCACTGAGTTTTCGCATAGCTAAATACCGGTCAGCGGATTTCGACGATAAATGGCTCGCCGTTACGCTCCACTTCGAAACGTAACGGTGTCGCACTCTTGAACAATGGCCCCAGTTCCTTGAGATCAAGCTCCTGCATTGGCTGTCCATTTACGCTCACCAGTACATCGCCGATTCTCAGGCCAGCACGCTCGCTCAAAGAACCGGACATAATCATGGTGACCGTTGGCGGGCTGCCGGCAGGCAATGAACGGAGCTGCAGTCCAAGCCGTCGCGGCTCTCCGGAGTTTTCTGCGGCGACGACGTGGGTCACTTTGTTAGCCTGAGACTTGCGTAGCAGCAACAAACCGTTGCGTTGATCGATGCTCAAAACTAAGTCCCGCAGTACGGCGTTGCCGATGTTTCCATGGGTCGTCGATGGATCGATAAACGCAACTTGTGGATTCTCGAAGTTGATTGCTCCGAGTTTAATAACACCGTCGACCGTGCCGAGCTGAATTGAACGCTGGCCTCCGACAAGCTGTGCGACCGGCCCCTCCCGCAGCGCGCCTTGCAGAGGTATCGTCGCGCTCAGGGCCAGAGGGAAGGTGAATTTGGATGGGGCACCGGTATCCAGATTCATTGTTACCGGTTGACCGACCACTTCAGCCTCGATTCGAAATCCCGACTGAGAATCCTTGTCGTACGCGACTACGCCAGCATCTCCGGCGGTCAACTCGGCCTGGGAAACGACGATACGGTCATTACCGGGATCGAATGTGATAAGTGACTCGCGAAACAACGCCATTCCCAGCACACCCTGAAGCTGCCCGAGTGACAAGGTGTTCAGTTCCATTGTCAGAAACTCCGCGTTTTCGATGGTGAGACCGTCAACCATTACCCTCGGAATCACGACGATATCGGCTATCAGCGGCTCGACACCGCCAGAAAGAACTTCTTTTTCGCCGATCTTTTTCAACCCCATCGCCTCGGCGATCTCACGGTCGATCACATTGACGGGAGACCCGGTGTCGACAATGAAATTCAAGGGACCCTTGGATCCGACAAACCCCGTGACGAACGCGTGCTGTCCGTCCGATCTGGTACTGAGCCGAACGCTATCGCCGGCGAAGTACAGATGGTCACCAACCTGATTAGGCCCCGGTTCGAACTTCACACACGCGGTGACGGAGAGAAAAGCCAGTCCGCCAAACAGAAATCGTGTAATCAGAGAATATTTCATTTTTTTCCAGATAGTCCGATTCGGACTATATTAAGATAACTTGAAAATTGCAAGATACGGGAAAAGATAGTCACCTACCTGACTGACGGAATTGATTGAACGCCGTCGCGGTGTTCAAGGTGTTCGCGGATACTGATCGTAACCGCTGAATCCTCAATGTTGGGAATATAGGTTTTTCAAACGCGCTGTTAGCGGCGATCAAAGGCCATCCAAGTCACCAAGTTGACAGGCAGCTAACGGCCAGGAGAGAACTTCGTCGGATGCTAGTCAGTCGACTTCGGAATAGATGCGAATTCACCGTTAGCCACCCACTCTCTTACCCGTGCAAGTTGCTCGGCCATTTGCGACTGAATATCCGAAATGATCGCCTGATAACGCGGATCGTCGTGCAGTATCGCCAGGTTGTCATTCATTTCCGTGTTGATCCGCCAACTCGCTCGCCATCCTGCATCAACGGCAGCGGCAAATGCGCTGAGGGCCTGTTCCTTGTCCCCCAGCAAAGCGTAGATTTCCGCATCGCTTATGCCATAGCCGGCGTAACCGAGCCGCGGCGTTGATCCCATGAATGGGAGCGCCTTGTTCAAGAGCTTGTCCGCGCGTTCGCGCTCGCCGACTTTGATCAGGATGTTGGCGATATCGATGGACCAGACCCAGTTTGTGGCATTGACGTCCGGATCCTCACCATCGACAAGGTCCGGATATATTGCGCGATATCGTTGCAGGGCCACATCACCGCGACCGGCCTGATAGTCCGCATCGCGCAGCCGGGCAAGAGCCAGCCAGTCGTTTGGTGACACCGCAAGGTTCGGTGAAATTGCTAGCGCCTCGTTGGCCGCAGCGATTATTTCCTCCGGACCACTCGTATAGGAAGCCAGATACACCTTTGCCCACTTCGACCAGAATTGCGTTGGCGCAAGCCGCTGAGCTTCCCTCATCCAATACTCACCTGCCGCCAGGCTGCCGAGGTCGAGATAGATCATGCCCAGCCAACGCGCATGGTCAGGATTCCCGGGGTCCAGCTCGTTGGCCTTATGCAGCCAGCGCACGCCCTCGTCGAGCTGAGCGAAGACCTCCCAGTAAAGGTCCGCCATTATGGTGTGGGCGCGGGGATAGTCGGGGTCGATCTCGATAATCCTCTGGCATCGGTCCAGGGCGTCTTCGAAACGGCCGAGCTCGAGGTAATCCTCGACCACCGCCATGTTGATCGGCGTCGACAGAGGATCCAGTCCGAGCGCAATCTGGTGCAGCTCCAGCGCCTCCTCCTTTCGAGCAAATCCCCATCTCATTAGCAGGCCGTAGCCGTCGTAAGCAGCGGCGTAATTCGGGTTCAATTCGATTGCCCGTTTGTAAGCTTGCTCGGCTGCAGGGAAATCCCGTTGCAAGAGCCGCACTGTACCCAGACTCGCATACGCCTCACCTAGCTGATCGTCCAATTCCAGCGCGCGCTCGGCGGCGGGCCCGGCATTTGCGAAGACCTCGCGATCATCCAGTGCGCCGTAACGCCCGAGAAGGGCATAAGCATCCGCCAGACCGACATAGGCCAGTGCATACTGCGAATCAAGCCGAATTGCCGTCGAAAAATGTACCACCGCTTCCTGCAGCGCATTACTCGTGCGCCGAGCCATCTTCTGACGACCCAGCAGGTAGGCGTCGTAGGCTGCGAGGTTCGCCGTGGGATGCTTTTTGAGCCGCGCCTGCTCGTCTCCCAGCAACGTCACCTTCAGCGCATCGACAACCTGTGTCGCGATCTCGTCCTGGATGGCGAAAATGTCGTCAAATTCGCGTTCATAGGTCTTCGACCAGATATGGAATCCATCACCTGCATTGATAAGCTGGGCGGTAACCCGGATGGTGTTCCCCGCCTGTCTCACGCTGCCTTCCAGCACTGATCGCACACCGAGTTCGGCAGCAATCTCAGATACCGCAATGTTCTTGTTCTTGAAATGAAAGGACGAGGTTCGAGCCGCAACATGCAGTTCCGAGACCTGCGCCAGGCGGTGCAACAGTTCCTCAGACATTCCATCGCTGAAATGCTCCTGCGCCAGGTCACCGCTCATATTGACGAACGGTAATACCGCAATAGACTTCTCCGGCGGCTCGCCCATCCACCACTTGTCGTAAGCAAACAGAATGACAGCGGCGCACAACAGCGAAATGACCAAGAAGTCCAGCCGTCGGCCAGTAACGTGAGTTATTGATCTGGCCGGATCAACATCTCTCTCGAGACTGATGCCCTCCGGAGTAATCTCATAAAACCAGGAGACGATCAGGGCGATCGGCAGGCCAACCGCGAGCAGGACCAGAACAGCCGGCCCGATCCATTCAGGCAAATGGACAAGACCGCTCAGGACTTCGGCCACCTGCATGATCAGCCAGGCAGCCACCGCGTACAGCACCGCCATGCGCAAGACATTGCGACGCCTGAGTTCTGAAACCAGCCCCATGAATAGAGGCTTACCCCGTAACCGGCACAGGGACAATCCGTATCGGCCGCAGAATTGGAAACGTCCGCTTTGGGTCAGCAGCAGGCATTCGTCAGTCCATCACCTGGATAACTGCTTCCGGCCAATGGCAGTCAGTCGTTGCCACTCGGTCTCTGATAGTCGAAAAGCTGAACGTCTTCGTTGCCGCCTTTCATTGAACGGGCCGTCTTAAGCGTTGCGAGCGATGCCGGATCATTCTTTAAAAAGGCGGAAAAGAACAGCAGTTCCCAGTTGTCACGATCTTCCCAGGAACCCTGCTCGAAGATATGCGGTTGATCGACCAGTTCGACCACATAAGTCGGGCCGGATAATTGTTTGGCGGCTGGCAGGATAAACGAAGCCAATGTGTCCTCGTCCTTCGTGCCGAATAAACAGAGCATCGGAGCAGTGACCCGATTCAGGTCGCTGTTGTTGGGGCCGAATGCATGGAAATCAATGCCGTCGTAGTTGCCGCCTACCCAGGGCGCCGCGATTACACCGGCCTTGATGCGCTTGTCACTTACTGTCGCCGTGTTCCCCTGAAACGGCCCTCCCGCTACCGCGAGTGCAGTGAAGCCGCCGAAACTGTGACCGGTGATTCCGATATTGTCGGTGTCAATATGAGCACCAAATGTCTCGCTCTCAAGGAGTGAATCCAGGACGGCTTTCGTAAGCAGGGGCCTGAGAAACGAAACGTGAGGATTTAGATTGTCCGCATAAGCGGTACGATCGTCCCCATAATTTATGACTGCGACGATATACCCGTGGCTGGCAAGAGCATGTGCGTGTCTTACGTCGTAAATTCCATGCGCCGAGCCACCGTGCGCAAGAATGATCAGTGGATAGCGTTCGCCGGGATCGGCAAAGCGCGGAGTCTCGCCAGCACCAAGCATGTCTTCGAAAATTCCGTACTTGGCGTCGTGATAGGGAAATGAATAACTGTTCTGCGGCTGTTTCGCACTTGACGGATACGTCAGGAAAGTCACGACCGGCAAGCTCTGACCGCTGGCCGGGCCATACAGCGCGCGTTCGTCCGGAACCGGCACATCGATGACCCACGCCGATTCGGGGTATTTCAGGATATCGGCTACATAACGCGAGAGATCCGGGTCTTCGGCACGACCTAACAAGAATTCGTGCATCGCCTCGTCGCCGATGCCAGCATACTCAGACGCAACTTCCATATTCGTCGAGCCGACTGAATGCGGACCTCTTCCAAGGGGCTCTATGTCCGTCACAGAATTTGGCCCCGCGTTGCAGACAGATGCGGAACAGCACAGCAGGAATGACCAGACCGAACAAGATCTATTCAAGATGCGCTCGCGATCCTCTCAATTATTTCAAATGGATATTTCGCGGTGATTATTTATCGGCTAGGTATGTTCATAACTGTCAGCTTTGGGTCAGTAGCCGCCAGTCATCAGTTTATTACTCGACTGGCTGCTAACGGCCAAAAGCGGTCATTCACAACAGTCTAGCGTGTCTGTGGAACTACGTCGTCAACTATCGCTTGTCGATGTGCGCTGGAGTCCTCTCGAACGCGCGCAACAACCGGCTCGCCATGCTCAGGCGACATGAATTTTAAAGCAATAATCGCCACTCGAAATGTCGTGTCGTTCTTAGTGGCCCGCGCTATCCGTTCAATTTCTGACGCATACTCCTTCTTATCTCGAAATCCGAGAATCATCAGGCTTCTTTGGACAACTTGTGGGTTCTTCGAGTCCAGTCCACTCAGAACTTCCTCGAACAACTCGTTGGAATCCAAAATGGGGAATCCGTTGTTGTCTGCCTGCAATAAGACGTCGATCAAACTGACCCGGACAAGCTCGCTGTTTAGGGCCTCCCAATTCCAGTTTTCATCAGCGAGATCACAACGCGCCACCGCGCACGCCACGGTCTCTAACGCTTCGTAGTTGATTGGTGATCCTTTGAGCAAGTTGAGTACGTACAAAATGTCGTGCGCCTTATCTCTATTGAACGCGAGAATCACGTCCTTTTTCTCGATAGGCGCGAAGGCGACTTCCTCAATTCGAGTAACCCCGCCCGCGCTCCGCGGCGGGGCTCCAACAGCACGGCCTCCGTCAGGCACGCATGCGCCCAAATTAGCAAGAACAATGCACGCAAAAGTAGCGAGAATGGCTCGATAATTCACTGTTTTGATTTCCAATTGGCTGCCGACTTCAACGGCCGGTTAGGCTCAGCAGCCGTCATTGTAACTCAGACAAAGCGACCGGCGACTATGCAGTGCTCAGGAGCCGATCGTTCAGGTTCCTGGTGACCGACGGCAGTCGGCCATTAGCGGCCCTAGTCCGAAATGTATTCACGCTCCCATTTTCGATATTCCAGAATGATTTCGTCAACGATCTGGTAATACTCTGCAAGCAAGGGATCTGATTCCTCGCGATAATTCGCGGGAAGTGCAATTGTGTGTAACTCGAATGGATTTCCGTGGACCGCTGAGTGAAGCTTGAATAGATTCTTTGGGTCGTTACCCAACAAGCCGGTAAGTCGAAACATCGCCGCCGTATCAACCTCAGGCGCGACTTGCACGACAGCTGATCCTTTGAACTTGCCGTCATCGAACGCATCTAGTTGAATCGTCACTACGCCCAATGCGGGATATGACTTGGCCTTCCACATGGTGCCGTATTTGGCCACCGGGCTGTTCTGCTCGGTGAAATTCATCGAATACGAGGCCCAGCCTGACGCACTCAGATCGGAAAAACGCGGGCTGCCAGCCATAGGGTCCTCCCACCCAATGGATTCAAAGAATTCTCCGTAGAACTCTCGCAGATCATGTGTATCTTCGCCCTCCCAATCGAACGACACACTCTTGGCCAAGAACTGACGGTCAATATTTGTCACGACGTTTGTCGCGGAATCCGGCACGGGAAGTTCTATCGACCAGTACCCGGGGTCTTCTGCATAGACCGCATTCGACCAGCAACAAATAAGCATGGTGAGAGTCGCGAATAAGCGCGTTTTGGGAATCATTTCAGTCCTTGAAAGCAGTTCAAACACAGATTTTCGAATGTCGGCAATGGATCATTTCCAGACGCTCATTATATCTCCAGGCGAATGGCTGGTGTTGGGCGCATAGCGGTCACTCAAGAGCCAATTCTTCCGGAGCGACTATTTGAGCGTCCGCTTTCGCCCAAAGCGGTCATCCAAACTCCTGCAATCTGGGACCAGCGAGGGGCTGCTTTCGGCCACAAGCGGCCGTTCGCTTTGAATCCATTTTGCTCATTTACATCTTCGTGTCCGTCTTCAAGCAAATGGAACAGTGGTAGCGTTCAGCTAGCTCCTGACGACTAATGTGGAAAATCTGCATGACGATCGCTACCTATGTAATCACCGCAGCACCCTTCTAACGACTACGAATTGCGCATCAACTCTAACGGGATGCCGCTAGCGATGATCAGCGAACCCTGCTCGCTGCACCAGTGGAGAATGCAGAGATGAACAGCAACGCTGCAATTTGCCGGCAACGCTACTCTGTGCAAAGGTCATACATTCTCCTTAGAAATATTGTGGCGCATTTCTTCGCGCAATTTATTCACGCCGGTAAAGAAATCCCGCATCATAATTACCCAGATGTAGTAGCCCCCCTCGGTAAGCTGCAATCGCCCGTCACGCTTACTTATCACGCCTAGCAATTGGAGAGCGATCAGATCACTTCGAATCCCGCGCCGAAAACCAGCGTCGAATTTGCGCTCGGCGGATTCCAGATCGAGCGACCCGCCGAACAACTGAATCAACAAGTAGTAACGCATCTGCTCAAGTCGACTCATCGCGCGTTTTCTGACGATCCCTGTCCGCCGCGCCTCAATTAATCGCAAGTAGTGATTGATTGAAAATGTGCTTGCGAAGAAGCTGCCGTTGAGATAACTGAATGCGCCGCTACCGAGGCCCAGATACTCATGCCGATCCGTGATGTACTCGTCAATCATGTTGACATCACGAGAAAAACACCAGGCAGACGACCGCGTATAACCGGCTGCCAACATATGCCGGACTATTTGTTGATACATACTACGTTCGCCGCGAAAATCTACAGCCCCCATAGTACGAAGCATAGACCGGCGCGTGCTGTTGGTTGCCATCAGCGGATAATAGGATACCTGGCTGGCATTGATGTCGTCGGTGAGTATGTCCAAATCGTTCCGAAGGGATTCCTCTGTCTGATGAGGGAAGTTGAATATCATATCGACGTTAAGAGTTTCAAACGTGTCTTGCACACGATTCAGGCGCCTGCGTATGTCATCGCCGCTGCCATACTTATCGTAGCGTTGCATTTTCCGCAGAAGATTATCGTCGAAACTTTGTACGCCGACGGAGAGTCGGTTGATGCCCACATCGTGTAATTGTGGCAACTTGCTGTCGTCGAGGTCATCCGGGTTTGTCTCGGCCGATATTCGAGACATTGGGTGAAGGTCACGCACCAGTCTAACCGTTGCAGTCAATTCGTCGGGCATGACCGTAGGTGTGCCGCCACCGATGTACATTTCATCGAAACAATACCCCGTCTCTGTCACCTTTCGAATTTCTTGCCGCAACGCACGGAAGTACAGCTTGGCGCGATCCCGTTGGAATTCAACGCGGTGAAATGAACAAAAAGGACACAGCACAACGCAGAACGGAATGTGTAGATACAGTAGATATCGCCCGTTCGACGTGGGAGCTGGCAGACCGACGTCAGCCGGAGAATCGCCAAAGGTCAGATAGCGCCCACCGATACGCCGGGCAATACGGTCGATAAGTGAGTCAGCGATCACCGCATTGTCGACTCAACCGCCAGGAATCTTGGCGCATTGCTAAAGGAAAATTCGAAATGATCGGTCATGAGCGGTATCAGTATATCGTTTTCCCGCGTATCGATATTGTTCATCGCAGCCGGGATGAGTTTTCTCATCTCGGCAGCGATGCTCTTGCTCAAAGTTGGCGTGACATCCGTTTTTTTGTGAGCGTGGATGAAAAGTTGGGTGGTCTCTACTGCCGTAGCTTACCCGGCCGCACCCATGATTGTGCCAGTGGGGCGCAAGATCACTTGCCAGTTGACCGGTTGACATCGATCAATTGACCAGGCCAATTCGCGAGTTCATTGAAGGTCCGGCATTAGGCGTGAGCGGACAATTGTCGATTGAAAATCCGCCGCCCAATCCGAAAATCTCGAACGTCTGCTTTGGGTTGCGATTTCAACCGGTCGACGCAACACTTTGCCGGAAAGCCATTGCCTGGTGAAAATGCCTTTGAATCAAAGTAATAGCCAAAGATTCACAGGGACGCCGAGTTCCTGTCCGCGGGAACACTGGCAACCTGGCCCCCACAACAACCCGGATCGCCTGTTCAGACAACGGTTCCCGGCGCGAACCGATTTTTCGAGCTACCCGCTCGTTCACTGGAATCAGTTGCTGCTCCAGCATTTTGGTCAGCCCTGTAAGACCCTCTGGGCCGAAACCCGACTGGCGCGGTTTTGTACGGGTGTTGCGTCGACCCATTGAGACCGCAGTCATTAGCGGCCCTTCAACATCCTATCAGGCCAACGACCGCTTTCGGGTACAAAGCGGTCATTCATACGTTCGGTTTATTGCGCGATTGAGCACAATTTATGCCCATATCAGCTCGAATCAGCCGAATAGTGTTTGCCGGGTTTGGCCGACGGAGATTTGTCTACATATTGTCTACATACGAAAAAGCGCCTCACGATGGAGGCGCTATGTCGTTGATTAAATGGTGCCGGCACCAAGAGTCGAACTCGGGACCTACTGATTACAAATCAGTTGCTCTACCAACTGAGCTATGCCGGCTGATTGCAGGGTGGCGAATTATTCGCCAAACCTGCTTGTCTGACAAGTACCTGCGTCGCTTGCTAGGACTGCGGGCAGGTCGCCGCGTCCCGAAGCAAGACCTTTTCTTCGCCGTATCGGTCGACGATAGCCCCGGCACCCTTGCCGGGCGGCAATCCAATATCGACATAGAACACCGCTCCTTCACGGGTGCGCGGTATGATCTCCGCCTCCAGTTCCAGTGACTTTGCCTGCAGCTCCACTTTTTCGGCCCTGTCCAGATCGCCGAACAGGCCGAGTGAGATGCTCAGGCCTTCGTCCTCGGTCGATACCAGATAGGCGTCACCAAGACCGCCTTGCCGCAGTATGTCGAGCATGTCGTTGCCGGTTTCACGATCGACCACGTTGCGAACCATCACCCAGTGGCCAACAAAAATCTGGCCTTGCGCCGACCGCAAACTGGCGCGCATTCCTTCGCCGGCATACTGCGTCAACGCCGCGTCCGCATCGGCACTGGCTTTGAATGGCCCGACCGTGACGCAGGAACGTCCGACCACTGCCGCGAGATCCGATGGTTGTCCGGAACCGAGCACTGCGCCGACGCTTGCCGCAACATCTGTATTCCAGTTCGCCGACACGTCCAGCGGGGGCCCCAGGTCCTTCTCGTCGACAATGGCTATTCCTGGCCCCGATTTGTCCTCGGCAAGCATTCCCCAGGCGAAATAGAGGATATTCGCGAGCAGCAAGAGTAATAGCAGATTTCTCATTGGCGGCTTTCCAGCAATTTCGCCAGACCTTGCAGTACCAGGTGGGGGCGGTGTATCGGCTCTTCGCCGAGCGACTTAAGGATGCGTGACGCATCACCACCGGTCAAGACGATGGTCACATCCAGACCCTCTTCGAGCATTATATCGGCCGCTCGTTCAATCGCTCCAGCAACTGCATTCATTGTCCCATGCCCGATCGCGCCAGCCGTGGAACTGGCAAACATCTCCATGCCGCGACCCTGGCTTGCGGCGCGACGTTTGATACCCGGGATATCGCTGGCCCGCGACGCAAGCGTCTCGGTCATCAGCATGACCCCCGGCAGGATCTGGCCGCCGAGATGCCGGCCATCGTCATCGAGTGCATCGAGAGTCACGGCCGTGCCCGCATCGACGACAAGACACGCTGCTTCGACTTCAGCCCAGGCGCCGATCATCGCCACCCACCGATCGACACCGAGGCGACGCGCCTGCCGATAGCTGTTAGTCACCCCACACGCCTCTTTCTCGGATCTTGCGAAATGCACGTCCGCATCGCAGTGCATGCCGATCACACCCGATAACCTCGTTGCAAAACTGGCGCCTGCCACATTGCTCGCGAAAACGGTGTCGACCCGTCGCGGCAATTTTGACGTAAGCGCTGCGAGCCCCTGTTCACGGATCGTCTCCTGTGCGATGTGACCAGTGCGTCGGATGGCGTCGTCTTCGAGAATGCCCCACTTCAGGCGCGAGTTACCGATGTCCAAAAGCAGCGCTGTCATTGCCTGGCTCCCGCTGGCCCAGCCAGGACGATCGAACCGGAGATAACGCGCGTGCGGCCGTGCTCGTTATCCACGAGCAGCGCGCCGTCATCACCAACTCCGGCGGCGATGCCGGTCAGCTGCCTGTCCGGCATGTCGACCGTGATTTCCCTGTCGTGCAGCCAGTCGTATCGGCGCCAGTCTGCCGCGAATGCTGCGAATCCGGAGTCCTCGAATTTGCTGAACGTCGAGTACAGACGATCGATGACAGTGCCTGCAAGTAACTCGCGCGCCGGTATCTCTTCCTGCAGGCTGTGGAGATCGACGGGGCGTTGCGCCCAGTCAGACTCGGCGCCAGAATCCATTTGCTCGGGATTGTGCAGGTTGATGCCGATACCTGTAACCACTGTGGCCTGGCCGCCGCCAGCCGACTGCGCCTCGGTCAGGATGCCGCCGAGTTTGCCGTCGAGCGCGACGATGTCGTTTGGCCACTTCAGGCTAACGCCCACAACTCCCAATTCGTGCAGTGCAGCGATCACGCCGACACCTATCGCGAGGGTGAGAGCCGGAAGCTGTGCCGGCATCAGGCCGAACGTGTAAGAGAAAGACAGGCAGAGTCCGGCGCCAGGCGCCGAGATCCAGTGGCGATCGTGGCGACCGCGGCCCGCGGTCTGAAAATCTGCCACCGCAACGCAATACCGGCCTGCCGGTGGCGCAGCTTGTGCGAGCAGGTGAGTATTCGTTGACGCTATGCTGGAAAAGACTTCGAGCTTGTCGAGCCGCGAAACCGCGAGCCCAGTGAGCCGTTCTCGTATTTCGGCGGCATCAAGATTGCTCATCATTCGCAGCCTTACGTTTGCTGCTAAAGATCATCAGCTTGGTATTGCGATGTTCCGTGCCGTCTCTCATTCGCGCGATGTTCAATCGATGCCAAACGGACAACGTAAGCTGCCATCACGACACAGTAGATCAATAGCGGCTGATCGTCCGGCAGCCGGGTAATCGCAACCCAGATCGGCACGGCAACGGCGGCGGCCATCGTCGCCAGCCCGACATAACCGGACAATACGAGAACAAGCGCCCAGACGAGCAGCATGGGCAGGATCAGTTGAGGGGCGATGATGACGAAGGTGCCAACGAGTGTCGCTGCGCCCTTACCGCCGCGGAATCGGTGATAGACCGGCCAGACGTGGCCGAATACCGCCGCTGCTGCGCAACACAGCACCAGCCACTGCCTCGAGATCGCGGGATCTGCTGTAACAAACGGCAGCTCCAGACCCGGTACGACCCCGGCACCGATTACGCCTTTGGCAACATCGATTACCACAACGCTCAGCGCAAAACCGACGCCCTGGGTGCGCAGCGCATTTGTCCCGCCTGCGTTGCCACTGCCCATCGTTCGAATATCGACGCCACCCCTCAGTCGACCGACGATCATCGCTCCCATCAGGGAACCGATGAAGTAGCTGATCAGGAATTTGACACCAAGTTCGAGCATTAACGCGACTCGCTTTGCGTGGACAAGTGCCGTCATTGTAGCATCGGCTCACCGACATCCGCGGCAGAAGCATGATGACCAATGCGGTTCCCTTATTCCTGAATCCGACAGCCGGTCGCGGCCGTGCAGGACGTCGCGTCACACGAATTCAGGAACTCTTCGAGCAGGCCGGTCTTCTGATCGAAGTACATTCGAGTCGCGCAGTCGGCGATCTCGAGGATCAGGTCCTCTCCGCGGTCGCGCATGGCGAGAAAAGAATCATCGTTGCGGGCGGTGACGGCAGCATTCATGAAGCGGTAAACGCCATCATTCGAGCATCTGGAAAATCGGCGCTGGGGGTCATACCGACAGGCACAGGGAACGACTTTGCCAAGGCCTGCGCGATACCGCTCAACTGGGAGCATGCGACGCAACTGCTGGCCGAGCGGCTTTGTGCCAACGCGAGCTCGCGTCGTATCGACATCGGACGCATGAACGACCGCTATTTCGCCAACGGGGCGGGCATCGGCTTCGATGCGAAAGTAACGCGCATCGCCCGGGCGTATCGCTGGCCGATTGGCGACTTTGTCTACCTGTTGGCGATATTTCGCTGCATGATTGACGGCGTCGCAACACCCGATCTGACGATAGAGACAGAGGACCTGCGATGGAGCGGTCCCATTACGCTCGCGAGCATCAGTAATGGCGCGTGGATCGGCGGCATGTTTCACATCGCGCCGATGGCCGACAATAGTGATGGTCAGCTCGAACTGATGATCGCTGATCCGGTATCGCGATTGCGAATCATGTTCCTGCTGCCGAAGCTGCTTCGTGGCAATCACATGGGCGAGCGCGAGATAACCCATTCCGGTGTACGCCGATTGCGAATAGAGGCGTCTGCTCCACTGGAGTCACATCTGGACGGTGAGGTGCAGCCGCTTGCCACGACGTTCGATGTCGAGGTTCTGCCGGCGGCGCTAGATTTGCTTTGATGACTGTCGCGAGCCGAGGTAAATAGCCAACAGCGCAATCGCCGCACCGACGAACTCCGCTGCGGTCATTGGCCGGCCAAAGAAAATAACGTCCCAGACAAAACTCAATGTCGGCTGCAGCAGAAGCGCCACGCCTGCCTCGGTCGTCGTCACTTTCGGCAGGCTGCTTGCGATGAACAGCAGGCCGGTGCAATGAGACACCAGGCCGTAGGCAAGAAGAAACGATGCATCAGCGACCGTCGGTATCGCGAGTGACACGCCTTCCACCATCGCTGACAATCCCAGTATCGCGGCCGAGCCGATCGAGACGATTGCAACTTCCCGCGTTGGCAGTGCATGTGCGGAACCGACTCGGGCCGCGCGCATTGTCAACATGTACCCGGCATAAGCAATCGCAGTCAGCAAGCCAAATATGACGCCGAGGCGGTAGTCGATCGGCAGACTTCGCCAGTCGAAGCCGACAATCATGCCGAGACCCAGCAGAGCCAGCGGAACAGCGATCAGTTGAATCGGACGTGGGCGCTGACCCAGCAGCAACACGCCGGCCAGCATCATAAAAAATACCTGGAAGTTTGCGAGCAGCGTCGACAGGCCCGGGCCGATGTAGTTGATGCTCCGGTGCCAGAACCACAGATCGAGCGCAAAAAAGATGCAGGAGAATACGAGTATCAGCCAAACTCGCCTCGAAAGCTGCAAACGCTGCCGCGTGACCAACAGAAAAACCGCGAGCGCCAGCCCTCCAAAGAACACGCGATAGAATCCGCTCGTCGTCGGTGAAACACTAACCAGCTTCACCCATACCGGCGAAAAACTGATCATCGTCGCGCCGACGAACAACCGTAGCGTTGGGTTACTGAGCAGCTGCACGACTCAGCTTACTTGCAGCCAGGCGTCGCGGCGATTGCTTGCGGCCTCACCGGCATCAGCGTCGAGCCGCAGGTAGCAGGTGTTTTCTGGCGCTTTCGCCAGCTTTACACGCGTCGTAATAAGCTCGTCACCGCGAAAGACGACGAGGTCAAGCGAATCGCCGTCTCTGTACGTACCCAGCAGGCGATCGCAGTTGGCTGCGGTCAGCGCGAGACCGTCCAGCGCCACAGCGACATCGCCGGGGGCGACGCCAGCGAACTCGGCCGGTCCGCCGTTCGACACGACGGTAAATATTGAGTTGCCGTTCTTCGACTCGAGCGTCGCACCGAGCCACGGTCCCGGCTCGTTGTCTTTTTCCGCCGGCTTGCCGCCCTTGTCATTGCTGCCGCTGGCAAATCGCAGGTGATAACTCACGCCGTGGGCCGACAGCATCGCCGCTAACGGCAACTCACCAGTGCCGCGCACCGTAGCATCAAAAAAATCGGACAGGTCGAGCCCCGACAGCTTGGCAGAAACGTGCTCCAACCCGCCTTCGGGCATCCCTTCACCCGATTCGCCCCAACGTTTCCAGCATTCGCGCATCACGTCATCGAGAGTCGTCTTGCCTTCCGTCTCCAATCTCAGTTTCAGATCCAGGGCCAGAGCGATCAATGAACCCTTTGTGTAATAGCTTACGATCGCGTTGCTCGCGTTCGCATCCTGCTTGTAGAACTTCGTCCAGGCGTCAAAGCTGGATTCCTCGACGCTCTGCCGCAAACGGCCAGCGCCGCGCAGCACGCGCGTGATCGTCTGGCCGAGTAACTCCAGATAGCTCTGCGGCGAAATCAGGCCCGAACGCACGAGCGCAAGATCGTCGTAGTAGGACGTGATTCCTTCGAACACCCACAGGAGCCCCGTATGAGTTTCCTTGGTCAAATCGTAAGGCGTGAACGCAGCGGGCTTCATGCGTTTCACATTCCACAGATGAAAGTACTCATGGCTGACGAGCCCGAGAAACGTTCGGTAACCGTCGCTGATGTCAGAGTCTCCGCGCAGCGGCAGGTTCTCCCTTGCGCAAACGAGACTCGATGACCAGCGATGCTCGAGGCCACCGTAGCCGTTGCCCGGTGCGTGCAGCAGGAACAGATATCGATCGAGGTTTTCGGGCGGGCCCAGCAGCTTCATTTGCTGCGCGCAGATACGCTGAAGATCGTGACACACGCGCGCGATGTCGACCCGCGTGTGTCCGCGAATAGCAATTGTGTGTGGTACATCGTTAACGTCGAACTCGCCGATCAACAGATGGCCGATCTCGACCGGATGATCGATCAGTTCGGCGTAGTCGTCCGCCTCATACGTTCCAAAGCCGTACAGCTCGGCATCCTTGCGGCGCATCGATGTCGCCACTCGCCAGTCCTTTGCATACCCTGCCGGCGGCGGCAGAATCTCCAGCTCACAAGGCGCGCGCTCCTGGCCAGCCACGCTCAGAAATACGCACGGCCCATTAAAGTAAGCATGACTTGTGTCGACGTGCGCGCCCCGCACACTCTGATCGTAACCATAAATTTCGGCCGTTACAGTGAGAGGCCGCTGCGTCGGCGCCGCTTGCCAGCGGCTCTTGTCGAGCTTGCTGAGTTCGACCGCAAGACCGTCGGACTCGGCACGAATCGTCACGACATGTTTGGCGTAGTCGCGAATCATGTAGCTGCCAGGAATCCACGCCGGCATGGCGAACTCCTGACCATGCGGATCCGGCTTCTCGACGGTTAGTCTGACTTCAAAGAGGTGCGCAGCCGGGTTCGTCGGTCGAATGCTGTACCGAAGCGCAGCGGTCATTTCTAGCGTACCGGCTCAGTGAGCTTCAGGCTCAGACACTTTGCTGAGCCTCCCGCTTTGAGGAACTCGGTCAGTTCGACTTCGTGCACCTTGAATCCGGCCAGCATCAATCGCGCCTTGAGTGGATCCGAGGCCCGATGCAGGAACACACGGTCGTCGATATTGATCGCATTGCAGGCAAAATTTCCGGCATCGAAGGTGTCGACAATGATGCGCTTGTGCGGCGGAATTCGGCTTTCGATCGCGATACGCGAGTCGTAGTCGAATGCGGGCGGATGATACATCAGGAAGCCATCCGTCAGCGGGCAGAAGCACGTGTCAATGTGGTAAAAGCGCGCATCCGTCAGCCGAATCGAAACGAGCTCGATGTCAAAATACTTCTGAATCTCGGCGTGTGCTTCGATCTCTGTACGAAATCCGTAGCCGGTCCACAACCACGGCCCGCGGCGATCGAGCAGGCAGTCGCCCGCGCCCTCGAAGCCGATCTTTTCGTCGAACTCGAAAAGCTTGAACCCGTTATTGCGAAACCATTTTTTGAATATGGGCTCTTCGGGGCGCCGCTCCATGGGCATGAAGTGACTCGCAATCGCTTTGTCACCGTAGACGACACCGGCGTTGGCCGTGAATACCATGTCCGGCAGCGCAGGATCAGGGTCGATCGTAACGATTTCCGCAAACTCGCCAACCGTGTCGCGAAGCTGCTGCCACTGCTCGGTAGCACGTTCGAGGCTGAGCGAGTCCTCGTGGCCGGCCATCCAGGGGTTGATCACGTAGTCCACCGTGAAGTAGTCGGGTGGACACATGAGGATTTTGTCTTGCGATTTGCTCATCTGTTCTTCTTATTTATTATGAATACGGGAGCCGGTTTACCGCTGCAGTGTCTGCGTATCTCCCAGGTGCAGAAGCGGCAGCGGATTCGGGCTTGATCCATCCATGAAATACATCTTGCTCGCCGGGTCCTTGGAGATCGCCTTGAGCGCCTCCAGTGACTGCAACTGAATATACGCGGGATTCTTCGCGATCGCATTGTTGATCTGCGTGATTTCATAAGCCTGCGCGTCCGCGAGGATTCGCTTGCGGGCGGCCTCTTCCTCAGACGCCTGGCGGCCGGCCTCGGCACGAGCGACCTGCTGCTGAAGCTCGGTCCGCACGCGCTCGAGCTCGGCACGCTCTCTCTCAACTGCTTGCTCTCGCTCTTTTTTGCGCTCGATCGCCTCGACAATGAATGGCGGCAAGGTGATGTCGCGAATCAGTACGGCCGTGACCGTGATTCCTTTTGGCTGCAGATAGTCCTGGCTCGGCACGTTGGCTGTCTCGAGATGCGTCTTTTCGCGCGCATCAAACATCGTCCACGAATAGAGCGGGTTGACCGGGACATGAATGCCCTGCGTATAGCCCTCCGGAACCACGCTACCGAACAAGGTGGCTACACCGACCCGGCCGGGCGGCACGGTCTTGACGAAGAAAAACCAAATGAGGGAAGAGACGACGACAATCGCGATAACAGCCACCGTACCGCGTGGGGCTTCAGTTCTGGCCATGGGGTTTCTCCTGGTTTTTTGAGCCCATGAACGTTTTCGGTCATGTGGGCGAGATCAGGGATTTAAAGACCTGCGGCTAGCCTCGTGGCAGGTGAATTTCGGCCAGCATGCAGCGGACGCTGCCCCCTGCCGACGCTTCGATAGTGTCAATCGCGGCCGCGACAACTTTGCCGTTCTTCTCGAGCAGCCGATCGCTGCGACGATGTCAGCGAATCGAGCGCTTGCCTCGACATCGCTACCAACCTCTCGCCGTCTTTGTTGCGCAACTCGAGCATGTTGCCCGCAAAAGACTCGAGCTGGTCGTAAGTGAGCGAAATGATTTCGTGGCCCGTGTCGCGCAGACGCTGCAGGACTGCCGACCGCTGATCATCGCGCACGATTGCTTCATCACAGATCACTGCGAGCTGCTCGCCAACGTTCATCAGCACGTTCGTGTGATAGATCGCCACACCGTCACGATCGACAGCGTCGAAAGCGACGACGTCGTATCCCATGCGCTGCGCGAAATCACCCAGCGCGTCGAGGTGCGTTCGCGATGACAAACAGGCGTAGGCAACGCGATTAACCCTGTCGAGAACCATGCTGCCGGTGCCTTCGAGGTAGTGCCCCGCCCGCTCATGATGGGACAGGTCGACGACCTCGCGCACGGTGTAGCCGAGCTTCAGGTCGAGTTTTTCGACGATATCCAGGCGGCGCTCCGTGCGCCGGTTCTCCGCTTCCATCGGGTACAGTACGACACGCCCGTCGGCGTGGAAGCTGACCCAGTTATTCGGAAAAATTGAATCCGGTGTGTGTGGCTCGGCCGTGTCGTCCGCAACGATGACAACGATACCGTTATCACGCAGTGTGTCGACAAGGCCATCGAACTCGGCCTGTGCAGCGAGCTGTTGTTCCTCGGCCGAAAAGTCCGTCCGGCTCTGGAATCGATTTGATGCGGCTGTGAGCGGGTTGCTTTCGAATCGCACCGGGCGAATCATCAGTACCGCCGAAGCCAGTTTAGGTTCGCTATCTGCCGTCATTTTTCCACTCGTTGCCACGTCATGCGGCCGCGCTCGGGCGCGACGAAACGGCGGCGTGCCAGCGCTTTAAATGCCGCGCATCGTCGGGAAGTCCAATTTTTGTCCAGCCCGCGAAGTCGACGAAGACCATCGCCGTAATATCCGCGATCGAGTACATATCCCCCGCGACGAATTCACTGCCCCCGAGCTGCTCATCGAGACGATCGAGAAACGCGGCAGCACCTTTACGGCCACGGTCTGCGAGCTCCGGGATCTGCTCGTAGCTATGCGGGCCGGTCAGGGCATGTCCTTTCAGCCCTTTCGCAGTATTACGAAATGCATCACGTATCGACATCAATCCGGAATGCTCGACCTTGATCGCCCAGCCCATGGTCGTTGCTCGTTCCGCTGGCGTGCGGCCAATCAGCGCCGGCTGCGGCTGCAACTCCTCGAGATACTGGCAGATCGCGAGAACTTCGGTGATACGGCTGCCATCATCCAGTTCGAGAACCGGTACCACGCAATCCGGATTGATTTCACGAAATGCGGCGCCGAACTGCTCGCCGTTGGCGAGATCCACCTGCACCGTTTCCAGCTGCATGCCCTTCTCCGCGGCAAATATGCGCACACGCCGTGGACTCGGCGCCGTCTTGCAGTCGTAGAATTTCAATTCACTCCTCCAGCGCTTCAGCGGCTTCGAATACGGTGGCCGAATTCTGGGCAAACATGACCGCGTGTGCCTCGTCGCTACGCGTTTCTATTTGCCGCCAGTCCTTGCCGAGGTCGACGCCGCGACGCACGGCCGGCCGCTCTTTTAACGCGTCAAACCAGCGCCGCAGATTGGCAAAACGATCCAGGTCGTTGCCGAGCCGCTTGTAGGGCAGCACCCACGGGAACGCGGCCATATCGGCAATCGAATAATCGCCCGCCAGAAAGTCCCGGTCACGCAGCCGCACATCCATGACCGCGAGCAGCCGGTCGTATTCATTGGCATAGCGATCATAAGCGTATTGAACCGGCTCTTTGCTGTAGTTAACGAAATGACTCAACTGGCCGGCCATCGGCCCCAGGCCGCCGGCCTGCCAGAACAGCCACTGCAATACTTCAAACCTGGCCTCATCCTCTGCGGGAAGGAAGCTGCCGCTCTTCTCGGCCAGATAGATCAGAATCGCGCCGCCTTCGAACATCGAGATGCCGGTGTCCCGATCAATAATCGCGGGCATCCGGTTGTTAGGGCTGATTCTCAGAAACTCGGGCCTGAATTGATCGCCTTCGCTGATATTCACCGGAATCGTGTTGTACTCGAGCGCACATTCTTCGAGCATGATCGAAATTTTGTGGCCATTCGGTGTGGGCCAGTAGTAGAGATCAATCATCGGCGTGGCTACTCATAGTCTGTGGCTGCAATAACGGGCGTGTTCGTTATAGGATGTCTGGTAATGTTACATCATCAGCAGATTCTGGCCGCTGCCGACGGCTACAATATTCATGTGCAGGTCTGGCGGCCAGAGGGCGACGTGGCCTGCGTCATCCAGGTCGTACACGGCCTTGCCGAGCATTCCGGCCGCTACGCCCGCTTTGCCGCAGCGGCCGCGGCGCGCGGCTACGCCGTGTGCATTCACGACCATCGCGGCCATGGTAATCACGGCGATGAGCCAGGGCACTTTGCCGATCGCGATGGCTGGCAAAAAGTCAATTCCGATACCGAAACCGTGAACGGTTTCGTTCGCGAGCAGTTCGCAGGCGTTCCAGTGGTTCTCCTCGGACACAGCATGGGTTCCTTCATCGCCCAGACCTTTGCGATGCATTTCGGCGCGCAGCTGTCCGGTCTGATTCTGAGCGGCTCGGCGTGGCCGTCGCGCCTGGAGCTTTTGCCTGCCTACGTGGTTGCGCGGGTCGAAGCCTGGCGGCTGGGCGTTCGCGGCAAGAGTACGCTGCTTGATCGTCTCGGCTTCGGCAGCTTCAACAAGGATTTCGCTCCGGCGCGAACCGAATTCGACTGGCTGTCGCGTGATGAAGCTGAAGTGGACAAGTACGTGGCCGATCCGTTGTGCGGCGGGCAGAGTAGCTGTCGCCTGTGGCTCGACATGTTTGGCGGACTTTTTTACATCTCATCCGACAATGCCCTGATGCGAATCCCGTCCGATCTGCCGATTCTGATTTCAGGCGGCGCTGCGGATCCGGTCGGTGGCGACAAAGGCATGACAAAGCTCGCCATGCACTACGCGCAGACTTCGCATCAGCGAATCAAATTGAAGATCTATGCCGAGGGCCGGCACGAAATGCTGAACGAGATCAATCGGGATGAAGTAAGCAGCGAATGGCTTGACTGGATCGCGGCTACCACAGGTACCTAGCGCTCAGGCTTATTTGCCGGCCGACAGCCGGCGTGCCCGGAAACTGCTCGTAGTCGTCATCCGTAAGATTGTCTGCCGCAATCGACAGGCCGAATCCTTCTCCATCAAGCGGTTCCCAGGCGAGCGCCAGCGACACGCGCAACGCCTTGTCGGAACTGCCGCGCAGCGGATTCTTTCGTTGCTGCCGGTACTCGTTGTCCCAGCGCAGCTCGAGCCTGTCCGTAAATCGGTAGCGCGCCGCCAGCGTTGCCCGATGTGTTGCGAAATTCAGAGCGTAGAAACTTGCGTCGACGATGGCCGATCCGTAGTCAGCATCCTTGTCGAGATAAGTGTAACTGCCAACCAGATCAAACGACGCCCAGTGCCGCCGCAGGAAGGCTTCGACGCCGAACACGTCTATGTCGACCGGGTTCGCCTGACGGGCAAACGGTGCGCCGGATTCAAACGTCCAGTCGACCAGGTCGTCGTCCTCACGATAGAACACGGTGAGCCGCCCGTCCCAATCCACGGATTCCTTGCCCGCCGAGATCGACACCTGCCTGGCTTTCTCGCGGCCGAGATCGGGATTGCCGCCGAACAAACCGGCCGGTCGTGAATTCAGGACCGTGTAACCTGGCACCTGGGAACTGCCCGCGTACTCGATCGCAAAATAGTGACTGCCGCTTGTCGTTGTCTTGCGCAAAGTCGCGCCGAGCAGCGGGGACACGGCGCTGTCATCGCGGTTCGATTTGTCGAGCGTGGCGCCGAGCTGCAGCGTGATTGTTTGATTGTCGCGACGCAGTACATCGATCGAGGGCGCCACGCGCAGCGAAACGTAATTTCGCGAATCGAAGTTGCCTTCGGTCAGATCGGTCGAAAACACGAGTTCGTCGGCGGTTACCTGCCCCGCGAAGCGCCAGTCGACCGCGCCGCGACGGTACAGACCATCGAAACCGGCTCCGATCACGCGTGTTTCATGATCGAAGGACCCCGGCGCTCCCGACTCCTGGGTGGTCCGGTCAAAGTCATAGTCGTCTTCGAGACGGCGGTAGAATGCACCCACTTCCCACCAGCCGCTGTCGACCTCTGTGCGATTGTTCAGCAACAGCAGTGTCGTTTTGGTGCGGTCGGTCTCGGGCAGCGTCGCGAAACCCGTGTACGCGCCGGGCCAGCCGTAGAACTTGTCCTGGTAGCTTAGAACCAGGTCTGTCTGCTGGCCGGCCGTACCGCGCTGCAGGTGGAGATTGTAGCGCTCGAATTCGTGATCGCCGTTGGCAACCGTGCCATCCCCCTCGGAACGCGACAAGGAAAGCGCAGCCCCGAGCTCGGCGCCAGCTTTCGACCTTGCGGCATTTGCAAGCCGCAACGATTGGAACTGCAGCGAGTCGCTTCCTGCGCCGACCAGCGCCGATCCTCCGTCCTCGATCTTGCGGAACGCATAGGAGACGGTTGCGATGTTCGAATTGAAGCCGGCCAGCGAGTTGTCAATGCCCGTCAGGAGTTCGGGGGCTGTCAGGAACTCCGGATCGATAGGCAGATCCGCGGCGTAGTGGCCAGTTTGAGGGTCTATAACGGTGACTGCACCGGCCCTGAATCCCGTATTCTCGAACAGGCTGCCGCGCACCGTGACGTCGGCCTGGCCCTCGGGCAAGCCGCGAGACTGCAGTTCAGTCAGCGGGTCGAAGCGCAGCAGCGTTGCGACTGACGAGTACGTGCCTGCCGGCACGGTGTTCGCAACGCGGCTCGCCGTGACCCTGATTTCGGCGAGCTCATCTCCATCCGCGTCGTCGGCATGCACGACGGTGGACAAAGCAGCCCCAAGAAAGATCAGTACCGGGAATGTCAGCTTCCACTGCACAGCGATCGCTACCCCGTTGCCATCGTCTAATAGACCGGTGAACGCGCCACAGCGCGGGCAGACCTGTCATGAAGAAAGGCCACACCCGACGGGTGTGGCCTTTCGATTTCGCAACAACTGCTGCGGAAGAAACTCCTCTGGACTAGAAGTCCCAGGAGAATCCTGCAGAGTAGTACGCACCGTTAAAGCCGAACGGCGCCGAACGACGCGAGAACTGGAATACGCCGGCGCTGTCGACGATGATCGGACCGCCCGGGCCGTCTTCGATTACTCCGGTCCGCGAGTTACCAATCTCGTTCTTGTCCGGCGTCACATCGAAGATGTTGTTACCGGTCAGGTTCAGCGTTATGCCGTTTTCGAACGAGTACGCAATATGCAGGTCCGTCAGGAGTTCAGCACCATAAGTCTGGCGGCCGCCGTCCGTTACCGTGTATTCGCCGTAACGGTTCAAGGCGAGATTCACGGACAAGGCTTCGCGCATGTATGACGCACTGAAGCTGATACGGTCTTCGGGCTGCCATTCCTCGATGATCGAGATGTCCTGCGAGTTGAACACGTCCTCGACATCGACAGACTCGAGTCCTGACCCGGAAGGCGTGAACACCTTGACCACGTCGGTTTCCGTGAAATTGGCCGCCAGTGTCAAATCAAGATCGCCGCCAGCAAGCTCGATACCCGAGTACTCGGCGACGATATCGAAGCCGTCGGTCTCCGTGTCCGCGCCGTTCAGGAAGAACTGCCCTGCGCCTGCACCTGCCTGAATCAGCGCGGCATCGAGGGCGCTGGACAAGCCGAAGCCAAGACGATTACTGACAACAATCCGGTCATCGATGTCGATGGAATAGTAGTCGATCGTCACGCTGAACTGGTCCGTGATGTCCGCCGCCAATCCGACGCTGAAGTTGGTTGATTCTTCCTCCTTCAATTCCGGAATGCCGATCGCCTGGGCCAGGGTACTGTCGTTACGGAACGTGCCAACCTGTACCGCGATGAGTTCGGTCACATCGCCATCTCCATCCACGTCGTTGACGTCCGGTACGAACTGCGTGCCGACGTTGTTGAAATAGAGCTGCTGCATCGACGGTGCGCGGAAGCCGGTGCTGACTGCACCACGCAATCTCAAGTTGTCGGTCAGGCCGAAATTGGCTGCCAGCTTGAAGTTGGCCGTGTCGCCGAAGCCATCATAGTCATCGTAACGCACCGCGCCGTTAACGAGGATGTTGTCGGAGAAAGAGTATTCGCCGTCGAGATATACCGAGAATACGTCGCGCTCCTCATCGACCGCCGATTGCGGCCCGATGCCAGGGAACCCCTGGATGCCGGCGCTGCGATCCACCATCAACATCAGGAGTGCAACCGACCGGATAAAGAGTACGCCGTTCTCGGTGTCGTAGTCACGGTAGGCGTATTCCTCACCGGCGATGATCTTGTATTCATCGGTGCGTAGTTCCGCGCCCATCGCGAAGAAGAACTCGTCGAAGGTTTGCGTAAAATCGAGATTGATGGTCCGCAGGTTGAGTTCGAGCCCATAGGCTGCCGCTTCGCGCGGTACGGATGCGCGAATCTCATCGGGCGTCAAAGTCGTCGTAAAACGCTGTGCGTTCGCGAACGAAGAGTTCAGCGAATCGCTCGTGACGTAATCGATCGTATTGCCGCCGTCGGTGTAGGAAACGTCGAGCGTCGCGTCGTTGCTGAACTCGACCTTGTAACCGAAGTTGTACGACAGATCCTTGATCTCGGAATTGATCTTGGGCAAAAAGCCCGCCGGTATCGTGGCATCGCCATCGGCCATCGGCGCGTTGCCGCCCGTGTTGGCGTTATGCCGGAAAAACGCCGCGGACTCGTTGTCGCGATTCGAATACGTGACAAACCCGTAGAGTTCGCCGTCACCCAGTTCGATCGCGGTATTCAACGTCATCGCAAACTGCTCGGATATGGCATCGCCGATACGGAACGTGTCGCGCGGTGCCGTAACTTCTCGCGGATCTCCAGCTTCCACAATTCCATTCATGTCGGTGTCGGCACACCCCGGGAACTGGCATGAGCCGTGCAATCCCGCACGATTCGTGAAATCACGATCGCGGAAGTTGAAGGCCGCGTGCAGGAAACCGGCGTCGCCGAGTTCAAAGCCCTTGCTGAAATCGACGTTTGTGGTCTGGCCGTCGCCTTCGGAATACTCGCCTACTGATACACCAAAGTGCCCGCCCTCTGAATCGTCGTCGAGTACGATGTTGATGACGCCCGCAATCGCATCAGAACCGTACTGAGCCGCAGCACCGTCACGCAGTACTTCGATGCGCTTGATCGATGCGGCAGGAATCGCGTTCATATCGGTGCCCGCGGTGCCGCGGCCGACCGACGTATTGATATGAATCAGCGACGCCTGGTGACGGCGCTTGCCGTTGACCAGTACCAGGGTCTGATCCGGACCGAGGCCGCGCAATGTGGCGGGACGCAGTGCGTCAGTTCCGTCACTGATACTCGAGCTCGAGAAATTGAAGGACGGCGCGAGCGACTGCAGCATGCGGCCAACCTCTGTCTGGCCTGTCGCCTTCATCGTGTCGGAGCCGATCGAGTCCACCGCAACGGGTTTGTCCGATGCCGAGCGTGGCTGGGAGCTTCGAGAACCGATCGTGGTAATGACTTCGATCAGATCGTCTTCAGATTCCGCATCCTCCTGCGCAACCGCAATCTGTGCCGGCACGCTGACAGCGGCCATAACCAGTCCCAACACGCCCAGGTGTTGCCAATTGTTCTTCATCGTTTTTCCCCCTCTAGGAAATCGGTCGCAACCCGCGATCGTGCGGCGCTTATCTCGCGTCCTCGAGACCGGCTTTTGTTGCAGTCACGCTACTATAATACCCTGCTAAACTCGAAACCAGCACAAACAGCGGCGATAGGGGGCCGTTTTGTGTTTTTTTTGCAACAATTTCCGTGATCTCTCTGCGATCGCTCGGGCATTTGGCCGTAAATTGCATTTCTTCATGTTGCGGTGTGTAATTTGCTCGACAATCAATAACGAGTCGGAAGCCCTGTTCACCCATTGTTTTTTGCCCACGGTCGCGACCTCGGGCACGGGTCGGTTTTCCGCTATTTAAATGCACCTGGAGATTGAAGAATATGAGCATTGCAAGAACGACAGAAGTTTCCGCATCGTCAGAGAAGAGCTTTGAAGATGCCGTTCGCAAGGGAATCAAGAGATTCAGCAAGACCATCAACCACGTCGAAGGCGCATGGGTGAAGGAACAGAAAATCGTCGTCAAAGACGGCGACGTTTCGGAATACAGGGTTACGATGAAAGTGACCTTCCTTTTAGACGATTAATACATCAATTACTGGTAGATATGAGGAACAACTGATGGCTGGAAAATTCGAGTGTTACAAAGACAAGGCGGGCGAGTTTCGGTTTCGACTGAAAGCCGGCAACGGTGAAACGATTCTCGCGAGTGAGGGTTACAAATCCAAATCCTCTTGCAAGAATGGAATTGCGTCGGTTCAGAAAAACTGCTCAAACCCTGATTGTTTCGAAAAGAAGACGACGAGCAGCGGCAAGTTCCGCTTCAACCTGAAGTCGAGCAACGGCCAGGTCATCGGCACGAGTGAGAGCTACTCCTCCGAGTCCGGGTGTGACAGCGGCATGAAGAGTGTTGCCAAATCGGCACCGGGCGCCTCAATCGACGACCAGACCTAGAGAAAAAGGAGCAGTCATGGGCCTATTAGATTTCGCAAAAGACGTCGGACGACAGTTGTTCGATACAGACGACGAAGCGGCAGACAACATAAAGAAACATCTTGAAGTCAAGCTTTCTGGAATCAAGAACCTGGACGTCAAGTTCGACGATGGCGTGGCCACAATTTGTGGCGACTGCCCGAATGAGGCGACGCGCAGCACGGCTCTATTGATCGCTGGCGATGTCAAAGGTGTGCAGAAGATCATCGCCGACGACCTGACGTTTCCGGAACCGGTTGAAGAAGAGAAGGAGAAAATCGAGTTCTACGAGATTGTCAGCGGCGATACCCTGGGTGGCATTGCCAAGAAGTTCTACGGCAAGGCGTCGCTTTACACGCGCATCCATGCGGCGAACAAGGAACTGATACCCGACCCGAACAAAATCTATCCGGGACAGAAGATTAAGATTCCGATGGACTAGATCTGATGGGCTAAATTTGCCATCGACCTGAAGAAAAGGGCCCGGCTGCTAGCAGCCGGGCCCTTTGTTTATTGCCGTCGAGATGTGTGCGAAACTAATTCGAGCGCAACGCGTCCCGGATTTCCGTCAGCAACACTTCTTCCTTACTTGGCGCCGGTGGCGCTGCCGGAGCTGCTTCTTCTTTCTTTTTCATGCTGTTCATCGCTTTGACGACCATGAAAATCGCGAACGCGATGATCACGAAATCGACAACGGTCTGTATGAATACACCGTACCGTATCGTTACCGCTTCTGCGCCTTCTGCGGCTGCCTGGAGCGTAACGGCCAGATCCGAAAAGTCGACCCCGCCAAGCAGAATACCGATTGGCGGCATCAGCACGTCGGCGACGAATGACGATACGATCTTGCCGAAAGCTCCACCAATGACGATGCCGACAGCCATATCGACCACGTTACCCTTCATGGCGAAGTCTTTGAATTCTGACATCATGGACATATTTATTCCCCAATTATTGTGTTGTTTGAACCGCCGAATCTTCTCACCCGACAGCAGGCATTTCAATCAAACAATTGTAAACAACTGTCAACTCGTATTTTGGATCTAGCTGTTCGCGTCAGTCCTCGCGTCGAGGGCCACGCTGCGCCAGACCATTACAACCATATACGATGCAAATAACAGGGTGATGAGTTGTACTGGCGCCCAAAGCTGTTGCCACGCCGCCGGCGGACCGCTGGCACAAATTGCGGATGAGCCGATACTGACTGATTCGAATACGTGCCAGATGCTGCGAACGGCAAAAGGCAGCAGCAACAACAGGGGAGCGCCGAGCCAGCGCAAAATACCGTGTATTTCGCCGAATGGCCGCGTCACGCGTAGCAAGAAGGCAAAGCTGCAGGTGAAAGGTGCTAGGCCCAGCAGGAGCCGGTGCATTTCGTCGCCGTCGGGTCCGCAACCCATCGCGTACAGCGCCGCGAGCCACAGGAAATGGGCATACAGCATCATCCAGGCGACGAGGCTGGTGCCCAGTCGTAAAAAGACCTCGGCGAATCGCACGTTGTAAAGCAGCTCCGGATGATCAGCCAGAAGTGTAGCAGCTGAGTCGCCGGCGTGGCGCCGGTCGCCGGTCAATAAAGTTCGCGAATATAGATGCGCCGATCCTGGCCGCGAAAAATTCCGAACACGGCAGTACCGGTCGGATCTTCGAGAGCTGGCGTTGAGGCGTCCCAGTCATATTCCAGCCAGTCTGGCACGTCCGCCGTTGCCGTCGTGCTGCCGTCGTTGGTGGCGCCCGGAGCCCGCAGGTGCAGATTGAAGTCACCCCCTAACGGCGGTTCGCGATAGCGCAGCGCCAGTGGTCCGGCTGCGGCGCAGCCTTCGCTACTGTCCCCGGGGGCTCCGACATCGAGTACGCACGTGTCCCCGGCAACCAGGTTCTCGGTGAATGCCCCAAGTGACAGGCTTACTGGCGTCGTGCAGCTATCGTCGATATTGGGCACGAAACCGGTCGGCGCGTCGACGAAATACTCGGTCCTGAACGGCAAGGCCAGATTCACGAGTTCGGAACCGTAGCCATTTAGCAGTCGACCGCGACCGTAACGCATGTTTGCGCCCGAATCGAAAATTATGCCGCCGGCGCTGCCAAACACGATCGGGTTACCGGTTGCCGCGGCGCTGTCCGTATCGAGTACATCGATGCTCAGGCGTATATCTGCGTTGAACGGCACCTGCTCTGCGCCGTGCGTAAACAACAGGCCGCTGCCGCTCGAAAACGTCAGCGTGCCGACACCGGCACCCAGGGAAGCAACGGCCGGATCGCTGGCACCCGGTGGCAAACCAGACGTATCAAGCGTTGCCGGTACGGCGGTATACACCGGGTCCGGAAGACTTGCGTTGTCTATCTTGAAGAAGTCGCCCGCGTAGTTTTCTGTTATCTCACCCGCAAGCGCTCTTGCAGTAACCGTGATCACCGGGTCGTTTGAATAGGTGAATGACTCGCCGATATAGGTGAATGATCCTGCTGCACAGCTCGTTGCGAACGTCGGGACGTTCAGCGCAGTCGTGAAATGCTGCGCGGTGAATCGTCCGACGTTGCCCGACGCTATGCCCGTGACGTCTCCCGCGCCGAGATAATCACCGTCGCCGACCGACGGTGTCAGAGTGACGATGCCGACTTCAGGCCAGCTGAAGGTCGCGCCCGTCGCCTGCCCGGCGATAAACGGCCCGAACCCCGGCGCTGCGCTGAGCGCGGGATTGTCGCCCACGGCCGGGGCCACGAGCGTCGGCGTCAGCAACACGGTCTCAGGGATGTTTTCCTGGCCGTAATTCGGCGTGATATCGCCCTCGGCGTCGACTGCCGCCACTGTCACCGAGAACGCTTCGCCAGCCGCAACGAACGCGGCACCGCTCGCGTCAGCAGCGGCCGGGTTCGGATTGCCGGCGCCATCTTCGATATTGGCCAGTTCGAAATGGTCGGGTCTCACGACGAATCCTGCTGTCGCGCCGCGAATGCCGTTCGGCAAGTCAGGATGCGCAAGGCTGTCGTCCTTGACGCTGATCTGAATTCTCCCGACGTCTTTGTATTTGCCGGTTACAGCTGCCTGACCGTTGGTGAACGCGACCGGCTGATTTGCTGCCGCCATCTCGGCAGCCGGGATTCCGACCATGTCAACGGACGCGGCCAGCGTGCCGCCGCCAGGGTTGATGTAGTTCATCCAGAACTTGAGGTTCTTGGGGCCCGTATACGACTCGATGATCCCGCACACCGGGTCGTTGACTGTCTCGCCGAAGGCCGCGATGTGAATCGGGAGATCGGTACCGGCAACCTGCGGTGCAGAAAATGGCACGATGACAGCCGGCGGCGGATTCGGCAACGCAGCAGCTGTGACCGTGAACCCACTGGGAGAGAAGGCGATGTTGCCCTCCGCATCGTTATCACGTATGCCGGTGTCGCTGGTCTGGTAGACATCAATATCGATTGCAGCCGGGCCCTCGGGATAGGAGAGCGCGAATGCCGCCGCTGATTCGCCCAGCGGCCAATCGTAGGTCGCAAGTCCATCGTTCAGTGTCGCGTCGTTGAACGCACCACCGCCGGCAACGGGGCTCCAGCTGCCAAATCCCGATTGGGTATCCAGCGTGACCTGTTCGTTGTAGTCGATCTTCGGTGTGCCACTCGTGCTGTCGATCACCTGTACCTGCACGACCTCGTCCTGGCAGTGAATGCCGTAGCTATCGTGGGTAATAACGAACTGTGGCAAACCAAGAATCGGACAATCGACGCATTGGCATACCGTCAACTCCTTCTGCTTGCCGGCGTAAAATGCATTGCCGGTCGGCGACAGCCAATCGTCGTTGAACTCGTCGGTACCCTCCTGCGTTTCTGTCCAGGTGGCGCCGTCGTATTCGAATACTGTGCCCTTTTTGCCGACGGCTATCACGCTGCCGTCTTGAGTCCAGCCGGAAATGCCGCGTAGATCTTCGCTCGCCGTTGCAACGACTGCGCAACTACTGCCGTCATAAACGAACACATCGTCCCCGGCAGCCAGATAGATATTGCCGTTGCTGTCGCCCCAAAGATCTTCGAATTTGTCCCCAACGGTGCAAGACGCATCGGGCGGTAGCCAGCTGCCGGCTATTCGGTCGTAGCGGTAAAGACGACCATCGTCGCCGATCGCATAGAAAAAATTTGCGTCGCCCCACGCATCTTCGAGGTCTTTGTTGTTCGTACCGGCAGCCGCACTCTCGTCGGTCCAGACGCTGCCGTCATAGCGATACAACGTACCCTTCTTGCCAACCGCATAAGCCTCGGTCGCCGACGCCGCCCAGACGCCGAACAGGTCCTCATTGCTAAAGCCACCAATCGAAGTCCACAGGCCGCCGGCCAGCTGCAGCACCTCGCCCTTCTTACCGACAGCAAATGCGGTATTCCCGTCTACAACTTCGACATCGTTCAGATCCGCGTTGTTGGGGTTAGTCATCGCACTCCAGCTCGAGCCATCGTAGCGATAGATCGCGCCTTTCTTGCCCACCGCGATCACGTTGCTATCGGATTCGCCGGAGATGCCGCGAAACTCCTGGTTGCCGACCTGCTGTGTCGTGCAGACCTGCGCGGCGTCGCCGCTCTTCGCCGCAAGCAACAGAAACGCGAGAATCAGCAGTGTTGCGTCACGTCGCATCGGTCACCGTGCTCCGTATACGCCGCGATACGTAATCGGGCGCCCCGTAATTGCCCGACCAGGCAAACGCGTCGATCACAAAAACAGTTACCGTGTTCGGCCCTTCGGCGTGCGTCGTGCTGCTGCAGGTGGTATCCACCGAGAAACCGTCGAGCCCGGCTTCGGTCAGGTTCAGCGTCGAGCTGGCGCAGCTGCCGTTTACCAGTGCCTGATACGCCGACCAGTCCACGCCGGAACGCGCCGCTGCATAAGCGCGAGCGCTCTGTATGGCCAGCACGACCGTCTGTTGCTGCACGGCAGAAAGGCGGACAGCGACAATGCCGAGCGCGGCGAGCACCACTAACAGGAACAGCGCGGGTACCAGCGAAAAACCGTTCTGTGCTTTTGTTTGCATACGCATTGCTCAGGGAACGTTGTCCACATGGACCTGGTGCAGCAGTGACACGGTTTCGCCCGTATCCGACACGGCGAGCGCAATCGATACGAGCCCGGCGCGCTGCGACGTGCCCGGTGCGTAGCCCATGGTGCAGGCGCTGACGCGGTTCGTAATCAACGTCGAATCGGCGCCGGCGGCGAGCAGCTCTGCGTCGCTGTCTCGCGCGGTCTGATCGGACGTCATCGCGTAGCCCGAATAACGAATCAGCGTGCCGGTAGCGGTATCACACAAATAGCTTACGGCCCCATCGACCAGGAACATGCGCTGGCCAGGCGATGCGAAAGCGAACTTGAATGCAGGAGTAAGACGCACGTTGTCTTCGCCCGGGATCGCGTCGGCATCGATATCGATCTGCGTGCCGGGCGGCGTGATGACATTGGCGAGCTCATAGGCATTTGCGCCAGGTACGCCGACGTTATAGATGGAAAGATAATGGCCGTTTGACGAAAACGGCTTCGTGATATTGCGGAAACTGCCAACGCTGTTAAACGCATCGTCGGCCGACGAAAACTGCAGGCGCTTGCTCGGGTCGCCGGGTGGCGGCCGGTCCCGGTAGCGCGCTCCGTCCACCGTGTTCAGGAGCTCGAGGGCAACCGTGCTACCCGACACGTTCAGGCGAACGCTGTTCGGCAGCGCACGATGTATGTCTCTGGTGATGCGGCGCAGGGAATTCTCGGCCAGATCGACGAGCTCGGCGCGGCGGCCCTGATCGTTGTATGCGCGCACAGGTCCCGAGATGAACATCGACATGAACGAGACGACGATCGTGGTCAACGTAATTGTGATGACCAGTTCGACGAGCGTGAAGCCTTTTTGAACGCTGCGCATCGCCTCAGAACCTTGTGCGGTAGCCGCTTAGCGCGAAGTTAACAGCGTTCGTATGCGTGACGACGACATCGACGCGCAGCGCATCCGCAAGCGGAACGGCGGGCAGCGCAGACGACGGCGCCACGGTCACGGCGACGTTGTAATCGCCAAGGCCGGCCATTGGTGAACCGAACTGATCACGGGCGCCTGCGTCCGACAAGCCGTCGTAGTCATCGAGGTCGTCGAAGTCGGCGCGCGCCGCCTCGCCGTCGACGCCATCGGGATCGCTCAGCGGTTTGAGCAGTATCTCCTCGAGGTAGGACTCGGCGATGGCGGCCGCCTGGTGACGGATCATCGGATCGGCGCTGTATGCGGTCGTCATCGACAGCACGCCGAGCACGGCGCTCGCGGCAACTGCAACGATCACGATCGATACGACGAGTTCGATAAGCGTTACGCCGCGCTGTGATCGGGATGCCGAAGTCATTGCGTCACCACGAGCCCGCTGTCGGCCTGGATCGTGAGCGCACGGCTGCCGACGCTCAGGAGCTGATTGGCCGCGAGATTTGTGCTGCCGAGCGGCTCATATATCAGTGTTATGGCAGGGGCAACGCTAACTGCGCCAGGCGCCGCGCCGCTCATGGCCTCGCCTGCCGGCAGACGCACGGGCACCGGGAAGCTTGCGTCAAGTCGGATCGCAGTGTCCGGCCTGGGGCAATTGTTGCGTCAGTGAGTAAGTTGTTGCCGTGATATCCACGCGGACACGGCAGCCGCTCGCAACGGCAACTTTCTGTGCATAGCGCAGGGAGGTAACGAGCTCGTCATAATAGGCGCGCTCGTCGAAAGTGGCATTGTTAAAAAAGCGGGGTCCCGCTATCGCGCCCAGTACACCGACGATGACGATGACAAGGACGAGTTCGACCACGGTGAAACCAGCGATTGCGTCGGGACCATAATCATGGGATCGCCGATGCCGGTTACTGGCCCGGGTTGTGTGCGTTCGAAAACAGCACGGCATTCAGCACCCCGATACATCTACCACGATTGCCGGCGAAAATCCGACAACAGCTTCTGTATAGGCGACACTGCAATTCGCCGGAGTTGGCGATCCGGGCCGCGTGAAGGTGCCCGTGCCGCCTGCCTCGGCAAACGCATAACCCGTGAAATCGGCGAGCGTATCATCGATATCCGGGGCAACAGGATAACCGTTGCTCATGTTGATGACGTTGCCTTCCACGTTGACCGTGGGCGGGTTGTTTTGCGTCAGCGATAGGCTGTGCGCGAGCGCGGCAGAGCTGCGTACGCTGCCAGCCAGGCCCTGAATAGCGGCGATCCGCGCTTCGGTCTCGAGCGACGCAAAACGCGGGATTGCGAAAGCCGCGAGAATACCGAGGATCGTGATCACGACCACCAGTTCGATCAGCGTAAATCCGCGTTGTTCGCTGCGAGCTGTTGTCTTCATGTCAATCGTCCTTTGATCAATACGAGCACCAGAGAAAAAGGCGCCCCGAAGGGCGCTTTTTTCGGGGAGGCTACGAAATGACCTGAGCATTTAGCAATCGCTGACATCAACGCTGATTGCTGGCGATCCGCCGGCGGGTGCGGCCACATAAGTGACACTGCACGCAGCTGGATCCGTGGCGCCCTGTTTCTCGAACACACCTCCGGCGAAGTCAAAGCCGGTCCTGTCAACCAGGGTCGCTTCAATTGCTGCAGCTGTGGGATAACGGTTCGCCATGGCGACCGGCGTGCCTTCCATCGAGACCGGGTCGGCCGGTGCGAGGCCCTGAGCCAGGGACAAGCTGTGTGCCAGCGTGGCGCCACTACGAACACTACCGGCCAGACCTTGCACCGCGGCGATGCGTGCCTCGACTTCGAGGTTGGCGAAGCGCGGAATGGCGAATGCCGCCAGAATTCCCAGGATCGTAATAACGACCACCAACTCGATGAGCGTAAAACCTTTCATTGCCTTGTTCATTTCAAAACCTCCAAAATAATTTCGCCGTTTCATTTGGGCGACTAAAATCAAGCACTATCAAAACTCCATCAATAACCATCAGTTACGCATCACAGGCGGTGCTTTACGCATCCCCCGTGGATTTTCCGCACGGTCGAGGTGGGGGTCTGTGACCCCCTTCACAGTTATGTAAACCCGCCTCCACCAGCTGATGCATGGACACGGTCATCGCCCCGCGGAATTCCTTCCGACGAGCCATTCGGCACCTGCTTCGCGTTGCAGGCGTATGCCGTACAGCTCGTCTGTACCCGGCTCGAAGCGCCCGTTGCCATTGCGATCATCGAAGGCAACGCGAACCTCGAACTCGGGGTTATCCATGGACTCGTCGTCATCGGACCAGCCAAATCGCCGTCCTATGCGGTACACAAGCCGTCGTGTATTCAGATCGAAATACCAATTGCGGCGAGGGACAGTACTCTCGTCATATCCGCGCAGCTCACCGACATAGTTCTGCGGCGTCTCGAGCATCAGCTGCATCGGATTACTGCCATCGAGTTCGGAGATGCTGGCCGCCTTGCCGCCCGCGATGCGCTTTGCCGCCGACGTCATCAGCGTGCTCTTGATCTGGCTTTCCAGGGTCAGCACACCGACCCGCTCCGCCTCGTCGATGTACGGCAGCATGCGATTGAGCGCGACGGCGGCGAGAATGCTGATGATCACAATCACGACCACGAGTTCGAGCAATGAAAAACCCGGTTCAAAGGGGCGTGTCACAACCAGCCTGGCATCGCGAACGAATAAGGTGCCCTCACCCATCATCCACCTGCCCTCGCGTGCGAGACCATGTCCCACATCGGCAGGAACACGCCGAGCGCAAGCACGAGCACCACGGCGCCGACCGAGACGATCAGTATCGGCTCGATCGCCGCGCTGAGATTGTCGAGATCGTAGTCCACTTCACGTTTGTAAAAGTCTGACGATTCTTCCAGGAGTTCAGGCAACGCGCCGGTTTCCTCGCCCAGCGCGATCATCTGTAGTATCAGCGGTGTGAATAAACCGCTTTTGGCCCCCGTGCTCGACAACGACTCGCCACGTTCTATGCCCGTGCTAAGCAGCGACATCTTTTGGCCGAGCCAGTTATTGCCGATCGACGCCGACACCGTGCGCAGGGTTTCGTTGATTGGCAGCCCGGCACTCAGCGACACAGCCAGTGAACGCGTTATCCTTGACAGCGCAGCGTTACGCATGATTATTCCGGTTACGGGAATACTGAGTTTCCACCTGTCCCAGCGCATTCGACCGGCCTCGGACTTAACGTACGCCATAGCGGCCACGACGATAATGGCGCCGGCGCCAAGCACAACCATCCAGTAGTTAACGGCGAAATTCGAAACGCCCATGATGATTCGGGTCGGCAGTGGGATATCGTCGCCCAGGGTGCGAAATATCGGTGCGAAATTCGGGATCACGAAAACCGTGATAATGGCAAGTGCGATCGCAATCGCGATCAGCACGATTACCGGGTAACGTATCGCCGACTTGACGCGGTCGCGCACCTCCTGGTCCATGCTCAGGTATTCGTACAGCCGTTGAAATGCGACATCGAGCGTGCCGGTGGCTTCACCGATCTCGATCAGATTCACAAACAGGGGTGAGAAGATCGTCGGATGGGACCGCAATGATTTCGAGAGTTCGCGTCCTGATTCGAGGCTGGCGATGACCTCGACCAGCGCGGATTTCAGGACCTGATTGTGGGTTGTCTGCATCAGCCCCGTCAGCCCCCGCAGCAGCGGCAGTCCGGTGCGGGTAATCGTGTACATTTGGCGACAGAACAGCACCAGGTCCTTGGTCGTCGGGTGACCGCCACTGAAGCGCGTGACCAGGTCCGACATGGTCAGGCTACCCGTGGTGGTCAGGTCGCGAATCTCGACCGGCGTGACGCCAATGCTGACGAGCCGTACGGCGACCGCATCGGCAGAGTTGCCATACAGCTTGCCCGTTATCAGCGCG
Organism: uncultured Gammaproteobacteria bacterium; assembly: GCA_963711285.1. Classification (GTDB taxonomy): domain Bacteria; phylum Pseudomonadota; class Gammaproteobacteria; order Steroidobacterales; family Woeseiaceae; genus UBA1847. Next base: position 94,279 of record CAVQDJ010000019.1, on the reverse strand, counting down.
CCGTTGGCAGATCGTCCCTTGTAGGCGAATTCAGCCATCAGTTTGCGCACCTGCCGCCGCTGCGGCTTCATCAACGACAGACTCGTCGTCGCCGTCGAGACCGCCAGCAACGCGAATCACTTCCTCGAGAGACGTTACGCCCTCAACCGCATAGTCCAGCGCGCAGTTGACGAGTGGTACGTAACTGCGTTTCTTGCCTGCCAGCGATACGAATTCGCCAAGGTCTTCACGGCGTAGGGCGTCGGTGAGTCCGCTGTCCATCTCCAGCATTTCGTAAACGCCAATGCGCCCGCGGTAGCCGGTGAGCTGGCAGTAATTGCAGCCGCGTCCGCGTTGAAATTCGAGCTTGGCCGAACGCTTGGCTCCGACCTGTGCCTTCAGCCAGGCGCTTTGCCCGGGCGAGAGCTCGATCGGTTCGGCGCAACTCTCACAAACGCGTCGCACCAGTCTTTGCGCGACGATACCCTGTAGTGCAGCACCGATCAGGTAGCCTGGCGCACCCATGTCCAGCAAGCGGCTCGCGGTAGCCATCGCATTGACCGTGTGCAGCGTCGAGAAGACCAGGTGTCCTGTCATCGCGGCGCGCAGACCGATGTCGACGGTCTCGCGGTCACGCATCTCGCCAACCAGAATAATGTCCGGGTCCTGACGCAGCGCTGTGCGCAGCACGCGGCCGAAATCCAGGCCGATACGCGCATGTACCTGGACCTGATTGACACGCTCGAGCCGGTACTCAACCGGGTCTTCGACCGTGATTATTTTTGTCGTTGGTTTGTTGACGTAGTTCAGTGCCGAATACAGTGTCGTGGTCTTGCCGCTGCCGGTTGGTCCAGTCACGAGGACCATGCCGGCCGGTCGCTCGATCATGCGATAGAAACGCTCCAGTACGTCCTTCGGCATGCCGAGCTTTTCAAGACTGAGCAGATTGGCCGAGTGATCAAGCAACCGCAGCACGATTGACTCACCAAACTGGACCGGCAACGTGGATACGCGGATATCCAGTGTCGTCTCATTCACGCGGACAGAGAAGCGTCCGTCCTGGGGCAGTCTCTTTTCCGAGATGTCGAGCCCGCTCATTAGTTTCAGGCGAGTCACGAGCGCACTCGCAACACCGCGTCCGTCGATGACATGTTCCTGCAGCACGCCATCGACACGTTGTCGAATCCGCAGCACGAATTCGTCGGGCTCGATGTGAATGTCCGATGCGCTGACCTGCACCGCGTCACGGAACATCGACTGCAGCAGCTTGATGACTGGCGCTTCGGCCGAGTCTTCTTCCGCTGTCAGCTCGTCGATATCAATGCGCGCCTCACCGAGGTCTTCTTTTACCTCTGCCGCAAGAGCATTAATTTCATCCGTGCGCCGGTACATGATGTCGATCGTGCGCAGCAGTTCTGATTCGTTGACCAGCGCGATTTTCACGGTTGTGCCGAGCAATCGGCTCAGCTCGTCATGCGCAAAAATATCGGTGGGATCTGCCATGCCAACCAGCAAACCCTCTCGTTCCTGGTTGAGCACGAGCGCGCGCAATCGGCGCGCCTGAACTTCCGGCAACAGCATGACCGTCTCGGTCTGCAGCCTGATGCTGCTCAGATCCAGATAGTCGATGTCCAGGCGCTTGGCCAGAAACTTGTAAAGCTCGCTCTCTTCGATCGCGCCGACTTCGGTAAGCGCCCGACCGAGCTTGTGCCCGCTCTGCTTTTGCAGCGTCAGCGCCTGCTCGAGCTGGTCCTGCGTAATTGCGCCGGCTTCCAGCAACAGTTCTCCGAGCCGTAACTTCTTGCGGCGGGACATTTTTGATACAACAGCGCTGGGTTTACTCATGTTCTGCTCGTGCCACTAGGTTCCGGAACCGCCATTGATTCGTTCTAACGAGTCGCCCGCCATCTTCGTCCACGTGTTATCGCTATCGATAACGATGGGTTTGAGCAGGATCACGAGCTCGGTCTTTCTTTCCACCGAACGCTTGCTCCTGAAAAGCCTGCCGACACCCGGGATCTTGCTCAGGCCAGGTACGCCGAAATTCTCGTCGGTCATTGAATTGCGCATCAGACCGCCGATCACGATGATCTGCCCGCTGCGGGCTTTGACGATGCTGTCGGACTCGCGGATCTCGCTGAATGCGAGCGGCAGCGTGTCCGTCTCGCCCGACACCGTCAGGATTTTCTGCTGATCGGTAACCTCGCTGACCGTCGGATGTATATGCAGCGTCACTTCGCCATCCGCACTGATCTGCGGCGTTACGTCCAGAGCGATGCCGGAGAAGAACGGCGTCAACTCGACATCCCTGGAGGTGGTCGACGAAGTGCCCGTGACTGTATTGCTGGATACGTCCGTAACGAAAAACTCGTCGGTACCTGCCTTGATTACGGCTTTCTGGTTATTGAGTGTCGACACTCGAGGACTCGACAGAACGCGCGTCTCGCCCTGCTGCGACAACAGTTCCAGGAAGGAATTAAAGTCACCGATATCGAAGGCCATTGTGAATGCCCCACCCAGTGTCGATGACAGGAACCCTGAAACGGTGTTACCAGGCTCCACGGTAATCGGCGCACCGCCGAGGTCGCTCGGGTCGCCGGTATAACCCGGTGGCGGCGCATTTTGTCCGAAGGTGTAGGTATCGCCACCACTGTTCTGTGCAACGGCGACCCAGTTAATGCCCGACCGGTAACCGTCGCTGAGCTGAACCTCGACGATCTTGGCTTCCAGCACCACCTGGCGTTGCGCAATATCCTGAATCGCTTCCAGGTAATCACTGATGCTGCGAAGCTTTTCAGGCATGGCGCGGACGACAATGACGCCAGTCTGAGAGTTTACGACCACCTGATGCCCGGCAGCGTCGCCGACTATTTGCTCCAGTGTGTCCTGCAGTTCGGTCCAGAAATCGGCTTCGTAAGTGGTTTCGATACCGGAGCCGCTTATCTGCTGCATGTCCTGTGAGGCGCCGTCGAACGACTGGTTACCCATCCCGCCGCCGAGGGCCCTGTTGCTTTGTCGGCCACCCTGCCTGCCCTCACTGACCTGACCCGAGCTGACGCGCGTACGCGATACGCCTGAGCGCTGCAGGTTGAGGTAGTTAATCTGGAATATCCGGCTCTGCAGCGTCGCCGGAAAGACAACGTAGCCTGAGGGACCGCGGCGAAAGGAATAGCCATAGACTTCACTAACGAGCTCGAGAACCTCTCCGACAGTCACGTCCTGCAGCTGCAGTGAGATGGAGCCGGTGACTTCGGGATGCACAACGATGTTGTTCTGTGTCTGATCGACGAGCGCCATGAAGAACGCCTGGGCAGGCGTGTCTTCGCTGTTTAGGTCGAAACGCTCCTCCAGCGGCCTTACCGGCATCGGTGTTGCCGGCTCAGCAGTCTCTGCAGCGGCCGCTTGTGCGGGCGGCGGACTCGTAGCGGCATCCTCAAGCGCCGTCTGGATGCTGCCACGCGTTACGTCTCCGCGGGCCGGTGCCGATTCGCGCGTTGGCATCGACGCGTCGCAACCGCTCAGCGCAATGAGCACGGCGCTCACAATCAGGGTTTTCATAAACATGAGTTGTGTTCTCCAATGATCTTCATCGGCGCGACGGCCTCTCGTTCAGTCCGGCCGTTATACGTTCGCCGTCCTTTTCCAGGATCAGATGATCTTTCTCAATTGCGATGACTGTCGCACCCTCAACCGACCCGCCGACACCGACGCGTCGTCCGTTGACGATCGCGACTCGCCGCTTCGACGATACGATGATGGCATTGACCGCATAGCGCGGCGCATCGCTTATGCCCAGTGCGTGAGGTACATACGGACGCGTAGGATCTCGCAACAATTCATCTGCGAGGCTCAGACCAGAGATGCTCGTTAGCAGCAGCATCAGGGTAGCCAGCACAGTGATTCGCTTATGCACCGATCCACTCCTCATCCAGACTCAATGTACTCACCTCAATGCGGATACGGTTGAGCGGGTATTCGATGACGTCGAGTTCAAGCACTTGCCAATAAAGCCGCCACGGCAGCGACTCAATGGCATTCAGGTACTCAAGGCATGCGATGTAGCTGCCCTCGACCTCGATTTCGAGGCCATGCCGATAAAAGGTCACGCCGCTATCGTCGCCGTCGGTAGACAGAAACTCGGGCGTGGTATTGCGGATTCGCACAAGCTTCAGACGGGATTGTTCCTTGAGAACGCCTTCGAGTACGCGGGCCATTTCAGATGGATCGATCAGTTCGGCCGCATGATTGCCCAGTGTTGCGTTGATCTCGTCAATTCGTTGGCGCAGCGATGCGATACGCGACCGCTGCTGCTCGCCGCCGCCGGCAAGCTGCAGAATCTGATCTTCCAGGCTGCGGTTTGCAACCGATATGCTTTCTTCGAGCGCCGTCAGTTCCGCGCGGGACTGATTCGCGCGCTTGGCGAGCGGCTGCATCAGTAGCATGTGCCACAATGTCGCAATCAAGACCAGGCAAGTCGCCAGCACCAGCAGCCGCTCTCGCGGTGACATCGCGTCTATCTTCGACAACAGTGGGTCGAGCCTGGTCCGGATTTCGTCCACGTAATTCACCGCTATTTCCCCAGGTCTCCGGCGAGCAAGATGTCGCTGTCCATCGAGAAACGCAGCGCTGTATCGTCATCATCGAGCGGATCATCGATCTGGAAGCGATGGAACCGCTGTTTCGCGAACGGTGGCTCAGCGGTGAGGTCCTGAACATACAGCGGGATCAGCTCAGCACGTATGGCGCGGCCTTCAAGTCGTGTCTTGTCTCCGAGGGCCGACAGCGCGATGTGGGTTAGCCAGATGCCTTCGGTGTCCTGACGTGCCAGTGCCCGCAGGTGGCGAGAGAATCCTTTGTTGTCGCCCAGCGCCGATCCCTGAATCAGACTCAAGACCGCCTGCCGTTCGGCGAGCATCTGCAAGCTGTTGTCCAGCTGTTCGGCCCAGTTTGTTTCGCCAGTTACAGCATTAATCAATGGTCCAACATTCTGCAGCCGCTCATGCGCAACCGACTCGAGTCGCGTCACGACCTCCAGTTCCTCCTCGATGCCGTCAACGCGCTGCTGGGCGAAGCCGTATATCAGCAACATGGCAAACAGCAGTACGCCAGTCGCCTGCAGCATGAAACCCGCCGGAAACATGCGCGTCTGCGGACGGTACTGGATTTGATAAAGATTGATCTGCTGATTCATCGTGCCCCCGCAGCTTGCGCCTGTGGTTCCGCCCGCAGAGCAGCGCCGACAGCCAGCAGGCAGCCGGCTTGTTCCTCGGGAGAAACTTCGTTCTCCAGGTGAAACAAGTCGTCCAGGGTGATTCGGCTTACGGTCAGACCAAGGTGTTCCGTCAACGCGGCTGGCAACGTGTCGAGACCGGCGCCCGGACCGAGGATGACCTCTCTGATGGGCTGACAATCGTAGTGACTCTCGTAGTAGTCCAGCGAACGCTGCACTTCGAGCGATATTCCGGCTGCTCGCTCCTGCAGCGTGAATTGATCATCTGCGGCCTCGAGCAACGCCCGCCTGCCGGTCTTGATACGGCGAATCAGGTGCAACACGCCCTGACGTGTGATCGTCAGATAACCACAGTCGTCGGAAAAGTGCAGGAAGGCAACGCCATTTTTGTCCTGTGGCAGCATCACGGCAATGTTGCGAATGCACAGCTCAGGAATATCAATGACGTCCAGCTGCAGATCGGCCCGTTTCATCAGTTCGATCTGTTGCAGTATCTCATTGCGTCTTGTCACCACTGCATAGGCGACGGGCGAATCGCCCGGATTGGCGTGGGCAGGCATTTCGAACAGCTCGACAACCGCATCGTCGAGCGAAAAATCGATCAGGTCCTTTATTCGCCAGCGCACCGCAGCAAGCTGTTCATCCGGAGGCACGTTCGGCATTTCGACGAGCTGCAATTGATACGCGTCTGCGGCCAGCACCGTGGATACCGGCGTCCGGTCCAGGCCCATGCCGCTGGCCTGCGACGCGGCCCGATCGGCCCAGGCGTCATTGCCATCGGCGACATCCAGGACACGGGCTGCGAGGCTCAGGCTGCCGTCATCCATTCGCCGGACACGCGCCAGGCCAGCGTGTGCCCCATCGAGCGCTATTCCTGCCCGTACATTTTTGTCGAAAACTTTTTTGAATGCTCGCAACATTGCCCGGCACCTGCCGCCGTTTTACAAAATACCGCTGTGGTTATCGGTAGCCGGGCGCTAATCTTTAGCCGCTAATGTCCCTCTGAGGCTGAATTCCGTCCGCCGTGGCAGCACGAGTCGGGTGATACGCGGATCAGCGCCGCGCCTTGATCTGCGCCGGATACCTGTGAGGTCTGCGCTAGCGTTTCCAGGTGGAAGCGGTTTGCACGAGTAGTTTTATGCGCGACAAGGGCACCCGCTCAGCTGCGACGGTCAGCAACAGCAACAGCAGCGCAAGCAAAATCAACGCCGTTTTCCAGGATGCAGGTCGTGCGAGTTCGCGCGCGGATTCTGCGCCCCACTCGTCAAGCAAGTCGGCGGCGATGTAGCGGCGCGCGTCCGGTTCTCCGACAGGATCGGGTTGCCGGTCCGGGCTTCAGAATGAAACTGTGGCGATGATTGCCCGCATCGTCCTCCCACACCAGCGTGTACTGTCCTGCCTGGTCCGCACTTACCGATGCGCGGTAACGGCCTGGCGCAACAGGAGCCAGCGAGATATCCATGGGCGGGCCGGTCGATCGCACCAGCTGCGCGAGCAGCGGATCGCTCATGTTCCGCGCTGACCCGGTATCGACCAGTATTGACAGTCGATTCGATTGTTCGTAACCGATGTCGAACCGCAGCATGTCGGAATCCGTTACAGCAATGAAGTTCATCAGGCCTGACACCAGCTCCGGCCATTGAGGCCACATGAGCCATTCGCTGGCCCACTGATTCAGCCCGCCGGTCAGCACCACCACACGGCCCGCGCCTGCGGTCCAGGCAGCGAACAGCGGTTCGCTGCGGCCGGCGGCAAGCATGACCGTTGCCTCGGGTCTGGCGCGGGTCACAAGATAGGCGTCGAGGGCCGGCCAGTCCTCTGGCAGGCCGGCAAAAGGCGGCGCCGACAAGACGATCGGTGTGGTGCGGCCGCTCATGAGCGCCGGACGGAGCGACTCGACCTCTTTTCGCATCAACACCGGCAGCTGCAACACGTCGTCGATCATCAACAGCGAGCCGCTGTCCCCCAACGCGATTCGCGACAGCGGCGCCTGGGTTCGTCCATCGGACAGGATCATGGCGATGAAGTCGAGTTCGTTTGCCTGCAGCCGGGCCTCGAGTTCGGCCAGGTCCCCGGCTGACAGCATGCCATCGGTCACGAGCACCAGGAGCTTCTGCTCTGCCGGCTCGCGGGCCAGCGCAGACTGGGCGAGATCCAACGCCGGGATCACGCTGGTGCCGCCGCTGGCCTGCTCCGGCCATGCCCGACGCAGAGCCATAGCGTGATCGTCCCGCGTTGCTGGCGACAGCAGCTGCCTCGCTTCGACATCGAACGCGATCAGCCCGACGCGATCCACCGGTCGCAGGGCTGCGGCGGTGTATAGCACCGCATCCCGCGCAACACGCAGGCTATCGGCACCACCGGGCTGGCCCGCCATGCTCCCGGAGATGTCAACGAGGAAGACGACGCTCGCAGGTGTCTCGTCCTGCGGCGGTTCCGAAATGACGGGCAGCACCTCCTCGAGAACCGACCCCCGGTAGGCACCGAGCCCGAAGGAATTGGGTCCTCCCAGCACCAACAGGCCCAGCGCATCTCTGCGCACGGCCTGTGTAATCGCGACCCAGGCGGCGGCCGGCATATCTGTCGTCGCGACATCGTCCAGTATCAGGGCGCTGTAGCTTGAGATTGGCGCGGTAAGTCCTGCAAACGCTCGCGGCGAAACTCGCGTGACTGACCAGCCGCCGGCCGCGAGGCTCTCGGCGATTGCCGAATAGTCACTCGCGACGACCAGCAGGCGTGGCGGGGATATGACATTCAGCAATGCGCCGTCGCGCAGCCGGTCCAGTGACTCCCCGGTCTCCGAGTTGATCAGTTCCGCATCGAGACGCAGGGCGCCGGTCGCGGCAACGGACAGGGGCAGTGTTGTCGGTTCGTTCGGCACCAGAGGCCGGCGGCCGACCGGATCGCCATTGGCGTAGAGCACAACCGTGTAGTCGCCCGCCACAGGCACATCGGTTGCAACGGATATCTGGACCCGTTGACCGGGCCGGACGCGATCCGGTGCATCGATGGCCACGACCCGCGGCTTCGGATCATCCGACCGGGCCGGCAGCCAGAAGACCGATACGCCAGCCTCCGCCGCTCCTTGCAGCAGCGTGGCCATGTCCACGCGCCAAAACCCGTCGGAGATCACTACGATGCCACTTTGGGATGCTGGCTGCAGTCGCCACAGTGCTTCCCGCAATGCCTCCTTCGTACTCGCGGCAGATCCTCCAGTGCCATAAGCGTATGCCCTGACATCGAGCGCCGCGTCGAGCGGTTCGAGATCAGCCGCCAGCCGGTCTCGCGCCGTAGCGACGGACTCGGGCACCATGCCGTCGGACTGATCGATCAGCACGATCAGGCGGGTGCTGTCGTGCTCGCTTCGATACCCGGGCAACAGCAGGCCACCTATCACGACAAGCAACAGCAGAATGCGGCCGGCCATCATCTGTCGATTGATCCTTGGTTCACGCACGACGTGCCTCGCGAGCCGCGCGCCACAGCAACAGCATATCCGCGAGCAGAACCAGGGCCGCGAGCGCAAGCAGCAAGTCAGACAACGGCTGCCGGATCGCGCCGTGACGCAGCTGTGTGCCCTCGGACGCGACCACCTCTGAGGGCACAATGTCGGACGCCCCTGGATCGATCGTTGCGATGGCTACGGCATCGAGCAGCGTTCGGCCGAGCGCCAGATCGATAAGTCCGGCGATCAGCGCGGCATACTCCGGTTGACGCACGAACTCGGGCCGCGACATGTCGAGCACAGTCTCAAGGACGGTCGGCCGGCTCGGGCGTCGAATCAGCAGCGGTCTCTGGTTCGCTGCAAGCAGTGTCTCGTACTCTCCTTCGGGTTCGACATTCCACGCCGCCGCCGCCATCCAGTCCTGCCTTAGTTGGAGTTCCTGCAAACGGCCGGCGCCGGGCCACCATTCGAGCGATACGTCGACGGGCGCCGTAGCCGCGGTATGAAAACGCAGCACCGCCGGGGCGAGCGGCACGCGGTCCGAGCAATTCAATTGCAGTTCCGCAGTCTCGCCAGCCGGCACGACGAGCAGTGTCGGATGCGCGCGGATCGCCAGCGCCAGTGGCGCCGGGCAAAGAACGTCCAGGGCAACCGGAATCCGCGCGATTTCGGCAAGCGAAAGCGTGAGCGAATCGTCCAGAGCCACAGCGTCAGCAGGACTTAGCGAAGCGGTCAGCTCGTTTTCGCCGACGGCATGCGTTGCCGTCAGATGCCGTGTTTCCCCGGCGCGCAATGCGAGCATTCTTGTGTAGAAATCACCGGTCGCCGACGCGAGTTGTAACTCCCGATTTGCCGAATCACTCCCCTGATTGGAGACATCGATCAGAAGGTCGAAGCTACCCGCGGAATCGAGATTGCGTCGGGCAGCAATCCGCGTGACCGCGACATTCTCTGTGGCGACACCGACCCGGATGATCCGCTGCAGCGGCGCACTCACAGCCCATTCGACCAGCTGCTCGTTTGCGCCGTCCGTCACGAGCCAATGGGCCGAATCCCGGCTCAAAAGCGCGGCGGCCGGCGGATCGGGTTCCCCCTGACTCGCGGCAAGCCACTCGCCGGCATCGAAGGCGTCCGGATCACGGTCGAGCATCGTCCGCGCCGGGTCCGACAGTGATCGGAGCGTAACGCGCCCTGCCCCGGACTCCTGCAACGCCCGCCGAAGCTCGGCGAGGCCCGTGACGAGCCGCGACTCACCCTGCTCAGTCGCGGACATGCTGAGCGAATCGTCAATCCAGACCGTGATGAGCCCGCTGTCGCGCTGCCACCAGGGTTGGGCCAGTGCCAGCGCCAGCAGTGCCGCTATCAGCGCGCGTCGCCGCCATGCGGGATCCGGCCTCTGCCGGTTCTCGCCGCCAGCGCTGAGTGATTCCGCCGAATCCCAGAGAAAGGCCGCGCTCACGGGCGCGGTGCTGAGCGGCGCCTGCCAGCGATGCAACCAACGTAGCAGTGGGATCGCAGCGAGCGCGATCAGCCACCATGGCGCGCCGAGGCCTATCACGATCAGGCTCGCAGGTGTGCGACCAGCACTCGTTCCCAGTCGTCGCCCACCCTGCAGGCGCTGAAAGGCATGCCGAGTGAGGCAAGGACCTGGCGGAGCCGCCCGTTGTGCTCGTGCAGCGCATTGTCTGCCGCGGCGCGGGTTGCAGGCGACAGCGCAAGTCGTCGCTCGTCACCACTCTCGACGTCAAGCAGTCGTGCCGGCCCACTGGCACGCACCGTCAGTTCGTCCTTGCCGAGTACCTGCAGCGCCCGCGCGGACGACACACCGGCGCGCAGCCGGCGCAGATCGTCTGCCATGGCATCCTCGCGCAGGAAGTCGCTGAACAAGATCACGTTGCCAGCGCTCGTTACCGACTCGGCGCAGAGTCCTGGCAGGGATTCGCCGCCGCGCTCCGGCGGTTCATAGTCCATGAGCTGCCGCAGGATGGCGCCAAACTGGCGCTGGCCGCGGCCCCGTGGGCAATAAGTGTGAATCCGTTCGGCGAATATGGCGAGCGCCACCCGGTGCCCGGCGTAGATGAGTGCATACGCGAGGGCACTCGCCAACTCGGCGGCCTGGCGCCATTTACCGCCCAGGCTCATGGATGCGCTGCCGTCGACGCCGAGGAGCCAGTCGGACGCGGACTCGTCACGATACCGACGGACCATGGGCTGGCGATGACGCGAGCTCTGTCGCCAGTCGACGTGCCGCAGGTCATCGCCGGGAGCGTAGAGACGCAGGTCGAGAAATTCGAGCCCGGGGCCAGCGCGGTTATGGGCGGCACGGGGGCCGATACCCTGAGCCGCCGTGCCGCGCAGAAGTCCCGCTGCCAGGCGCGCGAAGCGCCGCAGTCGCAGTTCATCGACGATGACGTGCTTCGCCACCGTTATGTCCGGTATTGGCTGCGCCATTCGCGCAGCAGTTCATGCACCACCGACGGCACGGTTACGCCCTCCAGTTCGCTGTGGGTCGTCAGCAGTATGCGGTGCGACAGCACCGGCCTTGCAACAGCCTCAAGGTCCTCGAAGTCCGCCTGCGCCCGGCCCGCGAACAGAGCCCGGACACGCGCGGCCCGAACCAGCGCCTGCAGTGCTCGGGGACTCGCCCCGTAACGTATGTGCTCCTGCGCGACCCGAGCGGCCGACTCGGACTCGGGCTGAGTGCCGAGGACCATTGCGATGGCCGCCTTCTTCACGGGTTCGGCAACGAGGACCTGGCGTGCAACGTCGCGGATCTCAGTCGCGCGCTCCTTCGTGACCAGTGCCGCCAGCGCATCTGCGGGTTCCGAGTCGAGCGAGGTATCCAGCAGCCGATCCAGGCTCTCGGCCGACGGGTATGACACGTCGATCTTGAAGAGGAAGCGGTCGAGCTGTGCTTCGGGCAGTGGAAAGGTACCCTCCAGTTCAATCGGGTTCTGCGTCGCGATTACCCAGAAAGGCTGTGGCAAAGGATAACGCCTGCCGGCGTACGTCACCTGTTGCTCCTGCATGGCCTCGAGCAGCGCCGCCTGAGTACGCGGCGTCGCACGGTTTATCTCATCGACCAGCAACAGGTTGGCGAAAACCGGGCCGCGCCGGAATTCGATGTCGCGGCTCTCGCCTACGAGAATCTCGCTGCCCGTGATATCTGCCGGTAGCAGGTCCGGCGTGCACTGCACGCGGCCGAGCTGCACGCCGAGCGCAGCGGATACGGCTTTCGCGAGGTGGGTCTTGCCAAGCCCGGGCAGGCCCTCGAGCAACACGTGGCCGCCGGCGAAGAGCGCGATCAGGATGTCGTCGATAAGCCCCTCCTGGCCTACGATCACCTGGTTAAGGGCGTCCTGCAGCGCGCCGATGTCGCGGCCGACGCTACTCAGCGTGTCGGCAAAGTCACTCACGGGGAACGCCCGCCGCGTCGAGATATCGTCTTGCATAGGCCACCTCCGCAGCCGTCAATGTAGTCCACGCTGATGACACAGGCGGCGCCGGGGCCGGCGTAATATTCGGGCGCGCATCGCGCGCACCTGGTGACCGGGTCGCGAACTCGTAATCGCCGTCCGCGCGACCCGCAGCCGTGGCACCGTAGCGGTCGATCGCCATGTCCACACGCCCCGAGAAAAGCGGGCCTGACTCGTCCGGCTGCGGCTCGATTTTGCCCGGGCTGCGCCTGGCGTCGCCTGGGCTCTGCCCGCCCTCTTTCGCGGCGCTCGCAAACCCAGGCGGCGCATCCGTCGCCCGCGGCGCAGCCACCTCCGACGCACCGTTGGTCCGGGCATCTCCCTGGACCGGCGAAGAGCTGTCGCCTGTGATGGTCTCCGGCTGCACCGACTCGGTTTTGTCGGTCGCACTACTTGCGATCGCGTTGCGGAGCCCGGGCAGGTTGCCGGCGACATCGAACAGATTTGTCTTCGTTTCAAGGCTGCCAGTGACTCCCGGCTGCTCGTCAATCGTTGCCCGGACGCTGTCGCCCTTCGGTGGCAGCTCGAGCAGCAACGCCGCGAAGAAGGCCGGCACAGCCGCGAGCACAAGCGTGCTGCCCGGCGGCTTTCGCCAAAGTGTGCCGAGACGCGGCCGCCAGTCGGCGGCGGCCGATGTTGCCCGTGCCAGCACGGTTTGCACGGCCGGTTGCACATCAGTCTTTTGCCCTAGCTCGTGGGCGGTCGTGATCAGGGAGTGCCCGCCGAAATGCCTATCGGCCCGAAGTGCGCAATCGTCCAGCCGTGGACGCCGGAATAGCGACGGTGCCAGCGTAACCAGGCCGGCGAGCAGCGCGCCTGCCAGGGCGAGTCTTAACGGTACCGGGCTCCAGCCGATGTGCACGAGAGCCAACAGAACGAGTGCGGCGCTGCTGACCCAAACGGCCATCCGCATCTGATGCAGCACGGCCTCGAGCCACAGCCGGCGTCGCGCGGCATACAGGAAACTTGTGACCGCGTTGTTGTTCATGCCGTCACCCAGGCATGCAGTTGGCTGCGGCCTGTCCAGATTGCTGCCGCCACCACGATGCCGATTGCCGAACGCAACATGATTCCAAGCTCGGCATCGATGCGCATGCGCTCGACTCCTGCGCCGATCCATGCCATGGCCAGCGCAAGTGTGAATGCGATTGCCTGGGTCGCTACGAGCGTAACGACGGCCAGATCGCTACATAACCACAACAGCGCAATCAGTGGCCAGACGGGCACGATGTAGGACAGCCCTGAAGCCGCGGACGTCGAGAGCGTGCCTGTGGAGCCCGGCTGGCCAGCGAACAGAGCGATGAGCAGCCATTGGCCGAGTACCAGCGCAACAGCCGCCTGTGCGCTGACGATCGGGGCCGCGGCAAAACCGCCGCTGGCCTGCAGCGTCATGTTGGCGAGCCACCATGCGCCTGCGGCCAGAAACAGGGCCGCAGCGAGAAACCCGCCAATCGGGGTCAACCGCGACATGGCGATACCTCTTGCGTGTCGGATTCGGTCCTCATGAGCCAGGCCTGTTGCTCACCTCCGTTCGCCGGAACCTTGAGCGGCTGCAATAGCGTCACGGCGTGTCCGGACGAGCGTCGCGTCAGCAGCCGCAAGTGCGGCGTCGGCTCGGCGGTGGCGGTCGACTCATCCGCAATCCAGCGCGCGCCGGATGCCAGTGAAGGCACTTCGTAGTTCGCGCCTTGCCAATGCAGGTACGCCGGCGAGGTCGCTCCTTCGCCACGATTGCATACCGTGACGATGCTGCCATCCGTGCCCGCGCGCAACCTCGATTCCACCGGAAAACTTCCCGCCGAGAATACCTGCATCTCCTGCAGCAGCGATGCAGTCCAGTCGAGGTAACGGTCACCAACGGTCTCGCTCCAGTGCAGCACCAGACCATCTCCCGTGATATGCATCGGCGAGCGCGCGAGACTCTGCAGATGCACCGCCTGCGCACCGCGACCGATGGCCGTCGAGCGTTCCAGGCTGGCGTAGCGCGCGACCCTCTCCATCGCCGAGACCTCGGCCCAGGCGACGAACGACTGGCGACTGCCGCCGGTCCACAACAGACCTGCGAGTGCTGTTGCCAGCAGACAGAATCCAAGCCCGACGCCGCGCAAGCGCGGCACCGCGGTCAACGTGACAAACAGCAGCAGGAATCCGCCCAGATAGAGCGTGATCAGCCGGATATCCGCGTCGCGGTCTCGTAACAGCCAGCCGAGCTCACGCTCGTCAGGAAGCCGACCAGCGCTGCGGGTCATCAGCGTCTCCAGAACCTGCCCGGCATTAACATCAGCGCCCGTCGCCAATAGATAGCGTCCGCCACAGGCAGCGCGCTGGTTGACGAGTCGCTCGACCTGCGTTGGCGGATCGATAAGCAGTACGCGACCGCATGAGCCGATGTGCTCGAGCAAAGCGCGCAATTGAGCCTCGTCGAGTCGGGCGAGAGCGTCTCGGCCGAGCGCCAGGGCGGCGACGTGGGTATAAGCGAGCGGCAGTCTCGGCAGGTCGGCCGCAGAGACGATCGTCGTACCGGTGATATGACCGAGGTAAGCGGTGGCGGCCTCACCCGCGAGAATGACGGTGCCGGCGCCGTGTTCCAGACCGCCCGCATCGAGATTCGTCCAGGGCCGGCCATCGACCCTGTAGCGTAGCGCGACGTCGCCGGGGCCGCCGGATTCGACGGGTATCGAGGCCGTTACTGCTGCGCCGTTCTGCAACTTCAGTTCGGCGGTGACGATCGGCGAGCGCCCCGCCGTCTCGAACACGACGCTCGCATCGCCGCTACCGGTAGCTCGCAGCGTGAGTTCCGTGAAGGTCGTCGCGGAGACGCGCCCGCCCCAGGCCAGTTCGGTCTCGATCAGCGGCCCGTCCTGGACCGACACCAGGGCGAGCACAACACCGATCGAGAACGGGGTAAGCATTGTGCGGGCAGTTTCAGTTCAGGGCCGCGTTCAACGCGATGACGCTCCAGGCCGTAACGAGCTGGGGATTGCCTTCCCACCAGCGCGGCGATTCGGGGTTCACCCACGAGCCGTCGTCCTGTTGCAGGCTGATGAGTTTGCGCGCGATATCCTCACGCCAGTTGTGTTCGCCACCATCCGTGTCAACGACCGTGGTCGCGCCATAGGCCGCCATGCTTTTGGCGAACACGTTGTAATAGTAGTAGAGACCCTGCACACCATCGGTCGCCCCGGGATTCTCCTCCAGCGTGTAGTTCGCACGAATCCAGTCATAGGCCGCCTGTACCCGGGGATCATCGTTGTCGGCGCCGGCGAACAAGAGACTCAGCAGGCCGGCTGCCGTCATGCCGCCGTACGAGGCCGTCTCCTCGTGCGGGCTGTAACCCGGCATGTAGGTGAAGCCACCGTCATTGGCCGCCCATTCCTGGTCGTTGCTCTCGCTCCGGTTCTGCGAGCGGCTGACGAACAGGAGTGCCTTTTCCCACACGGGGTCTTCGGGGTCCGCGGAACTCGAGCGCAGGCCTTCGAGCGCCATGTAGGCGTTCGACAAGTCAGGTCGTTCGTCACCGCCGTAGCCGATACCACCGTAATAGGCATGGTCATTCTCGTAACCGTCGCCTTCGTCGATCTGCAGGCGCGTGAGGAATTGCTGCCCGCCACGGATAACGTCCGCATATTTGTCGTTGCCGGTTGCGGCCAGTGCGGTGAGGCTCACGGCGGTATTGTAGTTGCGATTCTGGTTGGTCTCGCCAATGGAACCGTCGTCGTTAACGTGAGCCAGCAAAAAGTCGATGGGGCGAGTGATGAACGCGCCGTCTTTCTCCGCATAACCGCGGTGACTTTGCAGGAACGCGCGCAGGCCCAGCGCAGTGACGCCTACGGAGTTCGACCAGGAACCGTCATCCGCCTGGTTAACGCGCAGATAGTGCAGCCCGGCGTCGACGGCCCGTCTTGCCTTTTCCTGTACCTCGGGATCCATCTCTGACGCGTGCACATTGACGAATGCCAGCGTCAGCGACGCGAGCAGCGGGAACAAACTTTTTCTTTTCATGGATTAGCCTCTTTCGCGAATCGAACAAATGAGACTGCCGGCGGTCGCACGAACTCCCTCAGAAGTGCGTAAACCGGCAGCAGGGACAATAGCAGGCATAGCGTGGGCCAGCCCGGATAAGCATAACGCATCGAGCCGAGCGCACTATTCGCATAGAACCAGCCGCTGCGCAGGTAATCGATATCCAGCGCCACGGCAAAGGCGGTCAACGGGCTCGCCGCGACGACCGCATTCGTAAACACAGCAGGATTGCCGGCGAGTTCGACCGCGGGCGCCGCCCATACCGGCAACAGGGTGAGCAAAGCGAAGAGTGCCATGGCAATGGGCATCGGTACTCGCCGTGTTGCGATCGCAATGGTCGCAGCGAGCAGCATCAACGTAACGACGATGCGGGGCAAAAGTACGAGCAGTGACCGCGTGACCGGATCTGCTATCAGAATTACGACAAACAGGATCGTCACGGTCAGGCACCAGCGGAGCACGCCGATTGTCGGCGTGTCGGGCGAGGGCCGGAATATCAGTAGTGCAAACACCGCGGCGCAGGCGTAAAGCATCGCGATCAATGCCGATTGCGCCGGCTCGTCGGCAACGGGCAGGAGCATTCGCGGGATCAGTATCGCCATGCCGGCCAGGCCGAGTCGCAGCATGGCCAGCTTGATCGTTACCGCCGCTGCCACCGAATTAAGGCTCCCTTTCTCGATGACCCTGCTCCTCGGTCTGGACGCGATTCGCCTCGCTTTTGGGGCCGGCTGTTGCGTTGTTGGTCCTGGCCGGCGCCGTTTGCCTGAGACAGTAAACAGGAAGCGCGCCCATTTGAGCGCGCTTCCTGGCACCCGCTGAGGGTGTATTACCTGGATTCTGTCGCGGCAGGATCGGTTGAGACCGCATCCTGCTTTAGTCGACTCCGGGGCTAATAGTGGGGTGCCCCGGCATCTGGTAGAGGGAATCTTCGACAGGTTCCACTTTAGTAAAAGCAGGATTCGTGCCAAAAGACGGAGCGTCCGTAACCTCCTGAAAAATTGAGACTTTCTGGCAGCGCCATCGCAATGGCGTCACCGTGAGCCTCGAAGTTGGCCATCTGCTCGACACACAATGTGTATTTTTTCGGCACGTGGCAGCAGCGTTCGCCGCGATCGCCATCGGGCGCGCAGGCCTTCGTTCGAGACACGTCTAATCGCCCTCGGCTTCGGCGAGTTTCTTGCGCAGGGTCGATCGATTGATTCCAAGCAACTTCGCCGCCGCGACCTGGTTGCCGTCAGTGGCGCTCAGCGCGGCCTTGATGATCTCGTAGCCCGCGTTATCCACCAGGCACTGATAAAGCTCGCCGGCGCCGCCGTACTTCTCCGGATTCCTGACCATCTCGGCGGCGTGAGAACCCAGCGTCTGTTCCAGACTGGGCGGGCGGCGACGCTCGCGAATGTTAACGGAGGGAATGTCCACATCGTGCACGCTGAGCGTCGCGCCTCGCGCCGCAAGCACTGCCCGTTTGATACAGTGCTCGAGTTCGCGCACGTTACCGGGCCACGAGTAGTCCCTGAGCTTTTCGATGACTTCAGGTTCGACAGCCGATACCTGTTTGCCGATCTCCTCATTGGCGCGCACGAGGAAATGACTCACCAACGGCTCGAAATCGTTCCGTCTCTCGCGCAGCGGTGGCACCGTGATCGTGGCCAGATTCAGGCGGTGATAGAGGTCCTCGCGGAAGCTGCCGGACTCGATCTCGGCTTCCAGATTTTTGTTACTTGCCGCAATCAGTCTGGCCCTGAATTGCAGTGGCTTAACGCTGCCGAGGCGCTCGAAGTTGTGCTCCTGTAACACGCGCAGCAACTTGCTCTGCAAGTGGAAGGGCAGTTCCGATATTTCGTCCAGGAACAGCGTGCCTTCGCCGGCTGCCTCGAAGCGGCCAATGCGCTTGTTCTTCGCGTCCGTAAAGGCGCCCGCCTCGGCGCCGAAGAGTTCCGCCTCGATAAGCGTGTCCGGTATCGCGGCGCAGTTGACCGCGACAAAGGGTTCGGCCGCGCGTGCGCTGTTGTCGTGGATGGCATGGGCTACGAGTTCCTTGCCCACGCCACTCTCGCCGATGATCAGAGTGGCGAGGTCGTTTCCCGTAAGCAGCGCGATCTGTTTGAACAGATCCTGCATCGCCGCACTCTGACCGATCAGCGTGGGTCGATCGGTCGCCGGCAAACTCGCTGCCGCGGGCGCAACCGTCTTCGGCCGATGCAGGGCTTTTGCCAGAAGCTTACGCATCTGCCGCAGCTCGACTGGCTTTCCGAGGTAGTCGAAGGCGCCGAGATCCATGGCTCGTCGCGCAGTATCCAGCGTGCCGTAGGCAGTCATGATGATGACGGGCATCGAGGGCGCGATGGCATGAATCTCCTGCAGCGCATCGATACCATCGCCACCCGGCATGCGCACGTCCAGGAACGCGACGGCGGGTTTCTGCTCACGCACGATACGGACCGCCTCGGGACCGCTCGAGGCCAGCAGCGGCTCATGGCCTTCTGCGCTCAGGAACGTCGCGAAGGCGTCGCAGATTCCGCGTTCGTCGTCGGCGACGAGTACTTTGGCCATGGGTGCTTGCTCAGGTGGGCGATGCGGCAAGTATAGAGACCGGAAGTCTCACCGTGAACCGTGCGCCGCCCAGTTCCGTGCTTTCGCCGATCAGAAACTCCCCACCGTGCCGGTCGACAATCTCGCGGCTAATCGTGAGCCCGAGCCCGAGGCTGAAGGGCTTGGCTGACTGTTCCGCCGCACGCAGTTCGTCGATACCCGGCCCCGAGTCCTCGACAGAGATTTCCAGGAAGCCGCCAGTGATTCCGCCGCAGATGCGGATCACGCCGCCTTGCGGCAATTCGTCTGCCGCGTTGTTGATCAGGTTCAGCAGCACCTGTTTCATGCGATCGGAATCCATGGCGGCCGTGGGCAGCACTCCGAGCGCGTTATTCAGTTCGATACCCCGATGGCTAAGGGCGGGTCGCAGCAATTCCACGACCTCGGCAATCAGCGCGGCGGGGTCGACCGGCAGAAGCTTGAGATTCAGCGGGCCACCGAGCACGAGCGTGGATTCCACGATGAGTTCGAGACGCCGAATTTCCTCGAGCACCTTTTGCACCCTGGCGCCATCGGTGTCCTCGAGTCGCTCCTCGAGGAGTTGTAGCTGCATTTTGATCGCAGTCAATGGATTGCGCACCTCGTGGGCCATGCGCGCGGCCAGGTCACCGAGGCCTGACAATCGACTCTGTCGCGCGAGTTCGGTCTCGTACTCCTCGAGCTTCGTTGCCATCCCGCTTAGCGCCCTGGCCAGCACGCCGATCTCGTTACTCTCGTCAATAACCGTGGAGACATCGCGCTCGCCCTCCGCAATACGATCCGCCATGTGCGCGAGATCCGTAATCGGACGAGTGATGCTGTGGGTGAAGTAGCTGCCGATCCACGCCAGCACCGAAGCGGCCAGGAACATTGCGACAGCGAGAAACAGCGCGGAATCCCGCGCAACCTGTCGGGTTGCACTCAGTGACGCGGCTGCCACGACGTAGTGATACCGATCGTCCCGCGTGGGTTGCAGGCGCCGCACGGCGCTGCGCCAGGGAATGTTGTCTGCCGAGACCGTCACGAAGGCGACATCTTCGCCGCGCAATCCCGTCACTTTATCCGCAACGCTTCTCAGTGCGTTGTTGATTGCGTCGTCACCGGTCGAGAGCCCAATCGCACCGGACTCGTCCAGCAGAACGATGCGTGCCTCGATGATCCGGTCAAGCCGCCCGATGAGATCCGGGCTGAACGGGAAGGCGCCTTCGGCGAGTATCGACGTCGCATTCTCGAGCTGAGCATCCAGCCGCCGATCGATCGCGCTGGTCAACAAATACAGCGCAATCGCCCACGCAACCACCATCGCGATCAACAGTGTCACGCCGAGCGGCAACAGCAGACGCAGGTAGATGCTATTCAGTCGCCTGATAATCGTCCGGACCTCCTGACAGCGGCAACGCGGGAACCAGGTACTCGCCTGATCTTACCGCTAAACGAGTATCCACTCTTTTGCAAAGGGAAGGGTCAAGGACATGCGGCGGAGAAGGTTGACCGGGACGTCTGAAGCCGCGCGCCCGTTACGAAAAAAATGAGCTCGTCAGCGCCTGCCGACGAGCTCACCTAACAGGATAAATACCGAGCAATCGATCAGCGCAGGCGCCGTCGAGCCGCTCCCATACCGATCAGACCGAGTCCCAGCAGAACCAGCGTGCCGGGTTCGGGCACGGCCGCAACCTCTTGCGAGAAGCGCTGCGTCAGGTTGCCGAGGTTGATGTTTCCTGCAGTTTCCAGCGCAAACAGGAACACGTTGGTTTCTACGTAAAGCGAATCCTGACCGGCGAAATCCAGGTTATAGAGACCATCGCTGAAGAGATCCCCATTCACATCAAATTCCCAGATGTCGAATAACGTTCCGAGGAGGCCGCCGTCTGCGCCAAAAACGTCCTGGATGATCGCCCAGCCGAGATCACTACAATCGCCGCAACTTCCGCTCCGGCCCATTGAGACGTCCTTTATCAGCAAGCCGTCAGCAGGCGTTACAACATAACTCCACCCGAAATCAAGGTATGCGAAGTCATCGACAACGCCTGTAAGATTTAATGCGTTGTTGAAGGCATATGACAAGCCCGGGCCCGGATCGAGGCCACCGTCGTCCAAACTCGACACCATTATCGGACCCGGATCCGCAAAGTCGCCCGGATAGGCATCGTTAATCCACACCTCCCAATCCGAGAACTCTTTGTCACCCGCAGTGATCGTCTGGCCGCCCAGTAAATCCGCAAGGCTGACCGTTTCGGCTTGCACCGGGCCCACGAAGACAATCGCGAGCAGCAGTGCGGCTAATTGTTTACATCCTGTTTTCATCGGTATTACTCCTCTCACTCTTAATTTATTATCTTTTTAATCGAGTTTCGAAGCAGTCCTCCGAGTCTGGGAGGACTGCTTCGTGTTTGTCACCCTATGGCGCCGGGCTCGCACATCGCGGCAGCGTGCACTGCGCCGTGCAGAGCTTCGCATCAAGACTGTTGATCCAGCCGTCACCATTGGCATCCATCGGATCGTCCGGACCCGTGGCAGGATTGTTGCGTGCCCGCAGGATCGCGCGAGTATCGGTTCGATCAACGTCGCCATCACCGTCCACGTCGCACATCTGCGCCACGACCTCACAGGCGTCGCCGATGCCATTACCATCGCTGTCTTCCTGACCCGGGTTCGGCGTATCAACGCAGTTGTCGCAGACATCGCCAACACCGTCGCCATCCGCATCCGCCTGATCCGGATTCGGATTTGCCGGACAGTTATCGTCCGCATCGCATTCGCCGTCACCGTCGGAATCGATGCAGCCGCCACCGACTGAGCGTTCCAGAATCAGGATCGCATAGGCGTCGCGGGCATAGGTGTTCCACTGACTGAACACGGTGTATTGACCATCCGCGTCCTGGTTATTCAGTAGCGTATAGGCGAAGTCGAAGTAGGTCCGCGGTGTTTCGTTCGGATCGGCATAATAGCCAGCCCCGTCGGGACCGAACAGCGCAGGCCGTGCCACGGCAGCCGGGTCGAGGTTCGACTCGCGCGAGGCAAACGCCGGTGCATCAGCGGCTGGCAAGTCGCCGAGATCGTCCGGCCCGAGATTGCCCGGAGCAGGACTGACGCCGGAATTCTCGATAAAGGCCAGTGCCTTGGTGGCCGACCACATATAGTAGTAGCTTGAAGCACCCCAACCGCCGGTGGCATTGCCATTACCGTTGGTGTAGCCATACCGGTTGCGAATCCACTCCAGGTACGCCTGCACCGACGGGTCATTCACATTCGCGCCGCCGGCCAGCTGGATCCAGGTGCCCGAAGAGGTCTGCTGCAGCGAGTTTTGATTGCCGCGGTTGTAACCATGGCCCCGCTCTGTGGCGGACAATGCGTCGGCAGCACCGCCATCGATATACGCCTGCCTGGCGCCTGCCAGCATGGTATCCACAGCCGCCAGTCGCGCAGCATCAGCCCAGGCTGCATCGGAATAAACCGACTTCACGGCAGCCAGCCCCGCCACGACGAACTGGGTGGTGGACGAGTCAAGGCATCCCTGGAACGAGAGGCCATAACACCAGTAGCCCTCGGCAAGCTGGTAGGTACCAAAGCGGTCCACAATGGTATTGATGGCACCGATCAGATCATGCGGTAAGGCAGCCGGCAGATCCGGGTGGTCGCCGCGATCGGGGCCACCCGTGCGCAGATACAGTGACAGCGCCATCAGGCTACTGCCGTCCCGGTAAGAAAGTTCAAACGGCGCGGCATCGACCTCGCCAATAATGTAGGCAATGGCAGTGCGCATGCGGCCCTGGTCAGTCGCACTGGCGCCGCCGTAGCCCTGACTCAGCGCATTTTGATCGGCGCTGGCGCGTTTTTCCATGATGGCCAGTGCCGTCAGGCCGGCAGCGTTGCCAGCAGAACTCGGGTTATTGTAGGCCCCCCGCGTGGCAAGGCTCTCAACGCCCAAATCGATTGATGTCGCCACATCCTGGCTGAAGTTGGTCACCTGTGCCTGCGCGCTGACACCCACGAAACATAGCGCAAGGCCCAGGATTCCTCGTTCAATTGCTTTCGACCAAATTTTCATATCCCCTCTCCCGATTCCGTTTATGGCGGATGCACAAGTCCTGCCCACCGCAGGTGTCGTGGCCGCATTTCTTTGTTATTCGTGTAGGTATATAAGCAAATTCCGTGCCGCCATAAGATTATCTTTAATTTTCATCAACATAGGGTTTCGCGGATCCGATCAAGCAACCAACCCTGTAAACTAATCCGACGGTATTCTTGCTCCCAGGAGCCGGGGTCGGCCCCAGGGACGGAATTCTCACGGCGTTAATTGACGCAGGCTTCGGCAAGCCCGAGGAGGCTTAGCGCAAGGCGCGCGACCCCAGCCGCTGCTCGCTCGCTACGGTGCCAGTTGAAAAAAAGCGTTGGGAACTGCGGGCTAGTTTGCCGGGATCGTCTGATCAGTAACTTGCCCGGCATCGTCGGCCATGATGTAGACACGCTTGTTCCCTGATACATCGGCGATCGACACCACGAACTGGAAACCTGACGCCCCCTTCGCGTCAATGTTCGCCGCCATCTGCTGCACGGCCTCAGCCGACGATTCAACCTTCTGGTCGTTGACCGCCATGATGCGTGCCTCGGCGGGCAGGCCGAGATAAGTCAGGACCTTCATGGCAAGCTTATTGGAATCGGTCGTGTCGGTGGATCCGGCGAGTCGCGAAATTGCGCCGAGCTTGCCCGTATCGACGGCCCGGGATGCTCCGCCCGTATAGTCCTCACGCCGGTACACCGTGGGCAGGTTCGACACCGGATTGCCCGTTCCAGCGAGGTGCAGCACGACCTCCCGTTCCGGAAACGCAAGCCGCACTGTATCCGCCGTGATGTCTGCGACCCAACCATCGTCGATTGCTTCGCCGGCCCGAAGCAGCTGTTGCTCACCGCCGGGTATCTCGATAAGTGCCAGGCCGCTACCATCATCGCTTGTAATGATGCCGGCGAGCCGGTAGGGCGCCTCTTCAGCACTGACGATGCCCAGACCCAGCAACGCCACCATTCCGATCAAAATTCTCATCCGTACAGCCATGATTGCCAATGCAAAAAATGAACTCGTCAGCGCCTGCCGACGAGCTCACCTAACAGGATAAATACCGACCAATCGATCAGCGCAGGCGCCGTCGAGCCGCTCCCATGCCGATCAGGCCGAGTCCCAGCAGAACCAGCGTGCCGGGTTCGGGCACGGCCGCAGCCTCTTGCGAGAAGCGCAGATCCATAGAACCGAGATTTACACTATCGGTCATATTTACGACCCAGGCGAAAATATTGATCTCGACCCAGATTCCGTCCTGGCCCGCGAAATCTGCCGACCCCGCATCGAATGCACTCGTGAGACCACTACCGCCCAAATCCGCGCCTAAATAACTGAACTCGGCTAAGAGTTCGGCGAGCAACGCCCCCAAGGGGCTCGTCATAGACGTCTTCCACGACCAGCCAGCCATCGTCAGAATCGGTGTTTGAGCTTATTGACCCCTGGGTGATCAGCGACACATCCTTGATCAGCAGGTCGTCGACGAGAGGCGTTACCCAGAAGCCGAACATAACGTCAGCGTACGCAAGGAAGTCGTCACCATTGAAGCTGAATTCGCTGCCGAAATTGAAGTTCAATCCCGGTCCCGGATCCAGGTCGCCGTCGTCCAGACTCGTGACCATTACGTTGGCCAGATTGGGATCGATAGTGGGATCCGAGGCGTCGTAAAAAAGCAGCTCCCAACCTGAGAACTCTTTGTCACCCGCAGTGATGGTCTGGCCGCCCAGCAAATCCGCAAGGCTGACCGTTTCGGCTTGCACCGGGCCCACGAAGACAATCGCGAGCAGCAGTGCGGCTAATTGTTTACATCCTGTATTCATCGGTATTACTCCTCTCACTCTTACCTATTCTCTTTTTAATCGAGTTTCGAAGCAGTCCTCCGAGTCTGGGAGGACTGCTTCGTGTTTGTCACCCTATGGCGCCGGGCTCGCACATCGCGGCAGCGTGCACTGCGCCGTGCAGAGCTTCGCATCAAGACTGTTGATCCAGCCGTCACCATTGGCATCCATCGGATCGTCCGGACCCGTGGCAGGATTGTTGCGTGCCCGCAGGATCGCGCGAGTATCGCTTCGATCAACGTCGCCATCACCGTCCACATCGCAGACCTGCGGCTCAACATCGGCCTCCCAGACCTTCGTCAGCAAGTTGGAGGTCAAATTGCCGATACTGGCCTGTATCTCATCGGTTCCCGCAACGCCATTACTGGTGTATTGGATCTGCACCTCGCCATTGGCATTCGAGACACCCTGGAAATTCGCCGGCGCGTTGGGGCCCGACAGGATGTCGATATTGATGGTCGTACCCGGAATCGGGTCGTCATTAATACTCAATGCCCGTGCCACAACGTTGTGATCAGTGCCAACCGGGTTCGTGTCTTCGGTTGGCTCGCCAACGGCCGTCGGCGTCCGATCAGTACAAGGCACACCGTCAAGGCAATGCTGCAACCCGAGTTCCCCGAACTGAACCGGATCCGGGAAAACAAGCGCCACCGGCGACAGGATCAGCTCGGCAATGGCAGCATTCGCCGCATCAGTGTTGTCGATGCTCGAGAACTGCATCGTGCTCCAGTTCCCGCCGGTGGTCGTTGTGGGATTCGTCTGGTTCGCGACGAGCCAGTCTTTATAATCCTCGTGCCAGTCGTTCGCCGGAATGGTGCCCGGACCGGCTGCTCGACCCACACCAGGCAGGGTCTGGGTACCGATCAGCTTCAGACCCTTAAAGGCGTTGTACATCGAGTAGGCGCAACCGTGGTTGTTGTCAAAAGGTGCAACGAAAGCGGTAGGACCACAGCCCCAGACTGTAGAGAACGCGGTATTCGGTCCGCCGTTCCAGCGGTCGCTCAGGTACTGCTCAACCGCAGCAACCCTAGGCCCTACGAGTTCGCCCGAGTAGAACAGGCCCTGCAGCCCGACACCGCCTTTCTCGATACCGACGTTGCTGTTGCTGGCAGGGTCACCGTTGCCCTGGTAGTCGTATGAGCCGTCGTCGTTCAAGCTTCCGTCGACCGCGAAGGCATGTTCCGATTTTGCGAAGGCGGGCACGGTAGCGCCGGCGGCCTCGGCATCGAGCAGGGCCAGCAAGACCCAGCCTACGGTTGAACCATCACTGGAGCTGCTATTGAAGTTGTAATACCAGCCGCCACGGGAGGCCCCGGCGGGGAAGCCTACTGCGGGCTCGATCTGCCCGAAGACAAGCGCATTCGACATGCGCTGCAGGATCTCGCCATAGGTCCTGCCGTTGGTGAAACCGGCAACCTCAGTGTTGGTCCGTGCCGTAGCGCCGCTGCCGGCCAAAGCGAGGGTGGCAACACCCGTCGCGTAAGACTGGTGAAACTCGTCGTGGCGGTTCTCGTAAAGGCCGATACATTCTTCGCCATCGATCGGCAAACCGACGCACGGATCTCCGGCCGCCTGCGGGCCAATATTAATCGTCGAGAGGTTCGTCAGGATTCTGTTGATGCCGCGCCGCACGACATACTTCTCGTAGATATCTGTCGGAGCTACATTGTCGTTCGACAGACGATAGCCCTGGTTCTCGAAGGCGAGAACAACGAAGGACGTGAACGGGTTAACCCAGAAACTGCCCGGCCACTCGGTCACGGTGCTCGCCGGGAAGTTGCCTGCCCGGTTGGATTGGTTGACCCAGAGCCAGCGCAGCCCGTCCTCAATGGCCATATTGATACGGACACCGCGCTCATCGAACGCGCTTAGTCCCGCCGCGTCGAATACACCCACGTCGGCGGTATCGCTTTCGCCACCCACGGTCAGGCTCGCCGTGAAGGTGCCCTCGGACGCGTAGTTGCAAACGAACGGAATGTACGAACCGTCGCCTACTGCAGCGATATCAGTCGTACCGTTGCCGCAATCCAGCGTGTAGTTGCCGACCTGATCCGTCGCGCCCCAGACGACTACATCCTCGCCTACCAGGCCTTCGCGGTCCGGCATCATGAGCGTTTCTGCCATCGTTACAACTGGCAGGCTAAACAGGACTGCGCCCAGAATTGCCCGTTGGAAGTATCGCCAATCGATTTTCATATTCCCTCTCCTGACTCCAGTTATGGCGGTTCCACAACGCTCGCCCACCGCAGGCGTCGTGGCCGCTTTGTTTTGATTGATGCTCCTTAATAAAGAAGCATATTGCGTGCCGGAAATCGTTTTCTTAACTAGATCAGTAGCTTGTGAGAAATTAATTATGTCAAATTATGGCTTTTGTAAATTATTCTGACAGTCCTGCGCCGTGCCATTTGCGAGTTCCTCCTCTCAGCGTTGACCTCAGGTCGCTTCCCAGCCGCTGATCTTTCGCACCGGAACGATCTCGATGTCCACGTAGGGTCGAAAGGGTGCCTGGATTTCTTCAATGGCGCCCTGCGTGTCCGCCTCCATCAACGCGAACGTGCGTGACTGATCCAGCGCCGCCCAGTCTGCGTGCAGAGTGACATTGTCGGGAATGTTCGCGTAAAAAGCCTTGGCCATTTCGCCAAGTTTTTGAAACTCTTCTGAAGAGAGATCGCGGCGTGTTTTGTTGATGAGCATGAAGAGCATCGACATGGTTCTCCTAATCTAGGTCGACGTTTCCGTTGTCGACTTGCGTTTCGACGACCACTGCCAGATCAGCCAGGCGATCACGGGCAGCAGCATGGGGATAAACAATCCTGGTCCGAGCAACGCGTCGGGCAGCAGGGACGCGCCGTTGCCTGCGAGCACGCCGGCATAGATGACATTGCCCGCCGCGCACGCAACAAAAAAGTGCAGGAACGGGATGGCGCTGGCTCCCGCCGCGAGCGCCATGGCTTCGGCCAGGATGGGCACCGGTCGACTCAGGAAGACGACCAGCAACGTCGGCACTTCTGACAATTCCGCATTGACGCGCTTCAATGCGAGTCGTGCCAACAAATAACCGAGGCAGTGCCCGGCCGTAAGGCCCAGCCAAGTCGCCGCGAACCCGGCCCAGAATCCGAGTCGCGCACTCAACAGCGTGCCGACGATGCTCGACGGCAAAGGTAATACAATATCGAGCAACAGGATCGTGCTGCCTGAAATCGCAAAGACAAGAGCACCGTCATCACGTGCGCTCAACCATTGTTCGCCGGGCAGTTCGCCAATTATGGCAAAAGGTACTATCGGCACGAGTAGAGCGACTATAATGATCAGGCTATGCCGATAGAGTTTCTTCTGCATCAGTGCGGCTCTTTCGGTTCGGCGTATCCAACAGGTACGATAATAACATCCGGGTCCAGCTTCCCGACCCGATGATGAACAATAAGTCGCCCAGGAGGTAAGCGATGTCGACGCAAAAGCTGGAAGGATCACCGGCACTCAAGACCGACGTAATGTTCGAGGGGGTTCGCTATACCGACGCCCTGGGTGCGGCCGCCGAACATTCGTTACCGAATTATTACCCGTATCGGTTCAAGCCGGGCGAGCACGACCCGACCGGCGCCGGCAAAGCCACCATCCCGTATCTGATCAACACGAGCAACGAGACGCTTATCCGCGTTCTTGGCAACGGCGATTCTCCCTGGTCGGTGACGGGCGATCGCGACGGCGGCTACCGCCTGGTTCACGATAGCGACCCGGCGAACCCGATCGACATCGGCTTCGAACCCATGCACGGTTGGCTGCAGGCCGAAACCTCGGACGGCTTCCCGCTGGCGCAGGCCGGTGTGAGCACTCACGGTGACATGATGGTCGTCAACGTCGCGCCGGGCTGTGAATATTTTTTGGGAAAGGTGGACGGCAAAGCCATGCGTTGCACCTTCTGTTCTTACGGCGCACCGGACAAGCGCACCGCGCATCTCGGACAGGTTGTCGGACAGGTGGGCATTCCGCAACTCACCTTGCAGCGCATGCGCGAGGCGATGGATGCGGTGACCGCCGCGAGCGAGATACGCCATATTTACCTCGTCGGCGGTTCGCTGACGGACCCGCACCAGGAAGGCGAACGCTTCCTGCAACTGGCGCGAGCCGTGCAGGACAACAACCCGAATAACATCCCGGTGACCCTGGGTTCGGGCTCGCTGCCCGACGAGATTCTGCAGCAGTTCCACGACGAGAACCTGACGCAGGCGGTGTGCTTCAATCTGGAAGTCTGGTCCGAAGCGCTCTTCTCCCGGGTCTGCCCGGGCAAGAACAATTACGTAGGCTACGATCGCTGGATCGAGTCGCTCGAGACCGCCGTCGGCCTCTGGGGCCGCGGGCACGTTTACTCTGCCATGGTTGCAGGCATCGAGCTGGAACCCGAGTACGAGATGGAATGGCAGGAGGCTGCCGACCTCGTCGTACAGGGCGTGGAAGACCTCTGTGCGCGCGGCATCATTCCGATCTACTCACTGTACTATCCGGTGGGCGGCAAGGACCGTTCCGACTACCAGAGCCGGCTGCGGAATTTCTTCGAGCACCTGGCGCTAAACTACAAGGACATTCGGCAGCGGCATGGGCTCGAGGTCTGGGATGGCTTTATGTGTCATCGCTGTGCTTACATGCAGCTCGAGTGCGACCTTGACCGGCAGTAAGAACTCCAGCGAGAAAAAATACTATGGCTGCAAAACCCGAACACCGCGCAGGGATGGCGGATCCGTCACGAATCATGGCGTTGAGCACGGCTTACTGGGGCTCGCAGACGCTCATAACCGCGAATCGCATCGGCCTCTTTGATTTGCTGGCCGAAGGCCCGATCGCCGGCGATGTGGTCGCGACACGGCTGCAACTCGACCCGCGTATGACGAAGCTCTTCCTGAACGCGTGCGTCGGGCTCGGGCTCTGCGAAAAGGAAGGCGATCGCTATCGCAACAGCCGCGCCAGCGAAATCTTCCTGGTCTCAGCCAGTCCGGCAACGATGGGCAACTCGATCAGTTTCATGGATGACATTTACGCGACCTGGGGAGACCTGGAAAAAGCGCTTCGCACCGGCCAACCTGCGAAAGCGCCGACGACGTATCTCGGGACGGACGAGGAGCAGACCCGTCATTTCGTTTACAGCATGCACGATCGGGCCATGGCTATCGGCCAGACGCTGCCCGATGTCGTCGACCTGAACGGCAGACGCCGCATGCTGGATGTGGGCGGCGGGCCCGGCACGTTTTCGGCGCTGCTCACCGGGCGCTTCGAGGGTCTGAGCTCGGAGGTGCTGGAACTGGACGGTGTCGCAACGGTGGCCGAGGAGATCCTGGCCAAAACCGGCGCCGCCGATCGCGTAACGATGATTCGCGGCGATTATCAGACGAGCCAGTTCGGCTCGGGCTACGATGCCGTGCTGATGTCCGGCATGTTCCACCGCGAAACGGAGGAGACTTGCCGTCAGCTGATCGCAAAGGCCCACGGCTGCCTCGAGCCCGGCGGCATTCTGATCGTGAACGATGTCTTCGTCGACGAAGGCGGCACGGCGCCGGAATTCTCGACACTGTTCGGCATCACGATGATGCTGACCGCACAACATGGCTGCGTGCACGCCGACGCGGACGTTGCCGCGTGGATGCAGGACGCCGGCTTCGGCGGCATCGAGCGCAAGCCCTTCCCGCCTCCCATGCCGCATCGGGTCGTGACAGGGATCAAGACATGAATGGGCTGACAGAGCGTATCCCAGTCGCAGCGGCGTTGCTCGTCCTGGCCGGCATGTCCGTGCACGGCCTCGCCCAGGCCGAGACACCTTCGGAGAGCAAAACGCCTTCGGAAGCCGAAACGCCTTCGGTGGCCGAAACGCCGTCCAAGCCAGGGCCGCCGATCGAGGATCTTGGCGACGAGCGTTATCGAATCGGTACGATAACCGTGGACAAAGCCGGGCGGAGTTTCACGGTACCAGGCAAGATCCTGCATCTGAAGCAGCCGCTCGAGTACCTGGCGGTCAAGAGGAATGGTGGCAAGGGGTACGAAAGCCTGCTCGAACTCGATGTCCTGGCGGTCGAGTTTCAGTTGGCGTGCATTCTCGTCGGCCTCGATGACCGGAATAGCGTAAAGCCGCGCTTCCAATACGATGAGCGTGAGCCAGAGGGTCAGGCGTTGGACATCACATTGAGCTGGGATGCAGACGACGAAGCGAAGACTGTGAAAGCAGCCAGCGCATTGATGGCCGGGGATACGCCCTTCGACGACCACGCGTGGGTCTATATCGGGTCGATGCCTTCGTCTACAGACGGCAGCCTGCTGGCAGAAGCCTCGGGCACATTGATCGGATTCGTGCACGATCCGCTTGCGGTTATCGAGCATCGAAAAGGCGCAAGAGCCGGTTCCTATGGGCTCATGACAGGCAATGCGGCGCTGCTGCCACCCGAGGGGGCTCCGGTGACGGTCACTGTCTCGGTGATCACGGAAAAGAGTGCGGCCAGCCAGGACGATCGCAAGGACTGACCGGCAGCTGTCGGATTTTTGAGCACTCCGCGGTTCCTGCTGCGGCAGTTCGCGCGCCATTCCACGGCTTCAGGAACGCACAATCAACGACTTAGCGTCAGTGGCACAGGACTTGCAGCGTACTAACAGAACGAGACGATGCGAGCCGGCGTTACCGGCGCGAATAACAACAACCAAGCCAGCATCGATCGGCGGCTTTTGGCCCAGTCGATGTTGCGGAGTGAATGACGCGATGACCTCAGCAACCAGCCAAAACACGCTCGCCTCCCACGCTGTTCGACGAACACTCTGGCTCCTGCCGTGCCTCATGCTGGGCTTCTCCCTGCAAGCCGGCGCAAATGGTTCGAGTGATCAGGTGGACACAATCGTCGTAACCGGCACCAGGGCGTCGAATGATCTGTCCGAAATCCCAAGTTCGATCACAGTGATCGATCTCGCCAAGATCGAGGCACAGAATGCCGTTAGCGTAACGGACTTGTTGCAAAATCTGCCTGGCGTTCACGTGGTCCAACCATCCGGTCAGGGGGGCGTCGCACGTGTCTTCGTCCGCGGCGGTGATCAAAACCTGACTTTGGTTCTGATCGACGGTGTCAGGGTCAATGATCCGATTGATACGCGTGGCTCGGCTTTCGACTTCTCCACCGTTAACCTGAGCGATATTGAACGGATTGAAATCGTTCGTGGACCGCATTCTGCCGTCTACGGTTCCGACTCGCTTGCCGGCGTAATCAACATCATTACGAAAAGCCGCTATGACGAGCTGGGCGGTTCGTTCTTTGCCGAGGGCGGCGTCGACGACTATTACCGCGGCGCCTTCGACGTTTCGGGTCCGTTCGCTGGCGGCGGCGGTTTTGCGCTGCGTGTTGCAACCAAAGACGATGGCGAGCCGGTTACCGATACGACATTCAGCGGAAATTCGGTTTCCGCCCGCCTCTCTTTTGCTGAGGGCGATCGCTGGGACATGCGCATCTTCGGTAATTATTCGGACAGCGAAGGCACGGCGTTTCCGGAAGACAGTGGTGGATCAGAGCTTGCAGTGCTGCGAGACGTGGATACCCGTTCTGCCGAAGATACCAAGTTTGGCCTGAACGGCAGCGTCGCGTTTGGAGATAACTGGAAAATCAATGTTCTCGCAACCACGTACGATCACGATTCCAGTTATTTCTCTCCCGGTGTCGCGCCAGGCGTCCGCGATCCCGTGCCACCGAACGGCGCAGACTCAAACCTCAAGAGAACCGATCTTGCGGTCAATGCCGTCGTTGATTTCAGCGATAAGCTGGCTGCAACATTCGGCATCGACTATTACGACGAGGATGGCACGTCCGACGGTTTCGTCGAATTCGCCCCGGGATTCATCGTGCCCGCAGGCTTTGAATTCGATCGCCAGGTAACCGGCGCATTTGGCGAACTGCATTACAAGACGGACCCGGGACCAACGTTTCTTGCCAGCATTCGCAGGGACGACCCGAACAAAGAATCGTCCGAGACGACGTCGAAACTGGGGTTCATTTACGACCTCAAATCCGGTCGGACCAGTATCCGCGCGAACTGGGGACAAGGCTTCGCGCTACCCGGCTTCTTCTCACTTGCCAGCCCACTCGTGGGCAACCCGGACTTACGTCCGGAGACGAGCACGAGTATGGATCTGGGCATTACACACTGGTCGGCGGATGGTCGCCTTGGTGCGACACTGACCGTGTTCCACAATGAATTCGATGATCTGATCGATTTCGATTCGACGATTTTTCAGATGGTGAACCTGGATCGCCTCGAGGTCGACGGCGTCGAATTGCAGCTCAACTACCGGATAGATGAGACGCTGCAATTGCAGGCACACGCGACGCATTTGGACCTGGAGTTACGCAACAGTGACGCGCCCCTCAAGCAACGGCCTGACTGGCGAGGCGGTATCGCGCTTCAGTGGACACCTTCTGACAGCTGGTTGATTGCGGCTTCATGGTTATCGATTGGAGACACACTGGATAGCTCGATTCCGACAGGCACCGTCACCCTCGACAGCTATAATCGCGTCGACGTTACAGCAACGTATCGTCAATCGGAAAGCTTGAATCTGTTGGTCTCGGTCGATAATTTGCTCGACGAGAATTACGAACAGGCGGTCGGTTTTCCATCACCCGGTGCACGCGTACGCGTGGGCCTGCGCTACCTGTTCTGAGCCGACTGACGGGCTGTAACCGTGGTAATCGACGAAGCCCTTCGCCGAAGAAGCGTCGTCGCATTGCGAGCGTTAATCACACTGGTGCTGGCCTTGACCAGTTACAGCGATGCGCATGCCGGGGACCCCGAAGCCAAATCGGTCGGATCTTACGACCTCGAGGAAATCCTCGTTACGGCTTCTCGTCGTGCCGAGAGTGCATTCCGCGTACCCCACTCCGTAAGTTCGCAGGACCTGGTCCAGCTCCAGGAGCGTGCACAAGTGCGCACGATTCCCGAAGCGCTGCGAGAGACGTCGGCTGTCATGGTGCAGAAGACAGGTCACGGGCAAGGGTCGCCCTACATACGGGGTTTTACGGGGCTGCGGACCTTGTTCCTGATTGACGGAATTCGGCTCAACAATTCCACTTTTCGCGAAGGCCCCAACCAGTACTGGAATACAGTCGATCCGTTCAGCGTGTCTCGTCTCGAACTGGTCAAGGGACCGGCATCAGTGCTGTATGGAAGTGACGCCATCGGCGGAACGGTCAATGCCATCAGCCGGAGCCTGGCCGACAATGATCCGACAACCGGCTTGTTCAACCGATTCATATTACGCGGCGCATCGGCCGAGCAATCTCTCGTCGTAAGGCCGGAGCTGGGATACGCGGGTCAGAAGACGGCGTTCTTCAGCGGATTGTCGCTGAAAAACTTCGGCGACCTCAGGGCTGGAAGCGGAACCGGTAAACAGCCCAGGACGGGTTATTCAGAATATGACGCCGATCTGAAGCTCAGAACCCAGCTTGCCGAGGGTCGTGAACTGGTGGCTGCCGTGCAGCACGTTAACCAGGATGACGCATGGCGTGTGCACAAGACCGTCTTCGGGAAGAGCTGGCGCGGCACGACTACGGGCAACGAATTGCGGCGTTCGCTGGATCAGCAGAGGACTTTGGCGTATCTCCAGTATCGGGCCGACAACCTGACCTCGCCCGAGGGCGATTTGATAGTGAGTTTGTCGTATCACGAACAGGACGAGTCGCGCGTGCGAATCAGAAATGACGGGCGAAAGGACCTGCAGGGCACCGACGTCGGCACGCTCGGGCTTTGGGGCCAGCTCAGCATCGCGTCTGCAGCAGGCATGTGGACGGCCGGCGCAGAACTTTATCGCGATGAAGTCGACTCGTTTCGCCGCGACTTTAACGCCGACGGAAGTTTTCGCAGCAAAGCGATCCAGGGGCCGGTCGCTGATGACGCGAGTTACCTCACGGCCGGCGTGTTCGTGCAGAATCAGATCTCGCTTGGCGACAAATCGGAACTTGTCACCGGCCTACGTTTTACACATTCAAGCGCAGATGCAAATGCTGTGCAGGATCCTGTGAGCGGCGAGCGCACCTCGATAGAGGACAGCTGGAGCGACGTTACTGGAAGCATGCGCTTCAGCCGGGCCTTGGGCGCGTCCGAAGGTACCAGGATGTTTGCCGGCGTGTCGCAAGGCTTCAGGGCGCCGAACCTGAGCGATTTGACACGATTTGATACGGCTCGCAGCAATGAAATCGAAACGCCGGTGGCAGGGCTTCGTGCCGAGGAATTCCTCAGCTACGAGATCGGATTCAAGTTCGTTCACCCGCGCCTGGATGCTCAGGTAGCAGCGTTTTACACGAGTATCGACGACCTTATTATCCGCACGCCAACGGGTCGGGTTATCGACGGCGACCAGGAAATCACCAAGCGCAATTCGGCCAGCGGCGCTGTCAAGGGCGTCGAACTGCAGGCGCGATATCACTTGACTGATGCCTGGGACCTTTACGGCAACATGACCTGGATAGACGGTCTCGTCGACACGTTTCCGACATCCGACGACACAATCGCGCGCGAGCCGAAAGACCGCCTGATGCCCGTGACAATTTGGCTTGGCGGCCGATGGCAACCGGTTGCTGCCGACTACTGGGTTGAAGGCCTGGTCAGTATCGCCGACGAACAGGACGAGCTTTCTACCAGGGACCAGGCCGACACCGACCGCATTCCGCCGGGAGGAACACCTGGGTACACTTTGCTGACCGTGCGTGGCGGCTGGCAGGTGTCCGATGCGCTCACGCTGTCCGTGGCGCTGGAGAACGTGCTCGATGAGAACTATCGAATTCACGGCTCCGGGCTGAACGAGCCCGGCCGAAACTTCGTTGTCTCCATCTTCTGGAGCCCATAGCGCCGGCATTGATTCATGCCCGGTCTGCAAACAAGGCAATTGGCAATCATGCTAAGGTACTCGGACAGTTTCGAGCCGAGGCCTCGGCTCGATCACGCCCAACGCTGAACATCATCGGGGGAATCGATGAAAACAACACTAACGCTGAATGCGCTACTCCTGATCGCGACTGGCTTGGTCGTGATTCCCGCTATGACAACGGCGCAGGAACCGGAAGATGATGCGCTGTATGTTGCGGTCGACTGCATGAAGTCAACAACCCCGGACTATGCGAGTATCGAAACAGATATCTGGCTGCCAATGCATCAGGAACTGGTCAATCAGGGCAAAAGAAATAGCTGGGCTCTGTACTGGGTTGAGTATGGCGATCGTTCGAAGTGCGATTACTACACGGTGACGAGCTACCGCGGAGAAGAGCAACTAAACTCGGACCCGGCATATGGTGATGTGTTTGCGACTGTTCATCGGGACAAGAACCTGACGAAGGCCATGATGAGGACATCAGCGTCCCGTCAGCATGTTGCCACCGAACTATGGCTGATGATTGACAGCACGGAAATCAAGGAACATCGCTTTGCTGTCGTCAATATGATGCATGCCGAAGACCCCGACACTTATGAGCGGATGGAAAGTAAGACATTCAAGCCCGGACACCAGGCTCTGGTCGACGACGGCTATCGCGCCGGATGGAGTGTGTATGCCCTGGTCTCTCCGTCTGGCACGTCGATCCCCTACAACTACAGCACCGTCGATTTCATGAATGAACTCGGCCCGGTCCCGATGGCAGAGAGCATGTTATCGGCGAACCCGGACCGTGACCTTGAAGCGATACACGATATGCTGCAGCTTCGCAAAGACGTGATCTCGGAAACCTGGGCGCTTGTCGCGACTACTGAATAGAACCTGGTCCGAGCACCCGAACTACGTTTCCTCGAGCGCCTTTTCCAGGTGGTCTCCGAACGTTTCCAACACCTTGATGCGGGCATAATTCTTATCGTTGGAGGCAATGAGTTCCCACGGTGATATGCGCGTGCTCGTGTATTTGACCATGTCGTGAGCCGCCTCTTCGTAGGCGTACCATTTGCCCCGGTTGCGCCAGTCTTCCGACGTCAACTTCCAGCGCTTGTACGCCGTCTTCTTGCGGTCCTGGAAACGCGCCCACTGCTCCTCCGGCGTGACATGCATCCAGAATTTGACGAGGATCGTGCCGTATTCGACAAGCTGGTCTTCGAAGTCATTGATCTCAGCATAGGCGCGACGCCATTCGTCGTCGCTGGCGAGTCCTTCGACCCGCTCTACCAGCACGCGACCGTACCAGCTTCGGTCGAATATTGTCAGCCGCCCGGACCGCGCCAGGTGGCGCCAGAACCGCCACAGGTAATGATGCGCGCGTTCCTCGTCGGTTGGCGCGCCGAATTGAAGGACCCGATAATTGCGCGCATCCAGCGTTGGAATTATGCGGCGGATAACGCCGCCCTTCCCGCCAGCATCCGGTCCTTCGAATACGAGGATGGAAGAACGTTTTTGTTGCAGCGCTTTTCGTTGCAATAAATGGATACGGCCCTGTTGTTGGCGGAGTTGCCGGCGATAGTCGGGCTTCTGCAACGCAGGAGACATATCGAGGGTGCTAAGCACCGTGACAAGACCTTCGGGTCGCGTCGGCAGGGAATCCTCGGCATCGATGGCGCTCTTGTCGATAAGGATGTCGGGGGTAGACTTGATATTCGCATTGCGCAGACGCGTATCGAGCGCATCCAGAATAAT
The DNA here is from genome assembly GCA_963711285.1 of uncultured Gammaproteobacteria bacterium. Lineage (GTDB taxonomy): Bacteria > Pseudomonadota > Gammaproteobacteria > Steroidobacterales > Woeseiaceae > UBA1847. Next base: position 57,038 of record CAVQDJ010000019.1, on the reverse strand, counting down.
GTCCGCAACCGTCAGCATCCGATAATTTTCGTCGACCCCTTCGACGATATGCCACGGCGCATAGTCCGTGTTCGTCTCTGTGATCGTGCGCTCGGCGGTTTCAATGAAGCGATCATATTTTTCCCAGTGCTCCCAGTCCTTGTCGGTCACGCGCCATGCCTGTTCGGGATCGGCTTCCAGTGCCTTTAGGCGTGCCTCCTGGGCATCACGGCTAAGGTGCATCCAGAACTTCAGTATCAGCGTGCCATCGTCCGCAAGCGCACGCTCAAATGCCTGAATTCGGTTCAGCTCGGCAACGTATTCCTTGTCCGAAATGCGCTCATCAACGCGATCCAGGAACGAACGAGAATACCGGCCGCTCAGGTTCAGGCCAGTCCTGCCTTTGGGCGGCAGCGCCCGCCAGAAACGCCAAAAGTTCGGGCGCTCACGCTGCGCCTCGGTCATCGGCCCATAGGCAACGGTGGTAAGCAGGCGCGTATCCAGCCAGGCGTGGAGGAGGTTCACTGTCGATCCCTTGCCGGCACCGTCGACACCGGCGAAGTCGATCATGACGTTGAACGGGGAATCCCGACTGAGCAGGATCTGAGCCTCGAGCAGGCGCTGGCGGAGTTTACGTGCGCGCGCTTTGAAGTCCTGCCTGGAGACGGATTGTCCGAGTTCCGCTGTTCTGAACATGATTTACTTTTTCTGGCCTCAGGTTACCGGGATTCTACAACATGGCGACAGGCTGGAAACAGTGAATCGATCTGCTTCGCCCCGGCAAGTTCGGGCAGCAAAGATGACCGTTAGGTACTTCTCCGAATTGACGAGTCTTGATTCTTGGCGGATAGATTAGGTGGGGTACTAAACCCGATACAGTCCCAGAGAGGAGCACGCCATGGGTATCAGTTCAAGTGGTCTTGGTCCTGCGGATCAGCGATTAGTCGGCACTTTGGGTCCGGAAATCATACGCACACTGCGCAAAGCGTCGACCGACCTGGCTGTCGGCGACGCGCGCAGCAGGCGGTGGTTCGGTGATGCCAGCAACGCGTGGATTCAACAGTTGAAGCAGAGCCTGAACAGGATGGCTTCTGTCATCAATCTCCAGCGGATCGATATTCACGGGTCACAGTGGAACGAACGCATGCGAGGAACTTCGGCAGCCGCTTACCAGCCGGCCAGCGGCTGGCGCAACAACACAGCTGTGGTCGGGCGCGTCGGATTTGTTAGCCGCTCGCAAAACCAGGGCTTCAATATCGAACTTGACCATGAGTGGAACACCTCTCCGACCTACAGGACAGGCGCAAACCTTGACAGCAAGTTCGAGATTCTCGCTCATGAACTAACGCACCTGATTCTTGACACCGAGGATGAGGCATACGGCCATATTCCTTGCCAGACGTTGGCCGCTCATAACCCCGCTTTGGCGAAGAAAAATGCAGATAGCTGGGGTTACTTTATTGAGGAGTTTCGATGAGCCGGGCGGCGGTCGCGTAGATTGGATCTGACGCTGGCGATATGGAGCCAACCCTCGTCATATTTCAAGTAATGAGGGTTTGTAAGAAAAAGATACTGAATGTAGAAATTCGTTAAACGAAACCTTTCTTCTCTTTGCCTTGTTCTTTGCCAAAGAGTTATTGGGGAATGGAGGTCTATCATGGTCGAGATGATTAACCCGATGCGAGCCCGTCAGCAGGTGCAGGGTATCCGGTCAGTACAGAGGAAAGTGGAAGACAGAATCAGAAAGATCGAGGAGCAGTTGAAACGCCTCGAATCGGAGCCGGGCACGCCACGCTGGGTGAGCTTCGAGCGAGTTAAGACCGTTAAAGAGCTCCAAAGCGAGGGCCCTCCGCTGCGGCAGGCGCTCAGACAGGATCTGGCGCTACTGAAATCACATCTGCGTGACCTGCAGCAGAATTCAGCTCGCATGGCACCTCAGGGAGCGCATCGGGCGGCGAGCAGGTCAAGCCAGGATTTCAAGAAGAAGCTGGAAGAAGCTCTTAAGAATGCGGAGAAAAATGGTTTCCTTCCGGAAGGCGATATGGCGCAGCTGCGCAATGAGGCTGAAGAGGTTGTAAAAAAGTACGTCGGGATTCTGAATGGGTCTGCTACTGAAAAAAATATTGAACTAGTGCTTGACGAACTTGAGACGCCTTTGCTGCTCGGAAGCGATATCGATAGTGGCGTTTGTGGTGAGGCTATGCGCGCCGTTGCACACGCAGCTGAGAAAATCGTTGCCAAAAAGGACGAGGATTTTCGAAATAATCCAACCGCTGATAATCTGGATAAGCTTTTGCAGTCGCACGTAACTGCTCACCTTACGGGCGGACAAGTTCAGGATAAGCCAGCGAATTGGCAACCCGTCAACACGACACATCCGGTAGCACCCGGAGATACGCTGTCGGCCATATCCGAGCACTATTATGGCGATCAGAAGTTCTGGGACGTGATCTACTTCGAAAACTACGGTGTTATCGGAGATGATGTGCGTAAATTGATTGTCGGCACTGTCTTGAGAATACCCTGAAGCTGCATTCTGTTAAATCCTCGCGGCAGCATCAGTGCTCGTGCCAGCACCAATTTTCTTGATTGCTCGTTAACAGGGTCACATATCTGAGCATTGCAGCCTGGCAATGCCAGGCTACTGTGACTCGCTTCCTTCGAATCTCCAAGCGTGTGTATTACCGTCTCTTCGCCGGTCGGGAAACCTGACCGAGAGCGGGACTAACGCAGAGGGATATGCGATGAAGAGTTATGCGAGCAAAAGGATTTGGATGGTTGCGTTGACTTTATTGGCCTGCACAGCGTGCGTGTCGACGGGTAGTTCGAAAGTCGGTATGACCGGGGGCGGCACCAAATCTCCCAAACAGACCATGGGCTCGGCCGGACACTATGGCGACGTCTATGCGGTTCATGCCACCATCGGTACGGTCAAGTTGCAGGGCAATCAGGATCGCGTGAGCAGCCGGGCAATCAGGCTACCGGAACGGCCTTTAGGCGAAATTGCGGTCTTCGGCTACCAGTTTCCATCGAGCTGCGGCGGACACCAGTTCCGTGTTTACGAGGCCCAGGATATGCAGATTCTCGAATATCAATATGCAGCGCTTGGTGGCGAAACGCACATGATCCGCGACTACATATCGGGCCCCAACGGGTTCGTGGAGCCCGGGCTTTGGTCAGCCTACGATCATACCGCTGGAAGCATCTCGACGATGACGTCGCAATTCGAGCAGCGCGGCGCCGGTATGTTCAATGGAGTTTATTCGCAGGGCCTCATCACCAATCTGCCTGTCGCGAAGCAGCGCACTCTCGGCAACGCCTATCAGCAAGCGTTGAGTGATGTGCACGACTGTCGTGACACGCAAACGCTCGCCGGCTCTTCGACGAACTAACGAGTACCAGAAAGCAAAGCGCGGCTCAGCTTTGGCAACTGTGTGAGTCGCGCAGCGCGCGATCGTACGCTCTGCCGAGCACACGCCTGGCCGATGGATCGAGGCCAGTCATCGGACCTTGGGAGTAAGTGCCCGTCAGAATACCCGATCCCCTACTCGCGAATCTGAGGTTCATGTTGGCGACACTGTCTCCGGTGTGATCATAGGCGGTCCAGAGGCCGGCCTGGATAAACGGGCTGGGCCCCGATATGTAGTCGCGAATGACGTGTCCTTGTCCGCCCGCCGGCGCATACGCGTACTCGAGAATCTGAGTTCCGTTTGCCTCGTAGACGCGGAAATGATGCCCACCACAGCTATCCGGGAACTCATAATCGAAGGTCGTGATCGTTCGCAATGGATTGCTGGGTAACCGGATCGCATGGCTGCTGATCTGGCTCACCTCGCCTGCCGTCTTGATGATATCGACGGTCCCGCGCACGTCATCTTCGACACCGTAGACGCCCGCAGCCTGCTGGCTGGTCATGGATTTCCGGCGCATCCGGACGATTCCACAGCGACGCAAAACCGTCTAACAGCGTGGCGCAACCACCACACAGGAAAGTAGTACTGAGGACAAAACAGGTAGCTGTCGGCCGCATGAGTTTCACAATCGCACCATAAAAAGCAGTAGGGCTTCGAGAGCCTACTTCGGGCCCGCCCGGCCGTCAATTGTCAGGGCCCTCGTAGGCGCCGAAGGGTACCCCTGAGATGTGCCGGCTGTCGATCCGATCGCTCAGTAGTCGCCGTCAGCGCTGCCAACAGCGTTCGTCAGTTCTGCGCTCGCAATCCGTGTCCCTACTCTGTAGCTGCGCGATTTGTTGAACGAACACGGGTATCAACTTTACTCCATCGACGGTGCGAATCATCAACATCTGGGTAGGCTCACGCAACCATGCCATGCCTTCGTCTTCCAATTGGTCAGCGGGCAGCTTGATGCACGGTTCGAGGCAATCAACCAGACGAACATCAGGATCGAGTCCGGCCCAGTCGATGAAACCGATTTCTTCCAAGGCTGATAATACGCTGGCTCCAACTGCTGCCGATACTCCGGCTTCGGATTGGTCAAGGCCGGCAACATTTGTCTCAACCACCGCCAAGTTTGGATTCAGTATCCTGCCGCCAAGAGCCGTCACAAAAATCGTAGCATCCGGCTTCTTATTCGTCGCACTCAATTGTAATCGGACTAGCATCGTCACCCACCAGGCCGCTTGCTGCGATTAGAGTTACCTCGTCAGCCTCAATCTCCGGGGTTTGCAGATCCGCATCGCCGTTTCCATTTACGATGTTTCCGGTCACAGCCTCCAATGTGACAACGCCACTTGGTGCTTACCACGTATGACCACCATTTCAGCGCCTGTTTCAACTGACACATTGCCGGTACTGTCAATACTCATGCTGCTCAGCGCGTTTGACTCGTCGAGAAAAACATTTCCCGCACCGGTGATCACCAGGTCGTCAACGTTGGTCTCAAGCCTTTCGTCAACACTGCCGATTCCAGAGGATGCGCCAGTGATGCTGAGCAGATTTGCGCTCAAAATTCCGCCAGTACTGCCGGGCATGATTCCATTCGTTACCGTCTCGACGTTCGAAATGCTGAGATCTCCGGCAATTTGACTATCGCTGACTACGGCAAAAATGTCGCTTCCGGCCCCGCCATCAACATTTATGTCGTTGCCCTCATCGCCGTTGAGCTCGAAAGTGTCATCGAAGCCGGAGCCAGTCAGATTCTCTATCGCATTGACAACGGCCATGTCGACATTTACTCCGGACGTACGATTTGCATAGGATAGATTGTCGGTTCCGGTGCCGCCTTCAATGATATTGGCACTGCCACCGTCATTAAGTGTGAACGTATCATCAGCGTCCAGGCCCGATGCCGTACCGGTCAGTACCGCGTCGAACGTGAATGTATCGACCTGATTGCCACCGGTCAGGCTGGAGAAATTCGTGAAAGTAGCGATGTCTGAGGTGCTTGTATCGAGCGTCCCTGCATTCGTAAGGTTAACGTCCCAATCGGCACTGTCACCGCCAGTCAGCGACACGATCAAGGTGTCATTTTTCGTTGCGGCGCCACCGTCAAGATTAATCGCAGCGGCCGTGAGCGCAGCCTGGATCTCAAGGCTTTCCGCCCCATCCGTCGTTGCCTCATCCGTATCGACTGAAATATCGATCTGGCCACCGCCAGCATTGATAGCCGCCGCAACGACAACGCTGCCAATTGCATTGACAGTTACCGCACCGCCATTGGTGCTTATCGCACCGAGGGTTGCATTGCCCGAGGTATCACCATTAGCCCCCGCATTGATTGTGACTCCTCCGCCTCCCGTGGTTATCGATGAGCCTGCGTTGAATATGACATCGCCCGCACCCGCACCGCCTGATAAAGGTCCATCCCCCGCCGATAGCGTCAGCGTATTGCTACTGCTAGTAAGGCTCGTACTCAAGTCAACCGTAGCTGAGCCGCCACCGGAATCGCCGACCCTTATGAAATCCGTCGCTTGAAGTTCGATATTGGTGTCGCCAAGCGCCACCAGAGTCCCAACCGTCAACGTGTTACCACCGTCATCTGGTGTTGAAAAATCAATCTGTGGAGCGGCGCCACCCAGGTCGTCGTCCAGCGTGCCTGGACCAGCGACATCATCGATGATAAAGATCGACGCGGGATCGAGGAGCAACGTTCCGGATTCGCCATTTACGGCGGACGTCACGACGTTGCCGTCGAAGTCAAGATGCTCCTTGCCAGAGACCTCGACAAATCCTCCGTTACCGCTGGTCGATCCGCCTCTTGCACTAATATTGCCGTAGTAACGCGTGACCTCGTCCGACCAGACGATTACTTCTCCACCATTGCCGGTGGCGCCTGCATCAGCAGAGATATGTACGTCACTTCCGACGAAAGTTCGCGCCGCATTACTGACGGTGGGATCCTTGCCCTGGAAACCACCACCAATCTTGACCGTGCCGCCGCCCGTCGCTCCATTGGCATCGACCACTGCGTCACCGAAGAGGCCAACACGATCGCCCAGAATCTGTATGTCGCCGCCCGTGGATAGTTCGTCCGCCGCTGACGCGTCGAGCACCCCGTTACTAATCGTATCGCCTCCGGAACCTACGAGCCGGATAACACCTCCGGTATTGTCGATACGCTGAGCACGAATCAGGCCTTCGTTATTGACGACATTCGAGAAGACATCTTTTGCAGCGCTTGCGGTTAGCAGTACCTGGCCGCCGTCGGCGCTGATCTCGCCGCTATTGCTAACTGCAGAGTCAAGTACGCCAGTATTTTCAAGCACGTCCCCGGTCACTTCGAAGAACAGCAGACCATCGCCATCGAAATCGAGCGACGCACTGCTGCCGGCCGCAAGAGTCACCTGCCCGAGTTCGGCAACGATTAGTCCTTCGTTGCTGACAGCACCGCCCATCAACGTAACGGACCCGCCCGTGGAGGCCTGCAACAGGCCGCGATTCACCACGACTCCGGGACTACCGTCGGCAAGCGTCTGAAAATCGTAGTTGCCTGCCATGAAGTCGTCGTAATTGAGATCGAGTGAACTTGCGACCAGCGCCCCCACGTTGACAGTTGCTGTCGTGCCAAAAATAATGCCGTTCGGATTGATAAGGAATACCCGCCCATTTGCATCGATAGCGCCAAGTATCTCGCTGGCGTTTTGATCAAGGATTCGATTTAGAGCGACTGCAGTGGAACCGGGCTGGTTGAACAACACGTGCTCATTGGCGGCGACGTTAAAGGTCTGCCACTCCAGCAACAGGCGCTGCGACTGCTGACTGATCGTTGTCGTGGCGCCACTTTGACCGATTGAGCCCTCTCCCCGGACGACTTCGCCGCCCGTCGGGCCGGCCAACACCAATTCAAATGACGCGCCGAGGTAAAGGCCAAGAAGCAGAGCGCCGGATTTGGCAAGAGTTTGCCGTTTTCTGTTTCTTGCTTCCTTGATGGAACGGCTCTTAGGATTCATTTTGAACTCCGTCGCTTTAAGCATGTTGTTCACTCTTAGAATTTTATTTCAAATAGGCGTTGCTTCAGAACGTGTAGCTCATCCTAAAATAATATTGCGGGTCACGATCGTTCGTTGCTTCGCGGCTACCGATCGGCGATGCCACATCAAAACGTCCATAGAATTTGCCAGGCACATTAAACTGCAGTCCCAAACCGTAGCCGCTGTAATCGACCGTCAATTCCTCGCCTACCCGTGGATTGTTCAACTCACCATAGGCGTAGTCCATATACAACGAGAGCTGAAAGACCTCACCCCAGGTTCGGCTGCCCACGGGCTTGTCCGCAAACCCTGGCGCATTAATGATCCACTCGAGTGTTGTAGACGCACCTGTGTCGACCAGCGCCTCGGCGATCGGGTAGGCACGCACGTTCTGTGGACCCCCAATGGAAAACTGCTCCAGAGCGACCAATATGTCATCGGTCCATTGACCATCCACACGGAGTAGCACCGAATTATTAGTGCCTAATCGACGCAAGTACTGATACTTGAAATTTACCTTTGAAAAATCGCCGCCCGCTCGATCTCCGTCGCCGCCCTGGCGGCTGGAAATCCCATCGCCGTCTTTATCCATCGATCCCAATGTATCTGGCAAGCCAACATCGATTTGGAATGATCCGACGCTGAATCCACGACCTTTGCGGCTCGCGGCAAAAAAGTCGAACACCAAACTCGCAACAGCGAGATTGTCCTCGTTCAAAACGGTCTTCCCAGACGTAAAAACACCGGGAAATCTCGGTTGTTGCTTTCTTGGTAGCGAGACCGAGACGGCCACTCGCCCCGAAGAATCGTCCATTAGCAAACGTGCGGTCCCAGTAGATGTCGGCCTGGTCCACAGTCCCCTCGACGCCGAGTTCCGTCAAGCTGGCGAGCCCGCCAACGTCGAACTGGTTGGTCGAACCTCCAAATCCAATCGCGTTTCGGCCAAACGGGAATTTGAAGGTCAGACCTCCGTAAGTCCCGTTGTCGGGCTCAAAAGTCTGCAGAACATATCCATTCACCTGGTCGGCAACTCCGAACAGGTTATTGAACTTAAAATCCAACATCGCCCGATATTCGCCGGTAAATTCACTACCGTAGTTGTCAACGCTCGGCGTAAAGTAGAATCGATCTTCCTCACGAACACGCACGACGAGGTCCGTATTCCCGAGTTCATCTCCTTGAGTGAACGTCCCGAAAACGGTCAATCCGGGAAAGTCCTGCACATCGAGCAGAGCTCGTTCAATGCTCCCCTGCGTAATCGGGTAGCCCCGCAGCCGGCGGAAGGGCCCCTCAATGACTTTGGCCTTATAGGCGCTGTTTCCTTCGACTCGCACATCCTCAAGCGAGCCTTCCAGAATCCGCAAATTAACAAGCCCGTCTCGGACTTCCTGTGCCGGGACAATCGCCTGGGCAATGATGAAACCGCGCTCACGATAGTACCGAGTTATTTCATCCGCAATGGCCTGAAGTTGATTGATTGTGTAGCCATCGGGCGGCTGTGATCGGACGTGTCCGGCCAATATCGCTTCGACATCACTGACCCGGAGGCTTTGCTCTTCCCGATTGATGGCGCCGGATAATGCAAACGCGCTAACGACTACTCTTGGGCCCTCTTCCATCCCCAGGGGTCGTTCAATAACTGGCGGCACCTCGAATAACTCGCGTTCTGCTTGCGCGAACAACTGGGCCTGGTCCTGTGCCAGATTGGCGCGAGTGCCGCCTAATTCTGGCATCGGCAGGTACCCGATCCGCATCAGATGACAGCTCCGTTGGGACAGGCTCGTCAGAAGTCTGTTGTGCGGGGATCGGTCTTGCAGAAGGCTGTTGTGCAGGGACCGACTCGGTGCGCACAAATCCCGAAAATCCATCCGCCTCGAGGGCCGCTTTTGCCGATTGCGCGGCACCTTGGTCCGCGTATGGCCCGGCCAGCACGAGCGTCAGCGTATCGCCCGCCGCATCGATCGCGGACCTGGTGAGGATGGGATATCCCTTCTGTTGCAGGTCCGTCGACAGCTGGGATGCATTCGCGGCATCAGCGAATGCGCCTATCTGAAGCACGTGCTGATCCCCGCCCGGGCGCGGCGCCTGAGCCAGCACCAAGGCCGGTAACAGCCACAGCGGAACCGTGGTAAACAACTTGCCTAATCTTGAAATACCGAACAGGAAAACTTGGCTGCAAGCAGCCACTGACGACCGCATACGCATTGGTTGCGCCCCTTTTTTTGATTCTTATTTAAGTCTTTTTCTTATTTGATTCAAAGACCGCAGCGCACAAATTCCAGAGCACGTCGCGTTCCCGGAATCGCCTGTCCAGCGCCTCTCAACTCGCCGGTAAGGTTTTCAAATTGTTGTAAGGAGTTTAACAGCATAGCCTGGCAAGCTCCAATTCAATTCACTATCGAGCTGGTTGTTACCGGACCTCCCGTACAACGCGAATTCCGGTCTTCGAATCGCGGTGTGAGCGGTCGAGAGGCTCGCGCGCAGCTGATCGCAACCTGCTGCTCGAATCCGAATAGGACCCACCGCGTACAACCCTTCGATCCTCTGCCTCGTTCTGGTGCGCGCTCCCATCGCGCGGCGCATTGTCGTAATTTTTAAGCCAGGCGTCCTGCGTCCACTCTCGAACGTTTCCGGACATGTGATACAGCCGAAACGGATTGCGATTGACCGCCTGGTCGGATCGCGACACCGGCGAATCCTCAGTACCGTTGCCTGACCAATGTGCTGCTGACGGTGTTATCTCATCGCCGAAAAAATACGGCGACTCGGTGCCCGCGCGCGCCGCGAACTCCCATTCAGCTTCCGATGGAAGCCGGTACTCGAAACCCGTCGTTTCCGATAACCACTCCGTATACGCGACGGCATCATCCCAACTGACAGAAACTATCGGGTAATCGTCACCCCAGGGTGCTTCCGCACATATCAAACTCGTGGCCGCACAATACTGCTCGAAATTCCTGTGCCGTGATCTCGTAACGAGAAAATGCAAGGTGATATGCAATATCTACCTGATGTGGCGGCGACTCCGACTCGATGCCATCAGTTCCCATCTCGTACGCACCCGTCGGTAACACGACGAGTGGCGGTCCCTTGCTGCCGTCCATCAAAGTGTCCTGACAGTATGGTCGTCGGGTGTTAGCGATCCTGGCCGGACACGGATCGCCGGTCGGCGCCGGACGAACAGCGCTGGTGTTTGCGGCCGGTTTCGCACTAGTCGCTGAATCATCGACGGGATCGTCGGGCTCCGATATTTCGGCCACGGGCTCCGGAACCGAATCAGGCACATCCTTCTTGTTTGCAACCGGCACAATAACAGGCTCTTCGCTCTCGACCGGCACAGTAACAGGCTCCTCGCTCTCGACCGGCACAATAACGGGCGGCGTATCGTCGCCTTGGGCCGAAAGAACTTCGGGCTCGTCGAGCACGTCGACAACTGGCGGTGTTTGAGTCGTCACGACATCGTCGAAAGCAGTAGCCTGCGATTCCCTGTACGGTGCCCCGATCTTCGCCGCAAAATCCGTCAACGCCTCAAACCCGCTGCCGATGTCGTCGCTGCTCAATATTTCGTCCTCGCGAATTCGTTGATGCAGTTTGATTCTAAGCCGGCGATACAGTCGTCCCTCGGTTGACCGTTGGCGTTGGCCAGCGTCCAGCCCTCCCCAAGCCAGGAGAAAGTTGTTGAGGCTGTCGGCCGACCAGTCATCGCGGTCCAGAAAATCCTCGACGAGTGCATCTCCACGATCCGAACCACTCCCGGCAACAATTTCACCTTGTGCCGCAGCTGGCACAGTCGCTGGTCCGGACAGCTGGCTGAAGATCACGAAAGCTCCCGCCGCGACAACAGCCAGAACGATGGCACCTACAAGCAGCCATTTGGGCCGGAAACCGGAATCTGGAGTTGCTTCGTCCGTACTTGATGACGGCTGGGGTTCGCGTCGTTGCTTTGCCGGCGGCTGTCCGCGACTGACAGTGTCCGCTTGCTCACCGATATCTGCGCCAATGTTATCCAGCAATATTGCGCGCCGATCCCGATAGGACTCCGCGGTTATCAGCCCATGATAGTAGTCGCTAACCAGTTGGCGAAGCCGCTCGCTTTCCTGAATAGCCATCACGCCCCCTCCCCGAGTTCACGCACCAATCGGAAACCGGTTTCCTTATCCGCGTTTCCTGCGTGCGGCCTCGATAGCGAAATCTTGCACGAACCGAGCCGGTCTGTGTATGCCCCGCCGCGAGCCGCATACCCGCCAGACGGACTAACCACCCATTCCTGAGCGTTGCCGACATAGTTCATTATGCCCCATGAGTTTTGACCGCCCCGATTTACCTCAAACAATTCGTCGCCGAGCAAACCGGCTTGCGGATTTATACAGTTTGGACTGATCGATGCAGTTCCTTTCGCTCTCGCGGCGTGCTCCCATTCGGCGTCTGTCGGCAACCGATAAGTATGCTGGGTACCACTGCTAAGCCACTGCGCATAAGCGTTCGCTTCAGCCACGCCGATATCTGTTATTGGCACGTCCTCATTCTTGGCAGATCGCGGACTGCAGTTTCCGCTGAGACGGCAATAATCGTTCCACTGACCAATGGACACTTCCTGTCGTCCTATTGCAAACGGCTTTGCAACTCCTTTCCCGACCGGAACAACGACAAGCCTTGGCCCTTCGGTCGACGACCCGGGCAAGTAGTCATAACACTGTCCTCTGCCGCGCGCCCCAAAAGTCGCAAGGCTGGATGTGCATGGCGGGCCTGCCAGGCTCGGCGCTTTGTATTGATCAAATATCTTGCCCAGCCAACCGATGATTGCCTCACGGTCGTTGCGCGATTTACGGACACGCTCATCGGCGAGCTTCCTGAGCTCAGTTTCATATTTGGAAAAGTCCGCACCGGCATCGCTGCGGATTTTTGCCAGCTTATTTTTGGGGCTTGTCGAATCAGCAGGCGGTGCAGTCTGAATGGTCTTTTTGAGGCCTGCAACATTGTACTGCAGGCGCATCGGCTTGATATTCCCCATCAACTCGGATAAGCCGCGTGTGACCTGAAACTTCCTTTAATCCCTCTCGTGCATAGGCCTCTGCCAGATCGAAGTCGCCAGCGTCGAGGGCACGTCTCGCTACTCGGAGGTAAGTGTCGGCGAAAGCCTGCGGTGCTTCATCTGTAATAAACGGGTCGCTGCCGGGAAGCAGTCCCTGCAAACGTTTCAGTGCATTCCTTGCGTCCGGAAATCGCTCGGCGTTCAACTCTGTCGCGAAGGTGCGCTTCGAGCCGTCTATTTGCGCCAGCAGTTGTCGCTCCTGGTTCGCTGCATCGAATTTGCGCCTTGCGTCAGCCAGCGTCCGTTTCTCCTCGTTCGCAGGTCCGAAATCGCTCACGAACCATTCCGACGAGTCCAGCAACCTTTTTGCGAGATCCAATCGTTCTTCAGCACGTAAAGACTTGGCCCGCTCAACGTAGAGCATCGCTACTTCCCGTCTCTTGCTACTCACATACTGCGCACTGTCTGCAAGCGGCTCGAGGCTCTGGACAACGCGACGCAGGTCGGCTTCCCAGGAACTATCGTAGGCAGGCGCTCGCAACAGTCTTTCCAGCTCCGCCTTGAGGGTATTTTCCTGCTCGGCCGCAACACGGGCCAAGTAGCTCTGGCGCTCTGTCTGCAGCTCGCGCTGCACCTGTATCAGTGCCTGTTCGTTGGGAAGTATGGCCAGACCCTGTTCTACCAGTTGCAGTGCAGCATCGAAATTCTGATCGCGGACACCGACTCCCCTGGCCTCGGTCGAGAGTTTTGCCGCTACTTCGCTCCGACCCTGGGTTGCCAAGGCTGCGCCAGGATCAAGACCAGCCAAATCATCTATCAGTCCAATGGTTTCGCGAGCAATTGAAACGTCGAAGGGCGAGCGACTCAGATTTTGCTGAATCCGATTTTCGAGATCGCTGACCCGCGCTTGCCGCTGTTGTTCCAGTTGCTGACGCTCCTCCGCTGCCATCCCCTCGGCCTGCATTTTTTCCGCTTCAGCTATCAGCTCCAGCTCCGAATCCCAACCTGCAAAACCCGAGTCGTTGCTCTGTCCGACTTGTATGAGCTCGCGTGCCCTGTCGAATCGGCCCGCTGCACGTTCCGCTCGAGCTTTGTCACGATAGCCCCTCGAGATGGTCTCTCTCGCCTGCTTGATCGTGCCATCGGTCTGGCCGAGCTGTTCCAGTTGCGCGAGGTCTCTTTCGGCCTGCTCAAAGTCGCCACGATTTACCGCATCTACAACACCAGCGTAAACGCCGCCAACCCTGTCTGTGTAGTCTGATTCTGCCATGTCGATTCTGTCCAGAATCGACGATCGGTAAGATTGAGACAACAGAGTCATGCTGTCGGCGACCGTACTGCGTGCTCCCGGCCAGTCGTTGCTCGCGATCGCAGCATTCACAGCCGTATCCATCAAATTTTCGAGGCGACTGCGATAGTCCGCCACGACCTGGTTAGCTGGATCGAGCGCCTCGAGCTGCAAAATATCTTTTTGATATTGCTCAAAACCCCGAAGCTCATCGATCGAGGCCAGGGCTCCCGACAGTTCCTGCACGAGCTCCGCGACACGAACCTCTCTATTCTGCACCTCCCGTACCGCGTTCAGCCTGTCGCGCAAACCGACCAGCGTCGCGTCATCCGGGAAGCGCCGCTGACCCTCATCGATATACAGAGCGGCTTTCGGAATATCGCTCGCAAGCAACCGCTCGGCAGTATTGGCATACGCGATAGCAAGCTGCGGGTCCGTCAAAGCCGGATGATTCGGGTCGATTTTTCGGTAGATTTCCAGTACGTCGCTAATACCTCCCTCGTCCGACGGCAGGATGCGCCCCGCGGCGAGACTCGCGTTGTAACGATTATCCAGTTCAGAAAGGAGCTCCGCCTTGTCACGCTCAAGAACTTCCCGAGCCTGAATAAGGGTATTAGAGTCTCCGTATAGTGCCAGCGCCTGCCCAATGAGCGCTTCCGCTCGCGGATAGTCAAGAGCATCCTGCGCGGTCTCTATTTGCGATATGAAATAATCGATGAGCCGGTCTCTGACCTGACTGTTCACCCGCACCGTGTCCTGCTCAGCCGCGTCGAGTTCGCGTAATCGCAGTAATACCGCTGACATTTCTGTGTCGTTGCTTTCGCTGATCGCGGTAATCATGCCGTCGATACGTCGTTCCTGCAGATAGGACGGGCCAACAAGGAACGCAAACGCAATAATCGCGATCGCGGCAACCGCACCGAGAGCGACAGGCATCTTTCCGAGTTTGCGTGCCCGCACGTCTTCGAGAAATACTTCGACCGTCGGCGTTCGGTCTTTGCGCAGAAAGGCGAGCCCTCGCTGCAGGCCGCGCCAATTGCGCCGACTAATCCCTTTGATTAGTGCTGGAGCCAACCCCTTGTCGCGAGCTTCCGCCGCCGAGCGTTTGCCGAACGGATGCTTACCGGTCAACAATTCGTAAGTCAGGCAGGCGAGCGCGTAGATGTCGTCCCTCGGATCGGGCTCCTCGCCATCGATCATCTCGCAACTCGCGTACGCTGGTGTGAGGGCGCCCAGAGAGCCGGGGTCAAACAGCGTCATCTCGCCCGATTGTTGTCCGGGCAGCTTCGCGGCCCGGGCAATGCCGAAGTCAAATACCTTGATGACACCTTCTTTGGTGAGGAATGTATTGGCCGGCTTGAAATCCGAGTGCACGACACCCTTGGCATGTGCGTAAGCAAGCGCACGCCCCAGGCCCTGTATCAACGGATACACTTCCTTGAGCGGCATTCCGTCAAACGAGGCGTTCTTCGTAATCCTGTCGAGCGACTGGCCCTCGAGGAACTCCATCGTCATATAGACCGTTGGGCCATCGCGATCGAAATCGAACACCGTCACGATATTGGGGTGCGCAAGATCCTGTGCCTTGCGAGATTCACGCTGCAGCGCCTTGAGAGACTCGGGGTGGCGGCGGAATTCATCATTGAGAATTTTTACCGCGATGTACGGATTCCTATCCTGCGCTTCCTCTCTGCGCAGATCCTTCGCTTTGAAGACCACGCCCATGCCGCCGCGCCCGATGACCGTTTCCAGCACATATCGATCTTTCAGAATCGACCCTGGCTGCATCGTCGGAGCGGGTCCTTCGCCCCACTTGGACGGATCGGTCCAGCTCGAACCGGTTCCAGTACGAATGCTGCTCCCCGTCGCCCCCGTAGCACCCGTGGCACCCGTGGCACCCGTCGGCCCGGTCCCCTGCGCCGAGCCAGTCCCGGTATACGGCACAGACGGATGGCCCGGCGGCGCGGTCGGCGGCGCACTTTGCCGAAACACGGTCCTGTCTTCTGACGGTTGTGACTCGTCACTTGCAGGCGAAGTCGGTGGAGGTGGCGATGTGGCAGGCGGTTCCGAACTACCGGATTGCAGAATATCGAGGATGTCGGAGTGCTGATCTGTTGATGTCAGCGGTGGCCCGGTTACACCGCCTGTCGGTTCTGGTGGACGTTGCTCCGGCTGCACTGGCCTGATCGGTTGGCTTGGTTGGCTTGGTTGGCTCGGTTGGCTCGGCTTGGCTTGGTTGGCTCGGTTGGCTCGGCGTCTCGGCTACGTGCTGTTTCAGCGAGATATAAGTCTGTGCCGGCAGCCGACTCGAACGGAATAACTGGTCAAGCGTCTGCAATATTTCTTGCGCACTGCCAGGGTCCTCCCGCACGGCGGTTCGTAACGCCGCCTCCAGCCCGGGAAGGTCGAGCTGTCCCTGCAAGAATCGGGCGAGTGCATTCTGAAACTCAGTCAACTCTGCAACCACTCCACCGCCGTCGCCCGATCAGCATTCTATTCGCTCGCGGTTCCATTGAACTCCACGACAACCACGGTGACGTTATCCGCGCATTCCCGTTCCAGCACCGTGTCTATCAACGCATCGCAAGCGTCGACACAACTGCCTGCGCCCAGGAGTTCCTCAATCTCCTCTTCAGACAAGTCTTTGAAAAGCCCGTCACTACAGATCAGGAAACGGTCCTTGTCTTGCAACTCATCCAAATCGAGGTCAACGTACACGTGCTCGAGCCCACCGACAGCACGCGTCACAACATTGGCGGCCGGATGGTCTAGTGCTGACGCCTGATCCAGCGTACCTTGCGCAATCATCTCCTCAACTTCGCTGTGATCCGTGGTCACTTGCTTTAGCAACTCGCCCTCTCGCAGCCGGTACACACGGCTATCGCCGACCCACATGCTGACGACGTGGTTTTCGTGTGCAAGCAACGCTGCGAGCGTGCTGCCCATGACCTTGGGGTTCTCGCCTTCGAGTGACATGTCGTGCAGCCGCCGATTGACTTCGAGAACCCGGTCTTCAACGTCGTTGACGAAATCGCTAAGCCTTCCATGCGAATCTGTATTACTCAGTTTACTGACCAGCATCTGGCTGGCAACGTCGCCCGCTGCGTGCCCGCCCATGCCATCGGCCACAACCCATAATCCCCGCGAGGACAGGTCCAGGCACGCGTCCTCATTGACCTGCCGCTCGTTACCAACGTCGCTGCGGCTCGAGGACGTCCAGCCAAAACTGCCCTCCCGACTCATGGCGACTCTCTCGTCGCAGCAATTTCCATGGCGTCGACTTCCGGCGCCGCACTTTGCGCAGTATCGTCCCAGGCCCCTTGCAGAAGTTGTGCAAAGCCGAGCGGATTGGGGAGATCCGGCGCGATCAAACCCATCGACGGTAATTCGTCAGTGCCGAGATTCCACCAGACGCTGTACGGTCCGACCTGAAAACTCACCAACTCGTGACAGACCGAGGACGAAATCATTTCGCTGGTGGTTCCGGTCAGGCGCAGTCCCCACTCCCCGCCTTGCAAGATCGGCCTGTCATTGGCCGTTTCCTGCATGACCGTGTTGTCCAACGCACGCACAGAAGATTCGAGCGTATCGACATCGACTCTTTCCTCTTGCAGCACCATCAGTGCCAGGGACTCCGCGGCCGTGAACCAATCGTCGGCCGCGTCGACGATCTGAAAAGGTTGAACGTTGTCGCTCAGGGACGATGCAAGCGTCAACGGAAAATAACGGCCGACCTTGTCAACACTCGGCATCAAAATCCCGGCCCAGCCTTGCTCGCCGCAGACGCCGGGTAACAACACGAATCGCCAGATAGGACTGTTCAGGTAAGTGTTTAGCCACGCATCGCCAAGAGCAGCCTTACTCTCGGCAATGCATCGCTGCAGCCATTCGTCCCAGGTATCGAGGAATTCGCGCGGCAGATCCCGCGTTACGAAGTCGCCGAGGCTGGGTATCTTGCCGAAGAATCCTTGCACGGCCGTCAGAGAGAATCAGGACAACGGAATTGTTCGAGTTCGTCGAAACGAAACGGGTTATAGGCGCTGCGGGCAATCAACTCGTAGGAGGCACTTCTATCCCCGAGCTTGAATTCAACCCGGAAATTCTCAGGTCCGCCGGCAGAGCTGATGTTGGCCTTGTCGAGCACTCGGAACCACGCCCATGGGCCGCGCTCGCGGAGCATCGATGCGCCACCCGGCACCGGCGGGCTCATTTCGATCCGCACCTCGGCATTTTGGTCCGGTCCCGGCCATTCCATGTATTCGGTGATTTGCGGTCCGAAACTGTAGGAGATCGTCTTGTCGGCAAGACTCAATGAGAATTGAGAGATCGTTGCGTCCATTCCGATTGGCTGCATCTCGAAACGCACAGAGGGGATCGCGCCACCACCGCGGAAGAAGGTCTCTTTGATTCGATCGGCTCGCTCGAACTGCCTGAGCGCGTCGCTCGAGATTCGGATGGGCGACGCACCTGACGATCGAACTCGCCAGGGACTCCTGGACGTATCGACATAGTTGGCCAGATACTCTCGGAAAAACGTGTCGACGATTCCGCCGGGCCCGAAGAACTGGCCAAAGTCGTCAAGCCGAATTTCCTGGCTGCTATTGCGTGCAATGGGATAACGGTTGCTGATTGCCTGCTGGCAGAACGCAAATCCGCGGCTGCGCCACTCGGAATTCAGCTGCGCCGCAACGCCCTGAAAAACAATGCTGCCGCTGCGCGAGGCGGCACCGCTGAGTATCCCCTGAACCATCTCGGGTTGGCGGCTGGCCTCCATTTTCAATTGTTGAATGACAGCCTGACCTTGTCCCGCGACATGCGCAGGTATGTCGCCGCCCGGCCCTTGCTGACTTACGACCGTGGCCATGAAACGGTACAGTTCTTCGATCAGGCCGAGCAGGTGCTGAACCGGCGCTGCATTCGGGTCCTCGCCGCCGACCAGATCGTCGACCCACTTGAATTTTCGCTGGACCTTATTGAACTGCCTGGTAGCCGCACCTACCGCCGCAGGCTTTTTCACTTTGCCGAGAAGTTGTTCCAGCTTCTTGGCAGCGGCACTCGATTCATCACCACCCGAACCCGGAATGGCGGGCAACGCGTCGAGCTGCGTTTCTTGCTGAACGCTTTTGAGCAGTAATAACAACGGCGAATTCACCGGGTCCGACAGAATGTTCAATATATTCGTCGCTTCCTGGGGTGAGGAAAACGGCGCCAGCTCGATATCGAGAATCAACCCTTCGTACTGCCGGGCGAAGTCGTCGAGATAGAGGTCCTTGACGCGGCTCATGAGAAGCGCCGAGTCCGTAGCCGGTGGCGTGTAAGGTCCGAGAATCCAGCCTTCGTCAATCAATTCCTTGGTCAACGCCACCGACTCTTTGACGAACACGCGCTGATACCCGTCGCGCGTATACAGACCGGCAATACCCTCATTCAATTCTGCGCGACTCTTTCGCGAAAAGACGATCTGCGATCTCGGCCCTGCCGCTTTGAATACCGTAAATTCCGGCAATTCTTCGCCGAGACCTTTGCGCTTGAGTCGGCTGTATACCCGCTCTTCCGTGGGCATTCTGGCAACAACACGCTGTGTCGCCTCGATCAGGTTTTGATCCAGTGGCAGCGGCAATGGCATTGGCTGCTCCGCAAACAGAGCATCTAAATGTGCGTAAAGGCTGTCGCGTTGTGCGGTATTGATTTCCCGTCGCATATTGTTACTAAGATCGAAGCGAATCCACGCAACGATCTCCACAGCATCGTAGTGATCGCGAGAGTCCAGCATCAGGTAGGCCTTCAAGGCCTCATACTGAAAATCGGGCGAAGGTCCGCCGCTGCGAAGTTGATCTTCCATGCGCAGTATCAGGCGCGGCATCAGACACCTCGACCAACACACGGCGGTAAGCGCTATCGGCCTGTGCCCCAAGCTTGTTACCCTGATACAGGCCAAGCCGGCTGAGCAGTCGGGCGTTGTTCTCGGCATCCGCGCTACCACCGGGAATGCTACGTGCCGCGTCCAGCGCGGGTAGTACCGCCAGCGGGTCCAGATTATCGAGCGGCGTATCATCCAGGACCTGTGCGGCGACCTGCGTTGCTGCAGCCGCGTCGTTAATCAATGTCTTGTTGTTGATGAAGCTGACAATCCAACCGACGATGATCAGGGCTGTGAGCACCAGGCTCCCCGCATAGGCCGCTTTCTGCAGCCATGCCCGTTGCACTTCCAGGCGCCGATTCGTTCCGGCAATTTCGGATTCTGCAAACACCACGTTCTTGAACAATGAAGTGATGAAGTAGCTGCGGCCCTGCCCGCCATGAGCGGGTAGCATTTGCTCGTCCAGCCCAAACGTTCTTGCGACCGTGTTCATCAGGCGATCGATCGGCGTGCCTTCCTGTGTACCGCTCGTGAAATAGATGCCGCGCAGCATGGGGGCCTGTTCGAAACGGCTACCGCGAAAAACGTCACCGAGAAACGTCGTTATGGGCTCCTTCAGAGAAGCAAGTTGCCGCGGAAAACCGTAAATAGCGGAACGACGCCGAATATCTCTTTCGCCGCTGAGCCGCCACAGTACACGCGAGCCCAGCCGTTCGAGGATCGCATCAAATTCGACACCAAAACGATCGACCGCACCTGAGGGTGAACTGCTTTCGTCCAGCGAAAACGTCGTGCCGAGAATCTGTTCACGTTCGGCACGCCCGAGATCGTCGAAGAACTCGGTGAAGCCAGCGACCAGGTCGCTCTTGGTCAGTACGACATAGACCGGAAATTGAATACCGAAATAATCGTCGAGCTCCTGGATGCGGCTTTTTATCGCGCGCGCATGCGCAATGCGATCGCCCTCGCTCTGCGTCATCAGGTCGGCGAGACTGATGGCCACCACAACGCCGTTGATCGGACGCCGCTTTCGATACTTTTTGAGCAAACCAAGAAAACCGTCCCAGGCAGAGCTATCGACCGACGCGTCGCTGTCCTGCGTCGTGTACCGACCTGCGGTGTCCAGCAATATCGCATCCTCGGTAAACCACCAATCGCAGTTTCGCGTACCGCCAACGCCGCGCAACGCCTCTTTGCCGAAACGATCCGCCAGCGGAAAATCGAGGCCCGAGTTCACGAGGGCGGTGGTCTTGCCAGATCCGGGTGGGCCTATGATGATGTACCAGGGCAGTTCGTACAGATTCAGGGAGCCCTTGCTGCCTTTGGACTTCTTGAGCACTTCCACCGCTTCTTCGAAGCGCTTGCCCAGCGTTTCCAGTTCCTCGGCCGAACGATCCGGCTCACCAGCTCCATCATCTTCGACCAGGCTTTCGACCATCTGCTTGTTCGCGCGGTTGGCGCGCAGCGCTTTGCGCAGGTGGTTGAGCATCCACAGGATCACGACGACCAGAATCGTGATAAGCCGTGCATTCACGCTTTCGAGCGGCCGGGAACTGCCTATCCCGATGAGTGGGCCGGCCAGGTAGATCAGCACGCACAGCGCGATCAGTCCAAGAACGGATATGAACCAGCGATTGGTGAAGAATTTGAGCATACTCTTCATTGCCGGCTTGCCCCTGCCGTCAATGTAATTTCAACTCGCCGGTTCATCGCCCGGTTTGCCGCAGAGTCGTTCGGCACGACGGGTTGGGTGTCCGCCAATCCTTGCGCGGTCATTCTTTCCGGCGCCACGCGACTGGCCAGGATCTGACGTACCGCGTTGGCGCGGGCTTCCGACAGAACCCAGTTCGAGGGAAAACGCATCGAACGCATCGGCACATTGTCGGTGTGACCGCTAATTACAACCTGGCCGGGTACCTGATTGAGCGCATCGGCTATCGCCAACAATAACGGTGCGCTGTCGCTGCGCACCTCGGATCGCCCGGACGCGAACAACCCGTCGCCACCCATTGTCACGACTTGCCCGCCCTGTACGTCTGCAACCTGCACCAGGCCTGTCCGGATCTGATCCTGAAGATAGTCGCGCAGGTCTGACGCTGGCGCTGGCGTAAAAACACGATCGCGAACCAGCGGCGGCACGTTTCGACCTAGTGCTGCCATATCTGCCTGCACCGGATTGGCCGAGCTGCTGATTGCAAGAAGAAAACCCCAGTACACGAGCAGCAGCAAGCCGGCCGAGACGGCAGCAACGACCCACAACGGCACATAGCGGGCCAGCCGTGTGCGCTTGTCCTGCACTCCGCGCCAGCGCGGTGACAAGCTGCGTTCGATGTCGCCGCGGTGCAACCGAATGGTCTGGTACAGGTTGTCCTGCACGCTATCCAACATCGCGCGGCCGCGGTCCTGCACGCGAAACTTGCCTTCGAATCCCAGCGAGATGCACAGGTACATGAGCTCCAGCAAATGCAGGTTGCGCGCCGGTTCCTGTATCAGCCGGTCAAGCAGCTGGAAAAACTTCTCACCACCCCAGGTTTCGTTGTGGAACGTGCCCAGAAGAGTTTGTGTTGCCCAGATGCTCTGGCTGCCCCAGGGCGTGTTGAGCACGGTCTCGTCAACTGCGGTGCACAACACGTATCGTGCGCCGAGGATGACATCCGCGGGTTCGCCCCTGGTACGTGCGGCCGCTTCGAACTGCTGGACCTCCTGGCTCACATTCTGAAACAGACTTTCCGGGTCGGGATGCGACGCGCTGTCGCGAAGTTGGGCAATCAGCGCGAGTAGCGTGGTCGCCGCAGCGGTCAGCGGATTCAATCCACCCGACAAATCCGGCAGGCCGCCGATCGGCTGTGCCTGCAGCGGGGGTTGGCCGTAGGCTTGCTGCGGCTGCTGGGGGGCCGCCGGACGGGGTGATTGAGGTGACGGCGTTGCAGGCCCGCGCCGTCCACCCGGTGTCGGTCGCAGAATCGTGCGATCGCTGTCACCGGAGCCGAAAAAAGGATCGTCTTCGCTCATCAGCTATCCTCTGATGGCCCAGAACTCCAACTCGAGCCCGGGAAACTCGGCGCCAACCTGCAAGGCGATACCACCGGACGCCGCGAGTTCTCCCCAATACTCGCTGCCGCGCTCGAGTTCAAAATAGGCAAACCCGGCGTGATACGGAATCTGCCTCGGCGCGACCGGCAACGACCGCAGCGGAATGCCCGGCAACTGCGAATTGACGAGATCCCGAATTCTCTCTACCGATCCGATCTTCACGACAGCCGGGAACCGCTTCATGAGATCCTCCATCGGCACATCCGCGTGCACGGCAAGAACAAAAACTGCCTCCTGCAGCAAGTTTCGGTCGGCGATCTTGGAAACCCGAATCCCGTAGCGGCGTTCTTTCAATGGGAGCGGCGTTGCGGCCTCTTTTTGAACCGTCGAGAATGAATCTCTCAGCGCATTGATTACCTGGTCGAACGAAGCGCGCAAATCGTGGTGCTGATAGTCCGGGAATTCACGCGGTCGGCGAGATGTGCTGGTTAACGTCGCCAGTTCACCTGCCATGGAAACCAGGATGCGATACAGCTCCTCGGGATGCAGCCCGTCAATCTTGGCAAGATGGGCGATCAGCGGTTCGTATCGGTTGACGGCCTGCAGCAATAGAAAGTCCGCGAACTCGGCCGCACCGCCGCGACCGGATCCTGATACCCGGACTGCCAGTGATTCTCCTCTTGCGTGCAGGAGACCCTGCAATTCGGTCAGGAATCCTGCCAGTACCGGCGCGCCCTGACAGTTCATGACCGTTGGAATGAACCCGTCCTGCAGCTGAACGTTTTTGTCTGCCTCCTGCTCAAGCACGTGCGCAACCGGAACACATGCATATTCGGCGCGTTGATCGCTCTCCAACAGCAGTCGCATGCGTAAGGCGCCAACGTGCATCGGCGCCGCGGCAAGATCGGTACTCGATACATCCGCAACATCCAGCTCGCGACGCATGTAGCGAGCCAGACCTTCCTGATCGTGCCCGTCACCGACTTCAGCGGTGCCTTGCTGCCTTACTGGAAGACCGAGATAGACAACCTCATTACGGACATTTTCATTCAACTCCAGTGGCGCCGGCGGCGGATCGTCGTCCGGAATGCTGAATGGCGTACCGTCCGGAAACACGCCGCTCGCGGAACTGACGGCAAGTTTGCCGATGCGCAACATGTCCTTGTCGATTGTCAGCTCGTTACATCCCCATGCACAAGGCCTGAGCCCGCGACTGCGTCCTTCAACATATTGTTCCAGGTAACGGACGTGTTGCTGGAAATGCTGTGGTCTTAGAAAAAGTCCTTCAGACCAGATAACCCGATTGCGCCATGACATTTAAGGTAGCACCTATTTTGTGGAGACAGTCACCGCGAGCGAATCGACGGCAATTTTCAATTTGTTTTTCTTGAAGAATTTTCCAATGAATCCTTTCTTCGGGAGTTCCACTACCGCGCGCCACTGAGCGTTTTCTATGTCTCTGTACGCAGCGATCACCCCGACGAAGCGTGTTTCCTTGCTGAATTCTGCAACCCATTCACGAACCTCCCCGGGTTGCAGCAGTATTTGCGTCCTGGCGAGCATGTCGCCGCCCAGGACGGCCGCCTCCGGCTCGAACAGGGAGAAAAAGTCGGCGTTCGCGAACGCGTCGGCGGACACCAGTTGAAAAACGATGATGTTGACGGGGGACGGGCGTCCCTCGAAATCCGGATTCAGGTCTTCGGCGGCCGTCACCGCGGCCTTGACCTTGACTGTCTTGGCCGCGTGGGCCGAAGGAGACGACAGCAGGAGCGCCATGGCCACAAACACCAGCCAATATACAGCCCGACTCACGCCGTCACTCGCGGCTCGAACCGGCATGTCGTTATGAACTCTCATGGTCTGCCTCTTTTTTTGTATTGCTAGTTGTTCGGCTACCAGTCTTTATACTTTCATCCTACCTCGTCCAGACGTCAACCGCTGCATTTGTTCCTCGTAGGCGCGCGCGAATTCCTCGCCGAACAAATGTTGAAAATTCGCGTCTGCATCCTGCGTCATGTCGTCATAGAGGTCTTTGTACATATCCCAGAATTGACCGCTGCTCGACAGGCGCAGCATCGACTTCGACTTACGTTTCTCGAATCGCTGTTCGAGCTCCTTGGGGTTGAATCGGTCAAGCATGCTGTCGAACGCCGCCCGCATGCCCGCCATCATGGCCATCTGGTGTGCCTTGACGTCCGCGAAACCTTCGGCAAACGAATCCACCGCATCGAGGTACGCAGGGTTCTTGTTGACGAGCAAATACAACAACGCCTCCGACGCATTGGCCGAAGACTTCAGCGCGTTGTTCTCCACCGGCCGCATCATCGTCATCGGTACGCGGAACTGACTCTTGACCGCCGAACGCGCGGTCAGGACATCGATGAGGCCCTGCGTCGTCACGCCGAGTATCTGCCCGAGCGCCGCGAGGTTTTCAGGCGTCACCGCGGCCTGCGCATTTGCCTGATCAAGGCCGGCGGCCATCAGCATGGCAGCAACACTTTGCGTACCAGCCGCAGCGGGCGAACCAGGGGCAGCCATCGGTGGCGGCGGCTGTGCCGGTGGCATTGCCTGTGGCTGCATGGGCGGCTGATTGAAACCTCCCGGCGGTTCCGGTGGAATGTCGTCGAGATTCGCGAAGCCGGTCTTGTCCCAGTCATCCGGAATGACATTCGTATCCGCCTGCGGCGCCGGCTGGGGCGTCGGCGGAATGAAGTTCTGATCCAACGCTGACACGTGATCGGGCGTCGGTCCGGGTGGCGGCCGTGCATCCGGAATTGACGGTTCGTCAAACAGACCCAATATGTCATCGCCACTGCCCGCCGGGGGCGCGCCGCCGAAAGAGCCGGTCGGCCCCGTGATGCCGCCAGGTCCGGTGACGCCGGGTCCCTGCGGCGTCTGCCATCCGCCGGTGGCCGCAGGGGCGCCGGGTCCGGTAACACCGGGTTGCGCGGAAGCATCCAGCGCCGCAGCGATCGCATAATCGCCGATCTGGATTCGGTCTCCGTCGAACAGCTGCTGCTCCATACCATTGCCGACGGGTTGCGGCGAGCCGTTCACGAACGTGCCGTTGGTACTGATGTCTTTGAGAAAGTAATTGCCGCCCCGACACAGGATCTGGGCGTGATGGCTGGACACGAATTTCTCCGGATCCGGCAACACCCAGTCGTTATCGAGGGCGCGCCCTATCGCGCCACCCTGCATGCCAAACACCCTGGTGCTATCCGCACCGAGTGCCTGGCTGTGAAAGCTCGTCACGCGTAGCGTCAGAGCCATCGGGAATTACCTCTATTTCAATAGGTTAATTATTATTCTAGTTCGCCGTCCACGGCCCTGAGTTGGATCGCCTCCGTGCGGCTCGCTTCAAAGGCGTCGTCCCAGGAAGAACTTACTAGTATAAACACAAGCCGGCAGTGATCATAGCCGACCTCGGCAGTATTAACTGTAGTTCAATCAAATACTTACAACGCGCACTTGCTGCCGGCGCAGAAGATCGACGGCTATCGCCGTGATCACGCTCCGAAAGTGTGCATCACGAACAAGCCGATGGAAACGGCGCAGAATATGAATGCGACCAGCAGCCAGGTCTTGCGCGCGGGGTTGAGCTGCCCCTGCGCCTTGAGAAAATCGCGCACCGTCACAGCGACGAAAATCACGGCCAGCGCGACAAATACCAGTGCAACGGCGGGCACAGTTCCTTCAAACATGGTGTTACTCCTCCGGTTCGGGCGCCGCCCTCTTATTCCATCGGGCGACCCGCAAAATACCACTGTCCGGCCGAGAATTTCGGCTGGTTTTCCTTAACCCATGTCACGATATCAGCCAGCTGTGCCTCCTGTTCGCCGACACGCATGTCGACTTCGAGCGGAAAGTTCGCTCCATAGCGAACCGCCATTTCATCGCACACCAGCTCACGCACCCGGAATGGCGTGTATTCGTCCATCAGGCAATACAATGACGCGGCTGGCGATATTGGCTTGCCGTGACGATAACGGAGCTTGGTATCGAACTGCTGTTTATGCTCCGTGAGCCATGCCCGCCAGGTATCCGGGTTGATCGAGATTTGCGTGACGTTTTCGCCAAACGGTTCGCCGCCCGGGCGCGTTGGTACCTCGCCGGTTTGCTCGTACTTCTCGCGTTCCTCGTCGAACAGTTCATCCGGATCGATCTCGTCAGGGATGAAGACTTCTTCCTGAATGACCGCCCCGGTGATGGTCTGCAATGCCTCGGCCGCCGCCATCGCCCGTTCCGGATTCATCAGGCAGTTAAAGATGTGGTTAACGCTGGAGAGATCGCCGAGTAGACCTAACGCAATCAAAGCTTCGTCGTTGACGTGGTCACTTTTGACGATGTCGGTTAGAACATTGACTGCCGTGTGGTTGCCGCCGATGCCTAGCGCGAGAATCGGCCACGGCTTCGCCTGCGCAACGAGAAGACCGTGCCGTATCGCGTGGTAGTCGCCGAGACGAATCAGGGCATGACAGGCTGCTTCGGCAACGGTCTCGTTTTGGCTTGTAAGATGCGGATTGATTGCGGCACGCGCGGCGTCTCCACCGACCCGCCCCAGTGCCCAGATCAAGTTCGGCAGGCCGGCGTCATCAGTATTGTTGATGACTTTGAGCAAGGTGTCTTCGACCGGCACACGGCGGTATGCAAGGACGGGCGCCAGCACAGTGACCAGGTGATCCTGGCTGCCCAGCAGAATACGAACCAGGGCGTCGTGCCACGATTCCGGACACTCGCACTTGAGCGCATCGATGACAGCCTGGGTAACTTCTTCGTCTTCGGTGTCGATCCCCTGCAATACAGCGAACGCGAGATCGGACCTGTCCTGACGACAGAAGACGCGCATCGCGGCATGCAGCTCGCCGAAGTCACCAGCCGAGCATTGTGCTTTGCAGACCTCTAGCGCAAGATCCTCGCCGACAACCAGTGCATCGATATGCGCTTCGAATCGTTCCTCGAATTCATCGAGGTCCTTCCAGGTCAGTTCGGGGTCGACGAGATACGCGAGGCGTTGCTCGTAAAGAAACGAGGCCTCTTCGAGATGTTCCTCGTAGAGTTCGATGTTGAATTGTCGGATCGATGTTGCCATCGCGCTTGCTAGACCGTTGCTGCCGTCTGCAATTCTTGCTCGGTCGTAACTTCGATCGACACAACGTCATGCGGTCCATTCGGCACATGCATGTAATTGCGCCACAAGAGAAACACGAGCATTTCGTCGGTGTTGATAATCACCGTATCGAGATTGGTCTGTAGCACCTCCGTCCTGCCGCCTCGAAGTTCGACTTTGCACACAGGGTGGCGGAATGCCGGGTAACTTGAACTTCAACTTTGGCACCGGTGACGCATTGACGATCATCACGTCTTCGTCGCCACGCAGGTATCCGGGCGCAATCAATCCAGGAGATGCAGCATTAAAAAATCGCCGATCAAAATCGGTCGGCAAAAGCGGTTTTCGTTCCTTGTCCCATTTTTCGTCATATGTGCCCGCGTACTGCGCGCGCGGCTGCCAATTGGGCGATATGAAGCCGAAACCGGCCGGCGGCGGCGTGTCCCCGTATCGTGTAATCAGGTGCTGAGGATCCTCGATGTTTGGCATCGGAACCTTGCCCTCTTCGACAAATCGAAGCGGGTCGCCAAAGCCAACGCCGACCGGATTTCGTGGTTCGTATCGCCAGTTTTTCTCGTCTTTGTCCGCTTTGTCCCATCCGCCAAATGCGCGTTCGTAAACCAGAGGCATCGTGTCGAACGGCTGCGGTTTGGTCGCAAATATCCGGCCATCTTGCTTGACCCAGTATCGATCGCCGAAAACACGCACGACTTTTTGCACAGGACCGACCTTTAGTCCCACATCGATGAACGGAACTGCCTGCGACGACTCTGCAGATCCCACCAGCACTACGTCCGTGGAATCTTTGACGAATCCAGCCTCAGGCTCGTATTTGTAACTTGGACAATCCGGATCGCCGTCGGCCTCACCGGCAAGTAAAAGCGGTCTTTGCTCCTCTGCAAGCGATAACTCAGACTGCGGACTTATTGTGAAAGTTGCTTTAACCGCAGTAGCAAGTACCGGCCGCATCTCTTCATCGGCCGCGAACAGAGGCGAGAATTCGAATTCACTATTATTCTTGATAGCCGGGTGACCCATTCTGGACAACGGTCTCCATAGTTCTCATGGGATTCAGGCCAATCACGCGACACATGGCCCGTAAACTTATGCTCTTAAAGAATGCGAGCGACCGCGGGACAATACTTAAATTCCGCAGCGCTAGCCCAGTTCTTTCGACGCGCGAGCGCAAGCATAGCCAAGCCAATCACACTGACCTTTTGCAACGCGGTAGGCGCTGCCTCCATAAGGGTGCCATTTGTTTTCTGTTCCTGAACGGCCAGCTCATGATGATCCATTAACGCCTCCATTGCCTCATCAAACATTTCCGGCGTGTCCTCAACAAAGCAACGGCAAATATCGGCACGCGGATCGTACTCACCATTAAGGTATTCCTCATATTGATCCATTATGCGCCTTTGCCGGCCGTCGTCTTTCGATTGTCCGCTAAAACTGTCAGCTGCTTCATTGGCTACGATCTCGGCAAAACAATAGTCGTCAATGTACTCGCGACCGTCTTGATGTCCCATCGGCGTTAGACTGGCGATCGTATTAACGCTATCGGCATCTTGCGCCGCGATAGCCGACATTAACCCATCATATCGCCCAGCAGCGTAATGATGATCATCAAAGCTCTTATCATCGTGCACACGTCTTAGGTAGACGCATCTTGCGCGCGCACTACGTCTAAGGTGCTCCTTGAAGAGATGAACGTCACCATGAGAAAGAAGACAAATTATCGCCAACGCTTGAAACTTTTGCGTAAGTTCCAGAGACAATCGGCCAACTCCTGGAAATGAGTAACTGGGGTCTTCCAGGCCTTGCAGCCAAAATGCGATATCAAGCGAAAGACTTCGCCCGTAGTCACTGAGTTGCACGGCTGAGCTGCTCCAATCCACAGTCTGTCAATTGCCCACTGTCCAGTTCAATATTTACGCGCATAGCAAGTTTAATGACAGCGAGTCCCGCAAAGAATACGGAACTATCTAATTCGCGAATCAATACTCTGGCTTGAGATTCATTCTGGTCAGCCTCCTCAAGGTCCATTTCGTCGGGCACGAATACGTCTACGTCCTGACACCAGGAACTGAAGGCAGCTCGGAACCCCGCATCATCACTTGACAACAGCGCCTTGATGCATTTTGCTGGATGGACATAGATCGAGTGCGGATTGTCGGTCAATTGCCTCCAGCTGTCGGTACTAGTCAATTCTCCATTACTTCCTAGCAATACGGCGCCTAGAACTTTATGGTACGCCCAATCGGTTAGGTGACCGTGTTGATGAGCAGAGGTTACGCTCGCCTTCGCAAGATCGGTTGCAAGCGAATCGGCGCCGCTGATTATCGCGTTCTCCATTGATTCAACAGAATTGACGCTATAGTAGTAATGTTCTAGGGCGCCCGGTTTCTTTACGAATTCCAGCCTGCAATCAGCGGCGGATTTGAGGCCTCGAACGAATTCCTCGGTACTCTTATTAATAATCCAATGCGCTGCGGCGAGTTTTCTGAGCTTTTCTCCGAACACGGCCTGCAGTTCGCCTGCCTCATCAATATCGGCTCTTGCGACGTTACTAGCGCTATCGCTGACCTCGCCTTCTAAAAGGCCGATCGATTCTTCAAGGCAGCTGCTCACCTAACTCAAATCTCCCTTATCAAGCTCATTTAAGGCGACCAGAGACTTCGCCTATCGGTTCCCACCGAACGCCACTGTAACCAGACGAAGTAATCTCATCCGCGAGACTTGCCAAAACGAACGGCCGCCCTCGATAGTATTTCGGCCGGAATATTAGACGATTCTCACCGTCCCAATCGGATTTGATTGCCAGTCTTTTTACTTTCTTAATTACTGTATCGTCAATTTTGCTCCACACTGGTTCACATGCCTCGATATCCAGACAATCCGGATTATTGATTGGGTTCATTATGAAGTACTGTCTGTCCGCAGGTCGCCCCTTATGATCGAGTACGGTAATTGGCAAGAACTCTGTCTCTTGAATCGATCGATCCAAAAGAAATTTTCTTAACTCGCTCGACACAACAACGACATTCTTCAAATTTCTAATGTTGTCCGTTAGGAGCGTATCTGTCGGCTTCCGCGAATCCATTCGCATTGTCACATCCGCCGGAAATCCGTCTCCCTGAATGACACCTTGTCTAAGCGCAAAAATCTTTTTGAAACCGTCCAACTCGCTTAGAGTGCAAGCATTTGGCTCAATTTTAGACGTCCACAGAACGTAATCCTTATTCATAGGTAATCAACCCTCAAAACATAACTGTAATCGGATTAGACTCTCTCCAAAAGGACATCGCAACATCTAGAATTTTTTTTCCCAAAGTGGAATTGCCCGACATATCCTTCAGCGGGAATTCTCTCACATCGACATCACCATCTTCCGCCATCGAGAATGGCATATACCAGTCAGAGTCCCGAAAATTCATTCCCAAATTCCAGGCCGCGTGAGTCCCGCCTACGCGTTGCCCACGCTCATTCAATTCCGTTTGGAAATCGGCTACGACACCGTTCAGCGCACTTGCGAGCGTCTCTGACTGCTCTTTGTGCCCCTCGACACCCATTACCTCGTCCACGATATCCTCTAGGGCCAAGTCGACTTCCTCTATATAAGCACCATGATCATAATCATGCTGCGGCAAATCCGAAAAAGGCGGTTCAGCTGCGGTCGTCATCGAATACTTACCATACTTCTCTTCGAGAATCTCTGGGTGCAATGGACTAATTACCGACAACTTGCAGTACCACTCAATTGTTAACGGCCACTTTGGAAGAGCAATCACATTGTCTTTCTTGTTGACGCACCAACCAGTGTTGTGAACGACATCCAATATGTCAGTGTTCGTCGTAATTATTCCGGTGACCGACGCGACACATGCGATATGGTGAGCGTCGGGCGATATTCTCGCGGCCTTGAAGATCTTACCAATTACCGTTTTTGCCGCGTCTTTGATCGACTTCGTATAATTCTCTGGGTACTTGCCCCAAGTCTTGTCTAGACCTTTGCAAACGTCTTTGTATTTGTTGCCGGTACCGGTCGGGCAATCACATTTGTCTTTGCGTTGCGAGCAAAATTGCCCTTCTAACTTGCCTTTTGTATGCGATCCTTCTTCGCTCATGACACACCTCCTGCAGCATGGAGAAGATAAGCTCCTCTCGGACCATGGTCCGCACTGCAACAGACTAGCGCGCTCGAAGCGGGAGCATATCCTCGATTGATGCTCTGTTGTATGAAGCCAATAGCCATAGCCGGAAATGCCGCACCTACTTCTCCGACTCCCATAGCGGGGAACCACACGATTGAGTCCGCGATCTGCTGATGTGCTTCACGTAGTCGAACTAACATATGACCCCACTCCTGAGCTTTGTATGATTCTCCATTCAAATCGCTTACCAACCAGATTGGCCTCCGCCCGTCATCGCCATCGACTGCCAGACATGCACCAATACAGCCTGCTAAGGCCCTTCCGACACAAATTTCTTTACTGACAAACGAGGCATCCTCGATCGCCGACGATGTAGTTTCGATTCGTAGGCGAGCATTCGATTGCGAAGAACTAGTCACAGCCACAACCGCCGCAGCTTCACCAGGCTGCATTCCAACAGGAACGTCGGGTGTCTTGAGTCTGCCAGTGCTTTCCAGCCAGGACAGCGTCGCAAAATCAAGGAATGAGTCGGCGCAGCAGATAAGCAACGTATCGATTTCGCCAGCATTTATCGATTTTGCCGCGTCTTGGAGTGCATCTATAAAACCAACTGCCCCGTCGGCATATACGTTGTAAAGCGTCGCCGGCTGCTGAGCCTGGGCAACATCAAATGCTTTCCGCAACAGCGGTTCAAGTAACTCTTTGGTCAATACCGGGATGTCGTCGAGCGTTCTGCGCGCACTTTCCTGCTCACCGGGGTCGCTCAACAGGCCGTAGGTCAAGTATCTACGCTTGGGATTTGGTAGCACGACCGCCACGCCTATTCTCTTCTTCCAGAATTGATCGGGTAGCCGACGCTGGATATCTCGTAGAGCCCCCTCAACCAGGCGCAAAAATCTTGGCAGGCCTTCGAATCCGTGAGATATAAGAGGGGCACCGTGTGTGGTTACGCCAATACCCGCACCGCTGTCGATATCCCTAGCAGAAAAATCGTCATCAGGCTCACCACGCGTAATCCCGGCGCGGTACGCCGCAGCAGCATTTGGCAAATCCAGGCCAAGTGAGCAAACAACACCAACGGCCTCAATATTTAGTTGTACTGCTGCGGATCCCACGGCATTTACTCATGAAGTCAAAATCGCACATTCGCTCGATCTGATTGTTAATCCATAGGCTTTTTGCAAACGTAGCACTCCCCTTTTTCGTCGCCGATGGCGACGACGGGGCCCTGCAGTACCGGAAAAGGGGGAGTATTCTTGTCGTTGTGTAACATCAGATCAAACGCTCGGGTAACGTTCTTACCTTCAAACTTTACGTCGAAAGAAAAATTCACAAATTCAGCCTTGCCTTTGATCTTGCTCGAGATTATTCCGCCGCCGGCAGACCCTGCCTCGTCGCCAGTGCTCATTTTGAAATTCGCGTCCTTGGTACAAGTCGAATTTCCATCGCACTTGACCTTTTTTGTACCTTTTGAAGTATCCGAAGACTTAGCAATATTCGGATACGGTATGGGAACAAATGGTGCGGGTGGTGCAGGTGTTTTGCAGACATCCGGAAACGCGATAGTTACACCATTACTCGACTTATGAACAACCGAAAGGAAATTTACTCCGACAGTTACAGGCATCACGAAATTCCGATAAGTTAATTGATCTGTACTGTTGCGCCTTTCACTTTGTTCGAGTATGCCGCACGACTAATTATCTGCGTACCCTTTATAAAGACCTTTCCATCTTTGGTTAGCCTAATTGAGCTTTTTCCGCATTTGAGCTCAACTTCTGTGTGTGCGTTAAGTTCAACCGTCTGTCCGTCAACCACCACACGATCTTTGCTTCCGGTTTTTCGGATATTTCGCTGTTAACGTTTGACTGAACGACACCGACGACGATCGGTAACATTTCGTTATCGACGAATGTAGCAAGAACCTGAACTGGCAGATGCCGGAGACTCTCTGAATCGAATCATTCAAATGCGAAAGAAGACGTGCTTTTTGTCGGACGCCGCCAGTCTCGATGACAGGCGCGCCAGAGCTGTCTATGCAGTTAACCATGCACAGATCATCGTATTAGTTTCCGGTTCGATTTCCAACGTCACTGCTGACGACAAAATAGTTGCTTTTTTCATCCTAATTTTCCTTGATCTTGCTGCCTTTGACAATGACGTCGCCACTGCCCTTGACATTGATCTTCTTACCCTTAATCGTTATGTCACCGTTCTTTTTCATTACGATTTCGGCCTTGCCTGTCTTCAGGTTGACCTCATCCTTGGCGACTAACTGAATCTTCTTGCGCTTGAAGCTAAATTCCTTTTTCACGGCTTCGCTGTGTTTGCCGCCAACATTCTCCGAGAAATCCTTTCCGACCTTACGATTTGGTCTTTTGACCGACGAGGACTCAGTCTTTGGCAACATTCAATGACTTTGTTGCCACCGATATTCTCCGACTTGGACCCACCAATGGCTCTCCTTTCGAGCCGCCGACGGTTTCGGTCGTCGCCGCACCAACCGTAACAGCAAGCAATCCGCCAACGGTCAGTTCCATTGCGGCGCCGACGGTTTCTGCGTAGTTGATGGCCACGGTTTCGGTTAGGCTGCCACCTACACTTACAGTCATGCCGCCACCCATTGTTCCGTATGCGATCCCCCGACTTCAATCTGTTTGTTGCGCCCGATCGTTTCATTCTTGTCTCTTCCGGATTGGAGGCTGCGATCGCGGCCAATGTTGAGGCCTTCGTCGTTCTTGACTGCGAGTGCGCGGTCACCCGCATCCGCCTTGTCGAATCCAACCTTGATCGTCTGATTATTCTCGACAACGGTGTTGTGATCTTTCTCGGCGTGAATATAGACCTCTTCCTCGCCCTTCTTGTCTTCAAAACGAATCTCGTTGAAGTTGTCCTTCGCCGTGCCACCCTTTGAACTCTGGCTCTTCAACGTGCTCTTGGTCTTGTCGGCCGGTAACTCGTACGGCGGCATGTTGTCGGCGTTGTAAACACGGCCCGTAACAATGGGTCGATCCGGGTCGCCCTCGATGAAATCGACGATGACTTCCTGGCCCATCCTCGGGATGGTCATGCCGCCCCACTGGCCGCCAGCCCAGACCTGGGCTACACGCACCCAGCAGGAACTGTTTTCGTCTTTCTTGCCATAGCGGTCCCAGTGAAACTGGACTCTGACGCGGCCGTATTCGTCGGTCCAGATTTCCTCGCCTTTCTTGCCGACCACGACCGCCGTCTGCGGTCCTTGCACGATTGGCTTGGGTGTCGTTCGCGCCGTCCGGAACGGATCCTGGCTGCACATGGCCTCGAAAGAGCAGTTGTATTTGAATCCGCCGCCACCGCCGGATTCATAGTCGACCTCAGCCAGGTGGTGGCGCGTGGAGACGACGAGGTATTCGCGATTCTGATCGTCGCGCGGAAATTTCTCGAGCTCGAACAGACCGCCCGGGAAAATGCCGTGGGCGTCGGATTCGCCCCTCACGCGTTCATAATCACACGCGAGCTCTTCCATGCGCACGCCGACGTAGTGGTCTCCCTCGCCGCGCTCGTAGTACTCGCCAGGATAATCGTAGATCTCGAAGGACTCGTTATCGTGCGGGTGGGTGATGGACGACGTGACTTCGAGGTTCGCTTTCGGCTTGATAAAGTGAAACGCGCCGATCGCGCAGGCGCCGGTTCGCACCGATTTGCTCAGGTACCAGTCGTAGATGTGCTCGTCACGCCAGGTCTCCGTCGGCGGGTAGTACGGGATCTTGCCGTTCTCCGGCAGCGGGCCGTGCGCGCCATAGGCATCCGCCATGACCAGCGTATGTTTGCCGTCTTCGTGCTCGAAGAAGTAATAGATTCCTTCCTGCTCCATCAGGCGGCTGACGAAATTGAAATCCGTCTCGCGGTACTGGACGCAGTACTCCCACTCGCGATACGTGGCAGTCAGGGAATCCTTGAAGTCGGTGAAGCCCAGATCCCGGAAGACCTCTTGGATGATGTCCGGAACGGTCTTCTTCTGGAAAATGCGGCAGTCGGATGTCCGCGTCAGGAACCAGAACCACGGATGCACGACGGCCGAATAGCTCGCGTAGCGACCGCGGCCACCGGTCTGGGAAAACTCGGTTACATAGCCATGAAAATACCGGGTGCCGCCACTCGGCAAGTCCATCTCGATGGTCAGGTCCTTGCCCAGAAGATCGTCGAGCGCCAGGTCTGCCTTCGGGCTTACCAGTTCGAGTTCGTATTGATAAAGTCGCCCGAGTTCCTCAGACCCGGTCATGCGGCTGAAGAGCAGGTCCTCAGCAAATGGCGTCTTCACACGTACCGGCTGGCTTGTGGACATATCAGACCGCGCCTTTTTTATTATTGGGCTTTACTTGTATTCGGCCCCCGGAAATCCGGGTAATTTGAGGCGCCTAACGGCGCTACTTGTACTACTTGTTATACGCGTCAACCGACCGAAGTCAACCGCTGGCAGTCGGCTCTA
Source organism: uncultured Gammaproteobacteria bacterium (assembly GCA_963711285.1). Taxonomy (GTDB): domain Bacteria; phylum Pseudomonadota; class Gammaproteobacteria; order Steroidobacterales; family Woeseiaceae; genus UBA1847. The sequence continues at coordinate 20,688 of CAVQDJ010000019.1, read as the reverse complement.
ATCAGGTTGGCGAACCCATTTCAGTACGGCCTCTTCGTCGGTCGAAAACAGGTAGTAGCCGCGCCATTTGTCGTCCGGATCGCCGTCGATAATTACAGGTTCCAGGTCTTCGTAAATGCGCTTGGAGAAAGACCGGAACGCGGCTTCCTTGATGTTATTGTCACGTACCCACGTGTGCCAGCGGTCCTTCTCGGACCGATCGATGCGAGAACCATTATCGATCGCGCGACGCAGCGCCTTCTGGAACTGAAAATAGTCGAGATCAACAATTTTCGGACGCGCCATGCGTGACTCCGTAACAAGAATGGTCCATCATTTCCACACAGGGACCACTCCGAATCAATCAGATCGCATGATATTACCCGCGATTCGGTCAACTTGGTAGCGATATCGCCTATGTACTTTAACTATACGGCCTACCTTATTGAATCTTAATAGTTGTTAACTGAGACACACATCTCAATCGCGAGGGGAAATGTCCAATCGAGCCTCACTGGAACTGACGCTGGGCTCGCCACCCAAAGGGCGCCGGAAGCCGCCCGAAGAACCGTTGCGAATTCTTTTCCTGGCCGACTTGTCAGGGCGTGATGCTCCCCGACCCGGACTTCAAAGCACACCGGGTATCTTTTGAAACGTTCGAGTCTACGATGGCCTCGCTGGCGCCGACAGCGTTGGTCGAGATCGATTCGCCGCTGGCAATCAACGAGACGATCACCTTCGGCAGCATCGATGACTTCCATCCGGATTCACTGCTGCGGTCGCTAAGCGTCTTTCGCACACTAAGGATTCTTGGCGATCGTCTCGGCGATCCGAATACCCGGGAAGATGCACTCACGCAGCTCGGTGAACTGGTCGGCTCGGGCGTCCCCGCCGCGCCGCAGGAGGTGCCCCTTGTCGCCGCCGAACCTCAGGGCGAGGAAGAAGGCGACATGATGGAGCGCCTGCTTGGCGCGTCGGCCGGCGCCTCTCACGAAAGCCGCGCCCGGGAAAAGATCGAGACGTTCATCCAAAGCGTGATCGGCGAGGCCGAGATCGAAATGCCCTCGGTCACGGCGGAAGTCGGACGGCAACAGATTGATGAGCTGACGGCCGCGACGCTGCGCGCCGTGCTGATGTCGCAACCGTTGCGAACGCTGGAGCGCTCATGGCGCAGCGTCGAGTGGCTGATGCAACGCCTTGACAACGAAGCGGTGCAGATTCACGTCGTCGACCTGTCGCAGGCCAGGCTGTCTGCACACCTGTCGGAAAACACCGAGCACCTGGACAGATCGGCGTTGCACCAGCTCTTCTGCGCGCCGCCATCCGGTGATCCGTGGGACCTGTTCGTTGGCGATTATTCGTTTGCACTGGATGCCGGCGACCTTGTGTTGCTCACAACGCTGGGCGCGATTGCCGGCCAGGCAGGCGCGCCTTTTCTTGCTCACGGCGATCTCAGCTTATGCGGTTGCCAGTCGCTCGAGCAGCTGGACTCGCCCTGGGATTGGCAGCTACCCGAAGACGAGGTTGGCGAGTTGTGGTCGGAGGTCCGGTCTCATCCGGCGTCACAGTGGGTGGGCCTGGTGACGCCGAGGATCGTACTTCGGCAGCCTTATGGTCCCGGCTCGGATCCGATCGACGCCTTCGACTTCAGCGAGTTGCCGCCGAAACCGGAGCTGGCGCGCTTCCTGTGGGGTAATCCTGCGATCGGCTGCGCCTACCTGCTCGGCCGCGCCCATGCCGACGAACTGGACTTCAGCGGCACGGCCGACCTCGAGGTCGATGATCTTCCGGCGGTGCTCTACGACGACGGCACCGGCCAGGCGCTGCAGCCGCCGGTCGAGGCCCTGATCAGCGAGCGGGCCATGAATCAGATTCAGTCGGCCGGCCTGATCCCCATGCTCGGCAGGCGCGACGGGAATTCCGTGCGCTGTGCCGACTTGACGGCGGTCGCGTCAAATACAATCAGTTTCTTGCCATAGCTCAGTCGAAGGCGTACCTGAACTGGTCCTTGTCCACGCTGACGTGGATGCGGTCAACGCTCTTGCCTTCAACCATCCTGGTCAGGAACTCTTCGCTGATCGTCGGCAGCACCGAGTTGGTAAGGATCGCATCGATCATTCGGCCACCGCTTTCCAGTTCGGTGCAGCGGCTGCGAATCAGCTCCACGACATCGTCCGAGTAGGTAAACGGCACCTTGTGATTCTCGGCGACGCGCTTCTCGATCCTGCGAAGTTGAAGTCGCGTAATCAGGCCGATGACTTCGTCGCTGAGTGGATAGAACGGAATCGTCACAATGCGACCAAGCAACGCGGCCGGGAACACCTTCAACAGGGGCTCGCGCAAGCTCTTTGCGATACTCTCGGGATCCGGCATCAGTTCGGGGTCCTTGCACATGTTCATGATGAGGTCGCTGCCGACGTTCGTGGTCAGGAGTATCAGCGTATTCTTGAAATCGATGACACGTCCCTCGCCGTCCTCCATGTGGCCTTTGTCGAATACCTGGAAGAAGATCTCGTGCACATCGGGGTGAGCTTTTTCCACTTCGTCCAGTAGCACAACGCTGTACGGTTTGCGTCGAACGGCCTCCGTCAGCACGCCGCCTTCGCCGTAGCCGACATAGCCCGGTGGCGCACCTTTCAGAGTGGAGACGGTGTGCGCTTCCTGGAATTCGCTCATATTGATCGTGATGACATTCTGTTCGCCCCCATAAAGGGTCTCCGCGATCGCCAGCGCCGATTCGGTTTTGCCGACACCGGACGGCCCCGCCAACATGAAGACGCCGATCGGTTTGCCGGGATTGTCGAGCTGAGCGCGGGACGTTTGCACGCGCTTCGCAATCATTTCGAGCCCGTGATCCTGTCCCACCACGCGCTTGCCGAGTTCCGACGCAAGATTCAATACCGCTTCCACCTCGTTCTTGACCATGCGGCCAACCGGTATGCCGGTCCAGTCCTGGACTACTGATGCCACCGCCTGATGATCGACGCTCGGCAGGATCAGCGGGTGCTCGCCCTGCATTTCAGTCAGTTGGGCCTGCAGGTCCTTGAGCTGGCCGAGCAGCGCTGCGCGTTCGGATTCCGACAGTCCGGTTCCGGTGCTGCCCGAAGGTTGTTCCGCCGCCGCAGAGGTCTCTGCTTCTTCGTCCGACTCATCCGCCAGTGCCGCCGGTTCAACCTCGTTCAGCGGGCTCGCCTTCGCCGCGCAGCGTTGCGCGCAGTTCCAGGATCCGTTCGACGACGTCCTTTTCTTCGTCCCACTTGGCCTGCAGGTCTTCCCGTCGCTTGTGCTCCTCACCCAACGTCGCGTTCACTACTTCCCCACGTGCCGCGTTGTCTATGCCGATCGCTTCTTCCCGAGCGAGAATTTCCAGCTCGGTTTCCAGTGCCTCGATGCGACGCTGGCTATCTTCGACTTGTGCAGGCGTTGCGTATTGACTAACAGCGACTCGCGCGGAGGCGGTGTCCAATAAGCTCACTGATTTGTCCGGCAACTGTCTTGCCGGAATATAGCGACTGGAAAGGCGCACGGATGCATCGATACCTTCGTCGAGGATTTGCACCTTGTGGTGCTGCTCCATTTTCGACGCGATGGCGCGCATCATCAGGACACCCTTCTCCTCAGACGGTTCATCGACCTGGACGACCTGAAAGCGTCGCGTCAGCGCCGGATCCTTCTCAATGTGTTTCTTGTATTCCGCCCAGGTTGTCGCGGCCACGGTGCGCAGCGTGCCCCTGGCAAGCGCTGGTTTCAGCAGGTTCGCCGCATCGCCCGTGCCCGCGGCGCCGCCGGCTCCGACGAGTGTGTGGGCTTCGTCGATGAACATGATGATCGGTGTCTCGGACGACTGGACTTCCTCGATGACCTGCTTCAGTCGATTCTCGAACTCACCTTTCATGCTCGCGCCGGCCTGCAACAAACCGACATCCAGCGACCGTAGCTCCACGTTTTGCAGCGGCGGCGGCACGTCGCCGCGCACGATGCGCTGGGCAAATGCCTCAACCACTGCCGTCTTGCCGACGCCCGCCTCACCCGTGAGCATCGGATTGTTTTGCCGCCGGCGCATCAGGATGTCGACGATCTGCCGAATTTCCGAGTCACGTCCAACGATCGGATCCATTTCGCCGCTGCGCGCTTCGGCCGTCAAATCCACCGTGAACTGCGTCAGGGCCTCTCTCTTACCCATCGCTGCAGGCGCCATCGCACCGCTCGCCTCGCCCGGCGCGGCGCCGCCCCCCGCCTGGAAACCGTCCTTCGCATGCATGGCGTCCTCGGGTGAACCACCACAAACCTCATCGAACTTATCGGTCAGTGTTTCCAACTTGACCTTTTCGAACTCCTTCGAGATGCCGGTTAGCGCACTCCGTAATCCACGCGTCTGCACGATGCCCGCGACCAGGTAGCCGGTTCGTACCTGCGACTCACCGAACATCAGCGTTGCCAGGACCCAGCCACGTTCGACCGCTTCTTCCACGTGTGACGACAGGTCGGAAATCGTGGTCGAACCACGTGGCAACTTGTCCAGGCTCTCCGTGATATCGCTCGCAAGCCGCGAGGGATCGATATTGAATTGCTTGATGATTCGGTGAAGGTCGGAATCCTGCAGTTGCAGAATCTGGTGAATCCAGTGCACGAGTTCCACGTAGGGATTGCCGCGCATCTTGCAAAAAACGGTGGCGGCTTCGATACCTTTGTAGCCGACCTGATTCAGTTTTCCAAATAGTGCTGTACGGCTTATTTCTGCCATCTTCTTGACCTCCAGTGAGGTTTATCTGTGTGGGCCTTCCTGCTGAGCGGCCCATTTGTTGTTCGTTACGTGACGTTGGGTCGAATTATAATGTCATCCGCGTCCGCCGCTATGTTTCGTTCTCCCAGCCATGACGTCCACCCGAGTGCGCCGGACTCGCCGAGCCGTAACTGCGGAACATCAGAACTGGCGAGTACGAGATTCAGGTCCCAATCAACGCTAAAACCGATATAACCGCGAACGCTGTCGCGCAAACGCCGCAGGCTGGATTGGCCTGGCAAGAGTCTCTTGAATTCGTCGAGCGACAAGGGACCGCAAACAATTCGAAACTTGTGCTGGCAATTCCAAACTGCACTTCCGATCACAGCGTCTTTGCCAAGGACGCCTGCTGAACCAGGCGCACCCAATCTCAGCCAATCCTTGGAAGAGAGTCGCAACCATTCGCCTATGTATTCCACGATTCGGAATTGGAGGTCGAAAAAATCCTGCAGTATCGCCAACAGACCTTCTGCCGATCTCGTTTGCAGCGCGAAGCGACCAGCCATATGCAGTTTCGCTTCGTCAGGAACACTGTCTCGGCCGCGGAATTCCGGCGCACCAATACCAAAAAAGCTGCCAACGTAGGAATCGATTCGCCTTGTCGTCGGTCGATCCAGGCTGGCTGTCGGCTGCGCGTTGGCCCAGGCCCGGTAGAACAACAGCATCAGTCGATGGTGAAAAATATCGGCAAAGCCGCGCAACGTAGGATCTTTCTCGTTACGGTCCCTGTCGCGAGCGTACTCGGTCAAGTGCAGCGGGAGCGGGCCGTTCGGGCCGAACAGGCCGAAAAAGAAATTGCTCAATTTGTGGGGGCGATTCTTGTTGCCGGCCCTGAAGCTCGCGAGCGCCGACGGCGCGAACGCCATCGACGGTTCCTGGCCGAGACGCAGCGGCTCGTCGGTCGGCCGCGCGCCTTGACCGAATCGCGGCTTGTCCGGGTACATGCTTTCCAGGCGTCGCAACGCCATGAAGAAATCGTGCCGGAAAGGCGATTCCTCGAGTTCCCTGAGAAACTTCAGAGTGTCTGCACTTGTCCCAGCTTGGGTGTCCATTGCATGACCTCGCCACGCTCCGTAGATTCCAGAACGGTTTTGGTGAATGAGTTGACGGATACGTACTTGGCAAAAAATTCCTTCAATACCTCTCCCAACAGGAAGACGCCGATGCCTTCGAATGCGGTTTCGTCGCAAGTCAGTGTGACCTCGAGTCCGCGTCCAAACGCGATCGGTCCATCCGTAGGCAAACGCTCGTTGACGGCACGCGTGCGAATATTGCGCACGCCCTCGATTTGCCGCATGGCTGCCTGATCATTTTCGTCCGCATAAAGAGACAGCAACGAGCGAAGTGCGTGAGCACCGTCACCGTCCTGAGCGTCCACAAGCGACAGATAGTTCAGGGACAGATGGCTGATAAGCCGCCAAGTGATGTCACCACCTGCAAACGTCGGTTTTGGTTTGGTCGGCCCGGCCACACAGCGAATCGATTCAACCGGCGCACCGGTATCCAGTGTGAAGTCGGTCTGACCCACGCCTAACGGCATGTGCAGAGCCAGGTCGCGGTTCGTGCACATGGTTTTGATTCCAAGCTGGCGCAAATCACTGCGATATGGAGCGCTGCTCGGGTCGACGATCGATACAAAGGTTTCACTGCCAATGTAGCTTGACCGGGTCCCTTTCTTGCGTTGGCGCGACGATAACCGTCGTGGTTCTCTGCGCACGGTAAAGAAAGCGGTTTCGCCAAGGGCTGTCTGATCATGGCAGGCGTAAAAAGGATGAAATTCCTGTTCGGGTTCGGCGCTGGTACCGAATCCCGCGACGTCACCTACGGACCAAACCTCGAAGTCCATCGGCCGGGTACGATCCGGCACAATATGGTACTCGTGCTCGCGTCCAGACAGATGAATCCGGTCCGCGCGCTTCGGAAACAGGTTGATGATGGGCGTGCAATTCAGACCGAAATTTTCCTGATCGACAATGTTCTCGAGTTCGGTATCGCGACGGCTGAAAAGGAAAATGACCTCCAGCTCCGTGCTGCCGCATTTCGCGACCGACTGACTCAGACCCGACAACTCAGTGAACAGGAAGCGCTCCGGGAACGCGAAATATTCCCTGAGATATCGGTACCCTTCAAAACTGCGACGGGACGTCGGTAGCAATGATTCGGAGGACTGGAACCCTGCGCCCCGCAATGACGCGGCCGGAAGATAATCGCTCCACGAACTCTTCTTGCCCTGAGGCCGAATCAGTATGCCCGTCGTATTGCCGAGCAGCTGCTCATACAGACGGTATGGGACCTGTCCCGTACCTTTCAGGTAAAGCATCAATTTGTCGATAGCCAGATCGCTGAATGCCAGCCCACCGGTCGTGTGCAATCGCAGACGAATGCCGGCTCTGACGTTGTCCAATCGGCTCACATCGATGGTCGCCAGGGCCCCGGCCGAGTTGTAGTACTTCGCCTCGGTGACTTCGATCGGCCAGAATGTCACGTCATGAGCAGTGCGATACTCGCAAGCTGTTCTCTCACCCCTGCCCGTAATACTCCTCAGGCTGGTATTTCGTGGGACGACCAGGCCGTCCGCCAGCGCGCCTTCCTCCAGCGCGGGCTCGAACTGGACGACAGCCATGGATGGCAGCGGCGCCAGGTAGTCCGGATACACCAGTTCCAGCAAATTCTGCGTAAAGTCGGGGAATTCGGCATCAATCTTCAGCTGAACACGTGCCGCAAGAAATGCGAAACCTTCTAATAGCCGCTCCACATAGGGATCTGAGACCTCCGTGGATTCCATGCCGAGTCGTCCCGCAACTTTTGGAAACTCGCGGGCAAATTCCGCACCCATCTCCCGGACATGCTGCAGTTCCCGGTTGTAATAGCGAAGCAGGCGCGGATCCATGGCGGCCCCTATGCGTCCGTGACGGCGACATCGCCGGTTTCGAGATCGACCTCGGTCTTGAGATACAGCATGATCGGCGTCGGTTCGGCCCAGAGCTGGCCCTCGATGGTAAACACCATTGCATTTCGGCCCGCCGCGCTCTGGTCCCGCGCAATGCGTACATGCAACGAGTCCTGCGAAATCCGCGGTTCGAATTTGATAATTACGTCTTTGACCGACCTCTCCAGCGCCGAAGTATCCGTACCCGAGGCAGTTGAACCAGTGATATCCGGCATGCCGTAGTTGAGCACAGAGTCACGAACTTGAGGGTAGGCGTCGAGATCCTCCGTGGTCTCAAGATGGCCGGTATTCAACAACCACGCAAGATCACGCAGCACCGCCTGGCGCAATAGTCGCATGGAAAGAACCCGTCGATCACGCGACTCCGATTTTGTGTCTGGCGCTTTATCCGTGAGTCGGTCGAGCAGCGATGGCTGAAGACGCTCCTGCGGCGTCAATTCAGCCATTAGATTGAGGTTCGTCGCTGCCGTCGGCCTGCGTTAACGTCATATTGCGGATTTCCACGGGTTCTTTCAGCGCAATATTGCGAATCTCAAGCAACGAAATTTCATCTTGATCGGTAACAAGGATTCGCTGCCCAAGTCCCTTGTAAAGATCCTCACCCTGACGGTCCCATTCTGTGCGCCGCCCCAACTGGATCTGTGGATCCTCAGATGACTCCGATCCCGGATAACGTACCGGTATCAGCGCAACGGCCTCGCCGCCATTCATCCATTTGAACTGCGCGGGAAGCCACACCAAATCACGCAGATCTTCCGGCTCTTCGACGCGCATCTCGGCGATATGGTTGAACGGAACCCAGAAATACCGGCCATTGATGATGGCCTCGAGCATTGGCCCGATCCTCGTGTCCGCGTCAGCGATCCATTCGAATTCCCGGCCATTAAGCCGACCCGCTGTCGTTGGCGCAGCCTCCAGCGCTTCGGCGCGCAGCTCCTCGCTTTTCTCAAATTCTCCGGCTGCATACAGCTTTAGCGCCTCGAGCAGCAGGGCGATCCACTGCTCGGGGTCACCGAATATCAACGGCGTCCTGTTGCCGGCAAACACCTCGGCGCGCAGCGCTTCGCTGGCAAGCGCCTGCCTGTATACCTGGACCATGCCGAGATTCCCGGCATCCATCTCCCCGGCAACATTCAGTTGCGTCAGCGCCCGGTCCCATTGACCGAGCACGCTGAGCAACTGAAACAGGAAGACGCGATGCCGGGCCTCGGAGGGCTCGGCGCGCACCTGATCCTGCAGCGCATCAAGCGCCTCGGACACCTGGCCGCTGCGGACATGCTCTAGAGCGTCCACGTTTTTCTCCTTTTGTCCCAGGCCATCAGTGGCCACGCAATCCTGTGCAGATCAGGCCTTCGTGTTCATTTCAATGTCCCAGGCAGCCTCTACCTCGGCTTCGCCCTTGCCGTCCTTGTCCTGCGACGTGTACTTGTAAGTGACCTTATTGAAACTCAGCATAACGTTTTCCACAGGAAGCTCACCGCTCATGGCATCGCCGGATGTCTGATAACTGGATACAAATATCTTCTCCAGTTCGAACACCAGTGCCTGAACCTTGTCTTCTCCCGCCCGCTGCACGGTAAGAATACCCGTAGGAATGATCTTTCCTGAGCAGCAATATGCCATCAAGTTCGCTGACGCTCTGTCCATGAATTTCGTGATATTCAAGTCCTGCACACTGACCTTGCCCGCGGCAGTTCCGCCGCCTATCGTCACCGTCGGTGGGTTATTCACTCCCCAGCCGAAGTTCAGAATATTGATCTCGTCTGTATGCTCGTCGTCCTTGGATTCTCCATCGATACCCTCTAACTTTAGGAATAAAGCACCTGCCATCTTCTTTCTCCTCTATTGTTTTCGCCGGCTTCGGGTTTCACCCGAATCCGCTACGTGTCACCTGCATTACATTGCTTCTATGCGCCTTTTTCTGACGGCAGTCTCGAAACCAGTCTTAGTGACACCGTCAGGCCCTCGAGCTGATAATGCGGCCGGAGGAAAAACTGAGACGTGTAGTAGCCCGGACTACCCTCGACTTCCTGTACGCGAACCTCGGCCGCGGCCAGGGGTTTTCTTGCTTTAGTCGATTCGCTCGAATTCGCCGGATCACCATCGACGTACTGCAAAATCCATTTGTTCAACCAACGCTCCATATCTGCACGCTCCTTGAACGAACCGACCTTGTCACGGACGATGCACTTGAGGTAATGAGCAAAGCGGCAACTGGCGAACAGATACGGCAATCGCGCCGCGAGATCCGCGTTGGCCGTGGCGTCCGGATCCTCATACTCCGCAGGACTCTGCAATGACTGTGCGCCGATAAACGCTGCGAGATCCGAGTTCTTTCGATGGATCAGCGGCATGAATCCGGTTTTCGCCAGTTCAGCTTCACGCCGATCGCTAATGGCGATCTCTGTTGGGCATTTCATATCGACACCGCCGTCGTCCGACGGGAAGCTGTGTACCGGCAGTCCTTCAACAGCACCGCCGGACTCGACACCGCGAATCCGCGTGCACCAGCCGTATTCCTTGAACGCCCCATTGATATTTGTGGCCATCGCGTAGGCGGAGTTTGCCCAAACGAAATTGCTTGAATTGGCCGCGTCCGTGTCCTCTTCGAAGTCGAATTCTTCGACCGGATCGTCCTTTGCGCCGTATGGCAAGCGCGCGAGAAAACGCGGCATCGCCAGGCCGAGATAGCGTGAATCTTCCGATTCACGCAGCGAACGCCAGGCTGCGTATTCGGGCGTCGAGAAGATCTTCGTCAGGTCTCTCGGATTGGTCAGCTCCTGCCAGGAGTCCATCTGCATGACACCAGGATCGGCTCCCGCAATAAATGGCGCGTGGGCCGCTGCCGCGATCTGTGCCATACCCTGGAGAATCTCCACATCAGGCGCGCTGTGGTTGAAAGCATAATCGCCCACCAGGCAGCCGAATGGCTCGCCGCCGAGTTGACCGTACTCTTCCTCGTACACTTTCTTGAACAGCGGGCTTTGATCCCAGGCCGTGCCTTTGAACTTCTTGATCGTCTTGCCGAGTTCCTTCTTGGAGATCGTCATGAAGCGGATCTTCAGCATCTCGTCGGTCTCGGTGTTGTTGACCAGGTAATGCAGGCCACGCCACGCGCTCTCCAGCTGCTGAAATTCATCGTTATGAAGGATCTGATTGACCTGCTCGGTCATCTTCAAATCGATCTCCGCGATGATCGCATTTATCGAGTTGATTGCATCATCGAGGATCAGGTCCTCATCGCTCAAGACCTGGTGTGCCAGCGTCTCGACTGCGGATTCAACCTGCGCACGCGCACGATCCGACTTCGGCTTGAACTCCTTGTTCAGAAGTTCGGAAAACTCATCGATTCCCAAGGATTCTTGTGCCTGGGCCTCTTGTTCTGTTTTTGCTTCTGCCATCAGTCCTACTCCTCAGACGGTTCTTCAGACGCCGCTCCCTTGTCAGCGGCCTTCGACGCCAGTGCTTGCAGTAGGGTATCGTCCTGCAGCGCCTTGGTAATCAATTCTTCAGCCCCGGCCTTGCCATCCATATAGGTCACGAGATTCGAGAGTTGCTCTCGTGCTTCGAACATTTTGTCGAGGCCGGCAACTTTTCGGGCAACCGCGGCTGGAGAGAAATCGTCGAGGCTTTCGAACGTGAGATCGACTTTAAGCTCGCCCTCACCGGTCAGCGTGTTGGGTACCGAGAACGCAGCGCGCGGCTTGAGCGCCTTCATGCGACTGTCGAAATTATCGACATCGATTTCCATCATCTTCCGATCCTCGATGCTGGGCAACGGATCTTCTTGCTTACCTGCAAGATCAGCCATTACGCCCATGACGAACGGAATCTGCATTTTCTTCTCGGCACCGTACACTTCGACGTCGTATTCGATCTGCACGCGGGGCGCACGGTTTCGTGCGATGAATTTTTGTGAGCTCTTCTTTGCCACCTTTCTCTCCCGTTCAGTCTCAATCTATTCTGGCGACCGGCATTTACTCGTCCCGATCCAAACCACCAATCTTTTCTGCCTCGGATAAACCCTGTGGGGCCATATCGCGCAGAATCTCCATGAAATCTTTTGATATCAGCCTTTTGGCCCGCTGCAGTAGCAATGGCACCGGGCTGGACGGTTCATTTCTTCTAAAGTATTCGGATACCCGGTCGAGTACCCGTATCGCGTCATCGCGACTGCGTATCTCGCCGGACATACTCGGTGCCTCGGCTTCGCCCGCGCCTTCCTCGCCTGCAACGGGATCTACCGCGACCCCGCGACGGCCGAGTTGTTCTCTCAGGATGCCGCGGACTTTGTTGAGCTCTGATGAAAGATTGCCAAGGTCCGGAGCGAATTCGGTCCCGACTTGCTCGCGGGCATAGGCCTCCAGGTCGGCTAACGTGTCGGCGCAGTGATCGAGCGCTTCCGAATTGCCCGTAAGCTCTTCGAGTTCACAGTCCAGGAACGCCGCGTCGATATGCGCTGGATCAGGAACCGGCGTATCGTCGCCTTCCGGGAGAGTGATCTCGCCACTGGAAAGCCTGATATCGCGCAAACTGAAGCGTCCCAAGGTCTTCGACGAAACCAATACAGTGCGTTGCAGGTTGGCGACGAACTCGTCCTGACCGTTCAACGGCATCAGGCTGTTCATCCTGAGTGTCGGGTCGTTGTCGTCTTCCTCGTCCAGCTTCGGGTGCAGATCGTCCCAATATTCGTGCAGCAACCTGTTGATGAGGTCGAGTCCGGACGCCAACCCGTCAACACCGTCCAGACTCATGCTGGCGTGCGCCAGGTGCGTTGCAACGCGGAGGTCTTTCGTGCGGCCAAATAACGAACTCGCTGCTTCAGCTACCTCGGTCCAATCGGGGGGTTCCGGTGCGATCGTCTCTTCGCCCATCTCGTGTCCGGGCTTGCCCTGTGCCGCCCGTTCGAGTTCCCCGAATTCAGGGTCGTACTCGAGATCATCGCCGCAAGGGGACTCCCCGGATACCGGCTCAAGCAACTTATCGATATCGATGATGCTCATTATTGTCTTTTTTGTTAGCGTGACTCTTTCGAACCATCGCTTAACTCATTGTTATTATTGGCACGGTGTTACCGCCCACCGTATGCAGGCTACGTACAAATATGAACCAATGCGAAGATTTGTCAATAGGCAGAGCCAATCGCTACCCTTGTCGACCCCCTCGATCACCACTGGCGACTCATGCAATTGGCTCACCCGGGGAACCTGCCCGGGTTTGGCTACAACCGGAATAATCGGCCCAATGACGGCGTGCTGGACATAATGTTTATGACAGCAACTTGCCCGGATCCTGGACCAGGCTTTGATTAAATCCGCTTCGTAGTCCTGTTACTGAGCTAGAAGCGCCGGTCTCGCCCAGGGACTGGTGAAGCTCCATTCTGGCCACCGGATTGGGCATCCACGCACCGATTCACACGATGCCGTGCTGTTGGTAGTAGCAGTGATTTTTGTCCCGGCAGTTTGCCGAATGGTAGCCAGCGTCTGCGGTCGCGAAGAACTTGTCCATCATATCGATAAGGTCATACTCGAATCCGACGATTTGTGCTCCGTAGCGCTCATTCATATCTGACACTTCGTCGATGTGTGACCGCATCGTTTCCAGATAATATTGCAGGCGCACGACACGATACTTCAGATACGCGTAGTCTTTGGCGGCCCTGTAAATTGAGTCGCAATCGTTCGCTTTCGTGATGGAATTCTTGCTCGCCTGGTACGCTTGATCCACTTTGCGTACCGCGTCGTGCATCTTGTCTACGATGTCCTTGCCGACTTTGACCTCGCCCGACTTTTGCATCATTTCGGTCATTTCCTTTACCGACAGGGATCCCCCTGTTTCTTTGGATCGCAGTTCGCTAACTCGTCCCTCGTCGATCTTGGCAACCACCTTGTCAGCGACGAATTGCCCGCCAGTTTTCATGATCGTGGCAGCATAGCTGCCGACGACAGGTATCTGCTTGCCGGCGGCCGCAAGCGCCTTTGGAGCGACTTTGACGACATTGCGGCCGACGACTTTGGCGCGGGATGCCGCATCGCTGGAACCGCCTAACGCGGTCCTCGCTCCTCCGTGAACCTTGTTCCTCAAAAAGCCTTTGATTTTTCGCGACGTACTATAAGGCTGATTTGCCTTGTGGTTAGCTTCGGCAATGATTGCTTCGGTGATATCGCTTTTAGCCATAGGGACTCTCCTTCTCGCTTGGCGGTTCCTGCCGCATTTTTATTATTGGGCCGATGAAGTCGGATTCACTCGCACCGTTTGTTAATCAGAATAGTGCATCCAAATCATATTGGCCACTCAGTTGCCTTAGCCTTTTGGGCGTGAAGCTGGCGCGATACCGAGAGTTCCTGGCAAAGTTGACGGTCCATTTCACAGGTGGTGGAATGGTTCACGAAGCACGCAAAACAGACTAATAAAAGCAACGGTCCGCGAGTAGTTGCAAGAAATAGCCGTCCAAGATGTCAAACCACGAGAGGGAGGACACGACGATGCCAATTTGTGTTCACAAGATCCGTCCTGGAGACAGTCTCTCGGCCATTGCCAAGTCAGTATGGATTTGGAACTGAGTGGCGGCCGATCTGGAACTACAACACCGTCATCAAGAAGCTACTGCGCTCAGGGAACCAGGACAATATTCCTGTCGGCACGACGATCGTAATTCCCCGAACAGCGCAGGAATATGACAACGCTGTCATGAGCCTGAAAGCACTGCAGGCCGAGATCGACAAAGACACCGCCAAATCATTGCGGGAATTGGACGGATATAAGGCAGAAGCGGATCGGACCGGCGCGACAGTGGACATCGCCGCCGATGTCCTGCTTGCCGCGAAAGGTGCGGCCAAAGCAAGCATCAAGTACGGACCACGCTACGCAAAGTACATCATTCGCAAGGAAGCTTTGACCGCCTTGATTGGCACTGCCGACAAGCTCGCAGGCCTCAGTGATAGCAACGAGGGACTCGTGGTCAAGAACGCGGGCAAGGCTGTCGTCGATCAATCAGTGATGATCCAGGCGAAGCGGGCATTCGATGCGCAGAAAGCTCATAAGGGGTTCGCCACGGGCATGGCAAAATCCATGGGTAAGAAAGCAACGGTGACCTCCGCAAAAGCGATTGCCCCGGTCGAAATGGCCAATGGTGTTGGCGAGGCGGTGGACATCCTTTGTGATGTGGCGCTGGCAGTTGGCAAGGGGGCGATTGCAGCGGTCGAGGCCGTGGCCCCTTCCAAGGTGGCCAAGGGAATCGTCTGGGCCATGGCCGGAGAGCATCCTGACGATACGAACGCAAGAATGAAAAAGCACGTAGAGTCCACGGGCCGGCAATCCGCGCAGCGCCTGCGCGACACGATTACTAAGCTGCAAGTCGAAAAGAAAAAAGTCTACAACACACTGTGATTTGCGTCATCGGTACCAAACTATCGTTCGAAAATACAGATCCTTTGTAGAAGACCAAAGGCAATAAAAAAGCCGCTCCCAGACGGGAACGGCTTTTTTGAATACAAATCCTGGCGGTGTCCTACTCTCACATGGGGAGACCCCACACTACCATCGGCGCTGAACGTTTTCACTTCTGAGTTCGGAATGGGATCAGGTGGTTCCCGCTCGCTATTGCCGCCAGGAAAATCGGTTAGGAAAAAGACCTTTGCAGACAGCCTTTTCCCCGGAATAAATAACAATCTGGATAAGTTTTTGATGAGTCGAGTGTCTTCACGTGTCGCATTACATGTTGCCAGCCACACCAGCAAAAATGCTTTGGTGTTATATGGCCAAGCCTCACGAGCAATTAGTACTGGTTAGCTTCATTCATTACTGAACTTCCACACCCAGCCTATCAACCTCGTAGTCTTCGAGGGCTCTACAGGGAGCTCAAGGCTCCAGAGAAACCTAATCTTGAAGGGGGCTTCCCGCTTAGATGCTTTCAGCGGTTATCCCGTCCGTATGTAGCTACCCGGCAATGCCACTGGCGTGACAACCGGAACACCAGAGATACGTCCACTCCGGTCCTCTCGTACTAGGAGCAGCTCTTCTCAAGTTTCTAACGCCCACGGCAGATAGGGACCGAACTGTCTCACGACGTTCTAAACCCAGCTCGCGTACCACTTTAAATGGCGAACAGCCATACCCTTGGGACCTGCTACAGCCCCAGGATGTGATGAGCCGACATCGAGGTGCCAAACTCCCCCGTCGATGTGGACTCTTGGGAGGAATCAGCCTGTTATCCCCGGCGTACCTTTTATCCGTTGAGCGATGGCCCTTCCATACAGAACCACCGGATCACTAAGACCGGCTTTCGCCCCTGCTCGACGTGTCTGTCTCGCAGTCAAGCACTCTTATGCCTTTGCACGCAACGTACGATGTCCGACCGTACTGAGAGTACCTTTGCGCTCCTCCGTTACTCTTTAGGAGGAGACCGCCCCAGTCAAACTACCCACCATACACGGTCCCCGATCCAGATAATGGACCTAGGTTAGAACTCCAAACATATCAGGCTGGTATTTCAAGGTTGGCTCCACGCAATCTAGCGATCACGCTTCAAAGCCTCCCACCTATCCTACACAAATATGTTCAAAATTCAGTGTAAAGCTATAGTAAAGGTGCACGGGGTCTTTCCGTCTTGCCGCGGGTACGCTGCATCTTAACAGCGATTTCAATTTCACTGAGTCTCTGGTGGAGACAGTGTGGCCATCGTTACGCCATTCGTGCAGGTCGGAACTTACCCGACAAGGAATTTCGCTACCTTAGGACCGTTATAGTTACGGCCGCCGTTTACCGGGGCTTCGATCAAGAGCTTCGTCCGAAGACTAACCCCATCAATTAACCTTCCGGCACCGGGCAGGCGTCACACCCTATACGTCCACTTTCGTGTTTGCAGAGTGCTGTGTTTTTAGTAAACAGTCGCAGCCACCTGGTCACTGCAACCCCCACCAGCTTAGAGAGCAAGTCTCATCACCAACAGGGGCGTACCTTCTCCCGAAGTTACGGTACCAATTTGCCTAGTTCCTTCACCAGAGTTTTCTCAAGCGCCTTAGGATTCTCTCCCCACCCACCTGTGTCGGTTTACGGTACGGTTCGGTGCTACCTGAAGCTTAGAAGATTTTCCTGGAAGCATGGCATCAATCACTTTCCGGTACAAAGACCGGTCGTCTCGTATCTCGACATTAAGAGCCCGGATTTGCCTAAGCCCTCTGCCTACATACTTTCCCCGGGACAACCAACGCCCGGTAGATCTAGCCTTCTCCGTCCCTCCATCGCAGTAACACCAAGTACTGGAATTTTAACCAGTTTCCCATCGACTACACCTTTCGGTCTCGCCTTAGGGGCCGACTCACCCTACGCCGATTAACGTTGCGTAGGAACCCTTGGGTTTTCGGCGTGCGGGTTTTTCACCCGCATTATCGTTACTCATGTCAGCATTCGCACTTCTGATACCTCCAGCATGCCTCACAGCACACCTTCACAGGCTTACAGAACGCTCCTCTACCATGCATAGATAAATCTATGCATCCGCAGCTTCGGTACAAAGCTTGAGCCCCGTTAAATCTTCCGCGCGGGCCGATTAGACCAGTGAGCTATTACGCTTTCTTTAAAGGGTGGCTGCTTCTAAGCCAACCTCCTGGCTGTCTATACCTTCCCACTTCGTTTCCCACTTAGCTTTGATTTGGGGACCTTAGCTGGCGGTCTGGGTTGTTTCCCTTTCCACGACGGACGTTAGCACCCGCCGTGTGTCTCCCGTGATTGAACTTGCCGGTATTCGGAGTTTGCATCGGTTTGGTAAGCCGGGATGGCCCCCTAGCCGAAACAGTGCTCTACCCCCGGCAGTTATACACGAGGCGCTACCTAAATAGCTTTCGAGGAGAACCAGCTATCTCCAGGCTTGATTAGCCTTTCACTCCTATCCACAACTCATCCGATAATTTTTCAACATTACCCGGTTCGGGCCTCCAGCAGGTATTACCCTGCCTTCACCCTGGCCATGGATAGATCGCCTGGTTTCGGGTCTGCTCCCAGCTACTAAATCGCCCTATTAAGACTCGGTTTCCCTACGCCTCCCCTAAGTGGTTAAGCTTGCAACTGAAAACAACTCGCTGACCCATTATACAAAAGGTACGCAGTCACCCCGAAGGGCTCCCACTGCTTGTACGCACACGGTTTCAGGTTCTATTTCACTCCCCTCTCCGGGGTTCTTTTCGCCTTTCCCTCACGGTACTAGTTCACTATCGGTCAGTAAGGAGTATTTAGCCTTGGAGGATGGTCCCCCCATGTTCAGACAAGGTTTCACGTGCCCCGTCCTACTCTTTGTTGCTCCTCAAACTCGTCTTTCGTGTACGGGGCTATCACCGTCTATGGCCGAACTTTCCAGATCGTTCCACTAGAGTTGTTTGATTGATGACAACTGGGCTGTTCCCCTTTCGCTCGCCGCTACTCAGGGAATCTCGGTTGATTTCTTTTCCTACGGCTACTTAGATGTTTCAGTTCACCGCG
>CAVQDJ010000018.1:0-282574 GCA_963711285.1 uncultured Gammaproteobacteria bacterium | reverse complement strand
GGGCCGCCAGCCTTTGTTGATTTGTGAGGCAATAATCGCGCAGGGATGCCGAATAACCAGCACAGGGGTAAGAACATCCAAATTGGCCGTGAGCCACTCCAGCAATAAGTTCCCGCGGACAAACTTGACCACCAGTCTCTTAGCTCGCAGCACCTCTCCCATAGTAGCCTGGGACATGGTCCAACTGTTTATCAGTTTTCCTGACAATATTCTTTGAAAGAAGGCGCGCCCCTCAGGCCAACTCTCATTCGCCGGTATATACGGATTCCGACCATTCAACAGTTTTTTAGCAGCGGGAACGTAATCCGGGTGCAACGGTTCAAAAATCTGTAGATGCCCGTCCAGAGAACTAAGAACTTCAGCTAACCAGGTGGAACCGCTTCTAATGGAGCCAAATACCATAATGGTTTTTCGCGGGTCGAATCCCTTGCGGTGAACAAGTTTAAAAAGAAGGCTGCTGAGAAAGCCTTGAATGACCAACCGGAGTTTTCTGAAGTTTTTCAGCATGAGCAAGGAATATCGAATTCTAATCAGAGTCACTGCTTATCGAATTTAGGTTGTCATTCAATTGAAGGTCTGTGCGCCGACCTTCCTTATGCGAAAACACTAAGAAAGACAAAGAGAAGAGATATTTAACAAAATCGAGCGTTGTGACGAACGTATGGCGATCGAATCTGGGCGCTACTCATCTTTACTACAAGTAGTCGCTGTATCATCGTTGGACGGCGGAGCCACTTGGTAAACCGAAATAACCGGGCTGCCACTTCGCGCTTGTGTCGAGGCACGAATCAGGAATAGTCGACCGCTGCCGGGGTCGAATGAGCCGCCGCGAATACCGCCTATGAGGCCTTGTTTGTCGTAACTGACGAAACGGTCGTCAAGAATACCGTACTCATAGGGAACAGGATCGTAGGATCTTCTCGCCGCCAGAATCTCGTTCAGGTCGTACAACCAGTAGTATGTGTGAAAGTCCTCATTGCTGTATGGACAGGGTCCGGGGCAGACGTAGCCTCTTTTGTTTGTAATCTTGTAACCGCCAGATTCTCTTAGTGCACCGGAATTCCCGATTACGGCATACGTTCGCGTATTGGGGATGATGAACGCATAGCGGGCATTACTTATTTGTGTCCAGAGCAAATTCTTGCCACTCGCATTGTATGAATCCCATCCACCTGCGCCGGCGCCTCGGTACAATTTGGTCGATAATGCTTTGTCGAACGGGTAGTCGAGATGTTTGATCGTCGAAATTCGGCCTCGATTCCTGTTCTTGAAGTCTTCCGGATCAAAAACGTACAAGCTCGGACCTTCGCTGAAGCGACTATTAATCGACATGCCGGCTCCCATGCCAGCGATCCACGCGCCGCCCAGCGAGGATTGCCATTCTGCGGGCACGGGAGAAATGTACATGGAAGTCCGGGCAGCGCCTTCCATCTCGAAAAAACCATCGATATTCGAACTGGAAAGATTATTCGGATCTCTGACAATGGCAGTTGTATAGGGGTTCTTGCCGCTCGCGTCGTACGTCTCATATACCTGGATGAACAGTTCGCCGTTGATCAGGTACATGCCGCCGATCTTATCAGTTCCTTCGGGGTTTCCTGTGTCGGTCGCAGTGAATATTTTCCGGTAGCCCTGTAACGGTTGCGCGACAGGCAGGTCAGCCACATTACTCGAAAGACTCAGAGTTTCAGGGATGGCGAACTCTGCAACGGCGTCGGCGCGGTGATTCGAGTCCATAAATATGGAATGATTGTCCGGGTTATACGCGATTCGTCCCTGGATGTAGTGCGTGCCGAGACACATCGTCTTTGTATTCGACCTTGAAGGAACCCTGGTATTCCCCCAGCAGGTCCGCCTTGGACGCCAAAGGCAGCTCAGAAGGAGCAGAGCCGGGCCCGGCGTTGGCGATCGAAAAACTCAGCAGCAACAGCGGCGCAATCGCGATTTGAAATGCGAAACGCCCAAATTGTTCCGTGTTTGATTTAATAGCCAAGCTCTTTACTCGCGCTGCCAAGAATGCGCTTGAGAATAAATATTGGAACAGGGCCAAGCCGCTTCCAGCGCTCATTCTCATCAGTCTCTTTACCGAAACCAGTTCCACGACCCGACTTCATTTCCAGTATTTCTCTTTGTACATGGGTGACAGGTTTGCCGACGAAATCGAAGATCATCTGGAATTGGTCGGGGTCCCGAATTATGTCTTCATATCGCAACAAGCAACTATTGTCCGGGTGATCCTGGGCAAAGGAGTTGAATCGCAGGTTTTGCTTGCGCCATAACCGAGCAATCCTGATCGCAATAGGCAATTGGATAAGACGTTTGACTGTAAGATGGTTAGACTTTCCTTTATAAAACGTGTTGAGCTGACTCTCCACCGTGTTCAAGCCGTTGCGTACGACAAAAAGAAACCTGGCGTTTGGAAACAAATCGAGAAGGAACTCTGGAACATTGTCATCGACGCCATATCGTATTTCTTTGAACCCCCAGATGCTGTGTTGACCCACCTGGGTAGGGTTGAAGACATCCTCAATGTGTTGGCGAAATAGTTCACGAATGTCTTCCTTCTTGAACCAATTATTCCATGCCTGCCAGCGTTTGGGGTCCTTGAAAACAGAGGCGTCCAGGTTGGTGCCGATATCCTCGTTTACGGAATACGAGAATTCTTCCATAGACGGCGATTTGGTCAGAATGTCATACGCCTGGGCTAGCTTATGTAAATACCCGGCATGCTCTCCCCATATGAGCACATCGGGGTAGGAGTTCAATAGCCGCTGCACGAGGGTTGTACCGCTTCGGCCAGTTCCCAAGAGGAAAACCGGAGTTCCGTTCATTTACTGTCGCTCTTCATTGCAAAGCGCATTGTTGAACCATAAGTGCCGTTCATGAATCAATATCCAGAAAATTACTGAACAAAGTTGCCAATTTTTTGAAGGGTTCCCGAAACGGCTTTTTCAAGTCAGAGTGCTCACCGTGACGTGCGCCGGATATGTCGAGGAGTCAATAGCCAGGGCGAGACCGTTACGAGCGTTTTCAACTGGTTAATAGTACTGCATTTCTCAAAGCGCTGGCGATCTCTGATGATGGAGATGTGGCAAATGCCGGTCCCTGGGCTATCCAGAAGCAGGAATTCGCAAGGGCCGTCACGATGGTTCATCCAATGTAGCGGCTGACGTGCCGGAAGCTCCGGAAAAGGTGTTCGGAGGGACCGGTCGATCTGGAATCTGGCTTGAACTGGAGGTCATAGGCGGTGACACTAGTCAGGTTAGCGTTGCGAATAGATCAAGTTGTGACTAAATCAAAAATTAGCGTCAGGCCGAAAAATACCGTGTTTGTTCTCGGCTTCCCACGCTCTGGCACGACCTGGATTTCAAACCTGATAAATGCGCATCCGGATGTGATTT
Source organism: uncultured Gammaproteobacteria bacterium (assembly GCA_963711285.1). Classification (GTDB taxonomy): domain Bacteria; phylum Pseudomonadota; class Gammaproteobacteria; order Steroidobacterales; family Woeseiaceae; genus UBA1847. The sequence continues at coordinate 279,173 of CAVQDJ010000018.1, read as the reverse complement.
ACAGGCACGAACTTTTTGGAAGATTTCACGCACGGTTCGGATCGCGGCTGTTCTCGTCGTTGAAACATGATAATGGCCTGAATGAACAGGATTTCGAGGACGCGCTTCGGCTCGCAGTCTCGGCGATTCCGGGAACGGACAGGCCACCATTCTTTAGAAAGTCATACACCCGGCTGAGCCTGCCGCAGCTACGCAAGGCCCTGTGGTTGTTAGGCAGGTCCAGTTCGAGCCTGGCCAATGTCTATTCGTACCTGTACACGCCGCGTAGCATCGGCAGCGCGAGTTTGGTCATCAAAGAGACCCGGTCCAGCGTGAACCTGGAGTCGATGCTGAACGGCATGCGCGCCGACAAGATCCTCGTTCTCATACGGCATCCATACTCAGTTGTTGCATCGCATATCGCCGGCATGAATGCGGGCGTAATGAGTGGCCACGACCAAGAGCGTCGGGCCGAGTGGTATGCGCACCGCAAAGAGGCGCCGTATCTGCAGGAGAGAGGCATAGGCGAGACTGAGATTTCAGAGATGACTGAGGTCGAATTTCTGGCAGTCAACTGGCTGTTGCAGAACCGGGACTATCTTGAGATAGCGGATCGGGGGCAAGATACCATCGTTCTGGCTTACGAGAACTTTCTCAAGGATCCCTCGAATCAGACGGTCCGACTGATGCAGTTTCTGGGGTTAGAGGTCACGGAGCAGGTTAAGGATTTCGTCGTCGATAGCACCGGGGATAAAGACGTCTCAGTCCTGACGAAGGATGCTTCGAATAGCTTCTACAGTGTATACCGGGACAAATCCTTTGATCCGCAGAAATGGAGAAACGTCCTTGACGAAGAGGCGATTTCGCTAATCGATAGTCATTGTGAATTGTTCCTGCAAAATTTGGCGTTGTTTGATAAAGAGGATTTTGCGACGTAGCTTTGTTCGACTCCGGTGAAGTGTGGCATCGCAGCAAGCGACAATGCTATCGTGCGAATGAATTCGTTGAGGCAGACCGGATGTCTCGAACAGGTCTGGGCAGAACCAAACAGGCGCTCGCCGCTAAGAACCAGCAGAATGGACAAAGAAATACCAGCAGCCACTATTACGGCGCTTGCGCGCAGCATAATCAAAGAAGCGTCGGCATACGGATTTCGACAGATTGATATCGGTTCGTCTGGTGAACGAATTGCTCGACGCATGTGCGAATGACGCAGGGCCATCGGTGCCGGATGATAACGAATTCAAGCCAACAAGTCCGCAAGGGGTTAAAACCTCTTTGCCACTAACTGGTGAGCATATTCATATTCGCGAATTTAACAAAGACGTCGATATGGAACTGCTCAATACATGGCTTCCGGATAAGTACGGACGTTTCTTTGTATTATCCTGCGCGACAGCCAGATCTGATTCCATAGATGCGCTGGTCAGCGATGAGACGAATCATTTCGGAATTATCACGCTGCACGACTCGACGCCCGTTGGTGCGCTGGCCTTCCTGGATCACAATACTGTTCAGCGGCGGGCAGAATTGCGTAAATTAATCGGTGAACCAAAGTGTCGAGGGCAGGGCCTTGCTGAAGAGGCAACGCGTCTGTGGATCGCGTACGGCTTCGAGGGGCTGGGTCTCGAGAAGGTATACGTGAGCACATTGCAGACTCACCTGAGCAATATTCGGTTGAATGAGAAAATCGGTTTCAAGGTGGAAGGTCTGCTGCGAAACGAGGTGCTTATCGACGGGGAGCGGCGGGATGTTCTGAGAATGGGTATTTGTCGCGACTAAAGGGTCCAGGGACTTTCAAAGCTCACCCCAAACACGGCATTGCAATCCACCATTATGTTCAATTTTCGTCGCCAATCTGGCTTGAAATTGTGTAACATTTGCCGCGTAAATTATTTGATTGTTAACAGTTTTTTCCCGGGTTATCCGGCCCGCAATTAAAGCAGCCTTTTGCCCCTGAACCAAAGGAGAAGCAGTGAATACCGCCGTTGCGCCGACGATTGACAAGAATCAGATTACTGACATCGTTCTCGATGCGATCCGTGATGCCAACCAGCTCAGAAGCCCCGAACTCCAAATAGGGGAATCGGCGGACGAACCGCTTTTCGGTGGCGCCGGCAAGCTCGATTCCCTCAGCCTGGTAGCGCTGTTGATGGACATTGAAGAGTTGCTTTTGGACAGGGGTTTCGAGGTGTTACTCAGTAGCGAAGACGCCATGTCACAAGGGAGAAGTCCCTATCGCGACGTGTCGTCACTCGTTGACTATATCTCCAAGCTATTAGATCAGGATTCCTGATGTCCGGGCGTCGCGTACTGGTGAGTGGAGCCAGTCGCGGAATCGGGCGTGCACTCGTCGAACACTTCATAGAAGCCGGCGACAGCGTTGTTGGTTGCGCACGCGGTGAATCTGACTTTCGGCATGATAATTATTCGCATGTGCAGGCCGACATAAGCGACGCCGCATGACGTGAAGTCGGTGTTCCGTGAAGTTCGAAGCAAACTTAACGGACTCGATGTCCTGATCAATAATGCGGGAATTGCGCGAATGTCGCCGATGATCCTGACGCCGGCCGAAACCGCGGCGGGGATCTTTGACGTAAATTTCATGGGTACTTTTCGCCTTTCAAGCGCGGCGGTTCGCCTGCTGCGGCGCTCGGATAGCGGAAGAATCGTCAACATGACGACCGTTGCGGTCCCACTTCGCCTCGAGGGCGAGTCGGTCTATGCGGCTTCCAAGGCGGCCGTCGAATCGTTTACGAGAATAACCGCCAAGGAACTGGGGCCGATGGGCATAACCTGCAATGCGTTGGGCCCGAGCCCGATTCCTACGGCGTTAATCAAGGGTGTGCCTGACGACAAGATTCAGGCGCTCATCGACCAACAGGCGATCAAGGAATGGGCGCAGCCCGCGGATGTCGTCAACGCGGTCGAGTTTTTTCTGAGTCCGGCAAGCCGGATGATTACAGGACAAGTCATTTACCTGGGCGGTATAGGATAGTGGAACCTTTTCTCATTGAACGGATGCAGAGCTTCAGCGAAGACCTTGCGGTTGGCGAGGCCGAACAGGCCTGCACGTATGCGGAGATTCTCGATCGGTTGCAATTCTGGCGCGAGAAAATTGCAGACGCGGAGATCCAGCCTGGACAGGCCGTGTCTCTTGAAGGCGAATACGGCGCCGAAGCCATATCGGCATTTCTGGCCCTGTTGGAGAATGACAACATCATTGTGCCGCTGACCGAGGCGGCATCCGCACAGCATGAGACTTTCCGAGAGATTGCCGGCATCGAAAAGCGCATCGTGCTGGATGAGCCTGATGCTCCAATTATCGACCTCGGCACGGAGCCGGCAGACAACGAACTGTACCGGGCACTCAGAGAAAGAGGGGCGGCCGGCCTCGTCCTGTTTACCTCCGGATCAACCGGCGCGAGCAAGGCGGTTGTCCACGATCTCGACGTTCTGCTGGAGAAATATCAGAAGCAGCGGCAGAAGCTCCGCACGATCGTCTTCCTGCAGCTCGATCACATCGGGGGCGTCAACACGCTGTTCTACACGCTTGCCAATGGCGGCGCCGTGATCGCACCGGGCAGCCGCTCGGCTGGAGATGTTTGCCTCGCAGTCGAGAAGTATCAGGCTCAGCTATTGCCGACGTCGCCAACTTTCTTGAATCTTCTGCTCCTTTCCGGGGAACACGAAAAACATGACTTGTCGTCGCTCACGCTGATCACCTATGGCACGGAACCGATGCCGGAGAGCACGTTGAAGCGCACGCATGGGGCGTTTCCTTCCGCAAAACTTCAGCAGACGTATGGGTCGACAGAGCTCGGCATCCTCGGTTCACGCTCGCGAAGCAATTCGTCGCTGTGGGTTAGCGTTGGTGGCAAGGGTTACGAAACGAAGATAGTCGATGGCACGCTCAGGGTTCGTGCCCGCACGGCGATGCTTGGCTACCTGAATGCGCCGAGCCCGTTCGACGAAGACGGCTTCGTCGATACCGGTGACCGGGTCGAAGTCGACGGTGAATGGATAAGAATTCTGGGCCGCGAAAGTGAAATCATTAATGTCGGGGGCAGTAAGGTCCATCCGGCAGAGGTCGAAAGTGTTCTGCTCGACCTCGATGAGATCGAGGACGCTTCCGTCAGCGGAAAACCGCATCCTATTCTGGGGCAAATTGTTGCCGCTCGCCTGCAGCTGAAAAAACCAATGTCGCCGAGAGAAGTGAAGCAGCTCATCAGGCGACGCTGCCAGGATTCGTTACCGGCATACGCGGTGCCCGTCAAAATAGAAATCAGCGAAGTGCCGCTGTATAACGCGCGCTTCAAGCGGCAAAGATAACGAAAGTGCAGGGGGCACTTTAGCCAGTATGCGGCGCTATCTATCGACATTTTTTAACTGGGTGGCGATCGTTCTGGCTTTCCCCTGCGCCGCCACGTGCTGGATCGCCTCGGCTGCTGGTCGCGGCGGAACCGAGATCTTTCGTTTCTGGGCCCAGTTCATGGCGATTATCCCGGGGCTGCCGGGTGCGTATCTTCGACGGGCGTACTACCGAATGACCCTGGAATATTGCGCTCCTGATTGCCACGTTGGGTTTGGTGCTCTTTTCGCACATCGTGACTCGCGAGTCGACAGCGGTGTCTATATCGGTAATTACACGATGCTCGGTAAGGTCCATCTGCACAAAGATTGCCTGATCGGCAGCCGCACGAGTATTTTGAGCGGTCAGAATCAGCACCAGTTCAGCCCCGATGGAAAATGGCTGCCATCGAACCTCGAGGATTTCGTGCAGATCAATATCGGTCAAAATGCCTGGATCGGCGAGGCGGCCGTGATCATGGCGGATGTTGGCAAAGGGGCGGCTGTCTCGGCGGGCAGTGTCGTATCGAATGCGTTGCCGGAATTTGTCGTTGTTGCCGGCAACCCGGCTCGATTTGTGCGAAAAATGGAGGTTCCGCAGAATAATGACGAAACAATCGACAGCCAGGTTGATGTGACTTCAAATGAGGGCGCCGATGATGTCGGCGTGACCGAAAAATGACAAAAAACCGCATAAGTTTCATTGAGTGGATGAAGGCGCTGGGAATGTTGGTCATCATCTATGGCCATACGAGCGGCCACGCGATGTTCAATCCAACATTGCCCGCCAACTTCAAACAGATCGGCGTCGTCTTCTTCCTTATTGCGACAGGCTACTTGCTGGCGAACGAACGTCGCCCCTGGCCGCGGGTGTTCTACAACCGCCTGTTCGAGCTGTTTCTGTTCGGTATCCTGTTTTCCGTCCTGATGAGCCTCGTACGGTTTTATACGAATGGCAATCTGAACGAGAGCAACTACCTGCCGTTCATGCTGGGCCTGAACGTGCTGTTTAACGCATTCCCGGCGAACCCCTCACTCTGGTACATCGGTACCTATATCCACCTGCTGATCGTCTGGGCGCTGGTCTTGCGACATATCCGTATACGGCCGTGGATGTTCCTGGTCGTCGTGCCGGCCGAGATTGCGGTCCGGGCGCTGCTGATGCAGAACGCCGGGGATTTCATCGCGTACCAGGCGCTTACCAACTGGGCGAGCGTGCTGCTGCTGGGCATGTATCTGGGCCAGCAGTCCGCCGGCGACCGACTCGACGCATCGAAAATGAGCCTGTTTGGCTATGTGGCGGTCCTCGTACTCGCTGTCGCTGCCTGGATGTGGCTCACACGCACTCTCGGCGTAACCGTCAGCAATCCCTTCGGACGGCTTCAGTGGGGCGATAGCGCCACTATGCTGATAACGTCGGCCGCCTCGATTTCTCTGATTTATCTGGTCTGGGGCATTCTCGGCTTCCAGATATTCAGGCGTTTGCGAGCGGGCGCGATGGTCCAGTTCTTCGGCAGAAACTCGATGATAATTTTCATCATCCACATGCCATTGATTTATGCCTTCGGCGGCTGGTTGTATGAACTCCCTGGCGTGAATTCGGAGGGATTCGTCCGCCTGGCCGTGAATCTGCTGATCTTCTATGTCGGTGCCGGCTTACTGTCCGAGTTCATGCGCAAGCTGATCAAGCCCGTCGCGATTCGCAATGCATTGGAACAGAAGTTCGTCGGCTTTCAGGCGCGTCGAAAGGACACGGCCGACTAGGCCAAAGCAGGCGCCGGCCGTGGTGCCATCGCTCGGCTACATTTGCGACTGCAGGTAATTCTCGACACCCATCTTCTCAACCAGATCGAGCTGTGTCTCGAGCCAGTCGACGTGCTCTTCCTCAGATTTCAGGATCGCGTCGAACAGCTCCCGGCTGACGTAGTCCTTGTGGTTCTCGCAGTAGGCGATCGCGGCTTTTAGATCGGGGAGGGCATCGAGTTCGAGATCGAGATCACACTGCAGCATTTCGGGCACGTTCTCACCGATACGCAGCTTGCCGACATCCTGCATATTCGGCAGCCCCTCGAGGAACAGCAGGCGCTCGATCAGCGCGTCGGCGTGTTTCATCTCGTCCACAGACTCGCCGAATTCATAATCGCCGAGCTTGACCAGGCCCCAGTCTTTGAGCATGCGTGAGTGCAGGAAATACTGGCTGATCGCAGTCAGTTCGTTCTTTAGCACACGGTTGAGGTGTTCGATGACGGTGGCATCGCCTTTCATTTTTTGGCTCCGGTGAAGGTCGGACGGTGTTGTTAAGGTCGTCCATCATAGCCGCGTTGCCACTGGACTCAAGCGGATTTTCGGGAACGACAATCATTCGCGATTGCAAAACAAAAAGCCCCGGATTGCGGGGCTTTCTTATGATTCGAGGTAGGCGGGTGGGCTAGGCGACTGACGGCACGTAGATCATCGGTTCGCAGCGTCTCTTGGCCCGGCGGCTCTCTCTCAGGATCTCCGCCGCCGTCTCCTTGCATGAGCCGCAATTGGTGGCGACACCGAGCGCTGCCTGCAGGCCCCCGAAATCACTCACGCCGGCCGCCGCGGCCTCGCGGATCTCGGTGTCAGTAATGGCATTGCAGATACAGACGTACATAAATTCAACGACTTATGAGCTTGACGGTCATTTAGCCGCAAATGAGAATGATTGTCAATAGCATTACGTAAAATCCACTACCTGGGTCACGGAAATCGGGTTGACTGCGGCGTTCTGCGCTAAGATTCGGTCGCCCGTCCAGGCGGGTTTCTACAGCCAAAAGGGGTGATCGATGAGGGATTTGTTCAATGTAGCGGGGAAAGTCGCGCTCGTGACGGGGGGCTCGCGTGGCATCGGCGAGATGATCGCCGAGGGTTTCGTTACCCACGGTGTCAAGACCTACATTTCGTCTCGCACGGCCGAGGCCTGCGATGCAACGGCAGCAAGGCTGTCGGAGATCGGCGAATGCATCTCGATTCCTGCCGATTTGTCGACGATGGAGGGCATCGCGCAACTGGTCAGTGAGATCGAAGGCCGCGAGCAGCAGCTCGATATCCTCGTGAACAATGCCGGCGCCAACTGGGGCGCGCCGATCGACGAATTCCCGGAAAGCGGCTGGGACAAGGTCATGGACCTCAACGTCAAGTCGCCGTTCTTCCTGACCAAGGCGCTGCTGCCGCTGCTCGGGAATGCGGCAAGCGCCGAGGAGCCGGCCCGCATCATCATGGTGGGCTCGGTCGACGGACTGAACGTCAGTAAGTTGCCGACATTTTCGTATGGTCCGAGTAAGGCGGCAGTTCATCATCTGGCTCGAACTCTGGCGGCGCACCTCGCCGATCGTCACATCACGGCCAACGCGATCGCGCCGGGCCTCTTTCCGAGCAAGATGACGGCCGCGACGATCGACGCCATGGGCGATCAGATCATCGCCGGCACGCCGCTCAAGCGCGCCGGCAAGCCCGAAGACATGGCGGGCGTCGCGATCTACCTGGCGTCACCAGCGGCAAGTTTTGTGACAGGCGTTGTGATTCCGGTGGACGGTGGCCTGACGGGCGCCAAGGGCACGCTGTAGCCGAATGAGCGAGAAGCTTGACTGCGTCGTCGTCGGCGCTGGCGTCGTAGGGCTCGCTGTTGGGCAGACCCTTGCACATGCCGGTCGCGAGGTGGTCGTGCTCGAATCCGAGCCGCACATCGGCATGCACGCGAGCAGCCGCAACTCCGAAGTCATTCACGCCGGTCTTTACTATCCCGAGCATTCGCTCAAAGCGCGCCTGTGCGTGCAGGGCAAACAAATGCTGTACGCCTACTGCGAGGAGCATCACGTCGGCTGCAATCGACCGGGCAAGCTTATCGTTGCGCCGACAGCAGGCGATCTCGGCAGGCTGACCGGGATCAGAGAGCAGGGCGCGAGGAACGGCGTCACCGACCTGAGCTTCCTGAGTGCGAAAGAGGTTCAGGAACTCGAGCCCGACGTCCAGTGTGCGGGTGCGTTGCTGTCGCCATCGACAGGCATCGTCGATTCGCACGAACTCATGACGGCGCTGCAGGCCGAGATCGAGGCAGCACGATGGCGCTGTCGTCCTGAACAGCGCAGTGACGAACGTTGCTGCCGACGGTAACGGCCTGCGTTTCGACAGCGGCGGTGAGGCATTTCGCTGCAACACGCTGGTGAACGCGGCAGGGACCTGGGCGCAGCAGCTGGTAGCAGGAGAGGGGCTCCTGCGCTCGCAGGCTCCGGCATTACATCTGGCCAAAGGGCACTACTTTAGCTACCAGGGCAAGTCGCCGTTCCGGCACCTCGTGTATCCGCTGCCGAGTGACGGCGGCCTCGGCGTGCATGCGACCAACGATCTGGCAGGCGCCGCGCGCTTCGGGCCCGATGTCGAGTGGGTGGATACAATCAACTACGACTTCGACGAAAGCCGCAAGCAGGATTTCGTCACCGCCATCAGGAGCTACTTTCCGGGTGTTGACGAAGCAAAACTCTCGCCCGCGTATACCGGTATTCGTTCCAAACTGGCCGGGCCCGGCGCCGAGTTTGCAGATTTCCAGATCCACGGCGAAGCTGAGCACGGCGTGGCCGGTCTGGTGAACCTGTTCGGCATCGACTCGCCTGGCCTCACGGCGGCCCTGGCTATTGGTGCCTATGTCGAACAGCTGACAAACTGATAAACGCGTCACACTATCGCCCGTGACCGGCTCACTGTGCGGCGGCCCTGCAACGCCTTACCATTCATAACACTCTGGTGTTATTCGAAATCGCGTTGGGCGCGAAAGGACCACAGGTGAGACCACTAATCTTTGCATTGGCCGCCGCCACATGTCTGGCTGCGCCTCCGACATTTGCCATTCCGATCGAGGCGGAGACGACCGCCGGTGTGGCTGATATCGCGATCGGACCCTGCAATCGCGAATCCTGCGATTTCGGCCTGTCCGTTCAGGGTTGGTCGGATCTGGAGTCACTATTCCTGCAGCAGCAACTGGGGGCAGACTTGAGGGTCCGCCTCTCCAACCGCTTTGTCACATCCAGGAGAATCATTATCGACCCGGATCGGCAAATCACAAACTGCATCACGTGGTCCCACAACAACGTCACATTGTGTGCGCCTGTCGACCCGCCGGCGGCCAGAGTGCCGGAACCCGGCACGGGACTGTTGCTCGCATCAGGCCTGCTGTTGCTTGCAGGTCTGCGCCGGCGTTCAAAGTCTGTACGTTAACCCCAGGTACGCTGTTCTCGGCAGTCCCGGCCGCACACCTGCCGGCCGCCGCGCCGCGACGTAGCTTTCGTCCAGCAGGTTGTCGAGCTTGAGGTAGGTCGCGAGCTTCGGCGTAAACTGCCAGGCCGCGAACGCATTCCACACCACACGTGCGTCGATCGACTCCGCGTCATCAAATGGCCCCTGGCCGGCCCTGGTACGCACCTGGCCGACGTAGTTGGCCGCAAGATTTACGCGCCACCGTTCTGCGGCGAGTCCCGTCGTGGCCCGCAGCTGATGCTCCGGAATGTACGGCAGCTCATCGCCGACCTCGACGTCGCCCCAGGGATCGAAACTGCTCTCGAATGCGCTATCGAACCCGGCTTCGGTCGTCCACGTGTACTGGAGGCCGAATGGCACGTCGACATTGCCAACGCGCCAGTCGTAGTTGGCACTCAGTTCGAGGCCCGCTACCGTCACTTCGCCGCCGTCGAACTGCTCGCCAACTTCACCGCCGCCCGTGGATTCGGTCACGGTGCCAACGAGATTGTCGTAATCGTTGATGAAGTAAATGGCTTCGAAGTGAAACCTGTCGTTGTCGTAACGCGTGCCGATCTCGATGTTGCGGCTCGACTCTTCCTCCGCACTGCTGCCCGGCCCGGGCGGATTGAAACCTTTGTGAACGCCGGCCAGCAGCCGCCAATCGTCGTTGAGCCGATACAGTGCGCCCATGCCCGGGATCATCGTCGATACCGAGTTCTTGCGCACCCGCGTCGGTCCCTGGCCGCGCGACGGGTCATCGGTCGCGAAGTCCAGACGCCGCAGCGACACGTCCTCGAAGCGCAAGCCAGGCGTCAGTATCCATTTGCCGGTACGAATCTCGGCATTGACGAAATAAGCCTGCGAGTCCGCATCCGATACCCGGTTCGTGTTTGACCCCGGCGCACCGGCCGACGTCATGACGAGCATGCCGTCTTCCATGCGATAACCGTTTTCGTGCTGGAAGCGGTCCTCCTCGTCTTCGTGAATTCTGAGTCCCGTCGTCAGTGCGACCTCGGTGTCACCAAAGCCGAATTCCCATTCGATCTGCGCCTGCACGCCCTGCGAGTAATAACTGCGGTTATTCGCGCGCTTGAATATTGTGTCATCCGGGCTTGTGTCGCCCTTCAGGTAACCGAGTTCGGTTGCATACGTCAACGGATCGTCCAGCACGTTGCCCATGCTCGCGCCGTTCACCGACTGCAGCTTGTACCAGTTACGCTCGAAGTTGTTGCGATACGCCGTGACTTCACCGCGCCAGCTTTTGCCCGTGTCGATCACGTAACTCAGCTGATACTGCTCGTGTTCACTCGTGAACACGTCGCCGTCGGACGCCGCGTAACGCCTTAATGGGTCCAGAGCGAAGTCTTCGTCAGTCAAGCCAAGGTAAGTCTCATCCGACGTTTGATCCGTGTAGCCGAGCTTGAATCGCAGGCTTTGATAAACGTCTGCATCGGGATCACTGTCGAACTGCAATTTCGCAACGTAGTCCTCGATCTCGTAACCGGTGCCGCCGTCGTTTTTTCCGTCGATGTGTTTGAAACCATCGTTTTGGCTTTGCACGGTTTCGATCAGCCACGAGACACGTTCTCCCTGATCGCCGAGGTTCGCGTGCATATCAATCGTGTTGTAGTCACCAACGCGCAGGTCTGCGTTCGCGCCCAGCGCGTCAGGAATGGGTGTGGAGATCATGTTGAGCGCACCGCCGGTCGTGCGCGGACCGACGACGACCGACGCGGGTCCTTTGAGCACTTCGAGCGCGTTCATGCGCCGTTGCGTCGGGAAGTAATAGGCCGAAGGCGCGGAGTAGGGCGCCGGTGCGATCAGGATGCCATCTTCAAGCAGTGCGATGCGTGCACTGCGATCAAGACCAGAACCGCGAATGCCGATATTCGGGCGCAGCCCGAAGCCTTCTTCTTCCTGGATGTAGACACCCGGCACCGTGCGCAACACGCGCAAGATATCGGTGTCGTTGAAAATCTCGAGCGCTTCGCTGTCGATGACATGGGCCGAGCCGGGGACGTCTGCAACGTCGCCGGAGCGGCCGATAATCGTCACCGTGTCGATAGGCTGGAGCGCCTCGTCATGGGCCGACTCCTGCCCGCTGGTTGCGGTAGAGAAGAGCGCAAGGGCAGCGCAAAGCGCCACGCAGACTGGCTTTCGGGGGTGCATGGTTACGTCCTCAAACCCTGTTGCCTCAATACCTGCAGACCCTAATGCAAATGCGAATGATTCGCAACTGTGATAAGTACCTACGCGCCGGGGCCCGCTACCCGGGCGCCGGGTGACCGCAATCCTCTGCGCGATTGTGTTATGTCGTTAACCGGGGCGGGCGCCCACAGATCACAGAATGCCCTGTGACCCAAACCCTCCCAAGTCACGGCCCTTCATGGCACCATTGCGCCTCGGCTCGCAGCAACCGAGCCGCAACAGGAACTTCATGAGCGAAGCAAGCCGTAATTTATTGATCGTCGAGGATGACCCCGGGCTCCTGAGTCAGCTCAGGTGGTGTTTCGAAGGCTACGAGGTCTTCACAGCCGAAGATCGCGAGTCGGCGATCGCAGAAGTTCGCCGGCACGAACCCATGGTTGTGTTGCAGGATCTCGGACTGCCGCCCAAGCCCGAAGGCGTCGAAGAGGGACTACTCACGCTTGGCGAGATTCTCAAACTCGCGCCGCATACCAAAGTGATTGTAGTTACCGGAAATGGCGATCAGGAAAACGCGCTCACGTCCGTCGCACAGGGTGCCTACGATTTCTACGAAAAGCCTGTCGACACCGACACGCTCAAGTTGCTCGTCGATCGCGCGTTCAATATCGCGGAACTCGAAAGCGAGAACCGACGTTTACAAAACCAGGTCAGCGAGTCGCCGCTCGATGGCATTATCGCGGCGAGCGAAGGCATGCTCGCTGTTTGTCGCATGATCGAAAAAGTCGCGCCCACAAATGTCACGGCGTTGCTGTTGGGCGAAAGCGGTACCGGCAAAGAGCTGCTCGCGCGCGCATTGCATCGTCTGAGCCCACGCGCTGACAAGAACTTCATAGCGATCAACTGCGCGGCGATTCCCGAAAACCTGCTCGAGTCCGAACTCTTCGGCCACGAAAAAGGCTCTTTTACCGGTGCGCACAAGCAAACGCTCGGCAAGATCGAAGTTGCTGACGGCGGCACGCTGTTCCTCGACGAGATCGGCGACATGCCGTTTGCCTTGCAGGCCAAGATGCTGCGCTTCCTGCAGGAACGCGTCATCGAACGCGTCGGCGGCCGCGAGGAAATCTCGGTGGATGTGCGTGTCGTCTGCGCCACCAACCAGAATCCGGAGGGCCTGATCAAACAAGGCGTGTTTCGCGAAGATCTCTACTATCGCGTCAGCGAAATCACGATCAACATCCCGCCGTATCGCGATCGTGAAGAAGGCCGCCTGATTCTTGCGCGCAATTTGTTGCAGAAGTATTCCAAAGTTCAGGGCCGGGCGATCAACGGTTTCTCCGATGATGCGGTGCTCGCGATCGAGAGTTATTCGTGGCCGGGTAACGTGCGCGAACTCGAAAACAAGATTAAGGGCGCCGTCATCATGGCCGACGGCAAGATGGTGACCGCGGACGACCTGGGCCTCGCACCAGGCGCGGCGGAAGAGGAATCACTCAATCTTCGTGAGGTGCGGAGCAATGCGGAGTCAAAAGCTATTCGCGTTGCGCTGACCAGGTGTTACGGCAATATCTCCAAAACAGCAGATCTGCTTGGTGTCACGCGGCCGACGCTTTACGATATGTTAAATAAGTACGGACTATCAGCGGAAGTTTATTCGAAGAAAGCAGCGCAGGGCAGCGATTAGCGTCGACCGACTCGTCGATACGTCGGGTTTCCTTACACAGTTTGCGATGCCCGGATCGGTCGTGCGGCTAAGCTTTTGTTTACATTGCACATGACAAAAATGGCACGAAGCTTGCTCTATATTTAAGTGAACTGTACTTAAATAGAGATAGCAACATGCGACGCATTAAACTTCTTTTAGCAGGACTACTGGTTTTCGGGCCGATGGCGGCTTTCGCCGATCCGATCGGCTTCACCTTCGAACAAGGCGGATTCTTCGACGATGACGGCGTCGAGGGCATCGTGACCGGCATGTTCTTGGGCGAAGATTCGAACGATAACGGGCAGCTTTCGTCGTTTGACGGCGAAATCTTCGACTTCGTGATGTCATTCTCGGGTAACGGCCTCGTCGGCGCATTCTCCCTGGGTCTCGATGATCTCTTTGGACTCGTGTACGACCTGGATGGCGGCCCGCTGGGCGATGGCCTTTTCCTGGACGTCGAGGGCATTGGTGCTTTTGGCGCGTTTTTCGGGTATCTAGCAGGCCCCGGTCTGGGTGATGTCTGCGGTATTGGAGTTGAATGTTCCCTGGTCTACGACGACAATGCATTTGGTGAGAGCGTCAGCGGCGAGCTGGTTACAGTTCGGCAGGTTCCTGAGCCCGGAACGCTGGGACTGCTTGGCCTCGGCCTGCTTGGAATGGGCGTGGCCAGACGCAACAAGAAAGCCTGATTCGGTTACAAGATTCGAGAAAAACCCCGCCCGGTGCGGGGTTTTTTTGTACCCCGATCTACCGCGTCTTGAACTGGTCCGGGTTCAGCTCGTGCCGCGCGAGCAGCTTGTAGAAGTCCGTGCGATTGCGTTTCGCGAGTCGTGCCGCCTGGCTGACATTGCCCATCGTGATTTGCAGAATCTGCGACAGGTAATTGCGCGTGAACTCATCTCGCGCATCGCTGAATGAGGCGAGTTTGCCGCCATGCTCGCCAAGCGATTGCTGCACGAGTTCGGCGCTGATTACCGGTGAGCGCGACAGCGCGACGTTCTGCCTGACGACGTTATATAGCTGACGGACATTGCCCGGCCACTCGGCCGTGACGAGCATCTCCACCGCTTCGGGTGCGTAAACCTTGCGCTCCTGACCGGCTTCTTTGGCGATGATCTGCAGGAAGTTCGCGACGAGTAGTGGAATATCCTCGCGGCGATCATCCAGTGTAGGCAGCTTGATATTGACGACGTTTAACCGGTAGTAAAGATCTTCGCGGAAGCGCCCCTCGCGCATCAGCTCCTGCAAATCGCGGTGTGTCGCCGAAATAACGCGCACATCGACCTGCAAAGCTTCCGTGCTGCCGACAGGCCGAACCTGATTCTCCTGCAGTACGCGCAGCAACTTCACCTGCAGGCGCATCGGCATGTCACCGATCTCGTCGAGCAACAGCGTGCCGCCTTCGGCGGCCTGGAAAAGTCCTTTGTGCGTTCGCGTCGCGCCCGTAAACGCGCCTTTCTCGTGACCGAAGAGTTCGGACTCGAGCAAATTCTCGGCCATTGCCGAGCAGTTGATCGCGGTAAACGGCTGGTTGTGCCGCGGGCTGGCGTTGTGAATGGCTTTTGCGAGCAGTTCCTTGCCCGTGCCGCTTTCGCCCGTGATCAATACACGCGCATCGGTTGCCGCCACCATTTTCGCCTGCTGCAGGACCTCTTTCACGCCCTGGTTGCGCGTGATGATTTCCGAAGCCCAGCCTTCTTCGACGTCAGCAGAGCCCGATACCTTGAGCGCCTTTTCGACCGTGATCATGAGTTCGTCTTTGTCGATCGGCTTGGTCAGAAAACCAAAGGCGCCGCTCTGAGTTGCGACGACCGCATCCGGAATCGTGCCGTGCGCCGTGATGATGACGACGCGCAGACCCGGCGAGCGGGTCTGCAGTTCTTTCAAGCAGCCCGATGCCGTCCATCTTGTCCATGCGCAGGTCCGTAATGACGAGATCCGGCGTGAAACGATTCAGCGTCGCGAGCGCCTTGTGCGCGCTCTCGACAGCTTCGACATCATAGCCTTCGGCGCGAAGGCGAATACTCAAGAGACGCAGCAGTCCCGGGTCGTCATCGACGAGCAGGATCTTGCCTTTGGGTTGTGGATTCGTGGCAGCCATATGCGAAGGTTAGAGAGATTTAGTTAAGTCGGCAAGGACAGCGGTCGGCAACCTTTGCTGGCAGAAGCACGCCGAGCCCCTGGGAATGTTACGGTCATCCTGTGCCCGGATCGAGCGCTCGATCGAGGTGATGGCCTCGAGCTTCTCCTCGGCATCCGCGAGTTCACGCCGCAGGCGTCGATTCTCGGCCTCGACGGTCGCCAGGCGCTGGTTGGTCGCGGCTTCCTGGGTCTGTGTCGCGCGCGACGTGCTGGCGCGCAGGCGTCGAGACTCGGAATTGGCGACCATCAGCTGCTCGACGGACTTCAGATGGATCGTCGCCAGCGCGATCTCTGCGGCGGTCATCAGTTCGGTTTGCGTGAGTATCTCGCGCAGCATCGACTGCGCCTGGTCCGGATCAGCTTCAGGGTGTCCCGGTGTTGCGAGCACGAGCGCAAAGCGCAAATTGGTCTGCGGTCCGGGCGTCAGTTGCGATCCCGACTCGCGCGTCGGCATAGATCTCGGCCTGCGTCGCCGGATCGCCGGCCGCAAGATCGTAGAGTTCCGCCAGGTAATCGTCAGCCGCCGGGGCGCCGAGAATGCCGACGTCACCGGAGGACGATGATGACCTCTTCATGCCCGACAGGAAGCTCTTGGTCTGCGCACAGCCGCCCAACACAGCAACGACCACGACCGTCAACGCCACCCGCTTTGCACGAATTGTCAGAACTTGTTTATGCATTCGCTGCCAACTTTTGTTGTGCCACGTCGCGCTGCTGCGGAATTTCAATGCGGAAATGCGCACCCGAAAACTCATTCGAATCGACCAGTTCCACGGACCCGTCATGGGCCTGGATACACTCGAGCACCACCGACAAGCCGATGCCCGTTCCGGCCACCTGGCCGCCCTGCTCGCGTCGGCCCTGGAAGAAAGCCTCGAAAATACGCGGGCTTTCTTCATCGGGAATGCCGGGTCCCGTGTCACCAAACTCGAGCACAAAGCTCGATGCCGTATGGTACGCGCGAATAGTGATGTAGCCACCTTGCGGCGTGAACTTGATCGCATTCGACAGCAGATTATCAAGAACTGTGCGCATTTTGTCGCGATCCGCGTTCACAATTATGTCCTCGATTTCGAGTTTTAGCTGGATATGCGCAGCTTTTAGTGCCAGTCGCTGCGCTTTGGCCACCGAAATGACGAGCGCGCGGATCGGGAAGTCGGACAGCGTCAGCACTTCGGTTTTCGTCTGCCAGGCACTGAAACTCAGCAGGTTCTCGATCAGCTGCTGCAGCTTGAGCCCGTTCATGCGCAGGATGTCGGTGACTTCGCGCTGCGGCGGATCGAGCTCACCGACCGTGCCATCGAGCAGCAGTTCGGTGCCTTCGCGGATGTTCGCCAGCGGCGTCTTGAGCTCGTGCGACATGTGGCGCAGGAACTTGTTCTTCTCCTGCGCCAGCTCGAGCAGGCGCAATCGCAGCCACTCGAGCTGGCGGCCGAGGCGCTCGAGGTCGGTCGGGCCTTTGACTTTGATCGGCTTCGCGAAACCGCTCTGGCCCAGTTGGCGAAATGGCCGTGTCGAGCTGCCGGATCGGTCGCGCGACGAGCACGATGAAGAACAGCACGAGAATCACGGTGCCCGGCACGAGTGCCGCGACCTGCCAGGCAGAGACGCGTTGTGCACGGCGCGTGCTTTCCTGCAGATTGGTCAGTTCGGTGTCGACGAACGCCGATAATGTACCCGTCAGTTCGGTTACGCGGCTGCGCAGCAGCGCGAACTCGGCAATTGCCCGGGCTTCATCCGCGTCGCTCAGGTTCGCCTGTTCGAGAGTCGTCACGATACGGCGCGCGCCGGCGCCGATCGACGCGGCAAGTGCTGCCGATTCTGCTCGCTCCGTCAACGGCGCCATCTCCGCGAGGCGGGCATCAATCGTTGCGAGGTCCTGGCGCAGCAGCTGCAGGCTTTCGGGGCTGCCGAGCACCTGGTACTGGCGCGCGACGCGTTCGAGCGAGCCGACTCGTTCCACGAGCAGCCGGTTATTTTCGGCCGCCGCCACGCCCGTAAACACGAGTCGCTCACTTTGCGCAGCGAGCCGATCGAGGTTGACGAGCGCCCAGATCACGGCCAGGAGCAGTGGCAGACCGACGAGCCCAAATCCTACGAGAATCAGGCCGTTAAGCGATCTTGGGCGGCGAAATTTCATGCGCGAAGTGTAGCACTGCCGGCCCCGATTCAGGCCGCCCAGTAAGCGCGTGGATCCTTGTCGGCTATCTTGCGTTCCCACTCGAGACTCGTGCGCACGATCGTGTCGAGGTCGTCGAATCTGGGCTTCCAGCCCAATACTTTGTGGATCTTTTTCGCGACCGCAACGAGTTCAGGAGGGTCACCGGCTCGGCGCGGCTCCTCGGTGATGTTCAGCGGCTCGCCACTGACCTTCTCAACGGCCGCCAGCACCTCCCGCACGCTGTAGCCGTGACCATAGCCACAGTTGAGTGTTGCGGATTTGCCGCCGTCCCGCAGGTAGCTCAGCGCGTCGAGGTGCGCGGCCGCAAGGTCCTCGACGTGAATGTAGTCGCGCAGCCCGGTGCCATCAGGCGTCGGGTAATCGGTGCCGAACATCGCTGACGCCCGGTCGTCAGGCCGACGGCCGCCTCGCACGCAACCTTGACGAGCAGCGTCGCTTTGGGCGTCGACTGGCCGATGGTGCCGCCAGGCTCGCAGCCGGCGACATTGAAATAGCGCAGCGACACGTAGCTTGGGCCGCCCGCAAACGAAAGGTCGCGCAGCATCCACTCGGTCATGAGCTTGGAGCTGCCGTATGGATTGATCGGTCGTGTCGGTGTGTTTTCGGAGGCTTTGCCATCGGCCGGGACGCCGTAAACCGCGGCTGTCGACGAGAACACGACGTGCTTGACGCCGTGTGCGTGCGCGCGTTCGAGCAGCGTGCGACTGCTCGCCGTGTTATTGCCGTAATACTTGAGCGGATCGGCGACCGATTCGGGCACGATCGTGTGCGCCGCGAAGTGCATCACTGTGTCGATGTCGTGGTTGTCGAAGACGCTGATCGAGCAGGGCGGCATCACCCGTATCACCGATCACGAGTTCGCCGGCGGTCACCGCCTCTTCAAAACCGGTCGAGAGGTTGTCCAGCGTAATGACTTCCTCACCGGCGCTGCCGAGCTGACGCACGACGTGGCTGCCGATGTACCCGGCGCCGCCGGTAACAAGAATCCTGCCGTTGCCCATTAAGATTTCCCACAAAAAACAAGACACAGAGCGCCGGAATTGTGAACCCGACGCTCGCTCAGAGGACAGAGTTTATCAATACTGACACACTGAATTCGGACCTACTTCGCACAATATTATGTGAGAATGGAGCATCTCGTGAGGGCATCACCGAGGACGACCTGGATGAATCTGCGACGTGGTCCGCTGACACTGGCCACGCTGTCGTTGCTGGCGATGGCAGCTTGCGGTGGCGGCGGCGGTGGCGGCAAGAGCAATGGCAACGGCCAGGCGACCGTGACGGTCTCCGGCACGGTCAACTATCAGCGCGTGCCGGCAAACGCCAACTGCAGCGGGCTGGATTTCAACGGTACGGTCTCGCGTCCGATTCGCGGCGCGACGGTACAGTTGCTCAACAGCAGTAATGCGGTTTTGGGTACGACCGTTTCCGGAGCGGATGGCAGCTACGCATTTACGACTATCAACACCAACACGATGGTCCGTCTGCGCGTGCGGGCCGAACTCAAGCAGCAGGGTTCGCCGAGCTGGGACGTCGAGGTGCGGGACAATGTTGATACTAGCGGCAACCCGCCGCCACTGGGCAGCCGTCCGCTATACGCCATTGACGGCGCGCTTTTCGATGTGGGCACCTCGAACCGTGTCCGGAACCTGACAGCGAACACGGGCTGGGGCGGCAATAGTTACATCGCTGCGCGTTCGGCGGCGCCGTTTGCGATACTCGATTCAGTCTACACGGCGATCCAGTTCGTGCTCTCGGCTGATGCCGCGGCGAGTTTCCCGCCTCTCGACGTGTTCTGGAGCGTGAATAATACGACGAATGTTCCTGGCGGTATCGATATCGATGCCGGAGAAGTGGGTACGTCGAGATATTACGGCGACGTGCAGCAGATGGTACTGCTCGGCGATGCCAGCGGCGACACCGAGGAGTTCGACCCCCATGTGATCCTGCACGAGTGGGGGCATTTCTTTGAAGACGTATTTTCGCGGTCCGATAGCCGCGGCGGGCCGCACAGTATCGGCGAGAGCCTCGAGGCCTCCCTGGCGTTCGGTGAGGCCTGGGGACATGCGTTCGCAGCGATGGCGCTCGGCGACCCGTTCTATTGCGACACCGGAACACCGGGTACCGGCAGCGGCTTTGGTCTGAGCACTGAGTCCGGAAACTTCGGTGTGCCGGGCTGGTTCAACGAATGGGGTGTCGCGACCGTCATCTATGATCTTTGGGACACCGTTAACGATGGCACTGACGACGGTTCAATTGGCTGGGCACCGATCTATGGCACCATGACCGGGCCGCAGGCATCGAGTGACGCGTTTACAACGGTATTCTCGTTTGCCGCCGAGCTGCGTGCTGCGCTCAACGCGCAAGGTCAGGCGCTCGTCGACTCGCAGCTCGCCCGGGAAAACATCGACTCTGGTGCAAGCCTCGATATCTGGGCAAGTAACGAAACGAACGACGCGGGAGCCGTGCAGGACGCGTTGCCGCTGTATACCGATTACACGGCCGACGGGTCCATACTGAATATTTGTCTGAACAGCCAGCTCGACGGCCTGGACAGAGACGGCAACAACGTCGCCGAAACACGCTATTTGCGCATCAACGTGCCGGTGACCGACGAATACGATGTCGTCATGGCACCGACAACCGTGACGCCGATTACGCCCGACCCGAATGATCGGGACCAAAGTGATCCCGACTTCTTCATCTACCAGGGTGCGCAGGAGATTTCGCGGGCCGAAACCGCAACTGTCAACCTCGAGACGATCAGGACCCCTGAAATGCAGGCAGGCACGACGTACCTCGCATTCCTCGAAGAGTGGCGTTTTCGAGACGTTACCGGAGCGCCGGCCAGTTATCCGCAACGCATGTGTTTCGACGTATCATTCACCCCGACCCCGTAAAAAAACGCACCAGGTGACCTAATGAATCGAGTGACAATTCCGATGCTTGCGCTGCTTGCCACGGCACTGAGTGCTTGCGGCAATGGCAGCGTTGACGAATCCGCCGCGACAGCGACCAGTGGGGCCGAGGCCAGTTTCAAGCCGGGTGCGCAAGAAGCTCGAACCAGCAAGCCGCAAGCTCCGGTGACGATCGACTACAAAATCATCGGTACGCCGATTGTCGGTCAGCCTGTTGGCATCGATGTACAGGTAACATCGACACTCGGCCCGCAGCCGATCACGCTGAGCTACCGGGTCAACGATTCGACGGCAATGCAGCTACCTGAAGATCAGGCTCCGAGTGTGGCAATGCTGACAAGCGGCGACGCGGAGCCCAGCGTGCAGCAGGTCAGAGTCGTTCCCATGCGCGAGGGACGTTTGTTTCTCAACGTATCGGCAACGGTCGAAACCGAAGGCGGCACGATATCGACCGTGACGGCGATCCCGATCCAGGTGGGTGCAGCGCCGCGCGAGATCATCGAAAACGGCGAAGTCGTGACGGACGAAAACGGCGAATTGCTCCGCTCATTACCTGCTTCGGACGATTAGGTAATTAGCGACCGCCAACGCGACAAACAGGCCGAACCTGCGCCTGTGCCCGATTGTTATGTCATGTTCCTAATAGCAGATGTTGCGCGGCGCTAATAAACATCAGCTTTTTGTCATAAGTCTATGGGCATTAAAGGGAAATATTTCCCAAAATAAATTTCAAAACCGAAGTTGCATCACAGACGCTTGCTTGAACTCAATCTAAAGTAACTGCCTGTTGCCAGTGAAGCGACAGCGCAACACGAACACACGGAAGTTTTTGTTGGCAGGGATTGAGCAGGTCGACCGATGCACAAAGAGCTTCGCGACAAAATCAAATACGCTACCGAGGCGTCTGGTATTGAGAAGCCGGACTTCCTCGAACTGCTGAGTTTGATCGACCAGCATTATGACAAAATGGAAGCGACGATTACCCAGTCGCTGACCAGTACCACCCCGATCGCGGCCATATTCGACAGCGTGACCGAAGCGCTGCTGTCGGTCAGTGAGAGCGGCATCGTCTGCAACTGCAACAGGATCTGTTCGCACTACTTCGGCCTGACCAAAGACCAGCTCATCGGCTCGAAGATCGAGCACATTCTCCCGGCTGCCAAAGGCCGGACTGTGGCTGAGTTTGTCGCGCCTTTTACGTCCAATCTCGACGCCTCGCAACTCCGGGTCGAAACCGGGCGCGTCGACGCAATTCGCGCCAATGGCGAAGTCTTTGTCGCAGAGCTCAATGCGAGCGAACTAAAAGCCGGCGGCGGCAGGATCTTCGTTATCAGTCTGCACGACGTCACGGGACGCCAGAAGGCCGAGTCTGCTCTGAAGGAGAACGAGGAGCGCTACCGGGCTTTGGTCGAGAACGCACCCGAGGCGATCGTCGTTTTCGACATTGACGAACATCTTCTCGTGGATGCCAATGACCAGGCTTGCGAGTTGTTCAATCTGTCGCGCGGCCGGTTGTTGTCGATCGGCCCCGAAGCGATCAGTCCGGAGATGCAGCCAGACGGCACGCCGTCGTTTGGAGTCGATCGCGGTTACGTCGACAAGGCGCTGAACGGTGAGCATCCGACGTTCGAATGGATGCATCAGGATTCGACCGGCAGGGAATTCCCATGCGAAGTTCGCTTTAGCCGTCTGCCCGCAGGCGAGAAACGCCTGATCCGGGCGTCGATCAGCGACATCACCGAACGTAAGCGCAACGAGACAATTACGTTCGCGCAAAACAAAATTCTCGAAATGATCGCGGCCAGCAAACCTCACGATCGAACGTTGCGGGCCATTTGCCGCAGCGTCGAAAAGATCGGTGACGGATTTCGCGCCGCCATAATGCGCGTGGACAATAGTGGCACAACAATCAGCGTTGCCGAGGCGCCCGGTTTGCCCGAGCCGCTGAAGGTGTTCCTGAATTCCGTTGAACCGGGTGCCGAAAGCATTACTTGCGGTAGCGCCGTGCACCATGGCGAGGAACGGTTCACGACCAATATCGCCATTGACCCGGCCTGGAAGACGCAGTGGCTTGTCGCGGAGGAACACAACATCGCCGCGGTATGGTCGTTTCTGGTACACGGAGCACGCGGGCGAGTCATTGGCACGCTGGATCTGTATGTCGACACGGCCCGCGCACCGAACACGGATGAGCTCGACAAGCTAGGTCGCATGGCACGCCTCGCGGGTATCGCGATCAAGCGTCAGCTCGATGAAGATAAATTGCGTAGTTCCGAGATGCGCTATCGCGGCCTCTTCGAGAATGTCGTCGATGGTGTGTACATCGCGACACGCGATGGCGAGTTGATTGCGGCGAATCCGGCGCTCGTCGACATGCTCGGCTATGAGAGCGCGGACGAACTCAGAGCAGTCGGCCGTACGACCATGCTCTACGTGAATCCGGTCGATCGCGAACGCGTGTTTGCCCGGCTCGAAGCAGAAGGAATCGTCAAAAATTTCGAGTATCGCCTGCGCCGCAAAGATGGTCGCGAAATCGTAGTTCTCGAGAACGCACGCGCCGTCTATGATGAGAATGGAAATATCGCTGCCCACGAGGGCACGATCACGGACATTACCGAGCGCAAACGCGCCGAAACGCGCGTCTTCGAGGAAAAAGAGCGCGCGCAGATCACGTTGCAGTCGATCGGCGATGGTGTCATCACTACAGATGCCGACGGCCGCATCGACTACATCAATCCTGTCGCGCAGGATCTGACCGGCTGGGATATGCGGTCTTCGCGCGGCAGGCCGATCAATGAGATCATGACGATTATCAACGAGCATACGCGCGCGACCGTCGATAACCCGGTAATGCGTTGCCTTGAAGAAGGCCGCGTAATATCGCTCGAAGATAGTTCTATTCTGATCGCGAAAAACAGCGAAGAGATTCCTGTACAGGACTCGGCAGCACCGATCCGGGACCGTATTGGCAATGTTATTGGCTGCGTCATGGTATTTCACGATGTCAGCAAAGAGACGCGCCTGTTTCGTCAGCTTAGTTACCAGGCATCTCATGATGCACTGACCGATTTGATTAACCGTCGTGAATTCGAAAACCGCTTGATTACAGCTTTGAACAGTATTCGCGGCAAGCCTGACAGCGCACACGCGCTGCTTGTACCTCGACCTGGATCAATTCAAAGTCGTCAATGACACGTTTGGACATTCGGCAGGCGATGCCTTGTTGCGGCAGCTGTCGGAGATCGTGCACGCGAATATTCGCTCTACCGACGTACTTGCGCGTCTCGGTGGTGATGAGTTTGGCATTTTGCTCGAACGCTGCGACGAGCAACGCGCTATCGAAGTCGCCGAGGCGATTCGCGGCGCGGTTGAAGGCTATCGCTTCGAATGGCAAGACTCGTTCACGACGATTCGCTGTTCAATCGGCGTCGTCATGGTCACAAGCGACAACGCCGACGTCGCAGGCCTGATGAGCTCCGCCGACGTCGCGTGCTACTCGGCCAAAGACATGGGCCGAAATCAGGTGCATCTATACAAAGACAGTGACGCCTCGATGCGACATGAGGAGATGAAGTGGGTGTCGCGTATCAGCAGCGCCGTCGAGGAAGACCGCCTGGAACTGTTCTTCCAGCCGATTATCGGTATCGGCAAAGGAAACGGTAAATCTCGCGGTCACTACGAGTTGTTACTGCGCATGCGCGATGAGAGTGGCGAGTTGGTCAGCCCCAATCAATTCATTCCCGCCGCGGAGCGTTATAATCTGATGTCGACGCTTGATCGTTGGGTAATTCGTGAGGCGCTGTCGAAACTTGCAGACCGAGACAGCGAGGGCGAGGCGCGCTATACGCTCGCAATCAATCTCTCGGGCACGTCCCTGAGCGAAGACCGCTTTCTCGCAGACGTGATCAAGGAACTCGAAAAGCAGCAGCTTCCAGCTGGCGCAATTTGTTTCGAGATTACCGAAACCGCCGCCATCTCGAACCTGTCGCGCGTGGTTCATTTCATGCAGGCGCTCAAGAAGCTCGGCTGCAAATTCTCTCTGGATGATTTTGGCAGCGGCCTCTCGTCGTTTACCTACCTCAAGAATCTGCCCGTCGACTACCTGAAAATCGACGGCCACTTCATTCGCAATGTGGTGGACGACAGCGTGGACGAAAGTATGGTCAAAGCGATCTCGCAGGTCGGTCACGCCATGGGCATAGAGACGATTGCAGAGCGAGTGGAGACCAAGCAGGTGCTCGATAAACTCGGTTCGCTCGGTATCGAGTTTGCCCAGGGCTACTACATTGCACGGCCGGCATCGGTGCGCTCATTCGAACCCTGGAGCGACCACCGCTTCTCAGCCGCCCAGGCGTAATTGCTGGCCCACATATCGGCCTTGTACCGATGTCGCGGCGGGCGCGATGCGGTACACTCGGGCGCTAATAATTCCAGCGTCTTGATCTATGTCGGCCGGCTCGCACAATAACACTGATAATTCACTGCTGACCTCAAGTGAGCCGTCTCCCTTCTATGTTGTAAACCCGCTTGCAAGAGCGCCGATCCTGCTCGTCTGTGACCATGCAAGCTGTCGCATTCCGCGGGCGCTTGGCGACATGGGCCTGGACCCGTTTGCGCGCCGCTGTCATCTGGCGATCGATATCGGCGCCGGCAAGCTGACCGAGACTCTCGCGAAGGGCCTGGGTGTAACCGCTGTGATCGCCCAGTATTCGCGACTGGTGGTCGACTGCAACCGGGAGCTCATGGATCCGGGCGCATTTCTGGCGTACGGCGACGGCATTGTGGTTCCGGGTAATCGCAATATCACGCAGGCAGACAAGGACGCCCGCGCCAACGCAATTTACTGGCCCTACCACAAGGCAATCGACGAGCAAATCAAGCGGCTCAGGGCGATAGGGCCAAGTCCGGCGTTCATTTCCGTACACAGCTTTACGCCAGTCTTGAACGGGGTGTCGCGCGCCGTGCAGACGGGCGTCTTGTGGGACAAGGATTCGAGCCTGTCTGATATTTTCCTCGAGGACTTCCGTGCGGCGGGATTCCTGGCTGGCGACAACGAGCCTTATTCCGGCAAAGCGCCGCAGGATTTCACGATTGACCACCATGCTGAAGGGGAAGGGCTTCCGCACGTCGGCATTGAGATTCGTCAGGATATGATTGACGATATCGCCGGTATTGAAGAGATTGCGCCGGTCATGCACCGCACAATCGAATCGATTCCGGAGAAAATTGGTCTCAAACAGGACAGAATTCCGGCTTAAAAAAAACAAAGCGATTAGTCAGACGGGGAACAACAATATGAATAACTCCGGACCGAAATTCACGCTCGGCGTCGAGGAAGAGTACCTGTTGGTCGACCCGGATACTCGCGCTCTGGTTGCCGACCCGCCCAAGACTTTGATGAAGGAATGTGAGGAGCGCCTCGGCACTCAGGTGACATCCGAGCTCTTGCGTTCGCAGGTCGAGATCGGCACCAAGGTTTGCAGAAACGTTCAGGAAGCACGTGAAGATCTGGTGCGCTTGCGTCGCGGCATCAAGCACGTTGCGAACAGTCACGGGCTTGAGTTCATTGCGGCATCCACTCACCCGTTCAGTCTCTGGCACGATCAAAAACATACGCGTAAGGAACGCTACGACCGGTTGACGATCGAGATGCAGGGCGCCGCAAGGCGGCTTTTGATTTGCGGTATGCACGTGCACGTCGGCATCGAAGATGACGAGCTGCGTATCGACCTGATGAACCAGATGTCGTATTTCCTGCCGCACTTGCTGGCGTTGTCGTGTTCCTCACCATTCTGGGAGGGGCGCGATACCGGACTAAAGAGCTATCGTTTGACAGTCTTCGATGCGCTGCCGCGCACGGGTATCCCGGAGCGATTTGCGAGCTATGCGGAGTACCAACGTCACGTGCGTATTCTGATGGACGCGGGGCTCATCGAAGACTCGACTCGAATCTGGTGGGACTTGCGTCCGAGTGCGAAATTCCCGACGCTCGAGACTCGTGTCATGGATGTTTGCACGCGTCTGGACGATGCGGTTTCGCTGACGGCGTTGCTGGTCTGTATTCTGCGCATGCTGTATCGGCTGAGGAGGAACAATCAGCGCTGGCGTCTTTACACGCCAATGCTGATTCGTGAGAATCGCTGGCGGGCGATGCGCTACAGTTTCGACGAAGGCCTGATCGATCTCGCAAAAGGCGTCGTTGTGCCGTTCGAGACGTTGCTTGACGAGTTGTTATCGCTGGTTGCCGAGGACGCCATGGCACTTGGTTGCACCGAGGAGATAAATTCGCTCCATCACATTCTGCAGCGCGGGACGAGCGCCCATCGACAACTGAAGAAATACGAGCTGGAGCGCGCTGGCGGAGCGAGCAATGAAGACGCGCTCAAGGCTGTTGTCGACAGGCTAATCAAGGACACTGCCGACGGCCTGTGACCTTTTTGATAATGGGGCACAGGTCGCATTATGTCTCCCCGATCCCGGCTAGCATCACGGGATGCAATGCATAATTGACCAAGTTGCGCGTGAGGTCCACGCATGATCGAGACACTCGATTTGTTTGTGCGGCCACTCCTCGCCATTGCTGCGGTTGCCTATCTCGTACTGGCTGTTCGCGTTACGCGATCGTCGCCACAACATGCGAACAGCGCCGTCGCGTTCATATTCTTTTTGGTCGGTGCGCTGGTGGCAGGTAGCGCATTCTCTTACGGAACCAACGACCCGAATATCTATGGCATCGGTCGAACCCTGGCGTTCTTCGCATCCGGTTTCTTGCCGGTCGCGTTCTACGTCATCTACCGTGAATACACGGTCGGCGCGCCCAGCGCCCTGTTCATTGCATTGCTCTGTGTCGTTCCCATCGCGACGACACTGCTTGCTCTGACGAATCCCATGCACAACATCATCTGGGCGGTCGTCGAGACAGAGGCAGGTATTCGTTTTACGGACATTACCGAACACTACTGGTTCAATCGTGTGCATGCGCCATTCATGTATGGGTTGATCGGCTTCACGATAGCCGCTCTTGCGGCCCGATTACCGACGATCGCACTGGCGCACCGTCGCACGGTGCTGATGCTGCTCGGCTGCACGCTGCTACCGTTTGCCGTCAACGTTGCGAATCGCCTGTTTGGGATCGGCTCGGCTGATTTTCCATTTACTTCGCTGACGCTTGTGCTGCTGCTGCCACTGTTTGCGTACGTTTCCATGTCGATGCGCTTTTATGAATTCAGTCCGGTTGGCTATCAGACTTTATTCGATCACGTGCGCGATCCGATTATTGTGCTTGATCACGATGAGCGAATCGTATGTGCCAACAAAAGCGCAGAAGATCTTCTCAATGGCACGGAAAGAGAGCTGATCGGTCAGCGGTTATGGGAAGACTTCCCGGAAGCGAAGGCGATCCTCAAGCAGGCCAACGAACTGGACCTGACGCAGACACTCAAATTCGACAAGAATCATATCTACGAACTCAGTGTCGCCCCGCTCAAGAGCCCGAAAGGTCAAAGTCTCGGCATGGTCGTCGTTTGCCGCAACGTTACAGAGCGACGCAAGGCGCAACATCAGCTTGTCGACAGTGAACACCTTATTCGTACATTGATCGAAACCTCGTCGAACGGGATCCTGCGCTTTGCGCGTGATCGCAACGAAAAGGGACTGCGATTTCGCTGCGTATTCGCCAATCGTGCGGCTGAAAACTACCTGAGCTCTGGCACGGGAACGCTGGTTGGAATGCCGCTACACAAGCTCTCGCAACTTGATCCCGAACGACTGACTGCACATTTCAATGATGAAGTAGGCGAAATTTCGACCCTGAGTTTCGAAACGCGCTCGGAGCGGGGTAATGGTGAGGGTTGGCTTCGCGTTGTCGGCGAGCCGGTCGGTGATGACTTTTCGATTACTTTGGTCGATATCACGCAGCGCAAGCGAAATGAAGACAAAATGCTGGCGGATGCGTTGCGCGACCCGCTGACGAATGCGTTAAATCGTCGCGGATTCGAGAAAGAGGGCGCCACATGCGTGCGTGCGAACAAAACAGGTGCCGTGTTGTATCTCGATCTCAACCACTTCAAGACCATCAACGACCGTTTTGGCCACCATGCCGGCGATGCTCTGCTCAAAGCATTTGGCCACCGCCTCGAGTATTGCCTCAGGCCTGAAGACGTCCTGGGGCGGCTAGGCGGCGACGAATTTGCGATAGTCTTGCCGGGTGTAAGCGTTACAGATGCCAAGCATGTTGCCGAGCGTGTCGTGAAGACGGCATCGGAGGCCTACATCATTCAAGGCCAGGAAATTCAATGCACGGCGAGTGTCGGCATTGCTCTGATGCCGAAACACGGCGAAGAACTCTGGCACCTGGTCAGCGTCGCCGACCAGGCCATGTACAACGCCAAGTCACTGTCGCAGAACGGTGATGCGGCCAACGACCCTGCCGCCTACGTTGAGGCCGCCACCGCATCATAGCTCGCTGAATATTGGAGCAACCGCCCCGCGTCCGGCATGTTGCTTATCTTCATGTCTCGATCCCGCCTGACGGGAGCTCGCTACGCTGAGCTTTACTTCCGATAGGCAACATCCCGACCAGGTGACGCTTGCAATTAATCGATATATCGAGAATAATCGAAATATGCAATTGGACACCGCTGTATCGGCGCTCGAGGCGCTCGCCCATGAAACGCGGCTCGGTGTGTTTCGTTTGCTCGTGCAGGCCGGACCCGAGGGGCTGTCGGCCGGTGACATCGCCGAGCGTATGGACGCGCGGCAGAATACGATGTCCAGTCATCTTGCCAAGCTGCATAGGGCCGGAATGGTCACGAGCCAGCGTGATGGCCGCCACATTATTTATCGGGCTGACTTCGATGCGCTCGGCGGCCTGATCGTCTATCTGATGAAGGACTGCTGCGGTGGCAGCGCGCAGCTCTGCGATCCCATCGCGGCGTCCATCATATGCTGAGGAGTCTCACATGAGGCGATTTCACGTCAACGTTTCGGTCGCGGATCTCGACCAGTCGATAGCGTTCTATCGAACACTGTTCGGCGACGATCGTGTACCGGAGCAAGGATCAAAGCCGAAGCGGGAATCACGCTGCTGTGCCTGACGTGCTCTTCCTGTGTACCGGTAACTCCTGTCGCTCACAAATCGCGGAAGGCTGGGCCCGCCACCTCGGAGGCAACAGGATTGCGGTGCAATCCGCTGGCATTGAGTCACACGGCAAGAACCCGGTCGCGATCGAAGTGATGAGAGAGGCGGGCCTGGATATCTCCCAGCAGGAGTCCACGACGCTCACCAACGAGATGCTGGCCGTCGCTAACTACGTAGTGACAGTGTGCGCCAACGCGGATGACAATTGTCCCGTCCTGCCCGTAGGAATACGGAAGGAACATTGGCCCCTTAGTGATCCAGCCAAAGCAACGGGGTCAGCGGATGAAGTACTGGCAGTATTCCGAGCGAGCCGCGATGACATCCGGCAGCGTGTCGAAGACTTGATCAACCGGCTCGACGAGGAGAACCGGACAGAAAAAAATGAGTGACAAGAATCGCGGCAAAAGCGGGATGGGCGTCTTCGAACGCTATCTCACGATATGGGTGGCTCTCTGCATCCTAACCGGTGTCGGACTTGGTCAACTTTTGCCAGGCGCATTTCAATTCGTTGGCCGCATTGAAGTGGCGCATATCAATCTGCCGGTTGCTGTGCTGGTCTGGCTCATGATCATCCCGATGTTGATCAAGATCGACCTGAAGCAGCTCAAGGGAGTAGGACAGCATTGGCGCGGCGTCGGCGTTACCTTGTTTGTCAATTGGGGCGTCAAACCGTTTTCGATGGCGCTGCTAGCCTGGTTTTTTATCGGCTATCTATTTCGCGACTACCTGCCCGCCGCACAGATAGACTCATACATTGCCGGGCTTGTTATTCTTGCCGCGGCACCGTGCACCGCGATGGTCTTCGTCTGGAGCCATCTGATGCGCGGCGAGCCGCACTTTACGCTGTCCCAAGTAGCCCTGAACGACGTCATCATGGTTTTCGCGTTCGCGCCGATCGTCGCGCTGCTGCTCGGATTGTCGTCCATTATCGTTCCCTGGGACACGCTGCTGCTGTCGGTCATACTCTACATCGTGGTGCCGCTGATTATTGCGAGCCTTTGGCGGCGGCATCTGTTGCGGCGTCAGAACGGCCGGGCTCAGCTGCAACGAGTCATTGCCCGGCTCGGCCCGATCTCTCTCGCGGCACTTCTTGTGACGTTGATACTGCTTTTCGGCTTTCAGGGCAGACAGATCATCGCGGCGCCGGCAATCATCGCGCTGTTGGCGGTGCCGATTCTGATTCAGGTGTTTTTCAACTCCGGCCTGGCGTATCTGCTGAACCGCCAGTTGCGTTCACCACATTGTGTCGCAGGACCGTCAGCCCTGATCGGTGCGAGTAATTTCTTTGAGCTGGCCGTCGCCACGGCGATCGCATTATTTGGATTCGAATCAGGCGCTGCGTTAGCCACCGTCGTCGGCGTGCTGATCGAAGTTCCGGTAATGCTCGCCGCCGTCCGCGTCGTAAATAACTCACGAGAGTGGTACGAGCGTCGCGGTGGCATCGCTAGCTACAGCGAGTGTTGCCCCGAAAATGTACCGCAGGAACTCCAGCCTTAAGGCTGTGGAATAAAGACCAGGTCAGCGATCGCCGGATCGACGTTGTCGTAAATGACGGTATCGATGATATCGCCGGTCGCCGTGTCGAGCCGCACCGGCCCGACAATGACATCCTTCTCGTCGAGCGGCGTGACATAAATATCATAGCTGCCAGCAGGGAAAGGTGAGTCAGCGGGCGAACTGCCAACCGTCAGGCCCGGTATGGCCGGAGAGGCCTCGTCGATAAGTTCGTCGGCTTCGACGATATACACATCGACCGAGACGTGGTTTGAAGCCGTATTGATGAAACTCAGCTGCGCGAACGTCTCGACTGATCGACGGTCAAGGTTGGCTGCGACGATAGCGGTGTCGCCGGCTGCATTCTGCACAAGGTAGTAGTTGCTGCGAGTACCCGCGATAACCGTTCTGTCATCATCGATCAGGATCGATCCCACACCTCCGGCTGTCGTATAGGTGAGTGGCAGGTCGCCGGCCGGGATCTCGATGTCGCCGGTGACGTTCAGGAACATGTGGTCCGAGACGATCGCGGTGCCAAGTGGATCATCGATATAGACGTCGACGTCACCCGAATTGATCGAAGCATGGAAAAACCGAATGGTAGGGTCAAATCTCGAGTCGAGCAGCGCGCCGCTGCTGCCGAGGCCCACGCTGATCACACTTACGAAAGCCGGTGCCAGGTCATTCGGACTACTGTCGAACACACTCAGGATAATCGAGCTCTGAGCTATCGGCGCAAACGGCTCGGACTGAAACAGGATCGTTGTTTCATCGCCGGTCGGAGTGACCGTCAGAATATACTCGCCTGCGGCGAATTCGGCGGTCGGCATAATTTCACCAGAGGCCAGCGTGCCGGTAGCCGCACCGGCAACTGGCGCGGTTGGCGGGTCCATTGCCTCGGCAAAATAGACGTCTACGTCGCCGAGCGTTGCGGCCGTGTTTGCGAAGCGTGCTTCGAACGTAGTTTCGTCACCGGCCCATTCGCGCGAAGCGTCTTCCCACAGGGTGATAACAGGGGCCGCGATCGTGCCGCTTATAACGAACGTGTAATCCTTGTCTGCTTCGACATCCAGGAACTGGCTGGCGACGCGGGTGCGAGCCGAACCTCCCGCTAACAGTACTTCGAAGTTGAACGTGTATTCCAGGTCATCGTAACTGGCGTTCGGCGTCGCTGCCCGGTACTCCGCCGACCCGATAAGCCGCTCTTCGATCAGGAATGAAAACGCAGGTGCCGTAGGGATTGCGTTGATTGCCCGAATGTTCGCGTCGCCGGTAGCAACGGGTAACTTGGATTCATTACTGCAGGCGCCGAAACAGACTGCAGCCACGCAAATGGCGAGGATAAGATAACGCTTCATTCAGGAATTCCGCTTAGTTAGACTGATTATTGGCTTCGAAGCCGTAGATCGATTTGATTTCGAGAAACTCGTCCATGCCATGCGCACCCCATTCGCGGCCGTTACCCGATTGCTTGTAACCGCCGAAAGGTGCGGCCGAATCGAGATGTGCGCCATTGATATGGACCATTCCGGTACGCAATCGTGCGGCGACGCGGCGAGCATGATCGAGGCTGGATGACGAAACATAGCCCGAGAGCCCATAGGGCGTGTCATTGGCGATACGCACAGCATCGTCGTCGTCTTCGTATGGGATGATCGAGAGGACCGGGCCGAATATCTCTTCCCGTGCGATCGTCATGTCGTTGCTCACGTTGGCAAAAACGGTTGGCTTTGCGAAATAGCCTTTGTCGAGACCTGTTGGCCGCCCGGTTCCGCCGGCGACGAGCGTCGCGCCCTCATCTAGTCCTTTCTGGATCAGCGTCTGCACTTTGTTCCACTGCGCCTCGGACACGAGCGGCCCAACTTCGGTGCTTTCGTCGCGCGGGTCACCGACTACGGTTGCCGCCGCGACCGACGCGGCAAGTTCCGCGGCTTCGTCGATGCGGTCCTTGGGCACCAGCATGCGGGTCGGCGCATCGCAGGACTGCCCTGTGTTCTGGAAGCAATCTTCGGCGCCGCTCCTGACTGCTTTCTCAAAATCTGCATCGGCAAGTATGATGTTCGCGGACTTGCCGCCGAGTTCCTGAGCAACGCGTTTGACAGACGGCGCCGCATTCCGGGCAACCGCGACACCTGCGCGGGTCGAGCCCGTGAACGACATCATGTCTACGTCCGGGTGCTGGCTCAGTGCAGTACCAACACCAGGACCATCGCCATTGACGAGGTTAAAGACACCTGCTGGTACGCCTGCCGCGTCGAGAACTTCGGCGAAAATCATCGCGTCAAACGGCGCAATCTCGCTCGGCTTCAACACCATCGTGCAGCCCGCTGCGAGGGCGGGCGCCACCTTGACCGCAATCTGGTTGATCGGCCAGTTCCAAGGCGTGATCAGACCACACACGCCGATCGGTTCTTTCACAATCAGCGTGGTGCGGTTGCGCTCTTCGAATTCGAAATTTTTCAGCGCCCTGAGCGATGCTTTGATGTGTTGCGGGCCGCTGGCCGCCTGAGCGTTTCTTGCAAGGCTCCACGGCGCCCCCATCTCATCCATGATTGCTTCAGCGATATCATCGTGACGCTTAGTGAACTCATCGAGTATCGATTGCAACAGGTCCACGCGCTCAGTGCGCGTGGTTTGCGAATACGTTGCGAAAGCTTTTTTCGCCGCCGCGACGGCGAGGTCGACATCGGCTTTCGAGCCGAGACTGATCCGTCCGCAGACTTCCTCAGTGGCCGGATTGACAACGTCCAGCGTATTCGGGGTAACGGGGTCGACCCATTTGCCGTCTATGTAAAACTGCAGCATTTCGCGCATCAATAGTCCTCACTGAGCGGGCGGCAAATGATATCCTAAAACGGCTCGTGTAGCCTGTCCCGCAGGGGCTTTGGAGATAGACCATGACGACCAACAAAGAGTTGCTGAAGATCCGCGACAGCGAGACGCCACAGGGCATCGTGGTGCTGCACGAGATATTCACCGACAAGGCCAGAAATGCCGAACTGTGGGACGTGGAGGGCAAGCGTTATATCGATCTGTCCGCCGGCATTGCCGTCACCAACGTTGGACATAATCATCCCCGGGTGGTCGCGGCGATCAAGGCGCAACTCGACCGCTTTAGCCATACCTGTTTCGTCGTCTCGCCGTACGACGTGTATGTCCGACTCGCGGAGCGTCTCAACAAGGCGGCACCGGGCAACTCGCGGAAGAAGACAGTCTTTTTTGTATCTGGTGCAGAAGCCGTTGAAAATGCAGCAAAAATCGCTCGTCTGCACACGGGCCGCAGCGGCATCATCGCGTTCACGGGCGCGTTTCACGGCCGCACGATGCTCGCCATGGCGCTGACGGGCAAAATGGCTGCCCTACAAGCAGGGCTTTGGCCCGTTCCCTCCCGAGATTTATCACGTGCCGTACCCGATCGGGTACCACGGCGTGTCGGCCGAAGACTCGCTCGATGCTCTCGACAGGCTATTCAAGGCGGATATAGAACCGTCCCGCGTGGCGGCAATTATTATCGAGCCCGTGCAGGGCGAAGGTGGTTTCTATCCGGCACCGGCAGGTTTCCTCGCGTCGCTGCGGCGCGTGTGTGACGAGCACGGCATCGTTCTGATCGTTGACGAGGTGCAGTCGGGCTTCGGCCGCACCGGTACGATGTTCGCGTGCGAGCAGAGCGGTATCGAACCGGACCTCATGCCGGTGGCCAAAAGCATCGCCGGCGGCCTGCCGTTGTCTGGTGTCATCGGCAAGGCCGAGATTATGGATTCGATTCCGCCGGGCGGCGTGGGCAGCACCTACGGTGGGCCGCCGCTCTCCTGCGCTGCAGGTCACGCAGTGCTCGATATCATCGAAGAAGAAGGGCTGTGCGATAAAGCGAAGGCCATCGGCGAGAAGATCAGCGTCTGGGCAACGGCACTGCAGGCTGCTAACAATGCAATCGGCGATGTCCGCACGACAGGGGCGATGAGTGCGATCGAGTTCGTGCACGATGGCGATGCCGATCGCCCGGATCCGGAACTGACCCAATCAGTTTCAGATGCAGCCCTGAACGAAGGCGTAATGCTGCTGACCTGCGGTGTGCGCGGCAACGTGATCCGTTTCCTGCCGCCGCTCACGATCGAGCCAGAGTTGCTGGACGAGGCGCTCGACGTGGTCGGCGGGGTTATCAACCGGCTGACGGGCGAGATGCGCAAGGCAAGCTAGTCTTCGGTCGACCGCATTTCCGGATTCCGCTCGACGCGAGCGGGATCCTGCAGATTATGCGGCGAGAAACTTCTGCCGGTACTCGGCGGGCGGCATGTCGTACCAGGACTTGAACGCAGTCGTGAACGAACTGATGCTCGAGTAACCGAGCAGCATCGCGACCTCGAGCGCTTTCAGACGTTCATCACTCAGGTAGTTGACGGCGAGCACGGCACGCACTTCCTGCAGCACTTTCTGGAAGCTCGTTTTCTCGGCCTTGAGTCGGCGCTGCAGCGTGCGGCGGCTGAGTTTCAGCGCCCGGCAGGCATCATCGGCGCTGGCGCTCACCCGCAGCGAGCAATTCCGCCAGTTTGCGCTTTAGCTGCGCGGCGTAGTTGTCCTGCGCATACAGCGACTTGAGGTACTTCTCCGCCTGTTCGATGAGTTGGCCGTACATGATGACTGGATGCTACCAGAATTAGAGGATTCGCGTCGGAGCGACGTCCTTAAGTAAACTACGCTATCTCCGTCTCTTTTCGACAACTGGATGCGCAATGAATTCACCTGTCAGCTATGAAATCGTCAACGAAATTGGCGTCATTACCGTCGATTATCCGCCCGTCAATGCGCTGTCGCAGGCCGTGCGCCAGGGCATGCTCGATGCCGTCAGCAAAGCACAGAAAGACGCCTCGAAGGCCGTGCTGATCCAGTGCCGCGGGCGAACCTTCATCGCCGGCGCCGATATCACCGAGTTCGGCAAGCCGCCGGCGGAGCCGTATCTGCCCGATCTGCTCAACGAGATCGAGTCCTCGGAAAAACTGGTCGTTGCGGCGCTGCACGGCACGGCTCTGGGCGGCGGCTTCGAGACAGCATTGGCCAGTCACTACAGAATCGCCCTCGACAGCGCTAAAGTCGGGCTACCCGAAGTGAAACTCGGGCTGCTGCCCGGCGCGGGCGGCACGCAGCGCGTGCCGAGGCTCGCCGGTATCGAGGCGAGTCTCGATCTGATTCTGAGCGGCGTACCGATAGCCGCAGAGCGCGCTGCCGCGATTGGACTCGTGGACAAAGTCGTTTCTGACAATCTTTACGACGAAGCCGTTTCGTACACGAAGCAATTGCTCCTCGACAACGCACCGCTGCGACGGACGAGCGAACTCCACGTCGCTGCGGTCGATGCCGAAATTTTCGACAGCTACAGGAAGAATCTCGAGAAGCGTGCGCGCAGCCAGACGGCGCCGCAGAGAATCGTCGACTGCATCGAGGCGGCGGCGACAATGTCATTCGACGACGGCATGAAACGGGAGCGCGAGCTGTTTCTCGAGTGCATGCGGGATCCTCAATCGGCATCACTGCAGTACATGTTCTTCGCCGAGCGTGAGGCGGCCAAGGTCCGGGGTATGTCGCGCGATACGGCCCAGCGCGACATCCGAAAAGTCGGCATCATCGGGGGTGGCACGATGGGCGGCGGCATTGCGATGAGCTTTGCCAACGCCGGAATTCCGGTAACGCTGATAGAGATCAACGACGAGGCGCTCGAACGTGGCTTGTCGATCGTCGACAAGAACTACGCAGGCAGCGTCAAGCGCGGCAAACTCAGTGAAGACCAAGCAGCCTCGTGTCGTGGGCTGATTAACGGCGCGACAGACTACGGCGCGCTCGCCGACGCCGACCTCGTGATCGAGGCCGTATTCGAAGACCCGGACCTCAAGAAAGATATTTTCGCGCGTCTCGATGCGGCCTGTAAGCCCGGAGCGATTCTCGCAACGAATACCTCATACCAGGATGTTAACGCTATCGCCGCGGCGACCAGCCGTCCCGAGGATGTTCTGGGCATGCACTTCTTCAGTCCTGCGAACATTATGAAGCTGCTCGAAGTTGTTCGCGCTGACAAAACGGCCGATGACGTTCTGGCGACTGTAATGGCGTTAGCGAAACGCATCCGCAAAGTCGCCGTCGTTTCAGGCGTGTGTTACGGCTTCATCGGCAACCGCATGTTGACGGGCTACTTTCGCGAGGCGCAGCTTTGCCTTGATCGAGGGCGGTACGCCCGAGAGCGTTGACGCCGCGATGTACGACTGGGGCATGGCGATGGGACCGATCAGCGTCGCCGACCTGGCCGGCCTCGATGTCGGGTATAAAGCCCGTGAGGCACTTGCGGTTGAAGATCGCGGCGATCCGCGCAGCTATCGCGTGCCGGACGCGCTGGTCGAGATGGGTCGTCTCGGGCAAAAGAGCGCCGCCGGTTTTTACGATTATGATCCGGCGACGCGCAAGAAATCATCCAGCGCGGCAGTACTCGAAGTTGTCAAGCGCGAAGCGAAAGAACTCGGTATCGACCGGCACCCGGTTACCGCAGATGAGATCGTCGACAGGCTCATCTACGCGCTCGTCAACGAGGGATTGAGGATTCTCGAGGAGGGCATTGCGCAGCGGCCGAGCGATATCGACGTCGTCTATGTCTATGGCTATGGCTTCCCGGCCTGGCGCGGCGGGCCGATGCGCTACGCAGATTCGGTCGGGCTCGATAAGGTGCTGGCGCGGATTAAGGAATTCGCCGAGCGCTTCAGTAAGGAAAACTGGACGCCGGCGCCACTACTGGAAAAACTCGTTGCCGAAAAGTCGACAATCGCGGAGTTTGCGAGAGACTCGTAGCTAGCGGCTTGCTTGAGCTAGCTGTGCCTGCGCATGCCGGAACTGCTCGGCCGCCTTGCGTACATAGGAGTCGGCTTCGTGATCGTAGCCGTCCGCTGACGATGACCACACTCTGTTGATATAGCGCTCGCCGGCGGCGAATTCACTCATGATATCCGCATAGGTCTGCAGACCGAACAGGTGCACCATGCTCGCCCGGGCATCGACAAAGCGCCGCAGGTCCGGACGCAGTTTTTGATCTATCCAGTCGCGCAGCTGCTCACCCTTCGCAATGTCGCCGTCGGCCATCTCCCCCAGATCCCGCACGATGTTCGCGATGGACTCATTGAGTTCGTTGCGGTTGGTCTCCAGGACGTCTCCCGACGTTGCCTGCGCACGATCCGTGCGCTTTGCCATGATGACGCCGGCAATGGCTGCAATAGCTGCGACGCCGAACAGCATCCAGTCGACGTCATTGATGTGGAGGGCAGTCGTGTACGCACCGAAAAGAAAACCACCGCAGATAAGTACGTAAGCAATTTTCTTCATGTCAAAGCCCCCCTAAAACGTGCTTGATCGCGTCGCCAACGCCGACGAGCGCCTCACCGACGATGAAACCCGCCGCGATCGGAATGCCGACGCTGTCGCTCCAGTCCTTGCCTTTAACGCGATCGGAAATTTCCCGTCCCAGCGTGCCCAGCGAATACGTCAGGACGATGTTGAACGGCAGGTAGAAGCCGAGGCCGACCGTGATGCCGAGGCCGCCCATGAGCGCCGAGAGAACGCCACCGAGAATTGCGCCGGCCGCGTATTTCTGCGCCGGCACGTCGCCGCCCATGATGCCGTCTACCGTGCTTGCGAGCGCCTGGGCCTGGGGCGCCGGCAGGCGCGCGCTACCGAGCTCATACGCCTCGTTCAGCGCAAAGATGACGAAGATAACGACGATCGGTCCGAGCCACGCGCCGATGAACTGACCGAACTGCTGCATTCGCGGCGTTGCGCCGACGAGGTAGCCGGTCTTGAGGTCGAGCATCAGGTCGGTCGCCTGTGACATGGCGACGCACATCGCCGCGCCGACCATGATCGCGGCGATAATCGAGTCGGCGCGATCCATGCCAAGGGCCTGCGTCAGCACGATAAGCAGCGTGATGCCGACAAGCGTCATGCCGGACAATGGTGACCAGTTCGTACGCCCGATAGCCTCGGACAGGATAATGCCGGCCATCCAGACCCAGAGCGTGCCGAGTATGGCCATCGCGATGCCGCCCCAGAGCGTCATCGATTCGACGGCGGTAACGGCCATGACGCCGAGCAGTATCACTGCGCCACCGACGGCGAAATAGAGCAGCTTGATCGGCATCTCCTCACCCGCGGTGCTCGTCTCGACCTGCGCTGCTTTCTGCATGGATTTGATCGCGCTCATGATCAAGGGGGCTGCGAGGATGACGCCCATAATCGCGCCGCCGATCAGCATGCCGATGCCCAGCGGGCGGTACAGCAACAGGCGCAGCGGTTCGGGCGAGCTGATTATTTCACCGGCCTCGTCGAGCGGGAAGCTACCGGTGGCCGCAAGCATTGGCGAAAGGAACCAGTACGCGACGAAGCCGCCGATGATGAACGCGATGCCGCCGCGCCCGGCAATAAACCCGACACCGATGGTCATCAGCGACAGGTACCAGATGCCGTTCATGAACTCTGGCATGCCGATCAGCGTACCGAGATCCCAGTTCGACACGCCCGTTTTGATTGTGATCGCGTGCACGGTTGCACTGATCAGGGCCGCAGCTACCAGGATAATGGCCTTACGGACCCCGGCGCCGGGCGACTTCAGAATGGTCGCAACAGCGACACCGCCAGGGTAGGTCAAGCGCTCGAAGTCGATCATGTGCTTTCGAAGCGGAATGATGAACGCGATGCCGAGAAATGCGCCGGCAATGCAGCCGAACGTCAGTATGACCGGATCGAAGCGGTCGCCGTAACCGAGCAGGAAGATTGCGGGCACCGAAAACATCATGCCCGACGAGGCACCGTTCACGCCGCTCGCGATCGTCTGCACGATGTTGTTTTCGATGATGCTCTTGCGCCGCAGCATGCCGCGCAGAATGCCGAAACCGAGGATGGCAGCCAGTTCGGAGCCTTCGATCGAAAAGCCCAGAATCAATGCGGCATAGCCGATCGAGACCGCGATGACGACGCCGAGTATCCAGCCGACGATGACGGCAACCCAGGTTAGCTCGGGATAGGCCTTGACACTATTTGCTGACGAGTTCAAACGATGGTCCCCCGCTTTTCTTACCCGCTTCTTTTCGGGCGAGCCTACCACAGCATTGGCACAGGGGCCCGCACCGGCGGCACTCACAGCACATTCGCGGCAACAGCCCTGACTGCGTCCCGCAACGATGCCGCGCGCCCGGATAGCTGCGCGCTTCGTTAATTGAGTCGATCATAAATTATTGATTTTTATAGGATAGTGTCTGAACCGCAGGGAATTCAGCTGTGGTACTCGCTTGCAACTACGGTGTGATCCTCGCCGAGAACGAGCACGACGTCGGCATGCTCGGGTAATCGAGCCAGATTGCAGCGGGTGATTCGTTCATACGATTGTATGAATTCAGCGATTTGAGCGCTGTTCATAATTCCGGGCGCAGCCGCTGGCGCTGAGGCGGCGAGTTTTTGTTCCTGTTCGAGCCGCCATTCGTATATCGCTTCGAAGCTCGGCGCTTGCAGGAATGCCAGCGCGTCGAGCGCGGAAAATAACTGCGCATAGTCAGAGTCGAGATGCCCGTTTACATACTTGCGCCAGGTGCAGTCCGGATCTCTGTCGCGTTCGAGGTCATTGACACTCGCAGCG
Source organism: uncultured Gammaproteobacteria bacterium (assembly GCA_963711285.1). Taxonomy (GTDB): domain Bacteria; phylum Pseudomonadota; class Gammaproteobacteria; order Steroidobacterales; family Woeseiaceae; genus UBA1847. The sequence goes on along the minus strand of CAVQDJ010000018.1, from coordinate 238,205 downwards.
AGTTCCGCATCAGCTTGTGCGACGCTGCCAACGCACCAGCCCTCGAGGATGATCAGGTCGATGGGCCCTTTGACCTGGGGCCAGGTGGCAGCGGGAGCGCGATCGTCCTGCGCTTTATCGAAGCGCGGCAAACGATACTGCTCACCATCCCTCGAGATTTCCGAGATCGTCGAGGCACCGCGACAACATGCCCAAATCGTGAGTGCCGGGTACGCCCCGGGTCGCGAGCAGCGGGTGCACCTGTTCTGCGAGGTCACGACGTTCGGACTTCGTCAGGTAGAAGTCATCTATCGACAGCACGGCCACGCGCCAACGGTGCCGCGACTCAAGTGCGAGTTGCAGAAAATCAGCCAGTGTCGACTTGCCCGTGCCCTGAGCACCGTTGATACCGAGAAACATTGTTTCGCCGGATGCCTTGCGATCAACCAGCCACGAAACCAACGGCAAATAGTGATCAGAAATCAGGCTGCGAAACGCGTGCGGCAACTCACGTGACGTTATGAAGTCGGCGATGTGCTGCTCAGTGAGGGCCTTATCTCGGTGTCGTTTGCCGGTCATGCACCTGCTGATACACGACGCCTCAGCTAGCTGTCAAACGACGCTGCACCTTAATCTCGTCTTCGACCAGCTTTGCAAAGTCTCTTGGCATGGTCTTGGCGTCATCGGACTGGCTGCCAACTTGGTGTCAATAAGACACAAGGTGCAGTCTTTCAGTTGGACTATGCTGATTTCTGCTGTTCGCCCGGATCCGAATCGGTGTCGTGTGACTGCATGAGGTTTTCCGCATCGCGAATCAGAGTTGCCGCGTCGCCGTGACGCTCAGGGTCATAGTCGACAGCGTACGGTTCCACCTCGAGCGCGTACTCTGAGTCGCTTTTTTCTGCGCGAGCTGCGAGTCGCTCCATCAGGCGTCGACCCGCTGGCTCGACCTCGTCCGTTTGAGAGCCGGCGAGCAAGACGACGAACGTGTTTTCCGTAATACGGCCAACGACATCGGAGTCGCGAAAGCTCGCCATTAACAGCTGCGCCAGTTCGATCGCAGCACGGTCACTTTCGTCCCGCCCCATGAAGCCTTCGATCAGATGCTGGTTCGTGAAGTGAAACAGCAGTAGAGACGCAGGCGATTTGGTGCGTCTGCACATTGCGAGCAGATAATCCGCAATCGAATTGAACCCGGAGGCGTTGGACATTCCCGTGACGGGGTCGTTGTGCACTATGTCTGCGACTACAAGTTCTTCTTCGACCATCTGGCCCAGCTCTTGTAGCAACCCGACATCCGCCTGGCTCAATTCACGCGGCTCCCGGTCAATGATGCACAGTGTGCCGACGTTCTTGCCGTCGGGAGCACTAAGTGGACAGCCGGCATAAAAACGAATGCCCGGATCATTGATAACCAACGGGTTGTCGGAAAAGCGCTCGTCAGTGTGCGTGTCGTTCACAATGAACGTTTCGCTTTCGACTATTGCATGGCCGCAAAAAGAGATGTCGCGTGGCGTTTCTGTCGCATCGAGGCCTTGTCTGGACTTGAACCATTGCCGATCATTATCCACAAGGCTGACCAGTGCGATCGGTGTGCCGAATATTCGTTTGGCGAGGCGCGTAACCCGATCGAACCGCTCCTCGGGGTCGGTATCGAGAATCTTGAGATTGCGTAGCGTCTCCAGACGCAGCAACTCATCGACGGGGGTTGGTGGTTTGATCATAACGTGCCTACCATTGGGTATGGTTCATAGCACTGTTATCGGCACGATTTGACATAACTTTAGGCTATACGGCGGGTGATTTTGAGAAAGATATTGAGACTTCTGGCGGTATTCGCCGTCGCACTGCCCGCGGCCGTGTTTGCCTGGGGAGATACGGGCCATCGGGTCGTGTGCCAGATTGCGTTTGAGGAGTTGACGGAAACGGCGAGGGGCGAAATCGAGTACCTGCTTAGCCTGGACCCGGAATTTGACGATTTTGCGGAGTCGTGTCTTTTTGCGGACATTCCCGAACGGATTCGTATGTTTGATCATTTCATGAACGTGCCGCGGTCATTCAGAGCAGTCGCGACGGATGAATGCCCGCTCGCAGACACCTGCGTGCTTTCGGCGATCCGGGGTGACGTGGCCGTTCTCGAGGACCCTGCGTCGAGCGATGCCGACAAGCTGCTGGCGCTGAAACTACTGGGGCATTGGGTCGGTGACATCCACCAGCCCCTGCATATCTCTTATCAGGATGACCGGGGCGCTAACTACATCGAGGTCGATCTCGATATGCCGGACGCAAACCTGCACGGTGTCTGGGACCACAGCATCATTGCCGCAAACCTGGGGGGGGATTACCTGAGCATTGCCGCTGACCTGCGCCGCTCGATCTCCGACTGGCAGCGAGTCGACTGGCACGATGACTCGATTGTCGCGTGGGCGAATGAGTCGTATCAACTGACCATGGCGCCATCGGTCGGGTATTGCGTCCGCAGACAGGATGCCTGCTGGTATAGCGGGGAGACAAGATTCTTGAGTGCGGGCGAACCGCGGCGACGGATGGCAATTTCGGACGACTATCTCCGGCAGCACAAGGCAATTGTGTCCAAGAGGCTCCAGCAGGCCGGCCTCCGTTTGGCGGCACTGCTCGAGCGCTCCCTGCAGTAAGCAAGGACTCTTTTTCAAATCTGTGCCATCATCGATCTGGGGTTACCGAGCGTAGCCGTCGTGTGGCGGCTAAATATAAGAAAACTAACGAGAAAAGAGGAAGGAGCATACTCTGTCCGTACCTCTGCACGAGCAGAATCCAAGCGAGATTACGCGTGAATCGCTGGTCAAGATCCTGGAGATCATGTACCGGCTGGCGGCGCCCGAAGCGCTGCCCGAACTCTTGCGGGAAATCATCGAAGTCGGCAAGGTTGCGATCGTCGCCGAAGCCGGCGTGCTGTGGCTGTTTGACAGACCGTCAGGCGAGCTCGTAAGGGTCATCCCCACAGGTGACAAGCCCGTCCGGCAAAAGCTTGGTGATGGGCTTGCCGGCCAATGCGCCGCGACATTGGAAATCGACAACATTCACGAGTGCCGTGATGATGAGCGCTTCGGGGCCGCACCGGTCCAGCTCGACGAGTTCGAAACACGCTCGCTGCTAAGCGTGCCGATACTGGGCCAGGAAGATCAGCTGCTGGGTGTCATGCAGTGGCTGGGTCAGTATCCTCGGCAGTTTGATAAACACGACAAATGGATCGCACCGGCACTGGCAGCAGAGGCGGCTATCGCTATCCAGCATTCGGAAATGACGAGCGAGCTGCTCGCCAACGCCATTCTGAGCCAGGAAGTTGCCGTTGCGCGCGAAATCCAAATAAGCACGCTTCCCGATGCGATGCCGCATGTTGCAGGCTATGACTTACACGGCCAGTTCCTGCCGACGGACCACACGGGCGGCGATCTGTACGATCTCGTCGTTCTTGATGGGCGGCTTTTCATACTGCTTGGTGACGCGACGGGTCACGGCTTCGGACCGGCCCTTTCGGCCACTCAGATGCAGGCGATGCTACGCGTCGCATTCCGGCTAGGTGCCGATCTCGACAGCGCCTACATGCATGTGAACAATCAGCTTAACGAAGACCTGCCTGACGACCGCTTCATCACAGCTTTCATGGGTTTTCTCGACCCCGAAACGCACTTGGTGGAATACCACTCCGGCGGCCAGGGCCCGATAATGGTCTATCGAGCCGCCAACAACGAGTGCGAGTGGTTCAAGCCCACGAGCTTTCCGGTCGGAATCATGGAACTCGACGGTACGGCGCGCGCCAAGAGGCTCGAGCTGGCTCCAGGCGATGTGCTCGCTCTGATTTCCGACGGAGTCTATGAATACGCGAACGCGGATGGCTCGCAGTTCGGAGAGCAGCGTGTGGCAGACGTATTTGCACAATCACATGAGCTTTCAATGGCAGAACTGAGCCAAAATCTCGTGGATGCCGCCTTCGAATTTGGCGGCGACGCGCCGCAGGCCGATGACATTACTCTTGTTCTGGTGCGACGGCTGCCAGACAAGCGGCCCTGATCGGGGGAATAGGATAATGCAACGAGAATTCAGAAGAAGCCTCAACGAACTCAAGAACATCGTGGGATTTACGGACAGTTTTTTTGCCGAGCACGATATCGACCAGTCTGTCCGCTACATCGTCGATCTCTGCGTCGAGGAACTGTTCGTCAATATGGTGACCTATGACACGGAGACCAAGACGGACGTCCTGATCGAAATGCAGCCCCATGAACGCGGTGTCGAGGTCAGTCTGACCAGTTTTGGCGTGAAGCGCTTCGATCCGCGCGAGGTTGATCCCGTGGACGTTGATGCGCCGCTCGAGCAACGAACTCCCGGCGGACTGGGGCTTTACCTCGTACTCAAGATGGTGAGTTCGATTCACTACGAGTACCGGGATCGAAAAAGCAAGATCACTTTTATCGCGGATCGGAAATAAAACATGTTTCAAATCGGATTTGATGACTTGGGAAACATCATAGCCGAGGGCCGGCTGGATGCGGCTCAGGCGCCGCACGCGCAGGAGTTTCTGGACGCGGTGGCCGGGGACTGCGTCCTCGATCTGCGCAAGCTGGAATACATCTCCAGCGCGGGTCTGGGCGTGCTGTTGCGCACCCATAAGCGCCTGATGGAGGGAAATCACGGCCTCAGACTTGTAAACGTCAATCATCACATCAATGACATATTCATGTACTCGGGCTTTGACAAGCTGTTCCAGATCGAGACCGGGGAATCATCGCAATGAAGGCCTCAGATATGAATTCACCAACTTTTCCGGGCCTGCGGAGTACTTATGAATAGGGACCAGGAAACAAACTTGGTTATGGCCTGCCAGAAAGGCGATAAAAAAGCATTGGATACGCTCGTGAGACAACTGGAAAAACCCGTCTACAACGCCGCTTATCGCATGTTGGGTAACCCCGATGAGGCGGCGGACGTCACGCAGGTGACGTTTTTGAAGGTTTTCGAGAATATTCAACGCTTTGACCCCAGCCGCAGACTCTTCAGCTGGACCTATCGCGTTGCACTCAACGAGTCCATCGACCAGCTGAAGCGGCGCAAACGCACGCAGCCGCTTGCCGATACGGCGCATTCGGATGCCGACATGCCGCAGGACAATGTCGAAACCTCACAGCTGCGAGACGAAGTTCAGGCGACACTGATGGAGCTGAATGAGGATCAACGAGCCGTTATTGCCTTGCGCTATTTCAGTGATTGCAGCTATCGGGAAATCGGCGAGATTCTGCGATTGCCCGAAAAAACAGTGAAATCCAGACTTTTCGAGGCACGTCGACATATGCGCGACAAGCTGTGCCAACACGGAGTGTTTTCATCATGACTGATGAACGTACCATGCAGTTGATCAGTGCTGCCGCGGATGGCCAGCTCACGGCGGACGAGCAGACCGAATTGGAACGACTGCTCGAGAGTTCATCAGAAGCGCGCGAGTTTGCGGCCCACCTCGAGCAGATGGATGCGATCCTGCTCGATTCTCAGGCACTGGATGTGCCGGGCTCGCTGCACGCGCGCATCGTGGATAGCATCGACTTGCCCGGCGCATCGCCGCAGCCTTCCGGTCGCGGGTGGCAGCGTCCGCCGGATCTCGGCGCACTGTTTCGCTATGGGCTGGCAGCGGCGGCAGGGGTGCTGCTCGCTGTAAGCCTTTACGAGAGCCAGGTGATCTTAACCGGCACGCCGGATTTCTCTAAATTGGTCGGCACGATGGCGCCGGATCGTGTGGTTGCCGAGGCCGACATTGTCGACGTGTATGACTTTCGCAAGGATGGGTTCGCGTCTCTGGCACAGCTGCAGCGCCGGGACGGCAATCTGTACCTGGATATCCAGATTGAAGCGGATCAGCCGCTCGATATCTCCGTGACTATTTCGCCGGCCGGAATCTGGCCGGGCGCGCTGGCGCAACTCAAAGACAGTTTCGAGTCTATTGCTATTGCTGATTCCGCCCTGCAGGTGCGGGCGAGCGGAGAACGCAGGCTGACGGTGCTGTTGAGCCATGTTGGTGATGCGACGTTTGAAGGTCAGGCAAAGATCGAACTTGAGTTTTCAAGTAATGGCAGGTTGCTGGAGCGTGGTTTGCTGCAGGCAACCTGGTAAATGAACGGCGGTTACCCGAAATCGGTGACGCAGAGTTCAGACAATAGGAGTAAGACAATGAGCAGTATGGAACAGACCAAGTCCCGAAGGACAACGATGATCGTCGCATTTGTAATTGCGATTGCAGTCGTTGCCTATGTCGGAGTCAAGTACACTGTCCCAGGCGATGATGCGGCTGGAACAGTCGCTCCGGCGGAACGTTACCGCGGTGAGCAAATAAGCGGCGATGACGTTACTCTGGATGACGAGACCATGGCGCAGGTCATGCAAACCGACGTATATCAGATGATCGTCAGCGACGCGTCTTTTGCAGAAGCAATGCAGACTGATGCATTTCGTCAAGCACTCAGCAACGACGTGTTCCAACAGGCGCTGAGCAACGACTTGTTTCGTGAGGTCCTGAGTAACGACGTGTTTCGTCAGGCGTTGAGCAATGATGTATTCCGCGCGGCCCTGAACAATGAAGTGTTCCGTGAAGCACAGAGCAATGAGGTGTTTCGTGAGGCACAGAGCAATGAGGTGTTCCGCCAGGCATTGAGTAATGACGTATTCCGTCAGGCGCTGAGCAACGACGTGTTTCGTCAGGCACTCAGTAACGACGTATTCCGTCAGGCGCTGAGTAACGACGTATTCCGTCAGGCGCTCAGTAACGACGTATTTCGCCAGGCATTGAGCAACGATATGTTCCGTCAGGCGCTGAGCAACGACGTATTTCGTCAGGCGCTGAGCAACGACGTATTCCGTCAGGCACTGCGCAGCGATGCGGAACTGAGCGATGTCCTTAGAAGTGATGCGGCGCTGGCGGATGTTCTGGCCAGGGATGCAGCTTTGCAAGACGCATTTGCAAGCGACGCATTTCGCCAGGTTCTGAGCAACGACGTCTTTCGTCAGGCACTCAGCAACGACGTATTCCGTCAGGCGCTGAGTAACGACGTATTCCGTCAGGTGTTGAGCAATGACGTATTCCGTCAGGCGCTGAGTAACGACGTATTCCGTCAGGCGCTCAGCAACGACGTTTTCCGTCAGGCACTCAGTAACGACGTATTCCGTCAGGCACTGAGTAACGACGTATTCCGTCAGGCGCTGAGTAACGACGTATTCCGCCAGGCACTAAGCAACGATGTGTTCCGTCAAGCGCTGAGCAATGACGTGTTCCGCGAGGCACTAAGCAACGATGTGTTCCGTCAGGCGCTGAGTAATGACGTGTTCCGTCAGGCACTTAGCAGCGACGTGTTCCGCGAAGCGCTGCGTTCTGATGTAATGATGAATGTACAGCGCAGCAGCGTGAACTAGGCGAGGTACCGCTCCTACAGCCAACTGCTCGACGCGCGCCCGTATTGCGATTAGCCTGCGGGTGCGCGTCCTTACAATCAGAGTATTATCGAGGAAATAATAATAAGAACGGGGGAGGGAATCGATATTCGCGCGATTGCGTTAATCGCACTGATAGGATTTCTGTCGTTCGCGGGTCGCGCAACGGCAGATGCATTCGAGATGGACGTGGTCGAGACAGACGAAGTCCGGCTGCTTTATTTCGATCCGTTCCAGACCTACCTTGTCCCGCACGTTATTCGAAATTTTCACAATTCTCTGGATTTCCAGAAACAAATCTTTGCATGGACGCCCCAAGAGAAGGCGACCATCATCCTGACGGACCTCAGTGACTACGGTAACGCGGGCGCGGCAGCATCTCCATATAACGGCGTTTCCGTTTTTGTCGCGCCAGCCAGTCGCACGCTCGAAACCATGCCGAGCAGCGAACGAATATTCATGATCATGAATCATGAGCTCGTGCACGTCGCCAACATGGACGTCGCAAATTCGCAGGACTTGCGCTGGCGAAAGTTCTTCGGCGGCAAACCACGGCAAACGGATAAACATCCCGAGTCCATTGTCTATAACTACCTTACTGTGCCGCGGCTCAGCGCACCCCGCTGGTATCTCGAAGGCGCTGCTGTCTTCATGGAAACCTGGATGTCGGGTGGCGTTGGACGTGCGCAGGGCGCCTTTGATGAAATGGTCTTTCGCTCGATGGTGCGTGACGACGCATACTTCTACAGTAACCTGGGCATTGTCTCGGAGGGTGTAAGCGTCGATTTTCAGGCGGGCGTCAACGCCTATCTTTACGGCACGCGCTTCATCAGCTATCTGGCCTTTCAATATTCACCCGAGCATGTCATCGAATGGTTGCAACGCGGCGAAGATAGTGAGAAATATTATTCCAAGCAGTTCGCGAAAATATTTGAAAAGCCGCTCGAAGAAGCATGGAACGACTGGATTGCATTCGAGCATGAATTTCAGACGGCCAACCTTGAGGCCGTCAGAGAATTTCCGCTCACGCCGACAGAGCCACTGACGCAGCAGGCGCTCGGTTCGATTTCTCGCAGCTATGTTGACGAGCAGCGGGGGGAGATGATCGGGGCGTTCCGTTATCCCGGAGTTGTGGCGCACGTTGGCAAGTTTTCCTTACGCGACGGCAGCGTTGAGCGTGTAGTCGATATCAAGGGTCCCATGACGTATCGGGTAACCTCATCGGCATTCGATCCGGACAGCCGAACGTTTTTCTATACCGCAGATAACCAGGCATATCGTGATCTGATGGCGGTTGACGTCGACACGGGTAAAGAGCGGATGCTGCTTAAAGACGCGCGCATTGGCGATATTGTCTTCAACAAATCAGACCGTTCAATTTGGGGCCTGCGACATCTGAACGGCTATGTGTCGTTGGTTCGAATTTCCTATCCCTACACTGAGTGGAGTCTCGTGTACGCCTGGCCGTATGGCAGTGTTGCCTACGAAATGGACATCTCGCCTGACGGATCTCTATTGTCGGCGTCCGTCGGAGAAATTGATGGCAGGCAATATCTCAGGGTTTTCAACATTGCTGATCTGCTGGAAGAGCAGGCGCAGCCTGTGGCAGAGCTTGAACTCACGCCGGCTGCTCCGGAGGGCTTTGTCTTTTCTCCTGACGCGAAGTTCCTTTTCGGTAGCTCCTTCTATACCGGTGTATCCAACATTTTCCGCTTTGAGATCGAGACCGGGGAGCTCGAGGCCGTCAGCAATGCCGAGACTGGACTATTTCGACCGATTCCACTGAGCGACGGTACGCTGTTGGTTTCTGAGTATACGGGGCAGGGCTTCGTACCGACGGTTATCGATCCGGTGCCGCTCGAAGACGTCAGTGCGATCACGCTTCTGGGTGCGCAGGTCGCCGCCAAGTACCCCATCGTTAAAGACTGGAACGTCGTCGATACGCTGGATGAGGTTGATCACGAAGACCTGATCACTACCGAAGGCAAGTATCGTCCTTATCGGGAGCACGGTTTTGACTCCGGGTATCCCGTTATTGAAGGCTATCGTGACACCGAAGCCATCGGTTGGCACTTCCGTACGTCGGATCCCGCGCAGCTGCACAATTTCGAGTTGACGGCGAGTTACTCCTGGGACGACGAGCTTCCAAGCGACGAACGCGTGCATGTCAACCTGGAGTACAACGCGCTGAACTGGTACTTCCGGTACTGGCACAACTACGCTGATTTCTATGATCTATTCGGTCCTACACAACGCGGCCGCAAAGGTGATGCGTACATCGTCGGGTACGATCGGGCGCTTGTTTTTGATACGCCCCGGCAACTGGATTTCTCCGCCCGGCTGGCCTACTACAGTGGTCTGGATACCCTGCCGAACAATCAAAACGTGTCGACGTTTTTATTTGAGGACATTCTGTCTGCAGACTTAGGACTGCACTACACCAATACGCGCAAGTCGATCGGCGCCGTAGACGACGAGAAAGGATTTCGTTGGGACATCAATCTGGAGGTCGACGAAACCGACTTCGATACGATAACGAAACCGCATGTTGGCTTCGACTTCGGCTTCGCGCTCCCCTGGAAGCACTCGTCGATCTGGTTCTATAACGCCGCGGGCAGAAGCAATGGCAGTCCGCTGGATCCGCTCGGCAATTTCTATTTCGGCGGTTTCGGCAACAACTACGTGGATAACGGTGAGGTAAAGCGCTATCGGGAGTACTACAGCTTCCCGGGCTTCGAGATTGACGAAGTGTCCGGTAACGACTTCGTCAAATCGATGGCGGAGTGGAATTTGCCGCCGATCCGCTTCCGCGAGGTCGGCATCCCGAGCTTCTTTTTGAAACACATCCGGCCCGCGATATTCTTCGGTGGATTGAGAACTGATATCGGCGACCTTGCTGAACGCACCGTCACGACGCTCGGCGCACAGCTCGATCTCGAATTCACGTTGGCACATCGCTTGCCAATGACTCTCTCGGTGGGCTACGCGGCAGGGTATGAGAGCGGCGACAGGCTAAGCGATGAGTGGATGATTTCGCTAAAAATACTATGATGGGCTGATGTCCACGGATCTACTCATCCGCGCGCCGGTCGGATTGTTGCCGGTCCTGATCTTTCTGATCATTCTGATGTACATGGACAGCTACAAGCTGGTCAGCCTGAAGACCGTCTTGTGGGTAATCTTTGCCGGCGCGCTGGCAACAGTTGTCGCGTACTTCGTCAACGGCTTTCTGCTCGAGCAGTTGCAGACCGATTTCAGGAGTTTCACGCGCTACGTGTCGCCGCTTACCGAAGAATCGCTCAAAGCCATCGTCATCGTCTGGCTATTTCGCATGAATCGGATCGGTTTTCTTGTTGATAGCGCCATCATGGGTTTTGCCGTCGGAACCGGATTCGCTGTCGTCGAGAATTTCTACTACTTACAATCGGCCGGTGACGCGCACGTCGCGGTCTGGATTGTCCGCGGTTTCGGCACCGCCATCATGCATGGCGGTGTAACGGCCATCTTTGCAATCATGTCGCAGGCCCTGACCGAACGAAACATGAAGATCAATCCGTTGTTCTATTTGCCCGGGCTCGTCGCCGCGATCACGTTTCATTCGTTCTTCAATCATTTCGTGCTGCCACCGATCCTGATGACCATGAGCTATCTGATTCTATTGCCACCGTTGCTGGCTGTTGTATTCCGGAAGAGTGCCGAACACTTGCACGAATGGCTCGAACTGGATTTCGACGCAGACGCGCGCCTGCTGCAGCAGATCAGTTCGGGAGAGTTCGCCGAATCCAAGATCGGTCGATTTCTTAACGACCTTCGCAGCAAATTCGAAGGTCCTGTCGTTGTCGACATGCTTTGCTATCTGCGCCTGTACACGGAGCTCGCGCTGCGTGCGAAAGGTGTGCTGATGATGCGGGAAAACGGTCTCGATGCACCGATCGGCGAGCGCACGCGGGAAAAATTCGCCGAGATGGACTACCTCGAAGACAGTATCGGCAAGACCGGGGTACTCGCCCTGCGGCCTTTCCTGCACATGACGCGCAAGGACCTTTGGCAGCTCTATGTGCTCGGAAAACCCCGATAAATCATTGACATAATGTAAGTGAGTATATCTTGGCTGTACCTGATGAAACGGTCGCACCATGCTCTATAATGAGCAGGCGACATAATTTAGAAAAACAATCGTACACATTAAAGTAATAAATAAAATTGTGGAGGCGGTGATTACGCTCCGTCGGTCACGTTCCCATTCGAGGGGTGCACATGAAAGTGAGTCGTATTTACGTCTTGGCTTGTCTCGGGCTACTGGTGATTTCGTTTGCCGGCGGCCCGGCGTCGGCCCAATTTTCATCGGTTGAACTGAATTCGGACGTTGTCGGTAGAACGGCACCGGGCCAGTACCGCGGTATCCCGGCGATGCAGGACAATGAACCGAGCTGCGCGATCAATCCGTTGCTTGCGCGCAATATTATCTGTGCCTGGAATGCCAGTGGTGGTTCCGATGACCCGGCTGGTCCGGGCGACACTGCCATCCGCATGTCCGAGACCCTCGATGGCGGCAAAACTTTTTTCAATCGCTATATCAACGGCACGCGGTTGAACCCCGCGACAAGCCTGGGCGTCGGATTTACAGCAGATCCGATTACGCTTTGCTGGCCCGGCGGCTGTGGCATTCTGCACATTGGCGCCGACCGTGGCCCGGCCGGCGGCACCGGCGGCGGCATCTACATGCAGCGCATGATGGATCTCAACTCCGAGGCCGGCTTTCGCAAGAGCCTTGAACCAACCCCCGTGCAGGTCTACCGCACGACCGGCAGCAAGTTCGCGGACAAAGTCAACGGCACGTACATCCTCGACGAGAGCAATCCGGGCACGATCGACGTCACCATGCAGGTTGAACGACCCGACGGCTCTGTCGAGACAATCACGCGGCAATGGCCGAAGGCCCGCATCCTGGTCACTTTTGCCCTGTTTAATCCGAGCAAGAACGACATCGAGATTCTCTCGGTGTACACCGACAATTACGGTGGCTCGTTCAGCAATCCGAAGCAGGTGGCCGTGACCTCCGGCCGCGACCAGGGTGTCAGCGTTACGGCTATGGGCGACAAGGTGCTCTATGTGTTTCGTGTCTTTGCCGAAGAGGGTCAGCCTTCCGCGATGCGCGGCGCCATCTCCAACGATGGCGGGCAAAGAATTGGCAAGCCGTTCGACATCGTGTCACCACTCTGTGCGTACGACGTGCCGACTCTTCCGAACGACACCATTCAAAACGCGGTGGCGTCGCGCAACAACGATTTTCCATCGGTCAGCAATAACGGCGAAAAGTTCATCCTCGTGTATTCGGAGCGCAAGCTGAGCTCGGATGGAGGATGTTTTACGACGTTCGACCAGCCCACGGATTCGCGTATCAAGGCCGTGGTCGGTTCGGCCAACGGCAAGAACTGGAGCGAACCGGTCGAGATCGCGCCGAACGCCGATCACGGCTTCCAGTTCAAGCCCGTCATCGACTGCTCGCTCGGCGTGTGCCAGGTCGGCTGGTGGGACAGCCGCTTCGACACGCTTCGTGTTCGCAACTACCTCGAAAACGTCAGCGTGAGCCCGGCTGCCCCCGCCGCACTGAACGCTTTCCTGAATTACCCTGTGCTCGCCGATTTCAACTTCAACGCCGGGCCGAATTCCGTTATCCAGTTTCGGCGCACCGCGCGGGTATTGACGACCAGGGTCCTGATCGATAGCGGGCAGCCTGTCGCGACCGACGATCCGCCTGCCGTCGTGTCCCGCTATCGCAAGGCGCTCATAGACGGCACCGTCAGGGAGATCGAAGGCGATGGCTGGAATATCAAGGCCTACAAGACGAGAAGCAAACCGTTCATGGGCGATTACAGCGGCATGACGTCAGTCAGGCAGCGGCTCGTCTTCGACCCGTCGATTCCGGAGAACCCACCGTTCTGGGAGGACAATTCGTCATACGACGTGCAGAACCCGAGTAAAGAGCCAGTGTTCTGGATGTCGTTTGTCACCTCACGCAATGTTAGCGGCGACATCTACACTGCGCAGCCGACGGATCTGGTGCCCTATGCGCGAACGCCGGGCGCGACGACGGCGGCGAAATCGGGCAGTGATGCGCCAATCCCGCTGGTGAACGATGAAGAAACCCGACTCGCTCTCAGTGTCGAGGATTTCAATCCTGGCGCCGGATTCTGCGCACCCGTAAACAACCCGGGTGCCGGTGTCGTGTTCGATGCACTCAACAACCGAACCAAGGATTTCGACATATACGGTGCGCTTATCGAGGACCAGGCTACAGCGTTTTCATTCAATCCGAACAAGACGCTGGGTTCGATCCAGCGCTCGTACTCGATCGTGGTGGAAAACGCGAGCACGTTGACCAAGACATTCCGGTTGGCGATCGCCAATCAGCCGACAGGCTTTCCGGCCGACGCGCGCGCTTCCTGGGACCAACTGCCGCTGGATCCGACATACCCCGACTTCGCGACGACACCCCCGAACGAAACTGAGACGATCTTTGTCGGGCCGCGCTCCAGCGAGGCGACGGCCCTGTTCGTCTATTCGACGGCAAACGTGAACCCGGTGTCAGTAAACGTGTTCGAAGTGCCAGCCAGCGGTCCGGAAGTGCTGATCAACACGATTACCGTCAACGGCGCCGTCGAATCGGGACCGTTGCTGAATGCCAACGGCTCGCTCAACGATTTCGAGATTCACAATCCGAAGGTTTACACGCCCGACGAATTCAACCCCGATGAGTTCAACCCGGATGAATACAATCCCGATGAATTCAATCCCGACCTTTACACGCCCGATGAATTCAATCCCGACGAGTTCAATCCGGACGAGTTCAATCCGGACGAGTTCAATCCCGACGAGTTCAATCCCGACGAGTTCAATCCCGACGAGTTCAATCCGGACGAGTTCAATCCCGACGAGTTCAACCCGGACGAATTCAATTCGCCGCTGACGGACCCGTCGAAACTCGACAATCCCGAGATCCCGGACCCGGACCTCGGCGCGATCGACGGCCTCGTCGTCAAGCTCGACATCAACTACGGCGTGCAGAACATTGGTAACACGATTACTCCGTACACCGTTGACTTCGCGGTCACCGATCCTGTGATACTTGCGCTGCTCGAGAGCGGCGAGCTGGTCACACAGCTTATCGCGTGGCAGGACAAGAAGATTGACGACGTGCAGTTTTGCGCACCGAGAATCATCAGCGAGAATCGGGTGGTCGCCGCGGTAAATAATCCGGATCTGGCGACACTGGAAATTCCGAATATCAACGACAACCGTTTAGGCATTCTGACCTACGTTATTGGTCCGGGTGACGTGCTGCAGAACACGCTGCGGTTCATTGCGCCGCGCTCCTTGATGGAAGAAATCGCGCCTCGACTGACGAGCGACAAGATTGCTTATCGTGTTCTCGTCGCAGGTTGCCAATACGCTGTCCACGAACCTGAACAACGATCAGGAACTGATTATCAATATTCCGGTGGTCTTCAACTTCGAGACCGGCGATACGGGCACGCTCGAAGCCTCGGCCGCGGGCGGTACCTTCCTGCCGACCGATTTCGTTCAGGCCTTCAGGGGCTCGGACCTGGTGCCGGTTACGTGCACGCCGGCCCTCGGCAGCTTTGTCGGGCTCGACATCGACAACACGCCTGATCCGGGACCGACGCCATTGTCATGCGAGGCGCTCGACGACGGCGAGGTCGTCTCGGTCGACCTGCTCGTGAGCGTTCTCGATACTCGCCCGCCGACGATTGATTCAGCCAGTGTGCCGGCGAACGTCACGATCGAGGCGACCAGTCCGGCCGGAGCGCCGTACGTGTTTGCGACGCCGAACGCGACGGACGAGTTCGGCGTCGATACCGACGTCGAGGTTGCATGCAGCCCGGCCTCCGGCAGCACTTTCCCACTGAGTGCTCCGCAACCGACGACAGTCACGTGTACAGCGACTGACGACAGCTTTAATCAGGACTTCGCAAGCTTCGATGTGACCGTACAGGACACCAGCGCACCGACGATCAGCGGCATAAGCCCGCCGCTGTTCGACCAGAATGAGCCATTCGTGCTTGCTGACGACGCGAGTTCGTTTCAGCTGTTCTGGGGTCCGTTTAACGTGGAGGATGCCGATGCTGCACCGACCGTGTTCTGTTCGGTCGGCACGCTTGACCCGGCGCTTTCCGACGTACCCAATGGTCTGTACGTTTTCGTCCACGACTTCACGGTTGGAACGACAACCGTCGAGTGCACGGCGACCGATTCCGGCAACAACAGTGCCATGGGTTCGTTTGTCGTGACCATAATTGACGATACGCCACCTGTCATCACGCTGAACGGTGATACAACCATTACCATCGAGTCTGGCCCGGGACCGTACGTCGATGCCGGGGCCACGGCAGAAGACAATGCCGACGGGCCGATCGGCGTGACTATTGATGCGAGCGCCGTGGACACAACAGCGGCGGGTACATACACAGTCTACATTTCTGCGACGGACAGCTCGGGCAACACGACGGAGATTACACGTACTGTCATCGTCGAGTTTATGTATGCAGGCTTCACGGGTATAGATCCGCGAAAGACCGTTGTGAACCGAGGAAGTTCGGATCCGTTATTGTGGGCGTGGCTTAATGCCAACGGCAGCGCAGTTAACAGCTCTGGCGACATGCAGATGCTGCAGATAAAAGAATGTTCGTCCGGCGTGATCGTACTGCAGATGGCGGGAGATCCGGGCGCGAGCGGCTTCCGCTATAAAGCCAACAATTACTGGCAGTTTAACTGGGAGACAGACGTTCCGCCCGGCGATTACTGTGCCATCGTGCAGAGCAGCCTGACTGGCCAGGTTCAGGTATCACCGCCGATAACGGTGCGATAGGCGAGGCTTCTTAATTTATCAGGGCAGCCGCTGGCGGGCATCATCCGCCAGCGGGTCGCCGGCGGGACGCCGAGCGACAAACGCCGTGTAGTTTTGCTGCGCAACTTCCTGCATGCCGAGCTCTTCCTGTGCGCGTCCCAGCCAATACGGCAACGTCGCCATGTAGCGATAAGTCGGCAGGTCGTCGAGAAAGATCGATATTGCTTCGCCCCGACGGTCCCAGCATGCGGTGAACTCATCGAGCGCCTCGGCATAGAAACCGGCCTCGAAGTAAGCCTTGCCCAGGTAAAACCGCAACAGCCAGAGGTTGCTGAGTCGGGATCCGGCCGAAATCAGGTTGATGGCTTCGACCTTCTCGCCTTTGTCGAGCGCAACCAGTCCCTCCAACAGCCGCGCATAGGCACGGCTCTGCGGCTGGAGGCTTTGTCCTAATTGATCGGCAATCGCCTGCACCTTCGCTATGTCCCCTGTGGTCAGATACATCAGGGCTGCGGGAACTTGCCGGGACAGCCCACCTGAAAACTTCATCCCCGTTGCAATTGCCTCGAGCGCAGCCGTTGTGTCGCTCGCCAGCCAATACGTTTCCGCCAGGGCAATGTAATTGGTTGCGAGGTAATACTGACTGCCTGCAGCCTCCGCCTGTTCGATGCTTTGTTTGAGCAGGTTGCCTGCATAGTTGAACTCCCCGGCATACAAGGCGACGTCAGCGAGACCGAGCGTGCCGGTCAACGCACCGCGCGCGCCCGTTTGCGACATCTTCGTATAGGCCTGCTTCGCAGCTTCGATATCGTCGTCGGCAAGCGCCTTTGCTGCAACGGGTAGCCAGCCCTTGAAGTACGAAGGGTCCAACTCACGCACCTTCTCCGCTTCTGCAACCGCGGTATCGAAATCGCTCGCGTACATCGCATACAGCGCATAGTTGGAGCGGCCCATCACACTATTCGGATAGATTTCGAGCATTGCCTGACCGGCTTGCAGCGCGTTCTGAAAATCCAGCGTATAAAAATACTGGATCGCCAGGCCATTGTGCGCGGCATCATCTGCCGGATATTTTTCGACAAGCGCGCGATAGCTCTCGATCGCCTTCTCGCGGTTTCGAGTTACGCGTGAGTAGTACAAGCCGAGCGTCCGCAGCCGCTCGCGCTCGGTCATCGTGTCCAGGTGCTGCAGGCTTTTACCCCACAACTCGCTGGCCTCGTCCACACGTCCGAGGCTGCTGGCGCTCAATGCCAGGCCCGAGTAGGCCCGGCCGAAATCCGGATCGCGCTCGAGCGCCTCCTGGTAGTACTGCATTGCTTCTTCGTACTTGCCGTTGTACTGCAGGGATTGCGCTCTCGCATACGCCTGTGCAGCCTCCAGCGATTTCGCGGTGAATGTCTCAGACGCCACGAGTTTTTCGCGATCCAGCGAATCGTCGCCCAGTTCCTCGCGCAGGTCACCGGCGAGCGTGCCGACAGCGGCGAGTACCTCAAGTTTGCTCTTGGCATCCACCTCGACGGAAGCCAGTACCTCGCCACCCTTGGGATCAACGGCTCTGACGTACAGGGTGTAGCTGCCGCTCTTTTCTTCGATCGCACCCGCCATGACAAGCTTGATGCCCTCACGAACCGACACGAGTCGCGCCGTTTCTTCATTGAGCGTATCGCTCGCCCACTTCATCTTCGTTGCCACTCTTTTTGCTTCATCCCTGCGGTAGCCCGTTATGAACGATGCGCTCTCAATGCCGATCTGCAGTGCTTGCTCGAGCGTGCCGTCGAAGAGCTCGTCCCCGGTCCTGTTATCGAAATCTGCAATCAATACCGAGATCGGTTCGATCTCTTCAATGACTGCTGTGCCGGTGCCCGTGAAGACCAGATAAAGAGAAAAGATCAGAGCTACGGACAAAACGCCGATGACCATAAAGTCCATCTTGCGGCTGCCTATTGGGACCACCACCGTGTCCGTTGGATCACCCTGAACCTCGATCCCTTTGTCGGTGATGTCATAAATCCAGGCCAGGACGATCGTGATCGGGAGACCCACGATCGCGGCAATAATCAAGGCGCGAAGTGCCCATTCCGGCGCGTCGAATGCCGGTAGGAATACGCTGGCGCCCTCGATCAGAATCCACGCCACACCGACATAGAGGCCCGCGGTACGGAAGACCTCTCTACGTCGTAATTCTCTGAAAAGGTTCGGCATTGTCTGGCTGAATGTCGGGATTCGAACGCCCAGGGCAAAATCGCCTGAAGTCTAGCATGACACAAGGTTTTTGATGGCTCGTTTGCTATTCTTTGCAGCCCGTCCGGAATCCGGCTTTCGATCTTGCGACCATTGATACTGACAGTTCTGATTGTTACTTCGCCAGGCTTGGCGTCGGCAGTCCACGATCCGATCGACGAAATTTTTGTGACGGCGACACGCCGCCCAACGAGCACGAGTCAAATATCGTCGGCATCGAGTCTCGTTGACGGGCAGACGGTGCAAAAGCAACAGCTGACGACAGACGCACTGAGGTCACTGGTTGGTGTTTTCGTTCAGCAGACGACGCCGGGTCAGGGCGCAGCCATTATTCGCGGCTTAAGGGGATCGTCCATTCTGCACCTGGTCGACGGCATGCGACTGAACAACGCCATATTTCGCAGCGCGCCCACGCAGTATCTGGCGCTCGTACCCACATCGGCTGTTGATCGCATCGAAGTTATCCGCGGGATACCAGCAGCACTTTATGGCAGCGAAGCCGTCGGCGGCGTGGTGCAGGTCGTGTCGCGAATTCCTGTTTTCGATTCCCCGACGACGAAAGTTCGACGCGAGTTTCAGGCATCGCTCGATACGGCGGAGCTGCAAAAGTCGCTGAGCGCAGTTATCGACGCCGGTACGAAGAATTTTGCGTCATCATTCAGCGCTCAGTATCTGCAAACCGGTAATCGCCGCACGGGCGGTGGCGAGCGAATTTCACCGAGCGGTTTCGACTCAAAGTCGGCGAGAGCAGTGTTTGTTGCCACGCCGACGGACCAGCACTCATGGCTGCTCGACGTGCAGATGCTCGAACAGCCGATGACGCCGCGAGTCGATGAACTCGTGCCCGGCTTTGGCCAGACGCAGCCATCGTCGTCCGAGTTCTTTTTTGCGCCAAACCAGAGATTGTTCGCGCACGCGCAACATACAAGGAGCGACACTGCTCTTGGGCTCGACTGGCGGTTCGATGCCGCCTGGCAGCGCATCGTCGACGATCGTGTTACTCGAGACTTTGCCGCCCCGGAGAGGCTCCGTGAATCGAACCGTAGCGACTTGACCGGGTTGACGGTAAGCGCCAGCGGTGAGAGCAGTGGCACCTCGTGGATTGTCGGTGCCGAGATCTACCACGACCAGGTCCGCAGCAAACGCAACGAGGAAGACACGACAACGGGAGAGCGCCAGCCTGTGCCGTCGCGATTTCCGGATGGCTCCACCGTTACGCAGTCAGCTATCTACGGCAGTTTGGACCGAAGGTTATCGGCGAAACATATAGTCAGCGGCGGGCTGCGATTCAGTAGCGTAAATGTCAGCTTGCCCGGCACCGGAGTCACCAGCGCAGAATCGCTCAGCGTCAGCAATCCGAGTGGTGATCTCGGCTGGATCTACAATGCGAGCGACCGCTGGCAGTTTGTTGCGAACCTCGGCGTCGGCTTTCGGGCACCGAATGTCTTCGACCTTGGTACGCTGGGCGTCCGCCCGGGCAATCGTTTCAATATTCCAAACACGGCTCTTGATTCAGAGCACGTGCTGCAGGGCGATATTGGTGTTCGTTTCATCTCGGATCGACGCCAATTTTCGATTGTTCTCTTCTCGCTGCGCTACGAAGATCGAATTACGTCGGTACTGACGGGCGACGTCACGCCAGAGGGTCGCGATATTGTGCAGAGCATCAATGCGGCCAATTCGTCGATCCGCGGCGTCGAGGCGGGGTTTACCTTCAACGTGACTGCAGCTGTCAGTGCGCATGCGATTTTGAACTACGCCCGGGGCGAGCAGCGCATCGTCGGAGAAAATCGGGAACCGGCAGACCGCATCCCGCCACTGAATGGCCGACTTAGTCTGACGTTGGATCATGGCGGTGCCTGGAAACTCGAAAGCTGGATAGCGAGCGCCGCAAGGCAGAATCGCCTGAGCGCCCGTGATATTCGCGACGCCCGCATCGACCCTATGGGAACAGCCGGATGGGGAACCGTCGGGGCGAGCGCCCAGTGGAGTCCGGGTGGCGGGTGGCAGATCAGCGCTAGTATCGAGAACTTATTCGATAAACGATACCGGAGTCATGGTTCCGGACTCGACGAGCCTGGGCGTAACCTCTCTCTGAACGTTCGCCGCGCCTGGTAAGCGCGAAACCATGCGGCGTCGGGCCAGTGCCAATAGCGGGATGCAGCGATCAGCCGGAGCACCCGCCGTGCATAGGTGGAATCCATGAGTGCCACAGCCTCAGAAATGTTCTACAAAGGGACAGGAAGGAGCACTTGTGGCTAACACTGTTGATATTGCGCGCGTAGGCGCCCAGCTGCGGGCGATCAGCGATCGGGCCCGCGACTTCGAGACCGACTTTGCCGAGGAACTGCTTGCTGTCCACCCGGAGTTTCGTGGCAGCGCGAGAAATCTCGTGCACTACCTCGCGTTGCGCGAGACGGACATACGTGAACTGCAAGAGGACCTTGCTGTTCTGGGTCTGTCGTCGCTGGGTCGCGCCGAGCGCAACGTGATGGGCTCGGTTCGTGCCGTCCATGCAGCGTTGCAGCGGTATTCGACTGGTGCAGACGCCGCGCTGAGTCCGGAGAGGGAAGCACTCGAACTCAAGAATCGCCGCGCCGGCTCGAATAAAAGAGCCATGCTCGGCGCCAGCCCGGACGATCGTGATGTCAGCATCATGGTTACGCTGCCTGCCCAGGCCGCCGAAAACTGCGGACTTGTATGCGAGATGATGGCTGCCGGGATGAACGTTGCGCGTATTAATTGTGTCCATGATGACACGCGTGTGTGGACCCGAATGATAGACAACCTGAACAAGGCCAGGCAGGAAACGGGCTTGGGCTGCAGAGTGGTCATGGATCTGGCGGGGCCTAAAATCCGCACCGGCGATCTGCAGCCGGGTCCTCGCGTCGTTCATATCAAGCCACGCCGTGATCCGCTGGGCCGGATTGTTGCGCCACGGCGCGTCCGCTTCATCCCCGATGATGTGGTGTGGGGCGGTACAAAAGCGGCTGTGATTCCAGTGCCGCGAGAGTGCATCGAATTCGCGCGCGAGGGAGACGACATTCGTTTTGAAGACACACGCGGCAAAAAAAGAACATTCAGCATCATCAAAAAGGATGACAAAGGAATCGTGGCCGAAACGCACAAAGGTGCATACATAGCCACAGGCATCAAATTGAGCCTGATTCCTCACGACGAAGGTGAGAAGCTGGAGTATCGCATCGGCGAACTGCCATCGATGGAACAGCCCATTCTGCTACGGCCGGGGGACACGCTGATTCTGAACGGTAACGGAGCCGCCGGCGCCCCGGCGGTCGAGGATGCAGACGGTAATATCGTGGAGCCTGCGCACATATCGTGCCGACAACCCGAGGTCTTCGGATTCGTCGCCGCCGGCGATCGCGTGTCGCTGAATGACGGCAAGATCGCGGGAGTCGTTCGTTCGGCAAGCGATAATCAGCTTGAAATCGAGGTTCGCAAGGCTAAGCCGACCGGCAGCAGGTTACGCGGCGATCGCGGCATAAATTTTCCGAACAGCGACATCAGGCTTCCGGGGTTTTCGACGGCTGACAA
The DNA here is from genome assembly GCA_963711285.1 of uncultured Gammaproteobacteria bacterium. Classification (GTDB taxonomy): domain Bacteria; phylum Pseudomonadota; class Gammaproteobacteria; order Steroidobacterales; family Woeseiaceae; genus UBA1847. The sequence goes on along the minus strand of CAVQDJ010000018.1, from coordinate 216,109 downwards.
GGCGAATCTTGAATTTATCGTCAAACACGCCGACGCAGTGGGCCTGTCATTCGTAAACGAACCCGCGGACATCACCGGTCTTCATGATGAAATGGACAAGCTGGGCGCCGCTGCCCTGGGCGTCATTATTAAGATCGAAACGAAGAAAGGCTTCAAGAATCTGCCCCAACTTTTGCTGACCGCCATGCGTCGCTATCCGGTGGCAGTCATGATCGCGCGCGGGGACCTGGCCGTCGAGTGCGGCTGGGAACGACTTGCAGAGTTACAGGAAGAAATACTGTGGTTATGTGAGGCAGCGCAGCTGCCCGTGATCTGGGCAACGCAGGTACTGGAGCACAAGGCGAAGAAGGGAGAGCCGTCGCGCGCCGAGATTTCGGACGCCGCGATGTCGCAGCGGGCTGACTGCGTCATGCTCAACAAAGGGCCGCATATACTCGCGGCGATCCGCATGCTCGACAATATATTGCGCCGCATGCAGGGTCTCCAATATAAGAAGACAGCCCGACTCGGCAAGCTCAGCTTTGCGGGAGATTGATGTCAGTGCGCGCTGTTGAGAAGATGTCGCGGTGAGGCAAACTTCAAATTCCGCGATTTTCTCCGTCGCACCGATGATGGACTGGACCGACCGTCACTGTCGCTATTTCATGCGCTTGCTGAGTCCAGGCGCGCTGCTGTATACCGAAATGATTACAGCTGCGGCGATTCATCACGGCGACGCTGGCAAGTTGCTGCGCTACGATCGCGCGGAACACCCGATTGCCGTGCAGCTGGGCGGCAGTGATCCGGCCTTGATGGCAGAGGCAGCACGACTTGCCGCCGATGCCGGCTACGACGAGATCAATATCAACGTCGGTTGCCCCAGCGACCGCGTGCAAAGCGGCCAGTTTGGCGCGTGTTTGATGAAGCAGCCGCAGACCGTTGCCGATTGTTTTAGAGCCATGCAGGCCGAAGTCGATGTGCCGGTAACGGTCAAGACCCGCATCGGCATCGACAATCTGGACAGCGACGCGTTTCTGTTCGAATTCGTCGAAGAGTTGGCCGGTGCAGGCTGCCGCAAGTTTGTCGTGCATGCCCGAATCGCGATCCTGGAGGGGCTGAGCCCAAAGGACAATCGCACGGTGCCACCGTTGAATTACGACCGTGTCTTCAGGCTCAAAAAGGCGCATCCGGAGCTCGAGATCGTACTAAACGGCGGCATTACTGAAATCAGTCAGGTCGATGAGTTCCTGACGCAAGTCGATGGCGTCATGATCGGCCGCCAGGCCTATCATCATCCCTATTTCCTGGCCGAGCTCCAGCGCCACCTCGATTCTGAGTGGGTTTTGCCGCGACGCCGCGACGTTATCGACAATATGATCCTTTATATCGAGAACGAACTGCGGCAAGGCGAACGGCTTGGCAGAATAACGCGGCACATGATCGGACTGTTTGCAGGCATGCCCGGTGCACGCGCGTGGCGGCGACACATCAGCGAAAACGCACACCGTGACGGGGCCGGAGTCGAGGTTATTCTCGAAGCGCTGGATGCAATGCCGGTTGCGGCATAGAATGTGCGATCAGCACTGACTATAAGAGCGTAAATTATCTATGGGCGCCAAATCCGGGAAGAAAGGCAAGAAGCCGACAATGGCTGAGCGGGCCGACATTCACGAGCTTTACGAAGAATCCGTGCAAAACGTCGAAAACGAGGTCAACTTCCTGAGCACGACTTTCAGGGAGCGAACGGGACGAACGGCTTATATTTTTCGCGAAGATTTTTGCGGCACGGCCAGTCTCGCCAGCGAGTGGGTGAAACAGGGTACCGAGTATTCGGCGATCGGTGTGGATATCGATGCGTCGGTACTCGAGTGGGGACGGAAAAATCGCGTAGGCCGCCTCGACTCCGAGGATCAGGCACGCGTCAGCCTCATCGAATCGGACGTGCAGACCGTCGAGACGCCGAAAGTCGATGCGCTCGCGGCATTCAATTTCAGTTACTGGATTTTCGAAGAGCGGGCGCAAATGGTCGCGTACATGCGCCGTTGCTACGACGCACTCAAGGACGATGGGCTCCTCTTCATGGATATGTTCGGTGGACCGGAGTCCTTCGAAGAAACCAAGGAAAAGACCAAGCAAGACGGGTTCACCTATGTTTGGCATCAGGCCAAGTTCCACCCGGTGACCAACCATATGCAGTGCTATATCCACTTCCGGTTCCCGGACGGATCAAAGATCAAAAGGGCGTTCAGCTATTCCTGGCGGCTCTATACCGCGCCGGAACTGCGCGATATGCTCCTCGAGGCCGGTTTTCGCAATATCACTGTCTATTGGGAGGGTGAAGACGAGGACGGCGAAGGCAACGGCGAGTTCACGCCTGACGAAAAGGGTGAGGCAGATCTCGCCTGGATAGCGTATATTGTTGCCGAAAAATAGCTTCTGTTTTGGGTAAAAAATAGCTTCTATTTTAGATAGTTGCGGGCACATTATGGCAAAGGACCTTGAAGTCGCGATCGTGTTTGCCGACGTTGTCGGCAGCACCCAGCTTTACGACAAGTTCGGCGATACCAAAGCCAGCGAGACGGTCGCTCTGTGCCTGGACGTCATGAAAGATGCGACGCACCAGTACAACGGCACGGTCATCAAGACGATAGGTGACGAGGTCATGTCGACGTTCGCGACGGTGGAAGAGGCAATGGGCGCGGCCGTTATGATGCAGAAGCGCATCTCGGCCGATAACAAGCAGGACGGCCGCATCCCTGTCACCATCCGCATCGGTTGTCACTTCGGCCCCGTGGTTCAGGAGCAGAACGATATTTTCGGCGCTGCGGTGCACACTGCCAATCGCATGACGTCACAGGCCAAGGCGCGGCAGATTGTAATTTCAGGTGGCACGGTCGACAGAATGAATCCGGATCTCAAGAAACAGACGCGCCAGATCGACGTTGCGACAGTGCGCGGTAAAATCGACGAAGTCGCACTCTACGAGCTGCTTTGGAACCCCGAAGAAGCGACGAGCATGTTGCCGACAATCGACTGGGAGACATCGGCACGCAAAGGCACAAAGCTGGTGCTCAGTTTTCGTGACCAGGAAGTGGAGGTCAGCGATAAACGCAAAGGCGCCATCATGGGCCGAGCCGATGACAATGATCTCGTCATCAAAGGCAATCTGATTTCACGTATTCACGCCAAGCTGGAAATGCGCCGCGGCAAGTTCATTCTTGTCGACCAGAGCACGAACGGCACGTTTGTGCAAAGCTCTATGGGCGAAGAAACGTTCGTGCGCCGCGACTCTACCGAGATCCGTGGGCGATGGCACGATCGGGCTCGGGCGCGCCGAGGGTCCGGCCTCAAGCCTCGCGATTCACTTCAAGACAGTGGAGTAGCCGGCGAGGCGATCACCCGCATCGTCAGGGCGCTGCGGCCTCTCAAAGTTCTGCTACAGTTCTGCGGCCAGTCGTCGCTGTTCGGCGCGAAGTTGGTCGGGTACTCGGTCGCCGTACTCATCGAGGTAATCCGCGAAATGCTCATTCTCGGTTCTCCAGTGCTCGACGTCGATCGATAACAGCTCGCGCATTGTATCGGCACTGATATCGAGTTCGCTCGTATCGATATCGCCCTCGTTGGGCAGGTAACCGACCGGAGTTTCCCTGGCACCAACGCGATTCTCGCAGCGGTCGATAATCCAGCGCAATACCCGCAGGTTCTCGCCGAAGCCCGGCCAAAGGAAATTGCCATCGTCGTCCTGGCGAAACCAGTTGACGTGAAAAATCTTGGGCAACTTCTTGGTGCGCTCGGGGAAGGACAGCCAGTGCGTCCAATAGTCGGCAAAGTTGTAGCCACAAAACGGCTTCATCGCCATGGGATCGCGGCGGATCTTGCCAACGTCACCAAATGCTGCGGCGGTCATTTTCGAACCGACGCTCGCGCCGACCAGCACCCCGTGCTGCCAGTCTTTTGCCTCGAAGACGAGCGGCGCAACCTTGGCACGCCGGCCGCCAAACACAATCGCGGAGATCGGAACTCCCTCGGCAGCGTCAGCCAAGGCTGAATAACTCGGGTTGTTTGTTGCCGCGACCGTGAAACGCGAGTTCGGATGGGCCGCCGGTCCGTTCTCAGGATCGTATTTTCGCCCTTGCCAGTCGAAAGCGGGCTCGCCGACCTTCTTGTCCTCCCACCACGGTTCGTTGTCGGCCGTACGGCCTACGTTGGTGAATATCGCGTCGTTGTGAATCATGTCGAACGCATTCTGATTGGTCTTGGCGTTCGTGCCGGGGACGACGCCGAAGTAGCCCGATTCGGGATTAATCGCGCGCAGTTGACCCTCCGGGTCGATGTGCAGCCATGCGATGTCGTCACCCAGTGTCCAGATCTTCCACCCGGGTAGTGAATGTGGCGGAATCAACATCGCCAGATTGGTCTTGCCACAGGCGGAAGGGAAAGCGCAGGCGATGTAATGTGACTCGCCTTCCGGGCTTTCCAGACCCATGATCAACATGTGCTCGGCAAGCCAGCCTTCTGTGCGGGCCTGGTAACTGGCGATGCGCAGCGCGTGGCACTTCTTGCCGAGTAACGCATTGCCGCCGTAACCGGAGCCGATGCTCTTGATGGACAGTTCCTCCGGAAAGTGCATGATAAAGCGGCGCTCCGGATCCAGGTCACCGGTCGAGTGCTGGCCTTTGACAAATGTCCCTTCGCGTTCGATACGTTTGAGCGCCGCAGAGCCCATGCGTGTCATTAGCTTCATATTCGCAACCACATACGGGCTGTCGGTTACCTCGACGCCGCAGCGAGAGTAGGGCGAGTCGATGGGCCCCATGCAGTAAGGGATGACGTACATCGTTCGCCCCTGCATGGCGCCGTCGAACAGCGGGTCGACCTTGGCGTGGCCGTCGGCCGGACTCATCCAGTTGTTGTTGGGTCCGGCGTCTTCTTCGTCAGGAGTGCAGATGTAGGTCAAGTGTTCGACGCGGGCGACATCGGTTGGATCGGACAAGTGTAGGTAGCAATTCGGGTATTTTTCCTGGTTCAGGGGTGACAGCACGCCATCGGCTGTCATCTTCGAGATTAGCTGCTGGTACTCCTTTTCGCTGCCGGTACACCAGTGTATAGCGTCTGGTTTCGTACAGTTGGCGACTTCATCCACCCATTGCTGGAGTGTCGAAAGGTTGGTTGTCATCAATTTGTTCTCGGCAATAGCAAATGTAGTGATGGTGCCCAGCAATACCAGAACACCTTGCTGGCGGAACGTAATTATACTGATTGCAGCGGCTTAAGCAGTAGGATTTTGTGCCTGATCGGCATAATGATGCGCGCGCTTTGGCGCGAGAAACGACTACTCGCCCAATGAGCGTTCAAAACGGATCATCGCTTCCGCAATAGCGTCAGGGTCGGTCTCGTATTCGCCTTTCGCGATGGCGGCTTTGACTTCCGCGACGCGAATGCTGTCGACGGTTGGCAGAGATGACAGCGACTTTTCCAGGCGTTCGAGCAGTTCGGCGCTGAAGGCAGGCTCAATACTCTCGTTAGTCGAGGCGGGGCCGGACTCGCGCACTATAGCGCCGATGTCGCTCGCCTCGTCGACTTTCTTGCCTGCCTTGCCGTTTAGGCCCTGATTTGACGGACCATTCCTGCTCGCCATGCTGTGGAACCTCAAAAAATATCGTTATCAGGTTATGTATCGGCCGCCGGCGGCGATAATTAAGGCTCTGCGTCCGGCAAATGGCCCGTTTTACTGACAAAAAGCTCGTTTGCCTCGAATCATCGTACGATACCGTCGTCGTTTCGGCGAGAACTCCGTTTCTCGCCGGGAGTGCGGCGATGTTTGACCCTATGCGCCAATGCGTTGCGGGTCAACATTATGTTTAATTCGCTGGCCAGGGCCGCGATGCGGCCCGTCTGCGCGCAACCCATGATCTGACTGCCTTCGGGCATTGCCGCGAGTCCCAACCCTCGCCACCGCGCGCCGCTCCGTTCACCCCGCCATTAAGTTAAGTATGTGGATATTTGTGACCTGAATCACGACCACTGCTGTGCCGCCCGACTATGCTTGTCCTCGTAAGCAAGGACATCGAGTGTGGTTAATGAGCAGGAACTCAAAACGCGCGGATCTACAACGGCTCTTGAGCCTCAGGCTCGTCAAGGCAGTTATGAAGCTACTTGCCGGCCAGGCCGCGAATGGGAAACTCGCATGAATACCTACGGCAGCGTCAGCTCCAGTAGCAGGGTCAGCTCCAGTAGCGGCGGCGCGACAGACGCTGGCTGTTCCGACGAGCAATTGATCGTATTGCACGTCGACCTCGTCAAGCGTATCGCGAAGCATCTCGCGGCGCGTCTGCCGCCGACCGTGGATATCGATGATCTGATGCAGTCAGGTATGGTCGGTCTTCTCGAGGCGGCGAATAATTTCGATCCCTCGCGCGGTGCCTGCTTCGCGACCTATGCCGGTATCCGCATCCGCGGGTCGATGCTGGACGACATCCGTAAACACGATTGGACACCGCGGTCCGTGCACCACAAGTACCGCAAGGTTGCCGAGGCGATCAGTTCGATCGAATCCGAGGTCGGGCGTCCCGCAAATTCCGACGAAATAGCCTCGCGGCTCGGCATATCGCTCGGCGAGTACCACAAGATCCTGGCCGATAGCACCTGCAGCCGCTTGTTCAGTCTCGAGGAAACCCTCGAAGAACCGTTTTGGCACCGGGGTCTGCCGGCTTCGAGTACGTCGACACCGGATCAGCAAGTCAACCGGTCACAGTTTCAGGAGAAGCTCGCCGAAGCGATCGATAGTCTTCCCGAACGGGAGAACCTCGTCTTATCGTTATATTACGAGCGTGAGCTGAATCTCAAGGAGATCGGCGAAGTTCTCGATGTCACAGAGTCACGAGTCTGTCAGATTCACGGGCAGGCGATGCTGCGACTGCGTGCAATGGTCGGTGAATGGTGACGGGGGGTCCGCATTTCACGACTGTCACCTTCTTACACTAACTTGTTTCCGAATACCGGCTTAACGAAATGCAGCGGTCAATATTCGCAACGCAACGATTCATTCACGGTCTCACTCTACAAGGGGCCAGGGCGTAACAATGAGTGACGACCCGATTCCGCTGAGCAGTGACATAGCGAGCACAGCTACGCTCAAGCTGGCATCACTGCACTCACTCAACCCTTTTTACACGCCGCTCGAGGAGCGCTTCGAACGTATCACTCGCCTTGCGCGCCGGGCTCTCAACGTACCGGTAGCAGCGATTACGATCGTCAAGGATGGGCGCCAGTGGTTCAAATCGGTCAGGGGCTGGCAGGTCACCGAGCTCGAAGTGTCCAAGAGCCTTTGCGGCGAGGTCATAAAGAAGGGCGAGCAGATCATCGTTAACGACACGTTGGATGACCTCTACCTGATGAGCAATTCGCTCGTCTGTAACGGCCCGAAGTTTCGATTTTACGCCGGGTGTGCGATCAAGGACTCGGGCGGAGACACGATCGGTACCTTCTGTGTCATGGACGTCAAGCCACGAGATACGGATGACCAGTTCAGCGCCGTGCTCGCAGATCTCGGCCACATGGCGCAAAGCGAGCTTTTCGCGTCGGAACTGAATAATGCACAGTCGGCGCTCATTACAAAGCTCGGCGAATCCCGCCGGCAGGCCATGTTCGATTCCCTGACCCGTCTGTGGAACCGGCGCGGCGGCATGGACCTGCTCAAAGCAGCAATGCAGGAATCTGCCAAATTCGACCATACGCTGGGCCTGTGTCTTGCCGATATCGATTTTTTCAAGAAGGTCAATGACCAGTTCGGCCACTCGGTTGGCGATCAGGTCTTGCGCAAAGTGGCGAGTGCCATGGTTGCCACGGTTCGGCCGCAAGACGTCGTCTGCCGCTATGGTGGCGAGGAGTTCATGATCATCATTCGCGATGTGGATGCACGGGCATGTTTCGCGATCGCCAATCGCATCTGCGCGAATATTCGCGAACTGCCTATCCGGACCCGGCAGCAGGATGTGCCGACGACGATAAGCATCGGCATTGCAATGCGCGACAAGGGTGATGACGTTTCCGCGGAACAGCTGATTGAAAGAGCGGATAAAGCGCTCTATATCAGCAAGGATGTCGGACGGGACCGCGTTTCGTTCTCAAAGGATTAGGCACCGACACCGAGCCTATCTAGCGGTCCTTTTAATCGGAAACGAACCGTGTAACCTTGGCACGGTGACAGATCTCTCCGAATTCTTTGGCGACAATAGCCCGCTGAAAAATTTCCTGCCCGGATTCCAGCCCCGGGCCGGTCAGGCATGGATGGCCGAGGCCGTTGCCGAGACCATTGCCAACCTCGACAAGCTCGTCGTCGAAGCAGGAACCGGTACGGGAAAGACCTTTGCGTATTTGTTGCCGGCCATGCTTAGCGGGCGCAAGACGATTATCTCGACCGGCACCAAGGCGCTGCAGGACCAGCTTTATCATCGCGACCTGCCGCTGATCGGCAAAGCCGTCGGCCGCCCGGTTACGACGGCGCTTCTGAAAGGACGCGCCAACTACCTTTGCCTGGAGCGGCTCGACCATGCAGAAGCCACCGAGTCCGTCATCGATGATCTGATCGCGGTGCGCGAATGGCGGCACCGGACCGAAAGCGGGGATCGCGCCGAGCTCACCGAGGTCAGCGAAGACTCGAAGGTCTGGCCGTTCGTGACATCGACGGTGGACAACTGCCTTGGACAGAAGTGTCCCGAGTATTCATCGTGTCACGTCGTAAAAGCGCGGCGCGCGGCGCAGGAAGCGGATCTCGTCGTCGTCAATCACCACCTGTTGCTGGCGGACCTTGCGATGAAGGAAGAAGGCTTCGTCGAGTTCTTGCCAGGGGCCGAAGCCATCATTCTGGATGAAGCACACCAGATTCCCGACCTCGCCGTGCAGTTCTTTGGCGTCGCGCTGGGATCACGGGAACTCGAGCGAATGGTCGACGAAATTCGAGTGGAAACGGCGCCATTGCGGCAGCCCGAGTTGCAGCGGCGCATCGATGCGCTGCAGACGGCGATCCGGGTATTGCGTGCCGAGGCGCCGCAGCAGGAGGGCAGGCATCAGCTTGAAGAAGTGATCGCTGACATTCGCGCGCCGCTGGATGGACTTCAGCTTGCGCTTGGAGCGCTGAACACGGCAATCGCGGAAATGGCGGATGCATCGCTTGAACTCGACAAGCTGCACGAACAACTCAGCAGCGCGGCCGAACGTTTATCGCTGCTGGCGAGCGATGACGCCTGGGACGGGCTGCGATGGCTCGAGATCAACCCACGAAGCCTGCGGATCAATCTGACGCCGCTCGACGTCTCGGCAACGCTCAACGGTCTTATCGACAACGGACATCAGGCCTGGATCTTCACGAGCGCAACTCTGGCCGTCGCCGAGGACTTTTCCCACTTCGCGTCGCGAATGGGTCTCAAAGACGTCAGCGGACTGACGTTTCCCAGTCCCTACACCGTGGAGCGGAACGGGCTCGTCTATTTGCCGCCAAACCTGCCGCAGCCATCGGAATTCGGGCACACCGATGCCGTACTCGAAGCCGTCGTGCCACTGCTCGACATGACGTCGGGCGGCATGTTCTGCCTGTTCACGAGCCACCGGGCGCTGAATTCAGCAAAGAAATGGTTTCGCTCGAACAAGAAATTCCTCGCCGGGCGCAAGTTGCTCACGCAAGGCAGCGCTCCGCGTGATGATTTGTTGCGGCGTTTTCGCGAGGCCGGGAACGCCGTCTTGCTCGGTACGGGCAGCTTCTGGGAAGGCGTCGACGTGCGCGGGAAGGCACTGACCGTCGTCGCGATCGATAAGTTGCCGTTCGCATCACCGGCCGATCCATTGATGATGGCGCGCCTGGAGTTCATTCGTCGCGAAGGCGGTAACGGCTTTACCCAGCATCAGCTGCCGCAGGCGGTGCTGGCAATGAAGCAGGGGGCCGGGCGGCTGCTCAGAGATCAAAACGACTACGGCGTCATCGTGCTATGCGATCCGCGTATTACGTCGAAGAGTTACGGCCGGATGTTCCTTAAGAGCTTCGAACCCATGCCATCGACATCATCCATCGATGATGTTGCGAAGTTCTTTAACTCCCATGAACGCGCGGGGGCCGTTGCGTGAATCTTCTCGCCCTGGATACGTCCTCGATTGCCTGCTCAGTAGCTCTGCAGATCGATGGAGCCGTGACCGAACTGCATGAAGAACAGCCCCGCAAGCACACGGCGATACTTATGCCCATGATCGATTCTGTACTGCAAACTGCCGGTGCATCGACTGCTGATCTCGATGCGATTGTGCTTGGCAACGGACCTGGTTCGTTCATCGGTATGCGCATCGCGGCGTCAGTCGCTCAAGGTCTCGCATTCGCGTCCGGCTTGCGCATCGTGCCCGTGTCGTCCCTGGCCGCGGTCGCCGAGCAGGTATTCGCCCAGCATGACGCTGCCGAGGTTGTCGTGAGCCAGGACGCGCATATGCATGAGGTATACCTTGGCGTGTATCGGCAGCAAAATGACATGGCGACGCCAGTTTTCCCCGAGCGCTTACACGATATCGCTGCAATCGGTCCTGGCGATGAGAAACCGGCCGGGCCTTGCATTGCGGCGGGATTCGGCTGGCGGCGTTATCCGGAGCTGCTTGCGGCAAATCAGGATCGATTCGACGCCGTCGTGGATGTGCTGCATCCGCGGGCACGCCATCTGCTTCGTTTGGGCGCCGCCGGATTAGCGAGCAGCCGGGCAATCGATCCCCGGGACGTATCGCCCGCCTACCTCAGGCAAAAAGTCGCGGCAAAACCTGCCGGCTCGCCGTAACAGAAATGTAATATTGGGCTGATCTAATCGCGCTGCTACCATGACCGCCAGCAAAATACTCATTGTCGAGGACGAGACTCCGATCCGGGAGATGATCGTATTCCACCTTGCACGTGCCGGTTACGAAACGCTGGAGGCCCCGAACTGTCAGGTCGCGCGAGAACTGCTCGCCGACGAACGGCCGGATCTCGCGCTGATCGACTGGATGCTGCCCGACATGAGCGGCCTCGAGCTGACCCGCATGCTCAAGCGTGATTCGCAAAACGACGATCTCGCGATCATCATGCTGACGGCCAAAGCTGACGAGCACGACAAAGTTTCCGGCCTTGAAAGCGGCGCGGACGATTACATCACCAAGCCTTTTTCTCCACGCGAACTGGTAGCGCGTATTCAGGCTGTGTTGCGGCGCGCGGCAGCAAGCGACGGCGAGACCGTGTCAGCCGGTGTCCTGGAAATCGACACGGCAGGGCACCGCGTCTCCGCGAATAGCCGCGAGATTCGCCTCGGGCCCACAGAGTACCGGCTGCTCAAGTTCCTCATGACACATCCGGATCGCGTATACAGCCGAACGCAGCTGCTTGATCGCGTCTGGGGTGCCAACGTGTATGTCGAAGAGCGCACCGTCGATGTTCACGTGCGTCGCCTTCGCAAAGCGCTGGGCGCAGAAGCCGCTGACAATTATATTCAAACAGTCCGCGGATCCGGATATCGATTCTCGGCCCGCGGTCATTGAGCCTATGCTGGATTCAGGGCGAAAATTTGTTTTGGGGTTGCTGTTACTGCTCGGCGGAGGGGCACTGATTGGCTGGCTATATGGTCGAGCCGAGATCGGCTTGCTCGTGGCTGCTCTGCTTGCACTGGTTTGGCAGGTCCGGCAATTGCTGACGTTTGAACGTGCCATGCGGACTGGTGATTTCGATGCGTTCCGGGTCGGTGAGGGCATTTGGCAGCAGATTTTTTCGCGATTCAGCTACGAGCATGAACGAGGCAGCCGCTACAAGAGCGAACATCGCAGGCTGCTCAAGGAGATTCGCAAATCGACTAACGCAATGCCCGATGGCGCCGTAATCATCGATTCCGAGAACGAGATTATCGTCTGCAATCGCGCGGCCAAGGCGCTCGCCGGCCTCAAGCGCAAGAAGGATCGCGGCCAGCGTGTGGACAACATCCTTCGCGACCCCGGTGTTGCGAAGCTACTGCGCGCGAACGACCCGAAGCAAAGCACCGATATCGCGTCACCGGTTAAAGATGGCGCGTGGCTGAATTGCCGTGTTGTGCCGTATGGTGCCAGCGAGAAGCTGTTGTTATTGCGTGACGTGACCGACCGCATGGTTCTGAGCAAAATGCGGCGCGATTTTGTTGCGAATGCGTCGCACGAATTGCGCTCCCCATTGACAGTTATATCCGGTTATCTGGACGCGCTGAACGAAGACGACGAGGTCCCTGCGACCTGGGAGCAACCGGTAGCGCAGATGAGAGTTCAGGCCAGCCGCATGGCGCACATCGTTTCAGAGTTGCTCGAGCTGTCGCGACTCGAAGGCGCTGGTCGCGCCACGACTGAAGAAATAATCGACATTTGCGGGATGCTTGCCCTCAGCCGCAAGGCATTTCAGGGCAGGAAAAACACAGCGGCGATCGAGATCGAGTGTGAGTCCAAGGCTCAGTTGCGCGGTAAAAGCGGTGAGATCGAATCGGTAATTGGCAATCTGCTGTCGAACGCGCATCGTCATACGCCCGCCGAGGGTCGCGTAACACTCGCCTGGCGATCAGGTCCGGACGGTGCCGATCTCGTTGTCAGCGATACCGGTGAAGGCATAGCCGAAGAGCACATTCCCCGGCTGACGGAGCGTTTCTTCCGCGTCGACCGCGGCCGTGCGCGGACCGACGGCGGCGTGGGCCTCGGACTTGCAATCGTCAAGCATGTTCTCATGCGTCACGATGCAGAGCTGCACATCAGCAGCGACGTCGGCGCTGGCAGCGAATTCCGGTGTCACTTTCCGGCGGCACGTGTCGTCGTCGATCCGCCGGTTCCGCTCGCCGGGGGCAGTCAAAGCGCCTGAATTGCGTGCGTCAAGATTCGGTTACGTTACTGTAACAATTCTGTAAAGAACCCGAGGCAGAATCCTCTTCCTGCAAGCGAGTGGGTTGTGCAACTTCTCACTATTACCCCTGGAGTACAAAATGAAGCGAAAGCTCATCCTGTTGTTGATGGTCAATGTATTCGCATGGTCCACGGCGTTTGGCGAGGTCAGCGACGAAGACTTCGAGCAGCTGCGCAGGCAGCTTGCGGCCGTGTCGCAACGGCTTGACGAACTCGCCGCCGAAAATGCGGAGCTAAAACGTTCTCAGGCGCAGACGGCCACGACCATTGCTGACGCGCAAACGAGTATTGCGCAAGTTCAGGCGACGGGTGCCGCCACGGCTGCCGAGTCATGGCCAGACCGAATCAGGCTGGACGGGGATTTTCGTTATCGCTACGAGAACATCGACGTTGAGGGCAGCCCGGCGCGCAATCGCAACCGGATTCGCGCCCGTGCAAATATTCGAGCGGACCTGTCAGATGATGTCGAAGTGGGTTTCAGCCTGTCCACGGGCAGTGATGACCCAGTGTCGGCAAACCAGACTCTGGGTGGTGGCGGTTCGTCGAAGGGCGTCGTTTTGAGTCTGGCGTATGTGGACTGGGAAGTGACTGATGGCCTGCATTTGATGGGTGGCAAATACAAGAACCCGTTAATGCGCGTCGGTAAACAGCAGCTGCTCTGGGACGGCGACTGGACGCCAGAGGGGCTCGCACTGACGTACAAGCGTGACTGGTTCTTCGCGAACGCGATCGGTACTTACCTCGAGAGCGACACCGGGAAGAGCAACAGCAACTTCAGTTGGGGCGGGCAACTCGGTGCGTCGGGCGAGATCGGCGGCGCGACGGTCAAGGGCGGCATCGGCTATTACTCGATTAAGACCAAGGGCGAGGGCACGGCATTCGGTGATCCCGCCGACGCAGGCGACTATTTCGGCAATTCTGCTGTCGAGGCTGGAGGACTGCCCTGCGGCAGTACGCCCGACACGAGCTGCACATATCTCTACGACTACTTGTTGACCGAGGTTTTTGCTGAAGCTTCATTCGATCTGGGCGACTGGCCGACCGTCGTCTTTCTTGATTACGTGAATAACAGCGATCCGTCTGACAACGATACGGCATGGGCTGTCGGTACGCGGGTAGGACAGGCGAAAGATCGAGGCCAGGTCGAGTTCGCCTATCTTTACGCGGACAAGGAAGCCGATTCTGTGCTCGGCTTGTTGACAGACTCGGATTTTGCCGGAGGCGGAACTGACAACAAAGGTCACTTGCTGCAGCTGAACTACGGGATCAGCAAGAGCTGGTCGATCGGTGCTCACTACTTCATTAACGAAGCCGACATCAGCTCAGGCAGCAAGAGCGACTACAACCGGCTCATGCTCGACACCCAATGGAAATGGAAGTAGCGGGTGTGTGCGGCCTTGACGTCGGGTTCAAATTCAAGTGACATAGGCACCGCAGCCAATAGCGGAGGCGACGTATAACATGGAAGCATCCGATCTGACAGATCATATTTCACGGCGCTTCAATAAGGATATTGAAGATCTGAGGAATAGTGTTTTAGCAATGGGCGGCCTCGTCGAGGCGCAGCTGGCGCTTGCAATATCGGCAATCGTCAGCGGCGACAGCGAACTGGGACTCAAGGTCGCGAAAGACGACTACAAGGTCAACGACCTCGAAGTCAATATTGACGAGGAATGCAGCCGCATCCTGGCCACGCGATCGCCTGCGGCTGGCGACCTTCGTCTGATCGTCGCGATCATCAAAACGATCACGGACCTGGAGCGCATCGGTGACGAGGCCGAAAAGATCGGATTCCTGGCTTCGAAACTGGCGGGCATGGACCGGCCGTCGGATTCCTATCGCGAATTGAAGTCGCTCGGTACGCATGTCTCACACATGTTGCGGGACGCGATGAATGCTTTCGCGCGTCTCGATGTCGATGATGCGTTCGAGGTCGTGCGTGAAGACGAGCAGGTCGACGAAGAATACAATGCGATTCAGCGTCAGTGCATCACGTTCATGATGGAAGATCCGCGCAGTATCAAACGCGTCATGAATGTCACCTGGACGGCCCGCTCGTTGGAACGTATCGGTGACCACGCGAAGAACATCTGCGAGTATGTCATCTACATGGTGAAGGGCAGGGACGTCCGTCATACTGGCATTTCCGACGCAGCCGATCTCGAATCTGAATAACGAGCAATGAATATTCCCGGACCGCGCATTCTTAACTTCGCCGGCTTTTTGTGCTGTGTCGGCATGATGGGTTTCGCACTTTACGCCCAGCACGTGTTGCTGCTCGACCCGTGTCCGCTGTGTGTCCTGCAACGGGTTGCGGTGATTGGACTGGGTATCGTATTCCTGGTTGCAGCCCTGCATGACCCGAGCGGTTGGGGGCGGCGCGTCTACGCGATACTGATGCTGTTGTTCGCGGGCGACGGCGCGACGATTGCCGGATGGCACTGGCGGCTGCAGAATCTGCCGCCGAGCGAGGTCCCGTCCTGCGGCCCGGGCCTCGACTACATGCTCGACAACTTCCCGCTCGGCGAAGCCCTGCGCATGGTCTTCGAGGGTTCGGGAGAATGTGCCGAAGTCGTCTGGAGCTTCCTTGGTCTGTCCATGCCGGCGTGGGTGTTCATCTGCATGGCCGGACTCGGTATCGCGGGTATTTGGAACAACCTGCGCAAGGCCCCTATAACAACATCAGCTCCATAATGCGCCGGTACATTCCGGTCAACGACACGACGTCGTCGATGCGGACGTGTTCGTTCACTTTGTGAATCGACGCGTTGACCGGACCGAGTTCGACGACATCGGTTCCGGCCGGTGAAATAAAGCGGCCATCCGACGTGCCGCCGCCCGTCGAAAGCTCCGGAGCACTGCCGGTTTGTTCCTGGACCGCCTGGCTGACCGCGTCGGTCAGTCTGCCCGGGTCAGTCAGAAAGGGTTCGCCAGAAAGGTGCCAGTTCAACTCATAGTCGAGCTCATGAGAATCAAAGATCGAATGCACTTTGGCGCTGAGCTGCTCGTGGTCCCATTCCGTCGAATAGCGGAAATTGAAACGTGCGCTGAGATTCGCCAGGCGTCACGTTGGGAAACCCGACCCCGGCTCTGAATGTCGACGACCTGGAAGCTCGTGGCCGGGAAGTACTCATTGCCCTGGTCCCATTCGACGGTATGCATCTCCGCCAGCACAGGTGCGAATCGGGCAATCGGATTGTCAGCAAGCTGAGGGTAGGCCACGTGTCCCTGGACGCCGCGAACTGTGAGCATGCCGCTTAGTGATCCTCGTCTGCCGATTCGCACGACATCGCCCAGTCTCTCCTGGCTCGATGGCTCACCGAGCACGCACCAGTCGATGTGTTCATCACGCGCCTGCAGGGCCTCGACGACCTTCAGGGTGCCATCGCGGGCGCGACCCTCTTCGTCACTGGTAATCAGCATCGCAAGACTGCCCTTATGATTCGGGTGCGCGGCGACGAATTCCTCGAGAGCAACGACCATCGCGGCAAGTCCGCTTTTCATGTCGGCCGAACCGCGGCCAAAGAGCAGACCGTCGCGGACGACTGGTTCGAACGGGTCCGTGTTCCACTCCTGTTCCGGACCGGGAGGCACGACGTCGGTATGCCCGGCAAAACACAGCACGGGTGCGTCAGCGCCACGCCGGGCCCACAGATTGCTGACCTCGCCGAAGGGCATCGACTCGCATTCGAAGCCAAGGCGCCGCAGCCGCTCGGCGAGGATCGGCTGGCATCCGGCGTCATCCGGCGTAACGGAGGGGCGGCGGATGAGTTCGGTCAGCAGTGCAATCGACGGATGTGCCGGGACTTTGTCGCCAGATGTTGTCATTAATTCTCGGAGTAATTCGTAAGTATGCGAAAAATATAAGAAAAAATAGCAATTTGATCGTTCGTATATGAGCATCATTAGCGCGCTATTGCAACAATTCGGTAACACAAAGTCGCTAAGCTGCGCCCTATATTCCATCAACCTGGAGAGATAGTGTGGGCAAAAGAAACACAGCAACAGCCTTGCTTGCAAGCGCTGTCGTCATGACAGCCGTTTCGGCTACTGCCATTGCGCAGCAAGGACGAGACTATATATATATCGTTGGATCTTCGACCGTATATCCTTTTGCGACAGTGGTTGCCGAGCGATTCGGGCGCGGCACCGACTTCAAGACGCCGAAAGTCGAGTCCACCGGCTCGGGAGGCGGTCTGAAGCTGTTTTGCGAGGGTGTGGGTGTCGACCATCCGGATATCACCAATTCATCGCGGGCGATCAAACAGTCAGAAGTCGATATTTGCACAAGCAACGGTGTCACCGACATCGTTGAAGTCAAAATCGGCTACGACGGTATTGTTATCGCAAACGCAATCAACTCGACTGCGGTAGACCTGAGTCGAGCGGACATATTTCTGGCACTTGCGAAGATGGTCCCGGGCGAGAGCGACGGTGAGTTGATCGAGAATCCCTACGAAACCTGGGCCGATGTCAATCCGGAACTGCCGGATGTGGGCATCGAGGTTCTTGGGCCGCCGCCGACATCCGGCACGCGCGACGCATTTGTCGAACTCGCGATGGAAGGTGGCTGCAAGTCGATACCTTGGATCAAGGCGCTGAAGGACACGGACAAGGACGGCTACAAATCGATTTGTCACACGATTCGTGAGGACGGCGCTTTCGTCGAGGCGGGCGAAAATGACAACCTGATCGTGCAGAAATTACAGGCCAATCCGACTGCGTTCGGTATCTTTGGCTTCAGCTTCCTGGACCAGAACTCGGAGACGGTCAAAGGTGCGCGCGTTGACGGCGTCGTGCCGACATTCGATGCGATTGCCGATGGCGACTATCCCGTATCACGGCCGCTGTACTTCTACGTAAAGAAAGCGCACGTCGATGTGATTCCGGGGTTGCGAGGATTCCTGCGTGAATTTACGTCGGAACGTGCCTGGGGCGACGAAGGCTACCTCTCGGATCGTGGCTTGATTCCGATGCCGCAGGAAGAGCGTAGTCAAATTGCCGCCAATGTTCGTGATCTGACGCCGCTGTCAATGGCGAGCCAGTAACCCACGGCGCAAGTGACAGACCGCGGCGGTCCTCACCTGACCGCCGCTGTTTCGTGTAAATCGGGAGCCGCGAACTAACGTGCAAAGTACGACGCTGATACTGATACTCGCTGCGATGTCGGTTGTCGCCTTCTATGTGGGGCGCCGTCGCTCGGTAGCTCTCGTGGGCGGTCCACGGCAAGGTTCGGTCCTGCATTCTCTGCCGGGCTACTATGGCTACTTCACCGCGATCTGGTTGCTGTTGCCGGCACTCGGCGTGCTGCTGCTTTGGATGTTCCTCGAGCCGACGGTTATCGTGGCGCTTGTCGTTCGGGGATTGCCCGAAACGTACCAATCCTTGTCGGCGGGCGAACTCAACCTGTTCGTGAACAATATCCAGAATCTCGCTGCCGGCGATGCCATCAGCGGTGAATCCGATATAGTTCTCCGCGATGCAGCCGCGCGTTTTCTCGAATACACGGCCACCAGTCGCCGCATACTCGCGACGCTTGCACTGGGACTCGGCGGGCTGGGCGGCACCATCGCCTGGCGACGCATTCGGCCGGACCTCAGGGCGCGGAATCGGGTGGAGCAGATCATTCTGCTGGGGCTGATCGCCGCGTCCAGCATCGCGATATTCACGACAATAGGAATCGTGCTCTCGGTCCTGTTCGAAGCGATTCGCTTTTTTCAGAAGGTACCGGCCACCGAGTTTTTGTTCGGCCTGAACTGGAGCCCGCAGACGGCGATTCGCGCCGACCAGGTCGGCTCATCGGGAAGCTTCGGTGCTGTGCCGCTTTTTACCGGCACGATGTTGATTACGGCCATCGCGATGTTCGTCGCGGTCCCGGTCGGGCTAATGACCGCCATCTTCCTGGCCGAGTACTCGTCACAGAGAATCCGGGACGTCGCCAAGCCACTGCTCGAGGTGCTGGCGGGTATTCCGACGGTTGTTTACGGGTTTTTCGCCGCCTTGACCGTGGCGCCCTGGGTGCGACGCACAGGGGAATCTCTCGGCATCGACGTTGCATCAGAAAGTGCGCTGGCGGCCGGACTCGTCATGGGGATCATGATCATCCCGCTCGTTTCGTCGCTCGCCGACGATGCAATCAATGCGGTTCCGGTTGCAATGCGCGACGGGGCCCTCGGACTGGGCTCGACCCGATCCGAAACCATGACCCGGGTCATACTTCCGGCGGCACTGCCAGGCATCGTCGGTGGCATTCTGCTGGCCGTATCGCGCGCGATCGGTGAGACGATGATTGTCGTCATGGCAGCGGGACTTGCTGCGAACCTGACAGCCAACCCGTTTGAGGCAGTGACAACCGTGACGGTGCAGATCGTTACACTGCTGGTAGGCGACCAGGAGTTCGACAGTGCGAAGACGCTGGCGGCATTCGCATTGGGCCTGATGCTCTTCGTCGTCACGCTGTGTTTGAACGTCGTTGGTCTTCAATTCGTGCGCAAATACCGCGAACAGTACGACTAGCCCTTAGAGCTGAATCCATGGAATCGTCTCAGATTACACGTCGCAAAGTGGAAGCCGGTCTGCCCCGAAGGCGGCGTCGCGAATTCCTTTTTCAGCTGTCGGGAATGCTCGCAACCACAGTCGGCATCGTCTTCCTGGGCGTCTTCTTTGCCGACCTGTTTGTGAAGAGTTCGACCGCGTTTGTACAGACCTTTGTCAAGCTGGATGTCGAATTCAGCGAGAACGTTATCGCGCCCGGCGGAGAATGGGATCTGACCTATGCGGACTTCGATGGCCTTGTGCGAAGCGCGATGCGGTCGGAATTTCCTGGCGTCTCCGGACGGAGCGAGCGACGCGAGTTGAACAAGCTCGTTAGTATCGGCGCCGGCTATCAAATGCAGGACATGATCGAAGCCGATCCTGAACTGCTCGGCGCCCGAGAGTCGCTTTGGGTGCCCGCATCGTCAGTCGTCGATATGTATGTTAAAGGCAATATCGACGCCTCTCTCGACGAGGCGCTGCGACCGCTGTCCGACAGGCAATTGTCATGGATTCGGAAATTGCAGGATGCGGGCCGCCTCGAAACCAGGTTCAACTACGCGCTGTTTTCGAACGGAGACTCGCGCGAACCTGAACTTGCCGGCATCAAGGGTGCCCTGATGGGCTCTTTCTACATGCTGATCGTTACGGTCCTGCTCGCTTTTCCAATTGGCGTCGCCGCGGCGATATACCTAGAGGAATTCGCTCCGCGGAGTCGCTGGTCCGATCTGATCGAGGTGAACATCAATAATCTCGCCGCGGTTCCTTCCATAGTCTTCGGCCTGTTGGGACTTGCCGTGTTCATCAACTGGGTGGGGATCCCCCGATCTGCGCCACTTGTCGGCGGCCTCGTGCTCTCGTTATTGACGTTACCTGTGATCATCATCGCGTCGCGCGCTGCAATCAAAGCCGTGCCGCCCTCGATCAGGGAGGCGGCGCTCGGGCTTGGTGCATCGAAAATGCAGGTGGTGTTTCATCACGTGATGCCGCTGGCCCTGCCGGGCATGCTCACCGGCACGATTATCGGCATGAGCCGGGCGCTGGGTGAGTCGGCACCACTGTTGATGATTGGCATGGTTGCGTTCATCGTCGACGTTCCGGGCGGATTTTCTGATCCCGCGACAGCCCTGCCGGTGCAGATCTACTTGTGGGCCGATAGTCCGGAACGCGCCTTCGCAGAACGGACGTCTGCGGCGATTGTCGTGCTGCTCGGTTTTTTGCTGTTGATGAACCTGACCGCCGTAATAATTCGGAAACGAATGGAAAAGAAGTGGTGATCTCGATTGAGGTCGAAGGATAGCTGTATGACAATGGCTCAAATGACGGAAGCAAACGTGTCTGATGATCAACTGCCGGGTAGTGCCGGGCCCGGCGTCGCGGAAATGCCGACGCCAGAGCATGGCGCGAATCGTGAGTATCCCGAACCTGTCGTCAATCAGCTTACCGACGTGGGCCAGACGATCGGTGACTTCCGTTGCGAGAATCCGTATGTCATCGCTGAGAACGTCAATGTTCACTATGGCGACAATCATGCGATCAAGAACGTCACGCTCGAGATAAGCAAGAAAGAGGTCATTGCGCTGATCGGGCCATCCGGTTGCGGCAAGTCGACATTTCTGCGTTGCCTGAATCGTATGAACGATACGATCGAGTCTGCCCGGGTTACCGGGGAGATTACACTCGGCGGGCAGGATATCTACGGAAAAGATCTCGATCCAGTGGCGCTTCGTGCGCGTGTCGGCATGGTATTCCAGAAGCCGAATCCGTTTCCTAAGAGCATTTACGACAATGTCGCCTACGGCCCGCGCATACATGGCCTGGCCACTGACCGTGCCGAACTTGATGACATCGTGCACACGAGTCTCGAAAGGGCGGGATTACTGAAAGAAGTAAAAGACCGGCTGGAAGAGCCCGGCACCGGATTGTCGGGCGGCCAGCAGCAGCGACTCTGTATCGCACGAACGATTGCCGTCAATCCCGAAGTTATTTTGATGGACGAGCCGTGTTCGGCGCTCGATCCCATAGCAACCGCGCGCATCGAGGACCTGATGGACGAGCTGTCAGAGGACTATGCGATCGTCATCGTCACGCATTCGATGCAGCAGGCAGCACGTGTATCAAAACGAGTTGCGTACTTTCACCTCGGTTTGCTGATCGAGGTCGACGAAACCGACAGGATGTTCACGAATCCGCAGCACAAGCTCACCGAAGACTACATAACCGGATCGCATCGGGTAAGTCCGCATGCCACCGACGGGCTCGCTATGCGCGCTTCCTCTAGCAATCGTCAGTCTTCGTCCACAGAAGTTCGGAACCGAAGCGCTTCTCCGAAAAGCCTACCGCGATGAAGTTGTCGGCTTCGAGCACCGGGCGCTTGACCAGCGTTGGGCTGTCGATCATCGCCGCAAGCGCTTTGTCACGTGTCATATCGTTGCGATCGACCTCGGGGATTTTGCGCCACGTCAGGCTCTGCTTGTTCAGCAGCTTCTCCCAGCCTAAACGTTGTGTCCAGCGTTCGAGCGTCTGAATGTCCAGACCGTCCTCGCGCAGGTCGTGAAACCTGTGCTCGATATTGTGCGCGTCGAGGTACTTCCTCGCTTTTCTGCAAGTGTCGCAGCTTCTGATGCCATAGACCGTTAGCACGTGTTCGCCTCGTCAATCCGTGTTGCGCAACAAATCATTCAAACTCGTCTTCGAGCGAGTCTTTTCATCAACATGTTTTACGATAACGGCACAGTAAAGTGAATACTTGCCGTCAGCAGAGGGCAGGTTGCCCGGAACGACGACCGACCCGGCCGGAATTCGTCCATAGGAAATCTTCTCCGTTTGCCGATCGTAGATGCGGGTACTCTGACCAATGTAGACGCCCATCGATACAACCGACCCATGTTCGACAATGACACCCTCGACGATTTCCGATCGAGCGCCGATAAAGCAGTCGTCCTCAATTATCGTCGGTCCGGCCTGCACGGGCTCGAGCACCCCGCCAATACCAACACCGCCTGACAAATGCACATTCCTGCCAATCTGAGCGCAGCTACCCACAGTGGCCCAGGTGTCGACCATGGTCCCCGACTCGACGAATGCGCCGACGTTGACGTAGCTAGGCATCAGCACGACGTCCGAAGCAACGAACGCGCCGCGACGGACGATCGCATCGGGGACGACTCGAACACCGTCCCGTTTGAAGTCCTCCGCCGAATAGTCGGCGTACTTCATCGGCACCTTGTCGTAGAATTTGCTGTGTGCACCTTCGATAACACCGTTGTCTGCGAGCCGGAAGCTAAGCAGGACAGCCTTTTTGAGCCACTGATTGACATGCCAGTCGCCATCGATCTTCTCGGCAACGCGTGCTTCTCCGCTATCGAGCAAAGCGATAGCCTGCTGCACAGCACCGGTAAGCCTCTCGTGATCGGCTGCGTCTTCCATGCGGCCGCTTTGATCGAATCCGCGTTCAATGATCTCAATCAGGTCTTGCATGCTAATTTCCGTGATTCGTGATTCGTGATTCGTGGTTCGCCTAGGTTGCAGGGCTATTATCATCTAATTTGGCGATCAGTTCGTGGCGTAATTTTTCCCTGACTTCTTCACCTAACGGCAAACCGCGAATATCGCTGATGTAGAAGACATCTTCCGCGCGCTCGCCAATCGTCATGATTTTGGCCGCCGCGATATCTACGTCCTGCGCGATAAATGCCTGACCGATCTTACTCAGGAGCCCCGGACGATCGGCAGCTACCAACTCCATGATGGTGCTGCCATCCGTCGTATTTTGCGTAAAATCGACGCGGGTTTTCGTCTTGAATACGCGCACCTGGCGCGGCGCCGCGCGCGTGACCCGCGCGACACTGTCGTCACTCGCGGTAAGCACGCGGGTCAAAGAGCGCCGAATCTTGCTTAATCTTGCTTCGTCAATATCGATGCGCTTGTCAAGTTCCATAAATATGAATGTGTCAATACTGCAACCGTTCTCGATCGGCACAATCCGCGCATCTACGATTGTCATGCCAAGTTCATCGAGGATTGCAGTCGCATGCGCAAATGTACGCCGCGTTTGTGGCGTGTAGATGACCGCCTCTATGCCGTCTCCTTTTGCCTGGCGCCGAACGTCGAGCAAGCCGACCCCGGACTCGGTATCCGAATCAGCAAGCCATTCCGTGTGCCAGACGATTTCATCGGAACGATGGCGCAGAAAATACGTGTCGTCCAACAGGCGCCACACAGCATCGATGCGATCGTCGCCGATATTCTTTGCTTGCAGCATCTCGCGTGCCTGCGACTGTTTTTCGAGGATAAGCTGCTCACCGTCGATCGGATTTTCGAGCCCGTGCCGCAGTGCACGATGCGTGAGTTCATACAGATCGCGAAACAATGTGGCTTTCCAGGAATTCCAGAGCTTCGGATTCGTACCGCGCACATCCGCAATCGTCAGGACATAGAGGTAGTCGAGGTGTAGCGGGTCGCGCACCAGCGATGCGAACTCGTTGACCACATCTGGGTCGCCAATGTCCTTTTTCTGCGCAGTGGTCGAAAGAATGAGGTGATGGCGAACGAGCCAGGCAACCATGCGCGCCTCGTATTTACTGAGGCCGTGCTCGAGACAAAATGATTCAGCATCGACCGCACCGAGTTCGGAATGGTCGCCGCCACGGCCTTTGGCGATGTCGTGAAACAGGCCGCTCAGGTAGGCAATTTCAGGCTTCTCAAATTCCTGCATAACGCGGCTGCAATGCGGGTATTCGTGATCGAATCGCGACAACGCGAATCGTCGCAGATTGCTGACGACGAAGAGCGTGTGTTCGTCGACGGTGTAGGCGTGAAACAAGTCGTACTGCATGCGGCCGACAATACGACCAAACGACGGAATGTAGAGGCCCAGTACGCCGTAGAGATTCATGCGCCGGAGTTCGTGGGTCACCCCCTCCGGAGCGCGCAGGATTGACAGGAACAGACGGTGATTGCGCGGATTCTGGCGAAACTCCTCATCGATCAGGTGCAGGCTTCGCTTGATCAGGCCGATTGTGTAGGCACTCACGCCGCGAATTTCCGGATTCTGCTGCAACAACAGAAACAGTTCGAGTAACGCCGA
The DNA here is from genome assembly GCA_963711285.1 of uncultured Gammaproteobacteria bacterium. GTDB lineage: Bacteria > Pseudomonadota > Gammaproteobacteria > Steroidobacterales > Woeseiaceae > UBA1847. The sequence continues at coordinate 191,598 of CAVQDJ010000018.1, read as the reverse complement.
TGGGTCCCGGGCAAATACGCGGTTATTGACGGTTTGCAAGAACCCGTTTTTGACCTGAAAACGTTTGTTGAGCGGCTCGGGAGGAGCGTCGGGATCCATCAGGATCGCCTCCTCGAACAGCTGCAGGAGCATCTCGTTGACGCGGCTAAGCTCCATCACCGTGCGGTAGTAGCGCTGCATGAGCTGCTCGACGGCAAGCGTATAGGTCGCATCCTCATAACCGAGCATCTCTGCGAGCTTGATCTGATGATCGAACAGAATCCGGTCTTCGCGCCGCCCGGTCAGAATATGCAGGCCAAAGCGTACGCGCCAAAGAAATTCCTGGCCGTCATGCAGCCGCTGCACCTGTCCGGGCGTCAGGAATTTATGCGCAACGAGTTCATCAAAGGTCTCGACACCGAAATGGCGTTTTGCGACCCAGCCGATCATCTGGATATCGCGCAGGCCACCTGGACTGCCTTTTACGTTGGGCTCGAGGTTGTACGCTGTGTCGCCGTATCGATGGTGACGGGCGATTTGCTCCTTGCGTTTTTCGACAAAGTACTCGGTCGGTGGCCACACCTTGTCGGCCGCGACAGCTGCCTGCATTTGCTCGTATAACGCGTCCGGACCGATCAGCTTGCGCGATTCGAGTAATGTGGTTGCAACAGTCAGGTCTCTCTTTGCTTCTTCGAAGCACTGGGCCACTGTGCGCACGCTGTGGCCGATCTCGAGGCCGACGTCCCACAGCGCTGTCACGAAGTCTGAAAGCTGGCTCTCGCTGCTCGCTGGCAGGTCGTCGGCAACTAACAGCATGATGTCGACATCCGATGACGGATGAAGCTCGGCCCGACCGTAGCCGCCAACCGCGACCAGCGCCGCGACTTGCGCACAGTCGCCGGCATATCTATGCCAGAGGTGAATGAGCAAATCGTCGACGAGCCTCGCTCGCAGATGCACCAGCGACACAACGGATTCGCCGTCGAGAAATCGCTGTTTGAGGTTTTCACTCGCGGCCTGCAGCCCGGCACGGCTGGAGCCTGGCAAATCGTGAGCGAGCGCTTCTCGAAGAATGCCCAGGGCCTCGTCGTCGGTGAACGACTCGGCCCACTCAATAGACGTGTAAGTCATTGTTTAATTGGTAGATAACCTAGTTATCACGGGCAGCGCCCAGCGTGAGAACTTCGTAGCCATTCTCGGTGACAAGTACGGTGTGCTCCCATTGCGCCGACAGGCTGTGATCCTTCGTGACGACGGTCCAGCCATCAGGCAGGAGTTTGACGCCGGGCCTGCCTGCGTTGACCATCGGCTCTACGGTCAGCGTCATGCCGGCTTTGAGCTTGAGCCCGGTGCCGCGGCTACCATAGTGCAGCACCTGCGGCTCCTCGTGGAAGCCGCGACCAATGCCGTGCCCGCAGTACTCGCGCACGATGGAAAAACGGTGCTTCTCCACATAGGTCTGGATGGCTGCGCCAACGTCTCCGAGATGTTTGCCAGCCGCGAGTTCATTGATGCCAAGCCACATGCCGTCAAAGGCCACCTGCGCGAGGCGCTGCGCCTGCACCCCGGGCTTGCCGACGAAGAACATGCGACTGGTATCGCCGTGAAAACCGTCTTTGATGACCGTAACGTCAATATTGACCGCATCGCCCGACTTGAGTTTGCGCTCGCCAGGAATGCCGTGGCAGACAACGTGGTTGACGGACGTGCACACCGATTTCGGGAAGCCCCGATAGTTGAGAGGGGCCGGTATCGCGTCCTGAACCTCGGTGATGTATTTGTGGCAGATACTGTTGATTTCATCGGTCGTCACGCCTGGCCGCACATGCTCGCCAATCATGTCCAGCACGTCCGCCGCCAGGCGGCCGGCAACCCGCATCTTGTCCTGCTCAGCAGCAGTTTTAATCGTTACAGTCATCGAATATCGGAGGTTTTGGGGGCTTAGGCCAGATTCCGCGAAATTACTCTAAATTCCGCGTTGTTGGCCGCGACCGGCTATGGTATAAAGCGCGCGCCCTAGAGGCAATTAATCCACACGTATACCGACACATCATGCTGGGTGCCCCACCTGAAAAGGGGTTGCGAGATGGGGTATACGGAGGCCTAACCCGGAGAATTTACATGGCAGACGTTTCCATGCGCCAGATGCTAGAGGCTGGCGTGCATTTTGGTCATCAGACCCGCTACTGGAACCCGAAGATGGCACCCTACATCTTCGGCGAGCGAAACAAGATCCACATCATCAATCTCGAGAAGAGCCTGCCCCTGGCTCGCGAGGCCTGCGCGTTCGTCAAAGCGACCGTTGCCGATGGCGGCAAAGTGCTGTTCGTTGGCACCAAGCGCGCGGCGCGTGAGTCGGTGCGAACACATGCAGCCCGAGCCGAAATGCCGTTCGTCAGCTACCGCTGGCTTGGTGGCATGCTCACGAACTACAAGACGATTCGCCAGTCGGTGAAGCGTCTCATGACGCTCGAACAGATGGCCGAAGAGGGTGGCTTCGAAGGCCTTACCAAGAAAGAGGTCCTGGGCCTCACCCGCGAGCAGGAAAAACTCGAACGCAGCCTCGGCGGAATCAAGGAATTGACACGTTTGCCGGATGTGCTGTTTGTCGTCGACGTTGATCACGAAGACATCGCGGTGCGCGAAGCACGCAAGCTCGGTATACCGGTTGTCGCCATCGTCGACACCAACTGTTCGCCCGACGGTGTCGACTATGTCATCCCTGGCAACGACGATGCCATGCGGGCTATCGAACTGTATTCGGGAATGATTGCCGACGCGGTACTCGACGGGAAGGCATCGCTGCCGGAAGTCGCACTCGGTGAGGACGAATTCGTTGAGCTCGATGCGGAAGGCAACGTCAAGAAGTCGACGGGCCGAAAGAAAAAGGCGGGTAAGAAGACGGCCGTTAAGAAAAAGGCGCCCGTGAAGAAGGCGCTTGTTCCGAAGGCCGACGTCGCAGACGAGCACGCGGATGCGCCGGCGACGGCCGAGGAGAAGCCAGCCGAGCAGCCGAAGGCGGCAGAGCCGGTCGGAACCGAGGCTGCCGAGGTCGCTGAAGAGACCGTCGCGGAGCCGCCGGCAGCTGCACCCAAAGAAGCCGCCAAAGCAGAGGCGAAGGCCGATGAGCCCGTCGCCGAGGAAGCGCTAGCCGCTAAGCCTGCCAAGAAGAAGGCGGCCAAGAAGACCGCGAAAAAAGCAGCCAAGAAGACCGCGAAAAAAGCAGCCAAGAAGGCCGCCAAAAAGACCGCGAAGAAGGCTGCAAAGAAAGCTGACGACAAAGACTAAGAGGTAGAAGAGATGTCGATTACTGCATCGATGGTCAAGGAATTACGCGAGCGCACCGGCGCTGGCATGATGGAGTGCAAAAAAGCACTCGTCGAAACCGATGGGGATCTTGACGCGGCTGTCGAAGTGCTGCGCAAGTCAGGGCAGGCCAAGGCTGACAAGAAGGCCAGCCGGGTCGCCGCGGACGGTCGTGTCGTCATCGCACAAAACGGGGGCAACGCGGTTATTGTCGAAGTTAACTCCGAGACGGACTTTGTTGCGAAAGACGAGAATTTCATTGCTTTTGCCGAGGCGGTTGCGGCAGCAGCTCTGAGTTCCGGCACGACCGATGTCGGGCCATTTGCAAGCGTCAAGCTCGCAGACGGCAGAAGCATCGAGGAAGCACGCACCGCGTTGATCACCAAGGTCGGCGAAAATATCGGCGTGCGGCGTATTCAGTCGATTGCCTCGAATGACATCATGGCAAGTTATACGCACGGTGCGCGTATCGGCGCGATCGTAGCACTTGACGGCGGCGACGAAGAACTCGCCCGGGACCTTGCGATGCATGTCACCGCGAGCAACCCCATGTGCATCGATGAGTCCGGTGTTCCGGCCGAAACGCTCGAGAGCGAGCGTCGTATTCTGACCGAGCAGGCGCAGGACTCGGGCAAGCCCGCCGAGATTATTGAAAAAATGGTTACCGGCCGCATCAACAAGTATCTCAAGGAGATCACTCTGCTTGGTCAGCCGTTCGTCAAGGATCCGGACGTGACCGTTGGCAAACTGCTGCAGGGTGCAAAGGCAAAGGTGACGGAGTTTGTCCGCTTCGAAGTCGGCGAAGGCATCGAGAAAAAAGAAGATAATTTCGCTGAGGAAGTTATGGCACAGGTTAAAGGTGCCAGTTGAAGGATAGCTCTTAACCCTTTGATTCAATAAAGACCAGGTGTTGCGAATACGTTAGAATCAACGACCGCCCAGAAACCGCAGCATCAGCGATCGGGCGGACCCTTGGCGCACACAACAACAAGGCCTGCAAATGAGTGACTCTCCGCTTCAATACCGTCGCGTTTTGCTTAAGCTCAGTGGCGAGGCGTTAATGGGTGAACTCGACTACGGCATCGAGCCGGCCGTAATCCAGCGCATGGCCGCAGAGATCGCGACCGCGCGAGAAAGCGGTGTGGAAATTGCCATCGTCATCGGCGGCGGCAACATTTTTCGCGGGGCAGGACTGGCGCGCGCCGGTATGGATCGCGTGACCGGCGACTACATGGGTATGCTGGCCACCGTGATGAATGCGTTGGCTATTCAGGACGCACTGGAGGCACGCGGTGTCTTCGCGCGCGTCATGTCCGCATTGCAGGTTCACGAAGTCTGTGAGGACTATATTCGCCGCCGCGCAATTCGGCATCTGGAGAAAGGCCGTGTCGTTATTCTAGCTGCAGGGACGGGAAATCCGTTCTTCACAACCGACACGGCAGCGAGCCTGCGCGCTATCGAAATCGGCGCTGATGTTTTGCTCAAGGCGACCAAAGTGGACGGCGTTTATGATGCTGATCCGGTCAAACATCCCGAGGCAAAGCGCTACGAGACCGTGTCATTCGACAAAGTTCTGGCTGACAAATTATCAGTGATGGATGCGACCGCTGTTGTGATGTGTCGTGACAATGATTTGCCGCTGCGAGTTTTCGACCTGACCCGTGCTAATGCGCTAGTGCATGCGATAGCCGGTGAAGATATTGGCACGCTGGTGACAGCCTAGCGGCTGCGCAGGCTTAATTGATTAGAGGGTATAGATCGTGTTGGACGAAATAATGAAAGATGCAGGCGAGAGGATGGCCAAAAGCGTCGCATCGCTCCGGACGGAACTGACCAAGATACGCACCGGACGCGCTCATACGAGCCTGCTTGACCACATTACCGTCGAATATTATGGCTCCCAGGTGCCGTTGAATCAGGTTTCCAATGTCGGGGTCGAGGATTCGCGCACGCTGACCATCACGCCTTGGGAGAAAGAGATGGTCTCTGTCATAGAGAAGGCCATTATGGGTTCGGACCTTGGATTGAACCCCCAATCAGCGGGCACCGTGATACGTGTGCCCCTGCCGGCACTGACCGAAGAGCGCAGAAAGGACATGATTCGTGTCGTACGGCACGAAGCCGAAGGCGGGCGGATCGCTGTAAGGAACATCCGCCGCGACGCAATTCACGATGTCAAAGATTTGCTCAAGGAGAAAATGATAGGCGAGGATGAAGAGCATCGCTCTGAAGATCAGATTCAGGCGATTACTGACAAGTATATTGCCGAAGTCGACGAACTCCTCGCCGACAAAGAAAGCGAATTGATGGAAATCTAGAGAGGATTTGACGCAGATCCTCACAAATTTCGATGGCCTCAAACGAGAATATTCCGCAACACGTTGCCGTCATTATGGACGGCAACGGCCGCTGGGCCAGAAAGCGGGCGCTGCCACGCCACGCCGGGCACCGGTCGGGCGTTGGCGCCGTGCGAAAAACTGTTGAACTGGCAGCGCAACGCGGTGTTCAGTACCTGACACTGTTTGCCTTCAGCAGTGAGAACTGGTCGAGGCCTCGTGAGGAGGTCAGCATGCTCATGGCACTGTTTATCGAGGCTTTGCAACGAGAAGTCGACGAACTGCATCGTAATAATGTAAGGCTTGAGTTCATTGGCGAACGCGAGCAGCTACAGCCCAGGCTAATTGACATGATAGTTGCCGCTGAAAAGCAAACGATCGATAACACGGGTCTGCGCCTGTTGATCGCGGTTGCGTATGGTGGTCGCTGGGATATCGTCCAGGCAGTGCGCAAGATATCCGGCGAGTTGGCTCACGGCGAGATGACGGCGGACGACATTGACGATGCGGCGATTGCGTCTCGTCTGCAGCTCGGTGATTTGCCGGATCCCGACCTGTTGATTCGGACTGGCGGAGAACAACGCATCAGCAATTTCCTGCTATGGAATCTGGCGTACGCGGAGCTCTGGTTCTGCGACACGCTGTGGCCGGATTTCGGCGAGCAGCAGTTCGACTCGGCGCTTGAGTTCTACGCCATGCGTCAACGCCGCTACGGGCACACGGGAGAGCAAGTCGAGGCATTGAGTTCATGAAACAGCGAGTAATCACCGCCGTTATTGCACTGCTGGCGTTAATGCTCGTACTTTTCGCGGTACCCGGGACCGTCGCACATGCCGTATTTTTTGTTGCAATGATGGCCGGTGCCTGGGAATGGTCGGCTTTTCTTGAGCTGTCCGGAAACACAGGACGGATAGTATTTCTGCTTGCGATCGGTGTTGCTTTGGCCGTTGTCACATTCCTTGCCGTCGATGTTGAACTGATCCTCAAGGCGTCAATGGTCTGGTGGTGTATCGCGTTGGTCTGGACATTTGCCTTCCCGACCCCGATTCCCGGCATCGTCCGCTGGATCGTCGGCGCACTTGTACTCGTGCCGCTGTATCTCGCGTTGATCGTACTCTACGATGCCGATCCAACGATTCTGCTGTTCGCGCTGCTGATCGTCTGGGTTGCGGACAGCGGCGCATTTTTTGCTGGCAAGATGATGGGCCGTGTGAAGCTCGCTCCAAAAATAAGCCCGGGAAAAACCTGGGAAGGCGTGATTGGCGGACTTGTCGCCGTGGTGCTGTTGACCTTGCTCTGGTCGCTTTGGGTGGAGACAGATCTTGCCGTATTTGTGCCTTTTTGCCTGGCCGTTGCGTGTCTGTCGGTCGTTGGGGATCTTACGGTCAGCATGTTCAAACGCACCGCGGGGCTGAAAGACAGCGGCAGTCTGTTTCCCGGGCATGGTGGCGTGCTTGACCGGATCGATAGCGTGGCGGCCGCTGCACCGCTATTTGCGCTGGGTATTGGCTGGGTTGGGCTGTTATGACGGGCCGTTCAGTCAGCATTCACTCATGGCGCCGCATGCTTATGGGAACTGCTGCGGCCAGTGCCAGTCAACAATATGCAAGGGGCAATTTGCGAGTGCGAATTGCCGGGCGTCAAGACTATGCACTGCGGAACGCGCGAGGGGTAATGGCTGTCCATGGGTGATGCACTGACCAGTCTGCTGGCTTTCATTGTCGCGATTAGCGTTCTCGTCGCCGTGCACGAGTATGGGCATTACATTGTTGGCCGCTGGGCCGGAATGAAGGTGCTTAGGTTCTCCATCGGCTTCGGCAAGCCGCTGATCACCTGGGTGCGCGGGGCGGACCGAACCGAATACTGCATTTCGGCGATTCCACTGGGTGGCTACGTAAGATTTCTCGATGGCCGCGAAGGGCCGATCGACCCGGAGGACGAGGGCCGCGCCTTCAACCAGCGCCCGATTCCGGCCCGCATTGCGGTGCTGCTCGCGGGACCAATGTTTAACTTCCTGTTCGCAATCTGTGCGTATTGGATCTTGTTTCTGAATGGTATTCCGACGCTGCAGCCGGCCGTCGGTGATGTCGCGCCCGATTCCTACGCTGCACAGGCTGGCCTCGAATTCGGCGACAAGATCGTCGCGGTCGGTGACGTTGAAACAGCTGACTGGGAGTCGGCGCTGGTCAATATATTCGATCAGCTGGTCTCCGATGGCCGCGTGCCGTTGACGCTGGAAACTGATTCGGGCAAGCAGCGGCAAACAACGATCAATGTTGGAGAGGACTCCGCGCGGCTGACTGAACCGAACATGCTTTTTGAAGGCCTCGGCTTCGAGCCTTGGCAGCCGCCGGCCATTATCGGCGAATTGGTCGAAGACGGCGCGGCAGCCGGTGCCGGGCTCGCCGTCGGTGATCGAATCACGGCGGTGGACGGCGAGCCTATTAAGAATTATGGCGATCTCGTCAGCGTCGTCTCGGTCAGAGCTGGCGCAAACGTTGCGGTTGACTACGCGCGAAATGGGCGGAGCTATGCCGTGGATGTCGTGATCGGCGAGCAGGAGGTCGACGGCGAGGTTCGCGGTCTCCTTGGCGTAAGAGGGTCAAACGACGTCGGCGCGTATTTCTACCTGCGCAAGTTTGGACCGATCGAATCGATATCTCAGGCAGCACAACGAACCTGGACATCGACACTGTTTACGTTACGAATGCTCGGACGCATGGTGACGGGGGATGTGTCCATAGAAAATATAAGCGGCCCAATTAGTATTGCACAATTCGCCGGCGATTCTGCGCAGCGTGGTATGAATGAGTTCCTGACATTCCTTGCGCTTGTCAGTATTAGTCTCGGTGTGCTGAACCTGCTGCCTGTCCCGGTGCTGGACGGTGGTCAGATTGTCTATCAGACGATCGAGTTGGCCAAAGGCAGTCCGCTGTCCGAGAAATCGCAAATATTGGGTCAGCAATTCGGCATACTCGCGTTGATACTATTGATGAGCTTTGCGTTTTATAACGACATTGCGAAAATACTCGGTTAGCGCGGCATTTAGCCGATAAGGATGAGCGGATACAAAATGAACTATCGCCAGAAAATGGTTGCGTTGTGCCTGCTATTGCCGCTTACGGCGCTGGCTCAGGTCAATTTCGTCGTGCGCGATATGCGCGTCGAAGGGTTGCAACGCATTTCCGAAGGTACGGTCTTCAACTATCTGCCCATCAACGTTGGCGATACCGTCGATCAAGTTCGGATTCAGGAAGCGATACGCGCACTCTATGGTCAAGGTCTGTTTGACGACATCGAAATCCGCCGTGATGGCGATACGCTGATTGTCGCAGTTCACGAGCGACCGTCGATTGAAAGTTTTGAGATTGAAGGCAACAAGGATATCAAGACTGAAGACCTGACGGAATCATTGCGCAATGTGGGGCTTGCCAAGGGCAAGACTTTTGATCAGTCGGTTCTCGATGAAGTTTCGGGTTTCCTTCGAGAGCAGTACTACGACCGCGGTAAGTATGGTGTCGTGGTGGATACCTCTGTAGTCGAAAGTGCCAACAACACGGTTCGTGTCCGGATCGATGTCAAAGAAGGTGATCGCGCAAAAATCCGGCAGGTAAACCTGGTCGGAAATAAGGCGTTCGAAGAGAAGGATATTCGTGCCGACTTTGAGCTCGATACGGCGAACTGGCTGTCATGGGTCCGGCAGGATGACCGCTATTCCAAAGAAGCGCTGGAAGGCGACCTCGAGAAGCTGCGCGCGTATTACATGAACCGCGGCTACGCCGATTTTCGGGTTGAGTCGACACAAGTTGCGATATCGCCGAATAAGAAAGACATTTTCGTAACGATAGGAATTCATGAAGGCGACCAGTATACGATCTCCGACGTCAAGCTGGTTGGCGACATGGTTGTTCCGGAAGCGCTGCTTCGCGCGATGGTTCTCGTGCAGCCGGGCTCAATGTTCAATCAGAGAATGCTGGAGCAGTCGAGCGAGTTCATGTCGTTACGATTGGGTGAACAGGGTTATGCGAATGCCGAGATCGAAGCTGTCCCTGAGCTGAACTATGAAACGAAAGAAGCGGAAATAACATTTTTTGTGGATCCGAAGAGTCGCGTCTACGTTCGTCGCATCAACTTTAGTGGTGTAAATGAGGTCGATGACGAAGTGCTTCGTCGTGAGATGCGCCAAATGGAAAGTGCATATCTTTCCAACCGATTGGTCGATCGTTCCAAGGTTCGTTTGCAGCGGTTGCCCTACATAGAGAAGGTTGAAGTCAGCAACACGCCAGTCCCTGGGAGTCCGGATCTGGTCGATATTGACTTCGATCTTGAGTACCGCATGCCGGGGCAGTTCAGTGGTGGTATCGGTTACTCTGAATCACAGAAGCTGATGCTCAATGGCAGCATTGTGCACACCAACTTCCTGGGCTCCGGAAATCGTGTCGCACTGGAGGCGGTCTCGGGCAGGTTCCAGAAGTTTTACAGTCTGTCGCATACGGATCCCTACCGAACGATGGACGGCGTTCGCCGCACGATTAGCGTGAACTACCGCGATATCACCCAGTTCACCTCCGGGTCATCCGATTTCTCGACGACAAGTGGTGGCCTTACGGTTGACTACGGTTATCCCATCACGGAATTTCAAACGCTGTCGTTCGGCTTGAACTATCAGCGTGCCGAATTGCTCGCGTCGACATCGAGCACGCAGCAGGCGCAGGATTGGGTCAGGAATAACGGTAACCCGTTCGAACAGGATAGCGGTACAGGATTTACGTTTTTTGGTACCGAATATGACACGATCGAAATGATTGCGGGTTGGACATTTGATAGCCGCAATCGCGCCCTATTTGCGAACCGCGGCACCCGCCAACAACTGATTTTTGCGATGGCTGTGCCCGGCAGCGATGTGGAGTACTACCAGGCGCGGTACAACTTTACAAAGTACATCCCGCTGTTTGGTAGCTGGGTCGGAAGAATCAATGCGGAATTTGGAATATCCGAGGGAATGGGCGCTACGACGGCGACCCCGCCATTCAAGCAGTTCTATGGCGGTGGGCCGACCTCGGTACGCGGTTATCGTGAATCATACCTGGGGCCACGTGACAGCTTCGGCAACCCCTATGGCGGCAACGTATTGGTTGCGAGTCAGCTAGAGCTTATACTTCCGCTGCCGGAGAAATGGTCCAGCCAGGCTCGTGCCAGCATCTTTTATGACATTGGAAACGTGTTCAACACGGGCGAAGTGGCATTTACCGACAAGCTCGGGTCGCCCGTTGAATATGAGCCGGAATTCGACGAACTGCGTACGTCAGTGGGTATTGGCGTACAATGGCTGGCACCGCTGGGGTTGTTTCGATTCAGCTATGCTTACCCGCTGAATGAATATACGGGCAACGACAGGTTTTACGGAGATGAGCTGGAACGATTCCAGTTCTCGATTGGTCAGGCGTTTTAAGGAATGGATCGTTTATGAGTCTTATTAAGCAGCAACTATATAAAGTGGTCTTCGGAATCGCGCTGGTTTGTGCGTTTGCGTTGCCAGCCAGCGCACAGGAGTTGAAGATCGGCGTAGTCAATATTCCGGTTCTCATGGAACGCTCGCCACAGACCAAAGCCGCGATGGATGCTCTGCAGGAAGAGTTCGCGCCACGCCAGCGCGAGTTTCTGGCAAAGCAAAAAGAATTCGAAGAAATGACGACCAAAGTGCAAAAGGACGTTGCGGTCATGGGTGAAACCGAACGCCGTAACGCCGAGAAGAATCTGCGCGATCTGCAGCGTGAAGTTGCTCGTTTGCAGACGGAGTTTCGCGAGGACCTCAATCTTCGTCAGAACGAAGAACTGGGTCTGTTGCAGCGCTCATTGCTGAAGGAAGTTCAGGATTATGCAGCGCAGGAAGGTTACGACCTCGTTGTTGGAGACGGCGTGCTGTTCGCCAGCAACACTGTCAACATTACAGAGGAAGTACTACGCGCCGTGGAAGCTAACTTCCAGGCGACCGGCGCCCGATAGCCCGGGCGTTGCACGGCGCATGCCGACCAGCCTCGGAGAACTGGCAGAGCAATTCGGCTGCGAACTGATCGGTGATCCGAAAATCGCCATCGACGGAGTCGGTTCGCTGGCCAACGCCGGGCCGAGTGCTCTGAGCTTTCTATCGAGTTCCAAATTCAGGAAGCAGCTGTCTTCGACGAGGGCGGCTGCGGTTATCTTGCGCAAGGACGATGCTGAGGATTCGCCCACGGCAGTGCTGATTAACGACAATCCGTATTCGTGCTACGCACGAATAGCAACAGTCCTTTGCCCGGCACCGACATACGAGCCAGGCGTGCATCCGTCGGCGGTTGTCGCTTCGACAGCCAGAATTGCAGAGTCGGCGCACATTGCGGCGAATGCCGTGATTGAAGATGGCGTATCGATCGGCGAGAACACCAGTATCGGACCCGGCACTGTCGTTGGGCCGGACTGCCTGATAGGCGACAACTGTCGCTTGCACGCAAACGTGACGTTCGTTCGCAATGTGACTATCGGCGACCGCTGTATTTTTCATTCTGGTTCGGTCGTCGGCGCAGATGGATTCGGCAATGCCATGACGCCCGAGGGCTGGGTCAAGGTTCCGCAAGTTGGTGGAGTGCGAATTGGCGACGACGTCGAGGTCGGATCAGTTACGACAATTGACTGCGGTGCAATCGATGACACCATTATTGAAGATGGTGTCAGGCTCGATAATCAGATTCAGATTGGGCACAACGTTTTTGTTGGCGCGCATACAGCCATGGCGACCGCATGTGCCATTGCCGGGAGTGCACGGGTCGGCAAGCGTTGCATGTTTGCCGGCATGGTTGGCATGGCGGGACACATCGAAGTTTGTGACGACGTAATCGTCAATGGCAAAGGCATGATCTCGAAGAGCATCACCGTGCCGGGAGCGTACGCGTCCAATTTTCCGATCGAGCCGGTCCGTGACTGGAACCGGACCGTGGCGAAGGTTCGCCGGCTTGATAAATTGATAGAGCGAGTTGCCAGGCTGGAGAAGGACGCAAAGTGACTGGCTATTCCTATCCTCTCGACGTGGCCGCTATCAAGGAATTGTTGCCGCATCGCGATCCATTCTTGATGCTTGACGAGGTCATTTCTTGCACGCCGCATGAATCGGTCACGGCCATCAAGAACGTGACGGTCGATGAACCACACTTCGCTGGCCATTTTCCCGGCAATCCGGTCTTGCCCGGTGTGCTCATTATCGAAGCCATGGCTCAAGCCGGCGGCGTGCTGTCACATATCAGTAATGGTGATCTCGATCCGCGCCCACTGTATTTTCTGGCCCGTGTCGAAGACGCGAGGTTTCGCCGTCCCGTCGTCCCGGGCGAGCAGCTGCGGATTCAGGTTCATGCAGACAAAGTAAAACGCGGTATGTGGTGGTATCGCTGCGAGGCAATGGTTGACGAAAAAATCGTAGCTTCGGCTACTATCATTTGCGCGCCGGGCGGAGACTAGTTGTGATTCATGCGTCAGCAATTGTTTCAGAGACAGCGCTCATCGCTGACGACGTGGAAATCGGGCCGTACTCGATTATCGGAGACGACGTCGTGGTGGGGGCCGGCACACGAATTGACAGCCATGTCGTTATCAACGGCCCAACGACCATCGGCACGGAGAATCATATCTATCAGTTCGCATCGATAGGTGACGATCCGCAGGACAAGAAATACGCCGGTGAGCCAACGGTCCTCAGGATCGGCGATCGCAATACGATTCGTGAATTCTGCACGGTTAGCCGCGGGACCGCGCAGGACAAAGGCGAAACCGTACTGGGTGACGACAACTGGATAATGGCGTACGTGCACATTGCCCATGACTGCGTGCTAGGTAGCAACACAATCCTCGCCAACAATGCGACATTAGCGGGCCACGTGCATATCGGCGACTGGGCCATCATGGCCGGCTTTTCTGGCCTCCATCAATTCTGCAAGCTCGGTGCTCACGCGTTTCTCGGCATGTACGCGGGCGCTAACCGGGACGTTCCGGCCTATACGACTGCCGCCGGAATTCCGGCCGTTCCGCGCGGAATCAATAGCGAAGGCCTGAAGCGCCGTGGCTTCAATGCCGAGCAGATCCGCAATATCAAAGATGCCTACCGGCTGGTCTATCGAAAGGGAATGAAATTAAACGAGGCGATCGAAGAGATTGCCGAACGTTCGAAGACGCAGGCAGAACTCGAGTTGTTTCTCGAATCGCTGCGCTCTGCCGAACGTGGATTGATTCGCTAGAGGCCGGAACGGTGCGCATCGGACTGGTTGCTGGTGAGGCCTCCGGCGACCTGCTGGGGGCTGGTTTGATTCAGGCCGTCAAATCGCTTGTTCCGGACGCGACTTTTGAAGGGGTGGCCGGACCGGCCATGGTCGCCGCCGGCTGCGAGCCGTGGGAGGACGCCGAGACACTTGCGGTCTTCGGCTTGCTTGAACCACTCACCCACATTCCGCGGCTGCTGAAACTGCGTCGTTCGCTCGTCAGACGGTGGCGCGCCTCGCCGCCGGATGTGTTCGTCGGCATCGATGCCCCGGACTTCAATCTTGGTCTGGAAAAAGCGTTGCGAAAATCAGGTGTCCGAACCGCGCACTATGTTAGCCCGTCAATTTGGGTGTGGCGCGCCGGACGTATCAAGACGATTCGCAAGGCAGCGGATCGCGTCCTCTGCATCCTGCCATTCGAAAAAGATATCTATGACGAGCAGGGCGTTGACGCTGTCTTCGTTGGTCATCCGAAAGCCGATAGTCTGCCTGCCGAAATCGACGTCATCTCGAAACGCGCTGCTCTGGGACTTGACCGACGGTCTGCTCGTTGCCGTTCTGCCCGGAAGCCGTGTCAGTGAAGTATCTCGGCTGGGGCCGAAGTTTGCGGCGGCAGCAGCGATTCTTGCGGCTCAACACAATCAGTTGCGGTTCGTTACGCCGATCGCGTCGCCGAAGTTGCGGCCAATATTCGAGGCGCAACTCGCCGCCGCAGGGGTTGCCGAGCGCTTTACCCTGATTGACGGCGACTCGATTGATGTAATGGCAGCCGCGGACGTCGTTTTCCTTGCGTCCGGAACCGCTGCCCTCGAGTCGGCACTTCTCGGCAAGCCAACCGTCGCTGCCTATGCAATTGGCAGACTATCGGGCGTGATTGCCCGCCTGATTGGGCTCCGCAATGAGTATTTCACAATACCGAATCTGCTGACCGAAGCACCGTTGATTCCCGAGTTCATTCAGCAGGATGTCATACCGGAGGCCATGGCAGAAGCAGTCACGACACTGCTTGATGATCCAGCGAGGCGCGAGTCGATCAGCAGACGATTTGCTACACTGCGAACGGAACTGGCACTCGGCGCAGATGAGCGCGCTGCAAGAGCCGTTATTGAACTCGCAAGACAGAACCAGACGGGTAGTCCCGAAGCCTCAGATGCGACAATCACGACTGTTTGAATTTACAGAACCGGTCGCCGGCGTCGACGAAGCCGGTCGAGGGCCGCTGGCTGGTCCTGTTGTCGCTGCCGCAGTGATTCTGAGCCAGGATCACTTGCCGCAAGGTCTAACTGATTCCAAGAAACTCAGCGCGAATCGACGCGAAGAGCTTGCCAGTGATATCCGGTCTAATGCGCTAGCCTGGTCAGTCGCCTGGTCCGACGCCGCGGAAATCGACGCGCTGAACATTCTTGCGGCGACGATGCTCGCGATGCGGCGAGCGATTCTCGGACTCTCGGTCATGCCGGCTCACGTGCAGGTGGACGGTAACCGATTACCCGATCTTCGCATCGGAGGCAGGCGGCTCAGAGGCGAAGCGATCATTGGCGGCGACGCGAAGGTACCGGCAATCAGCGCGGCGTCCATCATTGCGAAGACAACCCGAGACCAGATCATGGTGCGGATGGACCGGCTATACCCGCACTATGAGTTCGCGAGACACAAAGGCTACGGCACAGAAATTCACCGCGCGCGCTTGCAGCAGCATGGGCCATGCGAACAGCATCGGCGCAGCTTCGCGCCTGTAAGGCTGGCAGGATGACAGACGCACCGTTCGTCCATTTGCATGTGCATAGCGAGTATTCGCTCGTCGACAGTACGGTGCGAATCGCCGCGCTGATGGATCGCTGCGCGTCCGACCGCATGCCGGCTGTCGCACTGACCGACCAGAA
Source organism: uncultured Gammaproteobacteria bacterium (assembly GCA_963711285.1). Lineage (GTDB taxonomy): Bacteria > Pseudomonadota > Gammaproteobacteria > Steroidobacterales > Woeseiaceae > UBA1847. Next base: position 175,812 of record CAVQDJ010000018.1, on the reverse strand, counting down.
CAATCTGTTCGGCATGGTCAAGTTCTACAAAAAAGCTATCGCAGCCGGCATCAAGCCGATCATCGGTCTGGATCTGTGCATCGTGAACGAGGATGACAGTACGCGGCCGAACAGGCTAATCCTCCTGTGCCAGGACAACACTGGCTATCGAAACCTGTCGAAGTTGCTGACGCGGGCGTTCCTCGAAGGCCAGGTGCGCGGTGAACCATTGGCACGGCGCGAATGGCTGACGAGAACGAGTTGCGAAGGACTTATCGCGCTATCGGGCGGTCTGCAAGGTGACGTCGGCCATGCGCTTCTCAATGGACACGCCACCGACGCGAGGCTGCTGCTTGATGGCTGGCAGCAGGTTTTCGGCGACCGCTACTACCTCGAACTCATGCGCACGAATCGTGTGGGCGAGGAAGATGTTGTTCAGGGATCACTGACACTTGCACATGAGACCGGCGTCGCCGTCGTAGCGAGCAATGACGTCCGATTTCTCAGCCGTGATGACTTCAATGCCCATGAAGCCCGGGTTTGCATTCACGAAGGTCGTGGACTTGCCGATCCCGAGCGACAGCATGCGTACAGCGAAAACCAGTACTTGCGCAGCTCTTTGGAAATGGCCGGGATTTTTGCTGACGTGCCCGAAGCGCTCGAGAATGCTCGTGAGATTGCGCGACGCTGCAGCCTGGAACTGAAACTTGGTGAGAGCGCATTGCCAGCCTTTCCAGTGCCGGACGGCCAGACGGAGGCAAAGTTTCTGGAAGCAGAGGCGCGCCGGGGCCTGACGCAGCAGCTCGAACGTATCTTCGTCGTCGAGCGGATCGCCGAGAACGAGCGCGCCGCTGTCAGCGCACCGTATTTCGAGCGACTCGAAAGAGAACTCGACGTCATCGGTGGCATGGGTTTTCCTGGCTACTTCCTGATTGTCGCCGACTTCATACGCTGGGCACGCGAGAACGACATCCCGGTCGGGCCAGGTCGAGGCTCGGGTGCCGGTTCACTGGTTGCCTGGGTTCTGGGAATTACAGATCTGGATCCTTTGCATCATGACTTGCTGTTCGAGCGATTTCTCAATCCAGAACGCGTATCGATGCCCGATTTTGACGTTGACTTCTGTATGGAGGGGCGTGATCGCGTCATCGAGTACGTGGCCGAACGCTACGGACGCGATCGTGTCGCGCAGATCATCACATTTGGCACGATGGCGGCCAAAGCCGTGATACGAGACGCCGGCCGTGTGCTGGGTCAACCGTACGGTTTTGTCGATCGCATCGCCAAGCTCGTGCCGTTTGATCTTGGCATCACGCTCGACAAGGCGCTGGAGCAGTCCGAAGAACTTGCGACGATGTACCGTGATGACGAAGAGGTCGCTGCAATCATCGATCTCGCCAAATCGCTCGAAGGCCTGGTGCGCAATGCTGGCAAACACGCCGGCGGTGTCGTGATTGCTCCCGGCAAGTTAACCGACTTCACACCACTGTATTGCGAAGATGGCGGCACGCATATCATCACGCAGCTTGATAAGGACGACGTCGAGGCGATCGGTCTTGTCAAATTCGATTTCCTTGGCCTGAAGACGCTGACCATCATCGATTGGGCCGAGAAGATCGTGAACGAGTCGTTTCCTGATGCGGTGTTCGACATCAATCGGATTCCCATCGACGACTCGAAGACCTTTGAACTGTTGCGCAGTACGCAAACCGCCGCGGTCTTTCAGCTCGAGTCGAGCGGCATGAGGGACCTGATCAAACGTATGCGACCAGACCGGTTCGACGATCTGATCGCGCTCGTCGCCTTGTTTCGTCCCGGACCGTTGCAGTCAGGCATGGTGGACGACTTCATTACGCGCAGGCACGCGGTCAACAAGGCTGATATCGATTATCTGCATCCGGATCTCAAGCCACTGCTTGAAGAAACCTATGGCGTCATTCTCTACCAGGAGCAGGTGATGCAGATCGCCCAGCTGCTGGCAGGCTACACTCTCGGTAGCGCTGATCTGCTGCGCCGTGCAATGGGTAAGAAAAATCCCGAGGCGATGGCCAGGCAGCGCGAGATATTTGTCACAGGAGCGACGGAGCGTGGAGTCGCGCAACACACGGCAACGCGAATTTTCGATTTGATGGAGAAATTCGCGGCCTACGGTTTCAACAAATCGCACTCCGCTGCGTACGCAGTACTTGCGTATCAGACGGCCTACCTCAAAGCGCATTACCCGGCGGCGTTCATGGCGGCAGTGATGAGTGCAGATCTGGACAATACGGATCGGCTCGTCACGCTCAAGGACGATTGTCGCAAACAGGCATTGCAGCTGCTCGGGCCGGACATCAACCGATCATCGTACGCATTCAGCGTCGGGGACGAGGCTACGATTCTCTATGGCCTGGGCGCGATCAAAGGTGTTGGCCGCGGAGCTGTGGAGTCCGTTATCGCCGAGCGCGAGGCGCACGGAGCCTACAGCAGCCTCGCTGAATTCTGCCGACGGGTGGACCACGACAAGCTTAATCGGCGCGCTCTCGAAGCCATGATCAAGGCAGGCGCGCTGGATGCTTTTGGCCAGTCGCGTCGCAGCCTGATGCACCAGGTCCCTGAAGCGCTGGCAAGTGCCGACCAGCAGGCGCGCGCGGCGGCTGCTGGTCAGAACGACATGTTCGGTCTCGAAGTGACGGCCGCGATTGTCGACACGCCGCAACCGGTCGATCTGGCGGAGTGGCCGGAGAGGATTTTCCTGAGCAATGAGAAAGAGGCACTTGGTCTGTATCTGACTGGCCATCCGTTTGATGCGGTGCGCGCCGATGCAATGTCCTTCGTCGACGGCAGGCTGGCCGACCTGGTCGGCGAACCCGCGCCGCAATCGTCGCGGGGAGAAAGAAACTACGCACATTCAAGCCGCGAGGTAACCGTAGCCGGGCTCGTCGCGGACCTGAGAAAGCGCGGCAATCGCATCAGCGTAACGCTGGACGACGACACGGCCCGAATGGAGGTGAGCCTGTTCAGCGAGGCGTTCCAGGAGTTTCGGCACTTACTCGTGAAGGACGAAATCGTTGTGATCAGCGGCCCGCTGCGCTACGACGATTTCCTGGCAAGCTGGACAGTCAACGTCAAAAAGGTCCTGCACATTGATCGTGTCATTGAAAGCCGGGCGAAATCCATGGTCTTGAGTCTTGCACCAAACGGGCAGGGCGAAACACTGCTCGTCAGGTTGCATGATGTGTTGTTGCCGTACCGCGAAGGCAGCTGCGACGTGTCGGTCCAGTATATCGGTGACACGGCCTCGGCACGTTTAAATCTTGGGCCCGCATGGTCAGTGCGCCCGAGCCGCGAACTGCGCGACAAACTGAGCGAGTTGCTCGGGCAAAAAAATGTCCGCATGCTTTACGCACCCAGTCGGGAAATCATGTAAAGTCCATCTTTCGACCATCGATCGGCACGTCGCATGGACCTTAAATTCCTTGAGTTTGAACAACCTATCGCTGAACTCGAAGCGAAAATCGAGGAGTTGCGCTTTGTCGGTGACGATTCCGAGATCAATATCAACGAAGAGGTGTCGCGCCTTCGGAGCAAAAGTGAGGCGCTGACAAAAAGCATTTTTGCCAAGCTGAGTGCCTGGCAGATCGCACAGGTTGCACGTCATCCGATGCGGCCTTACACGCTGGATTACCTCGAGAAGATTGCTCCGGATTTTCAGGAGCTGCACGGGGATCGAATGTACGCTGACGACCCGGCGATTATCGGCGGAGTCGGCCGCATCGACGGGCGTGCGGTCATGTTCATCGGACATCAAAAAGGCCGCGACACCAAAGAGCGTGTCAGGCGCAACTACGGGATGCCGAAACCCGAGGGATATCGCAAAGCGCAGCGTCTGATGCGCCTGGCCGAGAAATTTTCGTTGCCTGTCGTAACCCTAATCGATACGCCCGGTGCATATCCAGGCGTCGGCGCCGAAGAGCGTGGTCAAAGTCAGGCGATTGCTTATAGTCTGTATATGATGGCGGGCCTCCGGACGCCGATCATCAGCGTCGTGATCGGTGAGGGCGGTTCCGGCGGTGCCCTGGCCATCGGTGTCGGCGATCGACTGCTCATGCTGCAATACGGAATCTACTCTGTCATCTCGCCGGAAGGTTGTGCGTCGATTCTGTGGAAGAGCGCTGACAGAGCACAAGATGCGGCAGAAGCCATGCGCATCACGGCGGAAAGCCTGAACGGATTCGGACTCGTTGACGAAGTGCTGCCCGAGCCATTGGGTGGTGCGCACCGAAATCCCGCACAAGCGGCCGAAGTCATACGCAACGCGCTGCTGAAAAACCTCGAGGATCTCGAGCAGCTGCCGATCGATCAGCTGCTCGAAATTCGACAGCGCCGCCTCGCAAGCTTCGGTCAATTCAAGGAAGCGTGACGTTCAAGCACAATGATTTGCTTGCCACGCTCGCCGAGGTTGCCGAGCTCGCAGGCCGGCCGACTCGCTATGTCATTGCGTACAGCGGTGGCCTCGATTCTACCGTCATGCTGCACGCGCTGGTCGCGTCCCGTGATGAGCATCAGACTACCCTGACCGCAGTGCATATCGACCATGGACTTCACAATGATTCGGCCGCGTGGAGCCAGCACTGCAAGGCAATCGCTGATTCGTTCGAGGTCGAATTTGTTGACCTTAAGGTCGATGTCGATGTCGATTCCGGTGAAGGTACCGAAGGCGCTGCGCGCAGAGCGCGCTACGATGCGTTCCGGTCTTTTGTTTGCGCTGGCGACTGGTTGCTCTCGGCACATCACAAAGACGATCAGGCCGAGACTTTGTTGCTTAATCTCATGCGTGGCAGCGGACCGGCCGGACTCGCCGGCATTGGCGAGATACAACCGCTGGCTGCCGGCTGGCTGGTACGTCCTTTGCTGTCCAGCTCACGGAGTGACCTGCAGGTTTATGCGACTGAGCACGAGCTGGACTGGATCGACGATCCGTCAAATGAGGATCGCCAGTTTGATCGCAATTACCTGCGTCACGAAGTCCTGCCGCGACTTGAAGCACGCTGGCCCGACGTCGCCAGCCGCTTGAAGCGCAGTGCAGTACTGGCAGGTGAAGCATCACAGCTGCTTGACCAACTTGCCGACGCCGACTTCCGGACACTGGGTGGACGACCGGATCGCCTCGCGCTGAAGCGGCTGCAAGAATTGCCGCCGGAGCGTCAGCGCAATGTCCTGCGCTACGTCGTTCGTGAGTTGGGTCTGCCGTCACCACCGGCAACGACATTGCACAGCTTCACTACAGATTTGATTCCGGCTCGCGACGATGCCCAGCCGATCGTGACATGGTCAGGGGCAGAAATTCGCCGCTACCGGGACAATGTGTACGTGCTCGCCGCAGGCACGGCGGCGGAGACGGATGCCGTGCGCCCCATTGCATTTGGAACAGCAACGAAGAGCGTTGCTCTGGCGCCAGGGCTTGGTGATCTCGATCTCGAGCCGGGCGCCGCATCTGGTCTGGCAGACGCCGTCGTTACGCGCGGACTCGAGCTTCGTTATCGGTCTGGCGGGGAAGAAATAAAGCCGCTAGGTCAAGCACATACGCGAAAACTCAAGAAACTGCTTCAAGAAGAGGGGGTGGTTCCGTGGATGCGGGACAAGCTGCCGTTAGTGTATGCAGATGGCGAACTTGTCGCCGTTGCGGACCTGTGGATCGCGGCCAGCGCGGCGAGTGAACCGGGCACCGCAATTCGGTGGCGAAACCGACCCTCGCTTCACTAATGTCATTGTGTCCACAAGGGTGTTCTGTTAACGTTTAAAGCCGTCTTTAATCCAACGACGGCGCGTATTTCCAAGGGTTGGAGAAAAGCACTGAGCCTGATCTTAGGTGCTTGAATCCAGCCCTTTGTTGTTTCCGCCAGTCATAGGTTCGCATATGACATCGTATGTCTTCATTACCGGCGGCGTGGTCTCCTCGCTTGGCAAAGGAATCACTTCTGCGTGTCTGGGTGCTATTCTCGAGGCGCGCGGTCTCACGATCAGCATGATCAAGCTGGACCCTTATATCAACGTCGATCCCGGCACGATGAGCCCGTTCCAGCACGGCGAGGTGTTCGTCACGCATGACGGCACCGAGACGGATCTGGATCTCGGCCATTACGAGCGCTTCGTGCGCACCGCCACTGGTGGACGGAACAGCAATTTCACGACTGGCCGTATCTACGAAAGCGTCATTGGCAAGGAGCGCAGAGGTGAATATCTCGGCGCGACGGTTCAGGTCATCCCGCACATTACCGACGAGATCAAACAAAGCGTTGCAAAAGGCGCGGGCGATGCCGACATTTGCCTGGTTGAAATTGGCGGTACGGTCGGTGACATCGAGTCGCTGCCGTTTCTCGAGGCGATACGCCAGATGGGCATCGAGCTCGGCCATGATCGGGTGGTTTATGTGCACCTGACCCTCGTCCCGTACATTCCGACGTCTTCCGAGATCAAGACCAAGCCGACACAGCACTCGGTCAAGGAGTTGCGTTCGATCGGCATACAACCTGACATTCTCGTGTGCCGTTCCGAGCAGCCGCTGCCCGATGAACAGCGCAAGAAGATCGCGCTGTTCACGAACGTTCAGGAAAAGGCCGTCGTCTCTGCCTATGACGCCGACGATCTGTACAAGATCCCGATGATGATGCACGAGCAGGGACTGGACGACATTGTCGCACGACAGTTGGGACTGGACCTGCCAGAGGCCGATCTCAGCGAATGGGAAGCGATTGTGGAGGCGAAGCAGAATCCGACGAGCGACGTGGATATCGCAATGGTCGGCAAGTACATGGACCTCAAGGATTCCTACATCTCGCTCGTCGAAGCGCTGATGCATGGCGGTATTCACACGCGCACGCGGGTCAATATTCACTTCATCGAATCGCGTGACATCGAAGAGCAGGGTATCGATTCCCTGCGTGGTATGGACGGCATCGTCGTTCCAGGCGGCTTCGGCGACCGCGGCATCGACGGCAAGATCGAGACCGTACGTTTTGCCCGCGAAAACAGCATCCCATATCTCGGCATTTGCCTCGGTATGCAGGTGGCCGTTATCGAGGCTGCGCGCAACCTCGCGGGTCTGGAGGGTGCGATGAGTACGGAGTTCACCAAAAAGACGCCGCATCCTGTGGTCGCACTGATCACGGAGTGGCAGACGCAGAGCGGCGATGTGGAACTGCGCGACGAGGAGTCGGACATGGGCGGCACGATGCGCCTCGGTGCGCAAAAGGTCACTCTGACAAAAGGCTCGCTGGCAGCAAAGACTTACGGTAAGACGACCATCGAGGAGCGCCATCGGCACCGTTATGAGGTGAATAACAATTATCGAGATCAGCTCGAAAAAGCCGGGCTGCGATTTTCGGGCTTGTCGGTAGATGATCTCGTCGAGGTGGTCGAGATCCCGGGACATCCGTGGTTTCTGGGAAGTCAGTTCCACCCTGAATTCACGTCCAACCCGCGAGATGGCCATCCGCTCTTTAGCGGATTCATTTCCGCGGCCCGCAAGCACCATGAGGGCGAGTTACCCAAGGTCGCCGAAGCATGAAGCTGTGCGGGTTTGATGCGGGCAACAACAAGCCGATATTTCTGATTGCGGGCACCTGCGTCGTTGAGAGCGAAGCGATGGCGCTCGATACGGCTGGCGCCCTCAAGGAAATCTGCAGTGCTCTTGGAATTCCGTTTATTTACAAGTCATCGTTTGACAAGGCCAATCGCAGCTCCGCGGGAAGTTTTCGCGGGCCCGGGATGGAAGAGGGCTTGCGCATTCTCTCCGAGGTCAAGCGTCAGCTCGATGTGCCGATCCTGACTGATGTCCATGAAGACACGCCGATGGACGAAGTAGCAGAGATTGCCGATGTGCTGCAAACCCCCGCGTTTCTTTGCCGGCAAACGAATTTTATTTTGCGCGCAGCCGGCGCGGGCAAGCCAGTGAACATCAAGAAGGGCCAGTTCCTTTCACCCTGGGAAATGCAGAACGTGGTCGACAAGGCGAAGTCAACGGGCAATGAAGACATTATGGTCTGCGAACGCGGCTTCTCGTTCGGCTATAACAACCTCATATCCGATATGCGCAGTCTCGCAGTTATGCGTGGCACGGGCTGCCCGGTCGTTTTCGATGCGACGCATTCAGTGCAACTGCCAGGCGGCAAGGGTTCTGCATCCGGCGGGCAACGTGAATTCATTCCCGTGCTGGCAAGAGCCGCCACGGCCGCGGGCATTGCCGGACTGTTCATGGAAACCCATCCGAAACCAGAAGAAGCACTTAGCGATGGCCCGAACGCATGGCCGCTCGATAAAATGAAATCTCTCCTCGAAACGCTCGTCGCCATCGACGCGGCAGTCAAGAAGCACGACTACCTGGAAGAACAATGATCAAAATCAAAGCGATAAAAGGCCGCGAGATTCTGGATTCTCGCGGCAACCCAACCATTGAGGCCGACGTAACGCTCGAAGATGGCACGACTGCGCGCGCCGCCGTGCCGTCCGGCGCGTCGACCGGCACCCGCGAAGCCGTCGAGCTAAGAGACGGCGACAAGTCGCGCTATCTCGGCAAAGGCGTTCTGCAAAGCCGTCGCAATGTCAACGGTCCGCTGCGAGACGCATTGCTCGGTAAGGAATTTGCGGATCAGCGAGCCGTTGACCAGTGCATGATCGACCTCGACGGCAGCGACAACAAGGGCAACCTCGGCGCCAACGCGTTACTCGCGATTTCGCTGGGTGTCGCGAAAGCGGAGGCGGCATCCAAAGGCGTGTCGCTGTTTCGCCATCTTGGTGCCAGCACAGAGATGCCCGTGCCGATGATGAACATCATCAACGGCGGCGCGCACGCGGATAACAGCGTCGATATTCAGGAATTCATGATTCTCCCGGTCGGTGCGCCGAACTTCGCTGAGGCCCTGCGCTACGGCGCCGAGATCTTTCACGCACTGAAAAGCGTGTTGCGTAAGCAAGGCATGAATACTGCGGTGGGCGACGAGGGCGGCTTCGCGCCGAATCTGCCGTCTAACCGCGCAGCGCTGGATACGATTATGACGGCGATCGAGCACGCCGGGTTTTCGGCAGGAGCGGACATCTTGCTCGGCCTCGACGTCGCGGCCTCGGAATTCTATGCCGACGGTGTTTACGACCTCGAGTCCGAAGGCAGGACCTTCGATGCGGCCGGATTTAGCGCGTATCTGGCCGAACTTGCTGATGCCTATCCGATTATTTCGATCGAGGACGGCATGGACGAAAGCGACTGGGCAGGCTGGAAGTTGCACACCGAAGCGCCTGGGAGACCGCATCCAGCTGGTCGGCGACGACCTTTTCGTCACGAACACGTCAATTCTGAGTCGTGGCATCAACGAGAACATTGCCAATTCTATCTTGATAAAACCTAACCAAATCGGTACCTTATCGGAAACTCTTGATGCAATTACTATGGCAGTAGACGCGGGCTATTCCGCGGTGATCTCGCATCGGTCCGGGGAGACCTCGGACAGCACGATTGCTGATATCGCCGTTGGCACGCAGGCAACGCAAATCAAGACCGGTTCATTGTCCCGATCTGATCGCATTGCCAAATACAACCAGCTGCTACGCATCGAAGAGGAATTGGGCGGCACAAGCACGTACGCTGCCCGGGAGGCGTTCTCCGTAAAGGCGCCGTAACGCTCGAATTGGGGTCAGGTTTCGTGAATGTTCGCTGGATGCTGGTGATTTTGGGCGCTGCTTCGCTAATGCTGCAGAGTCAACTGTGGTTTTCGGCGGAGGGCTTTGGCAAGACGCGCGATCTGCGCGCTGCCGCCGCCGAGCAGCGGACGCAGAATGAGCAACTGCGGCAACGGAATCAGGCGCTCGATGCCGAAGTTGTGAACCTGAAGAAGAGTTCCGAGGCGGCTGAAGAACGTGCGCGCACCGATCTCGGCATGATCGGCCCCAAAGAGACCTTCTACCAGGTCGTGCCCGTCGCTGACGCGGCGCACTAAACAGTCTCTTGTCAAAGCTCCCGGATTGGGCTCGCGCGCTCGGCCCGACGCCGATTACTGCTGTGATTCGCGCAACACCGAGCGATTTTGTCGTCACCGAGCAAATTCAGATCGAATTCAGCGATGACGGTGAGCACGACTGGTTGTGGATAGAAAAGACCGGGGCCAATACACACTGGGTTGCGGAGCAGCTGGCAAAGCATGCCCGCGTTTCGCCCCGAGACGTCGGTTGCGCCGGGCTCAAGGACCGCCATGCAGTGACCCGGCAGTGGTTCAGCGTGCGACGTCCATCTGCTCAGGCGGACCGATTGGGCTGCGTTCGAATCTGACGGCGTGCGCGTCGTCGAGACCCGCCGGCATCAACGCAAACTGCGGCGCGGCGGGCATCGTGGCAACGCATTTCGTATTGCCCTGCGCGGCGTCGATATCACCTCACATCGTGAAGACATCGCCGAGCGACTGGTGCAAATCGAATCACGTGGTGTTCCGAATTACTTTGGCGAGCAGCGATTTGGTCGTGATGGTTCCAATGTCGACCTCGGTCGCGCGGTATTACATGGCCGCCGCGTGTCGCGCAATAAGCGCAGCATTGCAATCTCGTCCGTACGTTCTTTGCTGTTCAACGACATTCTCGATGCGCGCGTGCGTGACGAGACCTGGGACAGGATTCTCCCGGGAGAACTGGCCAACCTCGACGGCTCCGGCAGCGTTTTCGCCGTCGATGAAGTCACGGACGAGATAGAGCAGCGCTGTGCCGGCTTCGACATACACCCGTCCGGGACGCTATGGGGACGCAATGCGCCGCTGGGAACCGGAACTGTCGCGGAATTGGAGACCGACGTTGTTTCCAAACACGAGGACCTGGCAACCGGACTGATCGCTGCGAAGGTCGATGCGGCCAGCCGACCCCTGCGCCTACGGGTTCAAGACCTCAAGTGGGAGGTCGAAGAGGACGCGCTGTGGCTCGACTTCCGTTTAGGCAAAGGAGCGTACGCTACGTCGGTTCTGCGCGAAATCGTATCCTGGTAAAGCGCGCGGGAGCGCAGGCCTCGTGCGATGAGACCGTGGACTGGCTCAGGGTTCTCTGCAAGAGAACGTAGATAGCTCCGGTACCGCCATCGACCTGTCTCGCCGACACGAACGCGAGTACCGTGTTCCACTTCCGTAGCCAGGCGTTTACGCTGTTTTTCAGTACCGGTCCCTTGTGCCCGGAGCCCAGGCCCTTGCCATGAACAATGCGGACGCAGAGCAGACCTTGTTTCGCGCAGTCAGCGATGAAGTCAGAGAGTCGCGGCTTGGCTTCCGCAACGGTCATACCGTGCAGATCGATCTCGGCCTGAACGCTGAAGCGGCCGCGCGCAAGTTTGCGCATCGTTCGGCGGCCGACCGAGGCACGATGAAAGCGCAGGCTGTCCGCATTGCCGTCCTGCATCGTATCGATGTCGGCCAGCATGCTTTCGCGCAGCGCCTCTTTCTCATCCGCTCGCGCAAATCGCGCTTTGGGTTTCGGTTTCTTCTGCGGATGAGCAACGCGCTTCTCTTTGCGCAGCGGCTTCGCTTCGGACATCGCGCGGCGGAACAGTTCTGGATCGTCATCGCTCAATGCGGTGTACTCAGGCTATGGTGCGCGGGAAACATTGAGTATAGTGAGCCCAGTCGCACGCCGCCAATCCTTTGGGTACTCACTGCAAACATGAAAATCCTCGTTAGCAACGACGACGGCTACCTCGCAACCGGAATCAACGTACTCACCGATGCTCTGTGCGAAATTGCGGACGTCGTGGTCGTCGCGCCGGACCGGAATCGCTCCGCGGCGAGCAACTCCCTGACTCTGCACGACCCGCTGCGCGTGTCTCGGGTTGCTGAAAACCGTTATCGGGTCAACGGCACGCCCTCTGACTGCGTGCATCTGGCGCTGACGGGTTTTCTGGAAGAAGAGCCGGACCTGGTCGTTTCAGGAATCAATCACGGTGCGAACCTGGGTGACGACGTGATCTATTCGGGCACGGTTGCGGCCGCGATGGAAGGCCGCTTTCTTGGCTTTCCGACCATTGCCGTATCGCTCGTCGGTCACCGGCATTTCGATACTGCCGCGCGTGTCGCCACCGAATTGGTGCGGCGGCTGGAGAAAGACCCGCTGCCGTCGGAGTTCATTTTCAATGTCAATGTTCCGGACAGGCCATATGATGAACTAACCGGGATGCGTGTTACGCGGCTGGGGTTCCGGCACAAGTCCGAGCCAGTGGTTAAATCGACGGATCCTCACGGTCGGACAATCTTCTGGGTCGGCCCGGCAGGCCCGGGGCAGGATGCCGGTGAGGGGACGGACTTCGATGCGCTCGAAAACGGCGCGGTCGCAATAACGCCACTTAAGGTGGACTTGACTCGCCACGAGGCGCTGCCGCAAGTGACCGAGTGGCTGCGGCGTGATTGATTCGCGGCAGGGGATAGGCATGACGTCGGCGCGCACGCGCGACCGGCTCGTGCAGCGCCTCAAGGATCACGGCATAAAGTCCGAAGCCGTTCTCAATCAGATTCGCAACGTGCCGCGCCATCTGTTCGTCGACGAAGCGCTCGCGAGCCGCGCCTATGAAGATACGGCCCTGCCGATCGGCCTGGGCCAGACCATCAGCCAGCCGTGGGTCGTGGCGCGCATGACCGAGGCGCTGCTCGAGGATTTCGAGGGCGAGACGGTCCTCGAGATTGGTACCGGCTGCGGTTACCAGACTGCGGTGCTGGCGCCGCTGGTAAAGAAAATTTACACGGTCGAGCGAATTCCGGAGCTCATGAAGAAGACGCGGCAACGACTGCGCGAGCTCGACATCTACAACGTCCAGTTTCGTCCAGGCGACGGCTGGGAGGGTTGGCCGAAGTACGCGCCGTACGACGGCATCATCGTAACGGCGGCGGCGCCGAGGCTGCCGGAAAAGCTGTTGGAGCAGCTCGCGCCCGGCGGTCGCATGGTGATACCGGTCGGGCCGACCGGCTTTCAGGACCTGCTGCTGGTAACGCGCAAAGACGATCATTTCGAAGAGGTGTCGTTAAGCGCGGTGAGCTTCGTCCCCCTGGTGCAAGGTAAATGAAAGTATTCGGGCCGCTGTATGAGCGTGTGCTCATCTGGTCGAGTCACCGGCATGCCGAGCGCTATCTCGGCGCATTGAGCTTCGCCGAGTCCTCGTTCTTCCCGATCCCGGTCGATGTAATGCTGGCCCCGATGTGCCTCGCCGATCGGCCGCGCGCCTGGCGCTACGCGACGATCGCGACGGTCTTTTCCGTGCTGGGTGGCGTTGCCGGATACGGGATTGGCGTCGGCGCGTTCGAACTCATCGAGCCATGGCTGGCGCAATCGCATTACTGGACCGCCTATCAGACCAGCCGTGAGTGGTTTGATGACTACGGTGTCTGGGTTATTTTCGTCGCCGGATTTTCGCCGATTCCCTACAAGGTGTTCACAATCGCGGCCGGTGTCGCCGCGCTAAACCTGCCAGCCTTTTTCCTCGCGTCTCTGATAGGTCGCGGCGCCCGCTTCTTCCTTGTTTCGGGCCTGGTCGTTCTCGGCGGCGACAAGCTGGAGACATCACTCCGGAAATACGTCGAGTGGATCGGCTGGGGTGTGGCGCTCGCCGTGGCTATTGTGATTGGCTGGTTCATGGTTCGTGGCTGATGTTCGCATCGCGCCGATGGCGACAGTATCTGCTCTTGGTCGTTGCGTGCATCACGCTGACGCTGGCAGCCTGTGGTTCGGGTCCGCGCTACTCAGCCGACCCTGACACGCACATCGTTCGCCGTGGCGAGACCCTGTTTTCGATCGCGTGGCGATACGGCAAGAATCCTTCGGACGTTGCGCGTTGGAACAGACTTGGCAGTGGGTCGCTGATTCATCCGGGGCAGGTGATTCGCCTGTCGCCGCCGCCTGGTTACACGTCTCGTTCAGCCACGACAGCCCGCAGGCCCGCCCCGAAATCGCTGCCCAAGGTTCCGACCCAGCCGCCGCCAGCGTGGACCTGGCCCACAAAAGGCAGAATCGATGTTGGATTTGGCGGAAAACCCGGCACCGGCACCGGCGTCCTGATCAACGGCAAAGCGGGCCAGGCTATCAACGCCGCGGCATCCGGGCGCGTCGTCTACGCGGGCAGTGGACTGATCGGATATGGTCAGCTTATTATTCTCAAACATAACGACACCTACCTGAGTGCCTACGGGTACAACGCGTCGCTGCTGGTCAAAGAAGGGGAGTCGATAAAAAAAGGCCAGCGCATAGCGACCATGGGTGAGGGGCCGGAACGCAAGGCGCGACTGCATTTTGAAATCAGACGCAACGGCAAGCCGGTTAACCCGCGACAGTTTCTGCCTGCGAGATAACGCGACCTAAGCCTGGAATCGATGCATCGCCCATGACGACACAGGGAGGCACTGTGGCGCACGGTCAAGGGGACAAAGTCGCGGTGAGATCACTCGATCCGACGCGACTCTATCTAAGCGAGATAGGCATCTCGCCACTGCTTACTGCGGACGAAGAAAAGCACTTCGCGCGGCGCGCGCAGCAAGGTGACGAATCTGCGCGGCAGCGAATGATCGAAAGTAATCTGCGTCTGGTTGTCAAGATTGCAAGGCGCTATCTCAACCGAGGCCTACCGCTTCTCGACCTGATCGAGGAGGGCAATCTCGGCCTGATCCACGCCGTCAAGAAATTCGATCCCGAGCGCGGCTTCCGCTTTTCGACTTATGCCACCTGGTGGATACGGCAGACAATCGAGCGCGCAATCATGAATCAGTCGGGCACGGTGCGACTGCCCATTCATATCATTAAGGACATCAACTCTTGTCTGCGCGCCGCAAGGACCATTCGGCAGCAACGGGCTACCGAGCCGACGGCCGCCGAAATTGCCGCTCATCTCGATCGGGACGTCGCCGACGTCGAGCGGCTGCTGTCGCTGCACAACCGTGTAACGATTCGTGCAGGAAACTCTGAAGACGGCAACGGACCTGTCGACTGGCTCGAGGCAAAACAGGATGCCGAGCCGTCACGTCGCGCGCATAAAGACTACGTTCAGGATATCGTCGATCATTGGGTCTGCGAACTGAATGAAAAACAGCGGGCCGTCGTCGAACGGCGATTTGGTTTGCACGGAAGTCGGCGACTGACCCTCGAGCAAATCGGCGAAGAAATCGGTGTTACACGCGAACGTGTAAGACAGATTCAACTGGATGCTCTGAAAAATCTCCGCTCGATGATGGAGAGCCACGGAATCTCGGGCGACGTGATGCTGGATTAGTTTGCGTTTGAGGGACAAATCAGATCCCGATATAAAGGACCGCGGCAACGCGGCGCCCCTCGCTGGCAAGTACATTGAAAGTGCGGGCTGCAGCGCCTGTGTTCATTGCTTCGAAGCCGACTCCCCGCCGCGCCATCGCGAACACGAGTTCGCGCGGCGGAAACTGATTTGCCGCGCCGGTACCGAGCACGATGATCTCAGGATGATCATCCAGCAGCCGCGAAAAATCGTCCTCGACAAGGTCGGCGAGCGCCCTGGCTGGCCAGTCATCAGAGACTGCGTCGATCGTCAGGGCGATCGGGTTCGTATAAACAGCATTCCCGATACGAATTTCCTGGTCAGAAACGCTGTGGATCGTCAGAGTCGCCGGTGTTTCGCGCGTGAACTTCACAAGAATTATCCGTTACCATCGTTGTTTGGGAATGGCCATCATACAAAGCCTCGGGTTTCGAGCAAGTTGAGCACTCCATACGAAAGAACTGCAGCCGTTGTCGTCCTGCCGGCTGTTAGCGGCGGCCGGCTTGAGAATCCGTTGCTGCGGCGCTGGCTGTCGCGGTCGGAGCTGCAGAAGGCTACCGATCCGGAAGAACTGCTCGGCAGCATCCTCAGGTGCCTGCAACTGCCGTATTGCACCGAGGGCTTGGGCGCGCTGCGAATGTGGGGCCAGACGGGTGACCGGCCGACAGCCTGGATCGCGGCGGCCGACCCGGTGTATCTCGAGCCGCGTCTCGATCACCTGTGCCTGCATGCGCTTGATTGCTCGAGTCTGCCGGCGTCGGATCTGCGGCCGCTGTTCGATCATCTGCAACGAACTCTGCAGGACGACTCGAGCTTCGGCTTCGCACGCCTGGGATCATACGGCTATCTGCGGGCTACGGAACCGCTCGCGACGGCCGATGCACCGCCGTACGTCGCACACCTGGATAAGCCGAACGACTACTTGCCCTCTGGCGACGCGTCGGCCGCATATCGAAGTCTGACCGGCGAAGTCGAGATGGCGCTGCACGATCACGAGATCAATCTGCGGCGCCAGGCAGAAGGTCTGCAGCCTGTCAATGGCCTGTGGTTCTGGGGCGGCGGCTATGCACCCGAACAACGCACCGAGCCGCATCCGCCGCTATTTTCGGATGACCCGCTACTCAAAGGCTACTGGCTCAGCAAGACTGGCGTTGTCGAGCCTTGGCCCGGCAACATTGCGGCCTGCCTCGAGGCATCTGTTGCCGGTTTCGTCGCGGCCGTGCCTGCTGACGACGATCGGGACTTGCTGCGACATTGCCTGTTAGAGCTTCGCGAGGTGCTGCTATCCGGACGGCTTAGCCGTCTTACGCTTATGTTTCGTGACGGCATTTCGGTTAACGTCCAGCCGCACGACAACTGGCGTTTCTGGCGCCGTATATCGGAACTCCTGAATTGATCACGATGCAAGCGCTCCGGCCCATACTCGCCAGGCGAACGCCGCAACAGCTCGATACCGATAATTTGTCCGGCGTCGACCCACTGCTCGCTCGCCTGTATGCGCTGCGCGGAGTGACCGAAGCAGCGCAACTCGATTACGGACTGGCCCGGCTGGCGCCGATAGGATCGCTCGAAAACGTTGATGCAGCCGTCCAGCTCTTATTAAAGAATAAGGACCAACGGATTGTCGTCGTTGGCGACTTCGATGTTGATGGCGCGACGAGCACGGCGCTGCTGCTGCGCTGTATGCGTGCCTTCGGCTTTACCGATGTCGACTACCTCGTGCCAAACCGGTTTGATTATGGCTACGGCCTGACGCCCGAAATCGTGCGCGTTGCGGCGAAGAGCCGTCCGGCCCTGATTGTCACGGTCGACAACGGGATTTCTAGTGCGGCCGGCGTTCGCGAAGCGCATGACGCGGGAATTGCAGTGCTTGTGACGGATCATCATTTGCCGGGCAACGAGTTGCCGCAAGCGGATGTCATTGTGAATCCGAATCTGGACGGCAGCCGGTTTGTCAGCCGTAACCTTGCCGGTGTCGGTGTCGCTTTTTACGTGATGGCCGCGCTCGGTCGCGTTATCGAGCAGCAGGGCATGGCGGGCGCCGCAAAGATTCCGGCACGCTACCTGGATCTCGTCGCTCTCGGAACGGTTGCCGACGTTGTGCCGCTCGATCACAACAATCGCATTCTCGTGCAGCAGGGCCTTAATCGCATTCGCGCAGGCAAGACCGTGGCAGGAATCCGGGCGCTGCTGACTCAGTCAGGCCGACAGCTGTCGCGTACGGTCAGTACTGACCTCGGCTTCGCCGCAGGCCCGCGGATCAATGCCGCAGGCCGGCTCGAAGACATGTCGGTTGGCATCGAATGCCTGCTGACGGACGATCAAATGCTGGCCGAACAGTATGCGACGCAGTTGGACCAGATCAATCGCGAGCGCCGTGACATCGAATCGACGATGCGCGAACAGGCATTTGCATATGTCAGTTCGCTCGACAAGAAAAAATGGCCGTCCTGCGTGTGCGTGTTCGAGACCTCATGGCACCAGGGCGTGGTGGGATTGATTGCAGCACGCGTTCGTGAGCGATGCCACCGGCCGGTCATAGCATTTGCGAGGGACGCGCAGGGACTGCTCAAAGGTTCTGCACGATCGATTCCGGGCGTACACGCACGCGACCTGTTAGAGGCGGTTTCGGCAACCCGCCCTAATCTGATCGACAAGTTCGGCGGTCACGCGATGGCGGCCGGTTTGACACTTGCCGAGGCAGACTACGACGAGTTCGCCAGTGCTATATCCGAGCAGACCAACCGTCTTTACCCTGCTGCCGACTTCTCCGGTGCGATTATCAGCGACGGTACGTTACCCGGATCCGCGTTCAATCTACGCTTTGCCAAAGTGCTCCGCGAAGCCGGCCCCTGGGGGTCGGGTTTTCCGGAGCCGATGTGGAACGGCGACTTTGAACTCGTCGAGCAGCGCACCGTAGGCGAAAACCACCTCAAGATGCGGCTTCGTCCCGCCGATGGCGGCAACGTCGTCGACGCGATCGCATTCAATCAGGCTGGCCCTGCTTACCGCGGCGTGGTGCAACTGGCTTATCGTCTCGACGTCAACGAGTATCGGGGCGCCGAAACGCCGCAGCTGATCGTAGAGCAAATTGCCTCATTACAGTCCCGCAACGCGTGATAAGATCGCGCGTTTCCCACCCTTGGGTTCACGATGGAAACGAGTCAGATCAAGCAGACGATAGATGATCTCGCTGAGCGCACGGCCGCGCTGAGGGGGTATCTTTGACTACGAGGGCAAGGCAGAACGTCTGACCGAGGTCCAGCGCGAACTCGAACAACCCGATGTCTGGAATGAGCCCGAGCGTGCCCAATCGCTTGGGCAGGAGCGCGCGCAGCTCGAGCAGGTGGTCGTCGTTCTGGATGAACTGTCGATCGGGCCTGAACGACGCTGATGAACTGCTGTCACTCGCCGTCGAGGAAGACGACGCGGCCACCGTAGGCGACGTCGAGCGCGACATCGCCGGTTTCGAAACACGTCTCGCTGCGCTGGAGTTTCGCCGCATGTTCTCGGGCGAAATGGACATCAACAGCGCATATCTCGACATCCAGTCGGGTGCCGGAGGCACCGAGGCCCAGGACTGGGCCGAGATGATTTTGCGCATGTACCTGCGCTGGGCCGAGGCACATGGCTACAAAGCGGAAGTCATCGAGGCTTCAGCCGGGGAAGTGGCGGGCATCAAGAGCGCAACCATTCACGTAACGGGTGAGTATGCCTACGGTTGGTTGCGTACCGAGACAGGTGTCCATCGGCTCGTGCGCAAATCACCGTTCGATTCCGGCAACCGCCGCCACACGTCGTTTGCCTCGGTCTTCGTTGCGCCCGAGGTCGACGATGACATCGATATCGAGATTGACCCGTCCGATCTGCGCATCGACGTGTATCGTGCAAGCGGAGCGGGTGGCCAGCATGTCAACCGCACGGAGTCCGCGGTACGTATTACGCACCTGCCGACCAACATTGTCGTGCAATGTCAGAACGATCGCTCACAACATAAGAACAAGGCGCAGGCGATGAATCAGCTCAAGGCCAAACTCTACGAATTTGAGCTGCAAAAACGCCGGGCCGAAGCCTCTGTCGTGGAAGAGGGCAAGGCTGATGTCGGCTGGGGCAGTCAGATTCGCAACTATGTCCTCGACCAGAGCCGCATCAAGGATTTGCGTACCGGCATCGAAACCGGTAACACTCAGGCTGTTTTGGACGGTGGCCTGGATAATTTTATTGAGGCCAGCCTCAAACAGGGACTTTAAGCAAGTGAACGACGAGACGAAACAGGACGAAAGCAAGCTAATCGCCGAGCGGCGCCGCAAGTTGGGACAGCTTCGCGAGCAGGGTAACGCATACCCGAACGACTTCCGCAGAAATGCGACGGCGGACGAGCTGCATCAGACATTTCACGAGCACGACGGCGAGACGCTGCGAGAAGAGGACGTCCACGTCGCAGTGGTCGGACGCATGATGGTCAAACGCGTCATGGGCAAGGCCAGCTTCATCAAACTGCAGGATCGTTCCGGCCAGATTCAGGTGCGCCTGGAACGCGACCGTCTCGCCGACGGTGTCTACCAGGACTTCAAGAAATGGGATGTCGGCGATATCGTCGCGGCGCAAGGCGTGCTGTTCCGCACCCAGACGGGCGAACTCACTGTGATGGCGGAAGAGGCGCGATTGCTCACCAAGTCACTGCGGCCGCTGCCCGAAAAGTGGCACGGGCTTGCCGACCAGGAGACGCGCTATCGCCAGCGCTATGTGGATCTGATCATGAACGCCGACAGCGCGGCGGTCTTCAGAATGCGCTCGGCCATCGTTGCGTACATTCGCGCGTTCCTCGATGCACAGGACTATCTCGAAGTCGAAACGCCGATGATGCAAACCACGCCTGGCGGCGCGATCGCCCGACCGTTTACGACGCATCACAATGCGCTCGACATGCTGCTGTACCTGCGCATCGCGCCGGAACTCAATCTCAAACGCCTGATCGTCGGCGGATTCGAACGCGTCTACGAAATAAACCGCAACTTCCGTAATGAAGGTGTGTCGACGCAGCACAATCCCGAGTTCACGATGCTCGAACTCTATCGCGCCTATGCCGATTACGAAGACCTGATCGATATGGTCGAGGCACTGATGCACGGCATGGCGGACTCGGTACTCGGCACGTCGAAGGTGACATATCAGGGTGAGGAGTTCGATTTCGGTGAGCCGTTTGCCCGGATGACGGTCGAGGAAGTCATCCTGCACTTCAATCCGGATCTCGACGCATCGAAGCTGCGGGATCGTGACTACCTGGTTGGCGTCTGCAAAAAACTCGACATTCCGATCAAGGACAGTTACGGGCCTGGCAAGTTGCAGATCGAGATATTCGAGAAGACGGGCGAGGACAATATCCGCAAGCCGACCTTCGTCACGCAGTATCCGACGGAAGTTTCGCCGCTGTCGCGCTGCAACGATGAAGATCCATTCGTGACGGACCGGTTCGAGTTCTTCATTGCCGGACGCGAAATTGCGAACGGCTTTTCCGAGCTCAACGACCCTGAGGAACAGGCCGATCGCTTCCGCGCGCAGGTAGCCAATCGTGAGGCGGGTGATGAAGAGGCAATGGCATTCGACCACGACTACATCCGGGCGTTGGAATACGGCATGCCGCCGACGGCCGGCATCGGGGTTGGCATCGATCGCCTGGTAATGCTGTTCACCGACTCGCCTTCGATCAGGGATGTGCTGTTGTTCCCGCACATGCGGCCCGAGGTGTTCGACTAATCGTCAGGATATGTGCCACGCAAAGGAGATGAAGCGATGACAAGATACAAGCTAACCTATTTCGATTTCGACGGCGGCCGTGCCGAGCCCATCCGTATCGCTTTTCACGCTGCAGGAATCGATTTTGAAGACAACCGCCTGTCGTTTCCCGAGTTCAGCGAGATGCGTCGGGAGACACGCTTCAATGCGGTACCTGTGCTTGAAATTGATGGCGCCGCCGTTACGCAATCCAACGCTCTCTGCCGGTACGTGGGCAAGATGGCAGGCTTGTATCCTGCGGACGACCTGCAGGCACTTTACTGTGACGAGGTATTGGGCGTCCTCGAAGATGTCCTCCATAAGGTCGTGCCAACCTTCGGTCTGCAGGGCGACGAACTCCGACTGGCACGCGAGAAACTCGCCGATGGCTGGTTGTCCATCTATTTGCGGGGATTGGATGAACTATTGGCCCGCGGCGGCGGAGAATATTTTGCCGACAATAGTCTTACCGTCGCTGACCTTAAAGCTTTCGTCCAGACACGCTGGTTGAGTTCGGGAGCTCTGGATCATATCCCGAAAGATACTGTCGAGCGCTTGGCGCCGGGCCTTGTCAAACACCAGAAGCGTATCGAAGCTGACCCTCGTGTGACTGCTTACTACGCGACTCGCGCGTAGTCGTGGTCTCGGATGAACTTCCGCTTTGCAGCCGGCAGCGGTCGTTCAGCCAATACTGCTCTTGATGGCCGCTAGTGACCCAAAGCGTACATTCAGGAGATTGAGAATAAACCGGCTAGCGGTGCGTATTTAAGGGGACCAGCGGCATTACCAAAAAAGGCAGACGTCGCCGCCTGCCCTCATTGGTCAAAGTATCGCGCGATCCGCCCACGCGGGCGGATCGCTATCCGGTCAGAGACCTAGAACGTCACCGAACAGCCTTCGGAGAAGGTGATCGTGATCTCGAAGTCCCCTGCCGACTGGTTCTTCGTGTCCGGGAAGTCGCCGGTGAACTCGATCTCCAGGTTCTTACCGCTGTCACCGACGTCGAGCCGGCGATCCTTGACCTCTTTTTGCCACTCGCTTTCGACCACCGTGGTGCTCGGCGGATTGCGCAGGTCGTTCGTGAGGATATCGCTGCCGTCGAACTTGATCTTCTTCAGGCTCTCATTCCCGGGCCAGCTTATCGTCAGCGACTCGATCGTTGCGGAGCTGCTCAACGAGTTGTTGGTCAGCTTCCACTTGATCTTCTTGTCTTCGATCTTGTCGAGCACGATCGAGACGTCGCACGGCGGCGGCCCCAGTGCGGTCACGGTGGCCGATGCGCTCGCAAGACACACGGCACCCGAGGTAACGCTGCCATCGACAGTAACCGTATTGGTAACGGTATCAGTGACGAAAGCGGTTGCACTCAGCATTGCGCTATCCCCCGGAACGAGGGCATCCAGCGGCGAACCGGGCACCTCGCCCAGCTTGTCGTCGAACGCCGTAATCCCGGTAATAATCTCCGACCCGTCGTTGCTGATCAGGTAGGAGTAGATCACGTCAGTGCCCAGCCCTTGGCCGTCCAGTGCCACCAATTCCATGCTGCCGAAGGTCTCGCCCGCATTGAGCGGTGCCGAGCACGAGGTGTGCACGTCGTTGGTCTGCGTGCCGCCTGCATTCGATAGCATGATGGTGGTGTTGGAGCCCGTGGTCGGCACGTCGAAGGTCTCGTCCGGGTCGATCGGACCGAGTGTTCCGCCGTCCAATGTCACTGTAACCGCATCCGCGTCGTTGATACTACCGGAGCAGTTGGACTTGCCGCCCTGCGAGTTGTTGCCGGGGCAACCACCGCCCACGTAACGCAGCGTGATGACGGATGGCGTTCCTGCGGTGTCGCAGTTCACAGGCGTCGATGTGAATTCACATCTGGACACGATCGGTCCACCGGTTGGCACGGTGCAGTCAAGCGCTGCGCCTTCCTTGTCGACGAATCCTTCCAGGAGCCACTGGTTGATACCCATGCTACCTTTTCCGTCGCCCTGGAACTTGCCGCAGTCGCGGCCGAACGGCGAGACCTGTTGCTGATCCTCGTTGCTCGCCGTGTCGCCGTCCATGTCCTTGTCGGAGCAGGAGACGTGGAACTTGGACGTACCACCGTCGACGTTCACCAGCACGTCGTTGTCGGAGAACGGGCCGAAGAAGGTGACTTCGTCGCCGTGGTCGACGATACCGCCGGGCGCGTCATTGGCGGGCCCGCTGATCGCGATGCCGTCCGCGCCGTCCCAGATCATCGTGAACTGCTGCAGCTTGCCGTCGCACTTGCCGGCCGGCGGCGGGGGTGGCGGGATCTCGCAACCCTTCAGCACCGTCAGGCCGCAAGGCGGCGGATTACAGTAGTGGCTCGGGTCTTCGTCCTGGACGAAAGTTCCATCCTGGCTTTCACCCGTTACCCTGGAATTGTTTTCGTACAAGGGCTTGTCGGGAATACCGCCGCAGATGCCGTGCACCACGGTCGGGTCGCCGAACGCCAGTTGCATGGCAGGCATCAAAATCGGGTTGCAGGTCATGCTTTCCATGGGAGCGAGCGCGTTCTTCGGGCATGTCAAAGTTACGCCCAACGTATCGTCGAATGCCATCACGTTCAGCAGTGGAACCGTGCCGGTATTGGTCACGACATACGACCAGGTGACCGTGTCTCCCGCAGCGATCTGTGGTGCGTCGCCGGAGTCCGCGTCATCCGCGTCTACACCATTGGTCGCCTTCTCGATGTCGATGGCCGGCTCTTCCGGGTTGCAATAATGGCTCGGGTCGTCATCCATCACCATTTCACCGGTCTGGAGGTACGTACCCGTGGCGATGCCCATGTTCTCGTAGAGCGGCCGGTTCGGGGTGCTCCCGCAGGTACCGGGCACTGGCTGAAGAACGGTGTTCTCCAGGTCTTCGGCGGTGCCCATGGCACTGCAGAGCATCGACTCACTGACCGCCAGCGTAGTCTGCGGGCAGGTAATCGGGCCGACCTGATCGTCAAACACGGTCACGTTCGCGAGCGGGACGCCACCGGTGTTGGTAACCAGATAACTCCAGGTGACCGGGCCGCCGGGAACGATTTGCGGTGCGTCACCAGCATTTGCTTCGTCCGCGTCGACGCCGTTGGTGGCCTTCTCAATGTCGATGTCGGGGGTGTCACACGGCTCCGGCGGAATCGGGACGGTAATGGACCTGGATTGCCCACCCAATGTACCGTTGCCCCAATTAGCGACGGCTGTGGCCGACAGGATCACCGACGTGGCACCTGCGGGCGCATCCGCCATCCCGGAGAACATATAGTCGGGTGACTCGTATGCTCCGTTGGCAACCAATGCACCATCAATTCTGATATCTATCGAGCTATTTGCCCTACTTGGAGAGTCCGCACCGTAGCCTAGCCAGGCTTCGGAAACCCAATCGATTCGGTAATTACCGGATACCTCGTCGCAGATTGCTACTCCGCTAATTTTTGGGTAGTTGGCCCAGGCGTTGGAACCAAACAGCACCAAAACTCCCATGGCAATCATCGCGGTAATTCTCTTTTCTCGGATCTTTGTTTTCATTTCGATCGCTCCATGTTTATCGCGCTTGTGCGTATCGCAACATCTTACAAATTGAGAAAGTTCGGTAGCCCGGCGATCTTGGAATCCTTGGTGACCTAAGGTGGTCGCGAAGGAAGGCAGGACCCGTAGCTTTGCGCCTCTGACTTTGGTCAGATTTATTCTCAGAATTATGGCGCTATGCGAAAGCGGGTCAATTCTGGGATGTACCTAGAGGCAATGGCTGCTTCTGGCCGTTAGCTGACGGTCATTCTGGTATTTTCAGCGGTATTTGAACGACGGCTTTCGGTGAAAGCGGACATTCAAGAATCGGTCTCTCGAAAATCGCCGCCGAGTGTCCGCTGTGCGCCCAAGAGCAGCCGTTGAGCTGGAATAATGTTCAGGAGCGGCTAATGACCCAAAGCAGACATTCGGATTAGAGAATCTCGCAGCGTACCTCGCAAAACGACCAACACGCCGCGTGGCGTTCGGCGAACCAGTCACGTCACACTCTTCTTGGATGAAGGACACCGACGGCAACCAGCTCCCGGTGAAGATCATCCATCCGATGGATCTATTCCTTACCTATCAGCTTGCAGCTACGATAGCCGCTTGTACCTGTTCCTCGGTGCCGTCAACCGCCTGATTGATGCAGCGCCCAATCTCGCGCTTGTCCGATCGGTCAAACGGGAACATTTCAGAGAGTTGTTCGCAGGAGTCTTTCGCGGTGGTCTCGATGCGTGTCTTAAGCTCGGTTACATCCGCGTACTTGCTAAGATCAAGATCGGCATAGCTTACCCGCCGCCTGAGTTCGATGACTTCGATCTTGGCGCCGATGTTGGTTTGCCCGGCTTGACGGCGCACCATTGGCGCTTGAACCACGATCTTCTCAATATCATCGGCGGCCTGCTGTGCAATGGCCGAATCGGTATTGATGACAAGCCCGGTCGCCGCGAGAGCTAACAAGCCCGCCGATACAAACGAAAATGTCAGTCTTGGATTCACATTTGGCTCCTTTATGCGCAAACCACCCATAGTTAATATGTGGGGACAAATTGTGAGTCCACCAATGAGAAGGATTACTTATTGTGGGGGACGCGTCAGCGACCATCGCGTCACGAACAAGGTGCATTTCGACAGCCAATGTCCGCTTGCGGCCGATAGCTGCCTGTCAACAAAGCTTATATCTGGCGGATTGAATGACCGTTTTGGGTGAAAGCGGACATTCAGAACATCGGTCCAGAAATCCAGGCGATGAACGTCCGGTATGCGCCCCAAAGCAGACATTGGGCTAGAATTGGTCTGAAGGGCTGCTGATGACCCAAAGCGGACGATCAATGCTGCGCTCTGCCTCGAGATGGTGTAGCGCCATATCTCGTATGAACAAGCAAGAGGAGACTTGATAGATGCCTACAAGAAGTACTGGTTTGGTTCTCGTTAGGCTTTTCTCTATTTACTTGGCGATCACCGCAATACAGACATTGTCGTATGTGCTTCCCGCTCTTTTCGACTTTAGTGTTCAAGGCGGTGTCTTGGAGTTACTCGGGTCTATTACAATCTGGCTGTTATTAACGAACCAACTGCTGCCCGCTATTTGCGCAGTTTGGCTGTGGCGCAATGCTGACCGGGTCATACCTGACGGGAGTCCTGACAGCAACGCGAGCTTGAACGCTGAAGAAGTAATGGTTATCGGTGTCTCTTTGTTGGGTCTCTATTTGCTGATATCCGGAATTATTTCTCTTGCTCGAGTCGAACTAGCCCTCACCGGGCAAGAAACGCTTGATGCCCGCGCGAGAATCTCGCAGCGAATTCAATATTTGGCCGAAGTTGCAATATCTGTACCTTTGCTGGTCGGGCGAAATCGTCTCTCCCAATTATTGATGAAGGCCAAATACGCGGGCACGGGTGCGTCCTCAGCCGACCCCAATCCACCGTAATAATCGTCCGCTATTGGCCGAAAGCTGCCCGTCAAAGTTCCGAATTTCCAGTTGATTGAACGACCGCTATCGGTGAAAGCGGACATTCCCAATTGCTCAGATAAACCCATATATGTTAGCCGTCCGGCAAAATCATCGACTTTGTACTACGCTATGTTCACATCACCGATATAGGCAATTTCTAGCCTACTTTGAGGACGTTCTCGCCTCATAGAGGTAGAATTCACGGTGTCTGAAAGATGTTAACGAAAAGGTATCAGGCTTCAAAGGCCCCAGGGTGAGTGACAAAGTGGAAGAGACTGCGCTATCTGAGCAGTCAGATGAGATAGAGCGTCTATTTGCATTCGCGCCAGTCGGACTCTGCTATTACGATACGGACCTTCGATACCGCTATCTCAATGAGTGGCTAGCACGCATCAATGGCGTTCAGGTGGAAGCATGCCTCGGAAAAACACTCGAGGAGGTGCTTCCAATCCTTGCGGCTAGAGTCGCGCCGCGACTTCGCGAAGTGGTCGAAACGGGGGAGGCAATCATCAATGTGGAGATCAAAGCGGAGACACTGGCTCATCCAGGAGAGCCGAGGCACTTCAGGAACAGCTATTATCCGGACAAGAGCAAGGACGGCACCGTCATTGGCGTGTGCTGCGTAGTCCAGGACATCACCGCCCAAAAAGTGGCAGAACTTGAGCTCGTTAAACGAAGCAAGCAGCTTGAGCACCTCGCAATGTACGACACGCTAACCGGACTGGGTAACCGGAACCTGTTTCTGAAGCAGCTCGAGCATCTGATTGCCATCGCAGGACGCAAAAAAGAAGAGGTCGCTTTGCTTGCAATGGATCTCGACGGGTTCAAAGAGGTCAACGACCGACTGGGCCATGCTGGAGGCGATGCGGTGTTGCGAGAATTCGGTGCTCGTCTGGGCCAGGCACTCAGGAAGGCCGATCAGAAGTATCGTATTGGCGGTGACGAGTTCGCCGTACTACTTGAGCCACGACGCAGTAGCCACGACGGTGCTCTCGCGGCGGCCGAAAAGATTGCGAGACACTTAGCAGCGCCCATGGAAATCAAGGGCTACGACTGCGCTGTTGGCGTCAGCATAGGGGTCGCCGTTTTCCCTCAACACGGCGAAGATCCGGATACGCTTCTTCGGAAAGCTGATGCCGCGATGTATGAGGCAAAAAAAACGCACCAAGTTGTTGCTGGGGCTTCTGACCTGGACGCCACCACTATTCTCAAAAGGCTACACTCAGATACTTGACTCTGTAATCGCGATAATTCCCTATTGCGAGTGTCCGCTAATGGCCGTTAGCTGCACGTCAGGTAGGCCAGGTCCGCGATATTGGAATAACCGCTTTCACTCAAAGCGGCCATTCAATAATCTATTCCTGCAGCGTCGAAACAAAAGGCCGCTTCGGGCGCACGACAAGATGGCCATAAGCAGCAGATGTTATCTGTCCGACGGGTATTGCTTTGCAAGTGCGCACAGACGTTGCATGCGGTCCGAGCAGGCACGGCGCGCTGCATGCAGATCGATCTCTGCATCCTCGAACCGGCGTTGCCGATGGAAGTACTCCGCCGGATCGGACCCGTCAGGCTCAACGTTGATTTTGTAGGTGGCGCCGTCGAAAACCTCGTAGAGCGGGAACAGGCCGCTTGCCACGGCCAGGCGAACCAGTTCGACGGAATCGCCTGGCTCGGACTTCCAGCCGGTTGGGCAGGGTGAGTGCATCAACAGAAAGCGCATCCCCTTCATTGAAAGCGCGGTCGAAATCTTGTCAGCGAAATCGTCCGGATGCGCGATGGACAGCGTTGCGGCATAGGGAATCCGGTGAGCAGCCATGATCGACATGATGTCCTTCTTGTCCTGGGTCTTGCCCGATGGCGTCGTCGTCGTTCTGGCGCCGGCCGGCGTCGCCGAGGAACGCTGTCCGCCGGTGTTGCCGTAAATCTCGTTGTCGTAACAGATGTAAATGATGTTCTCGTTGCGCTCGGCAGCCGCCGACAGCGTCGCGAGGCCGATATCGTAAGTGCCGCCGTCGCCTGCCCAACAAATGACCTGGCCCGGTTCGGCGTTGAGGTCACGAATAGTCGCCACGCCCGACGCAACGGCCGGCGAGGATGCGAACGTCGTCGCAATGGTCGGCACGCCGTAGCTCGTTGTCGGAAACGCACCCGCGGTGACGATTCCACAGCAGGCAGGAATCACGAGCGTGCAGGTGTCGCCGGCATCGGCCAGCGCCCGACCCAGCATGGTCAGGCCAACGCTCATGCCACAGCCGCCACAGTTGGTGTTACCGGCCCTAAGCAGACACTCCTCGGTGCAGGGAATAGTCGGACGTTCCTCAAGCCGGCCAGGCGCTGTCGTCGTCATTGCAAGGTCTCCTCGCCGGTCTCGATGCCCATCCAAACCGGATCACCAGCGTCGGTTCGCGAAGAGAGGTCGGCCAGAATGTCGTCGATCACGGCTGGTGTTACGTCGCCGCCGCACAAGCCCGTGAGATAGTTCTGAATCAGCACATCGTCGCGGTGACCCTGAAAAGCGGCGCGGGTATCCTGCCAGAAAATGCCGCCAGCGCCGGCCGCATAGTTGCGGTCCAGCACGGCCAGGCGCGTTGCCGACCGGCAGGCCTCGCGCAATGCTGCTTCGGGAAACGGACGAAACATTTTGATTTTCACGAGGCCGATCTTTTCGCCCGCTTCGCGCCGCTGCCGCACCACTTCGCGCACCGTCGTCGCCATCGTGCCGCTCGCTACGAGGACTATCTCGGCGTCGTCGGTGGCAAACGTCTGGATTACATCGCCGGGATCGCGACCGAAGATCTCGGTGAAACTCTTCCTGCATTCCTGGTAGACGTCCGGCACGCGCTTCATCGCCTCATCGATCTCCAAACGCATCGACAGGCCTTCATGTGGCCAGGCGAGTCCGCCGAGCGTGCGCGCCTCGTCATAGCGCATGCGATGCGGCAGGTCGAGGTCCGGCAGGAAGCGGTCGACGTCGGTCTGCTCGGGGAGCGCGGTCTCGGTCTGCGTATGCGAGACGATGAACGCGTCCATGCACGTCAGCACCGGCAACAGGATGCGCCGATCCTCGGCGAGCCGGAAGGCGAGCAGGGTGGTATCCAGCACCTCCTGATTGTCCTCGCAATAAAACTGCAGCCAGGCAAAATCCCTGAGCATCAGCGTGTCACCCTGATCGGCCCAGATATTCCACGGCGGACCTAGCGTGCGATTGACCGCGACCATCACGATCGGCAGCCGGTAATAGCCAGCCACCATGAAGTTCTCCGCCATGTAGGCCAGGCCATTCGCCGAGCTTGCCGTGAAAGCTCGCGCGCCGTTCATCGATGCACCCATGGACACGGCCATCGCGCTGTGTTCGCTTTCCACCGGCACGACGCGCCCTTTGCTGAACGGGAACTTGGCCACGTACTCCACGATCTCAGTCTGCGGGGTGATCGGATAGATCCCGCACGCGACGCCCCGGGCCGATCGATTGGCCTCGCCCGCGACGCTCAACGCGTAGCCGGCGGCGTGGTTTCCGGTTATGACCTGTACAGGCATCGTTGCTCTGACTCCGGGTTATAAATGACTCATAAAAATGACGCTGCGCGGGCACTCTGTCACGCACACGCCGCAGCCCTTGCAGTACGCGTAGTCGAATTCGAGCCGGTGACCCACTCGTTTCAACACGCCTTCCGGGCAATACGTGCAGCAAAGGTCGCACTCGTTACAGACGCCGCAGGACAGACAGCGCGCAGCCTCGCTGGCGTCTTCGAGGCCCATGTGCACTTCGTCGAACGTCGAACGTCGCTCGGTCAGGTCGAGCGAATCGCCTTCGGCGGCTGCCTGACGCTCGAACAGGTGCAGCTTCAATGCATCGGCTCGAATGACTTCGTCACACCAGACATTGACGTCGCGAAGCGCGTCAGCGTGTTCGGTGATACGCACGTGCTCGCCGCTCAACACACCGTGAATGTGCACGGCTGCGCGCCGGCCACTGCCTATTGCACCGGCCACGGTGCCGTCGTGCGTCGCGAGATCACCGATAGCGAACAGCGGCGTCTCGAGTAGGCCCAGGAGCTCAGTGCCTTCTCTGACCTCGGTGCCCTCCGGAAACACTGACATGTCCGGCGACTGGCCGAGTGCGAGAATGACCCGGTTGCAAGCGAGCTCGAAATCCGAGTCCGGAACTTCTATCGGTGCACGACGCCCCGACTCGTCCGGTTGGCCGAGTTTCATGCGCCGGCAGGTCAGTCGATAGCGCCGCCGGACGCCGTCGCTCGGCTCTTCGTGCAAAGCAACCGGTTGGGTGAGTAATTCGATGCAGACGCCTTCGTCCGCTGCGTCATTGATCTCTTCGCGGATGGCAGGCATTTCCTGACGGCTGCGCCGATACACGACGCGCACGCTCCTGGCCCCCAGGCGCAACGCCGAGCGGGCAGCATCCATTGCCGTGTTGCCGCCACCGATCACGACCACTGTCTCGCCGTCCACACGCACGTCTCCCCGATGCACATGATCGAGAAAATCGATGCCCTGGACCACGGCCTCGGTGCCGTCCATTCCCAGTCGCAGATCGCGCTGCTCCTGCAGGCCCGTGGCCACGAGCACAGCATCATGATCACGCGCCAACTCAAGCAGTGCTTGTCGATTGATTTGGTGGTCTGTCTCTACGGCTACACCTAGAGAGAGTATGCGGTCTATCTCACTTGCAACCACGATCTTCGGGGAGTCGAAATTCGGGAATTCCGGTTCGGAGCAGGCCGCCGATTTCGGGTCCGGACTCGAACACTTTGACCCGGTAGCCGAAACGCGCGAGATGATACGCCGCCGTCAGGCCCGCGGGACCAGAGCCGACAATCGCAATCCGTTCGTCGCGCTTTGCGAACGGTTCGAGCGTCACCTGGCCATGATCGCCCGCATAGCGCTCCATCTGGCGCACGTTAACCGCACCGTCAATCTCGATTCGGTTACAGGCGTCCATACACGGGGCCGGGCAGGCTCTGCCGCAAATGGACGGAAACGGCGTGGTGCGCAGCAGGATATCCAGCGCCTCGTCGGGGTCTTCGCGAGCCAGTGCATTGAGGAATCCCTGCACGTTATTGCCTGCCGGGCAGATATGATTGCAGGGTGGAATCATCTGCCGACGATGCGGCTGCTCGGTAGCCCACTGTCCCGTTTTGAGCGCGGGCAGCGCCGCGCCGGCGCCTTCGAGGAGGCTGGGTCCACGTCGTTCGTCCGCCGGCGCCGCCAATCCTTCAGGAGGGCCGGCCTCGCGCGGCGATTCATGGAGCCGGACTTCCTCGAACGCGCGGGTGGCGGCCGTCAGGTTCGGACCCTTGAAGCCCAGGTGCTCGAGCGCCGCGCGCACCTCGTCAAGCGGAAACCCTAGCATCCTGCCTACCGCGCCGGCGAGTGCGGTATTGACGATGGGCACGCTGCGAGTGCCCAGGTTGTTGTCGCGTGCGATAGCGGTCGCGTCAACCGTTGCGAGACGGTTGCGGGCGAACTGGTCGGCAAATTCCGCGGGTGCCTGCGGCGAGTTGATCAGCAGCCAGCCCCCGGCTTTTAGCCCTGCCACGATCGCTGGTCCGACCAGCGTCGGATCCAGCACGATGACGTGGTCCGGCTCGTAGATCAGATTGCGGTTGGTGATGGGTTCGTCGGCGTAGCGGCAAAATGCCTGGATCGGTGCGCCGGAGCGTTCGGCGGCGTAAAGGCCGAAGGCTTGCACCGACTGGCCCTGCAGAAATCGCGACGTGGCGATCAGCTTCGCCAGGGTCACACCACCCTGGCCGCCACGGCCATGTATTCGGATCTCAATCATTGCACCGTTCCGCGGGGGGTATCCTGACCGCGGTTACTCCAATGAATGCTCGCACAAGGAGTGCGTTGTCAACTAAGAATATACAGATTCGGGGCCGGCCCCCGAATAAGTAGATTCCGTGCAAAGCATCAGGGGGGTGCCGTGACGGGCGCTCAGACCCGCCTTATTGCGACTGGAGCAAATACGGCAGCGCGATGTGCTTCAGCGCAACGCCATTGACCGTCAAACCCGCTTTGGCCTTGTCGGTCGGGACAACGGCCAGAATGTCGTCGCCGATCGCATTCAGCACCTCACCGACATCGCGCTCGCCATCCGAGACTTTGTCCCCTGGCGTCACGGGGCTGGCGCTTTCGAAACGTTGCATGCGGCGTTTAGTCGCGCCGCGAAAATGGGTGCGGGATACGATCTCCTGCCCCGGGTAGCAGCCTTTGTCGACGCTGACCGCATCGAGCAGATCGAGGTTCAGCATGTGCGGCGTGAACTGCTCGGATTGCGGCTGCCGAATTTCCGGAATACCGGCCTGCAGATTGGCGAGCCGCCAGTCCTCAATGGATCCGCCGATGCCGAGCTGTTCGTTCGTCGCAACCTGAACTACAAAGTCGACCTTCGAGCGAAAACGGTACATCGTCAGGCGCTTCACAACCGCATCTGCAAGCTCCGTCGGCAAGCTAAGTGTGTAGCCCTCGCCCAGCGCGGCTGCACGCAGCAGGCATATCACGCGTCCTTTGGGATTGCACCAGGCGGCCAGAGTCGATGCGCTGTCCGTGAAGTCTGTGACGTCGGCGGCCAGCTGCGCCTGCAGAAAGTCGAAGGCGTCGTCGCCGCTGACAGTGATTGTCGAGTAGTCGAGGTTCGTCATGTTGCGTCGATTCTATCCTGTTACATATCAGTACACGTGACTCATGCAGGTCTATGCCGTGTCTGGCATACTGCCGCCATGCCAACCGAGGATGCAGACAATAAGGACGTTTCGGGCGATTCCAAGCCGGCGACGCCGACGCGTGAGACAAACCTGACCGACCAGGAAAACGCCGCGTCACCAAAGGAAATTGGTGGTCGAAAGGGGCCGGATCCAACGCGTTACGGCGACTGGGAAAAGGGCGGTCGTTGCATCGATTTCTAGGAAAATAAGTAGATAAATAACAATATCTTATGAGCAATACTGAAAGACCTTTATCACCTCATATTTCGATCTATCGCTGGCCGATTACGATGGCCCTGTCGATATTGCACCGCGCCACTGGCATCGCAATGTCGTTCGGCTTTGTCCTCTTCGTCGCCTGGCTGTTCGATACCGCGTCCGGTCCCGGTGCTTATGCAGTTTTCATCGCGGCAGTGGACACCACTATCGGCCGATTGCTGCTCATTGGCTGGAGTTTTGCGTTCTTCTATCACCTGTCCAACGGTGCCCGTCATCTGCTCTGGGACACTGGTCGAGGGCTCGAAAAAGCTCAGGCCAACACATCATCGTGGCTGGTGTTGATCGCAACCGTCGCACTGACGGGTGTGTTCTGGTGGGTGGCGCTATGAGTCTGCGTTCTCCCCTTGGCCGCGTACTGGGACTGGGCAGCGCCAAAGACGGCACCTCGCACTGGTGGGGGCAACGCGTATCGGCGGTTGCTTTGCTGCTTCTCGGCATCTGGTTCGCCTGGATGCTCGCGACGATGAGCGGATTCAGCCACGCAGAGGCGGCCGCGTTTATTGCGCAGCCGGTCAACAGCGTTTTGTTATTGCTGCTCACCGCCAGCATGGCTTACCACTCTTATCTGGGCATTCAGGTGGTCATCGAGGACTACGTCCATGCGCCGGGTGTCAAAGTGGTCAGCCTGCTGCTGTCCCGCTTCGCGCACGTTCTTCTTGCCGTAGCGGCCATTTACGCGATCTTGAAAATCGGGCTTGGCGCATGAGCGACTACGAGTTCACCGATCATAGTTATGACGTTGTCGTCATCGGCGCCGGTGGTGCGGGTCTGCGGGCGACCTTCGGCCTGGCAGAGGCCGGATTCGATACGGCGTGCATAACGAAGGTTTTTCCGACGCGCAGTCACACCGTTGCAGCGCAGGGCGGCATTAGCGCCGCGCTCGGCAACATGGGCGAAGATGACTGGCGCTGGCACATGTACGACACGATCAAGGGTTCTGACTGGCTCGGCGATCAGGATGCAATTGAGTATATGTGCAAAGAAGCCCCCGACGCTGTCATCGAGCTCGAGCACTATGGCGTGCCGTTCTCCCGAACCGAGGACGGCAAGATTTATCAGCGCCCGTTCGGCGGCATGACGACGCGCTTCGGCGAGGGTACAGCGCAACGAACCTGCGCAGCCGCGGACCGAACCGGGCATGCGATGCTGCACACGCTGTACCAGCAGTCGCTGAAACACGATGCGGAATTCTACGTCGAGTATTTCGCCGTCGATCTGATCATGGAAAATGGCGCTTGCCGCGGCGTCGTGGCCATCGATCTGGCGACGGGCCGGCTGCACCGCTTCCGCTCGCACCAGGTCATTCTCGCAACCGGTGGCTATGGACGAGCGTATTTCTCGTGCACCTCGGCGCATACCTGCACGGGTGACGGCAACGGCATGGTGCTGCGTGCCGGCTTGCCACTGCAGGACATGGAGTTTGTGCAGTTCCATCCGACCGGCATATACGGCGCCGGCTGCCTGATCACCGAGGGCGTGCGCGGCGAGGGCGGCTACCTGACGAATTCCGATGGTGAGCGATTCATGGAACGCTATGCGCCCAACGCCAAAGACCTGGCTTCGCGCGATGTCGTAAGCCGCTCGATGACGATAGAGATTCGCGAAGGCCGCGGCGTCGGAGGCGAGCGCGATCATATTCATCTGCACCTCGAGCATCTCGGACCCGAGGTCATCGAAGAACGACTTCCGGGTATTGCAGAAACGGCACGGATCTTCGCGGGCGTCGACGTGACCAAGGCTCCGATTCCGGTGCTGCCGACCGTGCACTACAACATGGGCGGCATACCGGCCAACTTCAACGGCGAGGTCGTCACGAAAAAGGATGGTGACCCGGAGGCGGTGGTTCCCGGCCTCATGGCCGTCGGCGAAGCGGCGTGCGTATCGGTTCACGGCGCGAATCGGCTCGGCTCGAATTCTTTACTGGATCTCGTCGTGTTTGGCCGCGCGGCGGCGCATTACTGCGCCGAATCGATGACGCCCGGTGCGCGACACAAGCCGCTGGCGCCCGATGCAGGACAGAACAGTGTCGAGCGCATCGACAGACTGCGCAATGCCGATGGCAGTCGGCCCACATCCGAGATCCGACTCGAAATGCAGAAGATCATGCAGAATCATGCGGCGGTCTTCCGCACGGGCGATACGCTGCAGGAGGGTGTCGACCTGCTCAGCAAGACCTTTGCTGGCATGAGCGACGTCAAGGTTTCGGACCGGTCGCTCGTCTGGAACACGGACCTGGTCGAAACCATGGAACTCGAGAACCTGATGCTCAACGCGACGGCGACGATGCAGTCGGCCGCCAACCGGCTCGAGAGCCGCGGCGCGCATGCCCGAGAGGATTACGCTGACCGGGACGACGAAAACTGGATGAAGCACACGCTTGCCTGGGTGAACGACAATGGCGAGGTGAACTTCGACTACCGCCCAGTGCATCAGGAAACATTGACCGATGAGGTCGAAGCCGTGCCGCCCAAAGCGCGCGTCTATTAGGAGTGAGGGACCTTGGCTGAGTTCAGACTTCCACCGAATTCGAGAATTAAGAAAGGCAAGCATTTCGATGCTGCCAATGGCGCCGCGAATGTGCGCCGCTTCGCTGTCTACCGCTACGATCCCGACAGCGGCGAAAACCCGCGCATCGATACGTACGAGGTCGACATCGACAGCTGCGGGCCGATGGTTCTCGACGCGCTGATCAAGATCAAGAATGAGATCGATCCGACGTTGACGTTTCGGCGTTCCTGTCGCGAAGGTATCTGCGGTTCCTGCGCGATGAATATCGATGGCGGTAATACGCTTGCCTGTACACGCTCGATCGACGGCATCAAGGGCGATGTCAAGATTTACCCGTTGCCGCATATGCCGGTCGTCAAGGACCTCGTGCCTGACCTGACGAATTTCTATGCGCAGTACGCATCGATCAAGCCGTGGCTGCAGACACGTACGCCACCGCCGCCCGACCAGGAACGCCTGCAAAGCAAAGAAGATCAGGAACTGATCAACGAGCCCGCTGCCTGCATCCTGTGCGCCTGCTGTTCGACAAGTTGCCCGAGCTACTGGTGGAACAGCGACCGCTATCTTGGGCCGGCAGCGCTGCTCGCCGCTTATCGCTGGCTCGTCGACAGCCGCGATGATGCGACCGGCGAACGCCTCGACGAACTTGAAGATCCGTTTCGACTGTATCGCTGCCACACGATCATGAACTGCACGCAGGCCTGCCCCAAGGATCTGAACCCGGCTCGGGCTATCGCCGAAACGAAAAAGATGCTGGCCGAGCGCCGTTATTAGCGACGTGCAGGACTCTGAGCTGGCGTGGCAATGCAGGTCGCACTAGCAAGCGTATGCAACAGTCCAGGCTCAAGTGGCAGTGCAGGCGCGGCATGCGCGAACTCGACGATTTGTTGCTGCGTTATCTCGAGCGGCATTACGGCGATGCACCGGAGGCGGATAAGCAGGCATTTCAGTCACTTTTACAGCTATCGGATCCCGACCTTATGGGCTACTTATTGCAAAAGCAGCAGCCGGCAGCCGAGCTTGCCCGTGTCGTCGCACGCATACTCGACCGAACTCAAACCTGATCCAGCGCTCCGACGCATCGTTGTGCTTGCCGGCCTTTTCACGGCCTGCATCGGCGTTGCGATGATCCTGCTAATGCCGATTCGTTGGCCCTGGCGCGTACTGGCGGCCATTGCGTGGTTGGCAACAAGCACTCACGACCTCGTCGTTATTCGCAAGGGGTACCGGCAATGTCGGCGCATTCGCATACAGCATGATGGGGGCGTGCTGCTGCTGTCGCCGCAAGGCTGTTGGTTTCCAGCAACAATTGTGTCTGGCAGTATCGTGCTTCGCGGCGCCGCATGGCTTCGCTTCGAGGACGACAACGGCCAGCGATTCGCTGAGCTGATCCGACGCAAACGACCACATTTTGAGGCCTGGCGTCGTCTGCAGGTCATTTGGCGGCACTTGGGAGCAGGGCGCTGAAACTGCTACCATGCCCCGGCTGCGAACTGAGTCACATAATGCACTCAATCACCGTTGTTTTTAGAGAACTTTCAAGTGTCCGGCCGGTCTATCCCGGTGTCGGCGGAATGCAGCCGCATGTCGAATGAATCGACAGACAAGGAACTGGTCAAGCGGGTACAAAAAGGTGACAAAGGCGCGTTTGACCTGTTGGTGCTCAAATACGAGCAGAAGATCGTCAATCTGGTGATGCGATATGTGCGCGACCCGGAACAGGCACTGGATATCAGCCAGGAGGCTTTCATCAAAGCCTACCGGGCTTTGCCGAGATTTCGTGGCGACAGCGCGTTTTACACGTGGCTGTACCGGATCGCTGTGAATACGGCGAAGAACTACCTTGCTGCGCAGCGCCGACGGCCGATGGACATTGAGCTAGACCTGCAGGAGCAGGAGCAGTACGGCCTGCACGCCAAGCTCAAGGAGACAGATACTCCCGAGACAGTATCGATGGGTCATGAGCTACAGGAAACTCTGGAACGCGCCATCGAAGCACTGCCTGATGATCTGCGGACGGCGATCATCTTGCGTGAATTGGACGGCATGAGTTACGAAGAGATCGCGCAGACAATGGATTGTCCCGTTGGTACCGTGCGATCAAGGATTTTCAGGGCCCGCGACGCCATTGGCAAAAAAGTCGGGACCCTGGTGCGATAATTAGGCGGGGACCTATGAACGATGCGATAAGAATGCAAATTTCGGCTTTTGTTGACGGTGAGTTGCCGCACAACGAAGCCGAACTACTGTTGCGAAGAATGTGTCAGGACCGTCAACTTCGCCAGCAGGCGGCGGAGTACCTGTCGATGGGCCGCGTCATGCGTGGTGAACGCAGTGTTTCCGGCATGAAGTATCTGCGCGAGCGGGTCTCGGCTGCTCTGGATGACAAGGCGCTTCTGCAGGAAGATCTTGTCGTTGCCGAGTCGGATCGCCCCCGGTTCTTGCGGCCGCTGGCGGGCGTGGCAATTGCAGCGACGGTTGCGCTGGCAGCGATTTTTGGGCTGCAGCAGATGACGGCGGTGCCGGGCACCGATTCGCTCTCTGGTGATGCCGCGATTGCGGAAGTCGGCGATGGCAGTTCATACACGGTCCCGGGCCAGAACGACGATCAACTGCGCGACTATTATCTAAGCCATACTGCGGATTCCTCATACTTTGGTGCCAGCAGCATCAATGCGCGACTGGTCACACTGCAACTCAGAGAAGACATGGACATCGAGTCCGGAGTCCCAGAATTGCAGGTCGACGATGATGAGGCCGCGCCGGCCGAATCGATCGACGCGCAAACGCCATAAACCCGATGACGATGCGACGACGATATCTGACCGTAACCGCTTGTGTTGCGCTCGGCAGCTTGCTGGTGGGCGTTCCCGGCGCGTCAGCAGAGGATATCGCGCCGCGAGACTGGCTGAACAAGATGGCGAGCGCCGTGCAGACGACCAATTACGAGGGTACTGTGATTCGGTTACAGAACGGCAAGGTCGAGGCGCTCAAAGTCGCACACATGATTTCGGACGGCGTCATTCGCGAAAAAGTGCTGGTGCAGGAAGGAAACGGTCTGGAAATCATCCGCAATGGTAATGAGGTGCACTGCATTCTGCCGGACAAGAAATCCGTACTCGTTGAGGAGTGGAATGATCAGAACACCCTGTTTTCGACGTTGCCAGCGAGCGACATTCGCTTTGGCAACGAGTACGACGTGTCTATAGTGCGTCACGGACGGGTCGCAGGCCGCCAGGCCATATTGCTGGCGATTCGGCCGCATGACAGCTATCGCTTCGGTCATCGTATCTGGCTCGATATCGCGACGGGATTTCCGCTACAAACGACGCTGATCGATGACGCAGGGGATGCGATCGAGCAGGTCAAATTCGCGGACATCAGCCTGGATAAGGAAATTCACGCGAGCGCATTGGCGCCCTCGATCAGCACCGAGAATTTCCGCTGGATTACGCAGCCGCGCCGCAATGTCACCGCCGCTGTCGAAAGTCCCTGGAGCGCGACCGATTTACCAAACGGTTTTCGCGTGGTGTCGGTGCACGAGGAAGAGCTGTCTGGCCGGGAGGTACCCGTCGTGCATATTCTCTATAGCGACGGGCTAGCTAATGTGTCGGTTTTCATCGAGCCGGCCAGTATCAATAAGATCGCGCGTCGCTCGCGAGTCGGGTCATCGAATTCCTTCAGCGTAGAAACTGATGGTTATCAGATAACGGCCGTCGGCGAGGTTCCAGCCGCGACTGTCGAGAAGATCGCGACCTCCATGCAACCAAAGTAGTTCTTCGATGGACAATCCCACGGGAAGAGTTTTGTCGCTTGTCGACGGCGCAGATGGCGCGCGCGCCATCGTCGACATCGAGGTTGCGGCCGCCTGTCCCCGATGCGCGGCGGGTAAGGGTTGCGGAGCAGGCCTCATGTCGGGATCCGGCCCAAATCGGCAGGTCGAGGCGTTGATTGGAAACGGACTGCACATCGCTGAGGACGATTTGGTCGAAATCGCGCTTGCTCCGGACGATCTGCTGCGTGCCGCGGCGATCGTATAC
The DNA here is from genome assembly GCA_963711285.1 of uncultured Gammaproteobacteria bacterium. Classification (GTDB taxonomy): domain Bacteria; phylum Pseudomonadota; class Gammaproteobacteria; order Steroidobacterales; family Woeseiaceae; genus UBA1847. The sequence goes on along the minus strand of CAVQDJ010000018.1, from coordinate 135,774 downwards.
GGTCTTCCAATGTTGGGCGCCGTGGCAGCTGCCGGTATTGCCTATGCTTTTTCGCTTGGTGATGCAGCGGCGGCCGTCGCTGCGCTTACAGGACTATGTGTGGGGTTTGCGATCGGCCGCTGGAGATTGCAGCGGACGTCCTGTTTGCGCCGTTTCGTACCGTCAGTGCAGCGCCGCCTCGATGCGGGCACCGGGTCCGCAGTTTGAAGGCCCTGGTCGTATTCAGCAGGCAGGGGTGTCATCTTTGTGAGCAGCTGATCGAGGAACTGCTACCCCTGGTCCGCGGCCGACTCGAGGTTGTGGTTCACGACATCGATAGCCGCGAAGACTGGAAAACGGAATACGATACGCGGGTTCCGGTTGTCGAATATGACGGCGAGCTCATCTGCCAGTATCATCTCGATCGCGACGCGCTCACAAGGATTCTGAGCCTACATGCACCGAATTCGTAATTTCTCGATTATTGCTCACATTGACCATGGCAAGTCCACGCTTGCCGATCGGTTTATACAGCTCTGTGGTGGTCTTGCCGATCGCGAGATGGCCGAGCAGGTGCTCGACTCAATGGACCTCGAGCGCGAGCGCGGTATTACGATCAAGGCTCAAAGCGTTTCGCTCGATTACACAGCGTCCGACGGAGAGGTGTACGAACTCAATTTTATCGATACCCCGGGCCACGTCGATTTTTCCTACGAGGTGTCGCGGTCGCTGGCAGCCTGCGAAGGAGCACTTCTGGTCGTGGACGCCGCGCAAGGTGTCGAAGCGCAGAGCGTCGCAAACTGCAACACGGCCATCGATCAGGGCCTCGAAGTACTGCCGGTCCTGAACAAGATCGATCTGCCCGCGGCCGAGCCGGATCGAGTCAAAGCCGAAATCGAGGACATTATCGGCATTCACGCAGAGAATGCCGTTGAGGTCAGCGCCAAGACCGGGGCTGGTGTTCCCGAACTTCTCGAGGCGATCGTCAAGGAAATACCGGCCCCGAAAGGTAACCCTGATGGCCCATTACAGGCACTCATCATTGACTCGTGGTTCGACAACTATGTGGGCGTTGTGTCGCTGGTACGCGTTGTCAATGGCAGTCTGCCAAAACGCACCAAGATAACGATCATGTCCACAGGTGATTCCTACATGGCGGATCGCGTTGGTTGCTATACGCCGAAGATGGAAGATCGTGATGCGCTGATGACCGGCCAGGTCGGATTCGTGATTGCCGGTATCAAGGACATCTACGGTGCTCCGGTCGGCGACACGATAACGTTAACGCGTCAACCATGCGATGTGCCGTTGCCAGGGTTCAAACAGGTACAACCCAGAGTGTTCGCCGGACTGTTTCCGATCCTTTCGGATGATTACGAGAACTTTCGCGAGGCACTGCAGAAGCTTCGCCTCAACGACGCGGCGCTGCATTTCGAACCGGAAACTTCGGCGGCGCTTGGCTTCGGCTTTCGCTGCGGCTTCCTCGGCATGTTGCACATGGAGATCGTTCAGGAACGTCTGGAACGCGAATACGATCTGGAGCTGATCACGACGGCGCCGACGGTTATTTTTGAGATTGTCGATAATGCTGGCAAGGTCTTTTACGTTGATAACCCATCCAAGCTGCCCCCATCCAATGAGATTGATGAGCTTCGTGAGCCGATTATTACAGCCAACATACTCGTTCCCGACAAACATGTCGGAGCCGTAATCAAGCTGTGCATCGAAAAACGCGGTGTGCAAAAACACATCCGCTACCTCGGCAGTCAGGTATCGCTCGAATACGAAATGCCGCTTGCGGAAGTCGTGCTGGACTTCTTCGATAAGCTCAAGTCGGTTAGTCGCGGTTATGCGTCATTCGACTATCATTTCGAGCGGTTTGAGCCCGCGCAACTCGTGAGGCTCGATGTATTGATCAACAAAGAACGAGTCGATGCGCTTTCAATTATCGTTCATCGCGTCAAGGCTCAGAATCGTGGCCGTGAACTTGTGGAGCGCATGCGCGAGTTGATTCCCCGCCAGATGTTCGATGTCGCAATTCAGGCGGCGGTGGGAAGTCAGATCATATCGAGAAGCACTGTCAAGGCGTTACGCAAGAACGTCACGGCAAAATGCTATGGCGGTGACGTGAGTCGCAAGCGCAAGCTGCTCGAGAAGCAAAAGGCCGGCAAGCGCCGCATGAAACAGGTAGGATCCGTTGAAATTCCGCAGGAGGCGTTTCTGGCAGTCCTGCGTGCCGATAAGTGAGACTGGTGTATTGAGTATAAATCTGGCATTGATTCTGACTGTCCTGACCCTCATAAGCGGGATGGTCGTTGCACTGGACAAGTTCGTCTGGGGACGCGAAGGTGAGGACGGCGGCGGCTCTGCTGCCCGGCAAACGCTGGTGGAGTATTCGCGCTCCTTTTTCCCGGTACTGTTGTTTGTGCTGGTCATTCGCTCGTTCGTATTTGAGCCGTTTCGGATTCCCTCGGGTTCCATGATGCCGACACTGCTGCAAGGCGATTTTATTTTCGTCAAGAAGTACGCATATGGACTCAGGCTTCCGGTCTCCGAAACCAAAGTTCTGGAAACTGGTGAGCCCGAGCGTGGCGACGTCGTGGTGTTTCGGCTACCGGATGACCCGAGCATCAATTACATCAAGCGCGTGGTCGGCTTGCCTGGCGATGAGCTGAGTTACGAACGCCATCGTCTCGTCATCAATGGCGAGCAGGTGGATCTGCAGCAACATGCTGATGCGACGATCAGCGAGCCGCGGTTTGTGGAGCGACTCGGCGAACGAGAGCATGAGATTTTGATCGCGAATTCCGGCTACGTGGTCCGCGATGGGGTTTACCGCGTGCCTGAGGGTCATTACTTCGTGATGGGCGACAATCGTGACAATAGTCGCGACAGCCGCTTTATCGGTGCAATCCCGGAAACGCATCTGGTTGGTGAAGCTGTGCGTATCTGGATGCACATGGACGGCCTAAGCTGGCCGCGCTGGGACAGAATCGGTAGCAAGATCCAATAATGTGGTGCAATTCACTGATATTGGTTGCGTACTTACGTTAAATTTGATGTGATTTTGAGCTACAGATAACGCCGCTGGCACGGCGTAGAGAAATGGTTATGGACCCAATGAAACAGCCAAGACACGTGATGGCCCGGCAACAGGCGGGAATGACAACGCTTGGATTCGCTTTGCTCGCAGTAGTTATCGGCTTGTTCGCGTTTGCCGCGATTCGCCTTACGCCGATTTATCTGAACTATATGAAAGTCGCTGGTGTCATTGAGGGTGTGCGCACAGAATTCGACGGGCAAGGCCCTAGCATTCCCGCCATGCGGAAATCCATATTGCGCCGATTCGATGTAGAAAGCGTCGGCGTTATCGAATATCGCGATATCAAAGTCACACCGGTAGACGGTGGTTTCGAAGTGTCTGCGGTCTATGACCATACATCGCCTTTCTTAGGTAACATCTCGTTTACGGTGCACTTCGACAAGTCGGTCCTGGTGCGCCGCTAGACCGGAACGTGCGGCGCGCTGAGCGCGAGACATAGCAACGAGCGATAGTGTTGACAAAAGCCGAGACCTGGCTCAAGAATTCGCTGGATTACCAATTCAACGACGTGCGGCTGCTCGAACTGGCGCTGACGCATCGCAGTGTCTCGGGCGATAACAATGAACGTTTGGAATTCCTGGGTGATGCGGTTCTCGATGTTGTAATCTCCGAAGTCGTCTTTCGAGCTCACCCGCTCGCGCCCGAGGGCGATCTAAGCCGCTTACGTTCATCGCTTGTCAAAGACACGACACTGGCAGAGATTGCCGGGGATCTGGGTTTCGGTGAGCACCTCATTCTTGGCAGCGGTGAGCGCAAAACCGGCGGCCATCGTCGCGACTCCATTCTCGCCGACGCCATCGAGGCGATCTTTGGCGCCGTCTATCTCGATGCTGGCTTCGATGCGGCTTACAAAATAATCGAGCGAGCATTTGGTGCCCGCCTGCAGGACTTTCCGTCAGCCGATGAGCTCCGTGACCCGAAAACACGGTTGCAAGAGTGGTTACAGGCACGGCAAATGGGTTTGCCAAGCTACGAACTCGTCGAAGTAACCGGACAAGCGCATCGTCAGCATTTTAAGATCAGTTGCAGCATTAGCGGTGTTGAGCTCGCAACACACGGCAGCGGCACGACGCGAAGAAATGCGGAGCAGGAGGCAGCGACCAGCATGTTGGCCAATCTTGCCGAGAGCGACGTCGAATGACGGCCATGCGCTCCGGTTTCGTTGCTGTCGTGGGACGTCCGAATGTCGGCAAGTCGACGCTGATTAATACGCTGATGGGGACAAAAGTCAGTATCGTTACGGCGAAACCGCAGACGACACGGCACAGAATTCTCGCGGTGCACAATTCGGACCGGGCGCAGATCATCTTTGTCGACACACCTGGCTTACACCGTAAAGCGGGCAAGGCGATGAATCGTATGATGAATCGGACTGCCGCAAACGCGCTGGCGGATGCCGATGTGGTCTTGTTCGTCACGGAAGCGGGGCGCTGGACAGAAGAGGATGACGACGTGCTGCGGCGGCTGCAGACTGTTTCTGCACCAGTGGTTGCGGTACTCAATAAGGTCGATCTTATTAAGCCCAAGGAGAAGCTTCTCGAGATCATCGCGGCGATGGCGAACCGGCACGAGTTTACTGAGATACTGCCCGTGTCGGCGAAGAAGCACGACAATCTCGATGCGTTGTTATCGCTCTTGCCCGGTCATCTGCCGGAGTCGCCGCCATTGTTTCCGGAGGACATGCAGACTGACCGTAGTGTGGAATTTCAGGCCGCGGAAGTCATACGCGAAAAGCTGACGCTGTCACTGCACCAGGAAGTGCCTTACGGGCTGACGGTGCAGATCGAACGCTTTCAGACCGACGAAGACCGAACCACAATCCATGCGATCATCTGGGTGGAGCGAGAGTCGCAAAAGGGCATCGTCGTCGGCAAGGCCGGTAGTGTGCTGAAACGCGTCGGCAAAGCGGCAAGGCTGGAGCTCAAGAAGCAACTTGGCCGCCCTGTGCACATCGAACTTTGGGTCAAGGTCAAAGACAACTGGGCCGATAGCGAGCAGGATCTGCTCCGTCTCGGCTACGAATCGCCATAGCCCCGGTGATGAGGCGATGACGATGCATCGGCGCGTCCAGCAGCAACCGGCATTTGTTCTTCACCATCGGCCGTTTCGTGACTCGAGCCAGATTCTGGATGTGATCAGCCGCGATCACGGCAAACTGGCCGTCGTTGCGAGGGGCAGCCGTGGCGCCCGCTCGCGGCTGAAGGGTGTATTGCGTCCGTTCATGCCGCTGTCGATATCGTGGGTAATCAAGTCTGACCTCGGCACCCTGACGGGTGCGGAGGTTCGCGGCGCGCCGCTCAGCCTGTCGGGCGATGCGCTGCTGTCGGGATTCTACGTTAACGAATTGATCTTGCACTTTCTGCATCGGCACGATCCGCAGCCCGAGATTTTCGACGCATACGGTTTGACGATTCAGGGGCTCGCCGCCGCCGGTGACGACGTTGCTCCGTGCTTGCGCCGGTTTGAAGTCGAATTGCTGCGTCAGTCCGGATACGCGCTCAACCTCGATCATGAGCACGATTCCAGCAGGACGCTGGATTCGCAGCAGAACTATGAATACCGGGCCGAACAGGGCCCTGTAGCCGTAAGACGAGCCGCAGGTCCACTCATATTCAGTGGTAAGTTGCTGGCTGCAATCGGCGCCCAGCAGTTCGACGATCCCGATGTACTGCGCGCGGCCAATCGGCTGCTACGCGAAGTCATCGCGTTTCACCTTGGCGGCAAGGAACTCAAGAGTCGCAAAGTACTTCAGGAAATGCGGCGGTTGTAGACACTTCGGGCTAGAATACGCCCCTATGAATCACGACTCATTACATCTCGGCGTAAACATCGACCACGTAGCGACGCTGCGACAGGCTCGAGGCACACCGTACCCGCGCCCGGTCGAGGCGGCTGTGATGGCCGAGCAAGCGGGAGCCGATAGCATCACGGTGCACTTGCGGGAGGATCGGCGTCATATTCAGGACGCTGACCTGATCGCCATTCGCGAGGCTATGCGTACGCACATGAACCTCGAGATGGCGGTTACCGAGGAGATGCTGGGTGTCGCCGCGGAGATCCGGCCCTCTGACTGTTGCCTGGTCCCGGAGAGTCGCGAGGAACTGACGACAGAGGGCGGGCTCGACGTCGTCAGCCAGCAGAACAAGGTTCAGGGTGCGTGTCAGCGGCTCGCCGAACTGGGTATCCGCGTGTCGTTGTTCGTCGATCCGGATCCCGCACAGCTCGATGCGGCCGTCGCCGTCGGTGCACCGGTCGTGGAGTTACACACGGGCAGCTACGCCGACGCCGTGGGAGATGCGCAGGCCGCGGAGCTCAAGCGTATTATCGACGCCGCAGCATATGCTGACAAGAACGGGCTGACCGTGCACGCCGGACACGGACTGCATTATGGGAACGTCGACGCCATCGCGGCTATTGAACAAATCGTCGAACTCAATATTGGCCACTCGATCATATCGCGTGCCCTGTTCGACGGCCTTGCCGTTGCTGTCAGCGCGATGAAGAATCGAATGATCGCGGCACGCGGCGGGTAATCAGCGAATGATTTTTGGTGTCGGTACCGACATCGTGGAACTCTCACGTGTGCAGGCTACGTATGACAGATTCGGCGAGCATTTCGTGCAACGGATACTCATGAAGGAGGAACTCGAGCTATTTCGCGAGTCCAAATGGCCGGCGCGCTTTCTCGCGATGCGCTTTGCGGGTAAGGAAGCTGCTTCCAAAGCAATGGGCACCGGATTCCATCATGGTATTTGGGTCAGAGACATTGGCATTACTAACAACGATTGGGGCCGTCCGCTGATCATCTGGTCCGAACGTGGTCGGAAAGTTTGTAAAGAGCTTGGCATTGGTAAAGGTCATGTCAGCCTGACCGACGACGCCGGGCTGATAGTGGCGTTCGCGGTTGTCGAAACCGCAGGGTAGATGAGCAATGCACTGTTTTTCATTTGATATCGAGACCGTACCGGATGTCGAGCTCGGCCGCCGCTTGTGGGATCTCGAGGGCGTGTCCGATGAGGAAGTGGCGACGGTCATGACGTTCAAACAACTGCAGAAGACTGGGCGCGAGTTCCTGCCGCTGCAGCAACATCGCATTGTCGCGATATCCGTCGCGTTACGCACGGGCGATACCTTTCGCGTGTGGAGCCTGGGTGACGAAGATTCGGATGAGGCGGAGCTGGTGCGCCGCTTCTTTGACGGCATCGATCGTTACACGCCCGATCTCGTATCGTGGAATGGCGGCGGCTTCGATTTGCCGGTTCTGCACTATCGTGCGCTCAGGCACGGCGTCCAGGCACAGCGCTACTGGGAAACCGGCGGCTCTGACCGCGACTTCAAGTGGAACAACTACCTGAGTCGCTTTCACTCCCGGCATACTGATCTGATGGACGTGATCGCAGGTTATCAGCCGCGCGCTGGCGCAAGCCTCGAGCAGATTGCGGTGTTGCTGGGTTTCCCCGGCAAACTCGGCATGAGCGGCGACAAAGTGTGGGGTAAATATCTGGAGGGTGGTCTTCGCGACATTCGCAATTACTGTGAGACCGACGTTCTGAATACCTGGCTCGTGTTCCTGCGATTCGAGTTGATGCGCGGCAATCTCGACGAGAAGGGTCTTGCCCGGGAAAACGAGCTCGTGCGAAGTACACTCAAATCGATGGATAAGCCGCACCTCAACGAGTTTCTTGAAGCCTGGGCCGAGTAGTGGCTCGACGCCGCCGCCGCGAGCCGGAGACGGCGCGAATCGATTCCTGCACGCATGATGGCCGCGGTATCGTCGCCGGCGAGGGCAAGAAAGTATTCGTGGCCGGCGCACTCGAAGACGAGCAGGTGCGCTTTCAGCGCCGCAAGTCACGGCGAAACTTTGACGAAGCGGAACTGCTCGAGATACTCGAGGCTTCGCCCGAGCGGATCGAGCCGCGTTGCGAAGCGTTCGGACGCTGCGGTGGCTGTGCGCTGCAACACATCACGGATGAACGACAGCGGCAGATAAAATTTCAGACGCTCAAGGACAATCTGCAGCGCATCGGCCAGGTCTCACCGGACCGCTGGTTCGAGCCGATGACCGGGCCCGTCTGGAACTACCGCCGTCGCGCGCGACTGGCCGCCAAGGACGTGCCGGCAAAAGGCAGAGTGCTGGTTGGATTTCGTGAGCGGCACGCACCCTACATCACGGACATGCACCGTTGCGAGGTACTCGCCGAACCTGTAGACAGCCTGATCGATCCGTTGAGCGAACTCATCGGCGGCTTGACGATACGCGCGCGGCTGCCGCAAGTGGAAGTCGCCGTCGCCGACAATGCTGTCGCGCTCGTTTTTCGTGTGCTTGACGCGCCGACCGCGCAGGATAAGGTGCTTCTCAAGGATTTCGGTGCCACGCACGACCTGCGCATCTACCTGCAGCCCGGCGGCCTCGACTCGATCACGTTGCTGTATCCCGAATCGCCCGTAGACGCTCTCTACTACGATCTCGCTGAGTTCGACGTCCGTATTGCCTTTGACGCCGCGGGTTTCGTCCAGGTGAATAGCGAGATCAATCGCCGTATGGTGCACCAGGCCATCGAACTGCTGGACCCGGGTCCGGATGACCGTGTCCTGGACCTGTATTGTGGTATTGGCAATTTCTCGCTGCCGCTCGCGCGCAGGGCCGGGACGGTTCTGGGAGTCGAGGGCGAGGCTGTGCTGGTCCGTGCGGCAACGCAGAATGCCGCGTCGAATGGCCTGGACAATGTCTCGTTTCGGCAGGCAGACCTGAGCGCCATCGACGGCTCGGAAACCTGGCTGCGCGAGGACTGGAACAAAGTCCTGCTGGATCCGGCGCGCAGCGGCGCTGCCGAGATCGTTGCCGCTATGAAGAGCATCGGCCCGGAGCGTATTGTATATGTCTCCTGTCATCCCGGGACGCTGGCGCGTGATGCCGGTGTGCTCGTGAATGAACGCGGCTATCGTTGCGAGGCGGCAGGTATCATAGACATGTTTCCGCACACGGCCCATGTTGAGTCGATTGCGGTATTTAATAAGTAAATACATTTCAGTAAGTTATGAGATTTTTGTAGAATTATTTTATGTCGCTCGGACCAGTGATGCTCGATATCGACGGTGCCACGCTGACGCCGGCCGACCGCGATTTACTGCGTGAGCCAGCCGTTGGCGGAGTGATACTGTTCACGCGCAATTACGAGTCACCGGCGCAGATCGCAGACCTTGTCGCTGAAATACGGGCGCTCAGGAGCCCGGCGCTGTTGATAGCCGTTGATCATGAAGGCGGTCGCGTGCAACGTTTTCGCGCGGGGTTCAGTGAGATTCCGGCAATGCGCCATCTTGGTCATCAATTCGACAGCGATCCTGAGGTGGCGACCGACCTGGCACACCGGGCGGGCTGGCTCGTCGGCTCCGAGCTGCGTGCGGCGGCCATCGATTTGTGTTTTGCGCCATGCGTCGACCTGGATTGGGGTATCAGTGAGGTTATTGGAGATCGTGCGTTTCACGAACAGCCGGATGCCGTCGGCGAACTGGCTGCAGCATTCTCGCGCGGCCTGCGCAGTGCGGGTATGGCAGCGGTCGCCAAGCATTTTCCGGGGCATGGCGCGGTCGTCGCCGATTCGCATCTGCAGTTGCCCGTCGATCGCCGCGAGTACGGCGATATCCTGGACGACATTCGGCCATTTGAAAAGCTGATCAACAACGGTCACATCGCCGGGGTGATGCTCGCGCACGTTGTGTACCGTGAGCTCGACGATCTGCCCGCTGGCTTCTCCGAATTCTGGATCGAACGGGAACTGCGTAAGCGCCTGGGCTTTGGCGGTGCAATCTTCTGTGATGATCTGAGCATGAAAGCGACCAGCGCTTATGGATCGATGCGCCGCAGAGCGAGACGCGCGCTTGCGGCAGGTTGCGACATGGTACTGATCTGCAACGATCGCCGACGCGCCGAGCAGGCCGTTCAGGCGCTCAACGACTATTCCAATCCGCTGTCCCTGGTCCGGCTTGCGCGACTCCACGGCACAGGTCACGTGTTGCGCGAGTCGCTGCGCGCGAGCGACGAGTGGCAGCAGGCAAACGCAGCGCTGGCACGGTGCGGCGAACCGCCGCCACTGGAGCTCGATGCATGAGCGAGCAGTTCGCGATTATGGTCGGCAGTGGCTTCGACGCGTTTGCAGGCGTGGGCGAGAGCCACGAACTTTCGACCCGATTTGGTCGGCCTTCTGCGCCGATTCAGCAGGTGATGTTCGATGAGCAGCTCGTCTACGTTTTGCCCAGGCATGGCGACAACCACACATTGCCGCCACACGCGATCAACTACCGGGCGAATCTGCTCGCGTTAAAGGAACTCGGCGTCGATGCCGTCATCGCGCTGAACACGGTTGGTGTCGTATCGGACAAGCGAGAGTCAGGTGAGCTCGCTGTGCCTGATCAGATCATCGACTATACCTGGGGCCGCGCACACTCCATTTACGACGCGGAACAAGCCGATTTCGCGCACATTGATTTCACGGCGCCGTTTTGTGCGCGGGTCCGTGAAGCGCTGCTTGCGGCGGCGCGAGCCGCCGGCGTGGATTGCTATGACGGGGGAGTGTATGCAGCGACGCAGGGTCCGCGGCTCGAGACGGCGGCTGAGGTCGACCGCCTCGAACGTGATGGCGCCGATTATGTCGGCATGACGGGCATGCCGGAGGCAAGCCTTGCTCGCGAGATTGAAATCGACTATGCGTGCCTGTCTTTGATCGTGAATCGAGCCGCCGGCCGCGGCCAAAAGCCGATACACGAAGATGTCGAATCCAGTACCCTGACGGCGAAAATACAGGCCATGCACGTGCTCAACGAGTTTTTCAGGTCGCGCTGATGCCCATCAAACGGGAAATCCTCAAGCAGGTAATCGAGTCGTCTTCGGAGCCGCTTGTCATCGTTCGTGTCGATCATCCGGACTGGCCAGTCGAATTGAGCAATTCGGCCTTCGAGTCGATCGGTGGCGAGGATACCCGCAGCAAGCCGTTCGCCGACGTTATCGAGCAACTCGTCGGACGCGAACTCGCACTCGAAATTTCCGAAACCGTGCGCTCGCAACAGGAAACCAGTTTTCCGGTTGAACTGAGCGGCAAAGAATACCTCCTGGCACTGAAACCGCTGCTGTTGCCGAGTGAGTCAGATGCGCGCTTCTACGTCGCGTTTTGGCGTGGAGCAGGAGGAGTCGGTGGTGTCGCAGGTAGTGAGATGCATCACGAACTGCTCAATGCGAAACGGCGCATTCGGGACCTGTCGAGAAATGATCCGGTTACGGGCTTGTTGAATGGGCGCGCCTTTCGCGAGGTTCTCGCGCATGACTGGGCCGTCACGGCGCGAGAAAAGAGCACCTTGTCCCTTGTCATTTTCACCCTGGATGATTTCGACGCCTACGTCGATGTGTTCGGGCGACACGCGGCCGATTCATGTCTTCGCCGCGTGGGACAGGCGATACGCCGCTGCCTGCGGCGTGCGAGCGATGTCGTAGGACGACTCGATGGTGCGGAGTTAATCGTCTTGTCACACGCGGCGGATGAGGACGGCGTAAATGAGTTTGCAAGGCGGATATCGGCAGCCGTACGCGATCTGGGCCTGCATCATCCGCGCTCAACGGTGTCCAAGTTCGTAACCGTCACGTTTCGCGTCGGAGTTGCCAGCGCTTCTGATAACAAGCGTTCAGCCAAAGAGTTTATCGACGCGTTGTTATCCCGAGTCGCCGACTAGCGCCTCAGTTATATTCTCTGCCGATTCGTCGTCCTCGTCCTCGTCCTTTTCTTCGACACGCGTGATTTTCGCGAGTACACCGAATTTCGGATGATCGAAGTAGCGAAGTTCGCCATTCTTGACGATGCGGTTTTCCTGGATGCGAAAGCGCACCGGCTGAGTCAGCTGACCGAATGCATCTTCATTCTGTCGCCTTGAGTCACCGAAGCTGCGCACCGGAGCATCGCTATATATAGGCTGATCGACCGGGAATGACTCGTCATTGCTGTCTGGCGCGTCGAGCGCAAGATCAACGACAAGGTGCAGGTAGCGACTCAGATAAAGCGTGAAACTTCCATCGAGTCCTTCCGGCGGGTCGCCAAGAATGCGCAACGCCACCGGCAGCGTTTCTTCTTGCGGGTAGGTTGGCTGCGTCCAGCCAACGTGCATGATCGTTTCGTAGACGTCGAGCAATTCGAACTGCCTTGCAATCTTCCCAAGCGTCAGCTCGTCCTCTGTCAGGAGTTCCAGTTCGAGTTCCCTGGCAGGTGATTCGTCGTCCACTTCGCCCGCCGTGAGTTCGTCGTCCACCGGCAGCTCGTTTGCAACCTGCGATTCCGATTCCGTTGCTTCAATGTCGAGCAACAGATCTTCCTCGATCGGCGGCGGGTCAGGAACAAAAATTTCTGATCCCAAAGAAACGTTTTCTTCATAAGAAAATACGATAACTTCGACCGTGTAGCGGCGCACGACTTCTACTTCGAGGAGCTCTAACGGTAATTCCTCCTGGGCCGCTGCGGCAAGTGACAACAATGTCAGAATCGCGAATATTCGAATTTGTCTCATAATTCTGCTCGTCGACGTGTTCGGGGTTAGCCAGTCATCGCCGACGTTTCTTTGACGGCGAGCCGTTCCAGAAGTTTCTCGATGGCGTCGAAGCGCTGTTCAATATCGCTCAGATCCTGGCGAAACCGCAGTCTATGGGAACCCTGAAGCTTGTAAGTCAGGTCGTCATTTTGCACTAATTGCACGAGCGCGACAGGGTCGATATGACTCTGCTGCCCGAATACGAGGTAGCCACCGCTATCCGCGGCATCGATCTTCTCAATGCCCAGGGTAACCGCAGTCTGCTTGATCGAAGCAATGCGCAGCAGGTTTTTGGCCGGAACGGGCAGCAGGCCGAATCGGTCGATCAGTTCAACCTGGAGTTCGCGCAGATCCTGTTGTGATTTGGTGCCTGATATGCGCTTGTAGAGAATGAGCCGTACGTGGACATCGGGCACGTAGTCATCCGGCAGCAAGGCGGGAATGTGCAGGTTGATATCGACGCCCGTATCGAGCGGGCCTTCCAGATCGGGCTCATGTCCGGCGCGCAGCGACTCAACCGCACGACCGAGCAGTTCGGTGTAGAGAGAAAAACCGATTTCCTGGATCTGTCCACTCTGCGTGTCGCCGAGCAGTTCACCGGCACCACGGATTTCGAGGTCGTGCGTGGCCAGCGTAAAACCCGAGCCAAGGTCTTCGAGTGAGTCGATCGCCTCGAGTCGCTTCACTGCGTCTGCAGTCAACGCAGCTTTTGGCGGCGCGACAAGATACGCGTAAGCGCGATGGTGTGAACGTCCGACCCTGCCGCGGAGCTGGTGCAGTTGTGCCAGACCGAAACGGTCGGCCCGATTGATGATGATCGTATTCGCGGTCGGTACATCGAGGCCGCTTTCGACGATTGTCGTGCACAAAAGCATGTTGAAGCGCCGGTGATAGAAGTCGAGCATGACCTGTTCGAGTTCCCGCTCGGGCATCTGGCCATGACCAACGCGAATCCTGGCCTCTGGCACGAGTGCCGTCAGTTGCGCACCGACCCGTTCGATGTCTTCAACTCGGTTATGGATGAAATACACCTGCCCACCGCGCCTGACCTCGCGCAGACACGCTTCTCGTATCAGGACGTCGTTCCATTCGGTGACGAAAGTCTTGACGGCGAGGCGTTCGGCGGGCGGCGTCGTAATCAATGACATGTCGCGGATACCGCCGAGTGCCATGTTCAGTGTCCTTGGAATCGGCGTTGCCGTCAGCGTCAGCACGTCGATATCGCTGCGCAGGGATTTGATCGCTTCCTTGTGGCGCACGCCGAAACGATGTTCCTCGTCGATAATGACAAGGCCGATGTTCTTGATGTCCCTGATGTGCTGCAACAGGCGATGCGTGCCGATGACGATGTCGACAGTTCCCGCGCGCAGGCCTGCAATGATCGATTTGACCATTTTCGGTGTCTGGAAGCGCGACAGCACTTCGACGCGAACCGGCCATTGTGCAAAACGGTCGTTGAAGCTCTGTCCGTGCTGCTGTGCGAGCAGCGTCGTTGGCACGAGAATCGCGACCTGCTTGCCGCCATGCACGGCGGCAAAAGAGGCTCGCAAAGCAACTTCGGTCTTGCCGAAGCCGACGTCGCCGCAGACAATTCGGTCCATGGGATTGTCCGACGACAGGTCCTGCAATACCTCGTCAATGGTTCGCGCCTGGTCCTCCGTGGCTTCGAAGGGAAAACCGCTTTCGAACGCCCGGTACTCGCTCTCCGGCCAGCGGAAGCTATGTCCCGGGCGCGAAGCTCGACGTGCGTATACATCGAGAAGTTCTGCGGCAACATCGCGAATCTTTCGTATCGCACGCTTACGCGCCTTTGCCCATTGATCGCTGCCGAGACGGTGCAGCGGCGCATTGTCGGCGGAGGCGCCCGTGTAGCGAGAAATAAGCTCGAGGGCATGCACAGGAACGTACAGCTTGTCGCCTTCTGCATACTCGAGTTCGAGAAATTCTGCGCTAATACCGCCAGCTTCGAGCGTCGTCAGCCCAAGATAGCGGCCGACACCGTATTCGGCATGCACGACCGGCGAACCTTGCTCGAGGTCGTTGAGTTGGCGAATGATCGTCTCGGGGTCGCGTTCGGTACGCCGGCGCCTGCCTTTTTGCCGCACTCTTTCGCCGAACAGCTGCTGTTCGCTGATGATTGCGACGCCGGCGTCCGGGAGCAGAACGCCACTTTCGATCGGTGCAACAGCGACACCCACGCGTTCTTCGCTTTGCGAAAACCTGGCCCAGTCATCGACACGAGTCAGGTCAAGTCCGCGGCCAGCGAGCATGTCAAAGATCTGTTCACGCCGGCCGGCAGAATCGCTGGTGAACAAGACGCGGCCGTCGAAGGTCTCGAGAAACCGCATCAATGCTCCAGCCGCGTCTTCGTATCGAGCCTCGATCTTCAGGGCCGGTGGCTTTCGAGTCGACAGGTTCAGATTATCGCGATGTTCGGCGAGAGTCTGGGCCGAAAGGCGGATTTGCCGCTTACGCTCCAGCCGAGCCAGCATTGCCGTTGGTTTGTTAAACGTCTCCTCAGCCGCGAGTATGGGTCTTTCCGGGTCCAGCCGGCATAGCTCATAGCGTTCCTCGATCTCGGCCCAGGACCGGGCCAGAACGGACTCGAGGGCATGCGGTGCGAGTACGATGCAGTCCTCGGGCAGGTAGTCGATCAAGCTCGCGGTCGTGTCGAAGAAGAGCGGCAGGTAATACTCGATACCGCCGTGGGCGATGCCCTCCGAGACTTCCCGATAAACGCGAGACTTTGCCGGTTGCCCCTCGAAACGCTCCCGATATCGCTCGCGAAAGGCGCGTATGGAATCGGCGTCCAGCGGTACTTCCCTGGCTGGCAAGACATCAATCGCATCGATAACGTCCGCCGACAGCTGAGACTCAGGTGAGAAATACCGCAAGGTCTCGACGTCGTCGTCGAAGAAGTCGATGCGGATCGGTCGCGATGACCCCATTGGGAAGACATCGATCAGCGAGCCACGGACGGCGAATTCGCCATGTTCGCTGACCTGCGGCACCCGCAGGTAACCGGCGGCCGTTAGTGAATCAATAAAGGGCCCACGGGGCAGCGTTTGTCCGGTCTGCAGGGATAGC
The DNA here is from genome assembly GCA_963711285.1 of uncultured Gammaproteobacteria bacterium. Taxonomy (GTDB): domain Bacteria; phylum Pseudomonadota; class Gammaproteobacteria; order Steroidobacterales; family Woeseiaceae; genus UBA1847. The sequence continues at coordinate 120,038 of CAVQDJ010000018.1, read as the reverse complement.
GAGCGTGCCGCGACGTAATCAAGTGGTGGGAGTCGTTGCAGCAATACCGGCGCGGACGCGACGATGATTCCGGATTTCATGTCCGGCAGCGTTGCAAGAACAGATAGCCGTTCAGAAATGATGTCCTGGTGTGGCGAAAAGCTGTCCCACGGCAGGGTTTCCCATTCGACGAAATGGCGCACAGCGACCGCGTCACCCGCAAAAAATCGGATTTCGGCTTCGATCTGATCCGCCTGCCGCGGATCATCGGCGAGCACCAGCAGCGGACCGTCAAAACGACCGGCGAGCTCGGCAGCGGCCAGTGCCGTGCTGGCGCCGATCAGACGGCCCCAGCCACAGCTGTGCCCGGGCTGTGGAATCTTCAGCGTTGCCGGTATCAGTAGATCGTTATGGGCCACAAGCGTCGTCGTTGGATCGGCGGCCCGGAATTATCACATAAAAAAACGCCCGGGCAGTTGCCTGCCCGGGCGCTTCCGATATTCGTCAGCTTGACGGCGCTCGCTTGACGACGGCGTGGATAACGCGATCGTATTCGAAGAACACGACGAAGTCCTGGTACTCCCAACGCGATATAGGCGGGTCGCCGACGGCCGCCGCTTTGGATTGCGGTGCGCCGTATTTGGATTCGACACTCGCCGCGGTCATTCCGCGGGTCGGCCGGGCAGAGGCAGCATCCGGTGCCATACCCTCCATATCCAGCGTGTCGGCAGCACTCGTGCCGAACGCACCGAAAAACAGGGCAAAAACAGTCAATATCCGCAGTCTGGCCATCACAGCTTCTCCTTCAATTGCTTGCGACTATATCACTCTAAGTGAGGCCAAAAAACAGTTGATTTCAAAGGTTTTATCACTTTGTTTGAAACTGTGAATCGCGTCACGATTTGGCATCCCGCGAGAGCCCGCCTCGGCCAGCGACCAGCTTCGAACACGGCATCGGGTATGCGCTCTCGCTTAACCTCGCTCGCCATCCCTGGCTCGCTCAGATCGTTCTACGCTTGCTTTGGCGTCCTGCGTCGCGGCGCTACGCGCGACGCTCGAGCGCACACACCGATACCATGCCACGGGGTCTCCCGTCAGGCGGGATACGGCGGTGTCGATGTGGTTTAATTCACCGCGATGATCAACCCCGTCGAACTTTTTGTTGGGCTTCGTTATCTGCGGGCGAAGCGCCGTACCCGGTTTGTCTCCTTCATCACGCTGATCTCGCTGCTTGGTATTGCCCTTGGAGTTGGGTCCCTGATCGTGATTCTCTCGGTCATGAACGGCTTTGAAGGCGAACTCCGTTCCAGGCTGCTGAGCATGTCAGCGCACGGCTACGTGACCGGCCCGGACCGCACCACCAAAGACTGGCGCAGGCTGGTCAGCGAGGTTTCCGCAGAACCGGGCATCGCCGCGGCGGCGCCGTTCGTGCAGATGGAGGGCATGATTCAGTCTGGCCGCGACCTCCGGGCGGTGCTGGTACATGGTGTTGATCCCGCACTCGAGCAAGTGCTGTCCGGCGACAAGATCAATCTTGTCGAGGGCACGCTCGACGTACTGCAGCCCGATTCTCGCAGCATTATTCTTGGGCGTTTGCTCGCGCTCGATCTCGGCGTTCGGATTGGCGACGGCGTCGTTCTGCTGATTCCGCGGCCGGTCGGTGACGGTACCCTGGAGCCAGTGCTGGAGCGATTCGTGCTGCGCGGGGTGTTCGAGGCCGGGCTGCAGGACCACGACGATCGGCTCGCACTCGTCAACGCCCGGGATGCGGCCGGGATTCTCGGGCTGGGTGACGAGATGTCGGCGATTCGTTTTCGGGCTGACGACGTCATGGAGGCGCCGGCGATCGCAAAAAGACTGAGTGAGCGCCTCGGCAATGGGGTAATAAGCAGTGACTGGACCATAGAGAACGCCAGCTACTTTCGGGCAATCCGTCTCGAGAAGATGATGATGTCTCTGATTCTGTCGCTCATCATCGGCGTCGCAGCATTCAATATCGTTGCGAGTCTGGTCATGGTCGTGACGGACAAGACCAATGACATTGCCGTTCTGCGCACGCTCGGCATGAAATCTGGTGGCGTCGTGCGCGTGTTTTTCGTGCAGGGTGCCGTAATCGGTTGGGCCGGCGTCTTCATGGGCGTTCTTCTGGGCGTGATCGTCGCGATCAACGTGCCCGTCATCGTCCCGGCGCTCGAGCAGCTGCTGGGCTTCCAGATCATGCCGGGTGACGTCTATTACGTGACACGAATCCCGTCCGAACTCGAAACCGCAGATGTCGTGACGATAGCAATCTCGGCCTTCGTGCTGACATCGCTGGCGACACTGTATCCTGCTCGCCGTGCCGCGCTGGTCAAGCCCGCCGTGGCGTTACGCTACGAATAAGGCGATGAACCGGAGCTTCGAATTCTGGATTGGCAGTCGCTACGTGCGCTCACGCAGTAGCAATCGGTTCGTCTCGCTGATATCGGCAATCTCGATGCTCGGCATTGCGATTGCCGTGTCCGTACTGATCCTCGTGCTGTCAGTCGTCAACGGTTTCGAACGCGAACTGCAGGATCGTCTGCTGGCGATGACAGCGCACGCAAGTATCGAGGATATCGATGGCAGGATGTCCGACTGGCAGGCGTTGTCGGGGGTCGCCGCGGAAAATCCCAGAGTCAGTGCGACAGCGCCTTTTATCGACGGTCAGGCGCTGCTCGTTTTCGGCGAACAATTGAGCGGCGCCCAGCTTCGCGGCATCGATCCGGTTGCCGAGAACACAGTATCGGGCGTTGGTGGCACGATGCTGGAAGGTCGAGCTCGACAGCCTTGATGCCGGCTCATTCAACGTCGTACTTGGCGTGGAACTCGCGGAGGTGCTGCGGGTAGGTATTGGCGACAAAGTAACCGTGACGCTCGCTGAAGGTATCGTTACGCCGGCAGGTGTGGTGCCGCGCACGAAGCGCTTCGTCGTCAGTGGCATCTACCGTGTGGGCATGTACGAGTTCGACCGGCGATTGGCGTTCATCAATCTTGCCGACGCGCAAAAGTTATTCCGCAAGAAGAACGCAGTCACCGGTGTCCGGCTGGCCGTGACTGATATTTTTTCGGCACCCGCCATTGTCCGGGAGGTTGCTCTCACGCACGGGTCCGTCGTCCTGGTCAGTGACTGGACACGGCGTCACGTGAATTTCTTTCGCTCGATTCAGATAACCAAGTCGATTCTATTCGTGATACTGCTGCTGGTCATTGCTGTGGCGGCATTCAATATCGTATCGACGCTCGTCATGGTCGTAAAAGACAAGCAGGCGGATATCGCGATATTGCGTACAATCGGCGCTCGACGTTTCAGTGTGCTGAAAATTTTTATTACGCAAGGCAGTGTGATCGGTATTGTGGGTACAGTTGCCGGCGTGGTGTTTGGTATTTTACTTGCCCTGAACCTGGAGACGATTGTGGCCAGTCTCGAAGCTGTATTCGGCATCAAGTTCCTCGCCGCCGACGTGTATTTCATCAGCGACCTGCCAGCCGAACTGCGTATGGCAGACGTAGCGCGTGTGGCGACAATCGCCATCGTGCTGGCCCTGGTTTCCACGATCTACCCGGCCTGGGTCGCAGCCCGGACAGCCCCTGCCGAGGCGCTCAGATATGACTGATTCGGCACATACAGTCCTGCAGTGCCGCGGTGTCGTGCGCCGTTTCAGCGAGGGTGGCTCGTTGCTCGAGGTGCTGAGTGGCGTCGATCTCGAGGTAGAAGCGGCTGAACGCGTCGCAATTATCGGCACGTCGGGCTCGGGCAAGACGACTCTTCTGCAGATCATGGGCGGGCTCGATGATCCGGATGAAGGCGAAGTTCTTGTCGACGGCCAGCCGATGCACGGTGGGTCCGAGATTTCGAAGGGCGAACTGCGCAATCGTTACATCGGCTTTGTCTACCAGTTTCATCATTTATTACCTGAATTCACTGCCGCAGAAAATGTCGCGATGCCGCTGCTGATCCGTCGCGAACCGAAAGCTGCTGCGCTCGAAAAAGCCGGACAATTACTGGCTCGCGTAGGACTTGGTGAGCGGCTCACGCACAAACCCGGCGAATTGTCGGGCGGCGAGCGCCAGCGCGCGGCAGTTGCGCGGGCGCTGATTACCCGGCCGCAACTCGTACTGGCGGATGAACCGACCGGCAATCTGGATGCCGGAAATGGCGAGCACGTTCTGAGCCTGATGCTCGAATTGAACCAGGAACTGCGGACCAGCCTCGTTATCGTCACGCACGACCACTCGATCGCAAACCGCATGGACCGAGTCCTCGTACTGGAGAATGGAAAACTGCGGAATCAATAACGCCACGGCCACGCAGCCTACGGCTTTCGACTTTTGCGTTTCTTCGTTTTGTAATCGTGAACGGAATAGCGCCACAAGCTGTCCAGGATAATGTAGCCGGCCAGTGATACGAGCGAGCCTACCAGCACGCAGCCCAAGAGCAATGGTTGCCAAACCGATCCCAAAACGTTTGTTGCCCACTCAATCGTTAGCTCGAACGTGAATGGTCCGGGTTCGATCGACAGCAGGAACGCACCCACCCTGTAGGAAAAATAGAACAACGGGCCGGCCGTTACGGGATTGACGAGAAAGGTCGTTACAGCAGCGACCGGGATATTTACTCGCAAGGCGAGGGCGGCAAGTGCTGCTAAAACGAAATGTGGCGGGAATGGCAGGCAGCCGACGAACAGACCCAGTGAAAACGCAGGTACGACAGTCTTGCGACGTATGCCCCATAAACGGTGATCGTGAAGAAGATGCTCAAACGGCGTCATGAACCACTTACGGCTCAATTCGTGGCGTTTAAAGCCGAATTTCCTAAAAAACCGCCTTGGCATTCCTTGCTTGTTCCGCTTCGATAAGGGCTGACCGACTATAGCCTGAGAGACCGCAATGACTCGAGCCTGCCTGTGTCTTCTGGCAGGCGTTTACGCGCTGCAGCTTAGCAGCTTTGTACCTGACTCCGACCTGTTCGCGGTTGGATTGGTTGCATCTCTTGCCGGTCTCGCATCGGGCCGACCCGGTATTGTGCTATTGCTTGTGACTGGCATCGCGATCTTCCTGGTAGCTGCCCTTGACGTCATAAACTCGCGAATAGAGCCGCAGTTTGTGGGGGATAGCATCGTTACCCGGGTCAGGATTGCTGACTTTCCGCAGCGTCATGGTTCGAACGTGAGTCTCGTCGCTGAGACGATCGGCAATCCACGCATACCGCGCCACATTCGGCTGAGCTGGCACGATCCGCCCGCTGATATTCGCTTTGGCGATATCTGGCAGCTGGAGATACGGCTGCGACGTCCGCGCGGCAGCAGCAACCCCGGCACCTTCGACTACGAGGCGTGGCTCTTCAGGCAAGGGGTCGGCGCGATCGGCTATGTTGCAGGCAGTCGTCGCAATAGCCTGCTGCACTCCGCGGAGTTGCGCATGACTGAGCAGTTGCGGCAACGCGTCGTTGACCGCTTGACGACTCTACTCTCGGACCCAGACCGTGCAGCCGTGATGGCCGCGATATCAGTTGGTGCGCGACATCTGATCACGCCCGAGCAATGGCAACGCTATGCGCTGACGGGCACGAGCCACTTGATGGCGATTTCGGGCCTGCACGTAGGTCTGGCGGCGGCTGGCGGCTATTTTCTGGTCTCGTTGTTCGCTGCCGCGTCATGTCGGCGCTGCAACCAGCATTTTGTCGCGATAATTGCGGCCGCGGTCATCGCGGCCGGCTACGCGGTTTTGTCGGGCCTGGCTGTCCCGGCACAAAGAGCGAGCCTCATGATCTCGCTGACGGCGATCGCGATTCTGATGCGTCGGCAGGTCATGCCGGTTGCCGTCATTGCAGCAGTCTGCGTTTGCATCGTCCTCGTGTCTCCACTGGCCTCTCTGGCGCCTGGGTTCAAACTTTCGTTCGCAGCAGTACTTGTGCTGATCTGGCTGGCGCGGCAGTACCGCGGAAGATCCGAACCCGGCCGCGTGCAATGGCTGTGGCAAATGTTGCGACAACTCGCTGCAGTGCAGGCAATGTTGCTGTTTGGCCTGCTGCCACTGACGGTTGCGCTATTCAGCCGCATCGCGTTCGCGGCACCGCTGGTCAACCTGCTTGCGGTGCCGATCTTCAGCACAGTCACGGTACCGTTTACGCTGACAGGCATCGTGCTTGATGGCGCGCTCCGCCCGTTGGGCGACAAAGCATTATTCGCAGCGGCATTCAGCCTGGAAGTCATAGAGCTTCTGATTGCGGTGGCGGCCCGGATTCCGTGGATCGATTTCACAACACCGCACATAGCGGGTCTGGCGTGGATCTACGTTGTCTTGCCACTTGCCTGGGTGGCTCTGCCACCGGGTTGGCCCTGCAGGAGAATTGCGTGTTTGGCCGTTGTCGCGCTGGCCCTTTATCAACCGCCGCGCCCAGCAGCCGGTTGCACGGACATCGATGTTCTCGACGTCGGTCAGGGGCTCGCAGTTGTCGTTACGACGCTTCGGCACGCGGTCGTATTTGACACTGGCCCGGCCTATCGCAGCGGAAGCAGCGCCGCCGACGCTACGCTTCTGCCATTTCTCGGGTATCGAGGGATCAGGCGCATCGATAAACTCGTTGTCTCTCACGCCGATCTCGATCATTCGGGCGGCGTCGCCACGATTCGAGAGAACGTCGACGTACTCGATGTGCTGGCGGGGGAGTCGCTGCCCGGTCTTGAACCAGCCGCGCGCAGCTGCGTCGCTGGCGATAGCTGGCACTATGATGGCGTGCAGTTCGATTTCCTGCATCCGTCGACAGAACTCAGACACCAAGGGAATGACGCTTCCTGCGTCCTGATGATCAAAACCGGCGCGCATCGGGTGTTGCTGACCGGTGATATAGAGCGGCCCGCCGAAGAAGAGCTGATCCGCGATGGCCGCATTCCAACGGTCGATGCTGTGATTGTTCCGCATCACGGCAGCCGAACCTCTTCCAGCCTGCCGTTCGTCCGTGCATTAAGTCCGTCGCTGGCAATCGTTTCGGCGAGTTACGGCAATCGTTGGGGGTTTCCGAAGCAAGATGTGGTCGCGCGCTGGCAGTCAACCGGCGCGCAAGTGCTCGCGACCTCGACGTCAGGCGCGATCGGCTTGCGCCTGTGTGCGGCAGGCGGTCTCGTATCAGTGACACGTCAGCGGGCCATGCAGCGTCGAATCTGGCATGAATAAACTGTATATTCCATTTTTCCTCTGAGTCAGCTTGTATGGTTGAGATAGTCAAATCCGGCGGCTGGTTGATGGCGCCCATCATCCTCTGCGCGATCATCGCAATGGGGATCATTCTCGAGCGATTCTGGACACTGCAGCAGAAACGCGTCATTCCCGAGGACCTGACGAGCAAAGTCTGGGGTTGGGTCAAGAAAGACCAGCTGGACCAGAAGCAGATTCAGAGCCTGCATCAAGGCTCGGCGCTCGGCCAGATTCTTGCCGCGGGGCTCATCAATCGTGATCGCGAACGTTCGGTCATGAAAGACAGCATCGAGGACACCGGTCGTCACGTTGTGCACGAACTCGAACGCTATCTCGAGACGCTGGGCACGATCGCCGCGATCTCGCCACTACTCGGATTGCTGGGTACCGTCATTGGCATGGTCAAGGTCTTTACGGCTATCACCACGCATGGCGTCGGCAATCCGACCGTTCTGGCCGGTGGTATCGCCGAAGCGCTGATAACGACGGCGGCCGGGTCTGACGGTCGCCATTCCGGCATTGATCGGGTATCGCTACTACCGCAACCGCGTCGATACTCTGGTTGTGGATATGGAAAAAGAAGCGATTAAGCTGGTTGAGGCCCTGCACCGGCGTCAGGAAAAGAGCAGCGGATGAGACTGAGCCTGCGGTCGAAGACGCAGCCCGAGGTCAATCTGACCTCGCTGATCGACGTCGTGCTGTTGCTGCTGATCTTCTTCATGGTTTCGACGAGTTTCGTCAAGCAATCTCAAATCTCGATCAGTCTTCCGCAAGCGGACAGTGCAGCGATTGTCGAAGAGGTGCCGCAGCAAATCGATATCATGATTACCGAGACGGGTACGTTTCTCATTAACAGTCGTGAGCTCATCAATAGCCGTGCAGAAACGATCCGCAACGCACTGCAGAAGGTATCAGGTGGCAACAACGATCTGCCACTGACAATCAGCGCTGACGCCAACGCGAAACACCAGGATGTCGTTACGGCGATGGATGTGGCGGGCAGGCTCGGTTTCACGCAGATCAGCATTGCGACCGTCAACGATCCGGAGGCAGAGTGAGTTCGACCGGACTCGTGCAATACCGTGACTAAGCGTATCGATCCCAGAGTCCGCGTCATTTATCGACGCCTGTGGCGCTATGTCGTGCCATACAAGCTGGTCGCTTTCATTGCGGTCATCGGTATGGCATCCACGGCCCTTATCGAAGCAAGCCTGGTATATCTGCTCGAGCCGCTGATGGACGAAGCTCTGGTCGCACAAAACCTCGAAACCGTGCGCTGGATGCCGATCGCGTTCGTCGCAATTTTTATCGCGCGCGGTGTATCGGGATTTGCCACGGAGTTGTCGCTAGGGTGGATCGGCCGTAATGTAATCAGCTCGTTGCGTCGCGACGTTTTCCGCAAGTTCTTGACACTGCCAACTCGCTTCTTCGAATCGCACAGCACCGGACCGCTGCTATCGCGGCTGACGTACAACGTCGAGATGGTTGCCGAGTCTGTGACCAACGTTGTCACGATCGCTGTTCGCGACGTCCTGACCGTCATCGCCGCATTCTCCGTCATGCTATTGCAAAGCCCGAAGCTCACGCAGTTCGTCGCAATTCTGATTCCGGTCATTGCTTTGCTTGTCCGTGTCATGGGCGTCGCGTTTCGACGCTACAGCGGGCGCATTCAGGATACGGTCGGCGAAGTAACCCAGGTCACAGAGGAGATCGTCACCGGCAATCGTGTCGTAAAAATATTCGGTGGCTACGAATACGAGAAAGACCGTCTTGACGAAGTCGACGAGCGCAACAAGAAGCAGAATCTGAAACTGATTCGCGTACGCTCGATGGGCGTTGCTGTTACGCAATCCATTTTCGGTCTGGGCGTTGCGGGCGTCATTTACATGGCGGGCAGGGAGTCAGTTGCTGGCAATCTGAGCCCCGGCCAGTTTATTTCGTTCTTCAGCGCAATGATGCTGATGCTGCAGCCGGTCAGGCGGATTACCAATGTCAACGCGACCTTGCAGCGTGGCGTTGCGGCTTCTGACAGCTTGTTCACGGTGATTGACGAACCGGACGAACTCGATACCGGAACGGTAGAGATCGGCCGCGCAAAAGGCAGTGTCGAGTTTCGCAATGTCAGTTTTGCCTACGGCGATGATACCGGGCCGGTGCTCGACGACGTTTCTATCGCGGTTGAACCAGGTCAGACGCTGGCAATTGTCGGCCAGTCAGGCAGCGGCAAATCCACACTCGTCAGCCTGCTGCCGCGGTTTTACGATGTTGACGCGGGCGAGATATTGCTGGACGGTCGTCCGATCCGCGACTACTCGTTGAAGAGCTTGCGGGACAACATCAGTCTGGTGAGTCAGGACGTGATTCTCTTCGATGACACGATTGCAAACAATCTCGCCTATGGCGAGCTGCGCAAGTATTCGCATGAGGAAATGATGCAGGCAGCAGAAGCCGCGTATGTGCTCGACTTTGCGAACGAAATGCCTGAGGCACTCGAGACCTGGGTTGGGGACCGCGGCGTGCTGCTATCCGGCGGCCAACGCCAGCGAATTGCGATCGGCCGTGCACTGCTGAAGAATGCGCCGGTGTTGATTCTCGACGAAGCGACGTCATCTCTAGATACACAGTCGGAGCGACGTATTCAGGATGCCCTGAATGAGCTGATGAAGAACCGTACGACGCTTGTCATCGCACATCGCTTATCGACCGTGGAACGTGCAGATCGCATAATCGTGCTCGATCGCGGGCGCATCGTTGAAGTGGGCACGCACAGCGAATTGCTGGCGCAAGATGGTCAGTACGCTGCGCTCTATCACATGCAGTTCTCTGAGGAGTAACGGACGGCAGTATGTACAAGTGGTTGCACCGTGTTTGGTACGAAGGGGCGCCGTTCTATCAGCTACTGCTGCCGCTCAGCGGCCTTTACTGGCTGCTGGTAACGCTGCGGCGTGGCCTTTACAGCACAGGCATTCTCAGCCGCCACCGTGCCGCAGTGCCGGTCATCGTCGTCGGCAACATTACGGTGGGCGGCACCGGTAAGACACCCGTTACGATTTGGCTGGCTCGCGAATTGCGGCAGCGCGGTCTTTCTCCTGGCATTGTCAGTCGTGGCTACGGCGGCAGCAGGTCGTCGACATCCATGCGCGTTGACGAGGCAAGCGATCCCGCTCTTGTTGGTGATGAACCGGTTTTGCTTGCTAAAAAGGCCGGGTGCCCTGTTGTCGTTGACGCAGATCGCGCCCGTGCGGCACAAATGCTCGTGGACGACGGTGTTAGCGTGATCATTGCGGATGACGGCCTGCAGCACTATCGACTCGAACGGGACTATGAAATTTGCGTAATTGATGGTTCGCGCGGACTTGGCAATCGCCGGCTGCTTCCTGCCGGGCCTCTTCGGGAGACGATCGATCGCCTTGGAAAAGTCGACCAGGTGCTGCTCAACGGACGCATGCGTGCACCGACCGATGCGACAACAGTTTTCGAGCAGAATGCGATCGGCTTTGAGTTGGTCGCGCGGGAGGTCTGCCGCCTCAACGGCTCGTTGACGCGACCGATCCAGGGATTTTCCGGTACGACCGTGCATGGAGTTGCCGCGATCGGCAATCCCACGCGTTTCTTCGACATGCTGCGGTCACATGGTATACAGGTCATTGAGCATGCACTGCCTGACCATGCGAAACTCGACGTCAAAGACCTGCGGTACGGCGATGCCTTCGAGGTTCTGATGACCGAGAAAGATGCCGTTAAACTGGAAGGTACGACATCGGACAAATACTGGACTGTACCCGTGGACCTCGAAATCGACCCTGTACTGGCCGGTCCATGGCTCGAGCAAATTGAGTCACGTCTGCGCAGCGAGATGGTGACGTGAGTAGTTTCGTCGTCGTCATTCCGTCGCGATACGCGTCGACCCGGTTGCCCGGCAAACCGCTGCGTCAGATCAACGGCAAGCCGATGCTCGAGCACGTGTTCGAACGCGGTACCGAAAGCAGAGCAAGCGAGGTCGTTATTGCCACCGACGACGAGCGTATCGCGGCAGTGGCCGAGGGATTCGGGGCTCGCGTTTGCATGACCAGTGATCAGCATAGGTCCGGCACGGAACGAATCGCCGAAGTCTGCGACCAGATGGGCTGGGACGACGACACGATCGTCGTCAATTTGCAGGGTGACGAGCCGACAATGCCCGCAGCGCTGATCGACCAGTGCGCAGCGCTGCTCGACGACAGAACGGTAGACATCGGAACGCTGGCGTCACCGATCGCGACAAGGCAGGATTTTGAGAATCCGAATGTCGTCAAGGTGATTATCGACGATGCTGGCGATGCCCTGTACTTCAGTCGAACTGCAATCCCTTATGCCAGGGAAAACGATCACCGGGCCGATGCGCAGCACGCTGCCCTGCATCATCATGGCATCTACGCGTATCGCTGTGGCATTCTGCGACGGTTCGTCGCAGCCAAGCCGTCACAACTCGAAGTATGCGAGCAGCTCGAGCAGCTGCGGGCGCTGTCGCTTGGCATGACAATCAGGGTAGCGGTTCCGTCGGAAAAGCCGGGTGCCGGCGTCGATACGGAACAGGACCTGGAAGCCGCCGCGGCCGCGCTGGCGAAGCAGGCACAATAGACGCTGAACCGATTCGTGGCTGTCGGGTCGAAAAGTTTGGTTCTGTGGTACTTCAGGATATAGTCTTACGCATGCTCAAGCAGTCTGGAAAGACGTGGCGCATCGCCAACGCGGTTTTGATCTTGCTGCTGATCGCGGCTCAGAACAGTGCCTTTGCGCATACCTTCAAACACGAGCTGGGTACGCCACAAGATGCAACCTGTGCATCTTGTGCGACGTCCGGTCAACTGTCCGCTGCCTGTATTGACAGTGGTGTCATACAGGATATCAAGCCACTCGTCCTGCGCCACGACGTTGACAGTTACTTGCCGGGCAGTGCGAGTCATGTGCTGACCATCCGCCAGCGCGGTCCACCGAAATCACTCTGACTTTTTCCTGAACGACAATGCAACGGACGGCATCGATGGCGCAGGCCGGATGCCTGTTGTCTTATCGCGGCGGCCGAGTTGTGCAGCGCGCCGGCAGCAGAACAGAGTGAACCAAAATGAAAATCAAGTCAGTAATAGTCTTATCAATCATCGCCGGTGCCTACGCACCGGTACTATACGCAGACGACCTTGCAGCAGAAGTCGACGAGCTTCGGGCTCTGCTAATTGAGACTCGGCATAATTACGAAAAGCGAATCAGCGACCTGGAAACCAGGCTCGCGCGTACTGAGCAAATAGCGAGCGGCGCAAAACGCGACGCAAGTGAAGCGTTCGAGCTGGCCGAACAGACCGCGATTGACCAGACGTCCGGAGCGGCGGCAGCGAATACGTTCAACCCCTCGGTTGGCGCGGTCTTCTATGGGCAATATGCGAGCGTCGATCAGACATGGGAAGAAATACCGGGCTTTCTGCCAGCAGGTGAGATCGGTACAGGCGAGTCAGGCTTCAGCCTGGGCGAAGCAGAGATCAATCTGAAAGCGAATGTAGATGACAGGTTTTTCGGTAATCTGACGTTCGCGCTGGCTGACGAGGGCGGCGAAGTGGAAGTCGAACTCGAGGAAGCCTGGCTGCAAACAACCAGGCTGCCAGCAGGATTAAGCGCAACGGGCGGCCGCTTCTTTTCAGCGGCCGGATACCTGAACCAGTCTCATCGGCACACCGATGACTTTGCGGATCGGCCGTTACCCTATCAGGCGTTCTTTGGCGGGCAGTATCGCGTTGATGGTGTTCAGGTCCGGTGGATTGCGCCAACGCCACTGTTGCTCGAACTCGGCAGTGAGCTTAATTGGGGCGGTGGATTTCCGGCAACCAGCAATGCCGAATCCTCACCGGGCGCGCACACGTTGTTCGCAAAAATCGGTGGTGATGTTGGTGCCGGTAACAGTTGGCAAGCGGGTCTCGCGTGGCTAAGTGCCAATGTGGTCGAGAGTGGCGACACGGCGACGTTCAGCGGCGACAGCGATCTGGCCATTTTTGACTTTGTCTGGAAGTGGGCCCCGAATGGAAATTCGGCGTCGAGAAACTTCAAAATACAAGGGGAGTATTTCAGGCGAGATGAGACCGGCATCTTCGATGGCATCGCTTACGATGGCGATCAGACAGGGTGGTATTTGCAGAGCGTATGGCAATTTGTGCCGCGATGGCGCGTCGGCCTGCGGCATGACGCTGTAGACACGGACAATGGGCCATTACTCGCTGGCACGGACCTGGAGGACCCTGGCCGCCGTTCGAGCCGTGACAGCCTGATGCTTGACTGGTCACCGAGCGAGTTCAGCCGCCTGCGCCTGCAGTACACGAACGATCAGGTGCTTAGCGAGACCGATCAGCAATGGTTCCTGCAGTACATCATGAGCATTGGCGCCCACGGCGCCCACGCTTTCTAGGAGGAGTGTTAATGAAAATCATCGCCCCCCTTATTTCACTGCTGCTTATGCCACTGTCGGCGACTGCTGTCGAAGTATTCGCTTGCGAGCCTGAATGGGCTTCGCTTGTTCAGGAACTGGCCGGCGATAAGGCGACGACAACGGTCGCAACCAGCGCGTTTCAGGACCCCCATCGCCTGCAGGCTAGACCGAGCCTGATTGCGGCCGTTCGCTCGGCGGACATGGTGATATGCACGGGTGCCGATCTGGAAATCGGTTGGCTGCCGCTGTTGCTGCGACGTGCCGGCAATCCGGACATACAGCCAGGCAATCCGGGCAATTTCATGGCGGCAGACTATGTTCGCAAACTCGAGATACCAAAGCTCGTCGATCGGTCGCAGGGGGATATCCACCCGCAGGGTAACCCGCACATTCATCTTGATCCGCGGAACATCCGTCGAATCAGCGTTGCTCTGGCACGGCGGTTGATTGATTTGGATCCTGCGAACGCAACGTTCTACGAGACACGGCAGGCAGATTTTTTAGGTCGGTGGAATCAGGCCATCGATGTATGGGAGCAGCGATCAGGAGCGCTTGCCGGGCTTCGCCTTGTCTCCAATCATCGTAGTTTCAGCTACTTCGCTGCCTGGCTAGACATTAGCATCGTTGCAACGCTCGAGCCGAAACCTGGCATACCGGCCAGCGGAGCACATCTAGCCGCGCTACTCGAACAGCTGTCGTCGAATCCACCTGCGGCTGTCATTCGCACACCGTATGCGAACGAGAAACCATCACGATGGTTATCGGCACGTCTCGAGATTCCGGAACTCAAGCTTCCGTATACGGTTAACGGCGCGGACAATGTAACTGACCTGTTTTCCTTGTTTGACGAATCGATCACCATGCTGCAGGAACTGGTTCGGTGACGGTCTCGGAACTGAATATTATCGTTCCGGCGTTCATTGCCAGTCTGCTGGTATTGAGTACTCACGTACCACTCGGCACTGAGGTATTGCGACGCGGCATAATTTTTATTGACCTGGCCATAGCACAGGTCGCCGGTCTGGGCGTAATTTCTGCGGATGCAATGGGGTGGGAAGCAGAAGGTTGGATGGTACAAATCTCAGCAATCAGTGCCGCACTTGTGGCCGCTTTCATTCTGCATCAGACGGACAAACGCTTTCCGGAAATTCAGGAGGCTCTGATTGGTGTGGCCTTTGTGCTGGCCGCCACCATCGGTATCCTGCTCCTGGCCGGAAATCCGCACGGTGGTGAACATCTGAAGGAGCTGCTGGTCGGTCAAGTGCTGTGGGTCGACTATGAGCAGTTGATGTCTGCCGGGATTGCTACTGCGTTGATACTGATTGCCTGGTACTGGATTCGCAATCATCTGCAAGGATTCGGTTTTTACGGAATTTTCGCATTCGCCGTCACTGTATCTGTGCAGCTGGTGGGCATCTACATGGTCTTTGCGTGTCTGATCCTCCCGGCGCTCGCGACGCGGCGCATAGAGCGTCGAGGTTTACGAATCGCAAGCGGTTATGTCGTTGGTATCGTCGGCTGCCTGATTGGCCTCATACTGACACTTCGCGCCGATCTGCCGGCCGGTGCGGTAATGGTCATATGCATGGCTGCCGTGGCACTGGTCTCTGCCAAAACGCTCAAACGGCTTTTATTACGGCCGTGACTCTCGGTTACTTCGTATAACAATTCGGGTCATGTCACGTATAAACAAAGACATGCAATCATTTTTAGGCGGTATTGGCTTGTGAGAATCGGATTGTCCCGCATAGTGCTGATCGCACTTGCATCCACTGGTATTGCGGGCGCCAAAGAGCCACATCCGCTATTCCAAACGGATGGGGTGCTCAATGCCGTCCTGACGGCGCCAATTACTCAGGCGTATGCGCAGAGGCATCAGGATGTTCGTCTCTACTTGCCCGGTCAGTGGACATACATCGGCGTCGATGGTGAGACGCGAAGGCTGGACGTATCCATACGCACGCGCGGGCACTTTCGCCGTGAGTACTGTCAATTTCCGCCACTGCAGCTGAATTTCAAGAAAAAACAGGTCAAGGGCACGTTGTTTGCCGGCCAGAACAAACTCAAGGTGGTTGCACCGTGCAAGGACAAAGAAAAATATCGGCAATATGTCGTGCTCGAGTACCTGGCCTACAAAGCGGTCGAAATAATAACCGAACACAGCTTCAAAACGCGTTTGATTCGGCTCAGCTATGTCGACAGCGACGAGAAGCTGGACTCGTGGACAGACTTGGTTTTCGTCATCGAGGATGATGCCGATCTGGCGCAACGCCTGGGTCTCGAAAGGCTGTATTTGCCATCGGTCGGGTATACCGAGTTAGACCATCCGAAAACGGCACTGGTACAGTTAGCGCAATTCCTGATTGCGAACAACGATTACTCGGTACTTAAGGGGTCACGCGATCAGAACTGCTGCCACAACGTACAAGTGCTGGGGCTGGCCGACTCGATGACCGGGCGCATTCCGGTGCCTTTTGATTTCGACATGTCAGGTCTGGTCAATACAGAATATGCGGCGCCGCCGAGTCAGGTGCCGGTCAGAGACGTGCGCGATCGGTATTTCAACGGGCTTTGTCAGCCGCGTGAGGTTCTCGACGATGCCATAGCGCACGTAAGGTCGAAACGTGAAGAGATATTTGCATTATTCGAGAGTTCGGCAGAACTCGACGAAGGCAAGAAGTCGAAGTCATTGAAATACGTTAATGAATTCTTTGAAATACTGGATGACCCAAAGCTCGTCGAGCGCGAGATTATTGCGCCGTGTCGTGGCGAGAAGTTCATGAAGCGGATGGTTGAAGCGTCTAAAGACTCGACCTAGGGTCGACAGGATTCGACTTGGCCTGTTCTTCTTGCGCCCGGGCAGCCTTTTTGCTCCGCCGGGCGATTTTCTGTCGGACGGCGTACTGGGATTCGAGCCCATCGCCAAAAGCGCACACCAGGATCGCGGCGTAATTGAAGAACACGGTCAGAACAACCGCGATCTCGATCGACTTGATACCTGCCGCGATGCCCACCCCTATGGAAGCAAGAATAAATAGAGTGTCGAAGGTGTCGCTGAGTGCCCTGCGAAACCTTACGCCAGCAACGATGCCGGCAAGGCTGAACGCCAGCGCAAGGCTGTGCTGTACCATCGTGACGACGCCCGCGACCACGGCGGGTAATACCAGCGTTGTGGTATCAATCGAGTGATCATAGACACTGTCTGCATGAATCGACTTGTATACCCAGGAAACCGGCAGCATCAGCAACAGCGTAGCCAGCATCGCATAGAGCAGGGCCAGCGCTCCGCGCAGCCAGGGCTGCGCCAAAGCCGACTGGATCCGCCGGGTTTCTGTCACGATGTCTTCGATTTCCTCGTCATCCGCGCTCAGATACGCCTCTTCGAGGTCGAGAGCGTTGGACGCGCCGTAATGAGCGATCTCGCCGACGCCACCAAGCGGCAGTTCGTTGACGATGCCCGGAAAGACCGAGATCATTATGGCGAGGACTGCGGCCAGGGCGACGTAGTAAACTGTGACTCTGGCGAGCACTCCGCGCAGAATCTTGCGGTGTTTTGTGATGTGGGCGGCAATAGGTGATTCGGGGTCCATCAGCCCACCATAGTTCCGAACGACGGCCGTGGCAATCGCGCTGGCGTAGGCATATTCCGCGATCCCGGCACGTCGCGATGAATGGTCAAATACTGTGGGTGCCAATAGGCTCTGGGCGTCTCTGTGTTCGGACGCGGGACTGGTACCCTGGGAGAGGAATTGATGACGTCGGCTGATGGCATTGCGCGCAAACCAATGGACCTTGACCGGGCCGGCGTGCCCGAGGGTGAGGTGCACATTATTGTCGAGCGCTGCAAAGAATGCGGCTACTGCATCGAGTACTGCCCGGAGAAAGTGCTGGTCTATACCAAAGAGACCAACTCCCGGGGTTATCACTTTCCGATGATCGCAGAGGACAAGGCCACGTCGTGCATACTCTGCAAGTTTTGTGACCTGATTTGCCCTGAACTCGCGATTCATACCACGGACGCCAGCCACAAAGAGAAGGGGAGCTAGCCGATGTCGAGCAACACCGCACGGAAGCAAGCCGCGCCGGATTCGCCGCAACGAGTTTTGACCGGCAGACAGTTCATGCTCGGCGATCACGCATGTGCTGAAGGTGCGCTGGCCGCCGGCCTCGATTTCTTTGCCGGTTACCCGATCACACCGTCGACCGAGGTTGCGGAACATCTCGCCAGCCGCTTGCCGGCGGTTGGCGGTCGGTTTGTGCAGATGGAAGACGAACTCGGCAGCATTGCCGCGATCATCGGTGCGTCCGCCGCCGGCGCGCGCAGTTTCACGGCGACTTCGGGCCCGGGCTTCAGCCTCATGATGGAGAACATCGGTCTGGCGGCGATGATGGAACTGCCGTGCGTAATCGTAGACGTCCAGCGGGCGTCGCCGTCGACGGGCTTGCCGACGATGGTCGGTCAATCCGACATCCTGCAGGCGCGCTGGGGTTCGCACGGCGACTACGGCATCGTCGCCTACTGCCCGTCATCGCCGCAGGAATGCTTCGAACTGACGATAGATGCTTTTAATACGGCAGATCGTTACCGGATTCCTGTGTTTATCCTGATGGACGAGGTCGTTGGACACATGGCTGAGCGTGTGGTAATCCCTGACGCGAAAGATATCCCGCATGTGCCGCGAAAAGGGCCGCGTACAGCGCCCGGGACAGAGCGATTCCTGCCATACGCAGCGGACGCGGATCTCGTCCCGCCGATCGCGCACGCCGGTGATGGATACAAGGTACACATGACGGGACTTACGCACGACGAACGGGGTTATCCCTCGTTGACGGCAGAGACACACGACAAGCTCGTGCACAGGCTCGTGGACAAAGTCCGCCTGAACGCGGCGGAAATCGTGGACTTCGAAGAGCAGGACGTCGACGATGCCGACTGCGTGGTTGTCGCGTTCGGCTGCACCGCGCGCTCGGCGACTGCAGCGGTCGACCAGGCCCGCGCCGAAGGTTTGCGGTGCGGCCTGTTGCGGCCAAAGACGATCTGGCCGTTCCCTGAAGCACGCGTACGCCGACTACTGGAAATTGGCAAAGTAAAGAGATTCATTGTCCCCGAAATCAACCTCGGACAAATGCGGCGCGAAATCGAGCGATTAACGCAGCTGCCAACACTGGGTCTGAATCATGCCGGCGGCGAGATGCCTACCCCGAATGCGATACTGGAGATGATCAGGTCATGAGTACCCCCCAACGGAACGATTTTTCGGTCGTCCATCCGATCGATCACCTGATGCGAGCAGATCGGCTGCCGCATATTCTCTGCGGAGGATGTGGTATCGGTACGGTAATTCACGCTTACGTTCGGGCGATTGATGAATCCGGTACCGATCCCGATCAGCACGTTTGCGTATCCGGTATCGGCTGCAGCGGCAGGGCGGCAGGCTATGTCAACGTCGATTCCTATCACTCGACGCACGGGCGTGCGCTGCCATTCGCATTGGGCATCGCTGTCCACAATCCGGACCTGACGGTTACGGTTATCAGCGGCGACGGTGACCTGATGGCGATAGGCGGCAATCATTTCATCCACGCCGCACGGCGCAACGTCAATCTGAACGTCATCTGCATTAACAATTTCAACTACGGCATGACCGGTGGCCAGGTCGGACCTACGACGCCGATAGGCGCCAAAGGCACGACCGCACCGCAAGGCAGTATCGAGCATCCTTTCAATCTGCCGTATCTGGCGAAGGCCTGCGGTGCCTCGTTCGTGGCGCGCTGGACGGTCCTGCACGTGCGCCAGTTTACTGACGCTGTATTGCGCTCCATGGACAAAGACGGATTCTGTTTCACGGAAGTCCTGTCCCCGTGCCCGACGAGCTTCGGCCGTCGCAACAAACTGGGTGAAGGCCTCGATGAGGTTGAGATGTATCGCGAACGCTGTCATATCGAGAACGGCGCCCAGAACCTTGAGGACCTCGATATCGATATTATCGATCACGAGCAGCCGATCACGGTCGGCAATTTCGTCGACATCGAGCGCGCAGCGTTCCATGCCTGACACTATCGAGATTCGCCTTGGTGGCGTCGGTGGTCAGGGCATCGCGCTGGCTGGTACCTTGCTGGGCAAAGCCGCTGCGCTGTATGACGGCAAAGAGGCCGTGTTTACGCAGACCTACGGTCCTGAGGCACGCGGCGGCGCATCCCGCGCGGACATCATCGTCAGCGACAGTGCGATCGCGTACCCCTTCGTCACGCGTCCCCAGGTTCTGGCCGTTCTGTTTCAGGAGGCCTACGAGAAATTTCGTCCGCAGCTCGCGCCTGACGGGCTATTGATCATCGAGCCAGATCTCGTTAATCCACATGACGATGATACGGACCTGGTTCGGTTGCCTGCGATAAAGATCGCAGAAGAACTCGGCAACAAGCTGGCCGCAAATATTGTCATGCTCGGCTATCTGATTGGTGCTTCCAAGGCTGTCAGCTTTCATGCGATGGAAGAGGCTATCCGCGATACGGTCAACGAGCGACACCTGGACCTGGATATGCGGGCATTTAACGCAGGTTACAGAGAGGCTGTCGGCGCGGGCGATGACTGATTCGATTCTCATCGTAGGTGGCGGCTTTGCCGGACTCACAGCGGCAATCGAATGCGCCTCGACAGGTGCGCACGCTATTGTCCTCGAACGTGACGCGGTCGTCGGCGGCAGACTTGCCGCCGCGATGACGCAAGATTCCTCGGTTGGCGATAACATAAACGGAGTTGCAATTCCAAAACTCAGCGTGCTTGCCGATGCGAAGAATATCGAGATATTCACACTGTCCGATATGCAGAGCATTGACGGCCGGCCAGGCAATTTCAGCGTCGAGATACGCGAGCGCGCGCGGTTTGTCACCGACGCTTGTACGCTCTGTAATCACTGCCGCCCGGTTTGTCCAGTTGTACGTCCGAATGAACACGACGCGGGTCTGAGCTATCGCAAGGCAATTTACGCGCCGCTTGCGGAGTCCCTGCCGCAGGAATTCGTTATCGATATCGAATCGTGCCTAAATGCGCCGCCTAATTACCTGCCATGCAATCGTTGCACGGAAGTCTGTGATGATGATGCGATTCATTTCGATGTAGCACTCGAGCAGCTGCATCAACGACAGGTCGGTGCGGTTGTGCTTGCAGTAGGCTTTGCAACCAATGAAGGCGCAGAGCGCCACGGTTATGGAAAGCATCCTGACGTGGTGACCACTGCTGAAATGGAACGGCTTTTGACCGCGCCCGGACCGACGGGTGGATTCGCGGCGAAACCTTCCAACGAAGACTATCCGAACAGTGTCTTGTACATCATTGATGATCCTACGCCATTTGCGGTGCATACCGCGGCCAGTCAGATCGAGAAACTTATCGCACAGGACGTCAGCAGGATTGCGCTGCTCGTGACCAATCAGCCTGGCAGCGATTTGCAAGCGGCCCTACTGCAACAACTGCCCGGCGGCCTCACCGTCAACTATGGGTTGGTGCAGAAAGTCGAGGCGCGCGCGGATAACACGATCGCGGTGACTTATGCAGACTTCTCGAGTAGCCGCATCCCGGAAGAGCAGTACGATATGGTTGTACTAAATGCCACTGTCAGCCCCGCAACCAGTCTCGACAAACTTGCGCAGATCATTGATGTCGAACTTGCCAAGACGGGGCATATTGCTACGCCGGACGCGGCAGACCTGCACGCAACGAGCCGTTCCGGTGTTTACGTAGCGGCCAGTGCAGAAGGACCGACGACGCTGGCGGAAACCGCTGAGCTTGCGAAGGCCGCAGCAGCAGCCGCATTGATGCACATCGATGCGCGACTGCTCGGCGGGGACGCCGTGGTCCCGGGGCACGACGCGGCCGTGACCGATGCGCAGACAGAATCGGCAAGCGACGTTCAGGCGCGAATCGAGCGCGCCTTGTTTGCAATGCTCGAGAGTGGCTAGGTGAGCGCAGTCATCCTCCTGCGATTCCTCGACCAGTCGCCCTGACCATGCCGAGACAGGATACTCGTACCCGGATTCTCGTGACGAGCTTGCTGTTGTTCAATGATCACGGCGAGCCAAACACGACGACGAACGAAATCGCCGACGAGGTCGATATCAGTCCAGGGAATCTGCACTATCATTTTCGCAAGAAGTCGGATCTAGTCGAAGCTTTGCTCGCCGAATTCCAGGCCGACGTTCATCGCGTTCTCGATCCACCTGCTGACGAGACGAACATTGACGATTTCTGGGTTTTCCTGCACTTGTTGCTCGAAACACTGGCTGCTTATCGTTTCCTGCTGCGAGATATGGAGACTCTCGTCGCTACCTATCCCAAAGTGGGTCGCGCACTCAGACACTTCGCAAAAGGCCTGATCGCTGTCATGCAGC
Source organism: uncultured Gammaproteobacteria bacterium (assembly GCA_963711285.1). GTDB lineage: Bacteria > Pseudomonadota > Gammaproteobacteria > Steroidobacterales > Woeseiaceae > UBA1847. Next base: position 98,005 of record CAVQDJ010000018.1, on the reverse strand, counting down.
TCTATGTATATGCCCTGGTTCGCAACGGCGCGTTACGCATTGGCGACAGCGACGCCGTGCTCGTCAGTCGTAATCTTGTTGTGATCGCATTGTTCTCGGAGCGATTTGATGAGGTATCAGGCGCGGCGTCGTCCGCGGATGACGCCGCGATGCGGATTGCACACTCGGTGCTGGCTCTTTTGTCGCCGTATGCTACAGACGAGGCTGCAGCGCACCTCGCGGCGTTGCGCGATCATTATCTGCAGTAACACGCAACTCGAACAAGTCGCCGCGCGTACATGAACGTGCGCACAAAAAAGGGCCGCAGTTCGCGGCCCCAAAGTTCACCAAGCTTAAAAGGGGGGGTGCTTGGCTACTCTTACAAGAACCTTGTTCAGCTTCTTGTGAAGTCTGGCTATGTCCCTAGGCCTTTTTCTTTGACACCTTTTTCCTCGACGCGGTCTTTTTCCTCGACGCGGTTTTTTTCCTCGGGCGTTTTGCGACCTTCCTTTTGGCCTTGGCCTTGGGCTTCGCGGCTGCCTTTGCCTTTGCTGGAGCCTTGGCCGCCGCAACCGCCTTCAGAACTTTGTCCATCTTACGATTCAGCGCCGCGACATCTTTTTTGCTGGCAACACCAAGACGGCTCATGGCCCCGGCAACGCGAGAATCGAACGCGCTGTTGAGCTTGTCGAGCTTCGATGCGTCACGAACCTGGTCAAGAAGCCCGGTTGCCTTCGACTGGGCGTCTCCGGTCATGTCCCGAATGGCTTCCTGAACTTCATCAATCAACTTCTCGGTCTTTGCCGTCGCTTTTTTCTGAAACGACCTGCCTTTCTTGACAAGGGACTCGAAGCTTTCGGAACCGATTTTCTGCGGGTCGCTCAATGCGCCGAGTCCGGCCAGGAATGCATGTTCCAGCTGATCGGCGACGTCGGCAGGACGTAGCTTGTTAACGCCCTGTTTTGACTTGGATTTTGTTGCTGTCATGCTGCTCTCCCAGGTGATTTTTTTATGCTCGATAGTTTCATCGTAGGTTGCAACTCTAGGGTGGTCACACTAAAAGCGAGGTTTTGCCTGGGTTTCTCCCTGCCAAAATGAAGCACTTCCCAATCGGTCCCGAGATCCGTCAGCAAAAGATCCGCCCGCGGTTTCGTCAGGCATCGCAATCTGCAAGAATGCAGCCCTGATTCTGCAGCCCAGGCGGGGCGCCCCAAAATCAGGTAGTACGGTGCGACAGGAAGGGAACTTGAAAGCAATACATCGAGAGTTATTCGGGCCAGGGCCGACGAATGTGCCGGACAGCGTGTTGAGCGCGCTGTCACTGCCAACGATCGGGCACCTCGATCCCGCATTCCTGCAAATTATGGACGAGGTGGGAGAGCATCTGCGTTATTGCTTTCAGACGCAGAATGCTCTTGACCTTTGTCCTCTCGGCTCCGGGGTCTATCGGCATGGAAGCAAGTTTCGTCAATCTCGTGGAGCCTGACGACAAGGTCGTCATTTGTATTAATGGCGTATTCGGCGGGCGCATGCGAGACATTTGTGAGCGGATCGGCGCTGAAGTCGTATCGGTCGAGAGCGAATGGGGAACGCCGGTCGACCCGAACGCATTGCGAGATGCGCTGCGCGAACATGATGACGCGGCGGTCGTGGCATTCGTTCACGCAGAAACGAGTACTGGCGTACGCTCGGATGCGAAGACTATTGCCGACATTGCCAGAAGTTTCGGCTGCCTCGTCGTGGCGGACTGTGTCACGTCGCTGGCGGGCGTAGAATTACTGGTCGATGAATGGGGTCTTGATGTCGCCTATTCGGGAAGCCAGAAATGCCTGTCATGTGTACCGGGCCTGGCACCGATCACGTTTTCACGGCGGGCAGTCGAAAAGGTGAAAGGACGCAAGTCGCGCGTAAAGAGCTGGTTTTGCGATATCGGTTTGCTGATGAGCTATTACGAATCGGGCGAGAAGACTCGGGCATACCATCATACGGCGCCGGTGAATTCCCTTTTCGCGATACATGAAGCGCTGCGACTCGTCGAAAACGAAACGCTGCCAGCCAGATGGTCACGCCACAGCAAGGCGGCGAGCCATCTGTATTCGAGACTCGAGGCAGCCGGCCTTGAGTTGATTGTCGAGGCTGAACATCGTCTGGCCCCGCTTACGCTCGTGCGGATACCGGAGGGCGTTGACGACGCTTCGGTTCGGGGAAGTCTGCTACGAGAGCAGAGCATAGAACTCGGCGGCGGCCTCGGGAAATTCGCGGGCAAAGCCTGGCGAATCGGTCTGATGGGCCAGAATGCCTCGCCAGAGCGAGCCGATTTTATTGCTGATGCCGTTGTAGCCATGCTGCAGTAAATACATGAAGAAAATTAATTAACATACTGATATGAAAGATAAAAAATCTGTACTTTTCGTCTGCATGGGCAATATCTGCCGCTCACCGACGGCCGAGGGCGTGTTTCGACATTTCGCCGCCGAAGCAGGCGTCGCCGAGCGCATCGAAGTTGACTCGGCCGGTACTCACGCCTACCACGTCAATGAGCCCCCCGACCGTCGTGCGCAAGCGGCTGCAGAGCGCCGTGGAATAAAGATGTCTGACATTCGCGCGCGACGCGTGCAGGCAGACGACTTCGAGCGTTTCGACTACATCATTGCGATGGACCGCGACAATCTGGCGTTACTGATCGATCAGGCGGACGCGCAGCATCACGACAAGATTCGTCTGTTTATGGAATTCTCGTCCGGCGGCCGCGACGATGAAGTCCCGGACCCATACTACGGTGGTGCGGCGGGTTTCGAGCGCGTGCTTGATTTGGTGGAGGAAGCGTCTCGAGGCTTGCTCGAGACGCTGCGCAAATCCTAGTCTGTCGGCGGGCTTTCGCTATCCCAGGGCAATAGGCGCCCCTCAGGTTTGGGCTGTGGTTTGGGTTCAGCCTTTACCTCGGGTTTCGGTGCCGGCTGTGGTTTGGGTTCAGCCTTTACCTCGGGTTTCGGTGCCGGCTGTGGTTTGGGCTCAGCCTTTACCTCGGGTTTCGGTGCCTGCTGTGGCTCCGCTTTTACTTCCGGTTTTGCCTCGGGCTTTGATTCCGGCCGGGCCTCGGTCTTTGCCTTCGGTTTGGACTGCACCTGCGGCTCTGAAGACTCATTGCCCGAATCAGGCGACGCTTTTGCTTGTTGCGGCTTGGCCGCCTTGGGTTCGCTCACCCGTGCGCGATTTGGCGACGTCTGATCCAGTGCAGGATCTTTCTTCGTCGTTGCCGCGGTATCCGCTGCGCGCTCGGCGTCGGTGCGCGCCTTTGGCGGTCCGTTGTCTGCCGGCTTTTGCGCAGGTTTCGGCTCCGCAGCCGCTTGCGGTTCTTGCGACGTCCCGGAATCACTCTGAGCTACTTTATCGGCCATGCGCTTGGGTTTTTGCGCGGCGGGTTTCTCCGCCGGCTTTGTGTCATCGGCTGGCTGAGCTTGCTGCTTTTGCTCGGCAGTCTGCTCCGGTGCTGGCTGATCTGCACTGCGCCGGCGGCGCCGTCCGCCGCGGCTGCGTCGGTTCCGTGACGGTTTGCGTTCCTCATCCTGCACGTTATCGCGGTCCTTCGGCCCGGCGTCTTTGGGTTTCGGAGCTCGAGTGCCAGCGCTCTCCTTGGTCTGCCGGCTTGGCGGCTTGGCGGCTGTCTTTTTGCTGGCCGTCTTCTTGGCGGCCGTCTTCTTGCTGGCCGCCTTCTTGGATCGCTTTTTCCGGGCCGGCCCGCTGCCGTCGGCACGCTTCGTGTCCGGGCGACGCCGGCTGCGCTGTCCACCTCGCGAGCGGGAATCCTGGCCCGAAGCGCTGCGGCGTCGTGTCTGCGGTTTCTTCTTCGCAGGCTCCTTGTCCTCGCCCGAGAACAATCCGATCAGGCTTGCCAAGAACCCTGAAGGTTCTTTCTTGCGCTTCGGCGCCTGGGTCGAGGGTTTCATGACAGCGATTGCTGCCGGTTCGATCGCCTTACGTTCGAGTATGGCTTGTGGCGTCTCCGGCTCCGCATCAAGGTCTGCAAGGGAGTAGCTGGCGCCGACATTCTCGGGCAGTTCGGTTTGATCGTCACGCACCCGGCGCACGTCATAATGCGGCGTCTCGAGCAGCGGATTGGCGACAAGTACAACTCGCGTTTCGCTGCGCGATTCCACGCTCTGCACCCAGTCGCGTTTCTCATTGAGCAGGAACGTTGCGACTTCGACAGGCAACTGCGCAATGACCTGGGCAGTTCGCTCTTTGCGCGCCTCCTCGCCAATGATGCGCAGGATGGCCAGCGCCAGGGATTCGACACTGCGGATCGTGCCAATGCCCGAACACCGCGGGCACGTCAGGTAACTCGATTCACCGAGCGAAGGCCTGAGCCGCTGCCGCGACATTTCGAGCAGGCCGAAGCGGGAAATCTTGCCGATCTGCACCCGCGCGCGGTCCTGGCGCACGGCCTCACGAAGGCGGTTCTCGACCTCGCGCTGGTTTTTTTGCGGGCCCATGTCGATGAAATCGATGACAATAAGACCACCGAGGTCACGAATGCGCAGTTGTCGAGCGATCTCGTCGGCGGCTTCCAGGTTGGTATTGAGCGCCGTTGCCTCGATATCGCCACCCTTGGTGGCCCGGGCCGAGTTGATGTCGATCGATACGAGCGCCTCGGTGTGGTCGATAACGACGCTGCCGCCGGACGGCAGGTTCACCAAATGCGAGAACGCAGATTCGATCTGAGTCTCAATCTGGAAGCGCGTAAACAGCGGCACCGGATCTTCGTAATGCTTGAGCTTGCGCAGGTTGTGCGGCATTACCTGTTCTACAAACTCGATGGCCTCTTTATAGGTCTCCTCATCGTCGATCAGGATCTCGCCAATTTCGTTGGTGAGATAGTCTCGCAGCGCACGAATAACGGAATTGCTCTCCCGGTAAATAAGGAATGGCGAGCTACGTTCGAGCACGACATTGAGGATCGCGGTCCAGATGGTTAGCAAGTTCTCGAGGTCCCAGGCGAGTTCCTCGGCGTTTCGATCGATGCCAGCTGTGCGCAATATGACACTCATGTCTTTTGGCACTTCAATCTCGTGGAGTGATTTTCTGGCGAGGTCCCGATCGTCCCCCACGATGCGCCGTGAAACGCCCCCGGATCGCGGCTTATTCGGTTTCAAAACGATAAAGCGTCCCGCCAGACTGACAAACGTCGTCAGCGCAGCGCCCTTGTTGCCGCGTTCTTCCTTGTCGATCTGGACAACAATGTCCTGACCTTCTTTAAGGACTTCTTTAATACTGGGTTTCTTGCCGGATTCGACCGGCTTGACGAAATACTCGCTGGAAATTTCCTTGAGCGGCAGGAAGCCGTGGCGGTCGGCGCCGTAGTCGACGAACGCGGCTTCGAGGCTGGGCTCGATGCGCGTTATCTTTCCTTTATAAATGTTGGCTTTTTTGCGTTCGCCTGCTGGTAGTTCAATATTTAAGTCATAAAGGCGTTGGCCGTCGACCATAGCCATGCGCAACTCTTCTTGCTGAGTTGCATTGATTAACATTCTTTTCATGATGCCCTACTTGATGTGTGAGAGAGGGCAGAGAGTCGGGACGAAGTGCCTGGGGACGTGCGCAGGGGACCTCACACAGCAGTAAGCGGCGCACCATGGCGCCACCAATGTGGTGGAAAGGCTTGTGTCGGGCCCGACCCAGAGAGATCAGGTCCCATAAAAAAATCAGCATGTATTCCCTGCGGCTATGCCGCTTTGGCGCTCGCTGCTGTCCGTGCTCGCTGCCATCTTGGTTGGCCTCGCGATGCGAAGCCCAAAAAAAACTAATATTACAGTCTTAAACGATGCGGCTGTTCCACGATCGGGGCCGCCGGATTCTGCGAATGGCCCGAAATGTCGTCCCGGGGTGTCGCAGGGCGTTAATATAACACACCCTTTGGATCCATCAAGTTATTGATCATGCAGCAAAAGTCGGAAAAAAGCCCGGACTCGGTCGTGACGAAAGTCAGAAAGATACGCATTAGCCAGGAGCAGGCAGGGCAGCGTATCGACAATTTTCTGCGCCGCCAACTGCCCGGTGTGCCGAAAGGGCGCGTGTATCGCTTGCTGAGGCGCGGTGAAGTGCGAGTTAACGGCGGCAGGATCAAGGCCGAATACAAACTGCAGCACGGCGACGAGGTGCGGGTCCCGCCGGCGCGGATCCGGGCGCCCGGCGATGCACCGAACGCCGGCACCGCCGCAAAGATGGCCGATCGCGTGCTGTACGAGGACAAGCGGCTGCTGGTTGTCGATAAGCCGACCGGACTCGCGGTGCACGGCGGCAGCGGCATCAGCCACGGTGTGATCGAGCTGCTGCGTCACGCGCGCCCGGAACTCAAGGACTTGTCTCTTGTGCACCGTCTCGACCGCGAGACCTCCGGTTGCCTGGTGCTCGCCAAACGGCGCAGCGCATTGCGCGAATTACACGCGAAGTTTCGTGACGGGCTTGTGGAGAAGAACTACATCGGACTTGCGATAGGCGACTGGCAGCTCGGCGAGCAGCTGATCGACAAGCCACTTTTTGTGCAAAATCGCAGGGGCGGCGAGCGCCATGTCGTTGTCAGCAGCCAGGGCAAACCGGCGCAAACTCGTGTGAGACTGTCGCGGACATTCGGGCAATACAGCTTGCTGCAATGTTCCCCGCTGACGGGCAGAACGCACCAGATTCGGGTGCATTTGCAGCATCTCGGATTCCCGCTGGTCGGGGACGAGCGTTACGGTGACGAGGAGGAGAATCGGCGCGCGAAGAAATTTGGGTTATCGCGCCTGTTCCTGCACGCGCAGTCGATCGCATTTCCAGATGACAGCGGTAACGATCTGCATTTCACCGCAGCGCTGGCCGACGATCTCGAGCGGTTCCTGTCTGTCGGCATCGTCGATGCTCGCCGTGAGCGCGAGCGGGAGCGAGACACACAGCGCAGGAAACGCTAGCAAATGTCGGGCGTCTTTTTGCCCGGTGCAGGGACGGCCATGGTTTACCCGGCGCTGCTGGCGGCGATCGGCGATTCGGTCAATCCGTGCGTCCCTGTAGCTGATCGCAGCATTGACGTTCTTGTCAGGCGTTGTTGTTCGTGTCCGGGTGATCGAAAGCGCTGCGCTATGCTGACAAATAGCCGAGCTCCAACAGTACGTCTGACACCCAGATCATCGGCAGTCCGATCAGGGCGGTAGGATCATCCGTGCGGACCGATTCAAAGAGGACGAATCCGGCCCCCTCAATTTTGAAACTCCCGGCACAGTCGTACGGTTGATCGTGCCGCAAATACGACTCGGCCAGGCGCCGGTCGAACTGACGAAAACGCACTGTCGTCTTGTCGACATACTCGTAGCGAGTCCGGGCGACCGGATCGAGGATGCAGACAGCTGTCCGGAACGTGACGACCTTGCCGGCGGCGGCCATGAGTTGCTCAACGGCCTTTTGGTGGTTGCCGGGTTTGCCGAGAACCTGACTATCGAGCACTGCGAGCTGATCTGCGCCGATGATCAGCGAATCTCGCGCCTGCATCGAGACCGTCTCGGCCTTGGTTCTGGCCAGGCGGCGAGCCAGCTTTTTCGGGCTAAGGCCGAGTTCGTTACTTTCATCGATATCCGGAGACACGGTCTCGAATTCGTCGAGAAAGCGATCGAGCAGGCCGCGCCGGTACGGCGATGCGGACGCCAGAATGATGCGTGGGGACGAAGGATTCTGCATAAAATCAATTGCTTGGCGCGAAACCAGCGCAGTTTACCCGGTTTGTAGCCCGGAGCCGATACTTTCGCGGCCGCGGTCTTTGACAGTGGGCCTAGACGTCCTTATCATGCGCGCGCCATGGGCAATCCGCTGCGAGATCGCCGCACACCGGCTGAGATGGCGGCGTGCGATCAAGTCATTGACTTTAAAGAGAAAATCACTGACTTCGTGAGACTGGCCGCGATTGTCGAGGCTGATCTGGAGGCGCTGGATTCTGCTAACATGCCTTCCGGCTGGCGCGACGCCGAAGTTTGTGGCCGGCTCGTGTTCGGATTTGCGGATGCGCAATTTGGCCTGCGCGCCGAGGGCCGCTGGCCAGCGCTGCGGGGCACGGTGACGACGACGATCGATGCGGTATGTCAGCGTTGCCTGAAGCCGTTTCAGCTGGCGCTGGTCGCCGATCTGCGGCTGCTGTTAGGAACGGATGCGGCAACGCCGGCCGCCGAAGGTGGCTGCGAGGTTTGGGAGCTCGAGGAGGATACGCTTCGACCGCTCGATCTCGTTGACGAAGCGCTGGTCATGGCGCTGCCGTTCGCGGCGATGCATGTCGATGATGCGACATGTCACGGGACTGACGTGCTCGAGGAAGAGTCAGGTGCGAGAATACGACCGTTTGCGGGATTGAAGACGCAGATGGAACAAGATGACTGAATTGACTAATGACGCTGCTGCGTCATGGTGACTGGAGAAAACTATGGCTGTTCAAAAGAGTCGCAGAACCCCCTCAACGCGGGGCATGCGGCGTTCGCATGACAAGTTGAAAAAACCTGCCATGTCTGTCGACCCGACGTCCGGCGAAACTCACTTGCGGCATCGTGTTTCGCCCGATGGTTTTTACCGTGGCGAGCAGGTTGTCACGCAGCCGGAAATCGACGACGACGAGAACGAGTAAGTACACTCTGTAATCGGGTCGTCATAGCCGGCGACCATTTTCTTTGTGGCGACACACTCGATTATTTCCCTCGATGCTATGAGCGGCGACCTCGGCGCCGAGGTTGTCGTGCGGGCTGCTCATCAGGCGTTGCGCAAACATGCCAATCTCGAACTCCTGATCGTCGGTGATGAGGAAGAGCTACGGGGTCACATCATGCGCATCATCGGTGATGAGCCGCGGCTGTCAATAGTTCATGCGAGTGAAGTGGTCGCAATGTCGGAGTCACCCGCAGACGCGTTGCGCAAGAAAAAAGACTCGTCGATGCGTGTTGCGATAAACCTCGTCAAGGAAGGTAAAGCAGATGCATGCGTCAGTGCCGGCAATACGGGCGCGTTGATGGCGACAGCCAAATTTGTATTGAAAATGCTGCCGGGTATCGATCGGCCGGCGATCATCACAGAGCTACCTGCAAAGGGTGGCTCTTTGCATATGCTCGATCTTGGTGCCAACACGCTGTGCACGGCGGAACATCTGTTTCAGTTTGCGGTTATGGGTTCGATTGTCACCGAGGACATCACCGGGATCGAGAATCCGCGCATCGCATTGCTGAATATTGGCGCAGAAGACTCCAAAGGTCATGACACGATCAAAGATGCTGCTGCGATGCTCAACGCGAGCACGTTGAACTATATTGGGTTCATCGAGGGCAGCGAATTGTTTTCAGGTAAAGCCGACGTGGTTGTAACTGACGGTTTCACCGGCAACGTTGCGCTCAAGACAATGGAAGGCACAGCAGACCTGGTCGTGCACTACCTGCGAGGAGCCTTTACACGCAATCTGTTCGCAAAGATCCAGGCGATGCTGGCGCGTCCGGTGTTGAAGTACCTCGCAGGCCGCATGGACCCGCGTAAATATAATGGCGCGACTCTCGTTGGCCTAAATGGTATTGTCATCAAGAGTCACGGTAGCGCCGATTCGTTCGCGTTTGAACACGCAATTGAAACTGCCGTGGTCGAGGTACAAAATCAGGTACCGCAGCAGATCGGCAACCTGCTGCAACAGGAAGCCGCATGATGTACACGAGGATCGCCGGAACGGGCCGTTACTTGCCCGAGAAGGTTCTGACCAACTTTGATCTCGAGAAGATGGTCGATACGAGCGACGAATGGATCCGTGCGCGCACGGGCGTGGAGCGCCGGCATCAGGTTCGCGACGACGAAACGACTTCGGATATGTGTGTCGCGGCGGCACAGATCGCGATCCAGGATGCGGGCATCGACGTCACCGACATCGATATGGTGATCGTCGGCACGACATCACCGGATTTGGTCTTTCCAAACTGCGCAACACTCGTACAGCACCGGCTTGGTATTCCGGCATGTCCCTGCATTGGTATGGAAGCGGCGTGTACTAGTTTTATCTATGCGCTGACAACAGCCGACAAGTTCATCAAATCCGGTGAGGTAAAATGCGCGCTTGTCATCGGCGCCGAGTGCATCACAAAGATCGTCGACTGGACTGACCGCAATACCTGCGTCCTGTTTGGCGATGGCGCCGGCGCAGTTATCGTCCAACCCTCCGATGAACCCGGAATTATCGCGACGCACCTGGGTGCGGATGGCCAGTACAAAGACCTGCTTTATTATCCGGCCGGCGTGTCGAAAGATCTGTACAAAGCCGGCACCGACGGAGCCGCGATCATGATGAAGGGCAATGAGGTCTTTAAAGTTGCGGTCAAGACCCTGGGCAATGTCGCGACGGAAGTGCTGAAAAAAGCCGGCGTCGATCAGAGCGAACTTGACTGGCTGATTCCGCATCAGGCGAACCTCCGCATTATTCAGGCGACGGCCAAACGTCTCGACTTGCCCATGGAGAAAGTCATACTGACGGTTCAGGATCATGGCAACACGTCGGCCGCCTCGGTGCCAATGGCTCTTGATGTCGGTGTGCGTGACGGGCGCATCAAGCGCGGTCAGTTGTTATTGATGGAAGCTTTCGGCGGTGGATTTACCTGGGGCTCAATCCTGTTGCGCTTCTGATCGATTGCGCTGCAATCCATCGCTACCAGATGGCGGCCTTTTTACCCCGTTGTGAACGCCGCAACATGCGTTGATGCAATTGCTGGCGCCTGCGATCGAGACGGTCACGACGGATGGCCCCGTCAACGGTTTTTCCATGCCGTTTGTCGAAATCTTCACGAAACTGCCGAAAATCATCGTAGGCATCGCTAACATGCTGGAGCTCCCGCATGATCAGTTCCATAATGATCACATCATCGAGATAACCGATAACCGGGATATGGTCAGGCAGGATGTCTTCGGGGTCGCTGAAGTAAACAAACATCGCGAGCAGGCGTTCTCGCTGGTTTGTCGGTAATTGCCATTCATCATCGGTCAGCATCTGAACCAGCAATTCCAGCGCTGGAATGCGCCGAGCGACGAAATCCGGCAGCGGTTCGTTGCTGCGAATCTCGTCGAGGGCCTGACGAATCGCATCGACAATTTCCTGTTCTTCGGCATCGCGGACTGCTTCGCGTGACTGCTTCAGTGCCTTGCGAAAATATCGCAGATCGCGGTCGCTGAGTTCGAATGAGAGTTTCATACCCATGGCAGTCACCACAAACCGTTGGTGGGCGGAACAGGCTACCGACCGCGATTGCCAGGGTCAATCAGAATTCGAACTGGCACAGGACGCGAACCGTTTCAATGGTTTACCATAGCAATTCGGAATGCGGGTCAATTCGATGAAGCCAAAACTGATAATCGGAAACAAGAACTATTCAAGCTGGTCACTGCGGGCCTGGTTGCTGCTGCGCGAGTCAGGCATCGATTTCGACGAGCAGCGTATCTGTCTCGATGAGGAGAGCACGGCAGCGGAAATCGCCGCGCTGAATGCCGGCAAAACGTTGCCGGTGCTGCAGCTCGGCGACTCGACGGTATGGGACACGCTCGCAATCGCCGAGACGGCGGCTGAGCGCTGGCCTGAGAAAAAACTGTGGCCCGAGGACGCAGATTTACGTGCTCATGCGCGCAGCATTTGTGCGGAAATGCACGCGGGTTTTCCGCTGCTCAGGGAATGTATGCCGATGAACTGCCGGGCAATGGGCCGGGAGGTTCCGTTGCCCGATGCATTGACAGACGATATTGATCGCGTCATCGCCATATGGTCGGACTGTCACCGTCGCTTCAGCGGCGACGGCGGCTGGCTGTTCGGCACATTCAGTGTGGCCGATGCGATGTATGCACCGGTCGTGCTGCGTTTTCGCACCTACGGCATCAAAGTGCCCGAATCGGCCGGTTTTTATCCGCACCGCTTGTTGGAGAGCGAAGCGATGCAGGATTGGCTGGCCGCTGCGGAATGCGAAATCGAAGTGATCGAGCGGGAAGAAAAAGGCAGATGATACGCACGGTGTGCTCAATTCTGGTTCTTGGTTTGCTACTTGTGACTGTAGTAAAGGCAGAAATATACGAGTTACCCCCACCGGGCTACGACGTTATCGGTGCCGTAGCCACGATTACGGCGCGACACGAAGACACTCTCGTCGACATCGCGCGTCGACATGGCCTTGGTTACGAGGACATTGTGCGAGCGAATCCGCACGTCAATGTATGGGTCCCCGGGGCCGGAACCGAAATCGTTCTGCCGACACGATTCGTATTGCCGTCCGGACCGCGGCGCGGTGTCGTACTCAACCTTGCCGAGTATCGCTTGTACTATTTTCCCGTGGCGAGGCCCGGTGAGACAGCTTACGTGATGACCTACCCGATAAGCATTGGCCGCATGGACTGGGAAACACCGCTCGGTGTGACCCAGGTGATTTCCAAGGCCCGCAAACCGAGCTGGTATGTGCCGCAGTCAGTGCTTGATGAACATGCGGCAGACGGCCGGCCGTTGGAGAGAATTATTCCGCCTGGACCGGATAACCCTCTGGGAGAGTACGCGATGCGCCTGGGATTGCCCGGGTACCTGATTCATGGGACTAATCGTCCGGCAGGTGTCGGCATGCGCGTGACTCACGGTTGTGTGCGCATGTTTCCCGAGGACATCGAGTACCTGTTTGCCCAAATCGATTTGAACACACGAGTTCGAATCGTCAACCAGCCTGTGAAGATGGGCTGGGACGGTGATCAGCTGGTCATGGAAGTCCACCCGGTTCTCGAAGTAGCAGTCCCCGCAATGACCGCAGCTACGCAGCATGAGGAGGGCGTGACCGATGTCCCCGTCGCGCCTGACGTCGATGCCGAAGTTGCCGTCGCCAAGAATCCGTTAACCTATGTGACCGAACAATTCATCGATACGACGGTTGAGCGCGCTGGACAGCTGGACTGGCATCTTGCCGAGCAAGTCGTCGATCGTTCGGACGGAATTCCGATACCCGTTGGGCAGGAAATAAAAAACGCCGCGACAAGCGCGGCGTTTCATTAGAAGTCTTGAGTCTTTAAGTTACTTCGACATCGACTTCTGGAACATGCGCTCCATGCTCTCGCGGTTTGCTTCGCAGCAAGCCTGAGATTCTGTTGCGGCAGACAGCGCCTGGTCAGCAGTGCTCTGAGCGCGGGCAGCAGCTTGTGTTGCACGATCAGCAGCTGCACGAGCAGCCTCGGCGGCTGAGGCAGCAGCAGCAGCGTCAGCTGCAGCACGGTTCGCTGTTGCGTCGCTTTCTGCGGTGCTGGCGCAGCCTGTAGCCAGTGTGGCCACGAGCAGCAGTGCGCTTATTTTGAGTGCGGTCTTCTTCATTATCCAAGATTCCTCTGTTGGGGACATAATTGCAGGCGCATTATTTCCCAAACCGTCGCTTCTCGCAATGAAAATACCTGTTTTTATTGTGGGTTGTCGTTTTCGGGCGACACTCCTACTTGATCAAAGGGGCATGCTGGCAGTGGGCGTGCTCGAGCGTCGTGCGTAGCGCTGCGACGCAGGACGCCAAAGTAAGCGGAGAACGATCCGAGCGAGCCATGGACGGCAAGCGAGGTTAAGCGAGAGTACGCCCAGCCAGCATGTCCCTTCGATCCACGAGAGGGTCGAAGCTACGCTTGCACTGTCCAGAGTACTGTATATAATCACATGCACTGTTTATATATACAGGACTGCTCAAATGCGCCCACTGACCCCAAGACAAACGCAAATTCTCGAGATGATTCAAGATTTTATGGCCGAAACCGGGATGCCACCGACGCGTGCCGAGATCGCGCGCGAACTCGGGTTCAAGTCGGCTAATGCCGCCGAGGAACATTTACGGGCATTGCAAAAGAAGGGCGTCCTGGAACTCTTGCCGGGTGCGTCGCGCGGTATTCAGCTTAAAGATTCTCTGCGGGAACAGATGGGACTGCCGCTCATTGGTCGGGTTGCGGCGGGCAGTCCCATTCTCGCAGAGGAGCACATCGAGACGCATTACAGGCTCGATCCGCAGCTTTTCAGCCCAAAACCGCATTATCTGCTCAGGGTTTATGGCATGAGTATGAAAAATGCCGGCATTCTCGATGGCGATCTCGTGGCCGTGCATCGAACGCCCGAAGTACGTAGCCGACAGATCGTTGTTGCGCGGCTCGATGACGAAGTCACCGTTAAGCGCTATCGCCAGAAGGGCTCTGTCGTCGAGTTGTTGCCTGAAAACGAAGATTTCGAATCGATAAAAGTCGACCTGAAAGAGCAGGCGATGGTGATCGAGGGAGTTGTCGTCGGCGTTATTCGTGACGGCATGCCGTTGCATTAAGTGTTGTCGAGATGCGGCGCGACCCATCCTCATTGGAAAAACTGCTCGAGAACCCGCGTCTCTGGCGCGGCCATAGCCAGGCTCATACGGCTCCCGGGCTCAGCAGCGGTTATGAGGCACTCGATCGTCACCTGCCCGGGGGTGGCTGGCCGCAATGTTCCTTGACCGAAATTCTTGTCGAACACTATGGCATCGGTGAATTGCGTTTGCTGATGCCGGCGCTTGCGGCGCTGAGCGCCGAGCATGGCAATGCGGAGAATGCCAACTATACCGAGCCGGGCTGGATCGCCTGGGTAGCGCCGCCGTTTCAGCCTTACCCACCGGCTTTACAGCAGTGGGGTATCAATCTGTCACGCATGCTCATCGTGCGTCCGAAGAACGACAGCGAAGTGCTTTGGTCAGCCGAACAGGCGCTGTCGTCAGGGACCTGTGCTGCCGTTTTGCTGTGGCCCGACGCGCTCGATGATCAGGCCGGCCGGCGTTTGCAACTGGCGGCCGAAAAGGGTGATAGCTGGGCCGTCGCGTTTCGTCCGCCTATGGCGCGTACCGAACCCTCTGCGGCAGCATTGCGCATAGAACTGCTGTCAAACGGTGAGGGCACACGTCTGCATATTTTGAAGAGTCGTGGCGGCCGGCCTGCCGTATTGCATGATGTTATCTAGTTATGTCGACGGCACGACATCATCGCTCCTCTCGGGGGCTGTTTGACCAACATTCTTTAGCGCTTGAGGAGCCCGGGGCAGAGCCGCAGGCTGTAACCACACCTGCTCTCAAACGGCTCTGGTTTTGCATCTACCTGCCGAAGCTGCCGCTCGAAGCCAGTGGGCACGGGGGTGAGGCCAGAGCAGTCGTTGCGGAACAGCAAGGCATCCATCGTGTATTGCTGGCTTCCACAAAAGCCGAAGCTGCCGGCATCATGCCGGGCCAGTCGGCAAATGCTGCGCTCTCGCTGTTACCAACGCTCAGTGTTGAGCCACGGAGTGAGATTGCAGAACAACAAGCGCTGGAGAATCTTTCGTGTTGGCTGGAACAGTTTACGTCGGTAGTCTGTTTTGCAGACGCCGATGTATTGCTCGTGGAAATTGCAGGCAGTTTGCGTTTATACGGCGGTCTTTTGAGTCTGCGACAACAAATTGCTGCGGGTCTCGAGCAGCAGGGCTTTAGTGCTTTACTGGCAATTGCACCGACGCCACTTGCGGCGACATGGCTGGCGAAGAGCGGTCGTCGCGCCTGTATTCGTGACACTGCAAACATCGCAACTGCTCTGCGCACGGTGTCGCTTACGTGCCTCGATTGGCCTAATGCTGTCCGCGAATCGCTGAGCGGTATGGGTATTCGCAACATCGGTGATTGCCTGCGTTTACCAAGGGAAGGATTTGCGCGGCGCTTCGGACCGCGGCGACTCATCGAACTGGACCGAGCCTTGGGACGTTTGCCGGATCCACGTACCAGCTGGCGTGCGCCCGAACGATTTTGTACAGACTATGAGATGACCGAGGAACAAAGCGACCGTGAGCTATTGCTCGCAGTCTGCCGTGAGTTATTGCTTTCGCTCGAACGTTTTTTGCTGACACGCCAACTTGGCGTGCAGCGATTGTTGTTCAGCTTTTTCCACTTGCGCGGTCCCGCTACCCAGCTGCAATTGGGCTGTGCCGAAGCCGAGCACCTGACCGATCGCTGGTTCGATTTGCTGCGCATTCGTTTCGAGAAGCTGACATTGCCTGAGCCCGTAATATCGGTTCGCCTGCGCGGCGGTCACTCTCAGGCGGTGCGGGCCGAGACCGGGCGTTTTAGGTTTCAGGGTAAGGCTGTCGGGCAAGGACTGCGTTTTTCGATGAAACAACTTGCCGAGCGCCTCATCGCGCGTGTCGGTAATCAATCCGTTGCCGGGGTGACAACCGTTGCCGAACATCGTCCGCAGCTCGCGTGGCGCCCGCGGGGTCTGCTCTCTGGCAAGAAAGGCAGCACCGTGTTGACGATACGGATGGGAGTACAACGCCCGCTCTGGATATTGCCGGAGCCCGCTTTGCTACGGCTTGATCAAGGTTATCCGTTACACCAGGGCCGGCTGAGGATTCTCGAAGGCCCCGAACGGCTCGAGACCGGCTGGTGGGATGAGGACGGTATTGCACGTGATTATTACACGGCCGTTAATCCACGCGGCATGCGCCTGTGGGTGTTTCGTAATCGCAGTCGTAACGTTTCCTGGTACCTGCACGGTTTCTTTGGGTAATGGGCCGTACGCGTTACGCTGAACTTCATGCCCTCAGTAATTTCACTTTTTTGCGCGGTGCTTCACATCCTGAGGAACTGGTAGAGACCGCTGTCGCGCTCGGCTATGAAGCACTCGCGATTACAGATGAGTGCACGATGTCAGGCATTGTTCGGGCGCACACGGCCGCGAAGGAACATGGGCTCAGCAAGCTCATCATTGGTTCCGAACTGCGTCTCAGGAGCGGCCGCAAGCTTATAGCGCTTGCGCAGAATCAGAACGGTTATGCAGCGCTTTGTGAGTTGATCACAAAGGCCCGGCTTGCGGCGGACAAAGGCTCGTACGAGTTAACGCGCCGCGCATTCGAGAATGGCCTCGCAGATTGCGTTGTGCTCTGGATCCCTGACGATGCTCTGTCCCTCGATGTAGAGGACCACTGGATACGTGAAACATTTCGCGATCGCCTGTGGATCGCCGTCGAGTTGCTTGCCGATGGTCAGCAGCGCAGGCAGCTCAAAAAACTCTATGCAGAGGGCCGCAGACTCAAGCTGCCACTCGTTGCATGCGGCGATGTGCACATGCACTGCCGGTCGCGGCGCATTCTGCAGGATACGCTGACGGCGATACGCGAAGGCGTTACGGTCGACAATGCCGGTTTTGCATTGTATCCAAACGGCGAACGCCACCTGCGCTCGCTCGAGGTCTTGAAGCACGTCTATCCGCAGGAACTGCTGACCGAGAGTGTGCGTATTGCAGAGACGATCGATTTCTCTCTGGACGAATTGTGTTACGAGTATCCCGACGAAATCGTGCCCGCCGGTGATACGCCGGCAAGTTATCTCAGATACCTGACCGAGCAGGGTATGCGCAGACGCTGGCCTGAGGGCATACCGGACAAGGTCATCGACCTGGTCGAGCATGAGCTCAGGCTCATCGCCGAGCTTCGCTATGAACCGTACTTCCTGACCGTGTACGACATCGTCGCATTTGCACGCTCGAAGAAAATTCTGTGCCAGGGAAGAGGCTCGGCCGCCAATTCAGCGGTGTGCTACTGCCTTGGAATTACCGAGGTCGATCCAGGGCGTATGGCAACACTTGTCGAACGCTTTATCTCCAAAGAACGTAACGAACCGCCCGATATCGATGTCGACTTCGAACATGAGCGCCGCGAGGAAGTCATTCAGTACATTTACGGGAAATACGGCAGAAATCGTGCTGCGCTTGCCGCAACCATCATCACCTACCGGCCGCGCAGTGCGCTAAGAGATGTCGGTAAAGCGCTGGGCCTGAGTGATCTGCAGGTTAGCCGCTTAGCGCGTTCGATGCAGTGGTGGGACGGGCAGCGCGTCGACGACAGTCGCGTACTCGAAGCCGGGCTCGATCCGGATAGTCCGATTATCAAACGGCTCCTGTATCTGGTCAGAGAGATACTCGGATTTCCACGTCATCTGTCACAGCATGTCGGCGGTTTCGTTATCTCGAACGGGCGGCTGTCCGAACTCGTACCTGTCGAGAATGCGGCGATGCCGGATCGGACCGTGATTCAGTGGGAGAAAACCGATCTCGAGGACCTCGGCCTGCTCAAAGTCGACGTGCTCGGTCTCGGTATGTTGACGGCAATTCGGCGCAGCTTCGATTTGTTGCGCGAATTCGATGGCCAGGAATTAACGCTTGCCACGGTGCCCGCCGAGGATCCGCTCGTCTACGACATGATCTGCGATGGCGATACGATGGGGGTGTTCCAGATAGAGTCGCGTGCACAGATGGCGATGTTGCCGCGCCTGCGGCCACGTTGTTACTACGACCTCGTCATCGAGGTAGCGATTATCCGGCCAGGCCCGATTCAGGGCGATATGGTGCACCCGTATCTGCGCCGGCGTAACGGTGAAGAGGCCGTCGACTATCCGAGCGACGCTGTCAAAGGCGTATTGCAGCGCACGCTCGGTGTGCCGATCTTTCAGGAACAGGTCATGCAGCTCGCTGTCGTTGCGGCAGGATTCACGCCCGGGGAGGCCGACCAGCTCAGGCGTGCGATGGCGGCGTGGAAACGGCGCGGCGGACTCGGACCGTTCGAGGACAAGCTGATTGCCGGCATGCGTGAGCGTGGTTATGAGGAGCAGTTCGCGCGGCAGATATTTCGTCAGATCGAAGGCTTTGGCGAATATGGTTTTCCCGAGTCGCATTCGGCAAGTTTTGCCTTGCTCGTGTATGTGTCGTCGTGGTTGAAATGTCATGAGCCGGCCGCGTTCACTGCGGCACTCCTGAACAGTCAGCCGATGGGTTTCTATTCTGCCGCGCAGCTGACCCAGGATGCGCGCCGGCATGGTGTTGAAGTCAGGGCCGTCGATATCAATCGAAGCCACTGGGATTGCACACTGGAAGCCCGGGATGATGGTGCGGCGGCGCTGCGTCTGGGATTCAGAATGGCCAAAGGGTTCGCCGAAGAGGCAGGACGGCGAGTTGTCGAGCGGCGTGATGCGAAAGGCTATCACAGCATTCAGCAACTACTTGAAGAAGTCGGGCTCGATCGTCGCGAACTCGGCGTGCTGGCGTCGGCGGGCGCACTCGAAGCGCTCGAAGGTCATCGCCACAGGGCGCGATGGGCAGTTGCAGGTGCTGAAAAACCGACGCCTTTGCTGCGGTCAATGGACCGTTACGAGGCGGCGCCGCTGCTCAGGAAGCCGACAGAAGGGCAGGACATTGTCGCAGACTACCAAAGTCTTGGTTTGACGCTTGGGCGGCACCCGATGCACCTGTTGCGCCATCGACTGGCCCGCTATCGGTATTTGCCGGCACAACGAATGTCTGACCTAAGGAGTGGCGCCAACGTCCGTGTTGCGGGCCTCGTCATCACCAAGCAACGCCCCGGAACGGCAAGCGGCGTTACATTTGTCACCCTCGAAGATGAAACGGGGCACATCAATCTCATCGTCTGGAAGCAGGTTGCAGAAGACTACCGTGCGGCGCTATTGAATGCGCGACTGATGGGAGTTCAGGGAGAACTACAAATTGAAGGGCAGGTCATTCACGTAATCGCGAGAAAGCTCATCGACCACACTGACATGCTGGGGAACCTCGTCGTGACTTCGAGGGACTTTCGCTAAAAATCTACCGCTTGGCGCCCGTGTCAGTTCCTATAAATCGTCGTCGAGATTGAAGTTGAAAGTGCCGCCGAGTTCTGCCTCGATCCTTCGCTGTTCTTCGAGTTCGTCGAGCCGGCGCCGGATTTCTTTCTTGTGCACCTCGGCGTCGCCTTCGCCGGACTCGATCTTGGCAATCAGCTCCTCGACGTTGATCTCAACAGAGATGTCACCGACATTGTCGACATCGACAACATCAGTCAAAACGACAGTGTCTTCCGACTCGAAGTCATCGTCTGCACCGTTCTCTTTGTTACCGCTATCAACTTCACCGTTCATTGCTCACTCTCCGCGCAACAACCAGCTCTAAGGAAAACAGGCCCTTAGGCCGCATTTTCCATTGGTATACCCCGAAAAATAGGGCTGCGCAAGGTACGAATTAGCGAATCAGGTTATTAATTTCGAAGATGGGCAAAAGGATCGCAAGCACGATGGTCATCACGACTGCGCCCATCAGAACAATAAGCAGAGGCTGTAATATTCCGAGCAGGGTGGCGATCAGGCTGCCGACTTCTCGTTCCTGGTAGTTCGCCGTTCTGGAAAGCATCTCTTCGAGCCTGCCGCCGGTTTCGCCACTTGCTATCAAGTGGATCATCATTGGCGGAAACAGCTTGCTGGCAGCGAGCGATTGGGCGATCGACGCGCCTTCACGAACGCGCAGTGAGGCTTCGTTAACCGCATCACGCATCGGCAGGTTTTCGATGACCTCGGCGCCGATTTTCAATGCGTCGAGAATCGGTACGCCACTTCCGGCGAGAATACTGAATGTGCGTGTGAATCGCGCCGTATTGATTCCGCGAGTCAGCCGTCCGGTGATGGGCATTCGCAACAACAGGCGATGGTAGCTGCGCTTCGGCCCATCCTTCTGCAACAACCACCAGATCCCGTAGCCAACCGCGGCAAGGCCGATAATGAGTATGAGCCAGTGATTACGCAGAAAATCGCTGGTTGCGATGAGTCCACGCGTCAGGGCAGGGAGTTCCCCCGAGGCGTTCTCGAAGACCCCGACAATTTTCGGGACAACGGTCGCCAGCATGAAGCTGATAATTGCGAATGCCATCACCACGAGCGCAATCGGATAGACCATAGCGTTCGTAACTTGTTGCCGGAGTTCCTGGCGCGCCTCTGTGTAGTCGGCGAGGCGCTCGAGTACGATGTCGAGGTGGCCGGACTGCTCGCCAGCAGCTACCGTGGCACGATAGAGTTCGGGAAATGCCTGCGGAAATTCGCCGAGTCCGTCAGCCAGCGTGTGGCCTTCCATGACCCGTGACCGGACGCCGAGCAGAATACTCTTGGTCCGGGGCTGGTCATTTTGTTGCGAAACGGCGATCAATGCTTCTTCGAGCGGCAGTCCGGATTGCGACAACGATGCAAGCTGTCGCGTCAGCATCGCCAGTTCGCCAGTCGAGATCCCCCTGCGCAGTGAGAACGTGCTTTGCCGTCTGGCTTCCTTCTGGGCTACCTCGGTAACCTGCACCGGCAACATATTGCGGTCGCGAAGAATCTGGCGAACGTGTTTGGGCGTGTCCCCCTCGATCAGACCTTTAGACTCTTTGCCCTTTTGGTCCAGCGCAACGTATTCGAATGCCCCCATGCTATAACGACTAATCTTCTCGGGTGACGCGGAGGAGTTCTTCGACCGTGGTGTTTCCCTCGAGAACACGGCGCCGCCCGTCGGCACGTATGCTCGGGCCCATAGTTCGGGCGTGGCGCTCCAGTTCCTGTTCGCTCACGCCGGAATGGATCATCGCGCGCATTTCATCATCTACGGCAATGAGTTCGTAGATTCCGGTACGCCCTGCGAAACCGGCATTGCTTCCTTCGCCGGGGTGATAAAGCGTCGGTGGTTTGGCCGGATCAACGTCGAGGATCTCGCACTCGTGTTCCAAGGCCGTGTAGGGCACCTTTGTCGGGTCGTCGAGCACTCGCACGAGCCTCTGTGCCAGCACGCCTATCAGGCTTGAGGCCAGAAGAAACGGTTCAACGCCCATATCCCGAAGTCGGGTTACTGCGCCGGACGCGGTATTCGTGTGCAAAGTCGATAGCACCAGATGTCCGGTCAAACTCGCCTGCACGGCGATCTCGGCCGTTTCCAGATCCCGGATTTCGCCGACCATCACGACGTCCGGATCCTGGCGCAAAATCGCGCGCAGTCCGCGCGCGAACGTCATTTCCACCTTGGTATTGACCTGGGACTGTCCGATGCCGTCGATAAAATACTCGATCGGGTCCTCGACGGTCATGATATTGCGGGTGTTGTCGTTAATGCGCTCGAGCGCCGCATACAGCGTTGTCGTTTTACCGGAACCGGTAGGGCCCGTCACTAGAATGATCCCGTGTGGCTTGTGGATCAGCTTGTCCATGGTCTTCTGCGTCGGTTGATCCATGCCCAGAGACGTTAGATCGAGTCGCCCCGCCTGTTTATCGAGCAACCTGAGTACAACCCGTTCGCCATGGCCTGAAGGCATCGTTGACACCCGGACATCGACCGCGCGACCAGCGATGCGCAATGAGATACGACCGTCCTGAGGAAGTCGCTTCTCGGCGATATCGAGTTTCGACATGACTTTGATGCGCGATACGACCAGTGGTGCAAGCGCGCGGCGGGTTTCCAGAATCTCACGCAGTACGCCGTCAATGCGGAAGCGTACACCGAGGCGGTTTTCATAGGGTTCGATGTGCACGTCAGATGCGTTGTCTTTGACGGCCTCAGTCAGAACGGCATTGATAAATCGAATGATAGGCGCGTCATCATCACTTTCGAGCAAATCGGACGGTTCCTGCAATTCCTGCGCAACTTGTGTCAGATTCATCTCGTCACCAAGCCCATCGACCATGTGCATGGCTTTATTGCTGCCTTGCTCGTATGACTCCTGCAACAGCGCATCGAACTCGTCAGATGAAACACGCGAGAGTTTCAACGGCACGCCGGCGAAGCGTCGCGCCTCGGCAAGACTCATTGCCGAGACTCCCGGCCTGTAGACCGTGTCTGCCGTGTCAGAGGTGATGCCGCGAATCAGCACGCCATGACGTTTGGCGAAAGAAAATGGCAGGGCCCGAGCGGAAGATGTTGTGTTCTCTATCGCTGGAACTGGCGTCGCTTCGAGTACGATTTCGGTTTCGCTTTCCATTAGATGATCAGCGGGACGCTACTCGTCACTTTGCTCATCCTCTTGCTCTTGTTTTCTATACTCTTCGATCGGGGGTACCGTGGGACGCTCTTCGCCGGGCATCAGCGCGACCCCTTGGCCACGACTACCTTCCAGAATATCACGAATGTAATTGTACTTTGCATTGGTTTCGATGGCGGTCTGCGACGAGTCGCGCAGGATCTTCGGCCGAATAAAGATCAGCAGATTCGTCTTGACCTTGTCGGTCTTGCGGCTGCGGAACAGGTTGCCGAGGATCGGTATCTTGCCGAGGAAGGGCACACGCTGGTCGCTCTCGCGTAACGTATCTTCGAGCAAGCCACCCAGAACGAGGATCTCGCCATCGTCGACGATGACCGTCGTCTCGATGATTCGCTGGTTGGTTATCAGATCGACAGCGCCGGCAGCGGACTGCGCGATGTTCGAAATCTCCTGCGAGATCGTCAGCAGCATCGAGTTGCCTTCGTTGATCTGCGGTGTAATCGATAGTTTAACGCCGACCTGTTGCCGCTGAATCGTCTGGAACGGGTTTACCGCTCCGGCGGACCCGGTGCCGGTATTCGTAAATGAGCCCGTTACGAATGGCACTTCCTGGCCGACGTTGAGTGTGGCTTCTTCGTTATCGGTTGTCACGATTGAAGGCGTCGAGATGATGTTGGTATCGGCGTCGCCGCTCAGCGCCGTGATGATAGAGGCAAAACTGATGCCCGAATCACTGATGCGGCCGAGTCCCATCGTTATTCCTTCGCCGATCAGACTGGTCGGATCGATCTGTCCGCCACTGCCGGCGGCGCCGCCAATCTGTACGACGCCGGAGCCGATATCCGGAAAATTGGTCACGCCAATCGGTGTATTCGAGCCGGTGCCCTCGACCGCCCACGTCACGCCAAATTGCGTGGTCTTGTCGGCAATGACCTCGACGATGATGGCTTCGACAAGCACCTGGGCGCGGCGAATATCCAGTTTATCGACGATCTGCATCAGCGAGCGCATCATCTTCGGCGGCGCGTTGATGACGATCGCGTTGGTCTGCGTGTCAGCCCAGACGCTGACGGAATCGGACGAGGCAGCTCCGGCAGCCTGCCCTGCCGCGGCCTGCAACTGTGCCGTGAAGTGTTGCTGCAGCTTCGTCGCAAGCTCTTCGGAGTCGGCATAGCGCAGGTAACGAACCTGCGTATCTCCACCGTCTTCAAGCGGCGTATCGAGATGTGCGATCAGGGCGCGCAGACGCAGACGCTCGCTCTTGTCGCCGCCTATAAGAACGCTGTTCGTCCGGGCATCGGCAACGAGGCTGGTCGACACCGGGAGACCGTCCGCGCGCGGCGCCTGGGTTAGCGCCGTCATGACTCTTACTATCTCGCTAGCCGAAGCATGGTCCAGTCGAACGACTTCGATGTCCTCATCGTTTGATTGATCGATGCGCCGGACTATTGACATCATCCTCGCCACGTTTGCTGCCCGGTCCGAGATAATCAGCATGTTCGAACCGGGATGCGCGGCCAGGTGGCCGTACTGCGGAATCAGCGGACGCAGGATAGGCACGAGCTGTGCCGCCCCCACGTTTTGTACCTGAACGACCTGGGTAATGACATCGTCTGCGCCTGCAGAACCGGCAGCCCCAAGCGGACCGGCATACTGTCGTGCAGTAGCATCCGGTACGATCTTGATAAGGTCGCCGGATGTGATAGCGACATAACCGTGCACCTGAAGTATCGACAGAAATGCCTCGTAAAACGCTTCGGGTGTCATCGGTGTGGAGGACAGCATCGTGACCTTGGCGCTCACGCGGGGGTCGATGATAAAGTTCTTTCGCGTAACTTCGCCGACGGCCTCGACGATCTGCCGCAGGTCGGCCTCCTTATAATTCGGCGTAATCGTCGCCTGTTGACTCCACGTAAATGGGGCGGCCATCAGGCTACAAAGGCTTAGCGCGACGACGAGGCGAACTCGTGGTTGCATACGTCTGAAGTATTTCATCTGGTGCTGCCGTCCCCGAGGTCGAGTTGACTGGTGCTAAGTACGATGACCTGCGGCTGGCCGTTGCGTTCAACGGTCACCGATACCTGGTCCGCGCTGTCTAGTGATTGAAAGATCTGCATCGCCTGCGAAGGATCCGTAAGCGCCTGGCCGTCAATATCCTTGATCAGGTCTCCCGGGCGCAAGCCCAGTGCTGAAAATTGTGCCCGGTTACGGCCAGGATAGACCCGATAGCCCTGCTGCTGTCCGTTGACGAAGTACGGTGTCGGCCGAATTACGTCGGCGAGCTTCGAGACGTTTTGTGCGACAACTGACTGAATACTCTGCGTGTTGCTGGTGGCTCTGGTCAGGTTCGTGGAGTTGCGTCGCGCGATCGTCGCGCTGTTTTGCGGAAAGTCTTTTGGCAATTTCAGAATCGTTAGTACGCCGTTCTCGTTCAGCACGACACGATCCGCGTAGACCGCATGCAAGTTCGCTCCGGACGTTACGGGGTCACCGATCGTATAGACTTTTTCTTCGCTATTTCCGTCAGCGATGATCGCAACGGCCATCTCCTCGGAACTCGCCGCGATCGTACCTTTGAGCGACAGGTTCGTGAGCCGCGTGTCGCTAAGATTATCGACGTGTCTTCGACGACATCGGTTGCGGACCTGCCTCCGTGTCACTGGCTGCGATGCCGAAGATATGCGCGTTCGACAATTGCCTGGGCATCGGCCGAATCGTCTGACCGGGCGGCGGACGCAGAGCTCGCTGGCTGGCGCCGGAACCGGGTCGCCGGCTGACGGACCGGGTACGAGCATCCAGATGATCTTGGCGAGCTGCCAGGCGATGAACAACCACGAGCAACAGGCTAACCCATGCCGGCAGCAGGCGATTGGCAGCGGCGAGCGTTTTCGCGCGGTCCATACTTGCGAAATCCGACCATTTGGCTTCGGTCGTCATAGTTATGTCGGCCGTCTCTTGATTTCCGCTCTTCCATTAAACGCAGCGCCAAGATGATAAGGGTTGACGCACTGCTGCAAACAAGCCCGATAAGGGCGAAAAACCTATATTTAGCAATGATATAGACCACTATTCTCCTTGTGAATTGCTGCTGGCACGGTGCCGGAGCTCCGACGCCGGCAAAAAATCCGTGAACCAGGCTTGGAGATCGCCGTCGTGAGCCCATATATAATAACCCGCAAGCCATGGGCCATGGTCAAATTAGTGGCATATGATTAGGCATTGAACATAGTACTGGAATGATGAGCGAGACAAACCTGACAAAGAGCGACAGGACGGCTATGACCTGGCCGTTGAAGAAGCGCGGCCAAAGATCAAGCGGCCGCCGCTGTATCGCGTCGTTTTGATCAATGACGATTACACGCCGATGGAATTTGTTGTCGATATACTCGAATCGGTATTTGGTATGGAACGTACGCGAGCGACGCAGGTCATGCTAGAAGTGCATACGAAGGGAAAAGGTGTTTGCGGCGTGTTCAACTACGAGATTGCGGAGACCAAAGTCGCGCAGGTAATGGGCATAGCGCAGCAACATCAGCACCCGCTGCTGTGCACAATGGAAGAATCCTGAGGAAATTGAGGGAAACACATGTTAAGCAGTGAACTCGAATTTTGCCTGAATGAGGCGTTTCAACAGGCACGCGATCGGCGTCACGAATTCATGACGGTGGAGCATCTGTTGCTCGCGCTCCTCGATATTCCGAAGGTCCACGAAATTCTCAAGGCCTGTGGCTCGAATATTCCGGAGCTGCGCCGGCAGCTGACCGAATTCATCGACGAACAGACTCCGCTGCTGCCGCATGACGACGAAACAGACGTGCAGCCCACGCTCGGTTTTCAACGCGTCTTGCAGCGTGCCGTATTTCACGTGCAGTCGAGTGGCAAGAAAGAAGTGACGAGCAGCAATGTTCTCGTCGCTATTTTTAGCGAAAAACAGTCGCAGGCCGTTTATCTACCTGAGTCTGCAGGATGTGACGCGCCTCGATGTCATCAACTTTATTTCGCACGGTATGCCGCAGTTGCCCGGCGACAGCAGTCGTGAGGAAGAAGACGTATCGCTGGACAGCGAGAGCGAGCCTGAGGCGTCGCCGCTCGAGAAATACGCGACGAATCTGAATCAGCTGGCGATCGAAGGCAAGATCGACCCGTTGATCGGACGCGAAGTCGAGATCGAGCGCACCGTGCAGATCCTGTGTCGTCGACGCAAAAACAATCCGCTTTATGTCGGCGAGGCGGGCGTCGGCAAGACGGCACTTGCCGAGGGTCTTGCGAGAATGATCACTGAAGAGCGTGTGCCTGAAGTGCTTCTCGATGCCACGATTTATGCGCTCGATATGGGCACGCTGATCGCGGGTACCAAGTATCGCGGCGACTTTGAAAAGCGCCTGAAAGGCGTGATCGCCGAAATACGTGACAATCCCGGCGCCGTGCTATTCATCGACGAAATTCACACAGTCATCGGCGCCGGAGCAGCGTCGGGCGGCGTGATGGATGCGAGCAACCTGATCAAACCAGTGCTTGCGAACGGACAGATCCGCTGCATCGGATCCACAACCTATGCAGAGTATCGCGGTATTTTCGAGAAAGACCATGCCCTTGCACGACGGTTTCAGAAGATCGACGTGCCTGAGCCCAGCCTCGAGGAAACCGTGGCGATATTGCATGGCCTCAAGTCGCGATTCGAGGAACACCACGGCGTCAAGTATGCGGACGGTGCGCTCGAGGCTGCCGCAGAGCTTGCTGCACGCCACATCAATGATCGTCGCTTACCGGACAAGGCGATAGACGTTATCGATGAGGCCGGAGCGAACCTGCGACTCCAGCCAGCAGGAGATCGGGGCGAAATGGTTACGGTCGAAATGGTCCAGAATATCGTCGCGAAGATGGCGCGAATTCCCGCGAAGAGCGTATCAGCGTCTGATCGTGACGCGCTTAAAACGCTGGAGCGCGACCTGAAGTTGACGATCTTCGGCCAGGATCAGGCAATCGAGGCGCTGGGTTCGGCTATCAAGATGTCTCGCTCGGGACTGCGCGAGGAGGAAAAACCGATTGGCGCGTTCCTGTTTGCAGGCCCGACAGGCGTCGGAAAAACAGAAGTTACGCGTCAGCTTGCCCATTGCATGGGCGTCGAGCTCATTCGCTTCGACATGTCCGAGTATATGGAACGGCATACGGTGTCACGACTGATCGGGGCCCCGCCGGGATACGTCGGTTTTGATCAAGGTGGACTGCTCACGGAGGCGGTGACCAAGAATCCGCACGCGGTAGTGTTGCTCGATGAAATAGAGAAAGCTCATCCGGAGGTTTTCAATCTGTTACTGCAGGTGATGGACCATGGAACCCTCACTGACAATAACGGGCGCAAAGCGGATTTCCGCAACGTCATCATCGTTATGACCACAAACGCTGGCGCACAGGAGATGAGCCGGGCGTCGATCGGTTTCACCAAGCAGGATCACAGCAGTGATGGTATGGAGATTCTTCGCAAGCAGTTTTCTCCGGAATTCCGCAACCGGCTCGATGCGATCATTCAGTTTGCAGCTCTTAATCACGAGTCCATCAAACGCGTTGTTGACAAGCTTGTTGTTGAACTCGAGTCGAAACTGGACAGCAATAATGTGACTCTCGAGCTGGACGACGCGGCCAGGGAGTGGATCGCTGCGAGGGGCTACGACGAGAAAATGGGCGCAAGGCCGATGGCACGCATCATTCAGGAGCACATCAAGCGGCCGCTGGCAGAAGAATTGCTATTCGGCAGCCTGGAAGGCGGTGGTCACGTGCGTATCATCGTCGGCGCTGATGACGAGCTGCAGCTGAATGCCGAGCCCGTGCTCAAAGAGCTGGAGCACCTGCCCGAGCGCTAGGCTTTACCGGCCTCTGTAGACGATACGGCCTTTGGACAGGTCGTATGGTGTCAATTCCACTGTAACCTTGTCGCCGGTCAGGATGCGGATGTAGTTCTTGCGCATTTTTCCCGAGATATGCGCAGTCACAAGGTGCCCGTTTTCGAGTTCTACCCGAAAAGTCGTGTTGGGAAGCGTCTCGGTTACGACGCCTTCCATCTGGATGGCTTCTTCTTTCGCCAAGGTATTTAGGTCTCTGTCCGAAAAGGCTCGCGAATTGTGCAGAAATCGCACGCGTTATGCAACGCGACAGGCCACTAATCGCGCAGCATGTCCGTTATTGCGAGTGGACCCTGCGGCCAGCCTGCATATCTCGTTGGCGGGTCGCATGCCCGATCGAGGATTTCTGTGAATTCCCGGCGAGAGACCACGCTTGCACCCAGTGTCATCAGATGCTGCGATACGACCTGACAATCGATGAGGCCGCGCTCAGAATTCTGGATATGTTTGCTAAGGCCCCACAACGCCATCTTCGAGGCGTTTGCTTTGGCACTGAACATTGATTCCCCAAAAAACACCGTCCCTATGTACAGACCATAGACGCCGCCTATCAGCTCGTCATCGTCCCATACCTCGATCGAGTGCGCCCAGCCAAGGTCATGCAGGTTCTCGAACGCGTCGACCATTTCGTCGGTAATCCAGGTACCTTGCTGTGATTGCCGCTGGCCGGCACACGCACGAATAACATCGGCGAAGGCAAAATTGAAACGCAGCTGCGCGGTGGAATTGCGCACCTGCTGTCGCAATCGCCGTGAGATGTGCAGGTCGCGGGGCCGCAAGACACAGCGCGGATCGGGTGACCACCAGAGTATTGGCTGGCCATCGTCGTACCACGGAAAAATCCCTTTGCTGTAGGCAATAAGCATCCGCTCCGGGCTCAGATCGCCGCCTGCAGCCAGCAAGCCGTCCGGTTCGGTGAGCGCATTCTCGACTTCCGGAAACGCGTCCGGCTTATCGGACGGACTGAGCCACGCAATCCGGTTCGAGCTCATTCGCGATTTCGTGGCCTGGTCTCAGGCAAGACCGGGTCATTCGGGTGATTGCGATCGTTTCGGTACGGACTGCGTCCATCAACAGCGTCCATATAGCGTTCAATATGCCGGCGCTCTTCGTCGAGGTAGTTCCCGATAGCCGCAAAAAACTCAGGGTGCCCCAGCCAATGAGCCGACCATGTCGGAACCGGCACGAATCCGCGGCTGACTTTGTGTTCGCCCTGAGTGCCGGGTTCGAATAGCTGCTTTTTGGTATCGATGCAATAGTCGATGCCCTGGTAGTAGCAGGTCTCGAAATGCAGCGCGTCGTAATGGCCATTGCTGCCCCAGTAGCGGCCGTAAAGGACTCGCTCGCTCTCGAAAAAGACAGCGGCAGCGATTGGCTCGTTCTCTTTTTCAGCAAGGATGACAAGAACATTATCCGGTAGTGAGCGACTGACTTCGACGAAAAACTCCAGTCCGAAGTAGGGCATCGAGCCTCTGCGCATGAACGTCAGACTTATCAGGCGATAGACGATGTTCCAGGTCGCCGTATCGATTTCGCCACCGTGGAGACGACGAAACGTGATGCCGGCCTCGACAACACGACGCCTGTCGCGGCGCGTCTTCTTGCGCTTTGCGGAGCTGAACGCGGCCAGAAAATCATCGAAATCGGCATAGCCGTCGTTATGCCAGTGAAACTGGCAGTCTTTGCGTGTCCGCAATCCCGCCTTGCGCAGCAGGTCAAGTTCTTCAGCATCGGGAAATAGCACGTGAAAAGATGAACAGCCACTTTCGATAGCGAGCGCGACTGCGGCTTCGAGTAGCCTGGACGCCGCCTCAGCGTCCGTTGAGTCACGCAACAGCAAGCGGCGGCTGGGGGCGGGAGTAAACGGTACGGCCGATACGAGCTTCGGATAATACGCAAGCCCGGCCTGCTCGTAAGCTTGCGCCCAGGCCCAGTCGAAAACGAATTCGCCCCAGCTATGACTTTTCTCATAAAGAATCAGTGCGGCGCGGAGCTCGTTATCGCGACCGCGTAAAGTCAGGTGTCTCGGCGTCCATCCGGTTTCGGGCGACACCGAGCCGCTGCGCTCAGCCGCAAGCAGAAACTCGTGGCGCAAGAACGGATACTCATCGCCGACAAGCCGGTTCCACTCGTCGGCGGCAATGTTCTCGATAGACTCGTTAACCGTAACCTGCGTCTTTGTCACGGGTACACCGTATCATCAAGCGGCGTCGTCGCCCGTCTTGGCAGCACCGTTGTGGGCCGATTCGAGTGCGTCAAGGTATTTCTCTGCGTCCAGGGCTGCCATGCAGCCCGCTCCTGCGGACGTGACTGCCTGCCGGTAGACCTGGTCGGCAACGTCGCCGGCGGCGAATACTCCAGGCACACTCGTGGCTGTGGCGTCCCCTTCCAGCCCGGACTTCACTGTGATGTAACCGTTCTTCATATCGAGCTGACCATCGAACAAGCCAGTGTTCGGGCTGTGTCCAATCGCAATGAAAATGCCCGCCAGTTCAATGTCAGAAGTTTTCGATTCGTCCTTGGTACTGCGCACACGCAAGCCAGTCACGCCGGTATCGTCACCTAGTACTTCGTCGACCACGTGGTCCCACATGATTTTGATCTTTCCTTCCTTCTCTTTTTCGAACAGGTGGTCCTGCAGGATCTTCTCGGCGCGTAGTTCGTCGCGACGGTGCACGAGTGTGACTTTCGACGCGATATTGCTCAGATACAGGGCTTCCTCCGCAGCCGTATTACCGCCGCCAATTACAGCGACGTCCTTGCCTCGATAAAAGAAGCCATCGCAGGTCGCACACGCGGATACACCACGCCCTTTGAACGCGTCTTCCGAGGGCAGGCCGAGATACATCGCCGTTGCACCGGTTGCGATGATCAAAGCATCGCAGGTATAGCTGCCATAGTCGCCATCGAGTTTGAAGGGGCGCACCGACACATCAGCCTTGTGGATATGATCGTTGAGGATCTCGGTCTTGAACCGCTGCGCATGCCGGAGCATCCGATCCATAAGCTCGGGCCCCTGCAGGCCTTCCACATCGCCCGGCCAGTTGTCGACATCCGTCGTCGTCATCAGCTGGCCGCCCTGTTCGATACCGGTAATGACTACAGGATTCAGGTTGGCCCGTGCCGCATAGACAGCGGCGGAGTAGCCGGCTGGACCCGATCCGAGAATCACAAGCCGCATATGTCGCAAATCACTCATGTATAATTTGTCCTTATTCGTTCAGGCACCACGTTGGCCCGCTGAAGCCCAGGAAATACGGTCCCGTCAAGACCTTTCAAGGGCGTCCTTGCGGGCTTGTGTATATCCGGACGCCGAAGATGAGCTGCAGTTTACTTTAGATATGGCAAGAGCCCAAAAGAGCACGCAACCGGCACAGCGCATCTCCGCCCAGGTCTCACGGGCGTTGCGCGAGGGCGCCCTGATTATCTCTGGTGTACTGGCGTTCATCCTCTGGTACGCGCTGTTTACCTACGACGTGTCGGATCCGGGATTTAGTCAGGCCACGAGCAGTACCGCCGTCAACAACGGCATGGGCCGTGTGGGTGCATTCGCTGCCGACTTTCTGTTCAATTTCTTCGGCCGGCCGGCCTATTTGTTTACGGTCATGGTCGTCTATCTCGGCTGGATGTTGTATCGAGAACAAAAGAGGCAGCATGGCTATACGCGCATGGACTATGCTTTGCGAGTTGGCGGATTTGTCGCGACGCTTGTCACGAGCTGCGCTCTCGCTACGCTGCATTTTTCATCGGTTGGTTTCAACGAGACAGCTGGCGGCATCGTCGGGCGTATCGTCGGTGAGTGGCTCGAGTCAGTCATGAAACTGCTCGGCGCAAGCACGCTGTTATTCGTAGTCTGGGTTGCGTCAATCTCGCTGTTTCTCGGCATCTCCTGGTTCAATGTAATGGATCGAGTGGGGCGTTGGTGCCTGGTGGGCTACGAACGCGCGCGCGTCAAGTTCGGCGAGTTGCAGGACAAAGCCGAGGGACGCCGCCAGCATGCCGCGCGGCAGGACATCCTCGAAGTTGAAAAGAAACGCACCGCCGCCCGCAAGCCACCACGGATCGAGCCGGTCGTGCCGGCGCTGGAAACCAGCGTTCGAGCCGAACGCGAGCGGCAGGTACCGCTGTTCGATCCGCCGGCCGCGGGCGAGTTGCCACCGTTATCGCTGCTCGATGATCCGCCGCAGCAGAAGAAGGGCTATTCCGAGGAGTCTCTCGAAGCCATGTCACGTCTGGTCGAGTTGAAGCTCAAGGACTTCAACGTCGACGTCGAGGTCAAGTCGGTGTCGCCCGGACCCGTAATCACCCGTTTCGAGCTCGACCCGGCGCCGGGCGTCAAGGTTAGCCAGATCGCGAGCCTTGCGAAGGATATTGCGCGATCGCTGTCGGTCGTCAGCGTTCGTGTCGTCGAGGTCATTCCGGGCAAGTCATTTGTTGGCCTTGAAATTCCGAATGAAAGTCGCCAACTCGTGACGCTCGGAGAAATTCTCAAGTCACGTGCCTATGATGATCTTGCATCACCGTTGACGCTCGCGCTTGGCAAGGACATCGGCGGTAACTCGGTTGTTGCCGATCTTGCGCGCATGCCGCACCTGCTCATTGCCGGTACAACCGGCTCGGGCAAGTCCGTCGCGATCAACGCGATGGTGCTGAGCATTTTGTACAAGACGCAGCCCGAGCAGGTTCGGCTGATCATGATCGACCCGAAGATGCTCGAATTGTCGGTTTACGAGGGTATTCCGCACCTGTTGACGCCGGTCGTGACCGACATGTCCGAGGCTGCCAACGCGCTGCGCTGGTGCGTTGCGGAAATGGATCGACGTTATCGACTGATGTCGGCTCTCGGTGTGCGCAATATTGGCGGCTATAACCGCAAGGTCAAAGAGGCAATCGACGCCGGCGATCCGATCAAGGACCCAACATTTACTCCGCCACCCCTTGAGGATGAAGAGAAGCCCGTCGAGCATCCGACGCTGACGCCATTACCTTACATCGTCGTCATCATCGATGAGCTAGCTGACATGATGATGATCGTCGGCAAGAAGGTCGAGGAGCTCATTGCCAGGCTTGCGCAAAAGGCCAGAGCATCCGGCATTCATATGCTGTTGGCCACGCAACGGCCGTCCGTTGATGTGATTACCGGTTTGATCAAGGCCAATGTACCGAGTCGCATTGCGTTCCAGGTTTCGGCAAAGGTGGACTCCCGGACCATACTGGACCAAATGGGCGCGGAGAACCTGCTGGGCCATGGCGATATGCTCTATCTCCCGCCGGGCACCTCGCTGCCAACACGTGTGCATGGGGCGTTCGTGGCTGACCACGAAGTGCATTCGGTCGTCCGGCATCTAAAGAAAAGCGGAGCGCCACGTTATTTGGATGAAATTCTTGAGGGTCCCACGAGTCCAACTCCAGGACTGACCGGGCTGGATAATTTTCCGGCGGCAGGGGCTGATGCCGAGCAGGATCCGCTTTACGATCAGGCGATAAAGGTCGTAATGGACACGCGCAAAGCATCGATTTCGGGCGTACAGCGTCGTTTGAAAATCGGCTATAACCGCGCCGCACGAATGGTCGAGTCGATGGAAGCGGCCGGGCTGGTTGGACCTCTTCAGCCAAACGGGACCCGGGAGATCCTTGTACCCAACGCTGCAGAGGACTAGGAGCTGGATTTTGACAGAACGAGTTACAGCTATCGCGATACTGCTTTTCGTTGCCGCCACAGCATTCGCTGAGGCGGGCGACGACGATGCTGGCAAGCGCCTTGTCGACGAATTTGTCGACAATGTCGTCACGTTCCGGGGCAGTTTCGAACAATCGCTGATCGATGCTGACGGACAGGTCGTCGAAAACACGTCCGGGACGCTCGAGATTCAGCGCCCCGGCCAGTTCCGCTGGTCCTATATCGATCCGTATGAGCAATGGCTGGTCGCCGATGGCGTCAATATCTGGAGTTACGACGTCGACCTTGCCCAGGTCACGGTCAAACCTCAGAAAGAGGCGTTGGCAAATACACCCGCGTTGTTGCTGAGCGGTGCCGACGATGCGCTCGATCAGTTCGAATACCGGGGCAGCTACGTTGAGACGGTAACGACCTGGGTACGCCTCGTGCCAAAAAATACGGAGAGCGGTTTTGAGCGAGTCGAGCTCGGCTTCATTGCAGACACGCTGAATCGCATGGTGTTTTACGACAATCTCGAGCAGACGACCCTGGTGCAGCTTTACGAAGTGACGGTCAATGAACCAATAGACCCTGCGCGATTCGCGTTCATTGTGCCGGAAGATGTAGACGTCGTCGGCATTCCGGCCGTCGCCGACGCGACGGTTCCCTGATGCTGCCATTGCGCCACGTGCGGCGCTGGCGGATAGCCGGCCTTGTGCTCCTGCTGCTGGTGCTTGCCGCTACTGTGATGCCCGCCATGTGGATGTGGCCTCAACGGCAAAACATGCTTACGTGGTTGATCCACGCCGATAAGTGGCTGCACGCGATCACGTTCGTCTTTCTTGCGATCTGGTTCGCGGGCCAGTATCGCCCGACATCGTATTGGCGAATTGGCATCGGCCTGGTCTTTTTCGGAGCGCTCATTGAGGCATTCCAGCGACTTGTAACCTATCGTTCGTCGGAGTGGTTCGACCTCGCGGCTGACGCGGCGGGTATCACCGTGGGTCTCGCCGTAGCGATGGCAGGCCTCGGCGGCTGGAGCCTGCGATTGGAAGAGTGGCTTGCCACCCGAAAGGCAGGCGCCCGCATTGACTGATCTGTTTACCGACGTCGAGACAGCAGCCGCGGAGCGGCCGCTTGCGGATCGCATGCGGCCCGCGTCTCTCGACGACTTTTCCGGGCAGGCGCACCTGCTCGATGAAGGCAAGCCGCTGCGGCGCGCCATTGAACAGGGCAGGGCGCACTCGATGGTGTTCTGGGGGCCACCAGGTACCGGCAAGACGACACTCGCGCGCATGATCGCGGCGACGACAGACTCACATTTTATCGCTTTGTCGGCGGTCATGGCGGGCGTCAAAGACATACGAACAGCTGTTGCCCAGGCACAGCAGCATCGACAAATGTCGGGTAAAGGCACGGTCCTGTTTCTCGACGAAGTGCATCGTTTCAACAAGTCTCAACAAGATGCGTTTCTTCCATACGTCGAGGACGGCACGCTCACGTTTATCGGTGCGACAACCGAGAATCCGTCATTCGAACTGAATAATGCGCTGCTATCCCGTGCGCGCGTCTACGTGCTGAAGACGCTTGGTACGGAAGAGCTGCTCGGCATTCTCCGGCGCGCACTGGATGACGGCGAGCGCGGTCTGGCCG
Source organism: uncultured Gammaproteobacteria bacterium (assembly GCA_963711285.1). Taxonomy (GTDB): domain Bacteria; phylum Pseudomonadota; class Gammaproteobacteria; order Steroidobacterales; family Woeseiaceae; genus UBA1847. Next base: position 61,998 of record CAVQDJ010000018.1, on the reverse strand, counting down.
GCCAGTTCGAAATCGGCGAAGACGCGCTGAGGATAATCGCGACTGCCGCCGACGGTGACGGAAGGCGCGCGCTTAACCTGCTGGAACTTGCCGCAGATCTTACTGATGGCCGGCAGATTGCCGAACACACCGTCAACGAAGTGGCGTCTGGAGGCCGGCGCCGATTCGACAAGCAGGGAGAGTACTTCTACGATCAGATTTCGGCCTTGCACAAGTCCGTGCGTGGCTCGGATCCGGACGCATCTCTCTACTGGCTCATGCGCATGTTAGACGGCGGATGTGACCCACTCTATGTCGCCAGACGCATGGTTCGGGTTGCCTCAGAGGATGTCGGCAATGCTGACCCGCGCGCGCTCAGGCTGACCCTGGATGCCTGGGAGACGCTCGAGCGACTCGGCAGCCCCGAGGGCGAGTTAGCGCTTGCGCAAGCAGTTGTTTATCTTGCCTGCGCCGCAAAGAGCAATGCCGTCTACAAGGCAGCCAATGCGGCCGCCAGCGACGCACAGGAATTCGGCTCTCTCGAAGTACCGATGCATCTCAGAAATGCACCGACGCGACTGATGGAGGATCTCGGTTACGGCGAGAAGTACCGTTATGCTCACGATGAGGAAGGCGCAGTGGCGGCGGGAGAAAAGTACTTTCCCGACGACATGGATTCGCGGACGTATTATCATCCCGTGCCGCGGGGACTTGAGATCAAGATTCGCGAAAAGCTGGCCGAGATCAGGAAATCCGAACCTGGAAAACAATGATTGATCCCAAACTACTCAGACAGGCGACCGCAGACGTAGCTGCCAACCTTGCGCGTCGAGGTTTTGCCTTCGATGCTGCGGGTTACCTGGCGCTCGAAGAGCGGCGCAAGTTGCTGCAGGTCGAGACAGAAGAACTGCGCAATGAGCGCAACACGAGATCGAAGGAAATCGGCAAAGCAAAAGCAGCGGGTAAGGATATCGCGCCGTTGCTCGGCGCTGTCAAGGAGCTCGGTGAGAAGCTTGAGGGCCATGAGGCAGAGCTGCAGTCAGTCCAGGCCGAGCTGCGATCGATCGAGCTCGGCTTGCCCAATCTGCTGCAGGACGATGTGCCGGACGGCACGGACGAGTCCGACAATGCGGAGATTCGTCGCTGGGGCGAGCCCACCCACTTCGACTTCGGGCCCAAGGACCACATTGAGTTGGGCGAAGCGCTGGCCATGCTCGACTTCGAGTCCGCCAGCAAGATCTCCGGTTCCCGCTTTGTGGTTCTGCGTGGTCAGCTGGCACGTATGCAGCGCGCGCTGATTCAGTTCATGCTCGACACGCACACGGGCGAGCATGGCTACGAAGAAGCCTATGTACCTTACCTGGTGCAGTCTCAGGCGCTAATTGGTACCGGCCAGCTGCCGAAATTCGGCGACGATCTGTTCCAGACGACGACGGAAACACCTTTCTATCTGATACCGACCGCCGAGGTTCCGGTAACGAATTTCGCTCGCGATATGATTTTCGATGCGGACCTGCTACCGCTCAGGTACACGGCGCATACACCGTGTTTTCGCTCCGAGGCCGGATCATACGGACAGGATACGCGCGGCATGATTCGGCAGCACCAATTCGAAAAGGTCGAACTCGTGCAACTCGTGGCGGCGGATACCTCGGTCGATGCGCTTGAGGAACTCACTGGGAATGCAGAGACCATCTTGCAGCGGCTCGAACTACCGTACCGAGTCGTCGCACTGTGCTCTGGCGATGTCGGTTTCGGCGCGGCCAAGACATACGATCTGGAAGTCTGGTTGCCCGGTCAGGAGGCGTATCGTGAGATATCCTCCTGCAGCAACTGCACCGATTTTCAGGCGCGTCGGATGCAGGCACGGCGGCGGAACCCTGAAACAGGAAAGCCGGAACTCATTCACACGCTGAACGGTTCGGGCGTTGCGGCCGGACGCGCCCTGATCGCGGTCATGGAAAACTACCAGCAGGCCGACGGCAGCATTCGCGTGCCCGACGTCTTGCAGCCCTACATGGGTGGCGCTACTTCGATTCAGGGATAGACCCGGTACTGGAACTCCGGCGGCACGACATCATAGTGCGGCTGCAGGAACATCACGAGATCCGTCAGCTCCTGAACCGTCATGAAGCCGTTGTAGACGTACATGTTTGATGAGCCGTCTTTTGCGACCAGGTCCGCGGGATAGCCATCTGCCAGTTTGTGCGACGGATTGATGATCGCAGTGACCAACTCGCCGTAGGTCTTGACGCGGGTCACCGGGCCACCGAGTTCAACATACGGCTCGAATCCTGGAATAGTGGGAAGTTCCTCACCCTCGATCGTATGGCACTGATTGCAGTGCATGTACAGGAACGTCTCGCGTCCGGCTGACGCGTTACCCTCGGGCAATCGGAAGCCGCGCTCGGACATCGAGCGGTCTTTGTCGCAACCACCAAGGCCGATGACGAGGGCCAAGAGCAAAGTCAGGATAGACAATCTGTTCATCGCAATGCTCCTATCAATTGCGTTTGCCAGCTAGCACTTGAGTAATATCATAGAGTTGCCAGCGACTGCATACGGATAAGCCGCAGCTTTTTGCGCTGTGGGGAAGCGCCCTCGCATAAAAAAGGCCCGCAATCGGGCCTTCTCGAGGTGCTTTGATCCCGCGTCAGTCGCGGCTCATGAAAAGGCGCAAAATGTACCAGAACATCAACGCAATCGAGGCAAACAAGGCCATCGATGCCGCCACGTATTTGTCCTGAGGATAGTGATGCATGATGTTCGATGTGTCATAGAGGACAGCAGCTCCCGCAAATCCGATCATGGCCACGGAAAACCAGGTACCGAGCTCGAAACCGAAAATCAGACTTGCCCCGATGCCGATCAAAGCCAGCATTCCGCCCCAGACGAGCATGCCGCGCAGGAACGAAAAGTCCCTGCGTGTAATCATCGCCGTCGCAATGAGCCCCACAGACCCTAATAGCGTTACGCCCGCGGCGCTGTCAATGACGCCCGGCTGCGTTTCCATCGCAACGTAGAGCATCGGAACAAAAATAATCGCTTCTACAAAAACGAAAAAAGCGAATGCGGCGTATTGTGCCGCTGTAGATTGCAGCCGGTGAGCGACGTGAGTGGCAAGCCAGCTTGCCAGGATGAAGCCACCGAGGACCAATAGCCAGTTGCTCGCCAGCGGAATCGCGATTTTCGCGGCGATACCTGAACTGAACAGGTAGGCCTCGATTGCCGCAAAGGCCAGAATCGCGCCGACGACGTGTGCGTAGACTTTCCAGATGAACTGGGATCGTTCCTCTACCGACGCGTCTGCGGCCGGAGCCAGGTAGTTCAATTGGTCTTGCATGCAGGATTCTCCTCCTTGATTAAGGCGCAAAGTCTACCATCACCAGGGCAATGCGTAGCCCTCGGCATGCCAGAATCCGCCACTGTTTTCGAGGTCCAGGCTGTCGATGCGCTGGATCAGCCCGCGCGCGGAATCAGCTGGCGCAATACCCTGGCCACCGGTCATATCTGTCGCCACGAGACCAGGATGCAGCAGGGCCACGGCGATCCCTCGCGGCAGCAAATCGTGCTTGAGATTGGTGCCGATCTGGTTGACCGCAGTCTTGGAGGCACGATAACCGTAGTAGCCGCCCGACGAATTGTCCTCGATCGATCCGACACGGCTTGTGATGATGATGACTTTTGAGCCTTCGCGGAGATTGTCGAGCAGCGCTTCGGTTACGCGCAGCGGTCCAAGCGTATTGACCCGAAACTGCTCCACCATGTCGTCGTAGTCGAGTTCGCCCAGCTTGTCCGGTCGCAGCATGCCGGCATTATTGAGCAGTACATCGAGGCACTGCTCGCCGAGCGCCTCCTTGAGCTTTGGCATCGACGCGGCGTCCCCGACGTCGATCCCGGAGACGATACGGATTCCCAGACGCTGGACCTCGTCGCTGGGGCTGCGGCAAACACCGATGACCTCGTCACCGCGTTCAGAAAGTTGTTTGCATAGCTGCAGGCCGATGCCGCGGTTGCAGCCCGTAACCAGAATCGTCGCCATTTTGTAATTCCCGGGTTGGCGGAGAGGGTGGGATTCGAACCCACGAAAGGCTACTAACCTTTGCTGGTTTTCAAGACCAGTGCATTCAACCGCTCTGCCACCTCTCCGGTGTGCGCTTTTGCGCCGCGAATTGTGCTTGCAATCGAACCGAAAGACAATAAGTCTGTCTGAGCGTATGGAATTGCCGGGCATTACTTAATAACGTTTCGAGAAAAAAATAATAAGACATTGATTAATATATCTATTAGTAGATTCACAGAGTAGCGCAAAGGAACAATATTTTGGTGCAACATTCATCAGCAAAGAACAACTTCCCGGCTGGTAATCCGATAGCCAACGCACTGGTCGTTGTTGCCGGTGTCCTGGCAATCGCTGCGTCGATCGTATTGGGCTTTTTCGCGTTCCTTGCACTTGGTGCGCTCGTTCTTGTGGCCGGGGCGGTTATCGGCCTGCGCGTGTGGTGGCTCAAGCGAAAAATGGGTCTGCATCCGCGCAGCCAACCCAGGACCGACGAGCGGACTTCGAAGCAGAGTGTTATAGAGGGTGAGTATCGCGTGGTCCAAAAGGACCGCGACGAGGCGTAGTCAAAGCCCCTAAAACCTCGTAAAGTCGCATTCCATGCGCACCACTAACGAGTTAGACCGCCGGCGCCGCCGGCGGCAGAGGCGGATCCAGGTTGTCCTTATCTATACGGCAATCGCGGTCGGCCTTGCCTGGTTTTTTGAATCTCAGGCGACAACAACGATCATCTTCGTCCGGCATGCCGAGAAAGCGGATTCGCCTGCGTCCGATCCCGGGCTCAGTGAGGCTGGCGAGCGACGCGTCGCTGAGCTGACGCGTCAACTCGTGGATGCCGATGTAGTCGCTGGTGTTGATGCAGTCTATGCAACCGCGTTTCGGCGCACGCAGGAGACCGCGCGGCCGATAGCCGATGCGCTGGATTTGCCCGTCAATACCTATGATGCGGCAGACACCGAGACGGTGCTCGAGACGATACTGAAGGATCACAAGGGTGAGGTCATTCTCGTTGTCGGGCACAGCAACACCGTGCCGGTGCTGATAGCCAATCTGGGTGCCAGCAAGAAGGTGCCGCAGATCGCCGAAGAAGAGTACGACAACATCTACATCATCTCGATTCCGTGGTTCGGCAAGACCAAGACGATTCGACTGCGATTCGGCGAACCATACGTTGCCAGTCAATCGCAGTGATTCGGCAAACTGAGATCCACGTGACGACGCGAGGGCGCGGGACGTATGATCTGACCGCGCAGGTGCAGTCTGCCGTGCGAGACTCCGACATCGACATCGGGATGTGTAACGTCTTCATCCGGCATACCAGCGCATCGCTAATGCTCTGCGAAAATGCCGATCCGGCCGTATTGCGCGATCTCGAAACCTTCATGTCACGACTCGCACCGGACGGCGACCCGGCAAATACCCACACTGCTGAAGGGCCTGACGACATGCCGGCGCATATCCGCAGCGTCCTGACTCATGCGGACCTGAACTCTGCCCGTGCGCGAAGGTCGCTGTGACCTCGGCACGTGGCAAGGCGTGTATCTTGTGGGAGCATCGGCATCGAGGGCACAAGCGCAAAGTGACCGTCACAGTCACCGGGCTAGAAGCGCTACTTGGTGGCAGATCGGCCACGCTTGCCGGCCGTCTCCCGCAGAACAATTGCTTTGTCGATGAATTCTTTGTGGCGGCCGATCATGATGTCGGCCAGCACCGCATCCTGAATCGTCCGATCCTGATTGATCAGAAACGTCGCGCGGCGAACACCGACGCCAAACGGCCCGTCGACGTCATACATTTTGATTGCGACTTTTTCGGGGTCGCTGAGCAGTACGAACGGCAGCTTGTGCTCCTTGCGGAAGCGTACGTGACTGTCGATATCCTGCGGGCTGATTCCGGCCACTTTCAGGCCAACGGCAACCAGGTCATTGTGGATATCACGGATCGAACAAGCCTCCATGGTACAGCCCGGAGTGAAATCGGCTGGATAGAAATACAAGACAAGCGGTCCGTCCCGCAGCAAGTCGGTCAGGGTCGTATCGACGCCCTCGTCATTTTGCAGCGAAAATTCGGGGGCTTTGCTACCGGCTTTGAGCATCTAGGGTCTCCCAACAATCTCTTTTGTTGTCATTTCCAGGGGTATTGTGTCTGTTCTATCGTGTACCTGGCAACAAGCCGCTCGCGAATGCGCCTGCAACGACGAGCAAAGCTGCCCCGATATCGAGGCCCGGGAGCGGAGCACTACCGAAACCGAATAGCGCTAAATAGGCAACGCCCAGACAAACGAGGATGGCGCCGCCGACTTGCCGCGCTGCAGATGGTACCGGCGTGTCGGCAGGACGGGCACGGCGCTCCAGCGGCGCAAGGAGAAAGGTAACGGGCAACAACGCCGCATATACAGACTGCGATCCAGACCGGGCGCGAGATCCACCACTCGAGAGTGCCGGGTTCCAGGCCCAGCCCAATACCGCCGGCCAGGTAAGCCAACGCAACGATGATGACCAACACGGTCACGTGCCAGAGATAGAGCGTCATGATCATGCTGTTGATCAGCACGGTCGCCGCCCACAGACGCAGACCCGATAGCATGCGCCGCATCGGCGATTCGATTGACAGCAACAGGCCGAACTGAAAGACGCCGAGCGCCAGCAACGTTATCTTCGGTGGCAGCGTGTTACTCAGTCCCTCGTCAGGTGATCCCACCATGGCCAGAGGATACGGTCCATTGAAAATCAGCAAGGCTAGTACAAGCAAGCCGATAGCCGAAAATGCCAGGAGTCGTGACGGACTGCCCAGGCGGCCATCGCGCCACGCATAACCCAGGTGGTGCACTGCGAGCCAGACCCAGAAGTAGTTAGTCCAACCCAGCCATTCGATCTTCGCCACGAAAAAGGCGAAATCGACCAGCGCCCCGATAGCGGCAAACGCCCAAAAAGACGCGAAGTCCCAACGCCGCCAGGCCGAATAGGTCAGCGGTGCAAGCATGACGACTGCGATGTAAATCGCGAGAAACCAGGTTGGAATCAGTGCCCCTCGCGACGCAAGCCGGGTCACGTCGCCACTGACTCCAAAAAAGTACAATGCCGTCGCGAGCGCGGCCCAGCCCAGTAACAGAGCCAGTAGCGGTGTTACCAGGCGATGCAGTCTCGCAGCAAGCCAGCCCGCATAACCGATTCCACGTCGCCGGGCGCTCTCCAGCGACACCGCATTCGCGTATCCGCCGACAATAAAGAAAGATCGGCATCACCTGGAAAATCCAGGTCAACCATTGTGTCCCGGGCTGCAGTTCCAGTACGTCGCCGGGCGTGAGGGTGCCGTCATGATAATAGGCAGCGGCAACCAGCCAATGGCCAGTGACGACGACGAGAATGGATGCGGCACGAAGAAAATCGACGTATCGATTTCGTTCGTCGGGCGTAACCGCCGCCATATCTTTGGCCTGTGACCAGATACTCATCGTCCCAACTCCCGGGCCTGAGGTCGAGGCGCGGCGTCAACGCTACTCGTCCAAGATGGCGCGCCCGGCAGGATTCGAACCTGCGACCCCCAGATTAGGAATCTGGTGCTCTATCCGACTGAGCTACGGGCGCTTCGATGGCGATTCTAGCAAAGTGTGGTGCTTGGCCGCATAATTGGCCTATGACTGGAATCATCCTTCGCACACTAATAACGATGCTGGGCCTGTATGTCGCATCGATCCTGATCCCGGGCGTGCAAATCGTCGGCGCAGGCACGTTCATAATCGCCGCGGTCCTGCTCGGTCTCGTCAACGGATTTGTAAGGCCGGTCGCGTTCGTTTTGACCTTGCCACTGACGATTGTGACCCTTGGCTTGTTCATTCTGGTTCTCAATGCCGCGATGTTCGGGCTGGTCGCCGCGATGCTCGACAATTTTTCGGTGGCCGGATTCTGGTCGGCCATCTTCGGCGCGATCATCGTGGGCATCACCAGCACGATTGCATCGTGGTACATCGGTCCGGAAGGTCGCTACGAAGTTTTTGTCATACGCCGCGACTAACACGCAAATTATCAGGAGACCACGTTGAGCATTAGAACTCGACTCATCGACTATGAGGATGGGGGCACGGTCCTCGAGGGGCAACTTGCCTGGGACGACTCGATTGACGGCCCGAGGCCGGGGGTCATGGTCTGTCACGCGTGGGCAGGCCGGTCCGAATTTGAAAATAACAAAGCGGCAGAGCTTGCCAAACTCGGCTATACGGGCTTCGCATTGGATTTGTATGGCAAAGGCGTACTAGGCAGCGGCACGGATGAGAACGCTGCGCTGATGCAGCCATTTCTCGACGACCGTTCGATGCTGCAACAGCGCCTGTTGTTGTCGCTGGATTCGATGCGCGAGCAGGCAGAGGTTGACCAGTCCAGAGTTGCGGCGATCGGTTTTTGCTTTGGCGGCCTGTGCGTGCTCGACATTGCGCGCAGCGGTGCAGACATCGGCGGTGTCGTCAGTTTCCATGGCCTGTTCGGTGCGCCCGGAAACACTGAAGGCAATACGATCAAAGCGAAGGTACTGGCTCTGCATGGCTGGAACGATCCGATGGCGCCACCCGACGCGGCCGTCGCGCTCGGCCAGGAACTGACGTCTATGGGTGCGGACTGGCAGCTACACGGCTACGGCAATACGATGCACGCGTTCACGAATCCGGACGCCAACGATCCGGGCTTCGGCACCGTCTACAGCGAATCGGCAGACCGTCGTTCGTGGACATCAATGCAGAATTTTCTTGGCGAACTGTTCGGCAAGTAGGGGAAAAGAAGTGATTCATAAACAACTAACGGTCGTTGTAGCGGTATTGTCCGGACTGGCGGGGTGTACGGCCGACGAGCCCGCGACAGAATCCAGCGAGGCGGCGCTGTCGTCACCGATTGCTGTCGAAGCAGCCGGCGGCAACCCGGCGGCCGAGGCGGCCGCGAACCAGATTACCGATGGATACATGCGCGAGATCCTTGCCGAGATCTCCAGTGATGCCTACGAAGGGCGCGGTCCGGGGAGCGCGGGCGACGCGAAGGCGCGTGAATATCTCATTGGAAAAATGAAAGAACTCGGTCTTGAGCCCGGAGGCGAAGACGGCAGCTACGAGCAGCCATTCGATCTCGTCGGTGTCAACACGATGCAACCGAAGACCTGGAAGTTTGAGGGTGATGGCGATTCAATAACGCTGAAGCAGTGGGATCAGTACCTGATCAACAGCGATATCCAGGATGAGCACGCCCAGGTCCGCGGTGCCGAGATCGTCTTTGTCGGCTACGGAATTCAGGCGCCAGAGTATGACTGGGATGATTTCAAAGATACCGACCTCAAAGGCAAGATTCTATTGATCATGAACAATGACCCGGACTGGGATCCGGATCTTTTTGCCGGCGAGACCCGACTCTGGTACGGACGCTGGGACTACAAATATCAGAAGGCTGCTGACCAGGGGGCCGCCGGCGCGATTATCATCCACACGACGCCTTCAGCCGGATACCCATTTCAGGTCCTGCAGACCTCGAACACCGGCGTTCAGTTTGAGTTGCCCGCCGGTGACGAAGCGCGCAAGCAGTTCGACGCCTGGATGACAGAGGATGCCGTGCGAGAGCTAGTTGCGCTGGGGGGCAGGGATCTCGATGAACTACGCGAAGCGGCCTACAACCGAGATTTCCAGCCTGTGCCGCTTGGCGTCACGACATCGATTGCCATGGATGTCGAAATAGAGCGCGTGCAATCTGCCAATGTGCTCGGACTTATTCCGGGCAGCGACCCGGAGCTCAAGGATGAGGTCGTCATCTACTCCGCACACCACGATCATCTTGGCATCGGTCCGGCGAACGATGCCGGCGATACGATTTACAATGGTGCCTTCGACAACGCTTCTGGCGTTGCGCTGGTCATGGGCATCGCAAAAGCCATGACTTCGCTTCCAGAAGCACCGCGGCGCTCGGTCTTGATCGCACTGGTCGGAGCGGAGGAGCAGGGGCTGCTCGGATCGAAATACTATGCCAGCAACCCGACGTTTCCTGCAGGCAAGATAGCGGCGAACATCAACTATGATGGCGGCAACGTCTGGGGCCACTCCCATGATGTGACTTTTGTCGGACTGGGCAAGTCGACGATCGACCAGCTCGTAGAGCTCATTGCCGGTGAGCAGGGGCGGGTGATCACGCCGGATCAATTCCCATCGAAGGGTTCGTTCTATCGCTCGGACCAGTTCAGTTTCGCGCGCATTGGCGTGCCCGCGGCATACCTTGATCCTGGTACCGATTTCGTCGACCGTCCGGAAGGCTGGGGCAAGCAGCAGGTCGATCACTATACGGAGGTGAACTATCACCAGCCGTCGGACGAATACGATCCTAACTGGAATCTCGACGGCATGATCACCGATGCAGAGCTGGGCTATTGGACCGGTCTCGCGATCGCAAATGCCGACGAGATGCCGGTATGGAACGAAGGCGACGAATTCGAGGCGGCAAGGCTAAAAGCCCTCGCAACCGAAAAAGACTGACCCGGTTACGCTTCGGTCCAGCCGGCCATTACGGCGAGCGCGCGATCAGAATATCGCAGGGCAGGTGGTCGAGCACCTGTTCTGCAGTGCTGCCAATAATGCGCCGCTTAAGCCCCGTCCGCGCCAGCGCCGCCATGACCACGACGTCGGCATTATTTGCGCGGGCAAACGTTGGCAATATGTCGCGAGTGCGGCCGGGCAGCAGATGAATGGCTTCCGGCCCGATGTCGTTTTTGGCCGCGAGTGCGTCCAGATGGCGCCGGTGTTCGGCACGCATCTTCTTTTCGATATCGTCTAATTGGTACTTTCTTCGGGTTGAAATTTAGCTTTGTGTAGGCACCAATTGCGCCAAGTCGCTCATACGTGTGCAGCAGGTGCAGTTTGCCTTTGCACTTTGCAGCGAGTGTTTTTCCGGCATCGACGATGGCTTGATCAAGAGCTCCTTTACCTTTTCGGTGCATCGGATCAACAGCCGCGACGATCACCGGATTCTTGCGCCACTTGTGCGGCTTCACCAGCCACAGCGGAGTGGTCAGATTGCGCATCAGTTGCCAATCTGTAAACGTAAAGGTCGCACGCTCCGCCGGGCTGTGATAAGCGGTGCCTTTGACGACCATCACAGGCTCGCTCTCCAGGCATTTCGCAATAATTGCATCGCTGGCTGGGCGATCACGAAGAATCGAGGTCGTAATCCTCAGGTCCTTCTCGGCGATCGAGGCAGCAAGTGTTTTCAGTTCTTCCTTTTGCGCCTGCCTGATTGTTTCCGAAATCTGCTTCGAATCGGCGGAAATCATGAAGCTGTCGCGAAGAAAGCCCAGCGTCGGATCGCTGAATACGAGCTCGAGATCACACCCATAGTGTTTTGCAATCCACGCGGCGCGTTTTGCGACCTCCTGTGGAAATCGCTCCAGTTCGATGATTGCGAGGACCGTGTTGCTCATTTCATTCTCCGTCAGTCAGCGTTTTTCGTCATTCGAAATACTTCTTGATCGCAGCGGAATCAAGATCGCCGAGGTTCTTGGGCGCCTCCATAACCACCACGCGCCTGGCAGATTCGGAGAGCTCCGTTCTAAGGCAACCGAGGAACTTCGGCGCGCCTATCAGTACGATGTGGTCGAATTCCCTGTTCACAACGGAACGATTGAGATAGTCGGCAACTTGCCGGGCAAATACAAGCATTTCATGTTGTTGACCAGACTCGGGTTGTGACATTGAATGCCGGCCCGCGCCAACACTGTCGAACGCACGACCCGGACGGTCACTCGCAAAATCGGCCTCGCTCTTGCTTGCCGCAGGATTGGACATCGTGGTGACGTACTTCCAGTCGCCGAATCGCGAGGTCGAGCGCCAGACCCGTGCCTCTGCCGCGGAGCACGCGACGATGCAGGTCGGCGCATTGGGCAACAGGAAGTTCGTGAGATTACTCATGTGTAGATCTCTTAACTCACATAAAGATCACGCGATCATATTATATCGCTGCGACGGGCATGTCGGTATCCGTAATAGGCATTGGTGAATTCGGCGAGTACTTATCGCCGTCTACGTCTTGTCCTGATCATTGTCAAGCGATGTTTCTGTGGCGATAGGACATGATTCGGTTAAACTCCCGTGCACTGCACACGTGTGCACTATTGGGGATAAAGAAATGAAAACAATTAAAATTATCGCAATCGCTTTTGGTCTGTCGTTACTCTCACTTGCCAGCGTGGCACAGGAGGAAGACGAAGGACCGACTGCCTATACTTATGCGACCTATTTCTATTGTGGCGGCGGCCCGTTGTCTCGCGCGGATGAGATCATTGCGAACGACGCAGAGCGAATGAACGGTCTCGTCGAAGACGGCACTATCCTGCGTTGGGGCTGGATGGCTCATCATACGGGCGGTCAATGGCAACGGCTTTTCTATTACCAGGCAGAAACGATGGAGGCCTTGCTTGATGGTGGCGCAGCCGTGCAAGACGGCGCAGAAGAAGCCGAAGGAGACGGCGTTCCTTTCAATCAAATCTGCCCACGGCACGACGACTATATCTGGTCAGTCGACAATGGCACGGCCGGTAAGAAACGCGGCGCTGCAGGATTCTCCGTATACCACACCTGTGATATGACGCGCGAAGAGCGCGCTGATGAGATAGTCGACGCGCACGTAGCCCCTATCCTCAACAAGATGGTCGAGGACGGCAAGCTGACTTCGTGGGGTTGGATGTCGCATGTCGTCGGCGGCAAATATCGTAAGCTGCAGACAATGACCGCGGCCGATATGTCATCGTTGCTCAAAGCACGCGGCGAGGCGATTGACACAATCTACTCGGAGAGCAATGAGGCTGGCGAGGAGTTTACGGATATCTGTGGGCCACATAGCGATTACATGTGGAATATTCAGCTCGAAAGCGACTAGAAGTTCTTCAGTCCTAAGCAAAAGAGCCGGGCAAAGCCCGGCTCTTTTCATTTGTCGACGCGGGATCCGATCAGGAGCGGCGAAAACGACTGAAGAATCCGCCCTTCTTTTCCTCCTCCTCGTCATCGTCAGCTGTCGGCGGTGGCCGAACGCTCAGCGCCTTGAGTGTTTGTGTAATCGAGGTGTTGATTTGCTCCTCGATAGTCTCTGGCTGATCAGTTACCGGGGCCGACGGAACTGCATGCCCCGTCTCCGACAGCACGATCGATTCTGTCACGCTCGATGCTTGCTTGGGGCTGGCATTTAACGCGCGCAAGGTCGCGAGCCGTTGTTGCGTAGCCGCAAGGTTGGGGCTGCCGCCCTGCAAGGTCACTTCAGGTTTAGGTTCGGGTTTCAGTTCGGTTTTCGGTTCGGTTTTCGGTTCGGGTGCAACTTCTGGCAAGGGATCAAGATCTATGGCCGCGGCGGCCTCGACGTCCGCCACGGGGACTGTTGCAGACTCTTCGAGAGAAAGTTCGAAATCGTCATTGGCAGACAAGTCGGACGATACGGTCGCGGCGATTTCCGCTGCCATCAGACTGAATTCTTCTCCGAATAATGTCTCGGCCATCTTGTCGTCGATATCGTCGAGGGTCTTTGCGCGGGAGAGGCCAGCAGCAATCTTCTGCATGCCCGCGTCGACCGGCGGTGGCGATTCCTCGACCGCCGGTAATGCAGGTGCCTCCGCGACAGGCGGTGGCGGTTCCTCGACGACTGGTAGCGTCGGTGCCTCCGCGGCAGGCAGTGGCGGTTCCTCGACGACTGGTAGCGTCGGTTCCTCCGCGGCAGGTGGTGGCGGTTCCTCGACGACTGGCAGCGTCGGTGCCTCCGCAACAGGCGGTGCTGGTGTCTGGAGTACCGGTATCTCCGGTTTCTCAATTGCGGCCTCGGCAGCTTGTTCCGCGGCGGCTACGGCCGCGATCTTATCCAGAGCGAAGGCGTCTGTGGCGTCGAGCTGCGACTCGACCGAATGTGACTGTGCTTCAGCTTTTTCGTTTGCCGCGGCAAGGATTTCGGCCAGGGGTTTGTCGCGTTCGCCGGAGTCTTCGGCTTCGGCTGCCGCGTGCTCTTCGGCTTCCAGTTCTGCCTGTTTGAGAATATCGGTGGCCTCGGCAATCTTGGCCTGAATCTCGCGGTCGAGTGTTATTTCCGGTACCGGTTCGGCCGGCTCGTCAATGGCCACCTCCGGTTCCTTCTCGTCATCTGACTCAGGAGCGAGGCCTTGTGCAACCAACATTGCGTGCTCCAGAGCATCGAGGTCCGGGCGCAACTCTGCGAGCGTCGGGTCACGCTCCCATTCGGGAATCTCGTCGTCACTGGCGCCGACCTGTGCTGCCTCCAGCGCAGCAGAAATCTCAGGCTCCAGCTCAGGCTCGGACTGCAGCTCTGTTTCCATCTGCGGTTGGGGTTGCGGCGCTGCCGTTTCCGGTGTCCCGACAGGCATTGAACTCGACGGCGCTGCAATCTCGTCGTCAGGCGCCTCAGGCGCTACTTCATTGGCAAGCGCAGGTGCGAGCACCGCAAGATCGGGCAGCGTATCCTGAATCAACTCGGGGATTTCTTCGTCAGCCTCGTCTGCCGGAGCCTCTTCGGGCTCCACGTCGCCGGCGGCTGCTTCGATCACCTCCGGGATTGGAGACGGCTCCTCTACGTCTGGCGTTTCCGCCTGCTCGTGCTGCATTCGGCGGTCGGTGGCACGTCGATCGTTTGTCCGACGTTCCCTGATGTGATGATCATTGGCCACCTCATCATTCGCGACTTCCAGGCCATACTCGTCAACAGCCACACGTTGGATCAGCGCAACTGTGACCTTACTGATCTTGGCATCGGCGGCTGCCGCCAGCGCCGATTCAACAAGGTTGTTCGCCATTCTGGGAATGCCTTCGCTCAATGCGTGCAGAGCCGCTGCGGTACCGTCTTCGAACAATGTGTCGTATTCCTGGCCGGCCAGGCGGAAGCAGTGCTTCAGGTAACCGGTCAATTCACCGACGCTGAACGGAGCAATTGACTGACGCAGCCGCAGGCGTTGCTTAAGTCGCGCATGTTGCGGCTTCTTCAGGATTTCGTTGATGCCCTGATCGCCCATCAACACGATATTCGCACCCTCCGATACGCCGGCATCGGAGGCAGTCAGCGCCTCGAGTTCCGACAGCGCATCTGTACCGATGCGGGTGGCATCTTCGACGACAACAATTACCCGTGATCCGTTTTCGGCGTGCTCTTTGAGCAGGCGACGGAACGCAGTAAATCGCTGCACGGTGCCCGCGGGCAGCGTCACGCCCATTTCTTCGAGGAGCAGTTCGAGAACCTCGTCGTGCCCGAGGTGCATGCGCCCCAGAGAAATAATAGTTTGCTTTTTGCCCACGGCATCGAGGGCTCGCCGTACCAGCGTGGTCTTGCCAACCCCGATGGGGCCGCTGACGGTGACAATCGAGTCCTGGTTCGCCATCGCTTTCTTGAGACCCGCTATGGTGGCTGCGGTCTGCGGTCCGACGAATACGTCGGTGCCAGCCGCGTGGGCGCGAAATGGTCGTTTTTTCAGGCCAAAATGGGTCTCGTACATATCGGTCCGATCCGGAGAGACTGCGTCCGTAACATTGTTAAGTCGGCAGTTTGGGGCGAAAACGGCCGCATTTCATGGTGTCAGGTCACAAAAAA
The DNA here is from genome assembly GCA_963711285.1 of uncultured Gammaproteobacteria bacterium. Classification (GTDB taxonomy): domain Bacteria; phylum Pseudomonadota; class Gammaproteobacteria; order Steroidobacterales; family Woeseiaceae; genus UBA1847. The sequence continues at coordinate 46,371 of CAVQDJ010000018.1, read as the reverse complement.
GCAATATTCGGGCTGATTTTCCTCTCCCATGAAGCTGAACAAATCCGTGAGATTTCAATCCAAAAGGATCAGAATACGAGGCCCTTTCGCTACAAATCCGATTTTTCTGAATGAAGCCTGTTTATCGCAAGTGGATCCTGATACCTGGCATATTTGTCGGAGCTATCGCGATCGCCGGCCTGTTGTCACAAATGAAACCTGAGCCGGAAAAGCGGGGAGACGAGAATCTCGATTTGCTGGTCGAGGTGCTGCCACTCGAGCTTTCATCCGAGAGTTTTCGCATTCGCAGCCAGGGCACGGTTCGCCCCCGGACGCAGACCGTCCTGAGTGCCGAGATCTCGGGTTCAATTGTCAGCATTTCGCCCAAGTTCATTGCCGGCGGTGTCTTTCGTGCGGGCGAGGTCCTGATGCGCATCGATCCGACGAATTACACGGTCGGCGTCGACAAGGCTGACGCGCTGGTCAAACAGCGGCAGATCGAGTACGACGGCGCGAAAAAGCTGCTCAGCCAGGGCTACCGCGCCGAGGCAGAATTTGCATCGGCCGCCGCCGCGCTTGCGTCAGCACAGGCGGAACTTGTCAGCGCACGTCGCAACCTCGAGCTCACCTATATTCGATTGCCTTACGAGGGAATGGTGCTCAGCAAAAATACGGACATCGGCCAGTTCGTTAGCCCTGGTACGCAACTCGGCGTCACGTTTGCAACGGACGAGGCAGAAGTTAGGCTGCCTTTGACCGACATGGACCTGGCGTTCGTCGAAATGCCGAATGCACTCGAGATTACAGAAACCGGCTCGATCGAAGGACCGCAAGTCAAGTTGACAGCGATGCAAAAGGGTAAGCGCGTGTCATGGGACGCGCAAATCGTTCGGTCAGAGGGAGTCGTAGACGAGAGAAGTCGTGTGACTTATGTTGTCGCGCAGATCCTGGATCCTTACAAACTGCATAATGCTGGCACGTCGTTGCCTGTCGGGACGTTTGTCGCGGCCGAAATCACAGGCTCCACGGTACTCGACGTTTTTCGCATACCTCGCACGGCGCTGCGAGGCGCTGACCAGGTTTTGATCGTCGATCTCGACAATAAACTCGCAATACGCCGAGTCGACATCATTCGGTCCGATGACAGGTACGCATATGTTGCAGGCGGTGTATCCGCAGGCGAGCGAATCACGACTACAGCAATCGAAGCACCGACGAACGGCATGTCGGTTCGAACTGCAGGCACTGCAGCCGAAGACGACGACGGCAATGACGAGCAGATCGCGTCATCGGTCGAAGAGGATTAGAGATGCGGTTGCGACTGAAGAGTAGCGAAAAGGGCATCATTGCGTGGTTCGCAAGCAACCACGTGGCTGCGAATCTGCTGATGTGGTTCATCATCATTGCCGGCCTGATCTCGGTATTCACGATTCGCAAGCAGACAACTCCCGAAATCGAATTGAACTGGATTCAGGTGCAGGTACCGTACCTTGGCGCAGCTCCACAGGAAGTCGAAGAGGGCGTCGTAGTCAAAGTCGAAGAGGCAGTTCAGGATATTCAGGGCATCGTCGAGATCAGATCCCGGGCCAATGAAGGCAACGGCAGCGTCACGATCGAAGTTTCGCGCGACAAAGACATCAACGAAGTGCTGACAGAGGTCAAGACACGTGTCGATGCGATCTCGACGTTCCCCGCACTGACTGAAAAGCCTGTCATTTACAAGATAGAACCGGATACGCCGGTCATTTTTGTTGCCATACACGGCGATATCGATGATTTCTCACGCAAGCTTATTGCCCAGGAGGTGCGCAACGAACTCCTGACGATGCCCGAGATCAGCAAGGTCGATTTCTACGGTGACCGTGCGTTCGAAATCAGTATCGAAGTGTCGGAGCACGTGCTGCGTCAGTATGGCCTGACAATGTCGGAGATCTCCGAAGCGGTTCGTGCATCTTCGATCGATCTTCCGGGCGGCACGATCAAGACAGAAGGCGGCGATATCCTGTTGCGGACCGAGGGCCAGGTCTACACCGGCCTTGAGTATGCCGGTCTCGTGCTGCGCACCTATCCCGATGGGACACGACTAACGCTAGGAGACATTGCATCCATCAATGACGGTTTCGTTGAGTCAGAAGGATTCGGTCGCTTTGATGGCAAACCCACGGCCACACTAAATGTCATCGCCAGTGGCCAGCAAAACGAACTCAAAACGGCCGCCGCGGTGCGAGAGTACGTGGCCGAGAAGCGCGGCAGCCTTCCAGCCGGTGTCGAAATGGACCTTTGGGTTGATCGTTCTCATTATCTGGAAGGTCGGCTCAAAACCATGACGAAGAACTTGTGGCAGGGCGCTTTGCTGGTGTTCCTGTCTGTTGTCGCTGTTCCTGCGAATGAAGGTGGCAGCCTGGGTAATCGTCGGCATTCCAATTACGTTTCTTGGCGCGTTTTTCCTGATGCCGCACACTCCCTGGCCCGTCACGATCAACATGATCAGTTTGTTCGGCTTTATCATCGTTCTCGGCATCGTCGTGGATGATGCAATAATTATTGGCGAAAGCGTTTACACTAAGATAAGGGCGGACGGACACACGATAGACAACGTTGTAGCAGGCGCGCGCAGAGTCGCCGTACCAGCGACGTTTGGCGTGCTCACGACGATAGCGGCGTTCGCACCGATGTTGTTTGTCGGAGGTGTCGTTGGGCCATTCTTTGAAGCGTTGTCAATGATCGTCGTGCTGTGCCTGTTGTTCTCGCTCGTTGAGTCAAAACTGATACTTCCGGCTCACCTCGTGCACGCGAAAATCGATCCTGTGGATGAAGACGATTTGTTTAATCCACAGCGGCATATTCCAGTCGCTGCAGAGAATACCGCGATTCTTTTTGAAAATTCAGCGCCATACTCAGCACGGCCTGCATCGACTGATACACAACTATTATCGCCCGGCACTCGAGAAAGTACTCGATAACCGAGGGCTCACCGTGACGGTATTTGTTGGCGTGCTGATCGTCACGATCGGATCTGATCAACAGCAAATTGGTTCGCATTGTGCTTTTCCCGGAGGTGCCTGGTGATTTCATTCGCATGCAGCTGGAAATGGAAAACGGCACGGCTCCGGAGGTTCGCAACGCCGCACTGGACAGAATTGAACAAGCCATTCTCCAATTAAATGAAGAATACGTCGCCGAAAATCCGGATCTCGATCCGATGATTGCTCACATCGGCTCTTTCACCACAAGTGATACTGGCGCGGTTGCTTGGACTGAGATGCCGATGGTCGATGATCGGTTGCTGCAGGTCGAGGATGTGACCACGCTATGGAGAGAAAGAGTTGGCGAGATTCCGGGTGTTAAAGAATTGACGTATTCACCGACGGCGAACACTTCGGCGGCGGACCACCGCTGAGTTTCCGGCTCAGTGGCGACAATTATGCCGCGCTGGAGAATGCGGCCATTGAGCTCGAAGAAAAGCTGATCGAGTATGAAGGCGTGTTCGACATACAGAACTCGTCGAACACCGGCGGCCAGGAAATCAAGCTCGCCATTAAACCGGAAGCAGAAGCGCTGGGCCTAACGCTTGCATCACTTGGGCGACAGGTCAGGCAGGCGTTCTATGGCGAGGAAGCGCAACGCATTCAACGTGGCAAAGACGAATTGAAAGTCATGGTGCGCTATCCGCGCGAGGATCGACGCTCGATCGCAGATCTCGAGAACATGCGCATTCGTACGCCGGGCGGTGACGAGGTGCCGTTCGAGTCCGTTGCAGACGTATCGTTCGGTACGAGCTACTCGAGCATTACGCGGCTCAATCGCGCGCGTACGATTACTGTATCGGCAGACATCGATCCGGAGATTGTCGAGCCCGGTGAAGTCATTCGCGAGATATCCGAAGATTTCGTTCCCGGCCTGTTGTCGCGTCATGCCGGTGTCAGCTTATGGGCTGGAGGGCGCCAGCCAGGAAGAGCAGGAATTCATCGCAAATCTGACCCTCGCATCAATTGCAGCCCTGTTCCTGATTTACGCCTTGATTGCGATTCCGCTGCATTCGTACAGCCAGCCGCTGGTCATCATGTCCGTCATTCCGTTCGGACTTGATCGGTGCCGTCATCGGTCATGTCGTCATGGGCAAGGCGATCAGCATGTTTTCGTCTGTTCGGGCTCGTTGCTCTGGCCGGCGTTGTCGTCAACGACAGCCTGGTCATGGTCGATTTCATCAACAAAGCCCGCGAGGAAGGTGTGCCGCTCAGGCAGGCCGTCATTGACTCGGGCACGCAGCGTTTCCGCGCGATCATTCTGACATCGCTCACAACGGCGGCCGGATTGATGCCGATCATGCTCGAAACCAGCGTACAGGCACAGTACATGATTCCGATGGCAATCTCACTGAGTTTCGGCATCGTGTTTGCGACGGCGATCACGCTGTTCCTTATCCCGTCGCTGTACGTGTTGCAGATCGACGGCTTTGCGCGAACACGCAAGACAATGAACTGGCTTTTCGACCGGCAGGACGCCGCTGACACGTCTGAAACCGCCTGAGCGTGGCCGAATTCGAATCAAGGAATGATGCCCGCGATGGCGTCATCGCGGGCCTGATCGCCTATTCACTCTGGGGCGTTCTGCCAGTCTATTTCAAACTGCTCGGAGACGTTGCACCGGCGGAGGTGCTGCTGCATCGCATCGTTTGGGCGGTGCCTTTCGGCGCCCTGATCATCCACCTGCGGCGCCAGTGGCCCGAGGTCCGTCGTGCGCTGACGCACCGAACGATGCTGCTTTTGCTTTCGACCGCGGCTTTTTTTATCGCCGTCAACTGGTACGTGTACATCTTCGCTGTGCAGCAGAGCCAGGTGTTTCAGGCCAGCCTTGGCTATTACATCAATCCACTCATCTATGTTTTGGTCGGTGTCATCTTTCTCGGGGAAAAACTGCGCCGGCTGCAGTTCTCTGCCGTCTCACTCGCGACGGTTGGCGTGCTGGTGCTCACGATCAGTGGCGGGCAATTCCCGGGTATCGCACTGTTCCTGGCCGTGTCATTCACAATATACGGTGTAATCCGCAAGCAAGTTGCAATTGGCGGTATGCCGGGTCTCTTCGTGGAGACGCTAGTGCTGCTCCCGGTCGCAGTGATCTGGCTCGCGTGGATGGTCTATTCGGGAGGCTCGGCAATAGCGAGCGGCGACCCTGGTTTGACAGGCCTGTTGCTCCTTGCCGGGCCGATTACAGTCGTGCCGCTGCTATGTTTCGCGCTGGCGGCCCGGCGGCTGGCACTAACAACGGTTGGCTTCATGCAATTCCTGGCGCCGACGCTGCAGTTTCTGACCGGCGTGTACTACGGCGAAAAACTCACAACGCCACACCTGATCTGCTTTGGATGCATCTGGATCGGCAGTCATCTTGTTCAGCACCGACGCGTTACGAAACAATCGCGCGAATTGATCAACACCCGTGACCGCAACCCTAACTTGAGCTAGGGTCGCGGGCGGGAAGTTTGTTGACCGAAGTAAAGCGCAGCTGCAGCGAGCCATGCGGGAAATAAATTTCCCGCCCGCGGGTCCGTGCTTACTTATTGGCTTTGCGCTCCTGCGCTTCCTTGATGACTTCTTCAGCGACATTCTGCGGGCACGGAGCGTAATGCGAGAACTCCATCGAGAACTGGCCGCGACCAGAAGTTAGCGTACGAAGATGTCCAATGTAGCCAAACATGTCACCGAGAGGCGCGTCTGCCTTGACACGCACACCAGTCGCGCCGGCATCCTGTGACTTGATCATGCCACGGCGACGATTCAGATCGCCGATGACATCACCGACGTTATCTTCGGGCGTGAACACATCGACCTTCATGATCGGCTCGAGCAACTGTGGGCCAGCTTTGGGTATCGACTGGCGGTACGCTGCCTTCGTCGCGATCTCGAACGCGAGCGCCGACGAATCGACAGCGTGAAACGCGCCGTCCAGCAATGTAAATTTCACATCGAGCAGCGGATAACCGGCCAAAGTGCCTTCGCCCATGCAGGACGCAAATGCCTTTTCGATAGCGCTCCAGTATTCGCGCGGCACGTTGCCGCCTGTGACCTTCGACTCGAATTCGTAGCCCACGTTTTTCTCTGCCGGTTCGATCTGGTATTCGATCTTGCCGTACTGGCCGGAACCACCCGACTGCTTCTTGTGGGTGTATGAATCTTCGATCAGTTTCGTGATGGTCTCGCGGTACGCCACCTGCGGCTTGCCCATGGACACTTCGACACCATGCGTGCGTTTAAGGATGTCGACTTTGATGTCGAGGTGTAATTCGCCCATGCCCTTGATCAGCGTCTCGCCTGAATCCTCGTCGGTCGCAACCTGGAATGAGGGGTCTTCCTGAATCATCTTGTTCAGCGCAACACCCATTTTCTCGTTGCCGGCTTTGTCCTTCGGGCTGATCGCAATCGAAATGACGGGATCGGGGAACACCATGGGTTCGAGTGTCGCCGGGTTGTTGGCGTCCGCCAGCGTGTGGCCCGTTCGGGTATTTTTCATGCCGAGCAGAGCGACGATGTCGCCGGCCTGCGCCGAGTCGAGTTCCTCGCGTGAGTTGGCATGCATCTCCACGATGCGGCCGATTCGTTCTGTCTTACCCGTGAACGTATTCAAGACGTTGTCGCCCTTCTTGATTTTGCCCGAGTAGATTCGCGTAAAGGTCAGGGCGCCGTATCGGTCGTCCATGATCTTGAACGCCAGCGCGCGCAGCGGCTTGTCCGGATCAACCGTGGCCACACCGCCGGTCGGGTGACCTTCGAGGTCAATTTCGGGTTGTGGTTTGACCTCGGTGGGATTCGGCAAGTATTCAACTACTGCATTAAGAATATTCTGTATTCCTTTGTTTTTAAAAGCAGAACCACAGTAGGTCGGGAAGAAATCGAGCGCGATAGTGCCTTTACGAACACAGCGCTTGAGGTCGTCAATCGACGGCTCGTTGCCCTCGAGATACTGTTCGAGCAGATCGTCGTCCTGTTCGACGGCGGTCTCAACGAGTTTCTCCCGCCATTCGGCAACGAGACCCTTCATGTCCTCAGGCACGTCCGTGATTTCGTAATCCTCTGGATCTTCCGACGAGTGCCATATCCAGGCTTTTTCGGTCAGCAGGTCGACGATCCCCTTGAAGTCGTCTTCGATGCCAATGGGCAGTACCATGACGAGCGGATTGGCCCCGAGGATGCTCTTGACCTGCTCGACCACGCTGTAGAAATCGGCGCCAATTCGGTCGAGCTTGTTGACGAAGATGATGCGGGCGACCTCCGAATCGTTGGCGTAACGCCAGTTGGTTTCGGACTGCGGCTCGACGCCGCCCGAGCCACAGAATACGCCAACGCCGCCATCGAGCACCTTCAGTGAGCGATAGACCTCGATCGTGAAGTCCACGTGTCCCGGCGTATCGATGATGTTCAGGTTGTGGTTATTCCAAACGCAGCTTGTTGCAGCCGACTGAATCGTGATGCCGCGCTCCTGCTCCTGCTCCATGAAGTCCGTTGTGGCTTCGCCATCGTGGACCTCACCGGTACGGTGAATCTTGCCGGTAAGCTTAAGAATTCGCTCTGTCGTTGTCGTCTTGCCCGCGTCAACGTGGGCAAAGATGCCGATATTGCGGTAGCTACTTAGGTCTTTCATGTCGGTCACTCAGTTCTATCGGTCAAAAGCAGCCACCCGGTTGCCATTAGGTGCCCGTGCTCTTACGGTCTCGCAGAAGCAATCCGGGTCATAACAATCGAAGTGGCTGCACGTGTCAGTGCCGGTCCTCAGAAGCTTCCAGGAGTCAGTGACGCATCATGACGCCGGAGAGGACGGCCTTTCGGGCGCGGATAATAGCAGCGCCCACGCCCCTAAACCAGCGAATTTTCAGCAAAATTCACTGAATCGGTGACATGGGGTCTCGAGGTTCCTGTCTCAAGGGTCTGGAGCACGGAAATTGCGCTGCAAACCCCCTATGATGCGCCGCTCCGGGCAATGCGGAATCGATCAATGACGAGACTGGGACTGTTTAAAATACGACTGGCGGCGACTGCGGGGCTGCTGCTGCTGGTCTATGCGATCGTCCGCTTGCTTTGGTATCCGGGTGCGTACTTCACGATCTCCGGGGTTGCCAAACTGTTGCTGATACTGGTCGCGGTTGTCCTGATTATTGGCCCGGGCTTGTCGGCGCTCGTATACAGGCCCGGCAAAAAGGGCCTCGTCATGGATCTTGGGCTGCTCGCAATGCTGGAAATCGTCGCGGTGAGCTTCGCAGTTTCGCAGATTTATACCCAGAGGCCGTTCTACGCGGTTTTCGCCGTGGACCGATTCGAGTCAGTGTCGCGATCCGAGGTCGATACGATGCAGATCACTGATACAACCCTGCAAAGACGTCCTGGCCACGAACCGCGGCTAGTCTATGCAGAACGCCCAAGCGATGGGGTCAAACTCGATCAGCTGATCGACGAAACGCTGTTTGAGGGCAAGCCGGACATCGACCGTCGGCCAGAATTCTGGAAACCCCTTACAGCCGGCATAGCAGTTGTCAAAGCTGCCGCGTCACCGCTCGGATCGCTGCTCAATGAAGATTCGGAACGTGCAGTCGAAGTGCGTAAATGGCTGTCACGCAGGGGCCGCAACGCCAGCGATTACATCTACCTGCCGCTGCGCGGCAGAAACGCCGACGCCGTGATGATTCTGCATGCGGATATCGGCTACCCGGTGGGCATACTCGCCGTCGACCCGTGGTAGTCAGCGTCTGAGAATGGCCCACCACCTGGCGATATTCAGCAGGCTCATCAGCGACGCGGCAACGTAGGTCAGCGCGGCCGCGCGGAGCAGACGCCGTGCATGCGGTCGGTCGACTGATTTCAGTATCCGATGCTCGTCGAGCATTGGCAGTGCGCGGCCGAAGCTCGCATCGAACTCGGTCGGCAACGTCGCGAGGTGGATCAGTGTCGACGTGCCCAGCGTCAACAGTCCTGCGGCGAACATCAGAATGCCGAGCCCGGGTGCTCGCGTCAATACGCCAATAAACGGCGAGATCATCAGCGCGCCCGCGCCGAGGCGTTCGACGTTGCGACTGGCACGGACCAGACGGCTGCGGATTCGCAGCGGCGCATAGCCTTCATGATCCTGGAGGGCGTGTCCGACTTCGTGTGCAGCAACCGTTATCGCTGTCAGTGACCGTCCGTCAAACTTGTCGTCGGTCAGTCGCACCGCCTTGTCTTCGGGATCGTAATGATCTCCCTGTGGTGTCTTTTCGACCACGACATCGCTGAGCCCGTTCTTGTCGAGCAGGTGCCGCGCCAGCTGCGGCGCCCGTGCCGGAGTATCGATCGTCCGGAAGGCTGTAGCGCTCGAGAATACGTTGCACCCATAGTCCGGGTCCGAAGACAAGGGCTGCGATGACGAGCAGTATCAGGACGAGAGCCATGAGCTCATCGTATCGTGCCTTCGCAGGGTTCTGCTATTGTCAGAGCTTCATTGGCTTGGACGGGTTCGAGTATTGTGACGACAGACCAGTTATTGCTGTTCGGGCTGCTGCTATTTGTATTCGTATTCCTGATCTGGGGACGCTGGCGCTACGATCTGGTCGCCTTTGTTGCGCTACTCGTCGCACTCTTGACCGGCATCGTGCCGAAAGAGCAGGCATTTTCGGGCTTTGGTCATCCCGCCACGATAATCATCGCGCTGGTGCTCATCGTGAGCCGCGGCCTGTCGAACTCTGGCGTCATAGAGCTGCTCGCCCGCTACGTGGTCGACGCCGGCCGGCGTCTGGCGGCACATATCGGCATCATGTCAGGGCTGGCCGCCGCGTTGTCAGCGGTCATGAACAATGTCGCAGCGCTGGCGTTGCTAATGCCGCTGGATCTGCAGGCGGCAAAGAAAAGCGGCCGCAGTCCGTCACTGTCGCTGATGCCACTGTCGTTCGCGTCGATTCTCGGCGGCATGATTACGCTGATCGGGACACCGCCAAACATCATCATCGCCGAGTTTCGCGGCGACGCACTTGGCGAGTCCTACAGGATGTTCGATTTCGCTCCGGTCGGGCTGGCCTGTGCAGCCGTCGGAGTAGCGTACGTTGCACTCATCGGCTGGCGTTTGCTCCCGGCGGACCGGCAATCTGCCAACGCGCCGCAGGAGCTATTCGAATCTTGCGGACTACATCGTCGAGGTCCGAGTGCCCGAAGGCTCGGACGTTATCGGCAAGCGTGTGCGTGATCTCGACGACCTGGCCGACAAGGCGGATGTCGAGATCGTCGGGCTGATTCGGCGCGGACGCAGGCTGCCGGGACTGGCACGTATCGCCGAGATCAAGGCCGGCGACATACTCGTCATTGAAGCCAGTCCGGACAGTCTCGAGGAAGCGCTCGGAATATTGAAACTGGAATACGTCGGCAAAGGCGAGGGCGTTCTCGAGGGCGATGACCTGATACTGCATGAAGTCGTTGTGCAGGAGTCCTCGCGTCTTGCCGGCCGGTCTGCCATGTCGCTAAAGCTGCTGTACCGCTTCCGAGTCGCGCTGGTTGGCGTTTCCCGTCAGGGCGTGCGATTTCGCGACAACATCAGGAAGCTCGAACTCGAGCCTGGCGATGTCCTGTTACTGCTCGGTCCCGAGGAGCGGCTCGCTGACGCAACCGGCATCCTTGGGCTCCTGCCGCTCGCGGATCGTGGCCACGCTGTCATTCAGCGCGACAAAGTATGGCTTTCGGTTGGTCTTTTCGTGGCCGCGATTGCGGCTGCCAGCGTCGGGCTGGTCTACCTGCCGGTGGCACTCGGTTGCGTCGCAGCTGCCTATGTCTTTTTTAACATCGTGCCGATACGCGAGGTCTACAACTCGGTGGAATGGCCCGTCATCGTGCTACTGGGTTCGATGATCCCGATTGGATCGGCGCTGCAGGATACCGGCGGCACCGTGTTAATCGCTGCAGGAATCGTCGACCTGTCCGCAGGTTTTTCTCCTGCTGTGGTTTTGCTGCTGCTCGTCGTTTTTACGATGACCCTGTCGGATGTCATGAACAATACGGCAACGGCAGTCATTGCGGCGCCAATTGCAATCGAGATTGCGAGCCGGCTCGGCGTCAGTCCAGACCCGTTCTTGATGGGCGTCGCGGTGGCCGCATCCTGCGCGTTCCTGACACCGATCGGGCACAAGAACAATACGCTGATAATGGGGCCCGGCGGCTATCACTTTGGTGATTACTGGCGCATGGGCCTGCCACTCGAAATCCTGATTGTGGCGGTGTCCGTGCCCACGATTCTCATCGTGTGGCCTTTGTAGGCAGTTCATTATGTCAAACAGCTGTCGCAAAACGGCTGAAGAGCGGGTCAAAAACTGACACCCCTGGTACCTATCTGCGCTGGCTCGCGAAGCCGCGTCTTTCATAACTCATTGTAAAAAATAAGGAAAAAAGCCCAGAGCCTATTTGGCACAGGCCTTGCACTATGTAATTCATACGCCACAGGGATTGTCACGGAGACGATCGGCTTTAAGGAATCACGGAGGAAGACATGGCGCAAGCAACGATTCAGGATTGGACCGAGAGCCAGGTATTGCTCAAGTACGACGAGCACCGCGATGTCAAATACCGCGTATACCGCAACGGCACATCGACGTATCAGGAGATCTGTGACATCGACGATACGCCGATTCATACGCTTGAAATACCGGACGGCATGACGCTCGATAGGTCGAGCTATGAAGTTTTGTTACGCTACGTATTGCTCGACGTTGTTGCGGCCTGATGCGGGCCGCTGGCTGAATACAACTACTGCCGGAGGCAGGTGTGGACAACCGTAACCCCACGTTCTCGGACGAGGTGCTCGCTGCGGTGGACAGCGGCAGAAAGATCGAGGCGATCAAGCAGCTGCGCGAGGAGACCGGTCTTGACCTCAAAGACGCCAAGCACGCGATTGACGCCCTGGCACGCGAGCGTCGCGGCGGACCTGGGGCCACTGCAAACATGCCGGAGGAGGGCGGTGCCCGCGGCGCACTCAAGCTCGTCGTGCTGATCGTCGCCGTACTTGCTGTCTACTTCTATTTCTTTGCGCCTTAGTCTCTGCCTGTGAGGCGATTCAATTAGTCGTCGCAGCGTAAGCCGCGACGGCCTCCCAGACACGCAATAAGTTTTCTCCGAGTATCTTTCGGATGTCTGCTTCGCTATAGCCTCGTTCCAGCAACCCTTCGACCAGGTTCGGGTACGTCGACACATCTTTGAGTCCAACCGGCAGCGTGTCGCCGACGCCGTCGAAGTCAGAGCCGATCCCAACATGGTCAATTCCGACCAGCGAGACCACGTGATCGAAGTGGTCCAGCACGTCGTCCAGCGTCGCAAACGGGAAAAGGCCGTGCTCAGCTTCATACAGTTTGTCGAATCGAAGTTCCGCCTCTGATTCATCCAGTTCCGGATGCTCTTCTATAAAAGCATCTCCTTCCAGCCACTTTGCCATGCCGTATTTTTGCGCGGCTTCGGTAACAAAGGACGAGCCGAAGTTGATCTGAATGACACCGCCGTTTTCTCCCAGCGCCCGGATCATGTCGTCATCCATGTTGCGTTCAAAACCCGGCGTGAAGTGACGCGACGAAGAGTGCGACGCAATGACAGGTGTTGCGGTGATGTCGACTATTTGCCAAAAGGCGTCGTCCGACACGTGGCTGACATCGATCATGATGCCGAGCCGGTTCATCTCTTTGACAACCTCGGCACCGAAGTCGCTTAGGCCCATCCACTGCTTGTTGTCGTCATAGGATGAGTCGGAAATGTGATTCGACAGGCTATGGGTCAACGTGATGTAGCGAATACCGCGATCGAAAAAATACCGCAGATTCCGCAGATCACCCTCGACGGGCGACCCGTTTTCCATGCCCAGCGGCAGTGAGATCAGACCAGCTGAAAAATGATCACGCACATCCGCCGGCGACAAGGCAATCGCGAACTTTGCGGGCGACGCGTCAACGATTCCTTCGACGAGGTCAATCAGTTTCTCCGCCGCTTCACGCGATCCGTTTTCGGCCTCGAGCTCTGCCGGCGTGTAGATTGACATGAATGCTGCGTTCAATCCGCCGGAAACGGCGCGGGGATAGTCGAAATCGCCGCTGTCGGTTGCCACGGAAATATCGACAGGCTCTGCCTCGATCCTGTAAGGAACGTCAATGTGAGTATCGACGATGATGCTCGATGCGGCGATGCGCCGGGCTTCAGCGGCGAGATCGAGGGATTCTTTCGTGCCTTCGCCGGACCTATCACAGGCGGCGAACAGCAGGGCGGAGCAGACTACGGCGGTTATTGTTGTCTTCACAGTAGATTCACGGATTGTTTTTATGGTTTCGAGGGTCAAAGATTGTAACAATAGACCGTAGGCCTGCGTATCGACAAAACGACGCGGGGCCGACGTCAGGTGACAGGAGATAGGCTATGGGCGACGACAACCCGACAGTAGACCAGGTCGTAGTAGAAGATGCGGACAGCGGCAAGATTGAGAAAAATTTGAAATCGCGGACTACGTGGCTGCGGCTCCTTTTCATGTGCATCTTTGCTCTGCTTATCAGTTTGGCGGGCATGGTTGGCAGCTTTGTTGTAGTTGTTGGCTTCCTGTGGGTGCTGTTTACCGGTGAGATCAACCGGCAGTTACAGCAGGTAGGACAAAGTCTTGCGAGCTACATTTACGAAATCGTGCGCTATCTGACCTTCAATTCCGAGCAGAAACCGTTTCCATTTGGCGGAGACTGGCCGTCGGCAACAACTGAAGAATAGTCTCAGACAGAGAGCTCGCGCTGGCCCGGCTGCCAGTGGGTGAAATTAACACGTGCGCCGCCCATACCGAGGCCACGCACCCATTTCGCGGCCGCGTCGAGCGTTACCCAGGTCTTGACCTTGCCCTTGCGCGTCTCGGCCGTAACGGGACCGTTCGGCGTACTCGCCTCGACGTGGAAGCGGGCGCCGCTTGCGATGATATCGATGTTTTTGATGGCGCCTGCGGCGACCATCGCCTTCAACATTCTCTCATCCATTCTCATTCCTCGGGAATAGGTCGGACTGTTCGGGGATAGTGATGCCGGCCTGGTCACAGTGCCGGCGAATAAGAACCTCGACCATGTTCGCGACACTGCGATGCTCCCGCGCGGCGGCCTCGCGCACAGCTTCCTTGACGGAAGGATTGATGCGCAAATTCAGCGTCGAGATCTTGGTCTTCGGCATGCGTCGCATTGTACTTTAAAAGTATAGAAAATGTAACGCATTTTGCGGTATGCAATGCTCGCGATTCGCTTCATGTCGCAGTTTGAGCGCAAGTTTTGCGCTACGGTCTTGCAATGACCCTGGACTATCTCAGCAGGAACTGGGCGCTTGTGGCCGCCAGCGTGCTCGTTACGGCTGTACTGCTGTTCGTCGCTTTTCGTGCCTACCAGGACTCGGCGAAGGGCCGTCTTCAGGCCAAAGCCAAGCAGTTACGAGCGCGTGAGCAGGACGCACGCGCGGCGCGTAAAGCTGTAGATAAGGCGGTCGCAAGTCTGGATCGTCTGCGCGCCAAAGCCGACTCGGTGAGGCCGCGGCGGGTTGAGGAGGCGTCGGGGGCGCTCGAAGACGCGCGCGCGCTGCAGAAGATTGCCGATGATCAGGTACTGATTGCTCGCAACCATGTGCGCAAGATCATTCTCGAGGAATATCCGCCGAAGAGGCATGAGGCGATGCGGACGCGGTATCTGGGGCAGGATGCAGGCGATCAAAAACCCTTTACGATGGAGGGATAGTCCTGCGCGACGCGTTGCGACATACTAGGCAGGCTCGAAGTTTTTGATGTGCGTGGATGTCGCCTGGCATTGACGTGACTATTGCCGGAGAGAGCTTATGGAACAAATTATCTTTATGGTCTGTATGTTTTTCGGTGTCTCAGCGGTTGCGCTGATCGCGTTCACGCTGCTTTTCATCGCGCTGGGCCGCGTCAAGGTCTGACGCTGCCGACCCCCGTTAACCTGCGCGGCAGCGACTATTTGCCCACGGGGCCGGCCGGGCAGATCGTTCCCATCGCCTGACTCTCCGGCGCGTTCGACAGTCCCGCGCAACCCACCGGTCTTCTGCCTGATCTCCTGATGCGCCGTGCCCGGCGTGCCGCCTTCTATTTGACATAAGACAGGTCATGCTTCTTGACTTCTGACAGCCATGATATCAGGATGATATCAAAGTGATAGATACCAGGAGAACGCCATGATTCGCGAAGAAGTCAGGAAAGTCTCATCGGGTTATTTGATGCTCGTGATACTTGCAGCCGCGCAGCTGGGTTTTGCTTATGCCGTATTTCGGGCCATCGTGGCCATGTCCGCGAGCGGCATCATCGCGGCCACGCTCGGGACAGTTATTGTGGCGATCTGCTGGGCCGGATTTTTCATGGTGCATCCGAACGAAGCCAAGGTACTGCAGTTGTTCGGCAAGTATGTCGGGACAGTACATGATCCCGGGCTCAAGTGGGCGAACCCGTTTTATGCCAAGACTGCGGTCTCGACGCGTGTCAGGAATTTCGAGAGCAGCAAACTGAAAGTCAATGACTCGCGCGGTAGCCCGATCGAAATTGCGGCGGTTGTTGTCTGGAAGGTATTCGACACGGCCGAGGCTTTGTTCGAAGTGGACGACTACGAGGAGTTCGTACGGATTCAGAGTGAGTCCGCACTCAGAAATCTGTCGACGACGTATCCGTATGAGCCGCACGAAGGCGAGGGGACCGCGCTGCGGAGCCACCCCGCCGAAATCGCCCAGGCCCTTCGCGAGGAGATTCAGGACCGGCTCGAGCAGGCGGGTGTGACCGTAATCGAGGCGCGCATCAGTCACCTTGCCTATGCGTCAGAGATTGCGAGCGCGATGCTGCGCAGGCAACAGGCGTCCGCAATCATCGCCGCCCGGACACAACTTGTCGCCGGTGCAGTGGGCATGGTCGAGATGGCGCTCGACGAGCTCAAGAAGAACCAGGTTGTCGAGCTCGACGAGGAGCGCAAGGCTGCAATGGTTAGCAACCTGCTCGTGGTGCTCTGCGGTGAAGAGTCGTCACAACCCGTCATCAACACGGGCTCGCTGTATAACTAGGACAACACTCAGGAACTAACGCATGGCAGCTCGCAAGGCATTTGCGCTGCGAATTGACGAGAAGACCCTGTCGGCGATGCAGCGCTGGGCGAATGACGATCTGCGCAGTCTCAATGCGCAGATCGAATTCATCTTGCGAGAAGCCCTGCGGAAGTCTGGCCGGCTGCCCAAGACAGAAGCCCGCCGGGACGTTTAGTCGTTCAATGCAGTGTTAAGATCGGCGGCATGCGTAGCGCATTACCCTTCATCCTTGTCTTTCTTGCCGTATTCACGGCCGGATGCATTGCCTACATCGCCTGGGAGCTGTCATCCGACAAGGGTGAGCCCAGGGCGCCGGACACTGACAGCGAGACACAGGCCGGCGACTAACCCAGTGCCGCAGACCTGGCCGACCTCAGTGGTCTCTGCGCGAACTGCTGCGCGACTGCGGGCTGCGTGACTGTGAGCTGCGCGACTGTGAGCTACGTGCAGCGCGTTCCGAACTCCTCGAGCGATTTGATTGCGCATTGCTCGGTTTCGGCGCCGACTGCCGGGACTGCGTTGCCTTCGGCTGCGACTGTCTTGCCGGAGCAGGCCCCGCCCGCGATTCGCGTTGCCTGACTTCCCTGACCTGCGATTCGCGAACGAAGGTCTGTCTCGGCTGTACCTGGCTGCGATCCGTTTGCCGGGGCTGCGTCTGTCGCGGACTCGTGGACGGTCTTACGGTGTCGGCTCTTGAGGAGGTACGCGGCGCCACTTGCTCGCGATCGCGCGTTTCCTGCCTGAACCTGGTCGTATCAGACCGTGACCGATCGTTGCGGTTCGCAGACGGCTCGCTGGAACGGTCGCGGAACTGTATCTCCGGCCGGCGCGAATTCTGGCGGATGTCCTGACCCCGGTCTCTGCGAGACTCGATATCGCGCGTTTCCTGTCTGAACCTGGTCGTATCAGACCGTGACCGATCGTTGCGGTTCGCAGAAGGCTCGCTGGAACGGTCGCGGAACTGTATCTCCGGCCGGCGCGAAGTCTGGCGGATGTCCTGACCCCGGTCTCTGCGAGACTCGATATCGCGCGATACCCTTGGCGTGCTGTTCGAGCCGGTGAAAGAACTCCGCTCGCGCGAAGCCCGCGTATCCCGATTCGGGTAATAGCGTGTACGCGTGACGCGTTGATCGGATGAGCGCACGGTCCGCCGCACGTTCGGCAGCCAGCGGTCGCCATGCCGGTAGCGGTCGTAGTAGCCACGATTGTGGTTTCTTACATAGACGTTGTTGTAGACATGAATATCCGGCCGTCGGTACCACCAGCGATTCCTGTAGTTACGGCCGTAATACGGGTGCCCGAAATAGCTGTGATGGAAGACATTCAGGTGATGAGAATGCCAGCCGATCGCAAATGCTGTTGTAACACCCCAGAAGTAGTTGTGATGAAACGCGTGGTATTCGGGGTACGGATAGTAGTAAACCGGATACGCCCGCGGATAGTAGTAGTAAACCGGTCGCGGCTGGTAAACGACAACGCGTTCCGGCTCGTAGTAAGGCACGTAAATCACGTCTTCCTCAACCGGCGTAATCCGGATCGCTCCGCCTTCATTGGCGACGACCTGGTAGTCATCGCTTTTCAGGTTACCGGCAGCGTAAGCGCGATCACGAAATAGTTCGATAGCCGAAATGACGTCTGCCTGCTGCGCGACGACCGCTTCGCCAAGTCGCCAGGTCCAGTCCAGATCTTCGTTGAGTAATTCGATGACTTCCGGGTAGTTTGTCAGTGCGACGACGGAATCGTCCCAATCCTCGTCCGGCTCGAGCGAGGGGTCGCTCTCGAGGGCTTCGAGGAATCGGGCCGCTTCGACGATCTGCAGCGGGAATGTCGAGGCGGGCAGAACGACCGCCAGCAAGTCATCGGGATACAGCGCAATTGGACCGACGAGTTCCGCGAGTTCCTCTGCAGATGCCGTTGGCAACTCCTCCATTTCCTCTATCTCGGCCACAGCTACCTGTGCACTGCTGACTGCGGGCCAGGCGGCCAGTGCGAGCGCCAGCCAGCAGTAACGTAAGCAGTGATTCAGTGCTCGAGTGTTCATGGTGCCTCCGGATCCGCCGTCCTTCGGCGGAATTGCCGATCTTGGATTCTAGAGTAGCTCAGGCAAACTGAACGGTCGCTTAACCCAGATAACACTATTCTGCGCCACAAAGTGGCCTGAGTGCTGCGAATGCGTCAATAAGACCGGAATTCAGGGCGTCGATGCCGCCGGCCGGCCCCAAATGGCGCGTTACGGCACGCCGAAAAGCGCCAGGAAGTGGAGCGAAATTCCGGGAGGCAAATCTACTCGTCGTCACCGCCGTGCCAGGCGATGAACTTCCAGCCGTCGTCGGTCCGCACGAGAATGTCGGTGTAGCGGCCGTTGTTGACCTCGACTTTCTTCTTCTCCTTGTCCTGGTAGGCGTTGGTATACAGATAATGCGCTATCGCGACATCACCGTGAACGACGATATTCTGGAAGTAGAGTTCGTGTTCAATCGTTTTTCCCTGGCTGTCGTCGAACCGGTCCCACATCTTCGTCGACGCTTTTGAGCGCGGCGCCGGAGCGTTGCTTGGCCACCCCGAGAATTTGTCGACCAGCAGCTTGTCGGGCCATTCCTTGTCGCCAGTTTGTTCCGCTGCCCACTGCCTTTCGATCGTGAGTATTACCTCGGCTTCATCGTCTGCGGAATCCTGGGCGATCGCGGGTGCCGAAGCTACCGCAAAGATGCCGCTTATCAGGAGTATGAACTTGCCGTTGATTGTCATTGCCCGTTGCCTCGATCTGTATGCTCGCGATGAGCGAGAGTTTAGTCGCATTAAGCGACCGCGACAAACACAGATTTCTCGGATCGGTTTCAGTTCAGAACGAGCTGGACCAGCGCTTCGATCTCTGCAGGTTCGAGATGCGCGGCGATTTCGTCGGCATAGAGTTGGGATAACTCGGTTTCGCTCAGGTAGAGGGGATGGTGCGACTCGATAATCGTAGCGTAGTGCACAGTCTGCGAACCCTTATGGAGGATCAGCCGGTATGCGTGCACACCGAGACTTGCAGCGTCATCGAGGTGCATCAGTCTGGCAATAGCGTGCTGCGGTCCCGGAAGTCGCATACTGCCGACGTGAATCGTCTCCTTGCCGATCTGCCACCCTGCCGCACGGAAGGACGTGCCGATCGATTGTCCGCCGACGACAGCTTTGTGCGTGGCCGCCAGCGCCGGATCAACTGGTTCGATGAATTCAACTACGGCATAAGTCCGGCATACGGACACGCCGTTCTCGACGCTGTAGAGATTGGATCGCCGCATGCCGTCATCCTGCTGCAGAACCTCGACGCCGTAACTGCCAAAACGCTGCTGTATGCGTTCGCTGTTGAGCAGTTCGGGTTGCGCGCCGCAGGCGCCAAGTGCTGCGGCGAGTACGATGGACGGTATGGGGTTGTAGCGCATGGCGGGTATTGCACTGTGAAGGCCGGCGCACCATATACTGTTGTACCAGGTGCGTAAAGGAGTGCTCCGATGCGAGCGATGATTCTGCAGGCCACAGCCAGTATGGATGAGATCAACTGTCCGCTGAGCCTGGCAGAATTGCCACAACCAACGACCGGTGCAGGGGAAATCCTGATCCAGGTCTCAGTGTGCGGCGTGTGCCATACCGAACTCGATGAGATCGAGGGCAGAACGCCGCCATCCGAGTTGCCGATCGTGCCGGGCCACGAAGTTGTCGGCAGGGTCGCCAGGCTCGGTTCGGGAAGTGGCCGACACGCTATCGGAGATCGCGTAGGCGTCGGCTGGATACATTCTTCCGATGGTACGGATGCCGAGAACGTCAGTGCGGACTTTCGTGCCACCGGTAGAGACGTGAACGGCGGATATGCCGAGTTCATGACCGTGCCTGAGGCCTACGCATATCCGATCCCGGACAATTTCTCAGATGCCGAGGCGGCGCCCCTGCTATGTGCCGGTGCGGTCGGCTTTCGTGCGCTGCGGCTGGCCGGCATAGAGGACGGCCAGGTTCTGGGGCTGACCGGGTTTGGGGGTTCGGGGCATCTTGTGCTGCAGCTTGCAAATTACCTCTATCCTTCCAGTCCTGTTTTCGTGTTCGCACGCAGTGAGAAAGAGCGACATTTTGCGCTTGAACTCGGCGCAGACTGGAGCGGAGACACCGCGGCCGAATCACCAGCACGGCCGCAGGCAATCATCGACACGACACCCGCGTGGAAACCCGTACTGGCCGCGCTCGAGCAGCTAAGGCCTGGCGGGCGCCTCGTCATAAACGCGATTCGCAAGGAGAACTCGGATCGTGACGCGATGGCGTCGATACGTTACGAAGATCACCTGTGGCACGAGAAGGAGATCAAGACCGTCGCCAACGTGACGCACCGGGACATCGCTGAATTTCTGCCGATTGCAGCGAGCGTCCCGCTCCGCGTCGAGACGCAGACTTACCCGCTGGAAGCCGCGAACGAGGCGCTACAAGATCTGCGGTCAGGTCATATTCGAGGCGCTAAAGTGTTAGAAATATATAATCAAAACAAATAATTATCATCTTTATTTAAAGTGAAATCTAGATATAGTAAAAGCTGTGAGACGCTTTTTTTTGATTGTCCTGAGTCCAATCTGGTCTGAGCGGCATCTAACTATCATCATGTCTGTGCGCATTCAATGGGGAGAGTTTCAATGCAACGAGTAGTTTCCGTGTGGATCGTATTGTGCCTGGCGACCGGTGCCGCTTCGGCCGCCGACTTGAGCTGGGTCGAGAAAAGCAACGAGCACGCACAGGTCGTGCTGTCAGCGTTCGCCGAACTCGCACCTGAAGGCGCTGCGAGTATGGGGGTCGACGGGCTTGATGAGAACATCAGCGATCTGAGCCCCGGACTTCACGAGCGGAGCCAGCGCATCGTCAAGGACGTCATTGCCGAGCTCGAGCGTCGTCTGGCCGATGAGCAGGACACGAAAGTACGACAAGATCTGGGAATCTTGCTCAAAGCTGCGACGGACAGCATGCGCAGCCAGGAGCTCGACCATGAAAACATGCTGCCCTATGTCAACGTCAGCCAGGCTGTCTTCAGCGGCATCAGGGCGTTGATCGACCCACAGGTATCGCGAGATCGCTATCCGGCAGCGGTTGTGCGCATCGAGAAATACGCCGGGCTTGCCGAGGGCTATGAGCCATTCACCGATCTTGCGAAAAAACTGTCGCAGGAGCGCTTCGACGTCGAGGGCCTGGTGGGTCCGTACCGCGATGAAGTGGAGCAGGATCTCGAACGTGCCGAGACTTTTGTGACCGGTATCGAGGAACTTCTGGCGGGCACCGAATTGCAGGGCTGGCAGGCGAGCTACGAGACTTTGGCTGGTCAGATGCGCGACTACAATGCATGGGTTCGGGCTGAAATCCTGCCCCGCGCCCGCGACGACTTTCGTCTGCCAGCCGTCATGTACGAGGATGCTCTGAAGAACTGGGGCGTCGACGAATCCCCCGAGGCGCTCATCGAGCAGGCGACCAAAGGCTACATGGACATTCGTGGTGAGATGGAAGCGCTCGCGCCACTCGTTGCAGAAAAAATGGGGTACGAGACCCGCGACTTTCGTGAAGTCATTGCACTGCTGAAGAAGGACGGTGCGATCGACGGCGACAAGCTGTTGGACCATTATCATGCCGTGCTGCGCGACATCGAGGAGATAATCGTCCGCGAAAATCTCGTCAGCTTGCCTGACCGTGAAGCCGGAATCCGTATCGCCACCGCGGCCGAGACGGCTCAGAGCCCGGCGCCGCATTTGCAGCCGCCCCGGCTTATCGGCAACACCGGCGAATATCCATTTTTCGTCATCCCGCTACTCAAGCAGAACGAAGACGGCTCGTGGCAACAGACTGATGATACCTACGAGGCTGGCGCCTGGACGCTGACAGCTCATGAAGCGCGACCAGGGCACGAGATGCAATTTTCGAGCATTGTCGAATCCGGTGTTTCGATCGCGCGCGCCGTCTTTGCTTTCAATAGTGCGAATGTCGAAGGCTGGGGGCTGTATGCCGAGGCGATCGTGCGCCCGTACCTGCCGATCGAAGGTCAGCTGATAAGCCTGCAGTATCGCCTCATGCGTGCGGCGAGAATGTTCCTTGACCCGATGCTGAACCTGGGCTTGATCACGCCGGAAGAGGCAAAAAGGCTGATCGTCGAGGACATTGCCATTGGCGAGTCCTGGGCGCAAAACGAAGTCGAGCGATATACGTATCGTATGCCAGGACAAGCGACGGCCTATTACTACGGCTACAACAAGATGCAAGCGCTTCGAACTCAGACGGAACTCAAGTTGCAGGACGCGTTTGATCAGCAGGCTTTTCATGACTTCATACTGGATCAGGGGATGCTGCCGCCGGACATTCTGAAGAGTGCGGTCATGGATGAGTTCGTTCCCGGCCAGCTCAACTAGCTTTCACTGGCGTAAATCCCGCGGAACAACGGGCTATACTGCGTTCTGGTAATAGCCGGGACGTGGTATGGGTCACAACATATGCTGCTATCGCTGCGGTGCTTCGCTCGCCGCGCTGTCGTTGCCACTATCCAGGCAGGACGAATGTCCCGGCTGCGGCAACTACCTGCATGTCTGCAAAATGTGCAGACATTTTGATACCACTGTGCCCAGACAGTGTCGTGAGGACGGCGCCGACGATGTTAGCGATAAGGATCGTCTGAATTTTTGCGACTGGTTTGTGCCCAGCGAAAGCGCATTCGACGCGAAGCGCAGGGACGAAGAAGATCAGGCGAGGAGTGCGCTCGACGCATTGTTCGATGATTGACCGCAGAGCGTTTCTCAAGCTGTCAGGCGCTACCGCCGCAGTCACAACCCTGAGCGGGTGTTCGGCGCACGACAAGGTTCCCACAGCTGGCGTTCCACGAAGTGACTTCGATGCGAACTCCACGGCTGAAGAGGTAACAGAAGGCATCGACTTGAGCGGTAAGCTCGCGGTCGTGACAGGGTGCACATCGGGCATCGGGTTCGAGACGATGCGCGTCCTGGCGAAGCGCGGCGCCCTGGTCGTCGGTACGAGCCGGTCATTGGAAAAGGCACGCGCTGCCTGTTCTCGCGTCAATGGCCTAACCAGTCCCGCGGAGCTCGAACTGTCGGATTACGAGTCGATCATCGCCTGCGCGAACGCGATTCGAATGGTGAACTTGCCCGTGGATATCCTCGTATGTAATGCCGGATACCTCGGTGGCAGTGGCAAACGCGAACTTGTCAATGGCGTCGAGAGACACTTTGCGATTAATCATCTCGGCCACTACGTGTTCGTCAATCGATTGCTCGGGCGTTTATATATGTCGTGGCAGGGCAGAATTGTCGTGGTCGCAAGCCGTGCGGCGTACACCCGCGCACCCGAGGCTGGAATCGAGTTCGACAATCTCGGCGCGACCTACGGTTACGGGGACCTGCGCGCTTATGGCCAGTCAAAACTCGCCAACGTTCTTTTCGCCTTGCAATTGGGCAAGCTGCTGCGGGGCACCCGCATTACCGCAAACGCCCTTCACCCCGGCGTGATCAATACCGAGATAGACCGCAACATGAGTCGGATCAAGCAGGTCGGCTTTTCCTTGCTCACTTCTTTGGGTGGAGGTAAAACGATCGAAGAAGGCGCCGCGACGAGTTGCTTCGTCGCCACGAGTCCGTTGCTGGGTTCCACGAGCGGCCGCTATTTCGAAGACTGCAATGCGGTAACGGTCACCGGAAGCAACCACATGCACGATGAGAGTCTCGCCGACGAGTTGTGGCGTGTATCCGAAGATCTGACGCGGGACTACCTTGTCAGTCACGACGGGCCAGATTTCAACGACTTCGAACGGGCGCTGCGGAAAAGGAAATCCGGGCAAGAATGACGACAACTAGTGACAAAGCTCTCGTGCTGTTATCTGGGGGTCAGGACTCGACGACCTGCCTCTACTGGACAATCGAGCGATTCGGCCGGGAGTCTGTAACAGCGATGTCCTTCGATTATGGCCAACGCCATCGCATCGAGCTCGAATGCGCAGCGACAATTGCGGACAAAGCCGGCGTCACGTACGTGTGTTTGCCAATCAATACGTTTGCGGCATTGGGTGGTGATGCCCTGACGGATACCGATGTAGAAGTGCGCGGCGACCTCGACACGGAAACCGGCTTACCAAATACCTTCGTCCCGGGGCGGAATCTTATTTTTTTGACGTTTGCAGCCGCCTTCGCGTATCAGCATGGGATAGAGCATCTGGTCACCGGCGTCGCGCAGACTGACTACAGCGGCTATCCGGACTGCCGCTCGCAGACGATCGACTCGCTGCAGGAGACGATTCGACTCGGCATGGAAAACGACGTACGGCTTTACACGCCTCTGATGCACAAGTCCAAGAAGGAAACGGTCGAGCTTGCGCGCGAACTTGGCGCACTGGAGGCCATGGCCGATACGCATACCTGCTATAATGGCGCGCGACCTCCCTGCGGCCAATGTCCGGCTTGTCTGCTGCGCGCCAAAGGGTTCGCGGAGGCGGGCATCGCGGACCCGCTGATTGCGAACTCGTGACCTACTCAGTAAAAGAAATCTATTACACCCTGCAGGGCGAGGGCGCCTGGACTGGCAGGCCCGCCGTGTTTTTGCGATTTGCCGGCTGCAATTTGTGGTCCGGTCGCGAGCAGCACCGCAGCGAAGCGGTCTGCCGCTTTTGTGACACGGAGTTCGTCGGCACCGATGGCCCGGGCGGCGGCAAGTTCGAATCCGCAGGGGAACTCGGGCAGGCTGTCGCGGCTCAGTGGCCCGCTCACAAAACGCGGAATAAACCCTACGTGGTGTGCACGGGCGGTGAGCCCCTGCTGCAACTCGATGCTGAAGCCATAAGCGCGCTGCATGATGCCGGATTCGAGGTTGGCGTCGAGAGCAACGGTACGATCGCGGCGCCGCAGGGCATTGACTGGCTGTGTATCAGCCCGAAAGGGCGCGCTCCCGTAACGCAACGCAGCGGCGACGAGCTAAAACTCGTCTACCCGCAGGAAGAGGAAGAAGCACAGCCCGGTCGGTTCACCGATCTGCCGTTCGAACATTTTTTCCTGCAACCCCTGTACGGAGAAAATATCGAGTCCAATACGCATGACGCAATAGCGTATTGTCTCGAGCACCCGCAGTGGCAACTCAGTGTGCAAATGCACAAGATAATCGGGATCGAGTAATGCCGGTGAATCATCGTATTGGCCGATTGGTTTTCGGGTTTGGCGTCGGGTTCCTTGTTGCATTTCTTGCTTTCAAGTGGATTACGAATCCGGCACCGCGGGCCGAGCGGCAGCTAGAGGAATCGATCGTTATGCTTGCAAGGCAGCAACTTGCTGACACCCTGTCGCTTGCTGGAATCGAAATGGTTGACCCGCTGGCACCCGATCGCAAAATCGGCAAGTCCTACGTGTATCGCACCGACGGTGGTTGGGAAGTGTCCGGATACTATCGCCGTGGCAAAGACGATCTCTGGCATCCGTTTTTGATGTCACTCGAAAGTTCTGGCGCTTTGCGGAAGCTCAAGATCGGCGATGCGGCTCTGATTGAACGCGCGAAAGCAGATCCGCTGTTGGAGGCTTTACCGTAGTTCAGGTTTCTGTGGGCGCGGCGTTTTCTTCGAGCGACTCCTGGCGCCATTCGAATATATTGAGTTCGATAAACGCGAAGGCGAGTAGCCATAGAAACGCGTCCCAAAAGTCGACGAAATCGCCTTTGATCCCCCAGTAGATCGCGGCATAGAGTAACGTGCCGTAAAGAAGAACTTTCATGGCAGTGCTGACGCGCAGCGCCCAGCCCTCGTATCGACTGTGTTCCTGCAAGCGCACATCGACTTCGAGCACGAGGACGACCAGCAGCCACACGCCGGCGTTGATCACGTCGATCCAGGCCAGGCCCGTAATCGCGGCAAGGCCGCTCGCGTCAACCACCGCCCGAAGTTCGCTGAACCTCCAAAATGAGCTCGCTGCCGAAAACGTATGACAATTCTCGGACGTGATTGCCGTGTACTCGTCGTAGTCGATAGCATATGCCCATTGGTCGGCGACGATGGAACACAGGTCGCTGACACCGGCCAGCGGGGCAACCGATTGCATCGTTTCCAGGTTGACGATGTAACCGTAGAACGCATACACGATAAAGCCGTAACAGACAGCTCGAAGACCATGCAAAGACCAGGTCACCGTCTTGCTGAAGTGCCTTTCCTCAAGAACGTAGGTCTCGAGTTCGAACATCAACAACAGGATTACCCAAGCGGCCGTATCGATCGTTGCCGCGTATGCTTCGATCATGTCTTTCAAGCCGACGCCGTCCGGGAATTGCAGCCTGGCCGCCAGAAATTCTTCGGCGAAGAACCAGTACACGTTCATCGCCAGAAAGACGTAAACGATGTACTTGAATAACTGAAAAATGGTGCCGCGGTTTATGGTCAACAAGAAGCTCCGCCGGTGTCGCGACTGATTCTATGCATGAACGGGGTTTTTTGGCAACGAAGTGTCTACACTATGTAGTGTCATGACAGAACGGAGCCGCCTCAGGAAGTTTTTTGGCCAGCGCGACTGGCGTATCTGGTTCGGCCTTGCCGTGACCTTCGTTTGGATCTCGGGCGGTCTGTTTTTCTTTGTTCAAATCCGTCGTTCCGACCCCGGACAGTTGCTGACGCTCGAGTCCCTGGGCGGGTTTCTCGAGGGCGCGTTCGCGCCGCTTGCATTTCTTTGGCTCGTGCTGGGCTTATTTATTCAGCAGCGGGAGCTGGCGCGCCATGCCGACGAATTGCGGCGGTCTACGGAGAACGCTCGTCAGGATACTTTTTTCAAGATTGCCGAGAGCGTGAATTATCAACTCGGTGGAATAACGGGCATGCTGTTCATGTCAGGTCTCGGCCCAGCCGGTAGCGGACGCTATGACCGTGAACAAATGGACGAGCTATTCGGCAAGGCGGCGAACGGTGACAGTCAGGTATTCGCGCGCCAGTTTCTGAGCATGGACTTCCTCCAGGAGGGAGGAATGCCTGACCTTCTTTATGGCACCGAAATCAGACGTCGGCACTCGCGAAATTTTCGGCGCACGTTTGAACGACTCCTGGTGCTAGCGAAGAGCTGTGACAGCGACGGGATTCTGGTCGACTCCATGAAAAACACGGCGTTCGGCCTGCTGTATTCGCGCATGGAGCTCTACACGCCTGAAAAAATGGCCGAGGCGGCCGGTACCTAGCCCAGCTCGCTGCTTGCGTCCATATCGGTCTCGACGCCGGCGTAGTAAACCCAAACATTCTCTTCGCCGGTCAGCAATTCGATGTACTTGGGATGGACGAAGATGTTCTCGCGGCCGGACTTCACCTCTTTGAGGATTCCAATGTCGCAGAACTGCTTCAGATACACCGATGCCGTCTGGCGCTTCGCGATGCCTGCATCGACGAGGTTGCCGATACGGCAATAGGGTTGCTTGAAGAGCACTTCGACCAGTTCCCATGAGTAGGTCTTGGGCAGTTTGCTCTGCGTAAATTGCGCGGTGTGTTCCATCAGTTCCCGGATGGCCTTGATCTTGTCGGTCGTCCAGGTACAGGTTTCTTCGACACCGTTCAGTATGAAAAGGATCCAGGCAGCCCAATCCTGGTCGTGGGTGACGGTCTTGAGCAGCCGGTAATAGTCGGCCTTGTTCTGGATGATGTAGCGGCTCAGGTACAAGATCGGCGAATTGAGCAGACCAAGCTGGACGAGAAACAGGATATTCAGAATCCGGCCGGTGCGGCCGTTGCCGTCCGCGAAAGGGTGGATAGCCTCGAACTGGTAGTGCTGAATGGCCATGCGCACGAGCGGATCGATTTCCGTGCTCCGGTGCATGAACTCGGCCCAGTTTTCGAGCTTAGCCTGCAGCAGCTTCTGCCCGACCGGCGGTGTGTAGATGACTTCGCCGCTCATGCGGTTTTTCAATGTAGTTCCAGGCTCTGCCCGGAGATCAAGCTCTATTCCTTTGATCGTGCTGCATATCTGGATGGCCATATCGGTCGTCAGCATGCCGCGCTGGACCATCTTGCTGCCCTCGAAGAGCGCCGTTCTGTAGCGCAACGCCTCCTTCGTCGCGGCATCCGCTTTGTCTTCGGCGATATCCATGAACTCAAACAGCTTGTCGGTCGTGGTCACAATGTTCTCGATTTCCGAACTCGCACGGGCTTCGAGCAGTGGCAGCGCGTTCACGAGAACCGCCGAATTCGGGATCAGCTCGGCGGCCTGCTTGAGTTCGGCGAGCGCCACGCGCGCATTGATGCAGTTCTTGAGGATTTCCGTCGTCTCGATCATGTCGACCGGCGGTGGCAGGTCCGGTAATTCGTTATACGGAACTTTTGGATTAAAATCAGTCATTTACACTTACTCCATCGGCCGGACGCCGAGTGTTCATCGAATCGACACATCCTCAAGATATGTCGAAAAATATACATTTTTTCGACATATTCGGCGATCTGGTCGATTGTATCGACACGTTTCGATGATATGTCGATATTTACGTGTTTTTTCGACAGGTTTGGAGTATATGTCGATGGCCTCGACGCGTGCGTGAACTGGTCGTCGAAAAGAGCACAAATTTGGGCATAAGCGATTTCCGGTACTGCGGGGTAAAGACTTTGCTTATAAGATTTGCCTGCGGCAGTTCGCCGTTCCAAAGGACAGCACCGTGATCATGAAAAGCGATATCGAGATTGCACAGGCAGCGAAGATCCTTCCCATCAGCGAAATCGCAGCCAGGCTTGGAATTCCGTCGGAGTCATTGATCCCCTATGGCCATGACAAGGCGAAAATCGATGCCGATTTCATCAAATCCATTGGCGACAAAAAAGATGGCAGGCTGATACTCGTGACGGCCGTATCGCCAACTCCGGCTGGCGAAGGCAAGACGACGATGACCGTGGGTCTCGGTGACGGCCTCAACAAGATCGGCAAGAATGCGGTAATTTGCCTGCGCGAACCCAGTCTGGGACCGTGTTTCGGCATGAAAGGCGGCGCGGCGGGTGGCGGCTACGCCCAGGTCGTGCCGATGACCGATATCAATCTTCACTTTACGGGCGACTTCCATGCGATCGGCGCCGCGCACAATCTGCTCTCGGCACTTATCGACAACCACATGCACTGGGAGAACCAACTCAATATTGATCCACGCCGCGTAACCTGGCGGCGCGTCGTTGACATGAACGATCGGGCGCTGAGGACCATTACCTCGGGACTGGGCGGCTATAACAACGGAGTCGTGCGCGAAGCGGGATTCGACATTACCGTGGCGTCCGAGATCATGGCGATCTTCTGTCTTGCCACGGATCTCGAGGATCTCGAGAATCGCCTCGGCAACATCGTGCTTGGCTATACGCGCAGCAATGAGCCCGTGACTGTCCGCGAACTCAGCGCGCAGGGCGCAATGACGGCATTGCTGCGGGACGCGATGCAGCCGAATCTGGTGCAGACCATGGAAAATAACCCCGCACTCATGCACGGCGGTCCGTTCGCGAACATCGCGCACGGCTGCAATTCGGTTATGGCAACCAGCACGGCTCTCAAACTCGGAGACTATGTTGTCACCGAGGCAGGGTTCGGTGCGGATCTCGGTGCCGAGAAGTTCTTCAACATCAAGTGCCGCAAGGCCGGCCTCAAGCCGGATGCCGTGGTGCTGGTGGCGACGATCAAGGCGCTGAAGATGCAGGGTGGTGTGGCAAAGGACAATCTTGGTCAGGAGAACGTCGAGGCACTCAAAGCGGGTCTCAAGAATCTCGGCAGACACTTGCGCAATCTCGCTCAGTTCGGCGTTCCCTCCGTCGTCGCTGTGAATCGCTACACAGCTGACACAGATGCCGAAGTCGATGCTGTCAAAGAGTACTGCGAGACCTTTGGCGTGCAGGCAGTGAACTGTACGCAATGGGCGGATGGCGGTGCCGGCGCAACTGAACTTGCAGAACGGGTTACCGAACTGGCAGACAGCGGCGCCGCGCAGTTTCGAACTCTCTATTCGGACGAACTGTCGTTGTGGGAGAAGACGAAGCGAGTTGCGACCCACATCTACGGTGCCGATGACATCATCGCGGACAAGAAAGTCCGTGAGCAGTTCACTCAGTTTGAAAAGGAAGGCTACGGAAAATACCCGGTTTGCATGGCGAAAACCCAGTACAGCTTTTCGACCGATCCGAATTTGCTGGGCGCGCCGAGCGGACATGTCGTGCCCATTCGCGAGGTAAGACTCGCGGCAGGTGCCGAGTTCATCGTCGTCGTGTGCGGTGCGATCATGACAATGCCGGGCTTGCCGCGGATGCCGGCCGCGAACAACATCAGCGTCAACAAAGAAGGGCGGATCGAGGGGCTGTTCTGATCGAGCGCTAATCTACCAGCTTGTCGGGCAGGACGAACGACTCTCTCGCCTGTTTGCTGCCAAGTAAGTCCTTGCTGTAGTAACGATTGATGATGCTGTCATTACGGTCAAACAGGTCGCTATTAGCGCGACGAAACGAGAACCAGTCTCTGCTCGCCACGTGCTGGCGGCGTTCTGCGATCAGCATCATGAAGAACCAGCTAACGGTCTCGTGATACTTGCCAGGAACACCGAGCTTCGTTGTTAGATTTTTCAGGGCCGCACAGAAGCGAGCGATCGCGTCGAGCAGCGGCAGCTCCTCGAGGTACAGCCAGGCCACGTAAACGTGCGCCTCGTGATCAAATGCGTCGACGTCGAGCATACCATCCTCAAACGCAGCAACTGTGAATTGCGGTACCGCTGCTGCGTTCATCGCTTTTCCTCCGTGAGCATGTGGCTGTCGTTCGCGGTGAGGTTGCAGCCATAGACCGATTTCAATTGTGCAATTATTTTCTGGGTGTCGCTCGAGAACGGCGCCTTGCCTTCAAAGCTATGCAGCACGATTCCCTCAAGCAGATCACCAAGTGTGAGATCCGTATATTCGGCGAGTCCTTTAAGTACCTTTAGTAAGGACGATTCGATTCGGACCCCTGTTTGGGTTCGCGTAACGACTTTCTTTGGCATGGCCATGTCCCTGTCTTTGTAGTGTTACCATGTTACCAAAATAACAACTAGCCGGTCAAAAGCCCCTGATGCGGCACGGGAGGCACGCTGAAGCCGGTCTAATTGTCATCCCGCACGGGGCCACGGGACTTCTTGATTTCCGCGCGATGCTTCTTGCCAGCCAAACGTTGCTCTTTTATGCGTTTGCTCGGCCGGGTCTTCTTGCGCGGCTTCTGCTCGACAAGCGCCGACTGAACAATATCGCGTAGCCGATCGAGGGCCGCGCGCCGATTGCGTTCCTGCGTGCGATGTTCCTGAGACTTGATGATCAGAACGCCGTCCGCGGTCACGCGTCTGTCATCGAGCGCCAACAGCCGATCGCGGATTCGCGAGGGGAGTGACGCACTGTTCCTGATATCAAAACGAAGATGAATTGCCGATGCGACCTTATTGACGTTCTGCCCGCCGGCGCCCCGGGCACGAACAGCGGTCAGTTCGATCTCGTCCAGCGGGATCGCAATGTCGTCCGAAATGATGACGTCGTCTGACATCTTGCGCATTATACGGGCAATGCAGCATCGTAATCTGATCATCCTCATCATATGCCAGTTGATCTCGGCAACCGGATCGATCGTGTTCGTGACTCTTGGTGGCATCATCGGCGCTACGCTGACGACTGAAATGGCCTGGGCAACATTGCCGATTTCGATTGCTGTTCTTGCGACGGCTGCGACAACGGTCCCGGCGACAATGCTGATGCGAACGATAGGCCGAAGCAAAGGTTTTGCAATGGCGTCGGTCTCAGCAGCTGTTGCTGTTGTAACGGCAGCGTGGGCATTAACGCAGTCGAGTTTCTTATTATTTCTTATTGCTGCGGCAATGTTCGGTATCAACATGGCTTTTACGCAGCAGTATCGCTATGCCGCTGCAGAAAGTGTCGAGGCAAAGTATGTGCCGCGGGCGATTTCCTTCGTCCTGGTTGGTGCAATCGGCGGCGCATTCGTGGGCCCCGAACTCGCAAAGCATGGTGGAGAATGGTTTGGTGGCGTGCAGTATTCGGGCACGATGCTCGGACTCGCGGCCATCTATGTGCTGCAGGCGATACTGTTTCTAATGCTCAAGCCGATGTCCGCCGAGCACGAATCGCAGATCGTCAAATCGGAACGACCTGTTGCGGACATTATCAGACAGCCGCTTTTCCTCGTCGCCGTGCTTGGAGGCACGGCGGGATACGGACTCATGACGCTTGTAATGACTGCCACGCCGCTCAGCATGCACATCAACGATGGGTACTCCGTCGAGGCTACCGCGAATGTGATCCGCGGGCATGTACTCGGAATGTACGTGCCGTCACTGGTCGTCGGGATTCCTGATCGAACGACTCGGCGTGGTGCGTATGATGTTTATTGGTGCCCTGGGTTTGCTAGCGACGTCCATCGTTGGATTGCAGGGACAGACTGTCATGCACTACTGGTGGGCGCTGATGTTGCTCGGTGTCGGCTGGAATTTTCTCTATGTCGGAGGCACGACAATGCTCACCTATACCTATTCGATGGCCGAGCGATTTCGGGCGCAGGCCGTAAACGAGTTTCTCGTATTCGGCACGTCGGCGACGGCGTCATTACTGGCGGGCACCGTCATGTACTATTTCGGCTGGTATCGCCTGATGTGGATTCCGATTCCGATTCTTTTGATTGTGTGCGTCGCATTGATCGTGGTTCGCAAGGACGAACTTCTTCATCGCAGTAATATGGCAGTAACGGTATAGGCGCTGAGAACGGCATTCGATAATGAGCGACGATAGCAAAACACGAAAACTACTCGAGGATGCCGCGCAGCGAGGCATTGCCTACCGCGAAATCTGCGGCGATCGAAGTGTTGCGCCGTCACAGGATGCCGCGGCCGCCGTGAGCCGCTTCATCGAGCCGCTGCCGGCAAATGGTTGCGACGATGCAGAGGTGATTGCGATGCTCGACGAAATCGGCTCACCGGCAAGCGTTGCCATGGCGGGCCCGCGTTTTTTCGGCTTTGTGATCGGCAGCTCATTACCGGTAACGGTTGCGACGAACTGGCTGTCGACCGCATGGGATCAAAATGTTGTCATGCACGAGGTCACGCCCGCGACGGCGACGCTCGAGCAGGTTGCGCTCGACTGGCTCACCGAGTTGTTCGGACTGCCGGCCGGGACTGGCGGCGGCTTCGTCACGGGAGCGACAGTTGCTAATTTCACCGCGCTTGCGGCCGCCAGGCATCGTGTGTTCGCGGATGCCGGCTGGAACGTCGAGTCTGATGGTCTGATCGGCGCACCGCCGGTAACGCTGATCGTCAGTGATGAGGCTCACCCGACTTTGTTCAAATCGCTCGGCATGCTCGGGCTGGGTCGCGATCGCGTTATACGTATTCCGACAGACGATCAGGGTCGCATGATCGCCGCAGAGTTGCCGGCGATCAAAGGCCCGGCGATCGTCTGCACACAAGCAGGCAACATCAATACGGGCGCAGTCGATCCCATTGGTGAGATTTGCGATGCCGTGAAAGGGTCGGGTGCCTGGGTGCACGTCGACGGCGCGTTCGGACTTATGGGCGGCCGTTTCAAATACACGCCGTTCATTAACGGACGGCATGCAAAACGCGGACTCGTGGGCAACCGATGCGCACAAGTGGCTGAACGTTCCTTACGACAGTGGCATCGCATTTGTCCGCAACGCGGCGGACCTTGCATCGGCTATGGCGATCACGGCCGACTATCTGATTACCGAAACCGAACATCGGAATCCGTCAGACTATACGCCCGAGTTGTCACGCCGGGGGCGTGGCATCGACATCTGGGCGGCACTGCGTTCACTCGGCAGAAGCGGTGTCGAGAAACTCGTGGATGGATGTTGCGAACATGCGCGGCGATTCGCAGCTGGATTTTCTGCTGCAGGCTTCGACGTTCTAAACGACGTTGTGCTTAATCAGGTACTTGTTGCGTTCGGCGACGATGCGAAGACGCGCGAAGTCATCGAGGCGATTCAACGTGATGGCACATGCTGGTGTGGTGCCACAGTCTGGCATGGCAAGACGGCGATGCGCATCAGCGTGAGCAGCTGGGCAACGACCGAAGAAGACGTAGAAAAAAGCCTCCGCGCAATGCTTGCCATCGCGCGGAGGCTCGTAAAGTAGTCCGCCTAGAAGTTGTAAACGAAACTCAGCGAAATTACCGGGTATGCCTTGTAGTCGCTCAGGTCATCTTCGAGCTGCAGTTCCTCGGCGTCCAGCAAATCGCGCAGGTTACCGGATTGGGTACCGCCCACCGATGCCAGCGTGACGTCCGGTTCACCCTGGAACAGCACGCCGACGTCGAAATTCAGTCCGGCTTTGCCAAAGAGTTCGAAGTCGAAACCGAGGCCCACGTACGGCGCGGTGCTGCCGAAAGATGTATTGCCCGAGAGTATGCCGACCTCGGCCTGAGTCCAGTC
The DNA here is from genome assembly GCA_963711285.1 of uncultured Gammaproteobacteria bacterium. Taxonomy (GTDB): domain Bacteria; phylum Pseudomonadota; class Gammaproteobacteria; order Steroidobacterales; family Woeseiaceae; genus UBA1847. Next base: position 11,885 of record CAVQDJ010000018.1, on the reverse strand, counting down.
GGTGGGGTCGCTGCCGAAATTGTAGGTACCGGTTTCGTCACCCACCACATTCAGCTCGTTGCCATTCGCGAATACGCCGGCGGTCAGCCGGAAAGGGCTTAGCGGGAAATGGAAGTTGGCGGTTGCGAAAAATGTCTCGAGATCCATTTCACCGTCATACCGGATGCCGGCCTCACGGCTGTTGTAATCCAGCGTGTAGGCGTTTGCACCAATGCGAAAGTCGACGTAGGGAAGGCCCGACCAGCGTGCTTCGACGCCAAGTCCAAGCGTGCCGGCTTTGACGCCGACGCCCCATTCGCTGTCATCGGCGCTCGCGGCGCCCGAAGCCAGAAGTGACAGCAGCGTTACGCTGGCCATGCTCTTGAAAGTATTCATATTTCACCCGTTTGCCCAAACGAATCGATTCCCGTGCAGCGTAAACGGGTGTCACAGCGGGTTCTGTGCGCCAGATCACACGACAGCGACTTTCTAGCTAATGGTCGGTTCCCGCTTTTTGGCGTGCCCGTACCTGAGGAATATCGACGCGCGCGCATCGGGATCGATATTTACCCTGTCGAGATCGCCTTGCACATGGGGCAGTCCGAGCAAGCGCTTATCCATGACGCGGAACCATAGTCGCGGAACATAGGCCAGCAGGTAGGCGCCAAAATAGCCGTTCGGCAATTGCGGGGCGTCATCGAAATGCCGCAGCGCCTGGTAGCGCCGCAAAGGGTTGGCATGATGGTCGGAGTGCCGCTCGAGGTGGAACAATAAGAGATTGCTGACTATGTGATTGCTGTTCCACGAGTGATGTGGCTCGCAGCGCTCGTATTTGCCGTTCTCGTCTTTTTGTCGCAGCAGACCGTAATGCTCGACGTAGTTGGCGCTGGTCAATTGCCAGTATGCGAGCACGTTGTGCACGAGCATGAAGGGCAGCATGATCCAACCGAATGCTGCGATCAGGCCTATGATCAGCAGTGCCGTCAGCAGGTTGGACTGCAATATCTGGTTGCTCGGATGCCAGCCTGGCTTGCCGCGGCGCTGCAATCGGTCTTTCTCGATGGCCCAGGCCTCTGCGAACGCGCCGGGCACTTCGCGCAGTGCAAACTTGTAGATACTTTCACCCATCCTGGCGCTGGCCGGGTCCCCGGGTGTGGAGACGTTCCGGTGATGGCCGAGGTTGTGATCGATCGTGAAGTGCCCGTAGCCCGGAACCGCAAGCACGACTTTGGCGAGCAGCCTCTCTATCTTCGAGTTCTTGTGGCCAAGTTCGTGGGCCGTATTGATTGCGAGCCCTGCCGTCAGGCCGGCAACGACGGCTAGCGCAAGCACACCCCACAAGCTCAATTCCTGGGACGTGGCGTACCAGGCGGCGGCAATGAGTGTGACGTAGTGCAGCGGCACAGTGACGTAAGTTAGCCAGCGGTAATAATGATCCTGGCTCAGCTTCATGACGACTTCTTCAGGCGGGTTGTTGCGGTCCTCGCCCAACAACCAATCCAGAAGCGGACCGATAGCATAATTTATGGCCAGCGGCAGCAGCAGCAAAAACTCATTGCCTGTGATCCAGTGCAGCCCGATGCCGAGGAATGGTTGCAGTGGATACACTACCGACAAAATCCAAAGCCATCGCTTGCGGTCGCTGTAAATCATGGCCTCGCCATTGGGCAGGACGGCGGTGTAACCCTTCATCGGCGCGTCTTCAATTGTCGTCGCATAAAATCAATTATCGCCCGTTACCCGGACAGGCTCCAGCGATTGTCGGAATGCTATACAACAATTTGCGGAATTTTTTGTTAAAAATGGTGCAACTGCCCGATAGAAGGCATGACGAGAGGACCGGATGATACGCGCCAAATTGATTGGGTGGATGCTTGCAGGGGGGCTGGTTGTAGCATGTGGCGGCGGCGAGGCGCCGGACCGATCACGGGACCCTGAGCCGCAGGCGGCCGTTTTGACGGCAGGGACGCTGGGCGAACAGACTGTTACCACGGCAAGCGACTACCTGTCTGACCCTCGCTACGTGGATACGGATCGCCGCAATGGCAAGACCCAGGCACAGGTCTGCCGGGCATGCCACAGCCTCGAAAAAGGTGGCGCTGTCCTGATCGGACCCAATCTCTACGGCATTTTCGGCAAGCCCGCGGGCCGCGGCGAGGGTTTTACATATTCAGATGCGCTTGCCACAGCGGGATTTGTATGGACACCGCTTGCTTTGGACGCGTGGCTGGCACAACCCGCGAGGTTCCTGCCGGGCAATCGCATGTCATTTGCGGGCGTCATGAAAGAGGGCGATCGCAACGACCTGATCGCGTATTTACTCGAAGTCACAGACGATAGTGGGGATGACTAATGCAGCGAGGCGCGGATGGACATGAGTGACGCGATTGTCGAGCAGAGGTCTTTGACCGACCGTCGGATTTTTTCGTGGCGCACTGTCTATTACGGCTTCACGCGCTCGAGGCGCCACAATCCGCGCCGTGGTGAAGACGAAGAAGTCCGGTTCCTCGATTGGCACCATCCCTGGCTGTTCTTTCTTGCGATCGGCACAATGCTCCTGAGCTGTGCCGACGCATTCATGACCCTGCAGTTGCTGGAACGCGGCATGATCGAAGCGAATCCGATCATGGCGGCCATGATTGGTCACGGAACGACTGCATTTGCGGTCAGCAAAATGGCCATGACAGGAACGAGTATCCTGGTCCTCGTGTTTCTGGCAAAAGCCCGTTTTATGAATCGAATGCGTATCGGTATATTTCTTACCATTACGTTCAGTCTGTATGCGTGCCTTATCTGCTACGAATTCGTCCATCTAATCCGGGATATGTGACGTCCTTTCCGTTCCCAATATCAGTAGCTTCGGCTAAACTAGCCCACCTTTTTCGCTAGCCGGAGTTACGCACCAATAACGGGGTCTGCGGGCCCCCGAATTGCCGCCATCCGATGACTGATTCGCTCAAGGAACAGTACGCCTCGACACCGCTCTATGGCAGCAATGCCACGGCGATTGAAGCGCTGTACGAGAATTACCTGCAGGATCGCAACTCGGTGCCGGCCGGGTGGGGCGATTACTTTGACACACTCGGCGCGCCCGATACCGAAGTCGCGCATTCCGCGATTCGCGAGGATCTGTTGCAGAACGCACGCAATGGTGGCCGCCGTCGGGCGCGCGTCGCGGCTTCGGGTTCGCGCCAGGCCGCCACATCTGGCGAAAAACAGGCGGCCGTCTCACGCCTGATCCAGGTATACAGTCTGCGTGGACACCAGATCGCCGACATCGATCCGCTGGGCCTGATGGCCCGTCCGGTCCCAGGCGTCCTGAAGCTCGATTACCTGGGGCTGACCGAAGCCGATATGGATAGCGAGTTCTTTACCGGAGGGCTCGCGGGCACCGGCAATGAACGCATGCGGTTGCGCGACATCCTCGCGCTTCTCAAGTCCATTTATTGCGGCAAAATCGGTGCGGAATTCGCGCACATATCGCGCGCACGTGAGCGTCTCTGGCTGCGCAAACGTTTCGAACAGGGTGCCGCTTCAGACACGCTGACCACCGAAGAACGTCTCTGGATACTCGAACAGCTGACGAGCGCCGAAGGCATCGAGCGCTATTTGCACACGCGCTATGTCGGCCAGAAGCGATTTTCACTCGAGGGCGGCGACAGCCTGATCCCGCTGCTAGACGACCTCATTCAACAGGGAGGCGCTTCGGGAATTCGCGAAATCGTCATCGGCATGGCGCACCGTGGCCGAATCAACGTACTCGTCAATACTCTGGGCAAGTCACCAGAGGAATTGTTCGAGGAATTTGAAGGTAACTATGACCTCGACGAGCTCAAGGGCTCCGGCGACGTGAAGTACCACAAAGGATTCTCGGCCGACATGAAGACTCAGGGCGGCAACGTGCACATAGCGCTCGCGTTCAATCCGTCGCACCTCGAGATCGTTAATCCGGTAGTTGAAGGGTCGGTTCGTGCCCGCCAGCAACGGCGAGGCGACATAGAGCGGCAGGAAGTGTTGCCCGTACTCATCCACGGCGATGCTGCATTCGCGGGTCAGGGTGTCGTGACCGAGACATTTCAGATGTCGCAAACCAACGGCTTCCGCACCGGGGGTACGGTTCACGTTGTCGTCAACAACCAGATCGGATTCACGACGAGCAGACCGTCAGACGCACGTTCGACGGACTATTGCAGCGACGTCGCGAAGATGATCGAGGCGCCGATTTTTCATGTAAATGGTGATGACCCGGAGGCAGTCCTGTTTGTCACCCGGCTGGCATTGAAGTATCGCCAGAAATTCAGGAAAGACGTCGTCATCGATCTCGTGTGCTATCGCCGGCACGGCCACAACGAAGCAGACGAGCCTGCCGCCACGCAGCCGATCATGTACGCCAAGATCCGCGGCCACGACACGACGCGTAAGATCTACGCAGACACGCTTGTGGAGAACGGGCTTATTACGGCAGCGGGCGTCGAGAAGCTGCAGGATGAATACCGCGATCGGCTTGATCGCGGCGAACCGGTGCCGAAGTCATCGCTCGGTATGATTGGTAATGAATTCACGGTGGACTGGAGCCCGTTCGCGAATGCGCACTGGGAAGACGTGGTCGACACGACGATAAGCCCGGCGACCACTGCAGACCTGAGCGAGGCCATCACGACCGTACCGCCCGATATGAAGCTTCACGGACGCGTACAGCGGATTATCGATGAGCGCCGGCGCATGGCCGCCGGTGAGATCGACATGGATTGGGGTTTCGCTGAAACGATGGCGTATGCAGCGCTGATCCGTGACGGTTTCGACTGCCGGCTCGTGGGTCAGGACTGCGGACGCGGCACTTTTTTTCATCGCCATGCCGTATTGCACAATCAGGTGAACAACCGCGAATATATACCGCTTGCACAGCTTGCCGATCGCCCTGATGCTTTTCGCGTAATTGACTCTTTGTTATCCGAAGAGGCCGTGCTCGGATTCGAGTACGGGTATGCGACGACCGAACCGAACACGCTGGTGATCTGGGAAGGTCAGTTTGGTGACTTTGTTAACGGCGCACAGGTGGTCATCGATCAGTTCATCAGCTCCGGCGAGGCGAAATGGGGCCGCCTTTGTGGCCTGACGCTGTTCCTGCCGCACGGCTACGAAGGGCAGGGACCGGAGCATTCCTCGGCACGCCTGGAACGCTTCCTGCAGCTGTGTGCCGAGCACAACCTGCAGGTGTGTGTGCCGTCGACACCGGCGCAGATGTTTCACATGCTGCGGCGGCAAATGGTGCGCCCGTATCGCGCAAGCCGCTGATCGTCATGACACCGAAGAGCCTGTTGCGCCACAAAGTGGCGGTATCACCGTTGACGTCGCTTTCGGCGGGCGAATTTCAGCTTGTCATTGCCGAAGTCGAAAACCTCGAAGCGAAAAAGACGCGGCGCGTTGTTTTTTGCAGCGGCAAGGTCTATTACGACTTGCTCGATGCCCGGCAGGTTCACGGAATCGACGACGTCGCGATTGTACGCATCGAACAGCTGTATCCGTTCCCGATTCCTGAATACGCGGCACTTTTAAAGCAATACAACACGCTGAAGACATCGTCTGGTGTCAGGAAGAGCCGCAGAATCAGGGCGCCTGGTATCAGATTCGGCACCGGCTGCAAGAACCGCTGCATAGAGGAGGGCGTGCTTCCAGAGGTCGACGATGCGTTCGCCGCGATGTTCGGTGTCTCGGAAGGCGGCATCGACGCTTTTCGCAGAGGAAGTTCGCCAGCAACATGGAGCGCGAACTCGAGGACGCGGTGCGTACGCGTGCCAAGGAGCGCGTGATGGACGCCCTGCTGGAGGCCAACCCGGTCGAGGTGCCCGCCTCGCTGGTGACCGAGGAGGCGCGCTAGCCTGGTCGAGCAGCGCAAGCAGGAGTTCGCCCAGCAGGGCATGGACCCCGGAATCGCTGGAACTGCGTGACGGACATGTTCGAAGAAGAGGCGCAGCGGCGCGTGTCGCTGGGTCTGCTGCTCGCCGAACTCGTCAAGCGCAACGAGATCAAGGCCGACCCGGCGACGGTGCGCGAGCGCGTCGAGCGCATCGCGTCGACCTACGAGCAGCCGCAGGAAGTCATCTCCTGGTACTACGGCGACCGCAACCGGCTTGGCGAAATCGAGTCGGGTGTGCTGGAGGAGGCGGTCGTCGAGTGGATCCTCGGGCCGCGCGACCGTTGCCGACGAGGCCAGCTCGTTTGACGCTCTGATGAATCCGGCGCAGACTGTCGACGTCCTGAGACACTCTACGTCCTGTTCCGAGATTTCTCATTTAATTCAGTGAGTTACGAAGTCTCCCGCGAAGCGCTGCGGGGATGTGTGTCCGCATTCGCGGAGGCTCCCGGCAGCCGGTTTGCGCTCGGCCACGCACTGTCGGCCCGCTGCAAATCCGCGCCCGCTTAAAGGAAAGCGCCCCGATGACCGATAGATCGCGCATGTCTGCGATGGATACCCAGGCGCCTGAACCTGGTGCCGATGGTGGTCGAGCAGTCGGCGCGCGGCGAGCGCGCCTACGACATCTACTCGCGCCTGCTCAAGGAGCGCATCGTCTTCCTGGTCGGGCCGGTCGAGGACCACGATGGCCAACCTGGTCGTCGCGCAGCTGCTGTTCCTGGAGTCCGAGAACCCGGACAAGGACATCCACCTCTACATCAACTCGCCGGGCGGCTCGGTCACGCGCGGGCCTGGCGATCTACGACACCATGCAGTTCATCAAGCCCGACGTCAGCACCATGTGCATCGGCCAGGCGGCCAGCATGGGCGCGCTGCTGCTGGCCGGCGGCGCCAAGGGCAAGCGCTACTGCCTGCCGAACTCGCGGATCATGATCCATCAGCCGCTGGGCGGCTTCCAGGGGCAGGCGACCGACATCGAGATCCACGCCAGGGAGATCCTGCGCATCGCGCGAGCGGCTCAACGAGATCCTGGCCGAGCACACCGGCCAGCCGCTCGAGCGAGATCGCAGCGCGACACCGAGCGCGACAACTTCATGGGCGGCGAGGAAGCCGTGGAGTACGGCCTGATCGACGAGGTGCTGGATCGCGGCGTGCCGCAGTCCGGCAGGACGAGCCTAGACGCGGCAGCTAGCGTGCTACGGATTGCAGCTGCGGCGCTACCGGGCTATATCGGCGTCAGACGAGGCGCCAGCCACGAGGAGTCGATAATGAGCAGACGACAAGCAGGGCAAGGGCGGCGACGGCGACAGCTGCTGTACTGCTCCTTCTGCGGCAAGAGCCAGCACGAGGTGCGCAAGCTGATCGCCGGGCCCGTCGGTGTTCATCTGCGACGAGTGCGTCGAGCTCTGCAACGACATCATCCGCGAGGAGATCCAGGAGAAGTCCGGCGGCCGGCGTCGGCAGCAAGCTGCCGACGCCCGCACGAGATCAACGAGATCCTCGACGAGTACGTGATCGGCCAGGAGCGCGCCAAGAAGGTGCTCTCGGTGGCGGTCTACAACCACTACAAGCGGCTCGAGCGCCGGGCTGAAGGTCGACGAGGTCGAGCTCGCCAAGAGCAACATCCTGCTGATCGGCCCGACCGGCTCCGGCAAGACGCTGCTGGCGCGAGACGCTGGCGCGGCTGCTCAACGTGCCGTTCACCATCGCCGACGCCACCACGCTGACCGAGGCCGGCTACGTCGGCGAGGACGTCGAGAACATCATCCAGAAGCTGCTGCAGAAGTGCGACTACGACGTCGAGAAGGCGCAGACGCGGCATCGTCTACATCGACGAGATCGACAAGATCTCGCGCAAGTCCGACAACCCGTCCATCACCCGCGACGTGTCGGGCGAGGGCGTGCAGCAGGCGCTGCTCAAGCTGATCGAGGGCACCGTGGCCTCGGTGCCGCCGCAGGGCGGGCGCAAGCACCCGCAGCAGGAGTTCCTGCAGGTCGACACCGCGAACATCCTGTTCATCTGCGGCGGCGCCTTCGCCGGCCTCGAGAAGATCATCGAGCAACCGCTCCGAGCAAGGGCGGCATCGGCTTCGGCGCCGAGGTCAAGAGCAAGGACGACGCCAAGCGCGTCGGCGAGGTGCTGCAGCGACGTCGAGCCGGAGGACCTGATCAAGTTCGGCCTGATTCCCGAGTTCGTCGGCCGGCTGCCGGTCGTCGCGACGCTCGAGGAGCTCGACGAGGAGCGCGCTGGTCCAGATCCTGACCGAGCCGAAGAACGCGCTGACCAAGCAGTACCAGCGGCTGTTCGAGATGGAGGGCGTGCGAGCTCGAGTTCCGCGAGGACGGCGCTGCGCGCGGTCGCGCGCAAGGCGATGGAGCGCAAGACCGGCGCGCGCGGCCTGCGCTCGATCCTCGAGAACGTCGCTGCTCGACACCATGTACGACCTGCCGTCGATGGACGAGCGTCGACCAAGGTCGTGGTCGACGAGGCCGTCATCAAGGGCGAGACCAAGCCGCTGCTCATCTATCGACGAGCGACAAGCAAGCGCGCAGCGTCCGACTGAGCGCACTGCCAGCCGTCGGCGAGCTGCCCGATCGGCCGCGCTCTTGAATGCCGGCGTGCGGCCACCATACTGCTTCGATGCGACGTCGTCGCCATTGCCTGACCGTCATGCGTCTCGCGGCAACGCCTGGGTCTGCCAGCGAGTCCGCAGCGTACCTGACACCACTGTCGAGCCGACCCATGCACGATGCCGCTGCTGCCGCTGCGCGACGTCGTCGTCTATCCCGCACATGGTCATCCCGCTGTTCGTCGGGCGGCGAGAAGTCGATCGAGGCGCTCGAAGCGCGCGATGGAGCGCGGACAAGCAGATCCTGCTGGTGGCGCAGAAGGACGCCGCCAAGGACGAGCCCGAGCCCGAGGACATGTACGAGATCGGCACGCGTCGTCGAGCATCCTGCAGCTGCTCAAGCTGCCCGACGGCACCGTCAAGGTGCTGGTCGAAGGCGGCGAGCGCGCGCGCATCGCAGCGACTTCGACGACGACCGAGCACTGTTCGTCGCCGAGGTCGACGCCGATGCCGGCCGAGAGCCGACGACGAGCGCGAGGTCGAGGCGCTGACGCCGCTCGGTGCTCGCGCAGTTCGAGCAGTACGTCAAGCTGAACAAGAAGGTGCCGCCGGAGATCCTCGACCTCGCTCGTCGGGCATCGACGACGCCGGCCGGCTGGCCGACACCATCGCCGCGCACCTGGCGCTCAAGCTCGAGCAGAAGCAGGCGGTGCTCGAGATCTGTCGACGTGCGCGAGCGGCTCGAGCACCTGCTCGCGCTGATCGAGGGCGAGATCGACGTGCTGCAGGTCGAGAAGCGCATCCGCGGCCGCGTCAAGCGGCAGATGGAGAAGAGCCAGCGCGAGTACTACCTCAACGAGCAGATGAAGGCGATCCAGAAGGAGCTGGGCGACAGGGACGAGGCGCCGCAACGAGATCGAGGAGCTGGAGCAGCAAGATCGAGAAGCCGGGCATGCCCAAGGAGGCCAAGAGCAAGGCCGACGGCCGAGCTGAACAAGCTGCAAGATGATGTCGCCGATGTCGGCCGAGGCGACCGTCGTGCGCAACTACATCGACTGGCTGGTCAGCGTGCCGTGGAAGAAGCGCACGCAAGATCAGCCACGACCTCGCCGCAGGCCGAGGACGGTGCTCGACGAGGACCACTACGGGCTGGAGAAGGTCAAGGAGCGCATCCTCGAGTACCTGGCCGTGCAGCAGCGCGTGCGACAAGCTCAAGGGGCCGATCCTGTGCCTGGTCGGCCCGCCGGGCGTCGGCAAGACCTCGCTCGGCCAGTCGATCGCCCGGGCGACCGGACCGCAAGTTCGTGCGCATGTCGCTGGGCGGCGTGCGCGACGAGGCCGAGATCCGCGGCCACCGCCGCACCTACATCGGCGCGCTGCCGGGCAAGATCGTGCAGAGCCTGGCGCAAGGTCGGCGTGCGCAACCCGCTGTTCCTGCTCGACGAAGTCGACAAGATGGCGCATGGACTTCCGCGGCGATCCGTCCTCGGCGCTGCTCGAGGTGCTCGATCCGGAGCAGAACCACACCTTCAACGACCACTACCTCGAGGTCGACTACGACCTGTCCGACGTGATGTTCGTCGCCACCGCGAACACGCTGAACATCCCGGCGCCGCTGCTCGACCGCATGGAGGTCATCCGGCTGTCCGGGCTACACCGAGGACGAGAAGGTCAACATCGCGCAGCGCTACCTGGTGCCCAAGCAGATGAAGAACAACGGCCTGAAGGACGAGCGAGCTCGGCGATCGCCGAGGCGGCGATGCGCGACATCATCCGCTACTACACGCGCGAGGCCGGCGTGCGCAGCCTGGAGCGCGAGATCGCCAAGATCTGCCGCAAGGTGGTGCAAGAACGTGCATGCTCAACGACGACGACGGCCAAGGTCGTCGTCACGCCGGAGAACCTCGAGAAGTACCTGGGCGTGCAGCAAGTTCCGCTTCGGCCGGGCCGAGGAGGAGAACCGGGTCGGCCAGGTCACCGGGCTGGCCTGGACCGAGGTCGGCGGCGAGCTGCTGACCATCGAGGCGGCGGTCGTGCCGGGCAAGGGCAAGCACCAGTCACACCGGCCAGCTCGGCGACGTGATGCAGGAGTCGATCCAGGCGGCGCATGACCGTGGTGCGCAGCCGCGCGCGAGCGCTGGGCATCGACGCACGACTTCTACCAGAAGCACGACATCCACATCCACGTGCCCGAGGGCGCCACGCCCAAGGACGGCCCGAGCGCGGGCGTCGGCATGTGCACGGCGCTGGTCTCGGCGCTGACCGGCATCCCGGTGCGCGCCGACGTGGCGATGACCGGCGAGATCACGCTGCGCGGCGAAGTGCTGCCGATCGGCGGCCTGAAGGAGAAGCTGCTGGCGGCGCAGCGCGGCGGCATCAAGACGGTGCTGATCCCGGAGGAGAACGAGCGGGACCTGTCGGAGATCCCGGACAACATCAAGGAGCCGCTGGAGATCCGCCCGGTGAAGTGGATCGACGAGGTGCTGCGAGGTCGCGCTGGAGCACGTGCCCGGTCGAGCCGATGCAGAAGCCGGCGATGCGAAGTGCGACGAGAGATGCCGAAGGGTCGCCACACGACGACACGGCCGAGGATGACGCAGTCGGCTCGCCGTGCCGACGCAACCTGCGCGCCGACGCACTGACACTGACGCGTGCGACCGCATATCTTGACAGCCCATATTGGCGACCACGACACTAGCCGCTCGCGAGTGCGACTCGGCAATGGTGGCGCTTTCGACAGCGTCCTGCGAGCGCGCTTGCTGTCCGACATTGGAGACAATAGCATGAACAAGGCGCAACTCATCGACGCCGTTGCCGCGGCATCGGACATCTCCAAGGCTGCGGCGGCACGCGCGGTCGATGCGGTCTTCGAAGCGATCAGCGACGGCCTCAAGAAGGGCGACGTCGTGAGCATTGCCGGGTTCGGCAACTTCTCGGTGCGGCAGCGCGCGGCGCGCATGGCGCGCAACCCGCGCACCGGGGAAGCGGTACAGGTCCCGGCCTCGAAACTTGCCCGGGTTCAAGGCTGGCAAAGCCCTCAAGGATGCCGTAAACTAACCGGCTTTCACCTGGGTGCTTAGCTCAGTTGGGAGAGCGTCGCCCTTACAAGGCGAAAGTCGGGGGTTCGAACCCCTCAGCACCCACCACGACAGAGCTTGAATCTAGGAGTGGTAGTTCAGTTGGTTAGAATACCGGCCTGTCACGCCGGGGGTCGCGGGTTCGAGTCCCGTCCACTCCGCCATGTTCGACAAGGAGCACACACGGGGTTGTCCGAGAGCGGGCCGCCCCGTTTTGCTTTGCCCGAGGATCATCGGGTAGCGCCTAGACCTTGCGCGCTGCGAATTTGTCGCTGACGCGTTGTCGATGGCGTCCGCGTTGATGACGCGAGTTCGCAGAGGTCGCGACGCTGTGGGTACACAATG